>JBLNDJ010000016.1:0-72921 GCA_050261515.1 Acidobacteriota bacterium | reverse complement strand
CCTCGCGGCGGGCGATGCCTCCGCGCGCGCCAAGCGCTGTGCAGTTTAAAGCGGCCATCGCGTTCGAAAACTCAAGCGCGTCTCCGATCGCCATTTTCTCGACAACAGCATAGCAGAACGCCCCGTGAAACACGTCTCCGGCGCCCGTGGTATCCGCGCAATCGACCACAAAACCGGGCGAATAGACAAAGCGGCCCTCCACTCGGACCAGCGCGCCGTGCGCCCCGAGCGTCATGCCCGCCATGTACATGCCGTATTCGGATTGCAGGCGCTCGAGCGCCTTGAACGGGTCGCGCTCGTTGGTCCAGGCGACGGGAAACTCCGAGCTTGCCAGCAGGTAATCGACATACGGGAGCACGCGCTCAAAGCCATGGTAGACCGTGTCGATATCGACCGTGACCGGAATCGAGGCGCGCCGCGCGATCTCGGCCGCGCGCGCGACGGCCGGCGTGTCGTGCCCATCGATGTGCAGCAGGCGGGCGCACAGGATTTGTTCGGGAGCGATCTCGGAGGCGTCCAGCCGCAATTCCTCGGGACGCCGCCACAGCACCGTGCGCTCGCCGGTCGAGCGGTCGATGAGGATATAGGCCGACTGGTTCGGCGCGCCCCGCCGTACCTGCACGTCGTCCAGATTGATGCCCGAGCCGCGCAAGCTCTCCATCTGGACGCGCCCGCGCTCGTCGTCGCCGACCGTGCCGATGTACTTCACGCGCATGCCGAGTTTCGCGCAGGCGACCATCGCGGTCGCGACCTGCCCGCCGGGGCTGAGGATCTCCCGCTCGTAGGCAAGCTTGCCGGCGTAGGCGGGAAATCGCGGCAGGATCAGGAGAGTGTCGGTGGCGTTCAGACCGAGGCCGGCGACGTCGAATTCGGGCATATCCGTGATAGTAGTTCAGATTCAGCCGCGGATGAACGCAGATGAACGCGGATAGCTACATCACCGCCATTGCGCTTCTCGGGAAGGCGAACTTACGGCCTAGCTCGTCGATCACGTTCACCTGGCAGGTGTAGTCGCCGGGTTTCAGGTCCTTCAGTTGAGTGCGGATGAGAAGCGGCAGGGCGCTTTCCCGCTTCTCGTGCAGCCGGTTCACCCGCAGCGGCTGGGTTTCCAGCACTTTTTTGTCACCCTGATAGATCGCCAGCGTCGCCGCGACGTTCGCCGGCACGGCCGGGTCGTAGACTTCCAGATATGCGAACAGGTCCTGGCCGGCCCGAAAAACCCGCGTCACGTTCGGGACGAGCTTCTGCCCGTTTGCATCGATGAGCGGATTCTCCTCTATCAGGCGCTTGTCGCCTTTCACTCCGGCGATCTGCTCGCTCACGGGCTGGCGCTGATTGCTCAGCACCACCGAACTCAGCCGCAGCGCGCCTCCCGTGGCGAGATCCGGCACCGTGAACGGCGCCTCGAACGTGCCGATTCGGCCGTCCGCGTTCTCCCTCGCGACGAAGCGCAGCGTGTACTTGCCCGGCGGCAGCGTCAGCCCCGTGTCGTACTGGATGTTCTTGCGCGTCACCTGGCCCGCGGTCGCTTCATCCAGCTTCAGCGGGATCGTGTCGCGAACGAGCGCGGCGGTGCGGCCCTGCTGGTCGCGCGCCTGCGCGATAAAGTCCAGCTCGGTCGCCGACTTTTTCCCCTTGCTGCGGAACGAGAGCGCCGAGCCCGGAATCCGCACCGAAACCGGCACGAAATACTTCGTCTTCCGGAGCCGGAAATAGTCGATCTCGACGGCGATGGGCAGGTCCGTCAGCGGGTTCTCGCTCGCGAGCGCCTGCTGGAGCTGCGCTTCCTTGTCGCTGCCCTTCATACGCGCGAACGTGGACGGCGCAAAATACCCCTGCCGGTAATCGAGCTTCAGCTTCTGGGCGGCCAGGCGCGGCGCGAGCTTGATCTGGATCCGGCGGTAGCGCCCGTCCTCGGCCGCGTTCGTGCTCGCGTAGGTGAGCGTGTAGTAGCTGTTTATGTCTTTCTGGACCTGCCGGATTCCGAGCGTAAGATCGTTCGAATCGAGCAGCGCCTTGCCGCCCGTGCCCGCGGCGAGCGAGTAGAGCGTCTCCTGCTGGCTATGAAAACTGTCGCGCAGGGACCGCTGACCGGCGCCGCTATAAAGCCCCGAGCCCACCGCGCCCGCCTGCGTCGCGTCACCGCCCGGCGCCGAAGCGGTCAGGCCGCGCGCGTCGATCGGATAGAACGCCACGTTGGCCCGCACCGCCGTATTCACTGTCGCGCGGATCTGCGACTGGTTGTCGATGCCCGTCTTCTCGACGCCTGCCGAGAAATACACCAGTGCCTTCTTCTCCGGATAGGAGGCCAGCCGCCGGGCGGCGTCTTCAAGCGCGGCCAGCTTGCGGTCCGTATTGAAGATGTTGAACTCGGTCTCGTCTGCGACGTAGGCTCCGCTCAGGTCCTCGGCGTCGGCGCCCGTATCGGCCTGCGAGGCGAGCTCGCTCGACTCCCCGATGTGGAAGCCCCGAATGGCCGAGATCAGAGCGTCGCGGTTGTCCGTGAAGTCCTGAACGGTCTTCAACTCGCTGCCGAAGGCCATGATCGAGACCATATCGGCGGGCGTCATCTGGGTGTGCAGAAACCTGATCGCGGAATCGACCGCGCGTATCTGCTCGGGCTGCTGCATCGAGGAGAAGTCGAACAGCATGACGATCAGGCGGCGGTCCTGGAACTTCGACTCGCGGGCCGCGGCCGGCTCAGCCTCGGGCGCGGGCGCCTGCTCGCGCGGGATCAGCTTCGCCGGCGCCGGCTCCGCCGCCTCACTTTCCAGCTTCTGGAGCCGGAAGCTGCGTATGTTCTGGAGCCTGCCGTCCTCGAAAACCTGGAAGTCGTCCTTCGCCAGGTTGTTGATCGCCTTTCCGTCGCGGTCGAGCACGGTGACGTTAACCACCACCTCGCTCCCCGAGGTCGAGAACGTCGGCGTCGATTGCTGCGGGAACACCGCCTGCGCCCCCAGCGCGGCCAGCATCACAAGCGCACGTGGTTTCAAAACCGGAACCTCATCACCAGGTTGACGCTCCGCATGCTCGATGCGGAGACCGGCAGCCCGTAGTTGGTCGCATTCACAACCGTGTTGATGTTCGTGTAGCTCACGTTGTTGAACACGTTGTTCGCCTCCAGCCGCAGCTCCAGCCGCCGGCGCGATTCATCGAGCTGGAACGAGCGCCCGAAGGCCGCGTTCACCGAGAACAGCCCCGGACCGGGAATCGTGTTGCGTCCGGCGTTCCCGAGCACTCCCGGGGGAGGCACACTGAATGCGGCAAGGTTGAAGAAGCCGGAACCGGTCGAGAGACTTTGGCCCGTCGCGTCGGCGCGCTTGCTGCCCGTCCCGCCGGTCTGCGCAAGCTGCGCCGAGCTGTCGAGCACGCGCGCCGTCAACGGCGTCCCGCTCTGCACCGTGATGCCGCCCGAAAGCTGCCAGTCTCTCAGGAGCAGGGCCGCAAGGCCGCCGGGAGCCAAGCGCGAGCCCACCCCGCCCCATGGCGACGTGAGCACCCAGTTCATATCGAACGAATGCCTCCGGTCGAAGCTCGAAAGGCCGCGCTCGGCAGAAAGGTCCAGCCAGTTCTGCGCCACCGTGTTGCCCGCGCCGCCGAAAGTCGAGGAATTGTCGATCGACTTCGAGAACGTGTAGAACGCCCGCATCGAAATATTCCGGCGGAAGCGCTGCTGCGCCCGCACCTGCAAGGCGTGATAAATGGAATTCCCAACCGAGGAGCTGTAGGTGTAGCTCCCCTGGTTCGGCACCGTAAGGACGTCGAGCCGCGTGCCCTTCGTGCCGAGATAGCCGGCCTCCACGAAGAAGCCTTTCGGCAGCTCGCGCTGGATCGCGATGTTCCACGTCTGCGCGTACGGCGTGCGGTAGTTGCGATCGACCGCGAAGGTGTTCGTCACCTCCTCGGGCGTGGTGGAAACGAAACCCGTCGCCAGCGTGAGCACGTTCGCCGCGCTCGTATTCACGTTGTTGGCAACGGCGAACGGAGGCTGCTGCGCCAGCCGCGACGCGAAGGAATTATATGCCTGGCCGTTGTAATAGATCCCGTAGCCCGCGCGCACAATGGTGGAGCTTTTGCCCGCGGGAACCTTCCATGCGAGGCCGATGCGCGGCGCGAAGTTGTTGCGGTCGGGGTCGATCAGGCCGGGCGGAAACTCGCCCGAGTACGGCCCCACCGCGCCCGGCGTCACCACCGCGACCGCCGTGTATCCCGGAGCGATGTCGAGATTCGCCATGCGCCCGTACTTCTCCGTGTACGGCGCGGCGTATTCATACCGCAGCCCGAGGTTGAGCGTGAGGTCCGGGTTCAGCTTCCACTCGTCCTGCCCGTAGCCGCTCCAGACGTTGCGGCGGAAATAGGTGCTCGAATCGCCATAGCGGATGGAGCTCGACTGCGGCAGCCCGAGCAGGAAATCGGCGAGGTCGAAGCCCGTGGCGAGGCCCGTGAAATTGAACGTGCCGCGCCCGTTCGGGTCGGTGCGCGTGTTGAGATTGCTCCGCGTGAACTGGCCGCCTACGGTGAACGTGTGTTTCCCGCGCGAAAGGATGATGCTCTCCGAGGCGCCCTGCGTCTGGTTGCGCATGAGCGCGGCGCTCGCATCGCTCAGCGCGCCGAAGTTAGTGAAGTTCAGGTTCGGCGGCCCGTAGTTGATCGGGTTCGTCGAAGTGCCCGCGATGCCGAGTTCCGAGGCGACATCGGGCCCGAAGGCGAAGAACGGGATCGTCTCGTTGCGATTCCGGTTGAACGTCACGCGCGCGCTGCTGCTGGTGCGCGCGGTGAGATTGCGCGTCCAGGTGACGTCGGTCGCGAGGCCCGAGCCGCTCATCGTATCGAGAAAGCCGAATGGCTGCGCCGTATCGCCGTCGCGCCGCTGGACGCTGACGTGAAACGCAAGCCGGTCCTTCGCCGTGACGTTGCGCTGCACGCGCAGGCCGAAGTTGTCCGTGTTCTGCGCAACCGAGGTCTGGAACACGAAGTTGTTCACCAGGCCGGGCTGGTTCGGCAGCGGGAAGTAGTCGAGGAGCTGCCGCGAGATCGGGTCGATGCGGTTAGCCGGGATGGCGTTGCCGGCGAACGGCTGGCGCGTCTCCGGGTCGGAGATCGGCTGCGCGAAGATCCCCTGGCGCTCGGCCTCGGTCGGGACCGTCTGGGTCGCCGTATACGGGTTCCGGGCGCGAGTGCCGGTGTAGTTGAGGAAGAACATCGTGGAGCGGTCGTTGACGATCTTCGGAATCGCGAGCGGCCCGCCCAG
Source organism: Acidobacteriota bacterium (assembly GCA_050261515.1). Lineage (GTDB taxonomy): Bacteria > Acidobacteriota > Terriglobia > Bryobacterales > Bryobacteraceae > JBLNDJ01. The sequence continues at coordinate 67,670 of JBLNDJ010000016.1, read as the reverse complement.
GATGACTCCGAAGCGGCTCCGCGCGTAGGCAGGCTGATCGATCTCCTGTCCGGTGATCGAAAACGGCCGCGCGTCGAGCGCCGAGTTGTTCAGCGACATGTAGGCCATGCCGTGTATGGCGTTCGGAGCTCTGCGATTACCGAACTGGGTGCCCTGCGGCCGCCCGCCAGGACCTCCGGGACGCCGCATGCCGGGCCCTCCCGGCCCGCCGAAGCTGCCCCCACCGCGGCCGCCGAAGCCGCCGCCGGGACCGCCCATGCCGCCGCCGAAGCCCCCAGGGCCCCCGGGCCCAACGCCCGCCGCGCTCCCGCCCGGCCCCGGGCCGAACCCAGGAGCGTTCGACGCCTGTGCGGAAAGCTCGCCGCCCGCGCCGGGGAACGGCGGCGCGTTGCGAAAGTCCGGCGGCGCGTTCGGATTCAGCCCCTGGCTGAGGCTCCCGGAGACGAGAAACGCCTCGTTGCTGTCCTGAGAGCCTGTCGCGGGCGCCTGCGCATGCTGTTGCGCGGCAAGCTCGCTTTCGATCTGCGATTCGATCTGGCTGGCACCTTGTCCGGCCGCCCGGGCGAACCGCGCCGCGCGAAGCTCCAGCGAGAAGTCGGCCGTGCGCGACTTCGAGAAATTGACTTCTTTCCTGACCGGGTCGAAGCCGAACATCCGCACCTCGACGCTCCAGGCGCCGTCGTCGCGCGGAATGCCCGCGAGCGTATAGCGCCCGGCCTCATCAGTCGTGGTGGTGATGGATTGGTCGCCGCGAGTCGCCGTGACCGTCGCGCCCGGAACAGGCTGATTGCCGGACCGCACCACGCCGCTCTGGCCAAACAGCACCCCGGACACCGCGGCGGCCGTCACGAGGAGCTTCAAAGGCGTCACAACGGCATCGACGAAGCGAAACAAGCGGCTGTTACGGAGTGAGACGTAAGGATTTGTAAACGGGCCGGCAGCCACGGCGCCCGGTTGCTCACCGCGCCTAATTCTTCTTCGGCGGCATCACGTACACGTAGATCGTGTGCGTGCGGTTGCTGGCTTCGACCGTCTCGACGCGCTCCGGTCTCCACCCGCGGATCTGGAAATCGTGCGAGACCACGCGCGCGCCTTTCCTCAGCGACTGCTCGAAGGCGGGCTTGAGTCCTTCGTTCGCGCTGGTCAGCAGGTAGACCGTCACGACGTCGGCGGGCTTCAGGTCCACCTTCATCAAATCGCCTTCGATCACCGTCACGCGGTTCTGCAAGCCAAGCTTGCGCACCTGGTCCTGCGCCTGCCGCACCAGCTTATCCGAAAGCTCCACGCCGACCGCCTTCGCGTTGAACTCGCGCGCGGCGGTGATGAGGATGCGGCCGTCTCCGCAACCGAGGTCGTACACCGTCTCGTAGGGCTTCAGCTCGGCGGCCTCGAGCATGCGCTCCACCACCGGCTGAGGCGAAGGCACGTAGGGCGCCAGGCGCTCGGCACGTACGCCCTGCGCCGCGGCGGGCACGAGCGCGAACGGCAAGACCAGACTGAGTACAACCAAACGATCACGCATAGTCACTGCGACGCCAAGCTGGCGGTCCTCCGCGTATTCCTGAATTTTACGATCTTTGAGACCATATCGCCCATCGCCGCCCACAGGTCCCTGGGCCGGCTGATGGTGAACTCGTAGCCGCGGAAGAACTTCACGGCCCGCCCGATCGCATCCCTCCACGGCACGTTCTCCGGCTGCAAATTATAGTTCATGTAGAAGACCGGGTACTCGACATCACCCACCTTTTCGAGAGAGTCTCGCGAGATGTTTTCGTCGAGCATGGCTTTCGGCCCGGCGAAGATCAGCGCGTCCGGGCGGTCTTCGCCCCCCAACTCTTGTTGGATGAGATTGGTGAGGAAGTCCGTTTCGCCATTTTTGTTGCTTAAGCGTTTCAGATCGACAGTTCCGAGGTGTATGCCTCGCAGGGCCTCGCCGAGCGCCGGAAAATCGATCTGGCTGCCGTTGTCCTGGCGGTACAGGATGCGCTGTTCTTGCATGTTGAAAGCGACTACGGAAAACTTGCCGATGCGCGGCTCGCGGGCGATGCTCCGCAGGATCGAGACCAGCGCTGCGGTATCGACCGGCTGGAGCGTGGAGGAACGCGCGTCCTGCGGCGCGAAGTTGATTAAAATCTTGACGTTAAGCGGGGAATCGCCCTGTGCCCGCTCCACCGGCGGCTCCTGCTTGAAGGGCTCCGTGTCGGCCGGCTCGACCGCGCCGGGCGGGAGCGTCAGCGAGAGCTGCTTGTCGCGGGCGGACAGCTCGGCCGTCGTGTCCCAATAGAACGAGCAGACGCGCTCGGTGCGGTCGCGCATCAGCCAGTCCACGTGGTAATTGCCTTCGCCCACGTCGAACGCGCCTTGCAGGTAGGCGTCGCCCGAGGCGTCTTCCTGGATTTCCGGCACCTTGATGCGCTGCACAAAATAGGAGGCCTGGTCCTTGTGGCCCCCCGAGGTCACCCGGAAAATTGTCGTCAGCATGTTCTCCGAGCCCGCGAGCTCCTTCAGCGGGATGCTTACCTCGTAGCCCGAGTGGAAACGCAGGTCGAAGCCTAAAACGGGCTTAACCGGGGTCACCGTGCACGGAAGGTCTTTGCGGGGCTCCTGAGTTTCAAGCACCGCCCAGTCTGTGGCAACCATCCGCAGGGACCCTCCCGGCCCCGACCCGCGGAGCGGCACTTGAGCTTCGAGGAGAAAACCAGACAGCAGTACGCAGACAGCACCAGCGGAGAACTTCGAAACAACCATTGCGCACCCGTGACCCGGACACGTGGTTCCGAGCTTCTATTGTATTGCACCCCTGCCCCCAGCCCCTCTAATAATCTACTTTCATTATGCATTAACATTCCTAAACTATAAAGCGCCTGGATCCAAAATCCGATACAAATAAAAGACGACGGATTCGTGATACATTTCGAGGGATCATGGCATCGAGAAGCGTCAACAAAGTAATCCTGGTAGGGCATCTGGGCAGAGATGCCGAAACCAGGTTCACGACGGGCGGAGCGGCGAAGACGACGTTTTCGATCGCGACAAGCCGCCGCTGGAAAGACCAGCAGACCGGCGAGTGGAAAGAAGAGACCGACTGGCACAACGTGGTTCTGTGGCGGTCCGAGAACCTGGCGAACTACCTGACCAAAGGCAAGCAGGTCTACGTGGAAGGCCGCCTGCAGACGCGCAGCTACGATGACAAGGACGGCAAGAAGACGTACATCACGGAAGTGGTGGCCGAAGATGTCATCCTGCTGAGCAACCGCGGCGGCGAAGCCGGCGGCGCCGGACCGGAGCACGCGCCCGCCTCGGCACCGCGCGGGCCGCAGCGCGTCCCCACGGCCCCCTCGGGCGACCCCGCGGGACCGATCGGCGACGATGACGTGCCGTTTTGAGGTTCAGGCCGCTGCTGCACGGCGGCCTGGACAAGCAGAGCGTCTCTGCGGTGAATTGCCGGCGGCCGCTATAATCACACTGTGACCCACGATTCGCGCCCGATCGGCGTGTTCGACTCGGGCGTGGGCGGCCTGACGGTGCTGAAGGCGCTCCGCCAGAGACTTCCCCAACAGGATTTTCTTTATCTCGGCGACACGGCCCGCGTGCCCTATGGGCGCAAGCCACGCGCGATGGTGCGCGAGTTCGCCCGGGAGGTGCTCGACTTTCTGGTCGCGCAGAACGTGCAGGCGGTCGTGATCGCCTGCAACACGGCGTCGGCGTGCGCGCTGCCCGAACTGGCCGACAAGGCGCCGGTTCCGGTCTGGGGCGTGATCGATCCCGGTGTGGAAGAAGCGCGGCGCATCACGAAGACCGGCAGCGTCGGCGTCATCGGCACCAAGGGCACGATCGTGAGCGGCGCATACCAGACGCGCCTCGAAGCTTACGGCCTCACGGTGTGGGCGCGCGCGTGCCCGATGTTCGTGCACCTGGTCGAGGAGGGGCTCGCCGAATCCTCCGAGGCCGAGTTGCTCGCGCATCACTACCTGGACGGCCGCCCCGAGATCGATACGCTCATCCTGGGCTGCACGCATTACCCCGTGCTGCGGGACGTGATCCAGAAGGTGGTCGGGCGCTCCGTACGCCTGGTGTCGAGCGCGGACGCCGCGGCGAAAACCATCCGGCATGAGATCGCCACACCTGCGGGGGACGACGGCCACGAAGGCCGCATCGTTCACTACGTCACTGGAGACGTGCTCGCCTACAAGCACACGGCGGAAGTGATCGGCGGCGTCGAAGGCGAACTGATTCCGCTCGATGTGACCACGCTCGCCGGCCGCGAGCCTGTCAACGCACAGCCGCCGGGCGAGGGCTCTTACCGGATCATGTAGGTTCGCGCACTTTCAGCACCTGGTCCGCTTTGACGTTCGTGAGCGTCTGGCGGACGCCGCTTGGCCACAGAATCTCGAGCTTGTCCACCACCGCCGCCGCGCCGAGTCCGAAGTGCACGCGCCGGTCGCTCGATGTGCTATAGCCGACGCTCGTCGTCGCCTGGTTGTACTGCGTGACGCCGCCCGCGGTCGCCTGCACGCGCGCCCCGAGGCCATCCCGATTGCTCTTCACGCCCGTCAGATCCACCAGCAGCCAGTGGTTCCGGTTCTCGGAACGGTTGATGTAGATCTCGGGCTGAACGTGCTGCGCCGTCACGACCACGTCGATGCGGCCGTCGTTGTTGAGATCGCCGAACGCCGCTCCGCGGTGCCGCTGGGGCACCTGGAACGCCGGGCCCACCTGCGCGCTGACGTCGGCGAATTTCTTGCCGCCGAGGTTCCGCAGCAACGTGTTGGGCAGCTTCGAGGGCAGGTTCTCGACCTCCTCGGAGTTGTCCAGAATCGACGCGCGCGACGCGAACAGGTCCTTCCACCCGTCGTTGTCGAAATCGAAAATCCCGGCGCCCCACGCCGTGTAGGGCGCCGCGGCGCGCGCGATGCCCGATGAGCTGGTGATGTCCTGAAAATCCCGGCCGCGGTTCCGGAACAGCGGCCAGGTGTCCCCCACCATTCCGACCACAAAAATATCCGGCCGCCCGTCATTGTCGGCGTCGCGGAAATCACACCCCATCCCGGCGATGGACTTTCCGTTCTCGTTGTACGCCACGCCCATGAGGACACCGGCCTCGGTGAACGTCCCGTTGCCCTCGTTGTGGAACAGAAAATTCCGGTAAGTGTCGTTCGAGACGAAAATATCCGTGTAGCCGTCGCCGTCGTAATCGGCGAAGGCGGCGCCCATCCCCTTCCCCACATGCTTCGCAATACCGGACTTCACCGAAACGTCGGTGAACGTGCCATCGCCGTTGTTGTGGTACAGGATGTTCGGCAGCCCCTGATAGGAATCCGGCGAGCAATAGGCGCGGATACTGTTGCTGTGGCACGGCGGCTCGGTCGCCACCGACCAGCGCACATAGTTGATCACGAGCAGGTCGAGGAAGCCGTCGTTGTCGTAATCGAACCAGCCGGCCGAGATGGCCCAGGTCTTGCCCGTGAGGCCGGCCTTCTCCGTCACGTCCGTGAACGTGCCGTCGCCGTTGTTGTGCAGCAACTGGTTGTGATCGACGCCGGTGACGAACAGGTCCTCGCGGCCGTCGTTGTCGTAATCGGCCACGGCCGCGCCCATGCCGTAGCCTTCGCCCTTGACTCCGGCCTTTTCGGTGACGTCGGTGAACGTGCCGTCGCCGTTGTTGCGGTAGAGCCGGTTCCAGAAGCGCGGGTCGCTCTTGTCCATGCCGGGCAGCTTCGCGCCGTTGACGAAGAAGAGGTCGAGCAGGCCGTCGTTGTCGTAGTCGAACACGGCGAGCCCGGCGATCATGGTCTCCACCTGGTGCTTGAGCGGCGTGACGCTGTTGTCGAGCGTGAACGCGACGCCGGACTTCGAGGCGATGTTGTCGAGCCGTATGGAAGATTCGACCGGGGCGGGCGGCACGGCCAGAAGCGCGAGCGTGAGAATGGCGGCGATCAGGAACTTCATCGAAAAAGCCGGCCGACGGGTACGAATACTACCTCGCACCCGCCGGCCGCAAGCACGGAACTCAAGGCAATCTCTAACATCGTACTATTTGATCGTCCGCAACGTGGTGGGCCCGGTTCCCTCCACCGCAAACGCGGCCGCGTAGCCGTCTCCCGCCTCGAGCCCGCCGATGTGCCAGCCGGCTCCAACCGGCTCGCCGATCGCGCCCAAGCCGATGCCGCGCGCTTTGAGCCAGGCCTCGCGGCGCGTCCAGAGGCGGAAGAAAGCGCGCGTGCGCTCGCCGGGTTCGAGTTCGCCCAGCTCGAGCGCTTCGGGCGCGGGCAGAAAGCGCGAAGCGATGCCCATCACATCGAGGTCCGTGCGGATGCGCTCGACATCGACTCCGACTTCCCGCAGAGCCACCGCGTAGAGCGCGAGTTCGCCCGAGTGCGACATATTGAACCGCACAGGCCCCTCGACCGACGGCTTGCCGAGCTTCCCGATTTCGATCCGGACAGCGGCGGGCCCCACGTTCAGGTAGCGCGCCAGGATGCGCCGCAGTTGCGTGTGCGAGGCGATGAACCGCCGGCGGTCGCTCTCGAAGCGGAACCGCGCGGCGCGCTCTCGCTCGCGCGGGTCGAGCACATCGAGATCGCCGGCGGAGTCGAGCGCGACCCGCCAGATGTGCACCTCGCCTTCGCCGAGATTCATCGCCGGCCCAGGTCGGCAGCGACGGCCGCGACCAGCGCCTCGCGGTCCGTATCGATGAAGAAGTGCCCGCCCGGAAAGATGCGCACACCGAATGAAGCCGTGGTCTGGCACCGCCACGCATCCAGGTGCTCACGCGTGATGTTCGGATCCGCGGCGCCGCCGTAGGCGCGGATCGGGCACGCGAGCGGCGGCTGCTCGGCGTAGACGTATCGCCGGTAGAGCGCGGTATCGGCGCGCAGCGCGGGCAGCAGCATCCGCAGCATCTCGGGATGCTCGAGCGCCTCGGCGCGCACGCCGCCCAGCCGGCGCAGATCTTCGAGCAGCTCCGCGTCGCGCGGGTCCGGAGGCGGAACGTGGCCGCGCCGGAACTGCGGGGCGCGCGCCGCCGAGACCAGCAGCATCTCGGGCAGCCGCCGCCCGCGCGCACGCAGGGCGCGCGAAAGCTCGAACGACACCACGGCGCCCATACTATGTCCGAAAAAAGCGAACGGCTCGTCGCCGTAGGGCGCGATCGCCTCGACGAGCGCACCGACCAGCTCGCCCATGTCCTGGTAGGGGCGCTCGGCCGCGCGTCCCTCGCGGCCCGGCAGGCGCGCCGGGCACACGGCGATCCCCGCGGGCAGCGCGCGGCTCCAGTGATGAAACAGCAGCGCGCCTCCACCGGCGGGCGGGAAGCAGAAGAGGCGCAGCGCGCCCTCGGGCGCGGCGTCCGCACCCGGAAACCACGCATCCGTTTTCGCGGGCCGCGCCTTGCGAAGCCTCAGCGCGAGCAGGCGGCGCTTCTCCGGCGAAAGCTTATCCGTCAGGCTCTCCGGCTGCGGTTCGGGCGCGCGAGCCGCGGCGTGCTTCGGCTGCGCAACCGTGCGCTCCAGCAATGTTTCGAACGGCCCCACATTCAAATTCTTCAGATATGCGAGCGCGGCCGCGCGCGACTGCTCCGAAAGCCGCGCATAGCGCGCCGGGTCCGACAGCAGTTCTTCGAGAGCGGCCTGCCACGGCCCGATATCCTGCGGCGGAACGTCGGCCACCGGCACCATCTGTTCGTCGAGCTGCGGACGGTAGCGCTCGATCGTCCGCACCGGCAGCAGGTAGTCGCAGCCCATCATCGCTTCGGGAATGCCGCCCGCGTTCGCCGCCAGTACCGGCACGCCGCGCAGCATCGCCTCGACGATGATGCGCGACCGCGCCTCGGCCCACAGCGAAGGCACGAGCAGAATGCGTGTGCGCGCGAGCAGGTCGTCGATGCGGTCCACCGGATCGAGTATGCGCACGTTCGGCCGCGCTTCGAGCGCCGCGCGGTCGGCCGCGTTCGTTCCCCACGTCGGCACCGCGGCAAACAGAACGTGCGGCATGCGGTCCGCGAGCGCGAGGAAAATCGAGATGCCCTTCACCGCGCACGGGTTCACCAGCGTGACGAACTCGTTGTCGAAGCGGCCGATCGCGGGGCTGGGGCCCGGGTCCATCAGCGAGATCGGAACGTGCACGGCTTCGATGCCGCTCCACTTGCGTATGTAGCGCGCGACGTACTCGCTCACGCCCACGACCGCGTCCGCGCGCCGCAGCATCGCGGTCTTGGCCGCGCTCGGGAACGCGCAATCCGGACCGAACGGCAGCGCCAGCGTCGCGCGCGCGAGGTAGACGACCCGAGCCGGCTCGGCCTTCACGGCCACTTCGAACAGCACCTGCGCGGGATCGTCGGTCGAAGCGAGGATTACATCAGGCGCACACTCGGCGGCCTGCGCGGCGAAGTACGCGCGCAGATTCGGATGGTTGGCCGCCACGCGCACATCGACGCCGTTGTGCTCGAACGCGACGACGCCGGCTTCCGACGAGACGACGCCGACGGAGTGCTCGGCCAGTTGCCGCAGATACGCCTCCTGCGCCTCCGGCCCGAACGTGCCGGTGCGCGCGACTACGCGGCAGGTGTGCCCGCGCGCGGCCAGGGCTTCGACCAGCAACCGGTTCGACCGGTCGCCGCCCCCGTGAGCCGGGAAGTATAGCGAGTTTTGCGCGAGCAGGATGCGCATTCAGTTCGATTCGCGGCCCGCGGCTTTCTCGCGCAGCCGTTTGAGCAGGAGAGCGCGCTTCTCGGGCGAGAGCGCCTCGGAGACGGGACGCGCAGGCGCCGCCGGAGCCGCAGCCGCGGGCGAGAGCGACGCCAGGAACTCCGCCATTTGCTCCGCGCGCAATCCCCCGACGAACCGCAACGCCGCCGCGCGCGCCACCGCCGATTCACGCTCGTACTCCGCGCGGTCGCCGAGCAGCCGCTCGAGCGCCTCCGCCCACGGCGCCACATCGACCGGCCGCAGGACCGGCTTCGGCATCCCGTGCTCGTCGAACACCGGTTCGAAGCGCTCGATGCCGCCGGAGGGCACCACGTAGCCCGTCCCGGCCTTGGCCTCCGCCAGCCCGCCCGAGTCGCTCGCAATCGTCGGAATCCCGCGCAGCATCGCTTCCATCACGCTCAGTCCGAAGCCTTCATACCACAACGAAGGCATCAGCAGCACGCGCGTCTGCGCGAAAAACTGTTCGATGTCGCGGACGTTCGGCAGCATCCGTATATTCGGCCGGCGCTCGAGTTCGCGGCGGTCCGAAGACGTGGTGCCCCACCCGGGCAGCGCGCCGAAGGCGCGGTTTGGGAGGCGGTCCGCAAGCGCGAGGAAAATCGAAATGCCTTTCACCGCGCACGGGTTGATCATCGTCACCAGCCCGCGATCGAAGGCCGCGAGGTTCGGATAGGGCCCTTTGCCGTAGACCGGCGGATGAACGACCGCCGCCTCGCGCCCCACGTGCTCGCGTATGTAGGCCGCGGTGTGATGGCCGATCGCGACCACAGCGGCGGCGCGGCGCACGACGTCCGCGCCTTCGGCGTCCGGGTTCCAACTCGCGGGACCGAACGGGAAAAACTGCGGCGTGTGCGCGAGGTAGACGATGCGGCCCGGCGCGCTGCGCGCCGCTTCGCGCAGCAGCACGTGGCCGAGGTCTTCGGAGGAGACGAGCAGCCAGTCCGGGTTGAATTCGCGAATCTGGTCTTTCAAAAACGAAACGAGCCGCGCGCGCTCCGCGACGGCGTAGACAGAGACACTGCGGCGTTCGTAGAGATCGACGCCCGGCGCGGCCGCGCTGGCGCGCCACTCCCGAGCGATCTGCTCTTCGCGCGCCTGCTGGCCCGTGATGGAAGCCGCGAGCGCCGGCGCGACGATACGGCAGGCATGCCCGCGCGCGGCAATGGCCTCCAGCCACACGAGGTTGCTCCGCGTCGCGCCGCCGCGGGGCGGCACATACGAGGCGTTCGCGGTGAGCAGAATCCGCATCCGGAATTTACGGAGCTTCCCCGCCCTCCTGGGCCAGCAACTGCCGCACTTCCTCGTCCGAAAGCTGGTTCAGCTCCTCGATAAGCGCGGCGTATTCTTCGGCATCGGCCCGTTCGATTTCTTTCAACTCGATGGCCTTGGCCAGCTCGGCGATCGTGAAATCGCCGCTGTAGACGACTTCGAGAGAAAGATCGACGCCGAGTTCGCGGCGCACGCGCGCCAGCAGCTCGACGGCGAGCAGCGAGTGTCCGCCGAGATCGAAAAAGTTATCGTCCACGCCGACCGTGGTCAGGCCGAGCGTCTCCTCCCACATGGCAACCAAACGCCGCTCCAGCTCCGTGCGCGGCGGCGTGGCCGCGCCCGCCGAGCCGGGCCGCGCGCGGCGGTTCCCGCGCAAATGATCGAGCACCTGCGCGGGCGTGCGCAGCGCGAGCGCGATGCGTTCATAATCGACGGGTGTGCGCGCCGGACCTGCCGCGTGCTTCTCCTCTCGCGCCGTGGCGTGCGGCCGCCCGTTCGGGCGGTAGACCAGCGCCGCCGCGCACTCGGCCGGAAATTCGAACAGCAGCTCATCTCCCTGGCCGCGCTCGAACTGCTTGCCCGCGCCTTCGAGGAACAGCAGCGCGGGCTGATTGCGCTGCGTGCGCCGGTATAGGGCATCGACGCGAGGAACGCCGCGCTCGCGCGCGATTTCCCCCAGCCGCGCGAGCATACGATGCTCGACGCCGCGGCCGAGCGCGCGGCAGCTCAGCAGAAACGTATCGACCGCGAGCGCCTCGGGCGACATCCGGTAGATCATCACGCCGGTGAGGCCGTAGCTGCCGAAGCGGTCCGTCACCGTCACGGCGAGGCATTCGGCCGCGCCCGAATCCACCAGCTCGCGGATCTCGGCTTCCGTGCGCCGCACGGTCGAGAAATTCATCTGATTGGTGCGCTGCGTGAGCTGCGAGACGCGCGGAAGCTGCGCGGGTTCGACCGGCGCGATGGTGATCTGAAGCTCGAGGGACGAGAGAAAATCCTCCAGACTCGCGGCGTGCTTTTCGGCGCGCACGCGCTCGACGCGCTGCGCGTAGAGTTCGTTCCGCTTGCGGTCTTCCTCGGTGATGCGCACGTGATCGAACGCCCACACGTGGCGCAGAAAATCCGGAATCTCTTCGGCGTTGTGCGGAAGCGCCAGCGCCAGCACCTCCGGGCAGTTCGCCTGGACCTCGCTGCACTCCTTCGGGTTGTCGTCCACCAGGATGAAGCTGTCGAGCGCAAGGTCGAGTTCATCGGCCATCGCGCGCAGATTTTTCGGCTTCGGCTCCCAGTTCACGCGCGACGCGATGAAGTGCTCCGGCCGCAGAGGCATCTCGGGATGGACGCGGAAGGTTTCCTCGACGTCCTCCGGGTTGTTCTTGCTCGCCAGGCACAGCAGCATGCCCGCCTCGCGCTGCCGCAGCATGAACTCCTGAAGCGCGCGGCGCGGCGCGTCGAGGACGACGTTCTCCGGCCCGTCCTCGCCGCAGATGCCGCTCCACAGCGTTTCGTCGCAATCGAGCACGATCACCTTGAACGGCGCCACGCGCAGCGCGTGAATCCGGCGCGCCAGCATCGTGCCGAGCGCGGCGAAGAACTCGACCGTGTACGGGACATGGCCCAGCTCATCGGCGTGCGGGTCGTGCGTTTCGACAACGGGATACTGCTCTTCGAGATCGGCCGGCGTGATGACCTGGACCGCGCCCGCTCCGGCGGCGAGCGCGACCATGCGGCGCTCGAAATCGGCGCGCGCGGGGTCGGACGTGAACGCGGGCGATGCCGGGCAGACCGCAAGGATCAGCGGATTCGCCGAGGATCGCGCCGCGGAATCGAGCAGCGTGAGGAACTGCCGCACGTCCTTTTCGAGATCGTCGAGGCTGCGCTCGGGCGCAAAACGCATCCAGTCTTCGAAGCGAAGCAGGACGACGTTGATGCCGCTGCGGTTCGCCGCCAGCAGGCTGGCCGGGTCAAGAATCTGCTGAAAAAGCTGGTTATACGGAGCGAAGCGTATGTCGTAGGAGAGCCCGAGCTCGCCCAACCAGAAAGCGAGCGTCTCCCCGAGCGGCTCGGCGGTAAAACTGGCGGCGACAGCCAACGCCGGCGCGCTCTCAGTGCGGTCCATTGCCATCAAAAAAAATCCTGCCCAAGCTTAAATTTTAACAGCCATCGGCACGTTACTCCTGCCGACTGTAAAGACGCGCCGGTGCGGGAAAAAGCTACGCCGGGCCGATTTTGATGAAATCCGGTCGGGAATTCCCTTTGCGCCGCATGGCCCGCAGACTGTTCCGCCTCGCGATGTTCAGCTAGTCGCGGGTCGCCCAATCGGCGTTCATCCGCGTTCATCCGCGGCTAAAAAAGAAGCACTTCTGGCCGCCGATGAACGCGGATGAACGCCGATAAAAAACCTCAGATCGCTTCCAGCTCTTCTTCAAGCAGCTGCTTCTGATACAAATCCGCGTAGTATCCGGCGGCCGCGAGCAGTTCGGCGTGGGTTCCTTGCTCGACGATGCGGCCGTCCTCGAGCACGATGATGCGGTCCGCCTGGCGCACCGTCGAAACGCGGTGCGAGATTAGAATGCTCGTCCGGCCCCGCATCACTCCCGCCAGACCTTGCAGGATTCGCTCCTCGGTCAAGGTATCCACGCTCGACAGCGCGTCGTCGAGAATCAGAATTTTCGGGTTGCGCAGAATCGCACGCGCGATCGCGGTCCGCTGCTTCTGTCCGCCCGAAAGCGTGATGCCGCGCTCGCCGAGCATGGTCTTGTATCCGTCCGGGAAAGTGTCGACGTCGGCCGCGAGGCCCGCCAGCTCTGCCGCCCGGCGAATCTCCTGCTCGGTCGCGTGCTTGACCCCGAACGCGATATTTTCGGCCAGCGTCGCGCTGAAAAGAAACGTCTCCTGCGGCACGAAGCCGATCTCGCGCCGGATTTCGGCCGGGTCGAGGTCGCGCAGGTCTACGCCATCGACGAGCACGCGCCCATTCGTCGGGTCGATGAGCCGCGGAATCAGGCGCACGAGCGTGCTCTTTCCACTGCCCGTGTGGCCGACCACGGCGACGGTTTCGCCCGCGCGGACATGCAGGTCGATGCCGTCGAGCGCGCGGCCCGATGCATACTGGACCGCCGCGCCGCGAAACTCGATTTCCCCGCGCACCGGCACGGGCAGGCGCCTCGGCGCGGCCGGCGCCGCGATCGACGGGCGCTCGTCCATCAGTTCGCCGATGCGGCCGAGCGATGCCGTGCCGCGCTGCATCAGGTTCACGACCCAGCCGAGCGCGATCATCGGCCAGATCAGCAGGCCCATATAAAAGTTGAACATCACGAAGCTGCCGAGCGTGATGTGGCCCGCCAGCAGACGATAGCCGCCCACCCACAACACCAGCAGAAACGTCACGCCGATGAGCGCCTGCAACAGCGGCATGAACATGCTCGACGTGCGCGCCAGCAACAGGTTCTCGCCGATGTACTCGCGGTTGAGCCTCTCGAATTGCCGCAGCTCGGCGTCTTCCTGCACGTAGGCGCGGATCACGCGCACACCCGCCAGGTTCTCCTGCACCCGGCTGCTGATGTCGGAAAACATCGCCTGGATGCGCTCGAACCGCTCGTGGATCACGCGGCCGAAGCGCACCACCACGAAGCTCACCACCGGCGCCGGCAGGATTGCGATCAGCGTCAGCGGCCAGTCCACGCTGAGCATGATCGCCACCGCGAGAATGCACGTCAGCATCGTCTCGGCCCAGTACATGATGCCGGGGCCGAGCATCATACGGACCGCGTTCAGGTCGTTGGTGGCGCGCGCCATGATGTCGCCGGTGCGCGTGCGCGAGTAGAAATCGGACGACAGGCCGACCAGGCGGTCGAACAGGTCATTGCGCAGATCGTATTCGATGTCGCGCGAGATGCCGATAAGAATCACGCGCATCCAATACTGAAACAAGCCTTTGATGGCCGAGAGCACAAGCAGCCCGGCACATAGCGCAAGCAGGAATTGAAAAGTGAACCCGGCCTTGAGCGAGTCGACGCCGAACTTGATCAGCAGCGGCTGGCCGGCGGAGGCGATGTCCTTCAGGACGAGCGCGCCGAATCCCGTGGCGAGACCGCGGCGGTAGCGGCGCAGATACGGCCAGAGACGCCGCGCGGACTCCTTCACAGCTCCACCCGTTTTGCCGTCGGCGCCAAATTCTATTCTTCGTTGCCGGAGTTGTCCGGGTCAAGATGCCGGACGGCCTTCAGGCGCTGGTAGAGGCGCTCGACCTCGGCTTCGTCCTCGGGCAACAGCAGGCGGTAGCGGGGCGACGCGAGCGATCCTTCATCAGAACCCGGCCGCGCAACCTCGCCCCAGAATTCGCGATATGGCTTGCCGTCGATCACGGCTTCGCGCGACGACCGGCGCAGATGGCGCAGCAGGCTGTTCACCGAATCGGCATCGCCCGGGTAAATGAGAAAAGTGCGGGAATTGTCGAACAGCGTGATGTGGACGATGAGCGGAGACAGCCACGCGCGGTCCAGCCGGCGTATGTCTCTCCAGGAGATCTTCCTGCAGCCGATGCGAACCTCGTTTTCGTGGATTTCGACTGCGGGACAGCGCCAGAGGCACAAGAGAGCTGCGGCCGTGACGAAAAACAGCGCGGCTGCGACGAACGCCGGCGGCCACCTCCATCCCCACCAGGCGGAGAACGCGCCGAACAGCGCCGCCGCGACGGCCGCGTACAGATAATGGCGGGAAGGTATGTACCGAGTCACCTTGCGGTTCCCCCTCTCCACTTAAGACTAACCCCGGTGACTACGGGCGTCAATCGAGGAAAGGCTGTAGGGGCCGCGCCGCCGCACGAGCGAAACGGCGCGCCACACATAACCCGCCCCGCTCCAGATCGTTGCCGCGGCGGCGATCCAGAGAAAGGGGTCCGCAGAGATTTTCCAGCCCGGGAAAGCGCCGGCCGTGAGCACCGCCAGCGCCGCCGCGATCTGGCAGAACGTGCTGAGCTTGCCCCAGATGCTTGGCGGAAACTCGCGCCACGAGGTGAACGCGAGCGCCGCGCCCGCAAGCGCCAGAATCAGCAGATCGCGCCCGAAAATCAGCCCCACCAGCCACCACGGAACCGCGCCCGCGACCCCGAGCGCGACATAGCCGGCGCTCAGCAGCGTCTTATCCGCGATGGGATCGACGTAGGCGCCGAAGCGGCTTTGCGCGTCGAACTTGCGCGCCAGATACCCGTCGAGCGCGTCGGTCACGGCGGCCACTGCCAGGATCGCGAGCGCCTCGCCGAACCGGCGCGCCACGATCGCGCGCACCACGAGCGGCGTCAGCGCAATCCGAAGCAGCGTGAGAAGGTTCGGGACGGTCCGCATGGGCGCCGCTCGCGCGGCGGTTTTAGGATACCAAGGCGTCCGCGACCCGCGTGGCGAGCTGGTCGAAGCTCAGGATCTCGTAGAGTGTCGGGTCGCTCATGATACGGCTGACGAGCGCGGTGTGCATGGCGTGTCCGGCGCGCTCGGCGACCACGTGGCCGAGCAGCGGCTTGCCGATGAGCGCGAGATCGCCGATCAGGTCGAGCGCCTTATGGCGCACGCATTCATCGGAGAAGCGCAGCCCGCCGGGATTCATGACGCCCGTTCCGTTGAAGCAGACCGCGTTGTCGAGCGACGCGCCGCGAATCAGGCCCATGTCGCGCATCTGGTCCAGCTCGCGCTCGAAACCGAACGTGCGCGCCGGGGCGAGTCCCGTGGCGTAACGCTCGGGCGTCACTTCGAGCTCGATCGTCTGGGCCCCCACGGCCGGGTGCGGAAAATTCACGTCGCACGTCAACCGGAACGCGTCGTCGGGCAGGATCGAGATGCGCTTGCCGCGATCCTCCACCGTCACCGGCCGCCGCACGCGCAGGTAGCGGCGCAGCCGGCGATGATTCTTCCGCCCTGCTTTTTCGATCATGCGCACGAAGGGCAGGCCGCTGCCGTCCAGGATCGGCACCTCGAGGTTGTCGATCTCGACGTAGGCGTTGTCGATCCCCATGCTGTAAAGAACGCTGAGCAGATGCTCGGTGGTGGAGATCAGGACGCCTTGCCGCATCAGGCTGGTGGCGTAGCTGACGCGCGCGACGTGCCGCCAGTTGGCCGCGATCTGGAAACGATCGAGGTCCGTCCGGACGAAAACGATGCCGGTGGAGGGCGGCGCGGGGGTGATCCTGATGTTAACCGCAACCCCTGAGTGGAGCCCTACGCCGGAAGCTTCGACCGGCCGCTGGACAGTGGTTTCAAATCGCACGCGAGTCTAAGTGCAATCCCTTACCCAATTGTAAGCTATTGAAACAGAATGCGTTCCAAATCCTGAGTGTGGCTATTAGGTCACACTTTGTAGCATTCTTGTGGAGCGCGCACCCCTAGCGGCAGCCGGCCCCGGCCGGCTTAAGCATAGAATATAGGTTCCCATGGCCCGCTCTCGTATCTTTCTCATCGATTCGTTCGGGTTCATCTTTCGCGCCTACCACGCGCGCGCCCGCATGCCCGCCCCAATGATGCGCACCACCACGGGCATCCCGACCGAGGCGGTCTACATCTTCAACAACATGCTGCGGAAGCTCACCACGGCGTACAAGCCCGAGTACATCGCCGCGGTGTTCGAGAGCGCCGGGCCGACCTTCCGCGAGCAGGCCTTCGCCGAGTACAAGGCTAACCGCACCGAGATGCCCGACGACCTCGCGCGCCAGATCCCCTACGTGCGGCGGCTGCTCGAGGCGATGCGGATTCCCATCCTCGAATTCACCGGCTTCGAAGCGGACGACGTGATCGGCGCCATCGCGCGGCGGGCCGAAGCGGCTGGCTTCGACGTGGCGATCGTTTCGAGCGACAAGGACATGCTCCAGCTCGTCGACGAGCGCGTCTCGATGTTCAACCCCATCCAGGATGACCTGTGGTACGACCCGGCCAAGGTCGAGGAGAAGATGGGGGTCAAGCCGGGACAGGTGGCGGACCTGCTGGCGCTCAAGGGCGACGCGATCGACAACATCCCGGGCGCGCCGGGCATCGGCGACAAGGGCGCGCGGGACATCATCGCGAAGTTCGGGTCGGTGGAGGCGGCGCTCGACCGCGCCGCCGAGCTTGGCGACAAAGGCTACGGCAAGCGCTACCGCGAAAGCTTGCAGCAGAACCGCGAGCGCATCGAGATGAGCAAGCGGCTGGCGACGATCGACGTGGCCGTCCCGATCGAGCTCGACCTCGAAGCCGTGAAGGCGCAGGAGCCCGACACGCCCGCGCTGAAAGGACTCTACCGCGAGCTCGAATTCTTCAGCCTGATGGAGGCGCTCGGCCCCGAAGAAGACACGCGCCCGCGCGACTACGCCACGCTCGATACGCCCGAGGCCGTGGATGCGTTCCTCGCCTCCATTCCCGCCGGCGCCTCCGTAGCCGTGGCGATCGCGGCGCCCGCGGCGGCCGACGCCGGGGGCATGTTCGCCGAGGAGCCGCAGCCCGTGGCGGCGCTGGCCTTCCAGCCGGGCCACGTGCGCGCGGTTTCGCTGATCGAGCGGCTGCGCCCGCTGCTCGAAGACGCCGCGCGCCCGAAAATCGGCCACGACCTGAAGCAGCTCTATCTCGCGCTCGCCCGCTGGCAGATCGAACCGCGCGGCCTCGAGCACGACGTGATGCTCTACGCGTTCCTGTTGAATGCCGACCCTTCCGGATGCTCGCTCGAGAAGCTGGCGCGCGCGCGGCTCGACCGCAAGCTAGAAACGATCGTCGAGCATCAGGCCGATTGCACGCTCGAGCTCAACGCCGCGCTCAGCCGCGAGGTGGACGAGCGCGGCTTCCGCGACCTCTACAACCGGATCGACCTCCCGCTCGTCCGCGTGCTCGCGCGCATGGAGCAGCGCGGCGTCCGCGTCGATCCCGCCGAGATGCGGCGCATGTCGGAGCTGATGGAGGGCGAGGTCCAGCGCCTCACTAAAGACATCTACGCGCTCGCGGGCAAAACCTTCAACATCAACTCGCCGCAGCAGCTCGGCAAGGTTCTGTTCGAGGACCTGCACCTGCCCGCCCCGGTCAAGTACGGCCGCGGCAAAACCATCTCGACCGCCGCCGACGTGCTCGAAGACCTCGCCGCGGACCACGAGATCGTCCGCAAGGTGCTCGAGTACCGCCAGCTCGTCAAGCTGAAGGGCACTTATGTGGACGCGCTGCCCGCGCTCATCGACCCCGCGACTGGCTGCCTGCACACCAGCTTCAACCAGACCGGCGCTGCAACGGGGCGCCTGTCGTCGTCGAATCCGAACCTGCAAAACATTCCGATTCGCACAGAGATGGGGCGCGAAATCCGGGCGGCGTTCATCCCGCGCGAAGGCTGGAAGCTCATCGTTGCGGATTACTCGCAAATCGAGCTGCGGCTGCTGGCACACTTCGCGCAGTGCCCCGTGCTGCTCGGGGCGTTCCGCGCGGGCGAGGACATCCACACGCGCACCGCGGCCGAAGTGTTCGGCGTCCCGCCGCTCATGGTGACGCCCGAACTGCGCCGCCGCGCCAAGGCGGTCAACTTCGGCATCGTCTACGGCCTGAGCGCCTTCGGCCTTGCGGCCCAGCTGGGCATCTCACGGCACGAGGCCCAGACGTACATCGACAACTACTTCGCCCGCTACACCGGAGTACGGAAATTTATCGACCGCACCATCGCCGAGGTCCGCAAAACCGGCGTGACGAAAACGCTCTTCGGCCGCGAGCGCCCCATCCCGGACATGAACAGCCGCAACCCGAACCAGCGCGGCTTCGCCGAGCGCACGGCGGTGAACACGCCGCTCCAGGGCACCGCGGCCGACCTGATCAAGCTGGCGATGATCCGGATCGATCGCGAGATCGAACAGCGCAAGATGCAATCCGCGATGCTGCTGCAGGTTCACGACGAACTGCTGTTCGAAGCCCCGCCCGAGGAAATCGACGAGGTGCGCAAGCTCGTGAAGCGCGAGATGGAGAACGTCCATCCGCTCGACGTCCCGCTGGTCGCCGACGTCGGAGTGGGCGACAACTGGCGCGACGCGAAGTGAACCGGCCCGCTACCGCCCGATGCCCAGTTCGTCGGCGAGACGCTGCATGGCCTGCAAGTATTGAATGAGCGCCTTGCGGCCCGCGACGGTGATCGCATAGGTGCTCTTCGGCCGCCGGTTGACGAAACTCTTCGCGACGGTGATGTAGCCGGCTTCCTGGAGTTTCTGTAAGTGCATGCCGAGCGCGCCGTCGGTCGCATTCAGGCGCTTCTTAAGCGAGGTAAAGTCGAGCTTCCCCTCCACCTGGAGCGCGGCCATCACGCCGAGGCGGATCGGCCCGTGAACGGCCGTATCGAGCCCGTTGAAATCGAAGTTCACTCCCACTGCCCGGCCTGCGTGAGCTGATGTTTCCAGATCGCCGCCTGCGCCAGGCCGCCCACGAGCCAGAGGACGCCGAGTTCCCAGGGGAAGAAGTCCTCCAGCGGAACTCGCAGCGCGAACCTCGCGATGGGCAGCAGAAGAAAGGCGGCACCGATCACGGCGAACGAGCGCCACCGGCGGTTGTAGAAAGCCACGCTGAAGGCGAACAGCGCGAGCATCGCGCCGAAAACCATTTCGATGGCTTCAGGCTTGATATAGTGCCCGCGGACCAGCCACGCATTGAGTCCCATTCCGAAAGCGACAACGGCAAGCAGAGGAGCAGCGATGCGCCTTTGGTAGTCGCACGGCCCCAGCCATGAAATGCCTTTCAGGTAGCAATAGACGAGGATGGGCCCCAGCGTTATCAACCACGCCACGGCGAAGCGAAGCCAGGAATCCAGGCCGCGCGAAAGCCAGGCCCAGAGCAGGCAGACCGCGCCCGACGCCGCGCCCACCAGCAGCGCGCGGACGTGATCCGGCGTGAACGGCAATTCCAGTCCGGCGGCCTGTTGCAGCGTGTCCAGGTCAGTGCGAAGGCGCAAGAAGTCTTCAGGTTCAGGCATGGATCACTCCCATTGGCCGAGCGTTTTGAGTTCGTGCCGCCACGCCGCAGCGCGCCCGAGGCTGCCCGCGGCCAGGAACAGCGCGACGAGCACATCGAGCGGAAGCGGAGTCCAGAACCACAGCAGCGGAAGCAGCACGATCCCGAGGCTCAGCACATCGCCCTTCACCGTGCACCAATAGACCGCCTGCGTCGCGCAGAGGACGACCAGTCCCACCTTCGGCGGAAGCCCGTATCCGAGCACGAGCCAGAGCATGAGCGCAAGCCCTCCGGCGGAGACGGCGAGATACGGAATCGAGAATCCAGACTCCGATCGCACGCGCCGCGAGTCGCACGGCGCCGGAATACGTTTGGCGCAGGCATAGACGATCACGGGCGCAAAGAGCAGTGAAAGGAACCCGGCCATTCGAAGCGGAAGCGCCAGGTCGCGCGCAAACCAGGCCCACGCAGCGCAGGCAAGCCCCGACAGCGCGAGAACGAAAGCCGCCCGCACATGCACGGGCAGGTATGGGAAATCGAGGCCCGCTGCTTCGTGGATCGTTTGAAGATCGCTGCGGAGGCGTTCGAGGTTCGGATCGGACATGAGCTTTTATTCTCTGAACTCAAGAGTACTCTAAACTTCAGAGTATGTCAAGACCGCTTTCGCACGATCGCGCGGGCCGGGGCGCCGTCGGCGCCGGGGATGCACAGGGGCAGGCAGACCAGATCGTAGCGGCCGGGAGCGGCGCCCGAGAGATCGAGATTTTCGAGAATCCAGATTCCCGCCGCCAACAGCGTCTTGTGCACGGCGGGCGGGCCGATCGACATGCCGTCGATTCCAACCGCCCGGACGCCGCGCGCCGCCAGCAGGCTCGCCGCCTCTTCTTTCAGGACCGCGCCTCCGGACTTGAAAAGAACCCGCTCTCCTCGGCGGACCATCAGCTTCTCTCCAAGATGGATTACGCGCGCCGGGCCGATCAGGGCATCGAGCGGCATCGTGTCGATCGCGGCGCCGCGGTCGAAGTAGTGCAGCGGCGCATCCACGTGCGTACCCGCGTGCAGGCAGAACGACATCGCCGAGATGTTCTCCTCGTCTCCCCGCTCGATCGCGGCGATGCGTTCGATGCGCGTGGGCGGGTCCCCGGGCCACACCTCCATCCCGTTGCGGATCGGGGCGGTAATGTCGATCCAGCGGCGGGCCACTAGCGTTCGATGAGGGGCCGCAGCGGGCGTATGTAGATGTTCCGGAACGCCACCGGGCCGTGATCGCCCTGGAGCATCAGCGGGTTCGACGCCGCCTCGGGGTGGTCCATCGCGGCTCGCGTGGGGCCGTCCACCTCGACGTCCTTCTGCACCAGCACGCCGTTGTACACCACGCGGAGGAACTTCGCGTTGGCAATCTTTTTCCCGCTCGCGTCGAAGCGCGGCGCTTGGAACCAGATGTGGTACGTCTGCCACTGGCCCGGCTCGCGCGAGACGTTGCGCAGCGGAGCCGAGCCGCCCACGCCCTGCTCGTTGATCCAGCGGTGATACATCGCGCCGCCATCGGACGACGTCGGCGGGTTCGGCGAGCCGTAGCTGTCGAAGATTTGCACCTCGTACAAGCCGTGCAGATAAACGCCCGAGTTCGAACCCTTCGCGAGCAGGAACTCGACCCACAGCTCGGAATCGCCGAATATCTCATCGGTGACGAAATCGCAAGTGCGGCCGTTCTTCCCGTTCAGCAGGCGATCGCCGGGCATCGCCGCGGGCGCGAGACTTTTCGGCGAAAGCAGACGCTCCCAGATCACCCCGCGCGTGGTGAGCCACTCGTTGGCGAGTCCGCCCGGACGGCAGTGCCAGCCGGCGAGCCCGCCGCCGTTGAACAGCGGCTTCCAGCCGTCTTCGATGAGATAAGGCGCGTCGCCGTGGTCGTCGCCGTCGTTGCGGTTCGGCTGGGCGAACAGGGTGCACGAGAGAAGAACTATCAAGAGCGGGAGCCCGGGTTTCATGAGAAAACAGCGTACCAGAACGGGCCCTGTTGGGCGGACCCTTGGCCGGCCCACACTACTTCGGATCGTACCCGAGCCTGCCCCAGAGCGGCTCAACGGCCGCGCCCGCCTCCGGCATCTCGATCTCAAACCCGCTCGCGCCCGTCGCAATCAGCTTCGAAATCACCGCCCGGATCGCGCGCGCGTCGCTCAGCGACTGGGGCGGTATCTCCCAAAAGAACGGACGCGTCAACGGCGCAGCCGCGCCTTCCGTATACGCGGCGGCGATCCGCACCGGCAGCCCCGCCGCCACCGCCGCGCGCGACACCGCCGCGGCTTCCGCCTCAGCTTCCAACGTCACGCGGCGCCCGGCGTCCCCGAGCGCGCGGATCGCGTGCGCCGCCGCCTCCTCCCCTAACCGCAACTGCACGTTGCGAATCGACGGGCACGCCGAGAGCACCTTTCCAAGCGCCGCCTCGATCTCCGCGTTCGCGTCACCGCGCAGCGACAACGTGAAATCCACGCCATACTCCGCCGCCGCCTCGGAAATCAGCCGCAGCGCGTCCGTATCGCCGCACGGCCACGGCAGCACAAGGTTGAAACGGTTGAACCGGTTGCGCGCGAGGTGCTCGAACAGCCCCCGCCAGTCGCGCGCCCCGGCGTCGAGCTGATCGAGCGACATGCGCACGCCGCGCACCGCGAGCGCCGGCTCGCCCGCCGCCTTCCGCAGCTTGCCCGCAGCGCGGATCTGCGCGGCGGCTTCGAGCAGGCCGTACATCAACCCGCGCAGGTCGCCGCCCGTGATGAGCCCCGGCGCGATGCGGTAGGAATCCGGCGGATCGACCGCGACCTCCGTCTTGATGCGCAGCGCGCGCGGATTCAGCCCGCGCTCCTCGATCGCGCGGTCCAACTCGGCGCGCCCGAACTCCACCGGCCCCGCCTCGATAACGGCAACGGCGGCCGCCAGCAACAGAATGGGTCTAATCAGCACTCGAACTCCACGGACGAAAATCCCGAAGCACCGCGCACCAGCCTGGATAACCGCGGTTCAGAGCATAATCGTCGTTTTCGAACGAAAAAGCAACATCGATGCGCGACCCCGCGGTTAGCTCGGCCGCACGCCCGGCGAACTGCCACGCCTTGATCGTCACGCCGCGGCCGTTTTGCCGCACGTTCAGCAGCAGGTGCCGCTCGCGCATCACCACGGGCGCGCCCGCTACCTCCACACCCCGCGCCACAAACACCGGAGACGGATTGCCGCAGCCGAAAGGCGCCATTGCGAGCACGTCCGCGACCGACTGCTCGCTCACCTCGCACAACTCGATCGTCGCGTCCACATCGATTTCATCCACCAGGTCCTCGGGCGCCAGCCGCTCGCGCGCGTAGGCCGCCAGCCGCGCGCGGAATTCCTCGAGGCGCCCGGCCGCGAGCGTCAGCCCCGCCGCTTGCCTGTGCCCGCCGAAGCGCATGAACAACTCGGGCATCGACTCGAGCGCCTCGAGCAGATGGAACGCCGGGATGCTGCGCCCCGAGCCCTGCAACACGCCCTCCTCGGCCTCGCTCAACACGAACACCGGCCGGCGGAAACGCTCCACCAGGCGGCTCGCGACGATCCCGACGATGCCGCGGTGCCAGTCCTTGCCCGCAAAGACAAGCGCGCGCTGATCGTCGTCCACGGGAGTTTTGAGGCAGTCGTCGAGGATCGTCTTGACGATATCGGCCTGCGCCTCCTGCCGCTCGCGGTTGAGCGCGTGAAGCCGCTCGGCAAGCTCGCTCGCTTCCTCGTCGCATTCCGTGAGCAGCAGGTTGACGATGTCGTTGGCGTCGGCCATGCGCCCGGCCGCGTTGAGCCGCGGCGCGATGCGGAACGCAATCTGGCTCGCGGTGGGCACCGTGCCCTCGCCGAACCCGGCCACACGCAGCAGCGCGCGCAGCCCGCGATTGCGCACCGAACGGAATCCCGCCAGGCCATGCTTCACGATCACGCGATTCTCGCCAATCAGCGGCACCACGTCCGCCACGGTCCCCACCGCGACGATCTTGAGGAACGACTCCGTCATCCGCCGCAGCTTGTCCTCAGGCCATCCGAGGCTCCCCAGCAGCGCCTGCACCAGCTTGAACGCCACCCCCGCCCCGCACAGCTCTTTATCGGGATACCCGCATCCCGGCTGCCGCGGATTCAGCACCGCGAGCGCGGGCGGAATCGCCGCGTCGGGCAGATGATGGTCGGTTACGATCACATCGACGCCGAGCGCACGCGCGCGGCACACCGCTTCGGCCGCGCGTATTCCCGTATCGAGGCTGATGATGAGGCTCACGCCCGCCGCCGCGGCCTGCTCGACCGCCGCCGCGTGCATCCCGTAGCCGTCCTTGAGCCGGTTCGGGATGTGATACGAAGCCTCGCCGCCCGCCAGCTCGATGGCTTTCTTCAGGACGACGACCGACGTGGTGCCGTCCACGTCGTAATCGCCGTAGAGCAGGATCTTTTCGCGGTTCGCGATCGCACGGCGCAGCCGGTCGAGCGCCTCGCGCATGCCGAGCATCAGGAACGGGTCGTGCAGATCGTCGAGCGACGGCCGCAGAAAGCGGCGCGCGGCATCGGGGTCGCCAAACCCGCGATTGAGAAGCACGCGGGCGGCGGGAAGACTTACGCGAAGCGCTGCGGCGAGCGGCTCGGCCCCGGCTGCGTCGAGCCGCGGGATCAGCCAGCGCGGTTGCGTATCCATTCAGGCGGGTTCAGTTTCTCGAGTAATACCCACCCATCGAGTCGTCTTCGTCTTCTTCGTCTTCGCCCAGCGAGGCGTCGAGCTCTTCAACCAGGTCGAGATAGTCCTCATACCAATCCGAGCGCAGGTTGAAAAGGTAAACGCGGCCCTGGTAATCGAACGAAAGCTCGAGCGCGCACGTGAATCCTTCATACGTGCGCAGCTCGCGCAGGCGGCGCTCGATGTTGCGCCGCTCCTCCGCCGGCAGGTCGCTTTCCTCGAGCCTCTCCTCGGCGTCCT
This sequence comes from Acidobacteriota bacterium, assembly GCA_050261515.1. GTDB lineage: Bacteria > Acidobacteriota > Terriglobia > Bryobacterales > Bryobacteraceae > JBLNDJ01. Next base: position 42,798 of record JBLNDJ010000016.1, on the reverse strand, counting down.
GCAAATGCCCCGGAGCGAACTCGCGGAAGTGGTAGACGATCATCTTCACGCCCGCCTTCTTCGCCGCACCAAGGAAGGAGCGGTATTGCGGCTGGCGGCCCGTGTCCCACGCCACGAAAGAATCGGCATCGGCCAGCCTCGAGTAGCCATGGAACACCACGAACCCTTCGGCTTCCATGAATTCGAGGACTTCGTTTTTCAGCTCGTCGAGATTGAGATTCATGCGCGCTCGGCCGCCACCAGAACTCCGTGCTGCTCGCCCAGGTCGCGGGCGGCCGGAGTCACGATCGTCTTCGGGCCGGTAAAGATCTTCCTGCCCTTCTGAATGGCGGTCCTTACGTCATTCTCACAAACGAAGTCGGAGATGACCACCGCCGGGGCGGGCGGCGCCGGCTGTGCTTGCGGCTGCGCGGCCTGCTGGACCTGCGGGCCGCACCCGCATCCGGAGCCCGCGGCGGGCCGCTGCGCGCAGGGGCACTCGGGCGCGAGCGCCGCCGGAGCCGGGGCGCCGTTCGACCGCTTCGCCGCCAGGAACCGGTCCACCACATTGGCGACGACGTCGGACGGCACGCCGTTGGAGACCCGGGCCGCAAGCGCGGGCTCCGGCGTCGCCACTTTGAACTCCGCCGGAATCGTCAGCGCATCATCCGCCGTCCGCACCATCCACGCCAGCCGCTTGATGTTGATCAAATGCTGCGGGCCTACGTTGTCGCTCGTAATATTGCCCGCCATCGCGCCGCATCCGAGCGTCATCGACGGCATGATGTTCGTCGTCATGCCGGTCGAGCCCCCAGGCGAGGCCGCGTTGATCAGCACGCGGAAGGCAGGCATGCGCATACCGAACTCGCGGATGCGCCCTTCGTCCTTCGAATGGATCACAGCCGTGTGGCCCAGGCCGCCGAACCGCAGCAGCGCCTCGCACGCGTCGAGCGCCGCGGGATGATCCTTCACAAAGAGCAGCGCGAGCACCGGCGAAAGCTTCTCGACCGACAGCGGATGCGCCTTGCCTACGCCGCCGATCTCGACCGCGAGGATCGACGTGTCCGCCGGCACCGAAAACCCGGCCATCTGGGCGATCCGCACGGGCGACTGCCCCACGCACTCCGGGTTGATCCGGTAATTCTCTTTGAGCAGCAACTTCTCGAGCGCGCGCGCCTGCGCCCCGTCGCAAATGTACGCCTTGCGCCGCTTCAGCTCGGCCAGCACCGCGTCCTTCAGCGGCGCCTCGGCCACCAGCGCCTGCTCGCTCGAACACACCGTGCCGTAGTCGAACGCCTTGCCCTCGACCACTTTCGCGACCGATTCGGCCACGTCCGCCGACCGCTCCAGATACACCGGAACATTCCCCGGCCCCACGCCGAACGCCGGCTTGCCGCTCGAATACGCGGCTTTCACGATGCCGTGCCCGCCCGTCGAGAGAATCAACGCCACGCGCTCGTGCTTCATCAGCGCATGCGTCGATTCCATCGTGGGGTTCTCGATGCACTGGATGATGCCCTCGGGCGCGCCCGCCTCGACCGCCGCGCGATGCAGCAGCTCAGCCGCGTAGTTGGTGCACTTGGCCGCGCGCGGATGCGGGCTGATGACGATCGCGTTGCCCGCCTTCAGGCAGATTAGGCTTTTGTAGATGACGGTGGAGGTGGGGTTCGTGGTCGGCAGGATCGCCGCCACCACCCCTACAGGCACCCCGACCTCGATGAGCTTCTGCTCCGGCAACTCGCGCAGCACGCCGAGGGTCTTGATGCCGCGGATCGCCTTCGCCAGCAGGTCGGCGTTCAGCAGGTTCTTCGCGATCTTGTCTTTGACGTTGCCGTACTTCGTCTCTTCGACCGCCATCTCCGCCAGCAGCTTGGCGTTGGCGCGGCCGGCGGCCGCCATGGCCTCCACTACGCGGTCGGCCTGCTGCTGGTCGAAGCGCCGGTAAGTCTGGAATGCCGTCCAGGCTTTTTCGACCTTGACGCGCACCTCCTGCAAAGAGACGAGATCGGAATCGCGGAGCATGAGCTGGACCTGCCCGAAGGAACCCTGAGAGTGCTACGCAGTGGCCTTATCGGCCTTGTTCTTCACGGCAGGCAGAACCTTCTCGACTTCCTCGTGCGGGCGCGGAATCACGTGGACGGAAATCAGCTCGCCGACCCGTCGCGCAGCCGCGGCCCCGGCGTCGGTCGCGGCCTTGACCGCCCCGACATCCCCGCGCACCGTGACGGTCACGTACCCCGCCCCGATGTATTCCTTGCCAATGAGTTGAACGTTGGCGGCCTTCACCATCGCATCGGCGGCTTCGATCGCCGCGATCAACCCTTTGGTCTCGATCATCCCGAGAGCTTCCATTGGAAACGACTCCTGTAGTAGTTGACTACTTTTACAGCCTTAGCGACCCTCCACACTAGCATACGCAGCCGCCGGCCGTCAGCCGCCGGCGGCGCTGGGCCGCCGCCTCACACGTCGCAAATCCCGATTGCCTGGTCCAGCGCCTTCAGGGGATCCCCAACCGGGCTGTACTCGTGCGAAAGATACCCCTGGTAACCGGCATCGACGATCGCCTGCGCGACGGGCCGGTAGTTCACTTCCTGCACTCCGCCGATCTCGTGGCGCCCGGGGTTCCCCGCCGTGTGGAAGTGCCCGATGTACTGGATGTTCGCCCGGATCGTGCGGATCAGATCGCCCTCCATGATCTCCATGTGGTAGATGTCGTACAGCAATTTCACGCGCGGCGAATTCACGCGTTTGCACATCTCGACGCCCCAGGCCGTGTGGTCGCACTGGTAGTCCGGATGGTCCACCTTGCTGTTGAGCAGCTCCATGCAGATCGTCACGCCTCTGTCCTCGGCCTGCGCCTTCACGCGGTTGAGGAACGCGACGCAGTTGTCCATGCCCTCTTCGTCGGACATGCCGCGGCGGTTGCCGGAAAGCGCGATCAGGTTCGGCGCGCCCCAGGCAGCCACCTGGTTGAGCATCTCGCGGAACGGGCCTTCGATCCGGGTGTGTGCGTCCTTGCGGTTGATGCCGTCGGTGAGGCTGTGGCCGGCTGCGCCCATCATGGTCGGGACGAGGCCGTACTTCTTGAGCGTGGGCCAGTCCTTCGGGCCGACCAGGTCGATGCCTTTCAGGCCGAGGCGCGCGCCCTCGCGGCAGGCGTCCTCGATGCTCATCCCGCGGAAGCAGCTCATCGTCGCGCCCTGCTTCAGGCGCCCCTTGCGCGCGACCGGCTGCTGCGCGGCTGCGGCCGGGAGCGCGAAGGGTGCGGCTGCGGCCGTCTGAAGGAACGATCGTCGGGTGGTCATCATGTCTCTCCTATACCGTGCAGATCTCGACCGCTTCGCGCAGCGACGTGAGCGGGTCCCGCTTCGGAATGAACTCGTGCGCGAAGAAGCCGGTGTACTGCAGGCCGGCGATGGCCAGCGCAACAGCGCGGTAATTGGTTTCCTGCGTGCCGTCGATCTCGTTGCGGCCCGGATTTCCGCCGGTGTGGAAGTGACCGATCCATTGGAGGTTCTGGCGGATGGTGCGGATGATGTCGCCCTCCATGATGGCCATGTGATAGATGTCGTAAAGCAGCTTCACGCGCGGCGAATCGACCCGCTTGCAGACCTCGACGCCCCAGGCGGTGTGGTCGCACTGGTAGTCCTTGTGGTCCACCTTGCTGTTGAGCAGCTCCATGCAGACCGTGACGCCCTTTTCTTCGGCGAATTTCTTGATGCGGTTCAACCCGGTGACGCAGTTCTCCAGGCCCTCTCCGTCGGGCTGCCCGCGCCGGTTGCCCGAGAACGTGATGATGTTCGGCACACCCGCGGCCGCGGCCAGCGCGATTCCCTCGCGAAGCTGCTGCTCGATTTTGGCGTGGTTCTCCAGGCGATTGAGGCCATCGGGAATGGTGCCGCCGCCGGGCATCATCATCGACGGCACGAGGCCGTGCTTCTTGATCGTGGGCCAGTCCTCGGGGCCGACGAGGTCGATACCCTTGATGCCGAGTTTCACCGAATTCACGCAGAGTTCCTCGACGCTCCACTTCTGGAAGCACCAGCGCGAGACGCCCTGTTTCAGCCTGCCCGCCGCGGGTGCGGCCTGGGCCGCGCGAACCGCGCCAAGCGCGCCCACACCTACCCCCGACACAAATGTTCGTCGCTGCATGGCCTAATACTATATCAGTGGGCTTTGCACTTTGGATCGACGGCGATCAGGCGTGGGCGCAGGGCTTGCACGAGTACCGGCCCATGGGCACGGCCGTGATTTCGCGGACCGGCACCTTCCTGCCGCGCGATTTCAACCCGCGCCGCCGCGCCCCCGCGCGCGGGAACAGCAACTACGCCGGGCTGTTCGCGTCGCTCGGCGAAGTGAATGTGCGGCTGGCGGCGATCCGCCGGTCACAAGCTTCGCGGAAAAATCGCAAGGGGCGGTTATCTCCAACACCGTCCTGGATTTGACCCGCGCCGCGGGGCCCGCGCGCCGCCCTCACGCGCACGAATTTCGAAAATGCGCCTGTACAATCAGGCGCCCATGTACGAAAACCTTCTCGCTGAGAACCGACCCTTCCCCGATTCCGACATCGAGACGATTCCGACCGAAGCGCTCGGCCTTGCGCCCGGGTGCACGGCCGCGAGTTACCTGCGTCTCGAAACCGCGCTCGCCCGCATCGCCGGGCCGGACGCGCCCGGGCTCGACAGCCTGTTGAACGCCGACCCGGCCACGAGCCGCTACACCGTCCTGACCTCGGTCGCGAACGGCGCGGCGTACTCCGTAATCGCGGCCGTCGCGCGCACGCTCGGCGCGCGCGACCAGGTGCGCGCCGCGCTCGAGCCGAACGTGCCGCCCGCCCTGATCACATCGGCGGCCGACATCGGTCCGAACCGCGCGATTTTCTTCTCGCTGAACGCAGCTTTGAAGTTCGAACGCTCGCCGCGCATCCGGTTCCTGTTCCACTGGCTGCGCGAAGTGGCGGCGGGAAAAATCGAAGGCCAGATCGGGACCGATGTCGATTCCGGCATCGACGCCTCCGTTCGTGCCGTGCTGTCGGATCGATTCCTCGCCGCCGTCGCGCTCGATGCCGCCGGGCGCCTGCGCCTGCGCCTGTTCCGGCACCGGGATTCCAGCCTCGACGCCAGTTCCACCATCACGGTCCAGACCGGGTTTGCGACGCCGCTCGAGGGCAGGCGCGACCAGCTCATCGCGACCATTCTCGAGGCCGGCTCGGGCGCGCCCGCCGAAGCCGCGGCAGCCGCGGCGCTCGCCGGCTCGGTCTATGACAAAGCGCTCGCGGCGCTCAAGACAAAATTCGCCGCCGCGCTGAGCTGGAGCTACTCCCGCGCGTCGCACGGCACCGCGGTGGGCGAGGGCTCCTTCGAATTCACCGCCCAGGGACTCGCCGATTACCGCGCGGCGCTCGCCGGCGACTTCCGCGGCGCTCTCACGGGCGAGGTGATTGAGGCGCTTTCTGGAGAGAATTGCATCGAGCTGCACCTGCCGTTTCTCGACCGCAAGCAGTGGAGCTCCCGCTGGAACGCGCTAGCCCGCGCGCGCGTCGAGGCGGGTGAGGACGGGCGCCTGGTCGCCTATACCGTCTCCGCATCCGACACAATCCGGCAAAACAACACATATCAGAGCACGCTCGCGCTGGCGGGCTCCCTGCTTTATCCGCAGAAGACTTCCAGCTTTGAAATCACATACATCGACCGTCGCACCGGCTCGGGCGCGCGCTTCGTCAGCTCGATGATGCCGCTGCTGGCCGCCTACAGCTTCCCGCCCGACGCGGGGCAGTGGCTGGCGGGCACGGCGGGCGCGGGCGCCGAAGTCGAAACGGCCCTCACGCTCAGCGTCCCCGGCACGCTCGCCTCCGCGTGGCTGCGCGCGCCGGCCGAGAACGAGCCGGAGTTCTTCCCGGTCTACGCGAAGGTCTCGGTGGCCGTCCAGCGCGCCATGCGCACCTGGCTGCCGTTCGTCTACTTCCACGACATCGGCCGCTACGAAGATTTGCTGGCAGCGCTCCCGCTGGTCTTCTACCAAAGCACGCGCCCGTTCTACGGCCGGCCGAAAAGCGAGTTCGCCTACGACCTGATCAGTCCGGAGTGCCCCGGCATCGCCGGCGCGCCGCTCGCCATCGAGCAGCTCTCGCGGGAGCTGAGGAAGGTGGCGCAGGCGCTGCGCGCGACCGGACGCGACCGCCTCGCCGAATACTACGCGCCCTGGCGCGCCCCGGAAATCCTGGCGGGTATCGTGCGCCGGCCCCGGCTCATCAACGCGCTGATCACGGGGGACGCGCTGTTCATCCACGGACTGGTGCGCCTGGGCCTGGAGGCGCGCAAGCTCGCGGGAATGCTGGCATCCGATCCGATGAAGGCCACGCGGAAGCTGGTCGAGTTCGCCTCCGATTTCGCCGCGCTGTTCCACCGCAGGCTGCGCCGGCTTTACGGCGGCCGCGACTTCGCCGCTTTCGGCACCCTGCTGCTGGTCGAAGCCACGCGCGCGATGGGCGCGGCGCTCGACGGCGAAGCGGAAATATCGGGGACGCTGCGCCTCAAGGCCGGCGGGCGCGAGCGGATGTTCGTGAATTCCGGCTACCGGCCGAAGGCGGCCTAGTGAACCACCGCCGCCGGGTTCGCCAGCTCGCCGATCTCCTCCATGCGGATCACGACCTTGTCGCCGGCGGCGAGCGCCGCGGTTTCGGGCACGACGATCCCGGTCCCGGTCAGCATCACCGAGCCCGGCGGCACGGGGTTCGCCCGCAGCAGGTATTCGATCAGCGAATCCAGGCGCCGCTTCAGGGCACCCAGCGAGACCTTGCCCGAAAACCTAGTCTGGCCCTCGCGCTCGATCGTGCAGGCGATCTCGAGCTTCGTGATGTCCGCGATCTCGTCGGCCGTCACGATCGCCGGCCCTAGCGCGCAGCAGCCCGCGAAGATCTTCGATTGCGGCAAGTACAGCGGGTTCTCGCGCTCGATGTCCCACGCCGAAACGTCGTTGGCCAGCGTGTAGCCAAGCACCTTGCCCTTGCTGCCGAGGATCACCGCCAGCTCGGGCTCCGGCGCCGTGAACTTCGAATCGAAGCGTATGCCGATGGGTTGTTCCGGCCCCACACACACGCGCGCCGTCCCCTTGAAGAAAATCTCGGGGCGGTCCTGCCGGCACACGTGCGCGTAAATGCCGCCCTGGACGCCTGGCTCGTTGTCGCGGAACGTCGCGCTGGTTTCGTACGTGCAGCCGGCCGCCCAGACTTCAATCGGGCTGATCGGAATCATGAGCTGGTAGGCTTCGCAGTGGCGGCTCGCCAGTTCCTCGGCGAGCTCGCCGAGCCCCGCCGATTCCGTCTCCGCCTTGCGGATCAGCTCGACGATGCTGTAACCCGGCACGGGCCGCGCCATTCTGCCTTCGAGCACGGCGGCGGTGAGTTTGTGTTCAAAACGGATCTGTCCAAGGCGCATTTCAATACTTGAGGTAAACGGTTTTGTAATCGCTGTAGAATTCGAGCGCGGCCGGGCCCTGCTCTTTTGGCCCGAAGCTGGAATCCTTAGTCCCGCCGAAGGGCAACTGATATTCTACGCCAGCGCTGGGCAGGTTCACAGTCAGGAGTCCCGCCTCGATGCCGTAGATGTATTCGAACACGCGCGAGAGGTTCGTGGTCTGGATCGAAGCCGAAAGCCCGAACGGCACGCAGTTGGCGATGCGCATGGCGTCGGCGAAATCCCGCGCGCGCATCACGGCCAGCACGGGGCCGAACACTTCTTCCTGCGCGATGACCATGTTTTCTGTGGCGCCCGCGAAGACGGTCGGCTCGACAAAGTAGCCCTTGTCGTAGCCGCCGCCCGCCAGACGCCGCCCGCCGCATGCGGGCGCGCCGCACTCGCGCTTGCCGATCTCGATGTACTTCAGGTCGGTGGCGAGCTGCGCTTCGTCCACTGCCGGGCCTATGTCGATGCCCGGCTGCAGGCCGTCGCCGACCTTCAACTTCTTCGTGCGCTCGACGGCCGCTTCGAGAAAGCGGTCGTAAATCGCGTCTTCGACGATCGCGCGGCTGGTCGCCGTGCACTTCTGCCCGGTCGAAAAAAAAGCCGCGTTGACCACGTTCTCCACCGCCGCGTTGAAGTCGCAGTCGGCGAGCACGATGGTCGGGTTTTTGCCGCCCATTTCCATCTGGACGCGCAGCCGGCGCTTGGACGCCTCAGCGTGCACCCACTCGCCCACCGGGCTCGAACCGGTGAACGACACCGCCTTCACCGGCCCCGCCCCGATCAGCGCCGCGCCGAGTTCGCTGCCCGGGCCCGCCACGAAGTTCACGACGCCCTTGGGAATCCCGGCCTCGTGGCACGCCTCGACGATGCGCCACGCGCTCAGCGGCGCCGCCGAAGCGGGTTTCAGCACCGCCGTGTTGCCGCAGATCAGCGCCGGCGCCAGCTTCCACGCCGGAATCGCGCTCGGAAAGTTCCACGGCGTGATCAGCCCCACCACGCCCAGCGGCTTGCGGAAGCTGAACATGTGGACACGCTCGCGCTCGGAGGGAACGAGGATGCCCGGCAGCCGGGCGCCCTCTCCGCCGAAGTAGCGGAAGATGTTGATGGCGCGCCGCACCTCGCCGCGGGATTCGGGCAGCGTCTTGCCCTCTTCGCGCGTCATTTCCGCCGCGAGCTGCTCGAACTTCGCTTCGAGGATTTCGGCTACCTTGAACAGGCAGGCGCCGCGCGCCGGAGCCGGAAGCGCCGCCCACGCCGGGAAGGCCGCCTGCGCGGCATCGGCCGCGGCTGCGATATCCTGTGCCGTCCCCTTCGCGAACCGGCCGACGATCTCGTCCGTGTTCGCCGGGTTGCGGTTGTCAAACGCCGCGCGGCCTTCGCGCCACTCGCCGCCGATGTAGTTGCGGAACAGTTCGGGCATCGGGGACGGCCTTCAGAAATTCACCTTCGGCGCTTCGCGCGCGGTCGGCTCGGTGGTGAAGTAGGCGTTGTTCTTGCTGAAGCCGAAGATTGAAGCGGCAATGTTCTTCGGGAACAGCTCGATGTCCGTGTTGTACCGCTGCACGGCCTCGTTGTACTTGCGCCGCTCGACTGCGATGCGGTTCTCCGAGCCCGCCAGTTCGTCCTGCAAGCGGAGGAACTGCTGGTCCGCTTTCAGGTTCGGGTAGTTCTCGACGACGACCAGCAGCCTGCCCAGCGCGCCGTCGAGTTGATTGTTGGCCGCGATCTTCTGCTCGGGCGTTTGCGCGCCGATCAGGGCCGCCCGCGCGTTCGCCACCGCGTTGATCGCGCCTTCCTCGTGCTTGGCGTAGCCCTTCACCGTGTTGACCAGGTTCGGAATCAGGTCCGCGCGCCTCTGCAACACGACATCGACCTGGTGCCACTGAGCTTCGATGGCGTTTCGTTCAGTAACCAGCGTGTTCCGGTTGGAGACGAGGCTCGACCCGAAGATCAGGACCGCTATCAACAGGATGACAATCACACCCAGCGCAATTTTCATTCGAGACTCCTATTTTTCCAGCCGATCGACCGCGTCGACGACTGTCTGGATTTGTTTCATGTAGTCCGCGAGCAGCTCGGCGGGATTGATGTCCTTCGGCTTGAGTTTTCCTTCGCGCAGCATGAGCAGGCGATCGAACGCCGACGGGTCGATGCCGAACCGCTCGCGCGCCTGTTCGATAATCTCGCGCTTGGCGAAGGCCGCGTCCACGCCGTGCAGCCTGAGCGCGTGGCGGAACAGGACCGAGAACGTCGAGACCGAGTCGGCCAGCACGCCGCGCAGCAGGTCTTTATCGGCGAACATCCCGGCCGCCTTCTGGCGCAGCCGCAGCAGCTTGGCACGCAGCTCGTACTCCACCTGCGCGCGGTAGAAGCAGCGGTCGATCTCGAGGTTGAGCACCACGTCCTCGCCGTGGAGAACGCGGCGGCGCTCGCGTATGTCCTCGAATTCGATCGGGAAGCAGTCGGTGGAGTTAAACAGCTCGTCACGGCTCAGCAGGAGCGGCGAGGGATTGCCCAGCTCGCGCCACCAGCGCACGATCGAGGTCGATTCCTCGAGCTCCCGCGGCGTGATGGCGTCGCGCAGCACGCAGAGCACGTTGTAATCGGAGTACTTGCCGTGATAGTCTCCCACGGCCGCCGAGCCGTACAGGATCACCGACGTGAGCCGGTCGCCGTACGCTTTGGACAGCTTTTCCACGAGCTGTGACAGCACACGCTCCATAGGGTCCTCACCAACTGCCGGAGGCGCCGCCTCCGCCCGAATCGCCCCCGCCGAACCCGCCGAATCCGCCGCCGGAATCGAAGCCGCCGAATCCGCCGCCGCCGCGGGTGTGGTCCCACCCCCGCCCCGCCATACTTCCGATGATCAGGCCGGGCAGAAAGCCGCCCAACCCGCCGCCTCCGCCCCGCCTGCGCCCGCCGCCCATCAGCGACGAAAGCAGGAAGAACAGGATGATGCCTCCGAGGATGACCGGAAACGGGATCCGCCCTTCGGGGGGCCGCCGCTGCCTCGGTTCGGGCGCGGGCGTATCAAGTGTAGCGTTTCTTGCGCCGGCGATGCGCGTTCCGATTTCGTTGGCGGCCTGGAGAAGCGAATCGCCGTAGCGCCCCTGGCGCAGGTAAGGCCGCATCGCGCGCAGGATGTCGCCGGCGGTGCCGTCGGTGATGATGGGCTCGAGGCCGTAGCCTATCTCGATCCGGCTGCGGCGGTCCTGGATCGAAAGCAGAAGCAGCAGGCCGTCGTCCTTGCCCTTGTGCCCGATGCCCCACTTTCGGAACAGGTCGTTCGCCACCTGATCGATCGGCTCATCGGCCACGTTGGGCAGCGTCACGAGCGCGACCTGCGCGCCGGTGGCCCGCTCGAGGGCCGCGCAGTACTGCTCGAGCTTCGCGCGGCTGGCTGCATCGACGACTCCGGCGAAGTCGCTCACATAGCCCTGCGGCTGGAGCGCCGTGAAGTCCACGGCGTACGCCATCGCGGCGCAAACCACGGCCAACGCCGCGCCTAACGGGGCCTTTTTCATAGAGACCATTAGTTTAGCGCCACTGCCGCCCGGCCGCCCGTGTAACATGCGTGCCGCCCGGTTACAGTAACGTAAATAGCCTTGACAAGGGGGATGATTCGGAACTAAGATCGACCCAATCATTCGGTCTTTAGCATCAATTTCATCTGCTATTTTGACGAATCCGGGCCAGCTCGATAAAGGTCTGCCGGTACCGCTCTACCATCAGCTCAAGGCGATCCTGCTCGAAGGGCTTCGCCGGGGGAGATGGAAGCCGAACGAACAGTTGCCGACTGAAGAAGCCCTGGCCGCCGAGTTCGGGGTCAGCAAAGCGACTGTCCGGGAGGCGCTCCGCGACCTGGCGCTGGCGGGACTGGTCCGGCGCGAGCAGGGCCGCGGAACCTTCGCCGCCGAAGCCAAGATCCAGTTCGGGCCGCGCGAGCTGCGCAGCTTCACCGAAGAAATGCGCGATTCCGGCCTGCCGGTGCGCTCGCGCGTCCTCGAACAGAAGATGGTCGAAGCCGGACCCGATGTCGCGGAACGGCTGCGGATTCCGGAGGGCACTCCAGTTTTCGTGCTGCACCGGCTCCGCATGGCCGGCGAGGAGCCGATGGGGCTCGAGACCGCGCATATCCCCGCGGCTCTGGTTCCCGGCTTTCTGGAACTCAAGTTCGATGCGGCGTCGCTGTACGAGACGCTCGAGAAGCAGTATGGAATCGCGCCGGACCACGCCTCGCAGAAGCACTTCGCGGTCGTGGTGAATCGCGAAGAGGCGGCTCTCCTTCAAGTTCCGGAAAGCTCGCCGGCCCTGGGCGGGGAACGGATCGCGTTCTGCCGGGCCGGCCGGCCGCTGGAACTGACTTATTCGCTGATGCGCGGCGACCGTTACCAGATCCAGTTGAAGCTGGTCAGGTCGCCGGTCCGGCTGTAAAGGGTGTCGGGGGGTGTTGGCGCTTCGGGACTGTTCCCCGGGCTTCGGGAGAGCAGTGGAGCGATCAGGGTGACGGGTGCGGCTGCCGCGCCCGTAATTTGCCGTATTGGAGGATCGATGAGGAAACTCGCTATTTGTCTCCTGCCGGTGTTGCTGTGTTTAGCCACCAGTGTAGCCATCGCCCAGACCATTACCGGTTCCATTACCGGAACGGTAACGGATCCTAGCGGCGCCGTGGTGCCCGCCGCCAGGGTGGTAGCCACAAATACCGGCACCAACGTAACGTTCAACGGAATTACGAATACAGCCGGCGTGTATAACTTTGTGTTCCTGCCGGTAGGCTCGTACAACGTATCTGTCGAGAGTCAAGGTTTCAAGAAAGCCTCCTTCGGACCTTTCGCGCTCGAGGTCAACCAGATTGCCCGCGTGGACGTAAAGCTGGAAGTGGGCGACGCCACGCAGACGGTGGAGATCACCGCCGCGGCTCCGATTCTGCAAACCGAATCGACGGCCACAGGCGACACGATCACGTCGACGAAACTGACGTCGCTGCCGCTGAACGGGCGGAATTTCGCCACGCTGACGCTGTTGATTCCGGGCGCGATCAGCACCGCGCCGGCCGCCATGAACACGTCGGGCCGGTTCCAAGGCAGCGGCAGCCGCCCGCAGGTGAACGGCAATCGCGAGCAGACGAACAACTTCCTGCTGGACGGCGTGGACGTGAACGATTCGATCGACAACCGCATCGGGTACAACCCGAACGTGGACGCGCTCGAAGAGGTGAAGGTGATCACGGGCAACGGCGGCGGCGAGTTCGGCAACGTCGGCGGCGCGATCGTAAACATGACGCTGCGGAGCGGAACCAATGCCTTCCACGGCAACCTGTTCGAGTTCCTGCGCAATGACAAGCTGGACGCCAACGGGTTCTTCCCCAACCGCCAGAAGACTGCGCGCAACGCTTTCCGGCGGAACATCTTCGGGGGCACGCTCGGCGGCCCGATCGTCAAGAACAAGGCGTTCTTCTTTATCGACTACGAGGGCACGGAGCAGCGCTCGTCCGGCCCGGCGACGGCGTCGGTGGCCCCGGAGGCCTGGCGCCACGGCAACCTGTCGGGCGTCGCTCAGAGCGTCAAGGATCCCCTGACCGGCGAGCAATTCCCGGGGAACATCATTCCCGAATCGCGCATCGTCAACCCGGTGGCCTTGTACCTGTACTCCCATCCCGACATCTATCCCCTGCCCAACAAGAGCGGCACCGGGGGCTTCGGCGTGACGGGCAACTACGCCGCCAGGACTGCGAACAAGCTGAGCAACCACCAGGCGGACGCCAAGGTGGACTACCGGCCGACCGACGACGACCTGATTTCGGGACGCTGGTCGATCGGACGCTACGAGAGATTCGACAATATGCAGCCCCTGCCGACCACCATGACCGGTGGAACCGAAGGGCCCACCACCAGCGCGACGGTAAGCTGGACGCGGACGTTCTCGGCGCGCATCGTGAATGAGCTGCGAATCGCCTACAGCCGCATCGGCATAGACGACACCGTGAACGACTGGTCGGGCAAGCTGGGCATGAACGGCAACCAGAACGCGGGCATCCCCGGCGGGCAGCCCATTGCCGGCATGAGCGCGATTTCGCTGAGCGGCGGCGCGTTGACGACAATCGGCTCGGCGGCCACCATCGGTTCGACGATGGACAACAAGTACCAGTTGGGGGACAACCTCACCTACTCCCTCGGCCCCCACCTGCTGAAAATGGGCGGCCAATTGATCCGCTTCCAGCAGAACCGCTATTACGCGGGCAACAACGGCGCGCTAGGCACCTTCACCTACAACGGCAGCTACAGCGGCCTGGACTACGCCGACTTTCTGCTGAACCAACTCGCCATCAAGGGGCGCGGCGCGCTGACCGGCAAGTGGGGCCACCGCCACTGGCGCAATGCCCTGTTCTTCCAGGACGACTGGAAAGTAAAGCAGAACCTCACCCTGAACCTGGGGATGCGCTGGGAGTACATCAGCCCGATTTACGAGGTGGCCGACCGGCAGTTGAACATCAACACCTTCACCGGCGAACTCATGTATGCCGGCAAAGACGGCAACAGCCGGGCGCTTTACGATCCGTACTACAAGCAGTTCATGCCGCGCATCGGCGTGGCGTGGACGCCCGGCGCGTTCCACCAGAAACTGGTGATACGGGCAGGGTACGCGTTCACGAGTTTCCTGGAAGGCACCGGCGCGAACCTGCGCCTGACGATGAACCCACCGTTCTTCACGGAGAGCAACGTTACGTATGGCACGGTGCCGGGCGACATCAGCACCGGGTTCTCGGATGTCATCGAGGGCCTGACGTTCGACAGCCCGCTGGCGGCGGCCGCTTCCCTGCAAGGCCGCGCCTGGGACCTGAACCTGCGCCCGCAGTTCAATAACCAGTTCAACTTCGCCGTGGAGTACCAGGCCGACCAGGCGACTTCGGTAAGCGTCGCCTACGTGGGCCAGCGCGGCACGCACCTGGTGGTGCCGCACGAGGCCAACCAGCCCATGCCCGGCACGGGCGACCCCAGCACCTGGGCGCCGCTGAACTCCCGGCGGCCGCTGGCGACCGCGCTGCCCGCGCTCAACAACGTGGCGCTGACGGAGTCGAGCGGCACGATGGCGTACAATGCGCTCCAGGCCAGCCTGCGGCATCGCCTGTCCGGCGGCCTGGAACTCATCGGCCAGTACACCTTGTCCAAAACCCTGACCGATAACCTGGGCTATTACGGCTGCGGCAGCGTGAACGCCGAAGGAGCGTACTGGCAGAACGCCTACGACCGGCATGGCAATTACGGCCCGGCGTGTTTTGACGCCCTCCACAACTTCAGCCTGGGCGGGGTTTTCAACCTGCCGGCAGGCAAAGGGAAGAAATGGGGTGCCGGGTGGAACAGGCCGCTGGATCTCATCCTGGGCGGCTGGAACATCAACTACTTCTTGTCCGCCCACTCGGGCTTCCCGGTCACCATCATGGCGAGCGCTCACCAGACCAACACTTTGCAATCGGTGCGAGGCAACGTGCGGGCGAACCGCTACCGCGAGTTGAGCACACCGTCGGATTTCAGCGTGGACCGCTACTTCGGGCCTGTGGATGCGAGCACGTTCTGCGCCAGCGGCGTCGATAACGGCACGTGCGCGTACGGCGTGCCGGCGAAGGGGATGTTCGGCAACTCCGGCGTGGGCACCCAGAGGGCGCCGAGTTTCTTCAACCTCGACGCGTCCATCGGCAAGAGGTTCAACGTGACGGAATCGAAGGGTATCGATTTCCGGGCGGAGTTCTTCAATCTGATGAACCACGCCAGCTTCGGGCCTCCGGGACGGGATATCACGAATCTCGGCACGTTCGGGCAGATCACATCGCAGATTACGCAGCCGCGGAACATCCAGTTCGGGCTGAAATACTACTTCTGAGCGCGATCGGGCCGGCCGGGAAGCCGGCCGGCCCCCTAATACACCAGATCTTCGCGCGAGATGCGCAGGCCGTTCAGGTTGCCGAGCACGGTAAGCGCGATCTGCTTGGGGTCGAAGAACTCCTGCGCGACCGACTGCACGTTCTCGGACGTGACGCGCTCGACGCGCTCGATCAGCTCGTCGAGGCTGAAGAAGCGGCCGAAGTACATCTCCTGCCGCGCCAGGTTCGCCATCCGGCTGCCGGTCGATTCCAGGCTCAGCATCAGCGAGCCCTTCATGTAGTCCTTGGCGCGCCGCAGTTCGTCTTCGGGCACAGGCTTTTCGGTCAGCTCCTGAAACTCGTTCAGGACGGACTTGACCACCTTGCGCGCCGATTCGAGCGACGTGCCGGCGTATACCGCCATGCAGCCGGTGTCGCGGTACGGGTTGAGTTCGGAGAACACCGAGTAAGCCAGCCCCTGCTTTTCGCGGATGTTCTGGAACAGCCGCGAACTCATGCCGCCGCCGAGCAGGGTATTGAGCACATAGCACGCAAAGCGCCCTTCGTGGGACAGCGGATAGGACGGCACGCCCATGCACAGGTGCACCTGCTCGAGCTCTTTCTTGTTCCGGATCGAGATGCGCGCGTGCGTGACGGGCGCGAGGTCCGCCTGCGATTCTTCGCCGGGCGGGAGGTCTCCGAAGCGTTCGGCGATCAGATCCACCATGCGCTCGTGCGTCAGGTTGCCGGCGGCCGTGATGGTGAAGTTCGACGGCACGTAATACTTCGAGTAATACTCGTCCACCACGTCGCGCGTGAAAGCGTGCACGGTCTCGCGCGTGCCCAGGATGGGCTTGCCGATCGGATGGTCTTTCCAGAAGTTCGCCGAGAAAATCTCGTGGACGAGGTACTCGGGGTTGTCCGCGTCCATCTTGAGCTCTTCGAGGATGACTCCTTTTTCCTTCTCGATGTCCGCGGGGCGGAACAGCGGATGGAGCACGAGATCGGAGAGCACGTCGAAGGCGAGCGGCAGGTGCTCGTCGAGCACCTTGGTATTGAAGCTGACGAGTTCCTTGGCGGTGAAGGCGTCGAGGTTGCCGCCTATCGAGTCCACCGAGCGGGCGATCTCCTCGGCGCTGCGCGATGTCGTGCCCTTGAAGAGCATGTGCTCGATGAAGTGGCAGACGCCGTTCTGGGCGGAGGGCTCGCGGCGCGAACCGGTCGCGACCCAGATCCCCACCGACACCGAGCGGACGTGCTGCATCTTCTCGGTAACGATGCGTACGCCGTTCGGCAGAACGGTCCGTCGAATTTCGCCTGCGTTCAGCACAGATTCTGTCATTGGATGTTGCTGGCGTGTGACCTGTTCTTTATTGTCCCATTTTCCCGGGCGACCTATGCTCCAATGAACTCAGGAGGGAAGGGGGCATGTCCATTCGGAGCATCAACCCCGCAACTGGAGAGCTGCTAAGGACTTATCCCGAGACTGCCGCTCCTAATGTCGATCGCGCCCTGGCTCGCGCGGCAGAAACTTTCGTTGAATACCGGCGGATGCCCTTTGCGGAACGCGCGGCGCGCATGACTCGGGCGGCCCAGATCCTCGAAGACGGGAAGGATCGCTTCGGGCGCCTGATGACGTCCGAGATGGGCAAGACCCTGCGGTCGGCTCGCGACGAGGTTGCCAAGTGCGCGCTTGGTTGCCGCTACTACGCGGAAAACGCCGAGCGCTTCCTGGCCGCCGAGCATGTGAAGACCAACGCTTCGGCGAGCTATGTGCGGTATGAGCCGCTCGGTCCCGTGCTCGCGGTAATGCCGTGGAATTTCCCGTTCTGGCAGGTGTTCCGCTTCGCGGCTCCGGCCCTGATGGCGGGCAACGTGTGCCTGCTGAAGCACGCCTCGAACGTGCCCGGATGCGCGCTCGCGATCGAGAACATTTTCCGCGAAGCGGGGTTCCCCGAGGGCGCCTTCCAGACGCTGCTCATCGGCTCGCGCGAGGTGGCGCGCATCCTTGAAGACGAGCGCGTGAAGGCCGCCTCGCTCACGGGGAGCGAGCCGGCGGGGAGCAGCGTCGGGGCGCTCGCCGGAAAGCGCATCAAGAAGACCGTGCTCGAGCTCGGCGGGAGCGACCCGTTCATCGTGATGCCGGACGCCGATCTCGACGCCGCCGTGAAGACCGCGGTTCAGGCGCGCACGATCAACAACGGGCAGTCCTGCATCGCGGCGAAGCGGTTCCTGGTGGCTGAGCCCATCGCGGAGGAGTTCGAGCGACGGTTCGTCGCGGGGATGGAGGCGCTGCGGATCGGCGACCCGATGGAGGAAGCGACGGAACTCGGCCCGCTCGCGACGCCCGCCATTCTCGAGACGCTCGACGAGCAGGTGCGGCGGTCGGTCGAGGCCGGCGCGCGCTTGCTGACGGGCGGCCGGCGCATCGAGCGCGCGGGCAATTACTACGCGCCCACGGTGCTGGCGGGAATTCCCGAGGGCGCGCCCGCGTATTGCGAGGAGATGTTCGGTCCGGTGGCGCAGTTGTACCGCTTCGGGACGGTCGATGAAGCGATCCGGATCGCCAACGCAACTCCATTCGGCCTCGGGGCGAGCGTGTGGACCAGCCAGCCGGACCGCTTCATCGAGGAACTCGAGACGGGCATGGTGTTCGTGAACGGCATGGTGGTCTCAGACCCGCGGCTGCCTTTCGGAGGAGTGAAGCACTCGGGCTACGGGCGCGAGTTGAGCGTCCACGGGATACGCGAGTTCGTGAACGTGAAGACGGTCTGGATCCGCTGATGCAACTGTTCCTGATCGCGTTCTTTCTCATCCTGGTTCTCGGGCTGCTCGCGGCGGCGGTGCAGGAGCGCGCGCGGGCGCTCCTGCGGGCGAAGCGGCGCGCGATCTGGCTCGTCCCGGCCGCGCTCACGCTGCTGTTCGCGGCAGTGCTTGGGGTGCGGACGCCGTTCGTGGCGCTGGCGGCGGTGTACCTGTTCGTCCCCACGGCGCTGGTCTATTTTGGAAGGCGGCCGTGGCTCGACTTCACGGCGATCCTGCTGCTGTGGCTGCCGGTGGAGTTCGCCGCGGGGCGCGACCTGCTTCCGCGAAGCGCCTGGGGCGTTGCGAACCTCACGGCGCGCGGCGCATCGATCGTGCTCGCCCTCGCGCTATTCCTGCTCTATCGCGAGATGAAGGGAATGAAGTATAACCTGCCGAGCCGCTGGACGGATCTCGCTTATCCCGCGCTCGCCTTCGCCGCGGCGGCGCCGGTCCTGATCGCGCTCGGCCTGTGGATGGGCTACATGGGGCCGTACCGCGCATCGCCGTACGGGCCGGCGGGCTTCGCGCTGCTGTGGGGGAAGACGCTGCTCGGCGTCGCGATTCCCGAAGAGCTGCTGTTCCGCGCGCTGATCCAGAACTGGCTGATGCAGCGCTTCGGCTTCTCGCACCGCACGCTGTTTGCAGCCGCGCTGATTTTCGGCGCGTCGCACCTGAACAACGGGCCCGGGCCGCTGCCGAACTGGCGTTACCTGATTCTGGCGACGATCGCGGGGTTCGTCTTTGGCAAGGTTTTTTGGAAGAGCTCGACGATTCTGTCGTCCGCTTCGCTGCATGCGCTCGTCAACAGCGTGCGGCACGCGTTCTTCCTGTGAGGCGGCATGGAAACGAAACGCCAGGACCGCGACTGGAAGGCGCTCGGCGAGGCGCTCGGGGTCTTCTCGCTCATCATGCTGTACATCTGGTTCATTCGTCTGTACTCGCCGTGGATCGCGGCGCCGGTGCTCGGTTTCGTGATCAGCACGCACTTCGTCCACGGCGAGGGAGCGCGCTGGCTAGGATTCGGCTGGAAGAACTTCCGCGCGGCGTTCCGGGCCGTGATGCCGTGGGTGGCGGGGGTTTCG
Source organism: Acidobacteriota bacterium (assembly GCA_050261515.1). Classification (GTDB taxonomy): domain Bacteria; phylum Acidobacteriota; class Terriglobia; order Bryobacterales; family Bryobacteraceae; genus JBLNDJ01. The sequence goes on along the minus strand of JBLNDJ010000016.1, from coordinate 23,611 downwards.
CTCGCGCTGCTCGGCGCCGGCATTCTGTTCGGGACGGCGCGCCCGGCCACGCTCAAGCAGGCCGGGCTCGGCATCCTGGGCTACGTCCTTTGGGGCATGTTCCAGCAGTACCTGCTCAACGGCTATTTCGTGAACCGGTTCGCGGAGTTCGAGGGCAAGCAAACGAACACCGTCGCGCTCGCGGCCGCGGCGGTATTCGCGCTGGTCCACCTGCCGAACTGGTTTCTGATGGCTGTGACGTTCGCGGGCGGCTACATCTGCGCGCGCGTCTACCTGCGCTACCGGAGCCTTTACGTGCTGGCGCTGGCGCATGGGATGGTGGGTTTCTTTCTGTTCTTCGCGGTGCCGGACTGGATCAGCGCGCATTTCCTGGTCGGGCCGCGCTACGTGATTCAGGAGTACGGAACGTATCCGGAATTGCTGTTGTGAGGAGAGAGACGATGGGCGAACTGGTGTCGGTCAGCCCGGTGGACGGTTGCGAAATCGGGCGCGTACCGCTGGCGTCCGCGGCCGATTACGACGCGGTGATCGAACGCGCGTCGGAGATCTTTTTGAAGTGGCGGCTCGTTCCAGCCCCTAAGCGCGGCGATATCGTGCGCGAGATCGGCAACGAACTGCGCGCGCGCAAGGACGCGCTCGGCGCGCTGGTCAGCCGCGAGATGGGGAAGATCCTGGCCGAGGGCCGCGGCGAGGTGCAGGAGATGATCGACATCGCGGACTTCGCGGCCGGCCTCTCGCGCCAGTTGTACGGCTTCACGATGCAGAGCGAACGCGCGTCGCACCGCATGTACGAGCAGTGGCATCCGCTCGGCGTGGTGGGCGTGATCACGGCGTTCAACTTCCCGGTGGCGGTGTGGTCGTGGAACGCGCTCATTGCGGCCGTGTGCGGCGACTGCGTGGTGTGGAAGCCGTCGTCGGAAACGCCGATGGCGGCGCTGGCGGTGCAGGAGATTTGCGACCGCGTGCTGGCGCGGCACGGCTGGGAGGGCGTGTTCAACGTCGTGATCGGGCGCGGCGCCGAGATCGGCGATGCCATGGCCGAGGACCGGCGGCTGCCGCTGATCAGCGCGACCGGGTCGAGCGAGGTGGGCCGGCGGATCGCGGAGAAAGTCGCGCGCCGGCTCGGACGGACGATCCTCGAGCTCGGCGGCAACAACGGGCTCATCGTGATGGACGACGCCAACCTCGACCTCGCGCTGCGCGCCGTGCTGTTCGGCGCGGTCGGGACCGCGGGGCAGCGCTGCACGACCATCCGGCGCCTGTTCCTCCAGCGCGGTATTGCGCGCGCGATGACGGATTCGCTCGTGGCGGCCTACGGCCAGCTCCGGCCGGGGAACCCGCTCGAGGAGGGGACGCTGGTGGGTCCGCTCGTGAGCCGCCGCGCGGTCGAGGACATGATGCGCGGGCTCGCGAAGATCCGCGAGCAGGGCGGCGAGGTGCTGTGCGGCGGCGAGCGGCTCGACCTGCCGGGCGGCTGCTACGTGCAGCCGGCGCTCGTGCGCGCGACGCCCGGCATGCCGGTTCTCAAAGAAGAGTTGTTTGCGCCGGTGCTCTACCTGGTGGAATTCGACACGCTCGAGCAAGCCATCGCATGGCACAACGACGTGCCGCAGGGGCTGTCGTCGGCCCTGTTCACGACGAACCTGATATCGGCGGAGACGTTCCTGAGCGCGCGCGGAAGCGATTGCGGAATCGCCAACATCAACATCGGCACCAGCGGCGCGGAGATTGGCGGCGCATTTGGCGGCGAAAAAGACACCGGCGGCGGCCGGGAGGCGGGCAGCGACGCATGGAAGGCTTACATGCGCCGCCAGACCGTCACCGTGAACTGGTCCGCCGAGCTGCCGCTCGCGCAGGGGATTACGTTCGAGCTGTAGCTACTGCTCCGAGAACGTGCCGCTCACCTCCGAGCCTGTGCCGTCGGCTATGACAGTCACGGAAGCTTTGCGCCCGCCGTCCTCCGCCGTCACGGTTGCGGTTGAGCCGAACGCCTTGCGCTCGGCCGTGAGACCGGCCTTCTTCAGCTCGTCTTCGTAAAACGCCGCGACCTTCTCCGGCGGATCGGCGGTTTTGAAGCTGAAGCCGCCGGCGGATCCCTTTGGCCCTTCGCCCGCGATGCCGTGCATGGTCGCGCCGGCGTAGGCGGGCAGCCAGGAGGGAAGCTTCACGGCGTTGTCGCCGCCTGCGAGCGTCACTTTCTGGCCGTCCTCTTCAAAGGTCAACTTGCCGTTCTTGATGTCTTCGAAGTTGAGTGTGACGACCTTGCCGGTTTTCTTGTTTTTGACGCTCGCGATGCCGCGATCCTCGTCGATCGAGACAATCTCGGCGTCCGGATTCGCCGCGACGGCCATCTTGAGAAGAGCCAGCTCGGGCTTTTTCTCGAGAAGCGCCACGTCGAAGCCTGCCTGTTTCGCCTTGTGATACGCGAAAAACCCCACCGCGGTCACGCCGACGATCGCCAATACGATGAAGCCGACGATCGCAATCAGAATCCAGACCAGCGGACTGGTCTTCTTTTTGGGAGCGCCGGGAGCCGGCGCTGGGGGGACATTGGTAGCCATGACGGACAATCCTTCTCGTGAGACTATTCTCTGGACGGTGCGTTAAGTCAAGAGCCAGAAGTACTAGTGACCGTACGGGGGCGGGCATTTCACGTGGCGGCCGCTGCGCGGGCCGGGCGTCACTCGGATGGGCGGAGGCGGGCCGAGATCTGGCCCGCCGCGGCCCGGATCGTGGCGGCGAACTCGGGCAGCCGCTCGTTGGTCATCCGGGCGGTTGGGCCGGAGATGCTGACCGCGGCGATGGCTTCCTGCTCCGCGTTCAGAATGGGCGCGGCGAGGCAGCGGACTCCGACCACGCTTTCCTCATCGTCGATCGCATAGCCGCGCTCGCGGACCTTTTCGAGCTCGCTGCGGAAACGCTCGGCCGACGTGATGGTCTTGGGCGTGAACGCCTGAAACACGAGCGAATCGACGATGGCCTTCCGGCGGCCGGCCGGTAAGAATGCCAGGATCGCCTTGCCGAGGCCGGTCCGATAGGCGACGGCGCGCGTGCCGGCATTGGCCACAAGGCGGAAACTGTGTGGGCTCTCCAAACAGTCGAGATAGACGACCTCCTGGCCGTCGAGAACACCGAGGTTGACGGTTTCCTGCGTCGTCAGCCATAGCTCGCGGAGGGGCGCCTGCGCGGCGTCGCGCAGGTTGACCTCGAAGGGCGGCCTCGCTCCCGGCCGCTGAAGCTTGTCGCCGGGCGTGTAGCCGCCCCGCGCGTCGCGCGCCACGTACCGCTCGGACTCCATATGGGCGAGAAAACGCAGCGCGGTGCTTTTATTGATTCCCGTCTGCCCGGAGATCGCCGTGAGCGTGAGGGGTGTGGGCGAGGCCTGAAGGGCATCGAGGATGCGGAAGGTCTTGGTCAGCACTCCGACACGCTTGACTCGCCTTTGTCCGTTCATTCCGTCTGATTCTACTATGTGAAACTTCGGAGTCTCATGTGTTAGCCTCAACTATCCATGAGCCAGACCAGACGCGAACTGTTCACGACCTCGGCCGCTACCCTGGCGGCGTCGCGCATCGGAGTTGCCGGAGCCGCAGCCGACCCCGGCGCGCCGGGGCTGTTTTCCGCGGCGATCGATAAGCTTCCGGCAATGCTCGTTCCGCGCGAGAAGTGGCATCCGTTCCCGACCGCCGCGGAGCGCGCCGCCTGGGAGGGCCTGGCCGCGGACCAGCGGGCCACGCTCATCGCCGCCGGCGAGCGCAGCCTGAAGTACAAATGGCCGACGCTTCCGGCTACGCTGTTCCTCGAGTACGTCCGCAACGGCAACCGCGCGAACTACGAGCGCGAGCGCAACGAGCGGCGCAACCGCCTCCGCGAGCTCGTCATGGCCGAGTGCGTCGAGAACAAGGGGCGTTTCATCGACGATCTGGTCAACGGGCTCTGGGTCACGCTCGAGGAGTCTTTCTGGGGCGTCCCCGCGCACTTGAACATTCAGAAGAAAGGGCCCGGCCTGCCCGACATCGCGGACCCCACGGTCGATCTGTTCGGCTCCGACACGGGCGCTTTGCTCGCCTGGACCGTCTATTTGCTTGGCCCGGCGCTTGACCGCATTTCTCCGCTGCTGCGCGAGCGCATCCATCAGGAGACCGACCGCCGCATCCTGACGCCCAACCTGGAACGGAACTTCTGGTGGATGGGCTTCGAGGGCGAACAGGTCAACAACTGGAACCCGTGGATCAACGCGAACTGGATCACGGCCGCGCTGCTGGTCGAGCGAAACGACGAACGCCGCCGCGCCGCGATCGCGCGCATCCTGCGAAGCCTGGACAATTTCCTCGCGGTTTACCATCCGGACGGCGGCTGCGACGAAGGTCCCAGCTACTGGAACGTGGCCGGCGGCGCGCTGTTCGATTGCCTGGAACTCCTCCATTCGGCGACCGCGGGAGGCCTCGATCTGTACCGCGAGCCGCTCATCCAGAACATCGGCCGGTACATCTACAAAGTTCACATCTACAACGACTATTTCATTGATTTTGCGGATGCCGTCGCGCGGCAGGAGATCTCGGCCGACCTGGTCTTCCGCTACGGACGCCGCATCGGCGACGCGCGCATGGCAGGGCTGGGCGCCTGGTCGGCGCGCGAACGGAAGGTGCGGTCCGACGAAGGCGGCTCGATCGGCCGCCAGCTTCCGGCGTTGTTCAACCGGCGCGAGCTGATGGCGGCGCGGGGCTCGCAGGGGCTGGTGCGCGACGCATGGTTCCCCGGAATTCAGGTCATGGCCGCGCGTCTCGCCGATGAATCGCCGCGCGGGCTTTACCTCGCTGCCAAGGGCGGCCACAACGCCGAGAGCCACAACCACAACGACGTCGGCAACTTCATCGTCTATGCGGAGGGCGAGCCGGTCCTGATCGATGCCGGCGTGGGCACCTATACGGCCAAAACGTTCAGCGCGCAGCGGTACGACATCTGGACCATGCAGTCGGCGTATCACAACCTCCCGACGATCGGGGGCGTGATGCAGAAGGCGGGACGGAGCTTCGCCGCGCGCGAGGTGCGTTACCACACGGAGGCGGGCGCGGCGAGCTTCGCGCTCGACATCGCCGGGGCGTATCCCGCCGAGGCCGGCGTGGAACGATGGCAGCGCTCCTTAAGGCTCGATCGCGGCGCGAACAGAATTACGGTGCGGGAAGAGTACAAGCTCGCCAGGCGCACGCCCGAAATTACGTTGAGCCTCATGACGCCCTGCTCGGTTTCCGAGCCCGCAGCGGGCAAGCTCTTACTGAAGGGCAAAGCCGCCGGCGTGACCATCGCCTACGACGCCTCCCGGCTGAAGGCCACCACCGAGGAGATCATGCTTGACGACCCGCGCCTCCAGCACGCCTGGGGCGAGCGCCTGTACCGCGTCCTTCTGAAAGCGGAGAATCCGCCGGCCGAGGGGGCGTGGGAGTTGAGCATTTCTTAGGGCCGCCAAAAACAACGCGGATAGTGACCGGCGGCTTGGCGGCGGGCGCCGTTCTCGCCGGCGCCACAGAACGAAAGCCGGGGTTCGTTCGTAGTACTAGCATGGCGATCACGCAGGACCTGTCTTACGGCATACGGCAACTGCGGCAGAGCCCCGGGTTCACGCTCGTGGCGGTGCTGTCGCTGGCGCTCGGGGTCGGGGCGAACACGGCGATCTTTCAGCTCATCAACTCGATCCGCCTGAAGATGCTGCCGGTAAGGGAACCGCGGGAGCTGGCGTCCGTCGATTTCGCGCGGGACTCGATGCGGTCGGGCTGGTTCTCGACCCGCAGCGGGCGGCTTACTTACGCGCACTGGGACGAGATCCGGCGCCGGCAGCAGGCCTTTTCGGAGGTGTTCGCCTGGAGCGCGGCGCGGTTTAACCTGGTCACGGGGGGCGAGGCGCGCTACGCCGAGGGGCTCTACGTGAGCGGGGATTTCTTCCGCGTGCTGGGCGTGAGCCCGATTCTGGGACGCACGTTCACTCCGGCCGACGACACGGAGGGGTGCAGCGGCACGGGCGCGGTCGTGAGCCATTCGTTCTGGCAGCGGGAGTTCGGCGGGGATCCCGGGGTGCTGGGCCGCACGGTCAGCCTGGAAGGGCACGCCTTTCCGGTGATCGGCGTTACGCCGCCGGCGTTCTTCGGGGTCGAGGTCGGCAACCGCTACGACGTGGCGATTCCGATCTGCGCCGACCCGCTGTTCGCCGAAGATCACAAGGGACGCATCCCGGTCCGGCACGCCTGGTGGCTGTCGATGATGGGCCGCCTGAAGCCCGGATGGACGCTCGAGCGCGCGAGCGCGCACCTGAGAGCGCTTTCTCCCGGACTGATGCAGGCTACCCTGCCCCCGGTGTATAATCCCGCGGCCGCCAAGCGCTACCTCGCCAATAAGCTCGAAGTCACAGACGGGGGGACCGGCGTTTCCGGCCTGCGGCGGGAATACGAGCGCCCGCTCTGGCTGCTGATGGCGACGGCGGGGCTGGTGCTCCTGATCGCCTGCGCCAACCTCGCGAACCTGCTGCTGGCGCGCGCGAGCGTGCGGGAGAGGGAGATCGCCGTGCGGCTCGCCATCGGGGCGTCGCGCTGGAGGCTGGTGCGGCAACTGCTGGTCGAGAGCATGCTGCTGGCGGTTGCAGCGGCGGTGCTGGGGACAGCGATTGCACAGGCGCTCAGCCGCGGCCTGGTCGCCTTCATCAGCACCTCGAACAACCGGCTGTTTGTAGGGCTGGGGTGGGACTGGCGGATTCTGGGATTCACGGCCGCGCTCGCCATGTTCACCTGCCTGCTGTTCGGGCTGATGCCGGCGCTGCGAGCCTCGCGCCTGGCGCCGTCGCAGGTGATGCGCTCCGGCGGACGCGGCACGACGGCCGGACGCTCGCGCTTCAGCCTGCGCCGCATGCTGGTTTCAGCGCAGGTGGCGCTTTCGCTGGTGCTGCTGGTGGGGGCGCTGCTGTTCGTGCGCAGCCTGCGCAACCTGCTCACCGCCGAGGCCGGATTCAACGCCGCAGGCGTGCTTTCGGTCAACATCGATTTCGCACGCGCCAACTACCCGAAGGAGCGCCGGACGGCCGTGTACAGGGAACTGCACGACCGGCTGGCGGCGCTGCCGGGTGTATTGTCGGCTGCGCAGGTGTGGTTCACGCCGGTGAGCGGGAGCGCCTGGAACAACGACATCGGCCCGGACGGCGCGACGGCATCCGCCAGCGGGAAGACGTCCTGGTTCAACCGCGTGGGCCCCGGCTACTTCCACACCATGGGGACGCACCTGCTGGCGGGGCGCGAGTTCGACAACCGCGATACGCTTTCGGCGCCGAAAGTGGCGATTGTCAACCAGGAATTCGCGCGCAAGTACTTCGGCGGGAAGAACCCGGTGGGGCACACGTTCCGCATAGACGCCCCATCCGGGAAGCCCGAACCGGAGTTCCAGGTCGTGGGCCTGGTCGAGAACACGAAATACCGCGAGTTGCGGGAAGCTTTCCTGCCGATCGGCTTCGTGCCCATGGAGCAGTATGACGAACCCGGGCCGAGCGCGACTTTCGTGCTGCGCGTCCACGGCTCGCCGGGCGAGATGACGCGCGCCGTAAAGGCGGCGGTGGCGGCGGTCAGCCCGTCGATGGGGATCGAGTTCCAGTCCTTCTCGGCGCAACTGGAGGAATCGCTGCTGCGCGAGCGCCTGATGGCGACGCTCTCGGGCGCCTTTGGATTGCTCGCGGGCCTGCTGGCGACGCTGGGACTCTACGGCGTGATCGCCTACATGGTGGCGCGGCGGCGCGGCGAGATCGGCGTCCGGATGGCGCTGGGGGCGGACCGCGGGCGCGTGGTCCGCCTGGTGCTCCGCGAGGCGGCGCTGCTGCTCGGAGTGGGGATCGGGGTGGGCGTGCTTCTGGCGTTGTGGGCGGGCCGTGCGGCGACGGCGCTGCTCTACGACCTGAAGCCGTGGGACCCGGTGTCGGTGGCGGCGGCCGTCGCGCTGCTCACGGCAATCGCGCTGGCGGCGGCTTATGGGCCGGCGCGGCGGGCTGCCGCGCTCGACCCGATGACGGCGCTCAGGGAAGAATAGCCGGCCGGGCGCCGGTCCGGACGACTTTCCAGACGAGCCCGGCGTTGTCCTTGTTGGACGCGAGCCGGCCTGCGCCGGCTCGCGCGCGATCCGAAGGCAATTCAGAAGCTGAAGCTGAGGCCCACCAGGGGGACGAAGTCGTGCAGCCAGCCGCTCAGCTTCGAGGGCGGGACGGGCGCGACGACTTTTTCCGGGAAGGGGGTCAGATAGTCGCGGCCTTCGATGTACAGAGCCGCGTGTGCGCCCAGCTTCGCGCGGACGCCGCCTCCGAATGTGACGAGCGGCTTCACCTGCGAGGTGTGGGTGAGGGCGGCGAATTCGATCAGTTCCTGCACGGCGTGCTGTTCGCCGGTCCCCCGGTATAGCTTGACGCCGCCGCCGCCGACCAGGTAGGGCCGTACGGCCGCATCGCGGCCCGTCACCATGTACATCAGGTCGTAATGGACGGCGTGAGACTCGCCCCCGAAGGTCGCCTCGGCGCCGCCGGAGGAAACCTTCAACTTGTCGAACTGGTACAGGTAGCGGAACTGGCCGCTCAGGTGCTCGTAGAGGTGCTGGGTGGCGAAGGCGCCGGCGGCCGCGCCGTTTTTGAAGCCGGCGTCCGCGCTCCCGTCAGGCCCGCTCACCGTAACGTTCTTATAGAAGCCGAAGCCTCCGATTCCCCCGACGTCCCACTGCTGGGCGAATCCGGTCCCCGCCAGGGCGAGGGCAAGCGAAAAGAGAGTCAGTGATTTCATGGTTTCACCACGCGGACGTTTACAGTCGTGCTATAGGAGCCTTGCGCGATCTTCAGAGGAACGCTCATCCCCTCGGGGACGCTCTTCCAGGGGACCTTGGCGTTGATCTGGTAAACGCCAACCTGTCCGGGGGCGAGGCCCGCGAAGGAGACGGGCACATTCAGCCCGCCCAGCGTCACCACCGGCTTTGCGAGGACTTGCGAGAGAGGCTCGGACGGGCCTGCTGCGCCCGTGACCGCGCCCGAAGCCGCGCCGAGGCCCGTGGCAAAGATGGTGATCCAATCGTCGGGGTGGATCGGGTTGGCCACCGTCACGGGCTCGTTGTTCGCCGCCCGCACCACCGTCAGGATCATGCCCTTCAGCCCCGGATACTCCGCGCGGAACACACTCGGCGCCTGCGGCTGAATCGTGAACTGGAATGTGTTGCTGACGCCGGTCGGCGTCCGCAGGATCATCGACGCGCCGCCCGCAACCTCGAACGGAATCTGGCCGTTGATCTGGGTAGGCGAGACGAACACGAGCGGCACCAGCTTGTCGTTGACGGTCATGCAACTGTCGCCGAGCAGGGTCGGAAGCGGGATTTCGCTCGAGGCGGCGTTGACCGCGCTCAGGTTCGTGCCGCCGATCGAGAACAGGCCGCCCGGAGCGACGGGCGAGGAAAGGTCCGCGGCGCTCGCAATCGAGCCGATATGCGGAAGCGCGGCAGCGGCGTCGTAGTCCGACGGCAGCACCGTGAATCCGGAGGTACTTAGCGAGACGAGCGCCTTTCCGTCCGGCGCCGGAGCCAGGCTGCGCGTAAACGTGCCGTCCTGCGAAAGCGAAGCGGCCAGCAGCGGCGCTTCGGTCATGCGCACCGCCGGGTGCGAGGCGCTTCCGCTGAAATCGATCCGCTGAACGATGCCGGGGCTCGAAATGCCGGGAGCCGACATGCGCAGGCCGAGCCCGCCGGACATCGCATATCCCGAGCTCTGCCCGTTGGCCGTGTCGAGCTTCCGGACCGGCGTCAGCGACCGGTTCATCACGATGTTATCCACCACGAAGACCGTATCGGAGAGAGCGGCGATGGCGCCCGAGAGCTTGTCAACGTCCTGGCGCGCCACGACGAAAGTGTCGGAGGCGGCCTCGTAGAGCAGCACCGTGCCGTTGGCCGAGGCCGCCATGATGGAAGACCCGGAGGGAGTCGCCACCAGGGCGGTGTTGACGTCGATATCGTTCTTCCACACGCCGAGCGACGGCAGTTCCGTCGCGACGCCGCCGGCGAAGTCGATCCGGTCTATGGTGTGGATGGGCCCGGCCACGCGCACGCTCGCGAGCATCGCGTTCGAGGAGGTGGCGAGCCAGCGCGGGTAGTGTCCGAACGGAAAAACGATGATGCCGTGCGGCTGGAGCGTATCGAGATCGAACACGTGGGCGATTTGCGAGTTATCGGCGCCGGTCACCAGGTACTTGCCGTCCTTGGTGATCGCCATCGACCACGGGGTGTTGCCCGTGCGCAGGATCGCGGTGCGGGTGAAGTTGCTCGCGTTGAACACGAGCACCTGGTTTTGATCCTGCCGCAGCACGTAGAAGCGGTTCCGCGCCGGGTCCATCACCAGATCCACCAGCCGTCCGGGCACGTTGAAGAAGGTGCCGCGCTGGTCGGGTTCGCGGTTGTTGATCAGGAGGCGCACGGGGTTCGGGATATTGACCGCCGCCGCCGAGCCGATCTCGAGCAGGCCGCTCGCGGTGCCCTTGTTCGCCAGGAACACATTCATGTCGATCGAGACGTTGACCCTGGCCGGAGTCACGCCCGAAGCGGGCGACACGGTCACGCCGGGAATCGTCGGGGTGATGGTGAAATCGGTGGCGTTCCCGCCGGGATCCACGATCTCGAGCGGCGCGACCATGGTCCGCCGGTCGCACCACTGGCCGCGGAACACCAGGTCTTCCAGATTGGCCGCCACGCGCGGGGTCTTGTTGAGGCTGCCCACCGGCAGCGTCATGAGGCCGCTGTCGGAGACGGCGTACATCACGTCTTTGGCGGCGTTCAGGACGGCGCGCCCGGTGAGGTTCTCTTTCAAGCGGATCTTTTCCCGCACGGTCAGGTTGTCCGCGTCCACAATCTGGAGCACGGGCTCGGTTTCGCGGGTCCATGCGCTCGTGGGCATCTGGGCGTAGATCGTGTTCCGGCCCGAATCGATGGCGTGGCCGCCGATGGCGAACTTGCCGAGGGCGTCGGGGAACTGCGCGATCAGGTATCCCTGTTTGTGGAACAGGCCCCATCCGGTCAGCACGTTCGAGCCGTCCTGGTTCACGCTTACGACGCGCGGCCCGTCGGGCGGCTCGGAGGTCCACACGGAGGGGTACATTTTTGCTTCAACCGCATCGTAACGGAACAGCAGAATTTTGTCCTCGGCATCGAGCGCCTCGATCGCGCCCCAGACGGTGCGCATGTCGCCGGAGGCGCCCATCGACGCACGGATGATTTCGCGCGGCGGGGTCGGCGTGGGGACGGGGAGATCCTTGGGCTTGATCAGGTCTTCTACGGTCGTGATGGTCACGGCCGCACCCGTGGTTGGGTCAAGCAGCAGGAACTGGGTCGCGGTCGCCACAAGAGCCTTGCCGTTGTATAGGAAGGAAACGCCCATGGGCGGGGAGGCCAGCGTCACGCTCCGCTTCGTGTTCCGCGATAGGTCCATGACGGTGAGCCCGTTGGACGCCGTCTGCGGTTCCTTGAAGTTAGACAGGTGCGTGATCGCCAGGAAACGGCCGTCCGGCGAAAGCGACAGGGACGAGGGCTGCACGGGTACGCTAAAGGACGTTTTGATCTGGCCCGTGGCGGTCGAGATTGCGTCGATGCGGTTCGCGGTGTAATTGGCGACATAGACGACGCCGCGCGCCTCATCGAGCGCGAGGTCGCTCGCCATGCCGCCGATCGGCGTGACCGTGCCGAACGTTCCGGCGAACGCAGCGGCGGCCGCGAGTGCGCAGACTGCAATCGTCGAAACCCGGCGTGACAGCGGGCCGAAGGCGCGGAGAGTTTGTAGTCGCGAAAGCATAGGGATGCCTGTGCGTAAACCTTTGCAGTATCAACGGTAACATCGTCCAATTTATTGTCAAGGCTGAACCTGGGATGCGCCGACTTATATACCAAAGTTAGTGAAATCCTTCTTTTTTTTCAGCAATGGATGGACTTACAGCGCGGATGTATACGTTCGAACTGAGAATACTGGACTAGTACGTACGACTAGTACCCCTGCTATAGAAATAGCCGATCACCGCAGAAGAACGCACGCTTGTGAGCACCGGCCGAGGGGCGGCTGGCGGCAGTATAGTGATCTCATGCGATACCGGAAACTCGGCAGGACGAACTACGAAATCAGCGAAGTCGGTTACGGCGCCTGGGGCATCGGCCAGACGCAGTGGCTGGGCGGCACCGACGACGAAGCCCTGCGGGCGCTGCGGGCGGCCATCGATTGCGGCCTTAATTTCATCGATACGGCGCTTGCTTACGGGGATGGGCACAGCGAACAGCTTGTCGGCAAGGCGGTCCGCGAAGCGGGAAAGAAGATCTACGTCGCCACGAAGGTTCCCCCGAAGAACCAGCTTTGGCCCGCGCGGCCCGGCATCGGCATCGACGAGGTCTTTCCCTATTCCTATGTCGTCGAGAGCACCGAGCGCAGCCTGAAGAACCTGGGGATGGATTCGATGGACTTGCAGCAACTCCACGTCTGGAACCCGGAGTGGATCGCGCGCGACGACTGGCGCCGCGCCTGCGAGGACCTGAAGCGCGCGGGCAAGGTGCGGGCGTTCGGCGTCTCGATCAACGACCACGACCCCGACTCGGCGCTCGAACTGATCAAGACCGGCGTGATCGATACGGTTCAGGTGATCTACAACATCTTCGACCAGGGGCCGGAGAAGAACCTGTTCCCGCTGTGCATCGAGCGCAACATCGGCGTGATCGCGCGCGTGCCGTTCGACGAGGGCGCGCTCACGGGAACAATCACCGAAGACACGAAGTTCGACCCGAACGATTTCCGCGCGGGGTACTTTGCCGGAGACCGCAAGAAGCAGGTGGTGGAGCACGTGGACGCGCTGAAGCGGGACCTGGCGGGAGTGGACGGCAACCTGCCCGAAATCGCGCTGCGGTTCTGCCTGTCGTCCCCGGCGGTCTCGACCGTGATCCCGGGCATGCGGAAAGTCAGGAACGCGCAGGCCAACTGCGCGGCTTCGGACAAGGGTCCGCTCGACGCGCGCACCCTGGGAATTCTGAAGCGGCACGCGTGGGAGAAGAATTTCTACGATTAGTGGGGCAGGCCGCCGGCCTGCGGTGGCCTCTGGCCGCCTCTACTGCTGCGGCAGCGTGTAGTAGTTGTACGTGCTCGTCCAGGTGAATTCGTGGCCGGGGTCGATCTCGATGGCGATGAAGGGCTCCATCGAGATCACCGTCCGGATGGACCACAGGCCTTCGCGCAGGAGCGGGCGGTCGGTGCGAACGCTCATGCCCGCGCCGAGTTTGCTGTTCTCTATGCGGATTTCGTTGTCCCGGGCGTCGCTGCCGAAGCCGCGGACGGGCATGGAGACGGTGTCGCTGCCTTCGAGCGTCTTCAGGTAAACGATCTGGTTTCCGCGGACTTCGGCCAGCTCCGGGTTGAGCGAGCGCGGCTTTTCGATCTCGAATGGGACCGTGATCGTGAAGCCCGGGCCGGGCGCCTGCTTGTCGAGCACGAGGAAGTTGTGGTTGTAGACCGTGGTCCGGATGGCGCGCGTGCCGGTGTTTTTCAGGCTGTATTCGAGAAGCATTTCAGGCTTGTCCTTCACCAGCCGGACCGCTTTACGGTAGACGTAGCCGTAGCCGGATGACCGGTCGTCCAGCTCGTGAATGAACTCGACGGCGTCGCGCCGCTTCTCGATGTTCCATTTGCCGCCCCCGGCGATTTCGTACAGGCGGTAGTTGTCGTACTTGCCATCCGCGGGCTTGCGCAGGGCGCCGACCCCGATCTTGACGAACGTCGCGCCGGGCCTGGCTTCGTCCCATCCGAGCGGCGCGAACTCGTCCACCGGCCCGGTCACGGCGCTGCACGGTCCGGCGATGACGCCGGCGTCTTCGTAGACGAAATCGTGAACGTCGGGGCGGGACTGCTGGAACCACGGCCCGTAGTAATCGTGCTGCCGGTAGGTGAGGCTGTGGATGACTCCCGACCAGTCGAAGCGCGTGCCGCGATAGAAGCCGGTCTTCGCATCGGGCAGATACAGCTTCACGCGGATCTGGCCGTTGTCGATCTCGGCGTTGGGAAAATCAGCCGCGGAGAGCAAGCCGGTGGACAGGCCTACAGCAGACAGCAAGCGCGTCACAATCGCCATTGTTCGATTATCACCCGTATGATACGATTCCATGCCGATGTATATGCGGATTGCCTAGTCCTGTTACTAGCGGTGCCGTGGCTTCGCAGCCTGGGGCCTTTTTGACGGTACGACATTAGCGACCGGCTCGCCCCCGACACCCGTTTGCTACCATGAAATTCTGCGGATCGGTATCCATACCTCCACGGCGGGCTCACTCGAACGGGCCGCTTTGAAGGCCGCTGAGCTCGGCGCCAACACGTTTCAGATCTTCTCGGCAAGCCCCAGGACGTGGCGCGCTGGCAAGCCCGATCCCAACCAGATCAAGAAGCTGAAGGACGCGCGGGAACGGTTCGACTTGCGGCCGCTCGTGATCCACGACAACTACCTGATCAACCTGGCGGCGGAGGATCCGACAATCCGCGCGCGCTCGATCGAGGCGTTTCGCGGGGAGTTGGAGCGGGCGCTCGCGATCGGGGCCGAGTACCTGGTGGCGCATCCGGGCAGCTACGGAGCGCAGGGCCTGGAGCGCGGCATCTACGCGGTCGTCGAGTCGATGCGCGCGGCCGTGCACGGGCTCGACATGAAGGGACTTACGATCCTGATCGAGAACACGGCGGGCGGCGGGACAAGGCTCGGCGGGCGCTTCGAGGAACTGAAGGCGATGCGGAAAATGGCGGAAAAGTCTGTGGACGCGCGCGTCGGGTTTTGCCTCGACACCTGCCATTGCCTTGTGGCAGGTTACGATATCGCAAGCGCCGAGGGCTTGCGGAAGACGGTACGCGAGGCGGATGCCGTGCTCGGTCTGGAACACGTCAAGGTCATGCACGCGAACGATTCGAAAACGCGGCTCGGCTCGCGCCGTGACCGTCACGAGCACATCGGCCGAGGTTACATCGGCGAGGATGGCTTCCGCCGCATCCTCGCGCATCCGAAGCTGCGGACGAAGCCGTTTATACTCGAAACGCCGCACGCGTCCGACGCCGACGC
The DNA here is from genome assembly GCA_050261515.1 of Acidobacteriota bacterium. Taxonomy (GTDB): domain Bacteria; phylum Acidobacteriota; class Terriglobia; order Bryobacterales; family Bryobacteraceae; genus JBLNDJ01. The sequence goes on along the minus strand of JBLNDJ010000016.1, from coordinate 8,501 downwards.
GCGGCAGAACATGGAAACGCTGAAGAGGCTATGCCGGAGAAGACCTACGACCACAAGCAAATCGAACTGAAGTGGTTCGAGCGCTGGGAGAACGCGCCGGGCCTGTACAAGGCCGAGGAGAACTCCCCGAAGCCCAAGTACTACCTGCTGGAGATGCTGCCCTACCCGAGCGGCACGCTCCACATGGGGCACGTGCGCAACTACACCATCGGCGACGCGCTCGCCCGCTACAAGTGGATGCGCGGCTTCAACGTGCTGCATCCGATGGGTTGGGATTCCTTCGGCCTTCCCGCGGAAAACGCCGCGCTCAAGCGCGGCCTGCATCCGCGCGACTGGACCAGAGCCAACATCGCCGAGATGCAGAAGACGCACCGGCGCTTCGCCTTCAGCTACGACTGGAGCCGCGAAATCTCCACCTGCGAGCCCGAGTATTACCACTGGAACCAGTGGCTGTTCCTGAAGATGCTCGAGCGCGGGCTGGCCTACCGCCGGAAGTCGCGCGTGAACTGGTGCCCGGAGTGCGGCACCGTGCTGGCGAACGAGCAGGTCGTCAACGGCTGCTGCTGGCGGCATGAGACGACGCCGGTTGAACAGCGCGAACTGGAGCAGTGGTTCTTCAAAATCACGGCATACGCCGATGAACTGCTCGACGCGCTCGACGGCTTCGAGGGCCGCTGGCCCGAGCGCGTGATCTCGATGCAGCGCAACTGGATCGGCCGCTCGGAGGGGGCCGAGATCGATTTCAAGCTCGAGGGCACCGGCGAGCCGATTCGTGTGTTCACAACGCGCGTCGATACGATTTACGGCGCTACGTGTGTGATTCTCGCGCCCGAGCATCCGCTGGTGGCGCGGCTCATTCCGGAGGCGGAGCGCGAGCGCGTGAAGCAGATGGCCGACGCGCAGAAGCGCAAGGACGCCGTTGAGCCCGAGAAGGAAGGCGTGTTCACGGGCCACTACGCCATCAATCCATATAACGGCGAGCGTGTCCCCATCTGGGTCGGCAACTTCGTGCTGCTCGAGTACGGCACGGGCGCCATCATGGCCGTGCCGGCGCACGACCAGCGCGATTTCGAGTTCTGCCGCAAGTACGGGATCCCGGTGCGGCCGGTGATCCGGCCCTTGGACGGCGCGCTCGCTGTCGAGAGCGAAATGAAGGAAGCCTGGGGCGAATACGGCATCCTCGAAAATTCCGGCGAATGGACCGGCCTGACGAGCGAAGAAGCCCGCAAGCGCATGGCGGAGAAAGCCGGGAAGGAAGGCTTCGGCAAGGCCGCGATCACGTACCGGCTTCGCGACTGGGGCATTTCGCGCCAGCGCTACTGGGGCACACCGATTCCAATGATTCACTGCCCGGCATGCGGCGTTGTGCCGGTGCCCGAAGACCAGCTTCCGGTCGTGCTGCCGCTCGACATAAAGATCACCGGCAAGGGGCGGTCGCCGCTCGAGAACGTGCCGGAGTTCATGAACGCGAAGTGTCCCAAGTGCGGCGGCGACGCGCGCCGCGAGAGCGACACAATGGACACGTTCGTCGATTCCTCGTGGTATTTCTACCGCTACTGCGACGCGCACAACGGGAAGGCCCCGTTCGACTCGTCAAAAATCGCGTACTGGTTCCCGATCGATCAGTACATCGGCGGGGTCGAGCACGCCATCCTGCACCTGATCTACTCGCGCTTTTTCACGAAGGTGATGCGCGACCTGGGGCTGATCGCGAACGACGAGCCCACCACGCGCCTGTTCACGCAGGGCATGGTCTGCAAGGACGGCAAGGCGATGTCGAAGTCGCTCGGCAACATCGTCGGCACGGACGAGATGGTGGAGAAGTACGGCGCCGATACCGGCCGCCTGTTCGTCCTGTTCGCCGCGCCACCCGAGCGCGACCTGGACTGGCAGGAGACGGGCGTGGACGGCATGTACCGCTTCCTCGGCCGCCTGTACCGTTTCGTGACGCGCAACATCGACCGCGCGGTCCCGACCGGTGGGCCCCCGACGGCGGCCGACACGAAGGCGCTCCGCAAGCTGCACCAGACCGTCAGGAAAGTGACCGAGGACTTCGAGACGCGCTGGCACTTCAACACGTCAATCGCGTCCACGATGGAGCTGCTCAACGAGCTCCACACGCTCGAGAGCGAGCTCACGGGGGCGTCGCTGCGCGAAATTCTCGAGAAATTGGTGCTGATCATCTCGCCGTTCGTGCCGTACGTGGCGCAGGAGATGTGGGAGGAACTGGGCGGCAAGAACCCCGTGTTCCAGGAACCCTGGCCCTGCTACGACGCCGAACTCGCGCGAGAAGAAGAAGCCGAAATCCCCGTTCAGGTGAACGGCAAGCTCCGCAGCCGCATCTATGCCCCCTTCGGCACCGCGCGCGAGGAACTCGAACGGCTCGCCAGGCAGGACGAAAAGATCCAGCCCTACGTCGAAGGCAAACAGGTCGTCAAAGTGATCGTGGTGCCCGACAAGCTGGTGAACCTCGTCGTCAAAGCCTGAACCCCGCGTTTTATTCGTACTTCAGGGCGCGCATCGGGTCGATCGCCAGCGCGCGGCGGGCGGGCAGGTAGCCGGCCAGGAGTCCCGCTCCGGCCAGCGCGGCCGCGGCGGCGGCGAACATCGCCGGGTCGTGCGCGCGTATGCCGAATAGCTGCGACTCGACCACGCGCCCGAGCGCAAGCGCCACCGGGAGGCCGATCAGAATCCCCGAGCCGACCAGCAGCGCCACCTCGCGCATCACGAGCCAGAGGACGTTGCGGCGCCCGGCGCCGAGCGCTACCCGGATGCCGATCTCGGCTGTCCGGCGCGCCACGGAATAAGCGATCACGCCGTACAGCCCCACGGCCGCGAGCGCCAGCGCGAGCAGCCCGAACGCGCCCGCCAGCAGCGCGATCAGCCGGTCGGTCTGGATCGATTCCTCGATCCGCACCTGCATGGTCCGCATGTCGGTCACCGGAAGGTTCGCGTCGATCTCGCGGACCGCCTGCCGCGCTCCCTGCGCGAGCGACGCGCCCTGCCCGCGCACGTAGACCACCATGCGGTACATGTTGCCCGCCCGCGGGTAAGACACGTACAGGAACGGGCCCGGATGCTCGCGCAGGTCGCCGTACTTGATGTCGCGCACCACGCCGACAATCTCGGCCTCCGGCTTGCGCTGGCCGACGTGCATACCGAGCGGGTTGCGGCCGCGGAAATACTTTTTCGCGAACGCTTCGTTGATGACGGCCACGGTTGGGGCGGCGCGGTCGTCGCGGTCCGTGAACTCGCGCCCGGCCGCGAGCGGAATCCCGAGCGTGCGGAAAAAGCCGGCGCCCACGCTGTCCAGCTCCGCGCCGGGGTCTTCGTCCGGACGCGCCTGGTAGCCTTCGACGGCGATGCTCGCCCCGCTTCTGCCGTTTCCGAACGGCCCGAGCGCGGCGGTCGAGACGGCCTCGACGCCGGGCATGCGCGCGAGCCTCTCCCGCAGGTTGCGCTCGAGCAGGGCCCCGCGCGCCGCGTCGTAACCGCTCAGTTCGGGCATGACGGCGAAGACCAGCAGGTTGCGCGGGCGAAAGCCGGGGTCTGTTGCGGCGAGGTTCTGAAGGCTGCGGACGAACAGTCCCGCGCCCGCCAGCAGCACGAGCGCGAGCGCCGCCTGCCCCGCCACGAGGGCGCGCCGGAAACGGCCCGTGCCCGAGAGCACCGCGGTGGCCTGGTCCTTGAGCGTGGGGCCGAGCTTGAGCGTCCAGATCTGGAAGAGCGGCGCGCAGCCGAACACGATTCCGGCCGCAAGCGCCACGGCAAGCGTGAAGCCGAGCACGCGCAGATCGGCACCGGCCGCGACCCAGCCTTCGGTTGCGTCCTCGGGCAGTATGCGCAGCAGAGCGGCCGCGGTCCAGCGCGCGGCGACGAGGCCGGCGAGCCCGCCGGCGAGCGACAACAGGACGCTTTCGACCAGCATCTGCCGCAGCAGCGCCAGGCGTCCCGCGCCGATCGCCAACCGGATCGCGATTTCCCTGCGCCGCCCCGCCGCCCGCGCGATAAAGAGGTTGCCAACGTTCGCGCACGCGATGAGAAGCACCAGCCCGACCATCGCCATGACGACCACGAGCGGCTTCTCCCACATCCGGCGGAGCTGGTTGATGCCCTGCGAGGCCGGACGCAGCTCGAGCCGCCGCGCGAGATACTCGGCACGCTCCCGCTCGCCCATGCGGCGCACGCGCGGCAGGTCCTCTTCGCGGATCGTTTTGAAGAGCGCCTGAGCCGCGGCGCCCGCGCGCGCCCGTGTGACGCCCGGCTTGAGCCGCGCCATCACGTTCATCCAGCGCGCCGTGAAGTCGTCCAGATAATTCCACTCCGGATGGATCTGGCGAAGCATCGTCACGGGAACAAACAAATCGGGCGAGCGGCCGCTGAGCACGCCGCGAAACCGCTGGTCCGCGACGCCGATGATCGTGAACGGGTTCCCGTTTACAAGAATCTTCCGGTTCAACGCAGCCGGATCGCCGCCGAAATGGCTCTGCCAGTAGCCGTAGCTCAACACGGCGACAGGATGGCCTCCCGGAACCACGTCGTCGGATGGAGTGAGCACGCGCCCCAACGCCGCCCGCACACCGAGCGTTTCGAAGAAGTTGCCGGTGACCATGTCCACACCCGCGCGGGAGGCGCCCGAGGGCTCGGTGACCGTGGCCGCCCCGCCCGCGCGAGCGATCACGCCCGAGAACACGGTATTCCGGTCGCGCATCGCTTTGTACGTGGGATACGAATACACGGCCTCGTAGTTGTCCGCGGAAGCCGATCCGGGATCCTGCCCTTCGTGATGAAACATGACAAGCCGTTCAGGATCCGAGACCGGAAGCGACCGCAGCAGCACCTGGTCGAGCAAAGAGAAGATGGCAGTATTCGCGCCAATGCCGAGAGCCAGGCACGCAACCGCGCTGGCGGCAAACGCCGGGCTCCGTCGAAAACTACGCAGGGCAGATCTCAGGTCGGTGTGCACACCAATCACCTTTCGAAACCATTGCCCTCTATTGTGCATCGATATGAATGAGCCCGGTAATCGTCAAGAGGGGGTCGCTTCGTCCCTACAAGGGGGTTGTGTACTCTGTAGCTTCCGTCCTATGCAGCCGATAGCTTTGGGAGCGAATGCAACTCTGCCGTGTTAGCGTAGAAACAGGGGGTTTTTGGAGGCCTGATGCCGCGAGACGTCGCCGTGCGTGCCATTCAACTGAGCAAGAAGTACCGCTCGGGGGCGGACGAACTCGTGGTTTTCGACCATCTGGACCTGGAAGTCGAACAGGGAGAGCGCCTCGCCCTGGTCGGCGAATCGGGGGCTGGTAAATCTACGCTGTTGCATCTATTGGGCGCTCTCGACAGGCCGACGGACGGCAGGATATACTTCGGAGCGAAAGAACTGACGTCGCTGTCCGATTCTGAGCTGGCGAACTTCCGGAATCGGGAGATCGGGTTCGTCTGGCAGATTCACTACTTGTTGCCGGAGTTCACGGCATTGGAGAACGTGATGATGCCGCTGCTGATCCGGGGAATCTCGCAAGCTGAAGCGGCCCCGGAATCGCTGGCGAGGCTGGATGAGGTTGGCCTGAAGGCGCGGGCGTCGCACCGGGCAGGTGAGCTCTCCGGAGGGGAGCAGCAGAGGGTAGTGCTGGCCAGGGCTCTGGTCGGCAATCCCCGATTTCTGTTCGCCGACGAACCGACCGGAAACCTCGACCACCGGACCGGCGAGATGATCGTCACTCTGCTCACCGAGTTGCACAAGTCCCACGGGCTCACCTCCATCTACGTGACCCACAATCCGTCGTTTGCAAGGCGTTGCGATCGAGTCCTGAGACTCGACGCCGGGAGCCTCGTTCCCGATTCGGATTCCCTGGCGGACAGCGCGCCGGGCCGCGATGCAGTGAGCATACAAGGCGGAACAAATTATGTTTGAAAGATACACGGAAAAGGCCCGAAGGGTTATCTTCTTCGCGCGATATGAGGCCAGCCAGTTCGGAAGCCCCTATATCGAAACCGAGCACCTGCTTTTGGGGCTCCTGCGCGAGGACAAGGCCCTGGCGAACCGTTTCCTCCGGTCCGCCGCGCAAATCGAGTCGATTCGAAAGCAGATTGAAGCGCACACCACCATTCGCGAGAAGGTTTCGACCTCGGTGGATCTGCCGCTGAGCCACGAATGCAAGCGCGTGCTTGCCTACGGCGCCGAAGAGGCCGAGCGTCTCAATCACAAGCACATCGGAACGGAGCACCTGCTGCTCGGGCTGCTGCGCGAAGAGAAATGCTTCGCAGCGGAAATCCTGCACGAGCGCGGGCTGCGCCTGTCGGCCGTGCGCGAGGAGATCGCGCGCACGTCGTCCGAGAAGATGACATCGAGCCGGCCCAAGGAAAGCTCGCTGCTTTCCGAGTTCAGCCGCGACCTTACGCAGGCGGCGCTCGACGGCACGCTCGACCCCCTCATCGGCCGCGATTTCGAGCTCGAGCGCGTCGTCCAGATCCTCTGCCGGCGCACGAAGAACAACCCGGTGCTGATCGGCGAGCCGGGCGTCGGCAAGACCGCGATCGTCGAGGGACTGGCCCAGCGGATCGCCGACGGCGACGTCCCGTCGTTCCTCTCCGACAAGCGTATCCTCGCGCTCGACCTGTCGCTGATCGTCGCCGGCACCAAGTACCGCGGCCAGTTCGAAGAGCGGCTGAAGACAATCATGAAGGAGCTGATGGAGAACCAGAACGCCATCATCTTCATCGATGAGCTGCACACGCTGGTCGGGGCCGGGTCGGCCGAGGGGTCGCTCGACGCGGCCAACATCCTGAAGCCTGCGCTGTCGCGGGGCGAGATCCAGTGCATCGGCGCCACCACGCCGGGCGAGTACCGCAAGAGCATCGAGAAAGACCGCTCGCTCGAGCGCCGCTTCCAGGCCGTGAAGGTGCCGCCTCCGACCGAGTCGGACGCGGTCCGGATTCTGCGCGGCATCAAAGAGCGCTATGAGAAATTCCACGCCGTCGCCTATACCGACGATGCGATCGAGACCGCCGTGTTCGCCTCGAGCCGGTTCATTCCGGACCGGTTCCTGCCGGACAAGGCCATCGACCTGATCGACGAAGCCGGCGCGCGGGTGAAGCTGCGCCAGACGACGCTGCCGTCGGAAGTCTCCGAGATCCAGAAGCGGATCAAGTTCATCGTGCACCGCATGGAGAACGCCATCGCGAACCACGAGTTCGAGAAGGCGCGCTTCTACTCGGACGAGGAGCGCAAGGAGCGCGAGAACCTGCGGCAGCTCCGCGAGCGCTACAACCTCGACGACACGTCAACCGGCGTCGTGGGCAAGGACGACATCGAAGACGTCGTCGCGCGCTGGACCGGAGTGCCGATGACGGCCATCCGCGAGGAAGAAGTCGCCAAGCTCCTGCGCATCGAAGAGGAGCTGCACAAGCGCGTCATCAGCCAGGAGAAGGCGATCAGCGCGCTGGCCCGCGCCATACGCCGTTCGCGCGCCGGGTTGAAGTCGCCCAAGCGCCCGGCGGGTTCGTTCCTGTTCCTGGGGCCGACGGGCGTCGGCAAGACCGAGGTAGCCCGCGCGCTGGCCGAATTCATGTTCGGGACCGAGAAGTCGCTCATCCGCTTCGACATGTCGGAGTTCATGGAGAAGCACTCGGTTTCGAAGCTGATCGGCTCGCCTCCGGGCTACGTGGGCTACGAAGAGGGCGGCCAGTTGACCGAGCGCGTGAAGCGCCAGCCCTACTCGGTGATTCTGCTCGATGAAATCGAGAAGGCGCACCCGGATGTGTACAACATCCTGCTCCAGGTGTTCGAAGACGGCCAGTTGACCGACGGCATCGGCAACACGGTCGATTTCAAGAACACGATCATCATCATGACCTCGAACCTCGGGGCCCGGTTCCTCGAGAAGAAGCACGGGATGGGCTTCTCGGCTCCGTCGGCTGAGGGCATCCCGCAGAAGATCGAAGACATGGTCATGAGCGAGGTGAAGCGGGCGTTCAACCCCGAGTTCCTCAACCGCCTGGACGAGGTGATTCTGTTCTCCTCGCTGACGGACGAAGACCTCATCAAGATCATCGACCTGCTGGTCGGACAGGTGAACCAGAACCTGGGGGCCAAGCAGATCACGATCCGGCTGACGCAGGACGCGGCGAAGTACATCCTCGAGAAGACGCTGGTCGACCGCAGCTTCGGCGCGCGGCCGCTGCGGCGTGCGCTTCAGAAGTACATCGAGGACCCGCTGTCGGAGGCCCTGATTCAGGGCTCGCTGCCGCGGCCGGCCGATCTCGAAGTCTACCTGGGCGATGCCGGCATCTATTGCCGTCAGGTGAAGGAAGCCAAGGAAGGCGAAGAGGTGACGGTGGGGGCAGGCGGCCCCGAGCAGCCGGGCACGCCGCTGTACATGTTCTGATATGGAGCGACCTGTCAAGTCCCTCGCGATTTGAGGGATTTGGTTTCGTTTTCAGGCCGGCTTTCCTCCGCAGGAGGGAAGCCGGCCTTTTTCTTTACGCGCGGGCCGTCGAGT
>JBLNDJ010000015.1:0-158032 GCA_050261515.1 Acidobacteriota bacterium | reverse complement strand
CCGGCCAGCCCAGGATCTTGGTCCATTCGCGTTCCGTCAAACTGCGCAGTGTACCCGAAAACGCCCCTCACTGAGATCGGCCTCAAACCAGCCCGTCCGTCAGATTCCTGCGCAGAGCCCTATTTTGTTGCCTCTACAGTCCGCCTCTGTGGAAATATATTTGGCTGTACGGTCCAGGCGCTAAAGTGATTAGGGTAACGGGGCGCCTGCAGTATTTGCTCAATTTGTTTGTAACGATTGTGACAATCCTGTTTTTCTCGGCGTTATGGCGAAGGAGTCGCGTTGACCGCCGCTGGCTCACCAGTGGCGCAGTGGTGATCGTGGTCGCCGTCATCTTCTTGGAACAACTCTGCACCGCACCAACTCATGATCTGAGTAGAACAGCGGAGCTTGCACGACTTTCCGGTGCGCAGCACGCTTCAGGCTGTGAGGCATTCTTCTTGGTTGCGTCTCCGCCAAGCCAGCCGCGTGTTCCGATTGCGGCACAGGTGGATGCCATGATGATCTCGCAGGCGTCGGGTGTCCCGACGGTGAACGGATACAGTGGTCTGAACCCGGACGGCTGGGACCTCAGCAATCCGTTTTCGCCGGAGTACATGGAGAAGGTGCAGGCATGGTGCTCTAGGAAGCGGCTAAGGCGTGTTTGCTCATTTGATGTCACAACGCACTCGTGGGGCTGGGATGCACTAAGAATGCGGTATTCGATCGCGCCGAGCATGCCTCCGCTGGTGCTTTTGGCGCAAGATCCACGACTTTATACCATTGTGGGCAAGAAGCGAGGAGGCGCAATCAGTTCGAGCGGGGAGGCCGGCTATCTTCAATACGGACCATACTTGCCGGCTAGGCGCGGTTCGTACGTCGCTCGATGGTTCGGCCGGATTCGCGGATCTACCACGGGCCCGTCGGCGAGTCGTGTCGAGATTGCCGCAAACGGTAGACGGGTTACGGCAAGAGAGATCGAAGCCTTTGCTCGGGAAGAGGAAGGACAAATTGCGTCGATACAGTTCGATCTTGAGTCTGAGGTGAAAAAACTCGAGTGTCTGTTCATCGTGGGCAAAGGCGTATTCATCGACGTGGAACGGCTTGAGATTAGTTCGACTGTGAGCGGGCGATAGGCTCTGGTTGGCGAGGTTGCGCTTGCAGCAGCCGGCAGAGTATGATAAGCGACTGTCACTGTGAGGAGCATGTGCAACCATGTTGAAAGCAGCGAGAGGGCCAGTGACGGCTGAAGATTTCCCGGCTACTTCTGGGGCTGCTGGTATAGCTGCAGTTCGGCGTTGGCGGCTAAGGAGTCAGGCGCTACCGGTGGTGCTGTTTGTGCTCCTTGCACTGCTCTATCACTCCAATGGCAGGCCGATAGCTGCCGGTGATTCGCTGCCGTGCTCGCTGATCCCGTTTAGTTTGTTGATGGATCATTCGGCGAATTTGGACCGATTCGGGCCGTCGCTTTGGGCGAATCGAGCTTATAGCAGGGGAATTGTGATTTTTCGGAATGGTCATTATCACAGTTTTTATCCCATTGCTCAAGGTGTGCTTATAAGCCCATTGTACTTACCCCTCATTCTGTTTTCCGGAGCTCATCAATGGGAGCCTGAAACCTTGCTCTTTGTGGCACGTATATGTGAGAAAGCCGTAGCTGTGCTTCTAGCGGCCGTCACTTCCGTGGTGATGTTCCGCATGTTGACGAGGGTTGTATCGAATCGTTGGGCATTGCTGCTTGCGGTACTCTTCGGCCTTGGAACGAACAACTGGTCCATCTGCAGTCAGGCGCTATGGCAGCATACCTCCGGTCAGCTCTTTATCGTAGTATCGCTATATTTTCTTGTCCGCTGGGTTAAGGAGGGGAACCATCCGCGGCTGGTGTGGTGGGCGAGCGTTTTCGCCGGGTTGAGTATACTTATCAGGCCGACCAATGTTCTATTTCCGATTGCGGTAAGCTGCGGGATGGTTTTCACATCGCGATCCGTGAAGGCATGCATCCGCTTTGCGGCAATTCCCGCTTTATGCGGGCTTTGCGTGGCGGCTGACAATATGCTGATCTTTGGCAACGCTTTGGGTGGGTATGGCGCTTATGCAGGAAGACATGGCGAGGGAGTTGTAGCCCTCTGTGGTCTGCTATTGAGCCCCGGGCGAGGCCTGTTCGTGTATACTCCCTTTCTGTTGTTTGCGTTCTTTGGACTTCGTCGAGATGCGCGTGAACGGAACGAATTGTTTGTGGCTGTCTCTTGTGGTCTCTACGCGATGTTGCAAGTTTTGGTTGTTGCCAATTGGCCTGCGTGGTGGGGTGGTTTTTGCTGGGGCCCACGTTTGCTGACAGAGATTATTCCGACCCTCATGTTGTTGGTCGCATTGGGTGTCCGCCGATTTGCTGCTTCCCGGAAGTGGATGCTCGCATTTGTTGGATTTGCGGCTTGGTCGGTTTTCGTACAAGCGGTCGGCGTATATTGTTACCCCAACGGAGCCTGGGATGCTGCTCCGGTTTCGGTCGATGTCCGTTCGGCGCGTCTTTGGGATTTGCATGATAGCCCGATTTCTCGCACATTGCGCGGTGGAGTATACCGGGTGCCCTGGGGAGTGCACCGCGAGTTCGTCACTCGCGGACCTCGAGCGGCGCGAGAAAAGGCAGATGAGGTCAGATTCATCTTATTCTGATGATCCAGCAATTCAGGGTGAAAGAGGAAAGATTGCCGGAAGCCGCGGCGGAGACAGGATCACAGTACTGTGATGGTCGCGACGAGCCGGTTTCGCGCGGAGCGCAAGAGACTGGTTTGCTCTCAGTGTTGATGCCGGTTTACAACGAGGAGGAGTTTGTTGGTGAATGCCTTACGCGTGTGCTTGAGGCCCCCCTGCCGGTGGGCATCCGGCGGGAGATCGTCGTTGTAGATGACTGCTCAACTGACGAATCGGCGAAAATCGTCGCTGATTTAGCACACGGCAATAAGGACGTGATCCGTCTGATACGGCACGAACACAACCAGGGCAAGGGCGCGGCAATACGCACAGCTATCAGACATGCCTATGGCGAGTACTGCCTAATTCAGGATGCAGACTTGGAGTACAATCCTGCCGAATACTCCAAGCTCGTTAACCCGCTCATAGAGCGAAGAGCAGATGTCGTGTACGGATCACGTTTCGTTACCGGTGGCGAGCGCCGCGTGCTTTATTATTGGCACTCGGTTGGGAATCGCTTTCTTACAACGTTGTGCAATATGGCGTCGGACTTGAATCTGACGGATATGGAGACGTGTTACAAGGCGTTCCGGACGTCTCTTCTCAAAAGCATTCCACTGCGCAGCAATCGATTCGGAATCGAGCCTGAAATCACGATAAAGTTGGCGCAGCGGGGCGTCACGATATACGAGACACCAATCAGCTATCATGGCCGGACATACGAGGAAGGAAAGAAGATCGGTGCCAAGGACGGTCTTCAAGCACTCGTCACGATCGTTCGGTACGCGTTTGTGCGCGATATCTACGCCGAATCCGGAGGTCAAATCCTCGACGTCCTGGCTGCCGCTCCCCGGTTCAACCGGTGGATGGCGGATACGATCCGGCCGTTTCTCGGAGCGCGCGTGCTCGAGATTGGCGCTGGAATCGGCAATCTGAGCGTTCAGCTTTGTCCCAAGCGGCGGCGGTATGTCGCATCGGACATTGACGGCGAGCACCTCGCGCGATTGAGCTTACGACTGAAACATCGGCGCAATGTTGACGTACGCCACTGTGACCTGCAACGTTCCGACGACTTCACAGGACTCGCAGACGGCTTCGACACGGTTATCTGCCTGAACGTGCTGGAACATGTGCCCGATGACCTCTTGGCTCTTCGAAATATCCGTTCGGCTCTCGCACCGGGTGGCCGTGCCATAATTCTGGTTCCTGAAGGTGCATCGCTGTATGGCACGCTGGACGAGGCCTTGGGCCACTTCAAGCGTTATTCGGAGGCTAGTCTGCGCTCCAGGCTTGAAGAAGCTGGGTTTCGACTTGAAAGGTTACTGGAGTTTAACCGGATGTCGCGTCCGGGCTGGTACATCAGCGGTCGCATTCTGAAGAAGACGCGATTAAGTCGATTCCAGATCTGGGCATTCGATCATCTCGTGTGGCTTTGGCGCCTTGTGGACCGACTGATGCCGTGGCGACCCATTTCGTTGATCGCGATCGCCTCGCGAATGGATTAGTAGCCAGGTCCGCTGACGGGGCGAATTGCGTCCAGCCGCTCCACAATCTTCCGCGCCGCGCAGTCCCACGTCCAGTTCGTGCGCACGTCCTCAGAAGCCCGGGACCCTTTCGCCCGCGCCTCGCCCTTATTCTCGTAGACGTGCCGCATCAGGCGCCGCAGGTCGGTGTAGGATGGCTCGGCCCACCGGAACCCATCATAGTAGGGGCATTTCGCCTTTGCCTGAATCAGCCCCGCCACCGGCAGCGGATACGCGTTGTCCTCATTCATGAAGTCGCAGTGCGCGCTCCAGTTGGTTGCGATCACCGGCAGCCCGCACGCCATCGCTTCGATCATCGGCATGCCCCATCCCTCACCCCGGGTCGGCAGGACGAAGCAGTCCGCGGAGCAGTACAGCGAGCCGAGTTGATAGGTCGGGACCTCCTGGTTGAGGGAGATGTGAATCCGCCCGCCGTTCGGATCGAGCGCCAGCCCACCAACATTCGCCCTGACGTCCACGCCCGGGTCGACGTTCAGCACCTTCGCAATCAGAATCACCGGCTCATTAGCCCCAAACTCTTCGTTGAAGGCTCGCAGCAGCGTCTCCGGCGCCTTTCGCTCGCCCCACTCGAAGATCGAAAGGAAGGTGTATGTGCCGCCGATGCGATGGGCCGCAATGCGCGGATTGAAGTAGTTTGGATCGACTCCGAGCGGGATCACATGGATCGGTCGTTCGACGCCGCTCGCACGGAAGGTCTCCGCGTTAAACGTCGAAGGGACCCAGACCTCATCCATCAGGTTCGCCTGCCGTACCCATTCCGCCGGAATGCGATCCGTCTCCAGCATCGTGAACCCGATCTTGTGCCGGCCGAAGTTCTTCTTAAATACATCGCCCTGCGCGTATACCACCTGGATGCGCGCGTGGTCCAGTTTGCGGTGGCGAATCAAGTTCACGACGTAGTTCTCCGATTGCTCTGGCTCCTCCCGCGGAAATACGGTGCCGGGCCCGTAGACGTATTTGTAGGCAACATGAACGCCCAGACGGTCGAGTGCATACGCAAGTTGCCGCGAGCTGATCGCATAGCCGGTCGGGAAGTTGAAGATCGAGTGCCAGCCGATTTCGCGCGTGTACCGTTTCGCCCTGAGCTTCGATTCCCACTTGGCGCGAAAAACCTTCTGCGCCTTGAGGAAATACTGCGAGTGCGGAACCGCGTTGATTTGAGTCGAAACGTTCTCGTGGTGCGTAATCGTCACAGTTCCGCAGCAGACCACGCGGTAGCCCGCTTCGATCGCTCTTAGGCAGTAGTCGGAGTCCTCGTAGTAACTAAAAAAGTGTTCATCCAGCGATCCGATACGGTCCAGAGCCGCACGCTTGATATAGACGCACGCAAAAACGACGCCCTCGACGGAGCGATTGTCGTTGTACTGATTAATATCCTTCTCGCCGCCGCCGAGTTGCTGTCCCCACATCGTGTCGAGCGGCATGAACGTCCCTGCATGCTGGAACGTCCCATCCGGGCGCCTGAGGCGGCATCCGGCCAGTGCAATGTCGGGAGCGGCGTAGGCCGCCTCCTGCAACCGCGTCAGCCAGTCGGCATGGTGAATCTCCGTGTCGTTGTTCAGCAGGACAATGTCGGCGGAAGGATCAGCTACCGCGAGCCCTCGATTATTTCCTTTGGCAAACCCCAGGTTGATGCCGTTCGGAACTACGGTCACGCCGGGTTGCTGCGTAAAGTACTCCTGCGTGCCGTCTGAACTTCCATTGTCCACAACGATGACGCTGTAATTGGGATAATCGGTGTTCTTACGTAGAGTTTCCAGGCAGCGTTTCGAATACTCCAGACCGTTCCACGTCAAGATGATGATCGCCACCGGTCGCGGTGTTGCATCATCACCAGCTTGGCGCTCCGCGCCAGCCTGCACTAATAGGGCGCTTTTTTCGCTAAGGCCTGCACGCGATGATTGCATAGTCCTGTGCACCGTAAAAGTGCTCGTTAACTCGCTTAGCTACCGGATTGCCGTCCTCGGGCAGCCTTATCGCCTCGGGATACGGATGAAGGTCCAGACAGCGAATATCCGAATACCCGCGCGCCTCCACAAAGAAGTGCAACATCGCGGGCGGCAAGGGATGTAAATGCGTCGGATCCATGTAAAAGGTATGCGAGCCGACAAGGACGTTGGTCGGATTCGGAGTTTCGAGGATCAGAAGTCCGCCGGGTTTCAGCACTCGGAGGCACTCGTCCAGCAGCGAGATGAACGCCGGGAAAGGCAGATGCTCGACTATATGGAACGCGGAAACCGTGCCAATGCTACAGTCCGGCAGCGAACGAAGGTAATTGGAAAAGTCGCCATAATGGACATCGAGGTTGTGCGAACGGCACAGTTCGACCATGGCGCTGTTGCGATCTACCCCGCGTCCGGTGAGTCCACGTTCGCGCAGCAGTTCTAACCACTCGCCCCGGCCGGCCCCGAGGTCCAGTACGGGCATTGCGACGCCACCGATCCCTGCCGCTTTGAGTAGGGGCAGGTATGCCGCAAGCCGCGACTTAATCTCTTCGCGTGATCCGCGAAATCGATTCTCGAACGCCAGATACAGCGCGTCGAGCCCGACATCAACGTTGTCCGTCCGCGTTTCTCTTGCCGTGTCATCTTTCTGCGGCCTCTGATCCATAGCCGCGAGTTGGCGCAACTGCAGCGAAACGCCGGCACGCGTCTCATGTGCATATCTGTCCAGACCGCGGCCCTGCTCTTCGATCGAAAGCATGCGGTCATCGATTCGTTCGAGTTCCTGGTGAATCTTGCCAATCTCGAACTCGGCCTGCACCTGCTTCCCTACCGCCTCTTCCAGCCGGTGTGCAAGGGCGCGGGTGAGCGCCAGGTGCTCCCTGAAAACCAGTTGGACGGATTCGAAGGAGCTCTCTACGGTCTGACTATGCCACCATAACAAACGCTTCAAGCCGGCGATGATTGTCTGCCCGATGCGTCCTCGTAAAGTTGGTGGCGCCGGTGGGCAGACACCGATCCGCGCGACGCGGCTGTGGAACTCCGATAGCACTCTTAGCAACCGCTCATCCGAGGCGGCAAGCGGCCCTGATGTAACCGGAGCGAGTTCGAACCTGCCCGTATGAAATTGGACAGGCCGCGTGTCGCTGCCGCTCTGAATGCTCGCCTGCACCAATGCGAATACGTCCTCGGAATCCACCGGAGTGAGATTTGTTTCGGCCATGGATAACGGCTTCAAAAAAGGGGCCATTCGGCCCGGGAAGCCGCGATTATAGCATGCTTGACTACCTCCTTTTGCTGGGCAATCACCGATTTCCAATGTGCTGCTGAGTCATAAACTTCTCTCGTTTTCAGCAGTTATCGCAAATGCGAATGGATTTCACCGCCCCGGTCTGTTCGCATTGGCGCCAGCCGTCCCACGACTGGGCTGCCTCCGCGGCGATTTCCCCGGAAGTGCAATCTTACAGAACAAAGCCAATCCCAAAACGCACAGCCCCGGTTCACGCATAGGAGGTAATGATGGCGGCGATATGGGAGTAACGCAACTATTGCAGCAGTAGCTTTTACTGGACATAGGCTCCACGCCGGCCCCGGGGACGAGGCCGGCGTGCCCCCGCCAGTCGGTCACGCCGAACATCAGCGAATTTTGCCCGCCCCTTCCCACACTTACGCCACCCATCTCCCGTTCCTGGGCTCGGTATGCTTCATCCTGGGACGATGACAGCCGCACACCTCAACGAGACCATCAACGCCGTCGCGGCCCTACGGCACCCTGAAAGACTGATTTTTGCAAAACGACGCTAATCCCAAAATCGGACACTCCCCCGTTTCCTGCTATCATCTCTGGTTCATCCATGCTTCTTTCCCGCTTCGACCAGCCTTATACCCTTGGCCGCAAGACCATCCGCGGGCGGTTCGTGATTCCGTCCGGGATCCGGTGCACCCATGCCTCGACCATCCGGCGGTGCTTTGCGGAGATTCCCGCGCTCGGCGTCGTCACCACCAAGAGCATCAGCGCGCAGCCGCGGGCGGGGTATCGCGAGCCGATCTATGCGCGCTACGCTCCCGGGTGCTACATCAATGCCGTTGGGCTGGCGAATCCCGGGGCGGAGCGGTTTCTCGCGGAGCTTCGCGAGATCGAGATCCCCGCGGACAAGTT
Source organism: Acidobacteriota bacterium (assembly GCA_050261515.1). Classification (GTDB taxonomy): domain Bacteria; phylum Acidobacteriota; class Terriglobia; order Bryobacterales; family Bryobacteraceae; genus JBLNDJ01. The sequence continues at coordinate 149,717 of JBLNDJ010000015.1, read as the reverse complement.
TCTGCTCGTCTCGATCTTCGGCTCGGACGTCCCCACGTTCCTCGAGGCCGCGCGCACGCTGCTTCCCGTTGCCGATGGGTTCGAGCTGAATATGTCCTGCCCGCACGCAAAGGGGTACGGCGCTGAGATCGGGCAGGATACCGAACTGCTCAAGCAGATCACTCGCGCGGTGGCCGATGCCACGGGCGTGCCCGTCTTTGTGAAGCTCTCTTCGACCGTTCCAAACCTGGGTGGGACGGCCGTTGCCGCGATCGAGTCCGGCGCGGCGGGGATCACGGTCATCAACACGGTCGGGCCCGCGATGGCCGCCGTCGGCGATTCGCCGATCCTGCACAACCGCTGGGGCGGGATGTCGGGCGATGGCATACGGCCCATGGCGCTTCGCGCGGTCGAGCAGGTCCGGAAGGCGATCGGCGAGGGTCCGGTCATCATCGGGATGGGCGGCATCGCGTCGCCCGACCATGTGCGCCAGTTCGCGATGTGCGGCGCGGACCTGTTCGGCATCGGCAGTTCGCTCACGGGACTCGATGGCGCAAGCATGCGCGAGTATCTTGCCGCGCTCGATCACGATGTTCGCGAGGGCGGGGATGCGCGGTACCAGCGGTCCTGCGAAACGCTCGTTTCGATGGACTACGCGAAAGCCCGCGTGTGCTCTCGCGTGGACTACAACGATTCGCTCTTCAAGCTCAGGCTCGATTCGCTGCCCGGCGATTACCGCGACGGCGATCTCGCGGGCCGGTTCTTCTTCATCTGCATTCCGGGTTTGGGCGAAAAGCCGTTTGCGGTGTTCTCGGCATCCGAAAAGAGCATCGTCGTTCGAACCGTCGGCGAGTTCACGAAGAGGCTGGCCGAACTCGGGCCAGGCTCCGAAATTCTGCTGCGCGGACCCTATGGGCGGCCCACGCCGCGGTTCAGCAATTCCACGATCGTCTTCGCCGGCGGCGGGACGGGCATCGCGTCACTGCTCGAGATCGCTCATCAGTCGCGCGGCGGCGGCAACCGGCAGATCTTCCTGCTCGGCGCGCGCTCGGCGGACCACCTGATCGATCTCGACCGCTTCCGCGCGCTCGGCGAGGTACGGGTCGCAACCGACGACGGAAGCGCGGGTCTGCACGGTTTTGTCCCCGCACTCCTGCGCGACCTGCCGCCCGCCGAACGGGAAGGCGCCGTGTTCGTCAACTGCGGGCCCGGGCCGATGGTCGTCCGGTGCTTCGATATCCAGAAGCAATATGTTCCGGAAGACCGCATCATCGGCGCGGTCGAGTATATGACGAGCTGCGGCGTCGGCATCTGCGGCAAGTGCGCGAGCCCCTCGGGCGCGCTTACCTGCATCGACGGCCCGTTCCTGCCCTTGAACGAACTGGTAAACTCACGGCCATGCGCATCTGTATCCTAGTCGCCGCAGCGATTGCGACGGTCTCGTGCTCCGGCACACGTTCCGCCCGCACCATCACGGTCGCCCAGTCGGGAGCCGCCGACGTCGTCGGGAAGGACAACGTGGCCTTGCAGAAAGCCGCGGACATGCTCAAGACCGGCGACACGCTCTCGATCGGGCCGGGCACGTACGATATGGACAACAGCCTCATCGTACCGTCGGGCGTGACGGTGCGCGGTGCGTCGGGCAAGCAGACGATTTTGAGGAAGACGCGCGGCGTCCAGAGCGCGCTCGCCGAGGACGGCGATTACGGCGAGACCTACCTGGCGGTCGCGGAGCCGGAGAAGTTCCGTCCGGGCATGGGTATCACGGTGATGGACGATACGCTGCGCAGCGGATGGGACGTTACAGTCACGAGCGTCACGGCGGTCGAGGGCCCCATCCTCCGGATCAACCCTCCGACCGTTCGCGACTATGAGCTCGAAAAGCTGCACGCGCGCGTGAAGAACACGTTTCCCATCCTTTGTGCGATGAACGCGGCCAACGTCGTCTTCGAAGACATCGTGGTGGACGGCAACAAGGCCGAGAACGAGTATCTCGACGGATGCCGCGGCGGGGCGATCTACTTCTACAACGTGCGGAACTGCACGGTCCGGAACTGCGTCGCGCGCAACTACAACGGCGACGGCATTTCGTTCCAGATCACCGATGGCGTCCAGGTGCTCGACAGCGAGTCGTACGGGCACACGGGGTACGGCGTCCATCCGGGCACCGGCAGCGCGCGGGCCGTGGTGAAGAACTGCAAGCTGCACAACAACGACGATATCGGCCTGTTCCTGTGCTGGCGCGTGCGGCATGGCAAGTTCACGGACAACGAGATAGTGGACAACGGCCACTACGGCATCTCGATCGGGCACAAGGACACCGACAACGAGTTCGTGAACAACACCATCGCGCGGAACGGCGTCAGCGGCGTGTACTTCCGGGAGGAGACCTTCGCCAACAGCGGCCATCGCAACACATTCCGGGAGAACAGAGTCGTCGACAACGGGAACGCGAAAGAGGGCTACGGATTCCTGATCGCGCCGAAGGCGGGGGACCTCGTCATCGAAGGCAACCAGATCGCGGACACGCGCGCGGAGGGACGAACGCAGCGCTACGGGGTGTTCAAGCTGGCGGGCGCCGGGGCCGTGCGCATTGAGAAGAACACGATGAGCGGCCACAGCGCGGATTACCGCGAGGCGGCGGCGCCCGCCAGGTAATTTGTGGGGCGGGCGCCTACGGCTTCACGGTAACCAGCACCAGTTCGTGCGGCTTCACCTTCGCGGAATAGCTGCCGGTGAACTTGCCCGCGTCTTCGTGCTTCCACAGGTCGCGGACGGCCGCCGTGAGATGCTTCGGGTAGCCGATGTCGGCCCAGTTTACGGTGATCTCGGCCGGAGCCTTGCCGCGGTTGAGCAGCGCGACGGCCCGGCTGCCATCGGCCAACTGGCGGGCCCAGATGTCTAGGTCGCCGTCGCGGCGCACGCGGCGCCCCTGCATGCCGAGCGCGTCCTGATTCACGGCGATCGCTTCCTTGTTGGTGAGGATCGCGCGGATCTCAGGCTTCATGCTGCGCAGGTCGTTGCCCGCCATGAGCGGCGCGGCCAGGATGCACCACAGGCTGAAGTGCGACTGATACTCGGTGCCGGTCATGCCGCCGTTGCCGACCTCGAGCATGTCGGGATCGTTCCAGTGGCCGGGTCCGGCATAGACTTCGAGCCCGTCCTGAAGGTCGAGGATGTTCATAACGCCGAGGAAGTCGTCCTTCCGGGTGGACTCCCACTTATCGACGATGTCTCCGGTGGTGCGCCACAGGTTGCCGACGTCTTTGGCCCACAGCCACGGCTGCGTGCTGCCCCACTCGCAAATGCTGAAGACGATCGGGCGGCCCGATTTTTTGAGCGCCTCGCTCATGAGGCCGTAAGAAGCGCGCGAATCCTGCGTCGAGTGGTTGCACCAGTCGTATTTGAGGTAGTCGACGCCCCAGGCGGCGTACTGGCGCGCGTCCTGAAATTCATAGCCGCGGCTGCCCGGGCGGTTCTGGCAGGTGCCGGTTCCGGCGTCCGAGTAGATGCCGAATTGCAGGCCTTTCGCGTGGACGTATTCGGCGAGCGCTTTCATGCCGGAAGGGAAGCGCTGCGCGTCGGGAACGATGTTGCCGTCCTTGTCGCGGCTGACCTGCCAGCAGTCGTCGATGACGATGTACGAGTATCCGGCGGCCTTCATGCCGCTCGAGACCATCGCATCAGCCATTTCCTTGATCAGTTTTTCGCTGACGTCGCAGCCGAACTTGTTCCAACTGTTCCAGCCCATCGGCGGCGTGCGGGCCTGGCCGTTTTCGAGGGCCGGCAGCGCGGGGCAGGACGCCAGCATCAGCACGGCAGACAGAAGTAAGTTAGTGCGGTTCATTTTGAACACTCCCCTGAATAGCATAATGCCGGTGTGCGGCAGGATGCCCGATCGAGGCGCGGCGTGATATATTGGCGCTCATTAATGGCGTCCCGTGACACATGGCCGCGCATTGCGATTGCGCTTGGTTTCCCAACGACCGAAAGCCTTCTGGACAAGGCCCGGCGCGAGGTCGAAGCCGGTGAGACGTTTCTGGAATTCAGGCTGGACTATCTCGACACTCCCGAACAGGGCGTCCGCGGGATGCGGCAGTTCCTTTCCGAGCATCCGGACTGCACGATCCTGGCGACGTGCCGCCGCCATCAGAACCACGGGCGGTTCAACGGCAGCATCGACGACCAGATACGCATCCTGGGCGCCGCGGTCGAGGCGGGCGCACGCGCGGTGGATGTCGAGATCGAGAGCGCCGAGGCCGCGCCCGCGAAGCTCGACGTGTTCCGCGGGCGCACGCGGCTCGTTATTTCGTATCACAACTTCGAAGGGACGCCCGCCATGGAGCCGGTGCTGCGGCGGATGGAGCGCATACCGGCCGATGCGTACAAGATCGTCACCACGGCGCGCAAGCCGTCGGACAACCTGCGCGTGCTCGCGCTCGGGCGTTCGCACCCGCGAGTTCCGCTGGTGCTGCTGGCGATGGGCGAGACGGGGTTTCCGTCGCGCGTGCTTTCGACGCAGTTCGGCGGGCTCTACACGTACGCCGCGCCGGCGGCGGCCGAGGGAACGGCCGCGGGCCAGGTCTGCGCCCGGCAGTTGCGGCAGCTTTACCGCATCGAGAAACTGGCGCGCGATACGCGCATCTACGGCGTCATCGCCGATCCCGTGGGGCATTCGATCTCTCCCGCCGTGCACAACCGCGCGTTCCAGTCGCGGCGCATCGACGCGGTGTACCTGCCGTTTCTGGTGCAGCCCGCGCACCTGAAGGACTTCATGACAATGGCGTCGAAGCTGCCCGTGGCCGGGTTCAGCGTGACGATCCCGCACAAACAGAAGATCATCCGGTATCTGGACGTGATCGAGCCGCTGGCGCGGCGCATCGGGGCGGTGAACACGGTGTGGCGGAAGGCCGGCAAGTGGCGCGGCACGAATACGGACGCCGAAGGATTGACGGTGCCGCTCGCCAGGCACATGCGTCTCGCGAAATCGTCGGTGCTGCTGGCGGGAAACGGCGGGGCGGCTCGCGGGGCGGCGTTCGCGCTGACCGCGGCCGGGGCGGCGCTGTCGATCACGGGGCGAAATCCGGACCGCGTGCGCGCGCTCGCGAAGGTGTGCGGCGCCGAGCCGCTCACGCGCGAGCAGGCCGAGGCGGGGCACTTCGACGCGCTCGTGCACGCGACGCCGCTCGGCATGTGCCCGAACGTGAACGAGGTGTTTTTCCCGGACCGCATCCCGGGCGATGTCGTGCTCGACATGGTTTACAATCCGATCGATACGCTCTTGCTGCGGCGCGCGCGCGAGCAGGGCAAGACCGTCATCCCAGGCACGGAGATGTTCCTCGAGCAGGCAGCGCGGCAGTTCGAGATCTGGACGGGCGAGGCGCCGCCGCGCACCGTCATGCAGAAGACCATGTTGGAGGCGCTGGCATGAAACTCACGCGCAGGGAACTGGCCGCGGCCGTGCTGCTGCCGGCGGCGGCGCGCGGCGAGGCGCAATCGCCCGAGGAGTCGTACAAGGCCGCCGTCGAGGACGCGCGCAAAGCAGCCCTCAAGATCCGCGAATTCAAGGTCCCCGTCACGTCCGAGCCGGCGTTCCAGTTCCGGGCGCAATAACTCATGGCCGACTTCACCGACGACATTTTCTTCGCCACGACGAGCGAACTGGCGGCAAAGCTGCGCGCGCGGGAGTTTTCGGCGATCGAGCTGACGCGCGCGTTCGCGCAGCGCCTCGAGAAGCTGGGGCCGCGGTACAACGCGCTTGCGCTGCCGCTCGGCGGAAGCGCCGTCAAGCAGGCCAAAGACGTGGACGATCAGTTCAAGCGCGGCCGCTTCCGCGGGCCGCTGCAGGGCATTCCGTACGCGGCGAAGGACCTGCTGAGCGTCGCCGGGCAGAAGACTACATGGGGCGCGCGGCCGTATGCGTCGCAGGTGTTCGACTACGACGCAACGGTGATCCGAAAGCTGCAAAAGGCGGGCGCGCCGCTGGTAGGGAAGCTCGCGATGGTGGAACTGGCGGGCGGCGGCGGATACCGCTACGCGTCGGCGTCGATGTTCGGCCCGGGGCTGAATCCGTGGGACCGGTCGCGGTGGTCGGGCGGGTCCTCGAGCGGCTCCGGCAGCGCGGTGGCGGCGGGGCTGGTGCCGTTCGCGCTGGGATCGGAGACGTGGGGCTCGATCATGACACCGTCGGCGTACTGCGGCATCACGGGCCTGCGGCCGACGTACGGGTATGTGAGCCGGCACGGGGCAATGCCGCTTTCCTGGACGATGGACAAGATCGGCCCGATGTGCCGGTCGGCCGAGGACTGCGGACTCGTGCTGAGCGTGATCGCGGGCGGCGATTCGGACGATCCGGGCTCGGCGGGGAAGGGGTTCTACTACGCTCCGCAGTACGATCGGGACCTGAAGACGCTGCGAGTGGGGTTCGCGCCCGTGGATTTCGAGGCGTGGGCGGAGCCCGCGGCGCGGCCGGCGTTCCAGGCGGCGATCGCTACGATCCGCGCCATTGGCGTCGAGGTGAAAGAGACGGCTCTGCCCGCGTTCCCGTACGAGGCTGTGGCGGGGCTGGTGATCGATGCCGAGGGCTCATCGGTGTTTCAGGAGCTGATCGAGAGCGGGCGCGTGAACGAGCTGGCCGACCAGCGGCAGATCGCGGGGTTGAAGGCGGGCCTGGAGACTCCGGCGAAGGATTACCTCAAGGCGATGCGCGTGCGCCGGCTGATCCAGGAGGCGTTCCGCAAGATGTTCATCGACCTCGACGCGCTGGTCTCGTTCTCCTGCCCGGGGCCGGCGACGAAGGTCGCCGACCCGCTCGACCAGGAGCCGGAGCGCCCGCAACCCAACGACAAGGGGCTCTCGGAGTTGAGCGCGGCGGGGAATCTGGCGGGGCTTCCGGCGCTGTTTCTGCCGTGCGGGTTCGCGGACGGAATGCCCGTGGGGATACAGCTTGTGGGGCGGCCGTTCTCGGAGTCGCTACTTATCGCGATCGGGCGGGAGTTCCAGAAGCGCACGGACTGGCATCGGCGGCGGCCAGCGGTCTAAACTACTTCACCGCAGAGACGCAGAGAACGCAGAGAAAAACATCTAAAGAATTTCTCTGCGCTCTCTGCGTCTCTGCGGTGAGATTTTGTTACGGCTGGCGGTAGGTCGCGGTTGCGGTGTCGGTTTCCCAGAGCTTCACTTCGGAGACGCGGACCGCGTTTTCGCGGGCCGTGCCGTTGAGCTGCTTCGCCATTTCCTCGTAGAAGTAGCGGGCCATGTTTTCGGCCGAGGGGTTCAGCTCGTCGAAGGGCGGGACGTCGTTCAGAAAGCGGTGGTCGAGTTTCTCGATGATGCCGCGCAGGGCGCGTTTCAACTCGACGAAATCGACGAGCAGGCCGGCGCGGTCGAGGGTGGCGCCTTCGATCAGGACGCGCACACGGTAGTTGTGGCCGTGCACGTTTTCGCACTTGCCGCGGTAATTCCGCAAAGCGTGCCCGGCCGCGAAGGTCTCTTCCACCGACACTTCAAACATCGAAAAAAGTCTCCACGTCGCTGAAATTGGTGGTGAAGCGGTAGGGAGGGAGGCTGTCGAAGAAAACCCGCCCGTACCGTTGCTTGCTGATACGATTATCCAACAGAACCAGCACGCCGCGATCCGAGGCGCTGCGGATCAGCCGGCCGAAGCCCTGTTTGAGCGCCAGCGCCGCCTGCGGGATCTGGTACTCGTAGAACGCATTCCCGCCTTCTTCGCGGAGGGCGGCGATGCGCGCCTCCACCACCGGATCGTTCGGCACGGCGAACGGAAGCTTGTCGATGATGACGCAGCTCAACTGGTCGCCGGGCACGTCCACCCCCTGCCAGAACGAGGAAGTCGCGAAAAGGACGCTGTTGGGGGTCGCGCGGAATTCTTCGAGCAGGGCCGAGCGCGGGCCGGTGCCCTGCATCAGCGTGGGGTATTCGATTTCGAAAGAGACGCGGTCGTAGACGGCTCGCATCTGCTGGTAGCTGGTGAAGAGCACGAACGCGCGGCCGCGGCTGGCCCGCAGAATACGCGCGATTTCGTCGGAGGCGGCGGCCGCGAAGCCGGGGTTGCGCGGGTCCGGAAGGTGCTGCGGGACGTAGAAGAGCGCCTGGTTCGGGTAATCGAAGTGGCCGGGAACGATCAGTGTCCGTGCGGATTCGAGCCCGAGGCGCTTGCGCGAGTAGTCGAAATTGCCCGAGACGGCGAGCGTTGCCGACGTGAGGACGACGGTTTCGACGTTGTTGAACAGCTTTTCCGCGAGCAACTGCGAGACATCGATGGGCGTTGCCTGGAGAAAGCAGCCGCGGCCGCGGCGCTCGATCCAGTAGACGAAGCGGCGGTCGTTGCCCTTCATCCAGAGCTCGAGGTTCTTGGCGAGGGCGGCGGCGCGGGTGAACAGGGGGATGGCTTCCTCGGGCGCGTCCTTGATGAGCTGCAAGTGGGCCGAGATCAGCTCGAGGCCATGCTGCACGTCGCTGTATTGCTCCGCGTGGTGCTCGATGAACTGCTCGTGGTCGCGGAAGCCGGTGCGGCCTTCGTAGCCGCCGAACAGGGCGAAGAATCGCGCGGCGGCGTCGCCGACGGCGATCAGGATGCGGTCGAGCTCCTGCGAGCCGAAGTTGCGTCGGCGCGCGACGGCGCCGATATCGCGGCGCAGCTCCTCGAACTGGTAGTTGCTGACGGAGATGCCGAAGTACTGCCCGGCGATGTCCTCGATCTCGTGCGCTTCGTCGAGCACGACGGCGGCGTATTCGGGGATGATGCCCGCATACTCCTGCTCCTTGACGGCGAGGTCGGCGAAGAAGAGGTGGTGGTTGACGATGATGATGTCGCTCTCGTAGGCGCGCTGGTGCATGCGCGTGAGGAAGCAGCGGTCGAACTGCGGGCACTTCTGGCCGGTGCAGAGCTCGCGGCGGGCGTCGATTTTGGCCCAGGCTCCGGTGTCTTCGGGCAGGGTCTTGATTTCGGCGCGATCGCCGGTTTCGGTGGTCTTTTCCCAGTTGCGGATGATCTCGAAATCGGCTACTTCTTCGAGGCCCTCGAGCAGCAGGTCTTTTTCTGCGTCGTAGATTTTCTGGCGGCAGGCGTAGTTGTTGCGGCCCTTCATATAGCAGACCTGGAGGTCGCGGCCGAGGTGCTGTTGCAGGAAGGGCACGTCCTTGTAGAAGAGCTGCTCCTGGAGGTTCTTCGTTCCGGTGGAGATGACGACCCGCTTGCCGGAGAGAATGGCCGGGACGAGGTAGGCGAGCGTTTTGCCCGTGCCGGTGCCCGCTTCGGCAATCAGGTGGCGGCGCTCGGCGAGCGCGCACTCGACAGCCTCGGCCATCTCGAGCTGCCCGGGGCGGAATTCGTAGGCCGGGTGGCAGCGGGCGAGCAGGCCCCTGCGCGAAAAGAACTGCCGGACGGTCAGGGTGTCCGCGATGGGCATTCCCTAATCAGTATAGGGGGCCTAACAGGGGGCCCATCAGAACTGGTAGTCGGGCGGCGCGATGTCCCTGGCGCGGAGGTAGACGATGCACTGGCCGCGGTGGTGCGTGGTGTGGTCCATGGCGAGAAGGATGGCTTCCAGTCCGCTCATCATCCCGCCTTCGAGCTTCACCTGTTTCGAGAGCTGCTCTGGCGTAAGTCCTTCGATCGACTTGATGTCCCAGTCGAAGGAGTCGTTGAGCATTTTGATGACGGACGCTTTGTCGAGTTTCTCGGGTTTGGCAACGGGAGACTTGGCGCCGGTCAGCGTGGAGATGAAGAAGCCGTTCGCCTCGGCGATGTGGACGAGTTGCTGGGCGAAGGTCATCTGGGCCGCGTTCGGGCGGAAGTCGTAGCCTTGCTCCGGCATCTTCTCGGCGACGGCGATGGTGTACTCCTTCGAGGTCTTCCAGTGTTTGGCCAGATTGGGGCCGGCCGAGAGCGCGGGAATGGCAAGCACGATCAGGGTTCCCAGGAGTCGTTTCATGGATGCGAGTATAGCGGATCGCGCTATCTGGCGAGCAGGTGAATGCCGAACGGGCTGAGGTGCTCGCCGAAACCGATGCGGATTTCGGGATTGACCGGGACCGGGTTGGGCAGCCGCAGGTTGATCTGGTAGACGCCGATGAAACCGGGCGCGGCGCCGACGTATTCGACCAGGCGATCGTCAACCGGCTCATCATTGAGCAGCAGCCTGAATGCCGGCGTGCGCGCGATCGGGTTGGCGGTGAGCGGCAACTCCGCGAGGTTGTCGTCCATCGGATAGAGGAAGGGGCCAAGACCGGTGGCGTAAAGGATCACGATGTCGTTGGCGCGGGAGGGGTTCTCGTGCGTGATGACGGTGTATCGCTCGGGGTTCGAGGGGTCGGCCGCGACTACCGTGCCGGCATCCATCTGGAACAGGGCGGGCGAGCAGTCGGAAAGCTTGACAATGACTTCGGGCCCGGCCGTGCCCTCGCGCGTGACCTGGATTTTCGCTTCGGGCGAGGTGATCGAGAACGGGACCAGAAAATTCACCTGGAGCGGCGATATATAGGACAACAGCGCAGGCTGGTTGTTGACCAGGACGTTGACGCCGCCAAAACCGGGGAGCATGTCTTCGGCCGTGCGGTTGCGCGCGCTGAACGACAAGCCCGTGCCGTAGAGGCTGACCCAGGTGTAGGGCGCAATGGGATCGCCGGCGACGTTGCTGGCCGCGTTGACAATGCTTTCGGCCGAGTAGCACGGAGCGTTCGGCCTGCAGGCGCCGGCGGCGAGCGGAGACACCGCGAGGGCGAGCGCCACGAGGGCGCAACAGGTGAGAGTGCGCATAGGATTCCTAAAGAGAGTAGTGGGCCGCCGGCGGAGTTTATCTCCCCGCGGCTCGGGCGAGGGCCTTGCGGGCGAGCGTGCTCAACGGAATGGAGTGGAGGCGGCCGGCGGGGATCCATTCGAAATCCGGGGGAATGTGGGGGGCGGCGCCGGGGGCCTCGGCCTCGAAGACCGTGACGGTGTAGTGGTGATGCGTGATGGTGTGGCGAAAGCTGCCGAGCGCGGCTGCGGGAGCTGTGCCGGGTAACTGCGCCGGTTCGGGCAGCTCCCAAAAGCCCGCCATGCGGCCGGAATCCGCGGGGCGCCGGCGGAGCAGGTACGAACCGTTGCGGCGGACGACCAGGAACTGCAATTCGAGGCGGAGCGGCTCGGCTGGGCGCGATTTTACGGGCAGCCGGCCTTCGCGGCCGAGCCGGCGCGCCTCGCAGAAAGCCGCGACGGGGCAGACAAGGCACAGCGGCGCACCAGGGAGGCAGACGGTCGCGCCGAGTTCCATGAGGGCCTGGTTGTGCTCGCCGGGACGCTTTCGGTCGAGCATTGCCGCGGCGAGATCGCGCAGGCGCGTCCGTGTGGGGGAGGAATCGAGCCGCCCGTCGTCGTTCGTTACGCGCGCGAGCACGCGCATGACGTTGCCGTCGAGGACGGCGTGCGGCAAATCGAAGGCGATGCTGGCCACGGCGGCGGCTGTGTAGTCGCCAACGCCCGGCAGGGCGCGGATCCCGTCATAGTCGCGCGGGAATCCGGCGTGCGCGATCAGTTTCGCGGCCTTATGGACGTTGCGCGCGCGCGAGTAGTAGCCGAGGCCCGCCCAGGCGGCGAGAACTTCGGCCTCAGGCGCGCGGGCGAGCGTGGCGGCGTCCGGGAATCTTTGGAGAAAGCGCTCGTAATACGGCAGCGCGGCGGCTACTCGCGTCTGCTGGAGCATGACCTCGGAGAGCCAGATTCGGTACGGATCGCGCGTGAGCCTCCAGGGCAGATCGCGCTTCGCCTTCCGGTACCAGCGGAGGAGCGCGCGGCGGAACTCGGCCGGTTCGAGCACGGGAAATCACAGGCTAGCATGGGGCACGCGCGAGGCATGCACTGAGGGCGTGTTGCGAATCGAAGCAATTAACCGCCACAATGGTCTGGACAGGGGAAGAGGGGCGGGATGCAAAAGGAAGAATCCGGGGCTGCCCGTATACCGGATGTTGCTGTGCGCAAGGGGCTTGAAGAATATGTTCAGAAGCACGAGCGGTTTCTGCCCGCTCTGCTCGATTCGGCCGGACAGGGAATTCTGAGCACGAGCCGCGATGGGCGCATTATCATCGCCAACGCAAAGGCGGAGGAGATGTTCGGGTACAGCCGCGCCGAGCTGGTGGGACAACCGATCGAGATCCTGCTGCCGCTGGGGAGCCGCGACGCGCACGTGCGGCACCGGGCCCAGTACATGGCCAAGCCGCGAATACGGCCGATGGGGATCGGCCTGGACCTGGCGGGCCGGAGGAAGGACGGCACGGAGTTCCCGGTCGAGGTGAGCCTGACGTACATCGAGACGGACGAAGGGGTTTTCGGCCTCGCATTCGTCACCGACATCACGCAGCGGAAGCTGCTCGAAGCGCAGATCACGCACATTCAGAAGATGGAGGCGATCGGGCGGCTGGCCGGAGGCGTGGCGCACGAGTTCAACAATATGCTGACGATCATCGCCGGATACAACCGGATGATGCTCGATCAGTTGCAGCAGGGCGATGAGCTGAGGGAATACGCCGAGGAAGTGCTGAGGGCGGCCGACCGTGCCGGCGCCGTGACCAACCAGTTGCTCACATTCAGCCGGCGGCAGATACGGCAGCCGGTGGTGATCGAAGCGAACCTGCTGCTGCGCAGAACGGAGACCATGCTGCGCCGGCTGATCGGGGAAGACATCGACCTGGTGTTCAGCCTGGACGAGGCGGCCGGCAACATCCGGATCGACGCGGGGCAGTTCGAGCAGATCATCGTGAACCTGGCCGTGAACGCGCGCGACGCAATGCCCGGCGGGGGGCGGATCACGATCGAGACCGCGCTCACGCATCTCGACGACACCTACACGCGGATGCACCTGGGCGTGCGGCCGGGCGATTACGTGATGGTGGCGGTGAGCGACAACGGGCATGGCATGGACGCTGAGACCAGGCGGCACATCTTCGAGCCGTTCTTTACGACAAAAGAAATCGGGAAGGGAACGGGGCTCGGGTTGGCGACCGTGTACGGGATCGTGAAGCAGAACGGCGGCGACATCTGGGTCTACAGCGAGCCGAGGCGCGGCGCGACATTCAAGGTCTACTTCCCGCAGGTGGGGGAGGCGACGGACGAGCCGGCGCCGCTCAAGACGCCGGACCCGGACCAGGGCGCCGAGACGGTGCTGGTGGTGGAGGACGAGCCGGGCGTTCGCGAGCTGATCGGGACGATCCTGAAGCAGCGCGGCTATAACGTCATCAAGGCTGCCGATCCGCTGGAGGCGATTCAGGCCAGCCAGCAGCACCCGGGGGCGATCGACCTGCTGCTCACCGACGTCGTCATGCCGCGGATGAGCGGGCGGGACCTGGCGGTGCGCCTGCTCGAGCAGCGGCCCACGATGCGCGTGCTGTATCTTTCCGGATACACGGAGAACGCGATCGTGCATCACGGCGTGCTCGACCCGGAAGTGGACTTTCTGGGCAAGCCGTTCAGCCAGGACTCGCTGGCGAAGAAGATCCGAGAGGTGCTGGACAGACCGCTGGATGGGGGCGGGGTATCCTGAATAGATAGGCCTCCCTGGCGGAGGCGATCTTGCAGGGCCCATCGTGGAAGAAGAATCAATCGTAATCAGGGGAGCGAGGCTCCACAATCTCAAGAACATCTCGCTCGAGATCCCGCACAACAAGCTGACTGTGGTAACCGGCGTGTCGGGGTCGGGGAAGTCCTCGCTGGTTTTCGACACGATTTATGCCGAGGGGCAGCGGCGGTATGTGGAGTCGCTGTCGGCATACGCCCGGCAGTTCCTAGAGCGGATGGAGAAGCCGGAGGTGGATGAGATCGACGGTATCGCTCCGCCGATCGCGATCCGCCAGAGGAACACGACGCGGAATCCGCGGTCCACGGTTGGGACCACCACCGAGCTGTACGATTTCCTGCGGCTGCTGTGGGCGCGCGTGGGGCGCACGTATTGCCCGGCGTGCGGCAAGCGCGTGGAGCGGGACACGGTGGACCAGGTGGCGGCGCACATGCTCGCCGAGCCCGCCGGGTCGCGCTGGTACGTGCTGTTTCCGGTGCGGTTCGGCGAGGCCTCCGAGATGCGGGACCGGTTGTTCGAGCTGCGCGCGAAGGGCTTCAACCGGTTGTACCAGGGCGGGCGGATGTTCGAGTTCTCGAGTCCGGAATCGCTGCTCGAGATCGACTTCGCGCAACCGCTTTTTGCGCTCGTGGACCGGATCGTGATGGCGCCGGACCTGCACCAGCGCATCGTCGATAGCGTCGAGATCTGCTATCGCGAGGCGGGCGAGGCGATCTTCGAGCAGGCCAACGCGGAAGCGCCGCGCACGCTGCGGTTCAGCGAGAAGTTTTCGTGCAAGACCGACGGCATCGAGTTTCTCGAGCCCGAGCCGCGGCTGTTCAGCTTCAACAACCCGTTCGGCGCGTGCCCGCGATGCCAGGGGTTCGGGAACACGATCGACTACGACCCGGATCTCATCGTTCCGGACAAGACCCTGTCGCTCGACGAAGGCGCGATCGATCCGTGGAACAAGCCGCAGTACGGCACCGATTACGAAGCGCTGAAGCGCGCGGGGCGCGGCAAGGTGCGGTTCAACGTCGCGTGGTGCGACCTGACGGAGCAGGAGCGCGATTACGTTTGGAAGGGCGAAGGGCGGCGGTTTCGCGGCGTGCGCGGGTTCTTCGACTGGCTGGAGACGAAGAAGTACAAACTGCACGTGCGCGTGTTCCTGAGCCGGTATCGCGGGTATGCGGAGTGCCCGGAGTGCAAAGGCGCGCGGCTGCGGCCGGAGGCGCTGAACGTGCGGGTGGGCGGGAAGAACCTGGCCGAGGTGACACGCATGAGCATCGCCGCGGCGCACGCGTTTTTCCAGGCGCTCGAGCTGACGCCGGAGGAGCTTGGAATCGCGGACAAGGTGCTCGTCGAGATCCGGCAGCGGCTTCAATTCCTGAACGATGTCGGGCTCGAGTACCTGACGCTCGACCGGCTGTCGGCGACGCTCTCGGGCGGCGAGGCGCAACGGATCCAGTTGGCCACGTGTTTGGGGTCGCGGCTGGTGGGCGCGTGCTACGTGCTCGACGAGCCGTCGATCGGGCTGCATACGCGCGACACGGGGCGGCTGATCCGCATTCTTCAGGAACTGCGCGAGTTGGGGAACACGATCGTCGTGGTGGAGCACGACGCGGACGTGATGCGCGCGGCGGATTACATCGTCGATCTAGGGCCGGGCGCGGGCGAGAACGGCGGGCGCGTGATTTTCGCGGGGCCGTACGGACGGCTGGTGTCGAACGGCGCCGGGTCGCTGACGGCCGCGTATTTGAAGGGCGAGCGCGACGCGCTGCGCGGGCGCCCGTCGCGGCGGCCGGTGAACCGCAAGCGCATGCTGAAGGTGTTCGGCGCGCGGCTGCACAACTTGAAGAACATCGACGTGGAGATTCCGCTCGACATGATGGTAGCGGTGACGGGCGTGTCGGGATCGGGGAAATCCACGCTGGTGCACGAGGTGATTTACAAGGCGCTCGCGGCCGCGCACAAGGCAGGGAGCGTGGAGGCCGGCGACGGCGAGGAGACCGGCGGGACGAAGCTCGCGTGCCAGCGCATCGAGGGAGCGGAGAAGATCAGCCACGCGGTGCTGGTGGACCAGTCGCCGATCGGGCGCACGCCGCGGTCGAACCCGGTGACGTACATGAAGGCGTTCGACATCATACGCGACCTGTTCGCATCGACGCCCGAGGCCGAGCGGCGCGGCTACACGCCGGGGCACTTTTCGTTCAACATTCCGGGCGGGCGGTGCGAGACGTGCCAGGGCGACGGCACGGTGACGGTGGAGATGCAGTTCCTGGCCGACGTCGAGCTGGTGTGCGACGAATGCAAAGGCACGCGGTACAAGAGCGGCATTCTCGACATACGCCTGCGCGGGCTGAACATTCACGAGGTGCTGCAATTGACCGTGAAGGAAGCGCTCTCGTTCTTCGCGGAGGTGCCGAGGCTGGTGGCGAAGCTGCGGCTGCTCGAGCAGGTCGGCCTGGGATACCTGCGGCTGGGGCAATCGGCCACGACGCTTTCGGGCGGCGAGGCGCAGCGCGTGAAGCTGGCGGCGCACCTGGCGCAGGCCGACTGCAAGGGCACGCTGTTCGTCTTCGACGAGCCGACGACGGGGCTGCACTTCGAGGACATCGCGCGGCTGCTCGAGGCGTTTCAAAAGCTGATTCAGAACGGCGGCAGCGTGCTGATCATCGAGCACAACCTGGAGGTGATCCGGAACGCGGACTGGATCATCGACCTGGGGCCGGAGGGCGGGGAATCCGGCGGCTGCATTGTGGTCCAGGGGACGCCCGAGCAGGTGGCGGCCGCGCCGGCTTCGTATACCGGGCAATACTTGCGGCCGCTTTTGTAACAAGATAGAAACATGATGGCCCGCGGGCCCGCGTTCGTGTTCGACCTGGACGGAACGCTGGTCGACAGTGTTTACCAGCACGTGCTGGCGTGGCGGCAGGCACTGGAAGAAGGCGGGATCAGCCTGGCGGTGTGGCGCATACATCGCCGGATCGGCATGAGCGGCGGGCTGCTGGCGCACGCGCTGGCGCGGGAGACGGGACGCCGCATCACGCCCGAAGACGCAGAGCGGTTCCAGAAACGGCACGCGGAGATTTTCGCGAGCTACGCTTCGCAGGTGCGGCCGCTGCCCGGCGCGAGGGAACTGCTCCAACATCTGAAACACGCGGGGGTGCCGTTCGCGGTCGCGACGAGCGGGCGCTTGCAGAGCGCGCGTCCCAGCCTGGAACTGCTGGGTGTGGCGGACCACAGGGCGATCATCACGCGCGACCAGGTAGAGCACGCCAAGCCGGATCCCGATCTGTTCATCGCCGCGGCGGAATGCCTGGGCGTGGCGGTGGATCGCACGGTCGTGGTGGGCGACAGCGTCTGGGATCTGCTGGCGGCGGAGCGCGCGCGGGCGCTGGGGATCGGGCTGCTCTCGGGCGGATACGGCCAGGACGAGCTCGAGCGCGCAGGGGCGTATCGCGTTTATCAGGATCCGGCGGACCTGCTGGCTCACCTCGACGAGGTGGGCGTGCGCTCCGCCATCTGACACCAGGAGGGGGAGATGCGGAAGGTCGGCATTATAGGGGCCGGGCATGTCGGATCCACCGCGGCACGGCTGTTTGTGAAGGCCGGGCACGAGGTGGCGCTTAGCAATTCACGCGGGCCGGAGTCGCTGCAAGAGCTTGTGGCGGAACTGGGCCCGGAGGCGCACGCGATGACGGTGGACGGCGCGGCGCGGTTCGGCGACATCGTGCTGCTGGCGGTTCCGTGGCGGATACCGGAGGCGCTTCCGGCCGCGGAAGCTGTGGCGGGCAAAGTGGTGATCGACGCGATGAATCCCTACAGCCCGACGGGCGCCATCCTGGACGCGGACGGCACGTCGAGCGAGGAGACGCGCCGGCGGCTGCCGGGCGCGCGGCTGGTGAAGGCGTTCAACACGATCTGCTACCAGCACCTGGCGGCCCACGGCGACACGCATCTGCCGCTTGACCGCCGCAACGTGATCTTCATGGCGGGCGACGATGACGAAGCGAAGCAGATTGTGGCGAAGCTGATCGAGGAGATTGGTTTCGCGCCGGTTGACACGGGGAGCTTGGGCGAAGGCGGGCGCAGGCAGCAGCCGGGCTCGCCGATTTACAACCACCCCATGACGCCGCCCGAGGCCGAGCGGATCCTGAATTCGTGGATGCGGAAGGCGGCGGGGTAGGGGCGATCTTCAGGCCTTGGTCAGGCTTATGGCGTGGTGCATCGGGCTTTCGAGTCTGCGGGCGATGGTCCATCCGGCGGCGCGGGCGAGGGTTTCGAAAGCTTCGAGGCCGATGTAACGGATGCTGGGCATCCACGGGGGGCTTCCGGAAACGGCGAGCCGGGAATCGAGCGTGGAGGCGGCGCGCACGACCGATCCGGTCATCACGAAACCGGCGGGTGTGCGTTCGCGCAGGGCGGCGAGGTTCGCCATGATTTCGTCGTCGGAGCCGTAGTCGAACAGCGCGCCTTCGGTGGACCCGACGGCGGCAACGCCGGGCGCGAGCGCGGCCGGATCGGACCAATCGTAGGCGGTGTGTTCGAGCGCGGCGTCGAGACCGGCGAGCGGCGCGCCTTCGGCGACGAGGGCCGCGAGCGCGCGAGCGCCGAAGGCGGGTCCTTCGGCATCGACATCGAGGACGTGGACCGTGATGCGCCGGCCGGGCAGCAGCTCCGGATGCTCCTTGTGAAGAAGGATGAGGCCGTTCAGGCTATCGGCGGCCGCTCCGCCGCCGATGTTGAGCAGGCGCACGGGGCCTTGCGGGTTGTGGGCCAGCCAGGCAGCGAGGGCATCGGCGATCAGGCGGGCGAGGTCGCGCAGGCGGAAGCGGAACGAAAGCGGCGCGAGGCCGGCGGCGATGCGGCGGTCGATGGGGCCCGCGTAACCGTCGCCGAGGTTGTCCGGCCCGAGCCGGTTGAGGTAGGTCATCAACCCGGTCATGTAGGTGCCCGAGGCTTCGACCCAGCCGCGCGCCAGAATCGAGTTGACAGCCATGGCGCGCCGGGTTTCGAGCGGCACCGCGGCCATAGCCGCCATGTTCCTGACGGTTTCCTCGACGAGCGCGCCGAGCTCCTCGGCGCTGACGTCGCAGGCGAAGGCCGGGTGCGTGATGTCGATGACCGGCAGTTCGAGGCCGGAGTTTGTGACGGCGTAGCAGAGTCCGGGCTTCTTGTTCTTCTCGGGAACCGTGGCGATCATAGGCCTAGTGTAGTGCGGCGCGCTACCTCGCCGGGTTCCAGCCTCCGGCGGTGTGGGATTCGGGGCGGACGGCGATTCCGAGCGGGACCCAGGAGCAGTGGCGCGGGCCGCGGGATTTGCAGGCGGCCGGGGCGGCCTGGACTTCGGCGGTGATGCGGTCGAGGGCGTCTCTATCCGGCGCGGCCAGGATGGCCATGTCGTGATCGGCGGGGCTGACGCGCTTCAGGTAGAGCAGGCGCACGTGCCTGGCCGATTGCGGCAGGCGGAAGAGCGGGGCGCGCGGCCGCGGCTGCGGGGCGTCAATGCCTTCCCTCGTTGCCACAGCCGATGCGAAGGCCACCCGCACTCCTTCTTCGGGCCTGGGCTCGACGGTGTAGATTGCAGTTTCGTATCCTTCGAAATTCTTCGCTGCGAGTTCCACGGTGTTGCCGCTCGTCTGCTTCTGCGTGGTTTCGAGGCGGTAGCCTCCGCCTTTGAGCAGGGGCGTGATGACTCGCACGCGCCAGGCGGGGCGGAGGTCGATGTAGTCGGCGTCGGGCGAGGGGTGGCGCGGCGGGGCGGGCGCTTGCGCCGTACGGCGCGCGCAGCCGGTGAGCAGGGCGCCGAGCGCCGCGGTCAGCACGATTCGTTTCATAGCAAGCGGAAGTTGACTTCGACCGTGGCGCGGATGACGACGGGCTCGCCGTCTTTCATGCCGGGGGTGAAGCGCCACTGGCGGACGGCTTCGAGCGCTTTCTGGTCGAGCCCCATGCCGAGCGGACGGGTGACGCGCACCGAGCGCGGGTGGCCGTCGGCTCCGATGAGCATGGCGAGAACGCAGGTGCCTTCGTACTTGTTGATGCGCGCTTCGGCGCTGTATTCGGGCTCGTGCTTTTCGAGGGGCACGGGCGCGGAGATGCCCGGGCCGATGCGGTATGTGCCGGGTTCGACGGGGGCGGGCGGCGCCGTGCGGCTTGCGGACCACGCGTCGCGGGCCTGCTGCGCCTGCGCGGAGATCCGGTCCGCATCGGCGGTGCGGCCGAGCTCGCGCAGCACGCGCGCTTGCGCCGCGAGCGCGGCGGCGGATTCGAGCGACCCCTGAGGCGCGAGCGCCGCGGCCTGATCGGCGAGTTGCTCGGCGCGTGCGGAGTCGCCCGCGCCGAGCGTCGCGATCGCGAGTTCGGCGGTGACCAGCGCGGCGCGGGGGGCGGCGGGGCCGGTGGCCAGGGCGCGTTGATAGAGGCTCGCGGCTCGCGGCCAGTCCTTGCGCGCGTGAGCGTCCACGGCGAGGTAATGGAGCGGCTCGAACAGCGCGGGATCGCTCGGGCCGAGGTGCTTTTCGAGCGCGGGGAGCGCGGCGGCGCAGTATTCGGAAGCCAGGTCCGTCCTGTCCCATTCGGCGTAAAGGGCGCACAGGCTCCCCAGGCCGCGGGCGTAGTCGAGCGAGTCTTCGCCGGACCGCGCCTTCCGCGCCTGGAGCTCGCTGCGGAGCTGGGCGGCAGCCTCATCGAGACTCTCCGGCGAACCGGCTGAGGCGGGGCGCGCGGCGGCGATCACGAAAATGGCAAGGGCCGCGGCCGAGAGGCCGGTTGCGAGGATCGCGCGGCTTTGCGCGGCGCGGCGCACGGTGGGGTCGAGAATGGCCCGCACACGCGATTCGAGGCTCGACGGGCGGGCGATGGCGAGGCTGCCGCAGAGGCGCGGGGAGGCGAGCGTACGGGCCAGGCACAGCAGGTCGCCGGCGTAGTCGGACGCGCGCACTCCGGAGCGCAGCACGGTATCGTCGGCGGCGCGCTCGCGCAGGCGGAGCGCCTCGCGGTGCGCCAGCCATACGAGCGGATGGAACCAGTAGAGCGCGCAAGCGAGTTGTCCCAGCAGTTGCCAGAGGCAATCGCCGCGCGCGATGTGCGCGAGCTCGTGCGTGAGGATGGCGCGCAGGCGCGCCGGGTCGCCTTCGGCCGCTACCTGTGGGATCAGGATCACCGGGCGCAGCACGCCCCATGTGACCGGAGAGATGGGCGCGGCGATTTCGAGCAGGCGGATGCGGCCGGGAATGCTCATCGCCTCGCAAAGGCCGGGCCGAGCGGGCATGGCGGCGCGCGCGAGACGGGCGAGCGCGATCCTCGAAACGGCCGGGGGAACCAGAAGGAGCGCCGCGCCCGCGAGCCAGATTGCGCCGAAGGGAATCGTTCGCGGGAGTGGCTGCGATTTCGGCGGAAGGGCGGAGGCGGCGCGCTCCGGCGCGGGGGCGGCCGGCGCGTGCGCGGTTGCAGTCGCACGAAAGAGGATCGGGACGTCGCGCCACACGGGCACGGTCCAGCGCGGCAGGGCGAAGGAGAGAACCGGAATCAGCAGCGCGCCCGCGAGCGCCGTCGTCCAGACCAGATGCCGCAGGGCGGCCGGGGCGCGGCGCAGCGCGAGACTTACGGCAGCGGCGGCGAGCAGAATGGCGGTCGCCTTCCAGATGAGCGCGGGTTCCATTCAGCGGCCCTCCTTGCGGGCTTTTTCGACGAGGGCCGCGAGGCGGTCCAGGTCTTTACGCGAAAGTTCCGAGGAATCGAGCAGCGCGACGACGGCCTTTTCGGGCGAGCCATCGAAGAACGTGTCGAGCAGGTGCCGCAGCGCCGAGCGCGTGGCTTTCTCGCGGGCGAGCGTGGGCAGGTAAAGGTAGCGCAATCCGTCGTCTTCGTGCCGCACGTGTCCCTTCTCTTCGAGAATGCGGAGCGTGGCGCGCACGGCCGAATAGCTGGGGGCGTCCGGCATCGCCTGGTGAATGTCCGATGCGCTGGCCCGGCCGCGGCGGTAGAGAATGTCCATGATCTGGCGCTCGCGGCGGCTGAGGCTGAGGCCTTCTGTCCCGGCCATGATGCTAAAAAATTAGCACAGGTGAGCAGCAGTGTCAACGGGTATCCTGAAAGACTGCGCAAACGAGCTAAAACGAGAGGGCGGCTGCCCGGCCGCATCGCGCGATGGACGCTCGCCGGGGCGGCCGCGCTTTATGGGTGCGCCGTGCTGGGCCTGCTGGGGCTGCGGTGGATGGATCCGCCGTTCACTTCGGTGCACGTCGAGCGGCGTGTGGAGAGCTGGTTCCGCAAGGGCCGGTACACGAAGCGGTACACGTTCGTCCCTTTGGCGCGCATCTCGCCCGCCTTTCAGCATGCCGTGGTTTCGGCCGAGGACGCGCGATTCTACAATCACCACGGGTTTGACTGGCGGCAGGTGAAGGACGCGGTCGAGGACGGGCTCGAAGACGGCCGCCTGCGCGGCGCATCCACCATCACGCAGCAGCTCGTGAAGAACCTGTTCCTGACTACGTGGCATTCGCCGCTGAGGAAGGCGCTCGAGATTCCGCTTGTGCCGGCGGCGGAATTGCTGCTGTCGAAGCAGCGAATCCTCGAGCTGTATATGAACGTAGTCGAGTGGGGGCCGGGCGTCTACGGCGCGGAGGCGGCGGCGCGAGCTTACTACAAGATCCCAGCCGCTCGCGTGAGCCGCGAACAGGGCGCGCGGCTGGCCGCGATCCTGCCGGCGCCGCGCACGCGCAGACCCGCGCGCATGAACGAGTACTCTGCGCGCATCCTGAAACGCATGGAACAGGCGGGGTGGTAGGGAGAGGCGGCAAGGGATCCTATTGCTTGACCGTCTCGCCTTTCTTGAGCAGGGTCGGCTTCTTGCGCTTCGTCTTCTCTTCGGCGGCCTGCTTTGCCTCGGCCTTCTTGCGCTCTTCGAGGTCCTTGGGCTGCATCATGGCCTCGCGCTCTTTCTTTTCCCTGCGCTCGCGGTCGGCCACTTCGGTGGAGCGCTTGCCGAGGTCTTCGCTCGAAGTTTCGAGAGAATCCCTGGTGGTGTCGATCGCCTGCGAGAGCATGAACTCGTAGCGGCCGATGTCCTTCGGGTTCGAGTCGCGGATCTTTTCGAGCGCGGGGAGAAATTCCTTCTCGGCCGAGTTTACGGCTCCGATGCCGGCGGTGATATCGGCCTTGCGCTGGAGCGCGTCGTCGGCGACGGTGTCGGCCGCATCGATGATCTTGTTGTACTCCTCGAGCAGGTCGTGGATCATGCCGGCGCTGCCGGGCTTCTGGTCCTTGACTAGGTGCTGTACCTGGTCGAGCCGCTGGCGCGCGAAAACGGTGTAGAGCTTCAGGCGATCGTTCGGGTCCTGCGCTTCGCGGACCTGATCGGCTTCGTCGGCGGTCAGGAAATCTTTCTGCGCGACGAGCGCCGGGGCCGCGAGGCAGAGCAGAAGCAAGGCCTTCTTCATCGCTTCTTTTTTCCTCCCATGATGCCTTCGAGGAGATCCTCGTGAACCTTCTGGATGACCGCGTGCGCCTTGTCGGCGGCGGGGCGGTCGTCCACGCTCATCTGTTCGCGAAAATCGTTGAGGCGG
This sequence comes from Acidobacteriota bacterium, assembly GCA_050261515.1. Lineage (GTDB taxonomy): Bacteria > Acidobacteriota > Terriglobia > Bryobacterales > Bryobacteraceae > JBLNDJ01. The sequence goes on along the minus strand of JBLNDJ010000015.1, from coordinate 126,616 downwards.
CGGAGCAGTTCGCGCGTCTTGATCTCGGCGCGCTTGAAGTGCTTGGGGCTCTTGCTGGGATTTTTGCCCGTGTCCACCAGCGAGGTGTAGGCGAGCTCGACCGATTGGGAGAGCTCGTCGAGGTCCGAGCCGGTCTGCGCCATGTCGCCCTTCACGAGATAGGATTCCTGCGCGGACTTGAGGGCGTCGAACGCGTTATCAAGCGCTTTTTCGGCGCGCCGTTCGAGCTTCGGCTCCGACTTGATGGAGTCCAAATCGGACTGCGAGGCGAGCGCCAGCGAAACCGCTGCGGCGAGGAGGGCGAGGCGCTTCACGGGGTCACCTCTTGCTCAATTCCTTTTCGAGGATGCGCGCGCGCTGCCGCGCCTTGAACTCCTCGTCGGGGTGCTTGCCTTCGCTTGCGGCGAGGAACTTCCTGTAGCTTTCGAGCGCGCTCTTCTGGTCCTTGACGCGGTCGAGCACGATCGCGCGCAGGTAGAGATGTCCGGCGTTTTCGACGCCGAGCGCCTTCAGGCGGTCGAGCGCCGCGATCGCCTGCGGGTATTGTTCGAGCGAGATGAGCATGCCCGCGAGCTCGTTCCACGCCTCCACCGAATCGGGCCTGGCCTGCGCGACGCGCGCGAACTCGCGGGCGGCATCGGCGTAGCGGCGCTGGTCGCGGAGCTCGCGGCCGTAGCCCATGCGGAGGTCGAGGTCTTCCGGAGCGGCGGCGAGCGCCTGCTCGAGAAGCGGCAGCTCCTTCTCCGGTTCCTTGTTCTTGCGGTAAGCCTGCGCGAGCGCGAGGCGGTTGGCGGAGGTGGGCGACTGCTTCACCGCCCATTCGAGATGCGGGATGCCCTCGGCCGGCCGCCCGGCATCCACCAGCATCTGGCCGAGCCGCTCGCGCACGGCCACGTTATCGGGGAAACCCTGATAAATGGCGATGGCGTCGGCATTCCGGCCGGCCTTTTCGTAAAGCTGCGCGAGCTCGATCAAGGCGTCTTTGTAGTTGGGGTCGAGCGCGGCGGCGCGGCGGAAGTGCGGCTCGGAATCCGCGAGGCGGCTTTGTTTCGCGAGCGCCTCGGCGAGGCCCATCTCGGCGGCGGCGGATTTCGGGTCGAGCACGAGCGCGGCCTTGTAGGATTCCTCGGCCCTGGCGAAGTCGTTCGTTTGGAGCAGCGCTTGGGAAAGGTAGAGGCGCGGGCGGAGTTCGTTCGGCTTCGTTGCGGCGGAGCGCTCGAGATAAGGCAGGGCCTCGGCCGCTTGTTTGGCCCCGAGCAGCATCATCCCGAGATTCAGCTCGGCCTCGTACAAGCCGGGTTTCAGCTCGAGGACCTTTTTGTATTCTGCGATGGCCTCGGCGTCACGGCCGAGCATGCTTTGAGCGAAGGCGAGGTTGAAGCGCGCGGCATAATCGGCGGGATCGGCCTCGACGGCCTTGGCGAACTCGCGCGCGGCGGCGTCGTACTGCCGCGCTTCGAGAGCCTTCATGCCGTCGGCGGCTGGGCCGGTACTCTGAAGAAACAACAATAGAAACGCCGCGGCCGGAGACCACATGACGATTCCATTGTAGAGGTTCCGGCGCGGTGAGAACAGTTTGCGCTATATAATCGCCCTGGAGCCCATCTCATGAACAGACGCGATTTCTTCCGTACGGCCGCGGGCGCGGCGGCGCCTCTGGTGATTCCGTCGAGCGTGTTCGGCGTGAACGATCGTATCCGCGTGGGCTTCATCGGCTTGGGCGGCCGGGCGCGGTGGCTGATCGGGAACTACGATCTTCCGGAGTACGAGATTGCGGCGGTCGCCGATTGCTTCCTGCCGCGGTGCGCGGAGGCGGCGAAGCTGCGGGCCGGCGGCGACAAGTGGGCCAGGTATCAGGATTACCGGCGCATGTTCGACAAAGAAAAACTCGACGCCGTGTTCGTCGAGACGACCACGCACGCGCGGGTCCTGATCGCGATGCACGCGCTCGAGGCGGGGCTCGATGTGTACGCCGAGAAGCCGGTGTGCCTGACGGTGGCTGAAGGGCGCGCGCTGGTGCGGGCCGTGCGAAAGCACAACCGCGTGCTACAGGCCGGCACGCAGCAGCGCTCGATGCCGATGGATATTTTCGCGAGCAAGCTGATTCGCGAGGGCGGGCTCGGACGCGTCCATAGCGTGATCGCGTGCAACTTCGAGCCGCCGCTCCGATGGAAGCCGCAGCCGGAGCAGCCGGTTCCGGACGGCCTCGATTGGGACCTGTGGTGCAACCAGGCCGAGTTGCGGCCTTATCACCGCGACCTGCAATTCAAGTGGGGGAACTGGCGGGATTACGACGGCGGCGGGCAGTCGTGGGGCGTCAGCGGCTGGGGCACGCACGCGCTCGACCAGGTGCAGGCCGCGCTCGGAACGGATGGGACCGGCCCGGTCGAAGTGTGGCCCGAGGAGCCGGGGCCCCAGGCCAGAGTGACAATGCGGTACGCGAGCGGCACGCTGCTCAAGCTCGAACAGCCCGTCATCAACGATCACCAGCAGCTCGGCGCGATTTTCGCGGGGGAGAAGGGCCGCATACAAATCCTGCGCGGCAACGCGATCGCCGACGACCCCGCGCTGCTCGAGGGCGCGCCCGATCCCACTCCCGAGGGCAAGGGCGAGGACGCGGCGCACTTGCGGAATTTCTTCGAGTGCATGCGCACGCGCAAGAAGCCGAACGCGGATGTCGAGACGGCGCACCGCGCGACGACACTCTGCCATCTGGCGAACATCTGCCGCGAACTCGGCCGCAAGCTCAAATGGGACCCCGAGGCGGAACGCTTCCCGGGCGACGAGGAGGCGAACGCGTTGCTCTCGCGGCCGCGGCGCAAAGGCTACGAGCTGCCGAAGGCCTGACGTGGCGTTACCGGATTCCTCGCGGCTCAGCCGCAACCCCGGCGCGCCGCTCACCGCGCGGTTCCGCGAAATCGGCCTCACGCGCGAGTACGTGCGCCGCATGACGGTGGGCACCGATGACCTGCGCAATCCGCTCACGGCATCGCGCGAGGCGGAGTTCTCGGATGACCGGGCGGCCCTGGGGCTCCGGCTGTTTTTCTGCGCGGAAACGCTCGCTCGCGACGCCGCGGCGGAGTGCCTCGGGTGCGCGGTGCTTGTCGCCGCGCTCGATTGCGGACTGCTGATCGAGGCGGAGGCGGGGAGAGTCGAGGCGCCGTTCCACCTTCGGACCGTTCGCAACCTATACCTGTTCAGCGACTATCTCGGCCGCGACCGCGATGCCGTGATGGGAGCGGGAGAGACGACCGCGATTCTGTTCCGCGCGGCGAGGCCGGGAAGTCCTGCCGGCCGCGTGCTCGATCTCGGCTGCGGCGCGGGCACGCTCGCGCTGCTGCTTGCCGCGCACGCCGGGGCCGTCACAGGCACCGACATCAACCCGCGCGCCCTCGAACTGGCGCGCCTGAACGCGGACGTGAACGGCATCCGGAACGCGGAGTTCCGCGGGGGCGATGTGTGGGAGCCGGCCGCCCGCGACGTCTTCGACCTGATCGTCTCGCAGCCGCCGTATTATCCGAACCGGACGGCGCGCGGGGAGGCGGGCGACCAGGTGTTCCTGCACGGCGGCGAGCGCGGAGACGAACTGGCGCGGCGCGTGGTGGCGGGCGTCTCCCGGCACCTCACGCCCGGCGGGCGCGCGATCATCTTCACGTCGTGGCCGGAGGCGGGCGGAAACGCCGCGGACGAAGGGATGGAAGTGCTCGAACTGCGCACGGACCGCCGGGAACTGCACGGCACCAGGCAGAGCATCAATGTGATGGAGTTCGCTGAAGACGGCGCGGCTCGCTACGACGTGTTCGACGTCGCGGCCGATCACTGGGGCAACGTCGACAGCGCGCACATCGACCGCTTGCATGAAGCCTTCCGGCTGCTCGCCGCGCCGCGCGACCGGCTGTACGGCGCGCGCCTGCGCCTGCCCGAGGGCGCGTCCACGTTCCGCGAAGGCGCGCAGATGATCGTGCAGGTTCCGCTTGCCGGCACGGTTGCCGTAGACGAACGCACGTGGGAGGCGCTCGCGGCCGTCAACGCCGCGCCGGATGTGCGCGCGTCGGAGGCGGACCCCGGCATCGTCGGAGAAGCTTTGCGCAGGGGTTTGCTCGCGGTTGTGGATTCCGGCTCCGCGAGCTAGGCTCGGAAACGTGGGAGGTGTTATGAAAGGGTCGCTAGTCCTCTGGGGCCTGCTTCCCATTGCGTGCTTCGCACAGCACGTTTCGGTTCACGCGAGCTTCCCGCGTCCGGCGGGGCTTTCGGGGAACTTCGGGAATTTCGGACTGCCGCCACTCGCGCCGATTCCGCCGATCGGGTTGACCACTCCGGGAACCGGATCGTTCGGCGGCAACTTCCGGCACGGCGGCTTCGGCGGTTTCGGCGGCTTTGGCGGCCTCGTGGGTGGATTTCCCGGCTACTGGGACGGAGGGTATTACAGCGGATATCCGTCGAGCCCGACGGTGATTGTGCTGGCGCCGCAGCAGCAAGCGCCTCCGCCGCCGCCCGAAACGGCGCGGCCGGAAACTCGCGAGTATAAACAGGAGGGACCTGCCGGGCCGTCTTCACCGGCCGCGTTCTCCCTGATCACCAACGACGGCGGGTCGTGGTCCGCGGCCGCCGTATGGGTCCAGGACCAGACGGTGAAGTTCGTCAGCCCGGATGGAGTCGACGGCGAGTTGCCGCTCGCCAGGATCGATCGCCAGGCCACGCGGCGCGCCAACGACGCCAAGGGGCTCACGCTGCAACTTCCGGTCCCTCGCGCGACCTCCGCTCGCCCCTGACAGGGCGCCGCAGAGCCGCTCGAAGCGTTCTTTGGCCGGCGGAGAGAGTTCGTCGTAGAGAACGAGGAAGACGGCGTTCGTCCATCCGAAGCCGATCTCGTTCGAAGAGTAACCGAAACGAATGCCGGCGGGCACATCCGAGTGGCCGGCCACGACGTCGTACTTTTCTTTGATTGTGCCGTGCTCGCCGAAATCGCGCAGCACCAGGGAGAGGAAGTTCACCGAAATGCGGTCGGCGGCATCGGTGAAGCCGTAGCGCCGGAGTCCTTCGATCGCGATGAGCTCGACCGGCGCCCAGCCGAAGGGCGCGTCCCACTGATTGCCGGTGACGCGGTCGCTCGTCATCAAGCCGCCGGCGCGCTCGAACACCGGCAGATTCGCCGCCACGCGTGCCGCCTGCCCGGGCGACGCGATTCCGGCCCACAGCGGATAGAACGTAGTGATGAACCGGTACGTGGACCGCGCCTTCCGCTCGAAGTTGTAATCGAAGTACAGGCCCGCGCGCTCGTCCCACATCAGGCGGTTGATCGCGGCGGCGCGGCGCGCGGCGCGCTCGCTCCAGACCCGGGCCTCGCGCGGGCGGTCGAGTAACGTATAGATCGCGGCCGTGTCGGCTTCCATGCGGACGAGCAGCGTGTTGAGGTCCACGGGGTTGTAGTGGATGATGTCCACGCTGAAGGGGCCGAAGCGGGAGGAAGGATCGAAGCCGGATTCCCGCATCGCGCGGTCGCCCATATAGAACAGCGGCGTCAGGCGGTCTCGAGCCTTGTCGTAGTAGCGCGTAACGTCGTACTCGCGGACCTCGTGGGTGCGGTAATACTCGCGGACGCGGTCGTAGTGGCTCCGGCCCGCGGCGTCGCGCTCGCCGTGGACGACTTCGGGCGCGGGCGTGTCGGCGCCGCCCCAGTAGCGCGACAGACCAGTCTCGGGCGTCAGGTGCGGCTCGCTCGTCCAATAGGCGTAGTACTTTTCGATCGCGGGCAGCGTGCTCGCGAGCCAGCGCGCGTCGCCGGTAGCGCGGTAGACGTCGAGAATCATGCGCGTGAGAAACGGCGGCTGCGAGCGCGTGAGATAGTAAGTGCGATTCGCGTTGAGGACTTTGCCGTAATGCTCCACCTCGTAGACGAAGTTGTCGGTCATGTCCTTCGCGAGCGCCGTCTCGCCGTCGCGCAGCAGGCCGAGCGCGATGAAGTAGCTGTCCCATCCGTACATCTCGTTGAAGCGCCCGCCCGGCACCACGTAGGGCTTTGGCAGATACAGCAGGCCCGGCGTCTTGATGGATTCGGGATCGCGGGGCAGCGTTTCGGGAGTGTACAGGATGACCTTGCCGCTCTGGCCCACCTTGGTGTCGGAGGCCGATGCGAGCAGGTCGGCGTTCGAGCGGCGCAGGGTCGTCCAACTTTTCTTGATGTACTGCCGGATCTCAGGCAGCAGCGCGCACTCGGACGCGTACGCCGCGGCGAGCGCCGCCAGGAGAATACAGATGCCAGCCCTTCTCAGCACCTACCTCCGTGGTAGTGGGCGTCATGGCGTTCTGTCAAGTCCGGGCTATCCTGAGGGCGAATGGAATCCATCGACGAGCTTCGCTATCCCATCGGCAAGCCCGATTTCAAAGGCATCGCGACCGAGGCGGAGCCATTACGCTCGACCAGAACGTACACCTCTACGCGTGGCACGGAAGCCGCCACGTCGCGCACATCGCGTCACTTCGCCGGCCTATGGGCCGGGCGTGACGGCTGGTATGCGGGGCCGCGCAGCACCTTCCCGGGAAGCGCGCCCGTGCGGCGTCCGTTGTCGAGCACGATCGCGCCGTTCACGATCACATAGGGAATGCCCGCGGCGTACTGGTGGGGATTGACGTACGTCGCCTTGTCGGCTACCGTGGCCGGGTCGAACACGGTCACATCGGCCCAGTATCCCGGCTTCAGCAATCCGCGTTCCGCGATGCCCGCTTTCTCCGCATTCATCGAAGTCATTTTCCGGACGGCCTCGGGCAGGGTGAGGACATTCAACTCGCGGACGTAGCGGCCGAGCACGCGCGGAAACGTTCCGTACGATCGCGGGTGCGGACGCGTAGCGCCGAGCGGGCCTTCGGGGCTCATTGCCAGTCCGTCGGAGCCCACGGACGTGAACGGCTGCCGGAGCGCAAGCTGCATGTCCTGTTCCGTGTGATGGAAATAGACGGTAGGGACGCTGCCGCTCTGCTCGAGGAGCAGATCGAACAGCACGTTCACGGGATCGCCGCCGCGCTCGCGGATCACGTCGCTCATGCGCCTGCCGCCGAGCGAGACCAGCTGCATGCCGTCCCAGTTCCCGATCGCGAGGTAGTGGTTGTACCAGCCTGGAATGCCGTTCAGGATGTCGCGGCGCATGCGGGCCCGCATGGCCGGGTCGCGCAGCCGCTCGAGCATCTTTGCGTTGCCGCCGTCGTGCGCCCAGGGAGGAATGATGGCGCGCAGGTCGTTCTGGCCCGCGGTGTACGGGTATACGTTGGCGCGTATGTCATAGCCTTCGGCGCGCGCCTTCGCGATCATGGCCACGACCTCGTCCATGCGTCCCCAGAGCTGCCGGTCGGCGATCTTGATGTGCAGGATATCGACGCGGATGCCGGCGGCTTTCCCGATCTCGATCGCCTCGGCCACGGACCGGAACACGCCGGCGCCTTCGTCGCGGATGTGCGTGGAGTAGAGCCCGCCGTACCCGCAGGCGACCTTCGCAAGCTCGACCAGCTGCGGTGTGGTTACGAGGCTCGAAGGCGGCATCAGCAGCGATGTCGAAAGCCCGAGCGCGCCCTCGCGCATGGCTTTATCGACCTCGCGCTTCATCGCCTCCATCTCGGCGGGTGTCGCGGCGGTCAGGGCGTCGCCCTTCACGTAAGTCCAGATCTGCGTCTGGCCGACGTAGGAGCACACGTTCGTCGCCACTTTTTTCTGCGCGACGTAGTCTAAGTAGCCGCCGAGCGTGGTCCACGGCTTCACGCCGGGCTTGACGGGCCCGGCCGAACCGCCCTCGCCGAGGATCATCGTGGTCACGCCTTGGCGGATCATGCTCTCGCACTTCGGCTCGGCAACGAGGCTGTCGTCCGAGTGGTTGTGCATGTCGATGAACCCGGGCGCGACGGCGAGGCCCGAGGCGTCGATCGTGCGGCGGCGCGGCGCGCTTCGAAGATCGCCGTCGGCCGCGATGCGGCCCGCGCGGATGCCGAGATCGGCGCGACGGCCGGGGGCGCCGGAGCCGTCGATCAGCGTTCCGTTGGCGATGACGATGTCATAGGAGTCCGGAGCGGCGAGGGCCGCGGCGGCAAGGAGCGCGAGGGCGAGCACGAGGATCACTGTAACACCCCCGATCCCGGCAGCGCGGTATGATGCAAGTGATCCAAGGAGGGGGAGGGGCATGCCATTCGGCCCGCTTTCTGACGCACAGGCGCGCGAGTACCGCGAGATGGGCTTCACCCTGGCCAAGCGGTTTTTCGCTCCCGATGAAATCGATCTGCTAAGGCGCGCAGCGAAAGAGGACCGCGCGCTCGACCAGCATTCCTTCAGCCGCGGGGACGGCGAAGGCGGCCAGGTGCGCCTCTCGCTCTGGAACCATCCCGGCGACAGTATTTACGGCATGTTCGCGCGCTGCGAGTCGGTGGTGAACTCGGCCGAGAAGCTGCTCGAGGGCGAAGTCTATCACTATCACTCGAAGATGGTCATGAAGGACGCGCGCGTGGGCGGCGCGTGGGCCTGGCACCAGGACTACGGCTACTGGTATCAGAACGGCGTGCTGTTTCCGCTGCTGATGAGTGCGTTCATCGCGGTGGATCCGGCGACCAGGGAGAACGGCTGCATGCAGGTGATCGCGCGGTCGCAGGAACTGGGCCGCATCGAGCACGTCCTCACGGGCGACCAGGCGGGCGCGGATCTCGAGCGCGTGAACGAAGCGCTCAAGCGCCTGCCGCTGGTCTACGTCGAGATGGACCCGGGCGACGCGCTGTTCTTCCACTGCAACCTGCTGCACCGCTCGGACCAGAACCACTCCGAACACCCGCGCTGGTCGATGATCTGCTGCTATAACGCGGCGCGGAACGACCCTTACAAGGAATCGCACCATCCGCGCTACACGCCGCTCGTGAAGGTGCCGGATGCGGCCATCCGCGAGGCCGGGCTGAAGCGCTTCGGCGAGGACGACGTCGCGTGGCTCGCTGCCGAGAAAGACAGCAGCGCCACGAGCCTGGCGAAGAAAGACTGACGTGATCGCCAACACGAACGATGGCAGCGCCGCGCCGCCGCGCCTGCGGTGTTACTTCAACCTGATGGCGCTCGAGGGGCTGGCCGGGAAAGGGTTCGAGGCGATTCGCGAAGCCGGATACGAAGGCGTGCAGTTCGTCGAGCCGGCGACGGAGGCAGACCTCGCGCGCTGCCGCGGCCTCGGACTCGGCGTCTGCGGGAGCGGGCGCATCAACGAGCCGGGCGAGGCGCGTGCGCTGGCGGAGCGCGCGGCCGGAGAGGGTCTCGAGTGCGCGACCATACACCTCGGCTGGGGCCTCGAGGACGACGATGAGGCCGCGCGCCTGATCGAATCCGTGCTCGACGCTTCCGCGCGCCACGGCGTGCCGCTCTATGTCGAGACGCATCGCGCCACTGTGTTCCAGGACATGTGGCGGACCGCGCAGTTCGTGCGCCGGTTTCCCGAACTGCGGTTCAACGGCGACTTCTCGCACTGGTACACGGGCCTCGAGATGGTCTACGGCGGTTTCGAGCGCAAGCTTCGGTTCATCGCGCCCGTGCTCGAGCGCGTGCGATTCGTTCACGGACGCATCGGCAACCCGGGATCGATCCAGGTCGCGATCGGCGGCGGGGAGCCCTGCACGGAGCACTTCCGCCGGATGTGGAGCGCCGCGTTCGCGGGATTCCGCGCGACGGCGCGGCCGGGGGACTACATATGCTTTGCGCCCGAGTTGCTCGCCGCACGTATCTATTACGCCCGCACCTTTCCGGATGCCACGGGCGCGATGTGCGAGGAGAGCGACCGCTGGGAGCAATCGCTCCTGCTTGCCCGCATCGCGCGCGAGTGCTTTGAAGCATAATGGACAACCATGGGTGACATCTTCGGCAGTTTCGCGATGATCGTCAATATCATCGCAGCGCTGCTCTTCTACGGCGGGATCATGGTGGTCGTCCTGATCATGCGAAAGCTCGCTAAAGACATGGACTCGATCAAGAGGAAGCTCTCCGATATCGAAGAAATTCTGCAAGTCGCGCCGCGGCCCGGCGGCAGGTCATAACTTTTTCCTATAACCACGATAGAAACGTTCCGCTTTGTGCCGGCGCGGCAACGGTGCAAGATCGATGAGAGAGGTCGCTCATTTTGTATCGAAACCGTGTCGCGTCCCTATTTCTGCTGACGGCGGCGGCCGCAATGGCCCAGGATCCGCAAACAGCTGGGGCCATCAAGTCCGCACAGATGGCCGGAGACAACGCCTGGATGCTGGTCAGCGCCGCCCTCGTGCTCATGATGACGGGCCCGGGACTCGCGCTGTTTTACGGCGGGCTGGTCCGCAAGAAGAATGTGCTCGGCACAATGATGCAGAGTTTCGTCCTCATGGCCGTCGTGACCGTCCTGTGGGCGGTGGTCGGATACAGCCTGGCTTTCGGCGAAGGGTCTTCCTACATCGGCAGTTTTCAGTACGCATTTCTCAACGGCGTGGGCGCTGCGCCTAACGCGGATTACGCCGGAACGATTCCGCAGCAGACCTTCATGGTCTATCAGCTCATGTTCGCCATCATCACTCCGGCGCTCATCAGCGGCGCGTTCGCCGAGCGCATGAAGTTCAGCGCGATGCTCGTGTTCATGGTGCTTTGGTGCCTTCTCATCTACTTCCCGATGGCGCACATGGTGTGGGGAAAGGGCGGGCTGCTGAATGCGTTCCTCGGCGGAAAAGTTCCCTGCTTCGACTTCGCGGGCGGCACCGTCGTGCACATTACCTCCGGGGTTTCGGCCCTGGTTTGCGCTCTGTATCTCGGCAGGCGCAAGGGCTACCCGGGCGAGCCGATGAAGCCGCATAACCTGGTGCTGAGTTTTATCGGCGCGTGCCTGCTGTGGGTGGGCTGGTTCGGGTTCAACGCGGGCTCGGCGCTTTCGGCTTCGGCGCTGGCGACGAGCGCTTTCGTGGCGACTCACTTCGCGGCCGCCGCCGCGGCGCTCGGCTGGATCGCAGCCGAGTGGATCAAGACCGGCAAGCCGAGCGTGCTCGGCGCCATCTCGGGCTGCGTGGCGGGCATGGTGGCGATCACGCCGGCTTCGGGCTTCGTCAAGCCGTTTCCTGCGCTGCTGATCGGCTTCGCCGCGGGCGTGGCCTGCTACTTCATGGTCACGAAGGTGAAGGCCGTCTTCGGCTACGACGATTCGCTCGACGCCTTCGGCGTGCACGGCGCGGGCGGGACGCTCGGCGCCATCCTGACCGGCGTGTTTGCGACCAACGCCGTCAACGACGGGCTGAAGGACGCCGCGGGCCGTCCGTTGCCGCTCGGCCTGGTCGATGGCCACGCGCAGCAGATCGTCAATCAGCTCACCGGCGTCGCGATTTCGTGGGGGCTCGCCATCGTGGGCACCCTCGTCATCCTGAAAATCTGCGACACGATTCTCGGCGTGCGAGTGGATCCCGATCACGAAACGCAGGGCCTGGACCTCAGCATGCACGGAGAAGAGGCCTACAACCTCGAGGGCTAGGCTCCCCGGCGACACATTCAGAGCGCATATGAAGAAAGTCGAAGCGATCATCCAGCCGTTCAAATTCGAGGAGGTCAAAGAGGCGCTGAAGAGCATCGGCGTCGACGGCATGACCGTGACCGACGTGCGCGGGCACGGGCGGCAGAAGGGGCATAAGGAGGTCTACCGCGGCCAGGAATACCTGGTGGACCTGCTGCCCAAGGTGAAGCTCGAATTGGTGGTCCCGGACGCGCGCCTGGACGACGTCGTGCGCACGCTCACCCGTTCGGCCCGCACGGGCAAGATCGGCGATGGAAAGCTGTTCGTCTATGAAGTCGCCGACGCCATACGGATTCGCAACGATGACCGCGGGGAATCCGCCCTTTAGACAAGTCGATCCGCGTGAGGTGTGGGCGCTTCCGGCCGAAGCGCTCGAGCGGCGCACCGCGGCTGTGGAAGCGGCCGTCTGCGCGGCTTGGGAACGGTGTCTCGCGCCGTGCGCGCCCGAGGGTGTGGCGCTCGTGGCCGTGGGCGGCTTCGGACGCCGCGAGCAGTTTCCGTATTCGGACGTCGATCTGCTGGTCCTCACCGGTAAACAGGCTGTGCCTGAGCGGCTGCGCGACGCGATCCGCGAATTCTTGCAGAGCCTGTGGGACAGCGGCCTGAGGGTGAGCCACTCGGTGCGCACGCCGTCCGATTGCGCGGAGCTGCACGAACAGAACGTAGAGCTGGACGCCAGTCTTCTCGACCAGCGATTTCTGGCGGGAGATCGCGGCCTGCACGCCAATCTCGCGGTGGCGCTGGCACGCTTCGTCCACGGCCAGAGACAGGCGCTCGCGCGCAACCTGTGCCGCCTTGCTCGCGAACGCCACGCCAGATACGGCGGCTCCATCCACCAACTGGAGCCCAACATCAAGGAAGGGCCGGGCGGGCTGCGCGATTATCAGCTTGTCTGCTGGCTGAACGGCTTGCGCAACGCGCAGCCGGACCGCCTCTCGCGTCCCGAGCCGGTTTCCGAACTGCTTGCCGCCCGCGACTTTCTGTTCGGCCTGCGCCACTACCTGCACGAGCGCGCGGGCAGGGATTCGAACGTTCTCAGCTTCGATTTGCAGGAAGAAATCGCCGACGCGTTCAAGACCGACCCGGCCGGCTGGATGCGGCGCTACTTCGGACACGCGCGCGAGATTTCGCGCGCCGCGCACCGCGCCATCGAGAGCGTTGACGAGCAGGCGAGCTCGCTGCTGCTGCAATTCCGCGACTGGCGCTCTCGCGTGTCGAACGCCGAGTTCTACGTGTCGCGCGAGCGCGTATACCTGCGCGCGCCGCAGCGGCTCGATTACGATTCTTCGCTTGCGCTGCGGCTGTTCGAATTCGTGGGACGCCATGGCATCGACCTTGCGCTTGAAACCGAACGCAGGATCGAAGAGCGGCTTCCGCGGCTGCGCCCCGCGTTTCGCCGGCCGGGCGGTGCGCCTTGGTCCGCGCTGCGGCCGGTGCTGGCGCAGCCGCACGCCGCGCGCGCTCTGCGCGCCATGCACAGGACCGGCGTGCTCGCGGCGATCTTTCCGGAGTGGGAAGCGGTCGAGTGCCTCGTCATCCGCGACTTCTATCATCGCTACACGGTGGACGAGCACACGCTGCGGGCGGTCGAGACGCTGACCGATCTGCGCGCACCGGGCGACGCGGCTGTGCGGCGTTTCGCGGATCTTTTCGCGGAAGTGGACCAGGTCGAGCTGCTCGTGCTTGCGCTCGTGTTCCACGATTTGGGCAAGGCGAAGCGAACGGGGCGCCACGTCCCCGAGTCGATCAAGCTGGCCGGCGCCGCGATGGCGCGCATGCAGATGCCCGAGGAGAAGCGGCGCGCGATTCGCATCCTGATCGAGGGGCACCTCGAGCTTTCGGCCGTCATGAATTCACGAGATCCGGACGACCCGGGCACGGCCCGCTATGTCGCGCAGCGCGCCGGAACACTCGAGATTCTGAAGCAGCTCACGCTGCTGACGTACGCCGATATCAGTGCCGTCCATCCGGGCGCGATGACGCCGTGGCGGCGTGAACAGCTCTGGAGCGTTTATCTGATCGCGTACCACGAACTCACGCGCGAGCTCGAGACCGAACGCATCCGTGAGGAGGAGCCGGGCATCGCCGAAACGCCCGGGGCCAGGCGGTTTCTCGAGGGCTTTCCGGTGCGGTATTTGCGCACCCATACGGCCGGGGAGATCGAGGCGCACATCGGGCTCGAACAGCGGAGCAAGGAGCGCGGCGTGGCGCTCGATATCTCGCGCGAGAACGGGTTCTACCGGCTGACGCTGGTTGCGCACGACCGTCCGTCTCTGCTTGCTTCGATTGCCGGGGCGCTTGCGGGGTTCGGCATGAATATACGCAAGGCCGAGGGGTTCGCGAACCGGAATGGGACGATCCTCGATACGTTTGTTTTTGAGGACCCGCATCGCGCGCTCGAGCTGAACCCGACCGAAGCGGACCGCCTGCGGCTCACGATCGAGCGCGTTGTGCTTGGCAAGCTGGAAGTGCGGGAATTGCTGCGGAACCGGCCGGTCCCCCGCGCTCCGAGCAAGCGCTCTCGCATCGCGCCGACGGTGTCGTTCGATTCCGAAGCATCGGACACAGCCACGCTGATCGAGGTGGTGGCGCAGGACCGTCCGGGGCTGCTCTACTCACTTGCTTCCGCGATTACGGAATCGGGGGCGAACATTGAGGTGGTGCTGATCGACACCGAGGCGCACAAGGCAATTGATGTTTTCTACGTCACCTGGGCGGGGAAGAAGCTCGCTCCAGCGCAGCAGTCCGCGCTGAAAGCGGCGCTCGCGAAAAGCTGTGGGGCAGGCTGACAGCCTGCCCCACGGGATTACTACTTCTTTTTGCCTTGGGCTGCGACGGCCTCCATGGCCGCCTTGATCTTCTCCTGGTCGCCCAGGTAGTAGTGCCTGATCGGCTTCAGGTCGTCGTCGAGTTCATACACCAGCGGGATGCCGGTCGGGATGTTCAGGTTGATGATCTCGTCTTCCGGCACGTTGTCGAGGTACTTCACCAGCGCGCGCAGGCTGTTGCCGTGCGCGGCGACGATCGCACGCTTGCCCGATTTCACCGCCGGCGCGATCGTCTCGTGCCAGTAGGGCAGAAACCGCGCCACGGTGTCCTTGAGGCACTCGGTCAGGGGCAGCTCCGCTTCCGGAATGCCCTGGTAGCGGCGGTCGTGGCCCGGCCAGCGCTCGTCGGACTTCTCGAGCGGCGGCGGGCTGATGGCGTAGGCCCGGCGCCAGATCTTCACCTGCTCCTCGCCGAACTTCGCGGCCGTCTCCGACTTGTTCAGGCCCTGCAATGCGCCGTAATGCCGCTCGTTCAGGCGCCAGGAACGGTAGACCGGAATCCACATCAGGTCCATTTCGTCGAGGACGATCCAGAGCGTGCGGATGGCGCGCTTCAGCACCGAGGTGTAGGCCACGTCGAACGTGTAGCCTTCGGCTTTGAGGACACGGCCGCCCTCGAGCGCCTCGGCCCGCCCCTTTTCGGACAGATCGACATCGGTCCATCCGGTGAAGCGGTTCTGCTTGTTCCAGTCGCTCTCGCCGTGGCGGATCAGTACGAGTTTCTGCATGCCTTACGCCTTCTGCCGGAGCGCGTTCTTTCCGGCGAACTGAGCGGCCGAGCCGAGCTCTTCCTCGATGCGGAGCAACTGGTTGTATTTCGCGATGCGGTCGGTGCGGCTGGCCGAACCGGTCTTGATCTGGCCCGCATTGGTAGCGACGGCGAGGTCGGCGATGAAAGCGTCCTCGGTCTCGCCCGAGCGGTGCGACACGACGGCCGTATAGCCCGCGTCGGCGGCCATCTGCATTGAAGCCAGCGTCTCGGTGACGCTGCCGATCTGGTTCAGCTTGATCAGGATCGAATTCGCGACGCCTTCCTTGATGCCGCGCGCCAGGCGCTCGACGTTGGTGACGAACAGGTCATCGCCCACGAGCTGGACCTTGTTGCCGAGCGTATCGGTCAGCAGCTTCCAGCCTTTCCAGTCGTCTTCGGCCATACCGTCTTCGATCGAGCGGATCGGATACTGCCGCACCCAGTTCGCCCAGAACTCGACCATCTGCTCGCTCGTGCGCTCGCTCTTGTCGGACTTCTTGAAGACGTACTTGGCGCGGTCCTTGTCGTAGAACTCGCTCGACGCCGGGTCGAGCATGATGCCGACCTGCTCGCCGGGCTTGTAGCCGGCCTTCGAAATGGCCTCGAGGATGAGGTTGAGAGCCTCTTCGTTCGACTTGAGGTTCGGAGCGAAGCCGCCCTCGTCGCCGACCGCGGTCGAGTAGCCGGACTTCTTCAGCACGCTCTTGAGCGTGTGGAAGATCTCGGCGCCCGCGCGCAGCGCGTCGGAGAACGTCGCGACGCCGTAGGGGGCGATCATGAATTCCTGGACGTCCACGGAGTTGTCGGCATGCGCGCCGCCGTTGAGGATGTTCATCATCGGGACGGGCAGCACGTGCGCGCCGGCGCCGCCGAGATAGCGATAGAGCGGCAGGCCGTGCGCGGAGGCAGCGGCGCGCGCGGCGGCCATCGAGACCGCGAGAATCGCGTTCGCGCCCAGCTTGCCCTTGTTGGCCGAGCCGTCGAGCTTGATCATCGCTTCGTCGATCGCGGCCTGGGCGGAAGCGTCCTTGCCCTTGAGCGCCTTGGCGATGTCGTTGTTGATGTTCTTGACGGCCTTCTGGGTGCCCTTGCCGAGATAGCGGCCCTTGTCGCCGTCGCGAAGCTCCACGGCTTCATGCTCGCCGGTGGACGCCCCCGAAGGAACCGCCGCGCGGCCTACGCTGCCGCCGGCGAGATAGACATCGGCCTCGACGGTCGGGTTTCCACGCGAATCGAGGATCTCCCTGCCGGCGATTTTTACGATTTCAGTGTTCATAAGTAGTAAATGGCTCCTGTGTGTAATAACTGCGTGGCCATCAGCCTTCAGCCGTCAGCCTTCAGCAACCTGGGGACCGCCCCGGGTGCCGATGGCTGATGGCTGATCGCCGACGGTTTGTCTTGCTGCTTCCTGTGGCGCGTAAATTGACTGGTCTTCGCCGATCACGACGATTCCCGAGTCGGTGACGGTGTAGCCCTTCGCGCGGTCTTCCTCAAGATCGTAGCCGATCACGCTCGATTCCGGAATCCGAAGGTTGGGCCCGATGATCGCCCGCCGGATGCGGCTGTAGCGTCCGATTTCGGTGTTGTGCATCACGATCGAGCTTTCGACTTCGCAGTAGCTGTTGATGCGCACGCCCGGGGAAAGAATGCTGCGCACCACGCGCCCGCCCGACACGATGCAGCCGCCCGAGACGATCGAATCGATCGCCACCCCCATGCGCCGCCCTTCCTGCGCGAAGACGAACTTGGCCGGAGGCATCTGGTGCATGTTCGTACGGATGGGCCAGCGCTTGTCGTAGAGATTGAACTCGGGCACCACCGCGATGAGGTCCATATTGGCCTCGTAGTAGGCCTCGAGCGTGCCGACGTCGCGCCAGTATTTCACGGTCTTCGCGTTCAGATCGGTGAAGTCGTACGCGACGACGCGGGCTTTCCGGATCATCCGCGGGATCACGTCGCGGCCGAAGTCGTGGCTCGAATTCGGGTCTTCGGCGTCTTCCATCAGCGCGCGCAGCATCACGGGCGTATTGAACAGGTAAACGCCCATGGACGCGCTGACCATCTCGGGATTGAAGATGGATCGTACCGGATGCCCGTGCTGCGGCTTTTCCTCGAAGCCGGTGATGTGGTGGTCCTTGTCGATCTCGACGACGCCGAAGCGCACGGCTTCTTCGGGGGCGACCTGTATGGTGGCCAGCGTGATGTCCGCCTGGTGCTGGCGGTGGCAGGCGACCATATCGCGGTAGTTCATCTTGTAGATGTGGTCGCCGGCGAGGATGAGGCAATGCTCGGGGGCTTCGACCGCGATCGTCTGTATGTTCTGGAAGCATGCGTCCGCCGTGCCGAGGTACCAGTCCTCGTGGATGCGCTTCATCGGCGGGAGCACTTCGATGTACTCGCCGAGCTCGGGCGAGAGGATCGTCCAGCCGTCGCGTATGTGGCGGATCAGGTCGAGGGCCTTGTACTGCGTGAGGACGAGAATGCGGCGGATGTCCGAATTGATGCAGTTGGAGAGTGTAAAGTCGATGATGCGATAGATGCCGCCGAACGGCACGGCCGGCTTCGCGGTGTTGAGCGTGAGAGGGGACAGCCGTTCTCCCGCGCCTCCCGCGAGCAGGATGGCGAGTACATTCTCCATTGGTGCGAAAAAAGGCTCTTCCTTTGGAGTGTAGCTGATCCGGCCATCTCACATCAGCCGCGGCAGGCTGCCGGCCCGTTCCTGCTATTATGAAAATTGCCCTAAGGCCAACCGTGAGGAGGTGATTCGAGTTTGGCTGAAGTAACCGTTCAGGACGGCGAAACCGTAGAGAGCGCGCTGCGCCGCTTCAAGCGCAAGGTGCAGTCGGAAGACATCATCAAGGAGATCAAGCGCCACTCCTACTATCTGAAGCCCGGCGAAAAGAAGCGCGCCAAGCAGGCTCTTGCCCGCAAGCGCAACCGCAAGAAGCAAGCCAAAGTCGTCGAGTAGCCTCACGGTGGGGCAGGATCCTGCCCCACACAACCACCTAACCCCGAATCAGTTTCGCGATCTCGCGGATCGTCTCCTCATCCGCCATCAACACCCGCTGCGGGAACCAGAACGCGTCGCGCACGCATGCCTCCGCAACCGGGCACGGCTCCACGCGGCAGCCGCCTTCCCGGTACATCGGGTTTTCATAGAGCGTATGAGGATAAAACGGCGTGCAAGGCACGCCCGCCTCCGTCATCGCGCGGTGGAACTCGTCGCGCGTCGAGCCGAATTTCGCGCGATCGATTCTCCCGAGCAGCAGGTAGCCCGAATGCGCCGTCGCCTCGGGCGGCTCATCCTGAAAACGAATGCCCGCGACCTCGGCCAGCTCCGAGCGGAGCAGCTTTGCGTTGCGCGCGCGCAGGCAGATCTGCCCGGGCAGGCGCTCGAGCTGCGCCACCAGCACCGCCGCCTGGAACGCCGTCATGCGCAGGTTCGTTCCGAGCGTGTAGTGGAAGAACCAGCCCTCGCCCTCACGGCGCCCCTGGTTGACGAACGAGCGGGCGCGGCCGGCGAACGCGGCGTCGTTCGTCGTGAGCATGCCGCCTTCGCCGGCCGTCATAACCTTCGAGTTCTGGAAGCTGAACGAGCCGGCGAGGCCGAAACTGCCGGCGCGGCGTCCGCGCCACTCCGAGCCGTGCGCGTGCGCGGCGTCCTCGAGCAGAATCAGGCCGTGCTCTTCGGCCAGGCGCGTGAAGCGGTCCATGTCGGCTACGAGGCCGCCGAAATGAACGACAAGGATCGCCTTCGTACGCGGCGTGATCGCGGCCGCCGCGCGCTCCGGGTCCATGTTGAACGTGTAGGGTTCGATATCGACGAACACCGGCACGGCGCCCACGCGCGAGACGGCCGTCGCGGTGGAGATGAACGAGATCGCCGGGACGATCACCTCATCGCCCGGCCCGATGCCGCAGACCTCGAGCGCCGTCTCGAGCGTCACCGTGCCGTTGAACGCGCTCACGCCGTGCGCGCAGTTCTGGAACGCGGCGAAGTCGTTCTCAAAGCGCGGGACGATCTCGTTGAACCCGCCCCAGCGCCCGCTGTCGAGCACTTCGCGCAGCAGCTCGAGCTCGCGCTCGCCGTGGACCGGCCAGTTCGGAATCCGCATAGACGATCAGTGTAACGCCGCCTACAAGCCTCGCAGAAAGTAGTTGAATTCCTTTTCGCGGCCGAGCGTGGTCAGCTCGCCGTGGCCCGGAACGACCGCCGTCTCGTCCGGCAGCGGGAACAGCTTCTCGCGGATCGAGCGCAGGATCAGCCGCCCGTCGCCGCCCGGCAGGTCCGTGCGGCCGATGCTGTCGCGGAACAGCGTGTCGCCCGCGATCAGCTTCTTCTCGGACGGAATCCACAAGCTGATGCTGCCGGGTGTGTGGCCGGGCGTGTCGAGGATCTCGAGCGCGATCGCCCCCGCCCGCACCGTGTCGCCGCCGCGCGCGTTCGCGTCGATCGCCGTGCGCTCGGGCGTAGCCATGCCGAGCCAGGCCGCCTGCGTGTCCAGTTGTTCGTAGAGCGGCAGGTCGTTCGCGCTGAGGTACACGGGCGCGCCGGTGGCCGCCTTCATGCGCGCCGCGCCGCCGATGTGGTCGATGTGGGCGTGCGTCACTACGATGGCCGTGATCTTCAGGCCGTGCTTCGCGATCAGGCGCTCGATCTCCTCGATGTCGTCGCCCGGGTCGATGACGATGCCTTCGCGCGTCTCCTCGTCGCCCAGGATCGAGCAGTTACAGGCCAGCGCTCCGACGGGCAGGATTTCGTGGATCATGTGTGTATACTTCCATCATATGGTTCTGCTGGCAGCCGAGGCGCTCGGGGTTCTTATGCGCTGGATACACATCTCGTCGGCGGCGCTGCTGGTGGGCGGCGTCGCGTGCGCGCGCGTGGTGGCTGCGCCGGCCGAGCGCTATCGCCCGGTGGTCTACGGAGCGGTAGCGGGCATCGTGGCCAGCGGCCTCTATGGCCTGCTCACGCGTACCGGGCACACGCGGTACTACCATATCTGGTTCGGCGTCAAGATGCTGCTCGCGCTGCACGTGTTCGCAGGCGCCGCGCTCGCCTTCAGGCCCGCGGCCAACGCCGCCGAAGAGGCCAAGCGCGCGCGGCGGCTGACAGGTGTAACGATCTCGGGCCTCGCGGTCATCCTGGTCGCCGCCTACCTTCGAAGCATCTATTAGGTACTGCCATGCAGGGATACGAAGCGCTTCGCGAATCTGCGGCGTGGATCGATCTCTCGGCGCGCGGCCGCATTCGCGCGACCGGCGAGGACCGCGTCCGGCTGCTGCACGCCATGACGACGAATCACATTGAGCAGCTCGAGCCAGGCCAGAGCTGCTACGCGTTTTTTTTGAACGCGCAGGGGCGCATCCTGGCTGACGCCGTGATTCTTGCGCTCGCGGATTCGCTTCTGATCGACACCGAGCCCGAGACGCGGGTGCGCGTCTACGAGCACCTGGATAAGTACATCATCGCGGATGATGTCACGCTTGAGGACATCACCGGCGAGACCGTCGAGATCGGCGTCGAAGGGCCGGAGGCCGAAAACGTACTCGGGAAGCTGGGATCGCGTATGGTGATGCGGCTCGGGCCGCGGTTTTCGATCGTTGCCCCCGCGGCGGAGCGTGAAGCGCTGATTCGCGAGGTGGAAGCCGCGGGCGCGCAGGCCGCCGATGCCGAGGCGGCGAACACCGTGCGGCTCGAGCTCGGGCGTCCGCGCTACGGCGAGGACATCACCGACCGCTACATCCCGCACGAAACTCAGGCGCTTTCGGCGGTGCATTTCAATAAGGGGTGCTACATCGGGCAGGAGATCGTCGAGCGCGTGCGGTCGCGCGGCGGCGTGCGCCGGCTGCTCGTGCCGATTGAAATTGAGAGCGGCCGCGCGCCCGAGCCCGGAGCCAGGTTGCTGGCCGGTGAGAAAGAAGTCGGGGAGATCACCTCGGCCGCATATTCGCCCGCGCGCGGGAAAGTGGTCGCGCTCGGCTACGCGCGGCTGAATGAGATCCCGGCCGGGACCGGGCTCAGTGTGGACGGCAGCGCGGCCCGAATTACCGCGCGCTGACCTGGGCCCGAAGAAAATCCAGCACCACGCGCGGGACCGCCACGTTCCCGTAGCCCGTCCCGAGCGCCAGCCCGGGCTTGTTGTCGCCGTGGAAATCCGTGCCGCCGGTGACCGCCAGGCCGTGCCGGCCGGCCAGCTTCAGGAAAAACTCCACGTCCTCGGGCGTGTGGTCGCTATGGTAGACCTCGATCGCGCCGAGCCCCATGTCGCACATATCCGCCACGGCCTTCTCGATCACCGCGCGGCGGTTCGCCAGCCGCACGGGGTGGGCGAGCGACGCCAGTCCGCCCGCCTTCACGATCTTCGCGATGCCCGCTTCGAGCGCCGGCTCGTCGCGCTCGACGTAGGCCGCGGCGGACTCGGCCAGATACCGGTCGAAGGCCTCCTGAAGCGTCGCAACGTAGCCTTTCTCCACCAGCAGGCGCGCGAAATGCGGCCTCCCGGCGAGGCTCCTGCCCAGCCGCTCCACCTCCGCCAGCGTGACGTCGATGCCGAGTGATTGCAGCCGGTCGGCGAGCCGCCGGTTGCGGTCCCGGCGCGCCGCCCGGATCGCTTCGAGCCAGTTGCGGAACTCCTCGGTAGGGTCCTTCTCCAGGAAGTAGCCCAGCACATGGATTGACCGGCTTCTGCCCGGCGGCGTGCTGCGCCACTTCGTGCTGAGCTCGATGCCGCAGACCAGGTCCAGCCGCGCCTCGCGGGCCAGCGGCTCCGCCTGATCGTATCCGGCGAAGGTATCGTGATCGGAGATTCCGAGGGCCTCGAGGCCCATCGCGGCGGCGGCGTGTACAAGTTCGGCCGGCGTCAGCGTTCCGTCGGATTCGTCGGTATGCGTGTGCAGGTCGATCATGCGCCCCGGGAAAGATAACAGTGTAGCGTAGGGTATACTTGGATTCTCCGTTATGTCAGAACTGGTCACCACGCTAGGCGACGGCACCAAAGTGAAGAACCGCCTTCCTCGCATGCGGGCCTGCAACGAGAAGGATGCCAAGGGCAAGCTCTGCGCGGGGCACCTGAAGCGCTGGTATTTCTACGGCGAGGATGTGAAAGCGGCTCTCGGCGCGGATGCCGAAGTCTACCGCTGCGAGCGTTGCAAAACGCTGTATCTGCCAGCGCCCGGCGAGGAGCCGCGCACCGGCACGCTTTCCTGGTAGCTTTTCCGCCGGCCGCCTGCAAAAAGAAAAACCGCACCGGGGGTGCCGGTGCGGTCCGCCCTCGTCGGGCTGGGATCCGGCGTCGGGCCGTCTGGAGTCGAGCACCCGCTTCGCGCTTCATTCATGGCGAGGCCCGCGTCCAACTTTCCTCTCCATGAACGCCAGACAGGGACCGAAACCCTTGATCCCGGGCGAGAGATCAAAACCGTAAAATTAAGCCGTTCGCTTTTCCTGAAAAAAGGCCCTCTGTTGCAACCTGCAATCGGCGTTTATGGGCCGCTTCATTTCAACATCGGCTCCCGCAAGCACGCTGTTTCACTCAAAGCCCGCTTGCGCCTATTGCCTGCTGCAGCAGAGGGCAGGTTCAAAGAGCTGCTACCATCAATTCGGCTTTCCTTCCTGCACCCGGACTACCGTGCGCTCCCACTCGCCAAACCTCTGGAAATAAAGGTGGAACGTTCGCCATCCGGAGCGCCGGAAGTGGCGGGCTGCTGCGGCGCCTGTGTCGCTATGACACAATCGAATCCGGATGGCGCCCTTCAGATTCCTCTTGGTCCTCGCCGCCGCGGCGGCAGTCGCCTCCGGGCAGAGCGAGGCGAGCTACCAGCCGCCCGGAGAGCACCCGTCGCTGCTGCTGAACGCCCGCAGGCTGCGGCTGCTCAAGCGCGAGCGCGAGCGGCAATCCCCGCGCTGGCAGCAGTTTGAAGCGTTGGTGACGGGCAGCGCGCGCCTGCCGGAGCCCGGCTTCGCGCTGGCGCTTTACTACCAGGCCTCGGGAGACGGGGCGGTGGGGCGCCGGGCCGTCGAATGGGCCGCCACCGGGACCGACCTGCGGCAGCTCGCACTGGTCTTCGACTGGTGCCAGCCCGTCATGAATAAAACGCAGTCGGCCGCGCTTGCTTCCCGGCTCGCCAGCGCGCTCCAACGGGCGCCCGAAACGTCCGGGATTCCCGAGGCGCGCTCGCGGGCGTTCGCGGCCATCGCGCTGGCGGACCGGTTGCCCAAAATCTCCGAAGCCGAGTTGCGCCGCATCGCCTCGGCGTGGTTCCCCGAAGCGGCCGCACGCGCCCCCGTAGCGCCCGGCGACCTCTACGCGCTGCTCGAGCTGCTGCACGCCGTGCGCGACAACCTGCAACTCGACCTTCGGGACTCGGCCCGCGTCTATTTCCACGACCTGCCCCTGGTGGACCTGCTGAGCTACTATCCGGCCTCCTATTCGGCCCCCGAAAACGAATACCGCATCCCGGCGGCGAAGGGCGGGGAGCCGGACCCGCAACTCGCCGCGCGCGCCCGAGCTGCCGACCTCGCGCTCGTCGCCTACGACCCGAACGCGCCCGAAAACCAGTTCCTGCAAGGCTGGCTGATGCACGACCGCTTCGCCATGCGCGGCCCCTTCGGCGCGCCGTACGAGTTCCTGTGGGCGAACCCGTATCAGCCCGGCGTCAGCTATTACGCGGCGCCGCTCGCCGCTCGCGACACTGCATTCGGGCGCCTGTTCGCGCGGTCCAGCTGGGACGACGACGCGAGCTGGGCGGGCTACTTCGACGGCCAGTTGCAGGTGTTCGAGAACGGCGGGGCGAAGACTGTGGCGCAGGGGAGCGGGCGGCCGGTGCAGGTGGGCGAAACCGCAATCGCGCTCTCCGGCGCGCCTTCATGGCCTGTGTTCGATAAACCGTTGAAGCGGTTGTTCCTGGTGGGGTTGCTGCCCGGGAGGACTTATCTGATCGAGATCGACGGCCACGAGATGCAGGAGGAGCGCGCCGGGCCGGGAGGCATCATCGGGCTCGATTTTTCCTATGAGTTTCGGGGCGCGGTGCGCATCCGCGAGGCGGCTGCCGCTCAGTAATACCAGTCTCTGATCCGCACCTCGATGCCCGAGCCGGCAAGCGCCTTCTCGAACGCGCTCAGGTCGCTTCCGCGGTAGTGATATGGAATCGCCACGCGCGGGTGGAAGGCGCGCACGGCTTCTGCGGCTTCCGCGGGCGTCATCGTGTAGGGCAGGTTCATGCAGACGTAGGCGGCTTCGATGTTCTTGAGCGCGCGCATTTCGGGGATGCCTTCGGTGTCGCCCGAGAAATAGAACCGCTTGCCGCCGTACGTGATCACGTAGCCGTTGCCGCGGCCTTTTTCGTGATAGAGCTTCCCTTCCGACGGCCCGCGCTTCAGGTTGTAGGCGGCGACGGCTTCGATCTTCCACGGCCCGATCTGGCGCGATTCGCCGTAGCGCAGCACCGTGACGCCCGGCAACGCGGCCGCGACCGCCTCAGGTCCGATCACCGGCGCGTTCGCCTTGCGCACTTTCTGGAGCGCCTTCGGGTCCATGTGGTCCTGGTGTGTGTCGGTGATCAGGACGACATCGGCCTGGGGAAGGCCGTCGTAGTTGCCTTCGCTCCAAGGGTCGAGGCAGAGGACCTGCCCGCCGGCCTCGAGCACAGCGCTGGCGTGGCGAACCGGCGTGATGCGGACCACGCCGGACGCCGTCTGAAATTCATCGGCCGGGCGATTCGCCTGTGTCCCGGCCAGCGCAACCCCCACGAGGAGCGCCGCAGGTATCATGGTCCGTATTTTACCGCCGCAGCCGCGCGATCAGTTTCGGGGCAAACAGAAGCGCCGAACCGGCCATGAGCAGAGTCATCGCGCCCGGTTCCGGAACCGTGGTTACCGGCGGCGCAGGAGGCGTCACATACGCTTTCGCGCCGGTCCAACCGACATTGCCGGTGCCCCCTATGTTCGCCACGGTGTAGAGTTGCTCCGTTTGCCCGTGCCGATCGGCCAGCGATACGAAACTCTCCGCCGTGACGTTCTGGCCCGTGATCAGGTACGTGGAGGAAGATGTCGCCCCGAACCTGTTGGGCGAACTCTGGCTGGAGGGAAACACGAAACTGATGTCGTAGTCGCCGATGTTGCCCGAATGGATCTTGTTGGAATTGACCGTGACCGAGGCTTGCGCGCCTGCGACATAGGTGAAGGTCAACAACGACGGATTGGCGACGGTCGTGTTGAAGAACCAATCCCCCACATACGCACCTGAGGGCAGGTTGACCGCCGTCATAACCAGGTCTACTCCACCCCCCTCGTGGTCGCTAAAAGTGGCCTGTAGGTATGGGGTAGCCATCGTTGTGGGGGGATTCTGATCGAACATATACCCCAGATCGAACGTGATTGTTGTTGCATTTACAGCTATAGGCGCCAGAAGCACCAAAAGGCATGCTGCGCACGTGCGACTCAGCACTCTCAAATGGGACATAGACTACACTCCTTTGTGTATTACAATTGCTACATTATCGACTCAAGGAATGTGCAGCAATGAACCGGAGGTACTTAGTAGTCCCGGTACGCTAGATCTATTGATCCCCCGGTGAAACTCCTAGAGCCCCACATCGTAGGCAGAGCGCCTGACCTGACCCCTTGCCCGCTGCGCGGGGGGGGCGCGGATCAACACCCCCGCAGGCGCCGAAGGGCCCCACCCCGCGGGCCGGCCGCGCCTTGCGATCAGATTGTCCAGCACGCGCGTCACTCGGCGGCTCGGGAAACTGGGGCAGGTCGCCCCGGGTATAAAGCCGATCCGGTCTTAGGCCGATTCTGGTATCATGAGCGTGGGAATTTGTGCCCGCCCTATGGATTCCATCGGTGACCGCCTCCGGCAGGAGCGCCTACGGCGGGGATTGGACATCGACCGTCTCGCCGAGCAAACCAAGATCAATCCAAGTATGCTCGAAGCGATCGAGGCCGACGATCTCGAAAAACTTCCGGGCAGCTTTTTTACCCGCAGTTTTGTGCGCCAGTACGCCCGCGCGCTGGGGCTCGACGAAGAGGAATTCGAGCCCGAACTAAAGCGGCTGACCGCGGCAGAGGAACCCGAGCCGGAGGTGATCGCGGAGGAGACCTTTCCGCCCGCGGCGGCCGTCCATGTGGGGCCGCGGACGCGGGACCGGCGGCCGCTCGGGGCCTTGATCGCGTTCCTGCTGATCGTGGCCGCCTGCTCGGGGATTTACGCGCTATGGCAGAAGACGCACGCCACCGCTCCGGCGGGGCACGAGAAGACCCCACCGGTGGTGGTGATACACCCTCCCGAGCCGGTTCCGGCCACGTCTGCGCCGGCGCCGGTCGAAGAGCCCAAGCCGCAGCAGCCCGTTGCCGCGCCCGTGGGGAACGCTCCGATCCGCATCCAGATGCATGCCACCGGCGAGGCGTGGGTGCGGGTAGTGGTGGATGGGCAAGCCGTTTACAGCGGAATCCTGAACCCGGACGAAACAAAGAGCTTCGAAGGCCAGTCGTCGGCGAACGTCCGGGTAGGCGATCCGGCGGCGCTTCAGGTGACCTGGAATGAAAAGCCCGTGGGTGAGATCGGGCCTCCCGGCCGTCCCCGGACGGTGCAGTTCACGCCCGAGGGGTTCAAGGTGCTCAGCCCTGCTTCTCCCGCACCACCGGCGGCTCCGGTTCCGCCTCCGGCTGTTCCGGACGATGGGCTCTGAGCCGCGCGCGCTCTCGTTCGAGGCGCAGCAGCTCGTGGCGGCTGCGGACCTTTATTTCCTGGTCAACCTTGCGCCAGAACTTGCGGAAGTAGCCCGCGGCTGAAATGACCGCGAAGGCGACTACGACCCACATCCAGTACATCGCCCATGGCGCCAGGGGGGCCCAGTACATACCGATGAGGAACAGTGCGACGGCGATCACCTGGGCCACCATCTTCGTCTTGCCGAGTTCGCTCGCCTTGATGGTATAGCCGGCCGCGGCCGCGATGCTGCGCAGGCCGGTGACGGCGAACTCCCGGCCGACGATCAGGATCACGATCCAGGCGGGAACCACGTGAACCTGCACGAGAGCGATCAGGGCTGAGGAAATGAGTAGCTTGTCGGCGATCGGGTCGAGCAGCGTTCCGACCGTGGTGACCTGCTTCCAGCGCCGGGCGAGGTATCCGTCGAGAAGGTCCGTAGCCGAAGCGGCCAGGAAGATCGCGAGCGCCAGCAGGCAGTTCGGGATCAGGTATCCGGCCACCTCGAAGGTGCGGTGCTCCTGCACGAGAGCCGCAACGATCAGCGGCACGAAGAAGATCCGAAGCAACGTCAGCAGGTTCGGCACGTTCATCTGACCCCTCAACTATAGCGTGCCATGAGCCCGTGCGGGACAAGACTGTGCGCGCCGGGCGGCACGAGGCCGCCGTGTTAACATGTGGTCTTATGCCCGCAGCCTACCTGCCCATCTTCATCTTCGCGGTGTTCGCGGCGGCGTTCCCGGTGGTCGTTCTGGCGTTGGGAAAGCTGGTCCGGCCGTCGGTGCCGGTTTCGACCAAACTCGAGGCTTACGAGTGCGGTATCCGCGCGGCTTCGGACTCGCGAGGGCGCTACACGGTCCGTTTCTACATCGTGGCGATCCTGTTCGTCATCTTCGACGTGGAAACGATTTTCCTGTACCCCTGGGCGGTTCGCTATCACCAGCTTGGCTGGTTCGGCGTGGCCGAGATCGCGGTGTTTCTGGCGATCCTGGTGGTCGGATACATCTGGGCCTGGAAGAAGGGCGCGCTCGAGTGGGTCTAGCCTCGCGATGACCGCGCGCCTCTACTACCAGGATTCCTACCTCAAAGAATTTCCCGCATCGGTGATCGAAACGGCCGAGGGCGGGCGCCGCGTCTACCTCGACCGCACCGCTTTCTATCCCACCTCGGGCGGGCAGCCGCATGACACCGGCGTCATCGCGGGCGCGCCCGTCATCGACGTGATCGACGAAGGCGAGCGCATCGCGCACCTTACCTCGGAACCGGTCGCGCCGGGCGAAGCCGAGTGCCGCATCGCGTGGCCCCGCCGCTTCGACCACATGCAGCAGCACACGGGCCAGCACCTGCTCTCGAAGGTCCTGATCGAGATGTACGGCGCCGAGACCGTCGGATTCCACCTGAGCGCCGCGAGCGCCACCGTCGATATCGCCGGCAGCATCACCGACGAGCAGGCGGCCGCAGCCGAGTTGCGCGCACACGAAGTCGTCTCCGAGAACCGGCCCGTGATCATTTCTTTCGAAGACGCTTCCGAGGCGGCGGGCCTGCGGAAGCCGGCCGAACGCGAAGGCACGCTGCGCATCGTCACCATCGCGGACTTCGATCGCAGCGCGTGCGGCGGAACGCATGTGCGGGCGACGGGCGAGATCGGGCCGATCTTCATCCGCAAGATCGAGCGCGTGCACGGCAACACGCGGCTCGAATTTCTGTGCGGCGCGCGGGCCGTCCGGCGGGCGCGCGCGGATTTCAACGCGGTCTCGCAAATCGCGCGGGCTTTCTCCGCGGCGCCGGAGGAAACGCCCGCGCTGGTAGCCAGACAGGCGCAAGCGCTTGATGCCTCCGAGAAAATCCGCCGCAAACTCGCCGCCGAGCTGGCCGTGCGGAACGGGCGCGAGTTGTACGAGGCGACGCCGCCGGACCCGGCCGGGTTGCGGTTCGCGTTCCGCAGGGCCGCGAAGGGATCGCTCGACGACGAAGTGCGCGGGCTGGCTCAGGGCTTCACCGCGGGTGCGCGCGCGTGCCTGGTGTACATCGTGGAGGACCCGCCGTCGCTGCTCGTCTCAGTATCGAAGGACGCGGGCATACACGCGGGCAACGTCGTGAAAAACGCCGTCTCCGCGTTCGGTGGGAGAGGCGGCGGCAGCGCCCAGACGGCTCAGGGAAGCGTCCCCTCGCGCAATTGCCTGGATGCGCTGGCCGCCGCTGTGAAAAGCGCGATCTAGGCCGAGACCTGGCTCGCGTGCGGCGTCGGCTCGACGTCCACCCACGCGCGCTTCTGCGCGCTCTCGATGGCCTTCTCGAGAATCCTCATCATGTGCAGGCCATCCTCAAAGGTCGGATACTCGACGGGCGCATTGGGGTCGGCCACGCGCGCATAGAAGCGCCGGAAGCACTGCTTGTGCGCGTCGTCGTAGCCTTCGCTATGTCCGCCCGGCAGGTCCGCATAGCCGCGCGCCTTGGCGTCGAGCAGCGACGGGTCCTTGATGATGATCTGGTTCGGCTCGTTGCGGTGGCCGATCCACAGCTCGTCCGGCCGCTCCTGGTTCCACATCGCGCCGGCCTTGGTACCGAAGATTTCGATCTGGAAGCGGTTCTTGCAGCCGACGTTCACCTGGCTCACCGTGAAGGCGCCGCGCGCTTTCTCGCCGAGCTTCAGGAGGACGGCGCCGAAGTCCTCGGTGTCGATCGGCACTTCCTCGTAATCCTCGGGCTTGAGCGTCTTGCCCGCGAAAGTCTCGACGGCTTTCTTGGGGCGCTTGCGCGTCTTGTGGAACGTGTGCATGTCCGCGCACAGCGCCGTGATGGGCTGCCCGGTGACGTGCATGATCATGTCCATCCAGTGCGAGCCGATGTCGCCCATGACGCGCAGCGGGCCGTTTTCCTTGGCCACGATGCGCCAGTTCCAGTCAGTGTCGTAGAGCAGCCAGTCCTGCGAGTAGGTGCCCTGCACGACCAGGATGTCGCCGAGCTCGCCGCCGGCGATCATCGCGCGGATCTGCTGCACCGCGGGATAGAAGCGCAGGTTGTGGTTGAGGCAGTTGACGATCTTCCGGTCGGCGGCGAGCTTGACCAGTTCGGCCGCTTCGGCCGACGACATGGCCAGCGGTTTTTCGCAGAGCACGTTCTTTCCCGCCAGCATCGCGGCCTTCGCGATCGGATAGTGCAGCGCGTTCGGCGTGCAGATGTGAATCGCTTCGATCGCAGGATCCTTGAGCAGCACGTTGTAATCGGTGACGATCTTTTCGACGCCCGTCTGTTGCGCGAACGCGGCGCCCAGCTCGTCGTTTTCCGCGGCCACCGCCGCGATCTCGACGTTGCCGAGCCTGCGAATCGCTTCCGTGTGCACCCGTCCCATGAAACCGGTGCCGACTACAGCAGTTTTGATTTTGCGCATAGCGTATGGAGTCCTCGGGTTTGTTTCCGCCAAAAGACAATGTATCGCAGTCTTCACCGCTCCGGCTTTTGGGCCGCGTGGCCGCGTCATGCTAATGTAAAACCTCTGACGCTTAAACCATGAAGGTGCGGATTCGGTTGCGGCGCGACGCTGCGATGGAACGGCGGATCGCGCGTAGCCGCGAGCTCGCATCCGTCGCGGCGGCATTGTTGACGCCCGCGGCTGTGATGTCGCTTGTTCTCGGGGCTTGGAGGCTCGGCTACGATTTGAACTGGACGGGCGAGTTCGCCATTTCCCGCGGCATTTTTTCTCACTGGCAGGTGTGGATCGCGATGGCCGGGGTGCTGCAAACCTGCGCCGCGATCCTGAACCGCTTCGGGCGCGGCGGCGGCGAGGCCGTCTCCTAGCCCGTTTCTGTTATTCTGGCTTTGACGGGTCCGCGCCTTTCATGCAATACACCAGGTTCCGCCGCTCGAGCTTTTATTCGGGTTATTTCCCTCCCGGCGTGAAGTGGCTGCTCATCAGCAACATCGCTATTTTTGTCCTCGACAATCTCGCCGAGGTGTTCCTTCATACGGACCTGTTCCGCCTCATGGGCCTGGTGCCCGCCATGGTGCTGCAGCTCGGGTTCGTCTGGCAGCCGTTCACGTACATGTTCCTGCACAGCGGCATCTGGCACATCCTGTTCAACATGCTGGTGCTGTGGATGTTCGGGCTGGACCTGGAGCGCGATTGGGGCACGAAACGCTTCCTGCAATATTACTTCCTGTGCGGGATCGGGGCCGCGCTATGCGTGATTGCGGCCGCGCTCGTGCGGCCCTCGGAAATGCTGGCGCGCACGATCGGCGCTTCCGGGGCCATCTACGGCCTCCTGCTCGCCTATGGCGTCGTGTACGCCGACCGCGTCATCCTGATGAGCCTGCTGTTCCCCATCAAGGCCAAGTACGCCGTCATGATTTTCGGCGCCATCGCTTTCATCGGATCGTGGCGGCCCGGTTCGGGCGTCAGCCACATCGCGCACCTGGGCGGCATGATCTTCGGCTACATCTTCCTGAAGCTGCGCCTGAACATGCGGGGGTTCGCGCCGGTGGCGGCGCTGCGCGGACAGGTGAACGACTGGAAGGTGAAGCGGGCGCGCAGAAAGTTCCAGGTGTACTTGCGGAAGCGGGATGACCGCGACAGGTGGGTGAACTAGCGGTCCGTACACCTCGAAACTTCCCCTACCCGGCGCCCGTCCAACCTTCAGGATTCGGCGTTGCTGCTATAGTTGTGGTTCAGAGGCCCATATGAGCACCCCCGGAAAGATCAGTCTTATTGTTCTGGCGTGCGCCGTCGCGAGCATTGCGACCATGGCTGCGCAGGATCAGGGCCCGAAAAAAGAAGGCAGCACGACCGTCGCCAGGCCGAGAAAGCCGGGCGACACGACCGCGGAGCCGGCGGAAGGGCCGAAGATCCCGTCGAAGTTCGAGAAGAAGCCGGGCCAGCTTCCCGAGGGCACGCCGAGTTTCAAGAGCGACGTCACGTCGGTCACGCTCGATGTCGCCGTGCTCGACAACAAGGGCCGCTTCATTCCGAACATTCCGCGCGGCAACTTCCGGGTGCTCGAGGACAACGTCCCGCAGGAGATCAAGACGTTCAGCCTCGGCGAAGCGCCGATGACGGTCGCGCTGGTCATCGAGTTCTCGAACCGCTGGCAGAGCTACTGGACCGAAACCTGGTACCAGACCCTGACCGCCGCTTACGGGTTCGTCGAGACGCTGAAACCGGACGATTACGTAGCGGTGATCGCCTACGACATGCGCCCGGAGATCCTCTGCGATTTCACGACCGACAAGCGCGAAGTCTATGAAGCCATGCGGCGGCTCCAGATTGCATCCTTTTCGGAATCGAACCTGTTCGACGCCATCACCGATACGGCCAAGCGCATGGTGGACATCGAGGGGCGCAAGTCGATCGTGCTGATTTCCTCGGGCGACGACACCTTCAGCAAGCTGACGTTCGACAAGACGCGCAAGATTCTCCAGGACGCCGGAGTGCCGATCTACTCGATCGGGATCGCGCGCGCCGTGCGCGAGTGGCTCGACGCACATGGCTACCGCAGCTCGATCGGCCGCATGGACGACCTGCAGGCCGAAAACCAGCTGCGCACGTTCTCGAAAGAAACCGGCGGCCAGGTGTTTATGCCGCGGTTTTACGGCGAGTTCCCGAGCATTTTTCGCGCGATCGCCGAAGCGCTCCGCAATCAGTACAACCTGACCTACAACCCCACCAACCAGGCGCGGGACGGATCCGTGCGGCGCATCAAGGTGGAGCTGGTGGGCCCGACGGGCGATCCGCTGCGGATCACCGACGAGAAGGGCAAGCCGGTGAAGTATCAGATCATCGCGAAAAACGGATATACGGCTCCGCGCGAAGTAGAGTAGCAGACCTTAGTTTCCGGTTTTTTCGGTAAACCGCTCTAAATTTGTCCGAAAAGTCAAGCAGGTGATCTTGCGTTTTTGCAGTCCGTTACAACTGCGTTGACAGCCCGGTTCGCGGTCTGTTACCTTCGCCTTTCTCTTCTATGAAAGGCGCTAAGTCCGAGAGTCTCCCGGCGGCTCGAATCCTCCTCGTCGATGACAACAAGCTGGGCCTGATCGCGCGCAAAGCACTGCTCGAAGATCTGGGATACCGGATCACCACCGCCCTTGAAGGGCAGGAGGCTTTCGAGCGCTTCGGGCGCGAGAAATTCGATCTCGTCATCACGGACTACAAGATGCCGCGCATGAACGGGCTGGAGTTGATCGCCAAAATCCGCGAGAAGGCGGGCGACGTGCCGATCATTCTCATCTCGGGATATGCCGAGGCGCTGGGCATGACGGAGGAGAACACCGGAGCGAGCGCCGTCATCTGCAAGAGCGCCAACGAAGTGCCGCACATGGTCCGCTCAGTGAACCGCCTGCTGAAGCGCACGCCCAAGAAGCCCGCGGGTTCGTCGCATCGCGTTCAGCTGTCGCGGCCCAAGCGCCAGAGCGCGTCCTAGAACGGCGGTAGAGTAGGAATTTGAAGACCGCCGCCATCCTGCTCTGTATCGCAGTGGAACTCGCCGCGGCCGCGGCGCCCCGCACCGCCTCCAGACCGGCAGTCAGAAGCTGGATGCGGTCCATGACCCTTCAGGAGCGCGTCGCGCAGCTCGTCGTGGTTCCGTTCTACGGCGACGCGCCGAATCCGCGCTCGGAGGAATACCAGAAGTATCTGCGCTGGGTGCGCAAGCTGCGCGTCGGCGGGCTCGTTCTGGTGAATCGGGTGCAAGAGGGGCGCGCGCGCTCGGCCGAGCCCTACGCGATGGCGGTGTTCCTGAACCGCATGCAGCGCGCGGCCAAGGTGCCGCTGCTGGTGGCTGGCGATTTCGAGCGCGGCGATTCCATGCGCGTGGAATCGAAGACGCTGTTCCCGCACGCGATGGCGTTCGCGGCCACGCGCGATCCCGAGTTGAGCCGCTTCGAAGGGGCGGTGACGGCGAAGCAGGGGAAGGCGCTCGGCGTGCCATGGATTCTCGCGCCGGTGGCCGACGTCAACAACAATCCCGACAACCCCATCATCAACATACGCTCCTACAGCGAGAACCCGGAAGAAGTCTCCGAGCACGTGCGCGCGTTCATCGCGGGCGCGCACTCGGTGGGGCAGGTGCTCGTGACGGTGAAGCATTTCCCCGGCCACGGCGACACCTCGACCGACACCCACATGGCGCTCGCGGTGAACAATGCCGACCGCGCGAGGCTCGACAAGATCGAGTTGCCGCCCTTCCAAGCGGCGATCGCCGGGGGAGTCGATTCCGTCATGACCGCCCACATCGCCGTGCCCGCGGTGGCCGAGCCCGGCGTACCGGCCACGCTTTCGGCCGCCCTGTTGACGGGCGTGCTGCGCAAGGACCTCGGGTTCCGGGGCCTCATCACCACCGACGCGCTCGACATGCAGGGCATCACGAAGCAGGCGCCCGCGGGGCAGGCCGCCGTCAGGGCGATCCAGGCCGGCGTGGACGTGCTGCTGATGCCTGCGAACCCGGAGGAGGCCGTCACGGCCCTCGTGAACGCGGTGAAACGCGGCGCGATCAGCCGCGAGCGCATCGACGAGAGCGTGCGCAAAGTGCTCGCCGCGAAAGCGCGGGTGGGGCTCGACCACCGCCGCTACGTCAACGTCGAGACCATGATGGACGAGCTGGATCCGCCCGAGGACATCGCCAAAGCGCAGGAAGTCTCCGCGCGTGCCGTGACCCTCGTGCGCAACCAGGGCGATGTGGTGCCGCTGCGCGCGGGCGCGCGGCCCTGTTTCCTCGTGCTCACGGAGAGCCGCGGCTCGCAGCAGGGCAAGGTTTTTGCGGCCGACGTGCGCAAGCGCCTGCCGGACGCCTCTGTGACGACGCTCGACCCGGCGGCGAGCGCGGCGGACCTCGACCAGGCCGCCGCGGCCGCCGCGGGTTGCGACGCCGTCGTCACGGCCGCGTTCGCGACCGTCGCGGCCTACCGGGGAAACGTGGCGCTCGCGGGCGGCTATCCGGCGCTTCTCAACCGGGTGATCGAGAGCGGCAAGCCGGTGGTGCTGGTCGCGCTCGGCAATCCGTACCTGCTGCGCAGCTTCTCGGGCGTGGCGGCGTACCTGGCGACCTACAGCACGGTGCCGCCCTCCGAAACCGCCGCCGTGAAAGCGCTCTTCGGCGAGATCCCGATTCAGGG
This sequence comes from Acidobacteriota bacterium, assembly GCA_050261515.1. Lineage (GTDB taxonomy): Bacteria > Acidobacteriota > Terriglobia > Bryobacterales > Bryobacteraceae > JBLNDJ01. The sequence continues at coordinate 91,701 of JBLNDJ010000015.1, read as the reverse complement.
GCGGCTGCCGGTGACGATCCCCGGCGTGGCGCAATACGGCGAAGGCATCCAGCTCCCCGCCGGCGCCGCGGCGAAGTAACATCGTTTTCAGGAGCGGAAGAAATGCTCGAAATCACCTGGCTTGGACACGGCACGTTTCAGCTCCGCCTCGAATCGGGCGAAGTCTTCGTGATGGATCCGTGGCTGGAGGGCAATCCCGCGCACCCGGCGGGGCATTCCTTCGACCGCGTGGACGCCATCCTGATCTCGCACGGGCACAACGACCACATACATGATGCCGTGCGGCTGGCGAAGAAGTTTTCACCGAAGGTGGTCGCCATTTTCGAGACGTGCCTTTGGCTCTCCTCGAAGGGCGTAAAGAATGTCGCGCCGATGAATAAAGGCGGTTCCCAGCGGGTGGGGCCGGTGGACGTGACGATGACGCACGCGGTCCACAGCTGCGGCATCGAGGACGACGGCGGGAAGATCGTCTATGGCGGCGAGGCCGCTGGCTACGTGCTGCGGCTGACCGGCGGGCGCACGGTGTACTTCTCAGGCGATACGGCCGTCTTCTCGGACATGGCGCTGATCGAGCAGCTCTACCATCCCGAGCTGGCTTTCCTGCCGGTCGGCGACCTGTTCACGATGGGGCCGAAGGAAGCCGCGCTCGCCTGCTGCCTGCTGAAACCGAAGAAGGTCGTCCCGATGCACTTCGGCACGTTCCCCGCGCTGACCGGGCGTCCGGATCAGCTTGCGGAGCTGGTGAAGGACCGCGGCGTCGAAGTCTGGCAGCTCGAGCCGGGCAAGCCCGTGAAGTGGTAGCTAGGCGCCCTGCGCGTCCACGACCGCGATGGTCGCCATGTTGACGATCTCGTCCACGTCGGCGCCGCGCTGGAGCACGTGCACCGGCTTCGACGTTCCCATCAGAATCGGCCCGATCACATGCGCGCCGCCGATGTGCGCCAGCAGTTTGTAGGCGATGTTGGCCGCTTCGAGGTTCGGGAAGATCAGGACGTTCGCGCCGCCCTTGAGCGTGCTGAACGGGTATGTTTCCTCGATGATCTCAGGCGCCACGGCCGTGTCGGCCTGCATCTCGCCGTCGATCATGAGATCGGGCTCGCGCTCGCGGACAAGGTCCGTTGCGCGCCGCACTTTGTCGGCCAGCGGATGGCGCGTGCTGCCGAAATTCGAGAACGACAGCATCGCCACGCGCGGCGACACGTTGAAGCGGCGCGCCATGTCGGCGGTGGAGATGGCGATTTCGGCCAGGTCCTCGGCCGAGGGCTCGATGTTCACCGTGCAATCGGCCAGGAAATACACGTCGCCGCGCGGCGTGATCAGCATGTAAACGCCCGAGACCTTGTGCAGGCCCTCACGTACCGCGATCACCTGGAGCGCGGGGCGGATCACGTCGGGATAGTGCTGCGTCATGCCCGCCACCAGCACGTCGGCGTCGCCCGTTTTGACCATCATGGCCGCGAACGTGTTGCGGTTGAGCATCGACTCGCGCGCCTCGTGGAGAGTGATGCCCTTCCTCTGCCGAAGTTCGTATAGCTTCATCGCGTAACGCTCGGCGTCCGGCGATTTCGCCGGGTCGATGATCGTCGCGCCCTCGAGGCGCAGGTGGCACTGCTCGATCACGGAGGCGATCGTCTTCGCATGCCCGAGCAGCACGGGCCGCGCTATTTTCTCTTCGAGCAGAATCTGGGACGCGCGCACGATCCTTGGTTCTTCGCCTTCCGGAAAGACGACGCGCATCGGCTGCCGCTTCGCCTTGTGCATCATGACGCGCATGATCTCGCGCGCCTTGCCGAGCCGCCGCTCGAGCGCTTCCCGGTATTGATCGAGATCGACGGTGACCTGAGCCACGCCCGTGCGCATCGCGGCCTCGGCCACCGCCGACGCCTCCCAGATGAGCACGCGCGTGTCGAACGGCTTCGGGATGATGTACTCGCGGCCGAATTCGATGCGCTCGATTCCGTAGGCCTCGCGGACGGAGTCGGGCACGTCTTCCTTCGCCAGCGCCGCGAGCGCGCGCGTCGCGGCCAGCTTCATCTCGTCGTTGATCGCCGTCGCGCGCACGTCGAGCGCGCCGCGAAAGATGAACGGGAAGCCGAGGACGTTGTTCACCTGGTTCGGAAAATCCGAACGGCCCGTGCACATGATCACATCGGGGCGGGCGCGCACGGCTTCGTCGTAGGGGATCTCGGGGTCCGGGTTCGCCATCGCGAGAACGATCGGGTCAGGCGCCATGCGGCTTAGCATTTCCGGCGTGACGCTGTTGCCGCTCGAGAGGCCCACGAACACGTCCGCGCCCTCGAAGGCGTCAAGCAGCGTGCGGGCGCGGGTCTCGCGCGCGAACCGCGCCTTGAACTCGTTCATCCCTTCCGTGCGGCCCTTGTAGATGACGCCCTTGGTGTCGCACATCAGGATGTTCTCGCGCTTGAGGCCAAGCCGGATGTAATGCTCGGCGCACGAAATCGCGCTCGCGCCCGCGCCGTTGAACGTCAGTTTCACCTCGCCGATCTTCTTGCCCACCAGGTCGAGCGCATTGATGAGCGCCGCGCCCGAGATGATTGCGGTGCCGTGCTGGTCGTCGTGGAAGACCGGAATCTTCATCGTGCGCTTCAGCGTCTCTTCGATCTCGAAGCACTCGGGCGCCTTGATGTCCTCGAGGTTGATGCCGCCGAAGGTGGGCTCGAGCAACTGGCAGGCGCGGATGATTTCCTCGGGGTCTTCTGTCGCAAGCTCGATGTCGAATACGTCGATATCGGCGAAGCGTTTGAACAGCACGGCCTTGCCTTCCATGACCGGCTTGCCCGCCTGCGCGCCGATGTTGCCCAGGCCGAGCACCGCGGTGCCGTTCGACACGACGGCGACCAGGTTCCCCTTGGCCGTGTACTTGTAGGCGAGACTCGGGTCGCGTTCGATTTCCTTGCACGGAACGGCGACGCCGGGCGTGTAGGCGAGGCTGAGATCGCGTTGCGTCTGGCAGGGCTTGGTTGCGTTGACGGCGAGCTTTCCGGCCGGAGGCCGGGAGTGGTACTCGAGAGCGTCTTCCTTGCGAATGGACATGAGCGGGCCCCTTTCCTGCTTAGAGTACCGCTGCTGGAGACATGCGGGTTCGCCTGCCGCGGGCCGCGGCCGGGGGCTGCCCACAAACTATCCCAGCAATTGGCGGATGCGCGCGGCCAGCGCCGAGGGTGTGAAGGGCTTCGGCAAAAAATTCACCGCCGCGCCGCGGGTGCGCAGGGCTTCGTCCGTGTAACCGGAAATGAACAGCACCTTCGTGTCCGGCCGCAAGGCGCGCAGGCGATCGGCGAGTTCCGGCCCGTTCAGCTCGGGCATCATGACGTCGGTCACCAGCAGCTCGATCGGACCGTTGTGGCGCCCGGCTACGTCGAGCGCGTCGCGGCCGTTCACCGCCTCGAGCACACGGTAGCCCATCTCGGACAGGATCTCGCGCAGCATCTTCCGCAGGTTTGTCTCGTCTTCGACCAGCAGGATGAAGCCGGCGCCGTGGTGGGAGTGCGCGGCAACGTGCGCGGGCGGCGCGGGGACGGGCAGGTCGGTCGGGGGCAGGTAGATGCGGAACTCGGACCCGCCGCCCTCCTCCGTCACCACTGAAATGTCGCCTCCGTGCTGCTTGATGATGCCGTAGCTGGTCGCCAGTCCCAGGCCCGTGCCCTTTTCCTTGGTGGTGAAGAAGGGCTCGAACAGGTGGCTCCTGGTCTTCTCGCTCATGCCCGTGCCCGTGTCGCGGACGGCCAGCATGACGCAGGGCCCCAGCGTGGTGCGGGCGCGCACATCGTCGGGCAGGCAGTTGGTGTTCTCGGTGCGGATGACGATGCTGCCGCCGCCGGGCATGGCGTCGCGCGCGTTCAGCACCAGGTTGATGACCACTTGCTCGAGCTGCGACAGGTCCGCGCGCACGCGGCTGAGGTTCTCCACCAGCAACATGCGGACGGCGATGTGATCGCCCGCCAGGCGCCGCACCAGCTCTTCCATGCCGCGCAGCGCCTCGTTCAGGTCGGTCACCTTGGGCTGTATGAACTGCCGGCGGCTGAACGCGAGCAGCTGGCGGGCCAGCTCGGAGGCGCGGCGCGACGCGTTCAGGATCTCCCCGGCCGGCCCGCGCATCGGATCGCCGGGCGCCAGCTGCCCGTTCAGCATGTCGGCGTAGCCGGTGATGATTGTCAGCAGGTTGTTGAAGTCGTGTGCGACGCCGCCCGCCAGGCGCCCGACCGCTTCCATTTTCTGTGCTTCCCGCAGGCGGTTTTCGAAACGCCGCCGCTCCGTCAGGTCCCGCGCCACGACGGCGCGCACCTTTCGCGCGCCCATGACGAAGTTCTTCCCGCTCAGCTCCACATCCACGCGCGAGCCGTCCTTGCGCAGCTCTACCGCCTCATAGGGCTGCTCGGATTCGGAGATTACGTGTTGCCACACAATGTCGCGCGATTCGGGCGCGACGAGGATCTCCCACCGGGGCAGCGCCCTCAACTCTTCGAGCGTGTAGCCGACCATCGCGGTGAAGGCGGCATTGGCGTCAAGGATCACGCCCTTGTCGTGGATCAGGATCCCTTCCGAGGCGGCCTCGGCGAAGAGGCGGAAGCGGTCTTCCGGCTGCGGGCGGCGGCGCAGCGCAAGAAGCCCTCCCCCGAAAAGCGACGCCAGCGCGGCGCCTCTGACGACGTTCCAGAGTGTGAACATCCGCGTGCGAATTCGCTCAGGCCGTGCGCGAACGGCCGTCGAGCACGTCGCGCACCTTACGGACCAGGGTTTCCGGAGTGAACGGCTTTTGCAGGAACTCCGCCGAGCGGTCGAGCAGGCCGCGTTCGAAGACCCCCTCGCCGGTGTAGCCGGAGAGGTACAGAGTCTTCATCTGCGGGCGCAGCATGGACAGCGCCTCGGACAGGTCGCGTCCGTTCATCTTCGGCATCACGACATCGGTGACCAGCAGGTCGATGGGATCGCCGCAGTTCTCTCCAACCTCGAGCGCGGCGGCGCCGGAGCCGGCCTCGAGCACGCGGTATCCGCGCTGTTCGAGAATCTCGCGGACGAGCTTGCGGACCGAGTCCTCGTCCTCGACCACCAGAACGGTCTCGGTGCCTGAGGTGGCGGCTGACTCGGCACCGCACCCATCCGCGCCCGCCTCGGCGCCGGCGATCCGCGGCAGGTAGATCTTGAACGTCGAGCCGCGGCCGGGCTCGCTGTACACCCATATGTCGCCGCCATGCTGCTTGACGATGCCGTAGACGGTGGAAAGCCCGAGCCCGGTGCCTTTACCGCGGTCCTTGGTGGTGAAGAACGGCTCGAAAATGTGCGCCCTGGTTTCGGCATCCATGCCCGAGCCGGTGTCGCTGACGGCCAGCATCGCGTATTCGCCGGGCACAACGCCGGCGTGCGTGCGCCCGTAGGTTTCGTCGAGCGTCGCGTTGGCGGTTTCGATCGTCAACTTCCCTCCGCCCGGCATCGCGTCGCGCGCGTTGAGGACGAGGTTCAGCAGCACCTGGTCGAGCTGCCCGGAGTCGGCCTTAATGGCGCCCACGTCGGGACGCAGCAGAGTCACCAGCTCGATGTCCTCGCCGATCACGCGCACCAGCATCTTTTGTATGTTGCGAACTACGCCGTTCAAGTCGAGCGGCCTGGGCTGGATCACCTGTCTCCGGCTGAACGACAGCAACTGGCTGGCGAGCGCGGCGGCGCGGTCGGCGGCCTTGAGCACTTCCTCGGCCGCTTCGCGCAGCTCGGGGTTTTCTTTGTTGCCTTCGAGCAGCATGTAGCCGTAGCCGGAGACGATCGTGATCACGTTGTTGAAGTCGTGCGCGACGCCGCCGGCCAGCCTGCCGATAGCCTCCATCTTCTGCGCCTGCGCGAGCTGCTCCTCGAGCTGGCGCTGCTCGGTGAAATCGGCGGCGATGAGAACGCTTCCGCGGATGGCGCCCGAGGCGCCGACCAGAGGCGCGGTCCACAGCCGCAGCTCGACCGGGCGGCCGTCTTTCCTCAGTGTGTGCGTCTCCAGGCCTACGAGCACATCGCCGCGCGCTGCGCCCGCCAGCAGGTCGTGGAGCGAATCGGCCTGGCCCTCCTGCGAAGGGAAGGGAAGCCCGGCGCGCTCCTGCTCGGTCCATCCCAGGATGCGCTCGGCCGCGCTGTTCCAGTTGACCACGTTGCCTTCGGCGTCCAGCCGGATGATCGCCAGCGGGCTGGCATCGATGATCGCCTGCAAGCGGCGGTTCGCGTCGGCGACTTCGTCTTCGGCGTTCTTCCGCTCGGCGACCTCGCCGGCGAGCGCGCGGTTGGCCTCTTCGAGCTCCGAGGTGCGCTCCTCCACGCGTTGCTCCAGTTCGTCGCGCGAGTGGCGCAGCTCGCTCTCCCGCCGGGCCAGCAGTGCGGCGGCCTCGCTGAGAGAGCTCTCCAGGCGCCCGATTTCGTCGCGCTCCGAGGGCATCGACGTGATCGGCTTGCCCTCGGCCAGCCGGTGGGCGTTCTCTTCGAGGACCTCGATGCGGCGCGCGACCCCCTTGGTGAACAGCAGCGTGGCCGCCACCGCGCCCAGCGGCGCGAACAGCATCCCCGCCGCGATCGTGGCGTAGCCGCGCATCCAGACGGTCTGCGCGTGCCGGCGCCGCTGATCGACCAGGCGATTCTCGGCGTCTCTCGTTTCATCGAGCAGCCGCCGTATCGTGTCGAGTCTTTCTTTGCTTTCAACGAGCGCCGGATGCAGGCCCACGCCGGCCGGAACCCGCTCGGGCAGCGAATCCGCCCGGGCTAGCTGCTGCGCGATGAGCGACTTGATCATCTGCACGCGCCCTAGCTGAGGCGGGCTGTCGCTCAGCATCGATTCGAGTTGGGCGATCACCCGCGGCAACCCCTTCTGGGCCTCTTCGTAAGGCTTGAGCCACTCGCTGTCGCGTGTCAGCAGGTAGCCGAGCGTTCCTGTCTCGGCTTCTTCAAGGCGCGTTTGGACGACCTGTATCTGCGACCGCACTTCGAGGGCGTGGGTGACAGATCGCTCGGCCTCCTGATTGGCTCGCTGTACGAAGTAAAAGGCGATCACGATCGCCAGCAGTCCGGCCAGCGGGATCGCGATGACGCTAAGTCCCTTCAGAAACAGCGGGAGATCGCGAAAGCGTCCCATAGTTCGGAAGGGCGCAGGAGACTGACGAATTGTACTGGTCGCCTGGATTGTGGAGCCCCTTGTCTACTTCTATTTTGACGCGACCCGGGCGCGGTAGCAAATCGGGAAGGACCAGGGCGGCGCCGCCGTGTCAGAATCGGATTCGTGACGCACCGCGAATCCGCATGAACTCTCTCGAATTCAGCCTGCTGCTCGCGGCCGTCGCTATGGCGGCCGGTTTCCTCGGCGCGCTGACGGGGCTCGGCGGCGGCGTGATCCTCACGCCGGTGTTGACGCTTCTGTTCGGCGTGGACATCCGCTATGCGATCGGAGCGACGCTCGTCTCGGTGATCGCCACGTCATCGGGCGCGGCATCGGCCTACGTGCGCGAAGGGTTCTCAAACATTCGGATCGGCATGTTCCTCGAGATCGCGACGACTTCCGGCGCCCTGTTCGGCGCCTTCCTCGCCACGCGCTTTCCGGCTTCGGCGCTGGGCGTCGTGTTCGGCCTGGTGCTGCTGCATTCGGCCTGGCAATCCGGACGGCGAACGCCAGGCGCCTGGAGGTTCCGCCGCCCCGACCCGCTCGCGACGCGCCTGCGGCTCGATTCAACGCTGCCCTCCGAGAGCGGCCCGGTGGCCTACCATGTGCAGCGCGTACCGGCCGGCTTCGGCCTCATGTTCGGCGCGGGCACGTTGTCGGGCTTGTTGGGAATCGGCTCGGGCGCGATGAAGGTCATCGCGATGGACCAGGTGATGGGGATTCCCTTCAAGGTGTCCACCGCTACAAGCAACTTCATGATCGGAGTGACGGCGGCCGCCAGCGCGGGCGTGTACCTGAAGCGCGGCTACATCGATCCCGTGCTGTCGATGCCCGTGATGCTCGGCGTGCTTCTCGGCTCCATGCTGGGCGCGCGGCTGCTTGCCGGTTCCGAGCCGAAAGTGCTGCGGCGCGTCTTCGCGATCGTCACCGGAGTGCTGGCTCTCGAAATGATCTACAGCGGAATCATGGGGAAGATTTGATGACGCGGTGGACCGACGAGCGAATCCAGTGGTTCATCGGAACGCTGCTCCGCGCGGGCGTGATCGCCGCGGGAACCATCGTCCTGGCCGGCGGGGCCTGGTACCTGGCGCAACACGGAGGCGCCGCGCCCGACTACGCGACCTTCCGCGGCGAACCGTCCTGCCTGCGCAGCGCCGCCGGTGTCTGGAAAGGCCTGCGCGAAGGAAACAGCCGCAGCCTGATCCAACTCGGCCTGCTGCTTATGATCGCGACGCCGGTCGCCCGCGTGGCTTTCGCGGCCGTTGCGTTCGCATTGCAGCGGGACAGGACCTACACGATCGTGAGCCTGATCGTGCTGTCCACTTTGATCTACAGTTTGTTCGGGTGAGTCGCATCGAAAGGGTAACATATATGTTACTATAGTGCGGTGTGGGAGATCGAGATTCAGGAGTTCCTGGATGCTTCGGGCCGATCGGTTTTTGCGCGCTGGTTTGACGGGCTGGAAGCGGTCGCCGCGGCGCGTGTGACCGTGGCATTGACGCGGCTGAGTGCGGGCAACTTCTCGAATGTCAAAGGGGTGGGCGCCGGCGTCTATGAAATCAAAATCGATTTCGGTCCGGGCTATCGAGTTTACTTCGGCAAGGACGGAGACCGGCTCGTGATTCTACCGGGCGGCAGCGCAAAGAAGCGGCAATCGGCTGCAATCGCTTTGGCGCAAGCCGCGTGATTCGAATACAGGCGCCGCAAGGCGGGAAGGGAGTAGGGAATGGCGCTGACAAGAACGTTTCGTGAAACAGTGTACAGCCGCGCCCAGCACGATGGCGCATTCCGCAAAGCGCTGCTGACGGAGGCCGTGAACGCTTACCTCGGCGGCGATGAGATGACCGGCAAGACCGTCTTGCGCGATGTCATCAACGCAACGATCGGTTTCGAGCAACTGGCCGCGGACCTTCAGAAGCCGAGCAAGAGCCTCCACCGCATGCTCGGCCCGCGTGGCAATCCGAACACAGCCAACTTCTTCGCGATTCTCCGCGTGCTTCAGAAGAGAGTGGGCGTGAAGCTGACGGTGCGGGCCGCTTAGCAGGGCCAACAGAATATTGCGCTTGCCAGGTTTGCAGGACTCTTTTCGGTCGCCCTTCTCGGCCTGTCATATATATTAGACGGAACCAAAGTCTGCCCTGAAGATACTGCTGAACGAAGTCCTTGACCCTACTCCGCCCGATCCAGCAAATCCCGCACCTTCCGCGCCAGCAGCTTCGGCGCGAACGGTTTTTGCAGGAACTGCGCGTCGCGGGCCGTCACGCCGTGGTGCACCACGACGTTGTCCGTGTAGCCGGACATATAGAGGACACGCAGTTCGGGCCGGATCTCCGCGGCGCGATCGGCCAGTTCGCGGCCGCTCATAACCGGCATCACCACGTCGGTCAGCAGCAGGTGGATGTCTCCCTCGTGCTCGCGGCACAAGCGCAGCGCGTCGTTCACGTCCGAGGCGTCGAGCACGCGGTAGCCATGCTGCCGCAGCACCTCGCGCACCAGCGCGCGCACGCCGGGCTCGTCTTCGACGAGCAGAATCGTCTCGGCCCCGCGCGCCGGAACGAGCGTCTCGCGCGGCGCCTCCGCCGCCTGCTCCGATTCTTTCACGCGCGGCAGATAGATCTTGAGCGTGGTGCCCTTGCCCGGCTCGCTGTAGACCCAGATCTCGCCGCCCGACTGCTTGACGATGCCGTACACCGTGGAGAGCCCGAGGCCGGTCCCCTTGCCGCGCTCCTTGGTCGTGAAGAACGGCTCGAATAGCCGCCCGCGCGCCTCGGGCGCGATCCCCTTGCCCGTGTCGCTCACCGCCAGCATCACGTACTCGCCTTCGAGCACGCCGATGTGCGTGTCCACGTACCAGGAATCGAGCTCGACGTTGGCGAGCTCCAGCGTAAGGCGCCCGCCGCCCGGCATCGCATCGCGCGCGTTCACGGCCAGGTTCATGACCACCTGCTCGATCTGCGAAGCGTCGGCGCGCACATGCCCGAGATCCTCCGGCACGATTGTGATCAGCTCGATATCTTCGCCGATAATGCGTCGTAGCATTCTCTCAAGCCGCGCGATGACCTTGCCGAGGTGGATCGTTTTCTGATTGGCGACGTGGCGCCGGCTGAACACCAGAAGCTGGCCCGTCAGCGCCGAGGCGTGCTCGGCCGCCTTGAGGATCTCCTCCATACCGGTCCGCGTCGGCTCGTCGGCGGCTTGATCGAGCAGCATCTGGCCGTAGCCGGTGATCACGGTGAGGATGTTGTTGAAGTCGTGCGCGATGCCGCCGGCCAGGCGTCCCACGGCCTCCATCTTTTGTGCGTGACGAAACTGTTCCTCCAGCGCCTTGCGCTGCGTCAGGTCGGCCACGATGCCGAGCACTCCGGTGACTTCCCCCCGCTGGTTGCGCAGGGGCGCGGTCCAGACGCTCACATCCACCGTGGACCCGTCCTTGCGCAGGCGCCGGCGTTCGGCGCCCGAAAGCGTCACGCCGGTGGAGGAAAGCGCGAGCGATTCGAGAAACTCCGCGCGCTCTTCGACGGGCACCGTCGGGATCAGGCCGCCCACCGCTTCCCCGGCGCTCCAGCCGAACATGCGCTCGGCCGCCGCGTTCCAGCCCGTGACGCGGCCCTCCAGATCCACCGCGATCACAGCCACCGGCGACGTCTCGATGACGGCTTCCAGCTTCGCGTTCGTCTCCTCGAGCCGTTCCTCGGCCAGCTTGCGCGCCGTAAGGTCGTGGATGATTCCCGTGAACATGCGGCGACCGGGCAGCACGATCTCGCTCACGGCCAGCTCGATCGGAAACTTCACGCCGTCCTTCCGCAGCGCTGTGACCTCGCGCCCGATACCGATCACATTCGTCCTGCCGGTTTCGAGATACGCGCGGATATACCCGTCATGGCGTTCCCGGTCCGGTTGCGGCATCAGCACCCCGAGGTTCTTCCCGATGACCTCCTCGGCCGCGTAGCCGAACATGCGCTCGGCCGCGGGATTGAACGAGCGGATGATGCCCTCGGAATCCGCCGTGACGATGCCGTCCACCGCCGTGTAGATCACCGAGCGGGTCATCGCCTCGCTGTCCTTCAGCGCATCTTCCCACGTACGCCGTGCGGTGACGTCGCGCCCGATGGCGATCAGCCTGCCGTCCCGCATCGCGCGCACGCTCAGCTCGATCGTGATTGCCGTCCCATCCTTCCTCCTAAAGCAGCGCTCCTGGACGACGGTCTGCTTCTTCATCATGACCAGGTCGAACCGGATGGGCTTGAGCGCTACTTCTTCGGCCGAAAGCAGGTCCCGCACGTTCATCGTCAGAAGTTCCGCGCGCGAGTAGCCGAGCATCTCGCAGGCTCTCGCGTTGACCTCCAGGAACTGCAGATCGGCCGTTGTGGTGGCGATGGCGTCGGATGCGTCTTCGAACAGGAGCCTGTACGCCTCCTCGGCCCGCTGCCGCGAGCCCACAGCGCGCGTACAGAAATACGCGAGCGCCGCAAGAGCGATGAACAGGAGCGAGAAGGCCGCAGCAAGAACAGTCATGTGCCCAGAATGGCGTTACTGAATCTCCGCTATCATAGCAGTTTTGCAGCCATTCGTCCGCAATTTTTCGCCGCTCTCCGGGACCGGGGGCGGCAAGTTGCTGCAGTTCCAAAAGGAGAGATAAATGCTTCGAGCTTTGGCGATCATGACCTTCGCAATAACCGCCTGGGCCCAGACGCCCGACACACCGTGGGTTTCCATGTTCAACGGCAAGGACCTCACCGGTTGGGTCAAGGTCGGTAACGAGAAGTGGGAAGTGGACGACGGCACCATCCACGGCCAGGGAATCAGCGGCGGCTACGGATACCTCAGGACCGAGAAGAAGTACAAGGATTTCGAGATGTCAGTGCGGTTCCGCTGCGACGCCGACATCAACAGCGGCGTGTTCTTCCACGTCGATTTCAAGCCCGGAACGGCGGACGTGAGCCAGGGCCTGCAATTCGAAATCGACACGCGGATCAACCAGCACACCGGCGGGCTCTACGGCGACGGCCGCCAGTGGATCGTCTGGCCCGCGCCGGACACCGAAACCGTCGTGCGCCAGACCGACTGGAACGAGTTCATCCTGAAGGTGCAGGCCAACCGCTACATCGCGCGGCTGAACGGCGTCCCTATGGTCGATTTCACCGACCCGACGCCGAAATCCTTCGACGGCTACATCGCCCTGCAACTGCACTCGGGCCAGAAGGGCACGATGCGGTTCAAGGATCTGTACATCCGCGACCTGACGACGCGCTAGCGCGGGCCTGTGGGGCAGGCCGCCAAACCTGCGGGGCGGTTGTTGACCGCCCTCAGGCCGGGGGCCTGCTCCGTGTCAACTCCGTCCACAGCGCGCGATACCACCGCAGGAACCGCTCCGGCTCCTTGCTCTCCTGCGCCTCGCACAGCGTGTAGCGGTCATAGCCCGACTGCTGCATCAGCGCGAACAGCTCGCGCCACGGGTACCGCGCGTCCGCCAGTTCCGTGATATGCGCGTTCCGCACCCACGGCCGCAGCAGGTTCCAGCTTTGCTTCACGGAACCGTCCACCACGTCGGTCGGGTTCGAGTTCCAGCACAGCCCCACGGCCTTGTGGTTCGTGGCGCGCATGATGGCCGCCGCGACGGGGAACTCCTGCGTCTCCGGCCCGTGCACCTCGAGCCAGATCTCGACGCCCCGGCCGGCGCCGTAGTCTCCGAGTTCCTTGAGCGACTCGCCGATGCGCGCGATCGTGACCTCGTGCGGCACGCCTTTGGGAAAGCCGTTCGGCCGCACCTTCACTCCCCATGCGCCCGTGTCGTGCGCGAGATCGACGAACTGCTTGCCCGTGGCGACGTTCTGCTTCCTCACCTCGGCGTCCGGCGAATGGAACTCGCAGGTGCTGCCGAAGCTCAGCAGCCGCACCTTGCTTTGCTCGAATCGCCTCCGCACCCGGTCGCGCTCCACGGCCCCGATCGACGGCTCGACGCCGTGCTTGTGCCCGGTGCGCAGCTCGACGGCTTCAAATCCCGCCGCTTCCAGGTTGCGCAGGATCGTTTCAAGATCCCAATCTTTGAGAACGTTGTAAGTGACCGCGCCAAGGTGCAGCATGCAGGCACATTGTATCGCGCCTGCCGGTCAACGCAGCGGCGGGATGCGATCGAGCACGCCGCGCGGCGGAGCCTTCAACTTCAACCGGCCCGCGAGCCACTCGACACGATCGCGCCGAGCGGCCGCGTTCAGTTCATGCCCCGCGTCGTAGAACTCGATTCTCTTCGGCTTGCTGAACAGGTCGTAACAATGCCGCGCGTAGCTCTCGGAAATCGGCTGGTCCTTGCGGCCGAACTGGAGGAAGACCGCCGCCGGCGTGGCATGGTCCGCATAGCGCGCGGGCTCGTCCCACGGGTACTTCTCGAAGTATTCGCGCACCTTCGCGTCGCCGTATTGCTTCCTCAGCTTCAGCATCTCCGGCGTGCCCGCGTTGAATACGTAAAATTTGTCGTCGTAGGAACCCGCCATCAACACGAACGAGCTGATGCGCTTGTCCACGCCCGCCAGCACCGCCCCGACTTTGGCGTGGAAGCTATGGCCTACATACGCGATGCGCCTCCGGTCCACGTCGCGGCGCGAAAGCAGAATATCGATGCCGCGCCGGAAATCAACCACCTGCTGCACGAGCGCATAGGCGTTCTTCGAGCTCAGGGGGTCTTTGTCTCCGGTGTAGCCGGGGCGGACCATCGGCGCGTCGATCAGTAGAGCCATCGCGCCCGACTGTGCGAGCGCCACGGCCTCGTCCAGAAACTCGCGCCGGTTCTTCATCGGCGACCCGGGCATCATCCAATGCCCGTAGAGCACCGCCGCGAACGGCCCCTTGCCCGGCGGCACCACGACGTACGCCGGCACGCGCCCGCCGCGCGGGCTCGCATAAGTCATGTCGCGGATCACGACGCCGCCGCGGTTCTCGACCTCGGTCTCCCGCACATCGAACGGCGCCGAAACGTCGTAGGAGAACTCGCGCAGCAGGTCGGCGAAGCGCACCTCGTCCGCGCGCGCCGCGAGTGCGGCAAAGGCGGTCAACGCCGCCAGCGCCTTGAGTCCTGCATTCATCCGGTTCAAGGCAGAGCGAGGATCAACTGCTCGACGTCGTCCGGGCTGATGTAGAAATGCGGCGACGTCCGGATCCATCCCTGCCTGGGAGCGGCTATGATAGCACGCTCCTTGAGCCGGCTCACCACCAGCCTCGCGTCAAGCCCGTCCTTGCGGATGCTGACGATGCCCGCGCCGGTCTCGGGCGTGCGCTCCCCGTGGACGGCGTAGCCGCGCGAGGCCGCGCCGCGCGCGATTTGGTCGCCGAGCGCCTGCACGTGCGCCGCGATCTTTTCCACCCCCACCGAGAGCAGGAACTCGATCGACGCCCGCAGCCCGAAGCACCCCACCGTATTCAGCGTTCCGCACTCGTAGCGGCCCGCGTCGGCGCGCAGCGTCGTGTCGCGGTCCTCATAATCGTTGTAGTGCGCGAAGTTGGTCCATCCCACCTCGACCGGCAGGATCGCGTCCTGGATCTCGCGCCGCACGTACAGGATTCCGCAGCCTTCCGGCCCGAGCAGCCACTTGTGCCCATCCGCGGCAAGCGCGTGGATGCGCGCCTTTTCGACGTCTATGGGGAACGCCCCCAGCCCCTGGATCGCGTCCACCACGAACAGGCACCCGCGACGCTGGCAGATCTCGCCGATGGCTTCGAGATCGGCGCGCCGCCCGCTCAGGAACTGCACGAAGCTGATGGCGAGCAGACGCGCGCCGCGGCAGGCCTGGTCGATGCGGTCGAGCGGGTCGGACGCCGAAAGCCACTCCACCTCGACGCCCCTCCGCTCCAGGAGCTTCCACGGGAAGAAGTTGGCGGGGAACTCCTCCTGGAACCCGACCACGCGGTCGCCCGCGCGCCAGTCGAGCCCGCCGGCGATGGTCGAGATGCCCTCCGACGTGTTCTTGATCAGCGCGATCTCGTCGCGATGCCCTCCGATGAGCCGCGCCGCGGCTGCGCGAAGCCCTTCATAGGCTTCCAGCCACTCGCCGTAGTGGAGCGAGCCGTAGTTCATGACGTCGCCGGCGAGCTTCTTCATGGCTTCGGCGGCCGGGCGGCACAACGGCGAGACCGCCGCGTGATTCAGGTAAATCAGTTCCTTGGTGACGGGGAATTCATCCCGGTAGCGGAGCCAGATTTCTTCGCAACCCATCCCCTCGAATATACGTTAAATAACTGAAAGATCATGCCAGCGCGCCAGGAGTATACTCGGATTAGGACATTCCTGGGCAGGAGGTTTTGATGAGGCGTATCGTTTCCACCGCGCTCTCAGCGGCCTTGTCCGTGATCCTGCTTGCTCCCCAGGCGGGTTTTGCCGCGGACAAGAAGAAGGATCCCGATGCGATCGGCGACCGGGATGTAGGCCGCGGGCTCAACATCTACTCCCTGGAAAAAGAAATCGCCCTTGGCAAGGAACTCGCCCAGGAAGTCGAGCGCCAGGCCAAGATGATCGACGACCCGGTGATCGCCGAGTACGTCAACCGCGTCGGCCAGAACCTGGTGCGCAACTCCGACGCCAAGGTGCCGTTCACGATCAAGGTCATCGACAGCGAGGAGGTGAACGCCTTCGCCCTGCCCGGCGGGTTCTTCTTCGTCAACTCGGGCCTGATCCTCAAAGCCGAATCGGAAGCCGAGCTGGCCGGCGTGATGGCGCATGAAATCGCGCACGTCGCCGCGCGGCACGGCACGCGCCAGGCCACGCGCGGAACCATCGCCAATTTCGCCACCATCCCGCTCATTTTCATGGGCGGCTGGACCGGCTACGGCGTCCGCCAGGCCGCGAGCGTCCTGATCCCGGTAGGGTTCCTGCGGTTCTCGCGCGCGTTTGAATCCGAGGCCGACCTGCTCGGGCTGGAGTACATGTACAAGACCGGCTACGACCCGACGGCGTTCGTCGATTTCTTTGAAAAGATCCAGACGCTCGAGAAGCGCAAGCCGGGCACCATGGCGAAGGTCTTTTCGACCCACCCGCTCACCGACGACCGCATCAAGACCGCGCAGAAGAACATTCAGGAGATCCTGAAGGCGAAGCCGGAGTACGTGGTCAGCACCTCGGAGTTCGACAACGTGAAGGGACGCCTGATGGCGCTCGAGAACCGGCACAAGATCGACGACAAGGACCTGAACAAGCCGCGCCTGCGCAAGAAGCCGGGCTCCGGCACGACCACGGCCGACGACAAGACCGGCAAGGACAAAGGCGATCAGGGCAGCGACGACGATCGCCCGACCTTGAAGCGCCGAGACTAGTGGACCAATTCCTACAAGGCAAAACCGCCCTCGTCACCGGAGGGACGCGAGGCATAGGCCGGGCCATCGCTCGGGCCTTGCTCGACGCCGGCGCCTCGGTCGAGATCTGCGGCCGCTCGGCCGAAGGTGTCGATAAAGCCGTCCGGGAGCTGGGTGCCCGCGCCTCGGGAACCGCGTGCGACGTCTCCGATCCGGCCGCCGTCGCCGCGCTGTTCCGCCACGCCGACGAGCGCCTCGGCGGGCTCGACATCCTCGTCAACAATGCCGGAGTCGCGGGCTTCTCGAGCGTCGGCGACATGTCCATCGAACAGTGGCGCAACACCATCGGCACCAATCTCGACGGCGCGTTTTACTGCTCGCGCGAGGCCGTGCTCCGTTTCCGTAAACGCGGCGGCGGGTTCGTCGTCAACATCAGCAGCCTCGCCGGGCGGAACCCGTTCGCGGGCGGCGCCGCCTACAACGCGTCGAAATACGGCCTGAACGGCTTCAGCGAAGCCATGATGCTCGATCACCGCTACGACGACGTCCGCGTCTGCTACATCATGCCGGGCTCGGTCGCCACGGAGTTCAACGCGCAGGCGCCCGGCGCCGCCTGGAAGATCGCGCCCGAGGACGTCGCCGAGGTCGTCCTCACCGTTCTGCGCATGCCCGCGCGCACGCTGATCAGCCGCGTCGAGATTCGCCCTTCGCGGCCTCCCAAACGCTGACACTTCGGAAACCCTCTCGCGCCGTTTGCATCAAAAGAGATGAACCTGCTCAACGATGAGGGGCAACAGCGGATCCGTCATGCTCGAGTTGTACGCATTTCGCCGCGGCGCTGGACCACAGACGGCGAAACGTAAACTTTACCGGATGAGGGATTCGCGCGGCGGAGCGCGCTTGCGGATCCGCGTGGAGCCGGTTCGAGAGACACTTGCAAGTCTCTACAAAGATGGCACGTCGCTGCATCGCAATCGGGTTTTCAAAATGGCCCCACGATTGCATTCCGCATAGCGGCTGTAGTGCTCAGGGGGGCGTGAAAGATGGTTCGCTTGAACATTCCGCTGGACCCAACCAGGACGGGCCGGGATGCAGAGTCGCTCGATGTGAATCTGCGAAAGTACATCGTCGGCCAGTCCGAAGCCATCGACCAGATCGTCAACATCTACCAGATGCACCTCACTTCCATGACCGCCCCGGGGCGGCCCATCGGGAACTTTCTGTTCCTCGGGCCCACCGGTTCGGGCAAGACGCGCATCGTGGAAGCGACGGCGGAATCGTTGGTGTCCAATCCGCGGGCGGTGATCAAAATCGATTGCGCGGAATTCCAGCACAGCCATGAGATCGCCAAGCTCATCGGCTCGCCTCCGGGTTATCTCGGCCACCGGGAGACGCACCCGCTGCTCAGCCAGGAAGTGCTGAACCAGTACCACACCGAAAAGGTGAAGGTGAGCTTCGTGCTGTTCGACGAGATCGAGAAGGCCAGCGACTCGCTGTGGAACCTGCTGCTCGGCATTCTCGACAAAGCCACGCTCACGCTTGGCGACAACCGCCGCGTGGATTTCTCGCGCGCCATGATTTTCATGACGAGCAATCTCGGGGCGGGCGAGATGTCGAACATTATGAGCCCGAAGCTCGGCTTCCAACTCGGCCCCTCGGACCCGAAGACGCTCACCATCGACGACCGGCTCTCGGGCAAGATCTCGCAGGCCGGACTCGAAGCCGCGCGCCGCAAATTCACGCCCGAGTTCATCAACCGGCTCGACAAGATCGTGGTCTTCAAGCCGCTCGGCGAGTCGGAGCTGCGCAAGATTCTCGACATCGAGCTGCGCCTCGTACAGCAGCGCGTGCTCCAGGCCTCCGGCGCCAACCCGTTTATCTTCACGCTGACCGCCAGTGCCAAGGATTACCTGCTCCAAGAGGGCACCGACATGAAGTACGGTGCGCGCCACCTGAAGCGCGCCATCGAGCGCCATCTTGTGCAGCCGATGTCGAACCTGATCGCCACCGAGCAGGTGCGCGGCGGAGACTGGATCCGCGTGGATTTCGACGAGGCCACCGGCAAGATGACCTTCCTCAAGGAAGCCGAGGGCATGCCGGCCTATGCGATGGCCGAACTGGTGGACACCACGATTCCTGTCGCCGCTGCCGCGCAGGCGGGCAGCGCCGCGGCCGAACCCGGACGCGCCTCGCGCGCCGGCTCCTCGCGCCGCGGCTGAGGCCCGGCCGCGCGCCGGCGGCCGGGATGCCGCCGCCGGCCGGGGGCTGCCCCACATCACGCATCGAGATACCACGGCACATTCACGATCGCGATGCGGCGATCGCCTTTCACCAGCAGCAGCGCCGTCAGCAGCTCCCCCCGCCGGTTGTGCAGAAAGTACTGATACCAGTGCCGGTTCACTAGCGCCGGGATGACGACGGCCACCTGTCGGTCCTTCTGTGCGAGCTCGACTGCCAGCACGTAGTCGATGATCGGCTGGATTACGAAGCGGTAGGGCGAGCGCAGGCGCACCAGCTCCGGAACCGGCAGCCCGGCCTGCCGGGCCGGTTCTTCCACCTCCAGGCGCCAATCCTCGCAGAGCGGCTCCGCATCGGCGGATTCGACGTGTACCACCTGCACCTCGTTGGACACCGTCAAAGCGAACCGCAGCGCCTTCTGTGTGGTCACGGTCCAGCTTTCGATCGGCACGATGACGATCGGCGCCTCGAGCTTTCCCGGCAGGAAGCACGGCTCGGGCGCGATCTCGCTCTCCACCCGCAGGTAGTGCCGCCGCACGCCGCACATCAGCGCAAGCATCGCCGGCGCAAGCAGCGCCACGACCCACGCGCCCTCGGTGAACTTGGCCGCGAGAACGACGGCCGTGGTCGCCCCCGTCGCCAGCGCGCCGAGCCCGTTGATCAGCATGCCGCTTCGGGCGCCCCGGCCCCGCTTCTTCGCCCAATGCCCCACCATGCCGGCTTGCGACATCGTGAACGCCAGGAAAGCCCCCACGGCAAACAGCGGAATCAGCCGGTCGGTCACGCCGCCGAACACGATCAGGAGCCCGCCGGAGAGCAGCGCCAGCACCCACACGCCTTCCGAGTACACCAGCCTGCGCCCGCGGTTCGCGAACGAACGCGGCAGGTAGCTGTCGAGCGCCACCGAGCGGCACAGGCGGGGGAAATCGGCGAACGAGGTGTTCGCCGAAAGGCACAGGACGGCGAGGATCGACGCGATCGTCAGCCCGTAGAAAACGCCCCGCCCCGCTACCGCTGCCGTGAGCTGCGACAGCACGCTCTGGTAGCCGGCGCGGCCCGGCTCCGTCGCCCCGATCCCGTACGCATGTGTCAGAAATGCGATCCCTGCCAGCAGCACAATCAGAATGCTGATGACGACGGTGAGGGTGAAGCGCGCGCCGCGCACCACCGGCTCCTTAAACGCCTGCACGCCGTTGCTCACCGCCTCGACGCCCGTCATCGCCGTGCAGCCGCTCGCGAACGCCCTCAGCAGCAGCCACGTGCCGGCGGCCTCGTGCGCCTCGCCCAGGCGCGGCGGCACGACCACGGGGCGCGGGTGCCCGCCCGCCGCCAGCGTCTGGTACGCCCCGGCGGCGATCACGCCCAACAGGCACGCCACGAACAGATAGGTTGGGGTCATGAACAGCAGCCCCGGCTCGCGCACCCCGCGCAGGTTCACCAGCGTGATCGTGGCGAGAATCGCCAGGCACAGCGCGAGCGTGTAGGGCTGTAGAGCGGGAACCGCCGAAACCAGCGCGCCGACCCCGGCCGAAATCCCGACCGCGACGTTGAGCAGGTAATCGATCATGAGCGCCGCCGCCGAGAGCAGCCCGGCTCGAGGTCCGAGGTTCGACCTGGCGACCGTATAGGAGCCTCCGCCCGTTGGGTACGCCGCTATGGTCTGGCGATAGCTGAAGTACACGATCGCCAGCAGGATGACGATAGCGGCGATCAGCGGGCGTATGTAGACAAGCCCGGCCGCCCCCAGCGGAAGCAGGACCGTGAGCGCCGCCTCCGGCCCATACGCCGCCGAGCCGAGCGCGTCCAGCCCGAACGTGGGGATGCCCTGAAGCGGCCCGATCCGCTGAGTTTGCTCTTCGCTCGACGCCAGCGGCCGCCCGAGCAGGACATCCGCCATCCCCATGGAGCCCCCGCTATCAGCATGGCAGGTTTGTGTAGGGCGGATTGCCAGGCCCGCAGCGGGTTGTCAGCCAGCTTCCGGCCGCGGCGAGCTACGATAAAAAGTTTATGTCCCACCCCAGGAAATCCGGCCCCCGCACCGCCCGCACGTATTACATACAGGGACGCGTGCAGGGCGTCGGTTTTCGCTACTTCGTCGAGCGCGCTGCCGGCGAGCTCGGCGTCACCGGCTACACGCGCAACCTCGAAGACGGCCGCGTGGAGGTCTACGCCGTCGGCACCGAGGCCCAGCTCTCCGAGCTCGCCGGCCTCCTCCGCATGGGGCCGCGCCTAGCCGACGTCCGCGGCGTTGAAGAAAGGGAAGCCGCGGTGCTAGAGTACAGTGGTTTCCATATCGAGTACTTTTCATGAGCGACCTGCTGGTAGTTCCCGATCTCAAGAAGCTGATCCGCGAAGTCCCCAACTTCCCCAAGCCCGGCATCAACTTCTACGACATCACGACGCTGCTCAAGGACAAGGCCGGCTTGCGGCTGACCATCGATTCGCTGAAAGAGCATTACCAGCACGCGAGAATCGACGTCGTGCTCGGCATCGAAGCCCGCGGCTTCATCTTCGGCCCGGCGCTCGCCTACGCGCTCGGCACCGGCTTCGTCCCCGTGCGCAAGCCGAAGAAGCTCCCCGCCGAAATCGTCTCCATCGAGTACGAGCTCGAATACGGAACCGACAAGCTCGAGATCCACCAGGACGCGATCGTGAGCGGCCAGAACGTCCTGATCGTTGATGACGTGCTCGCCACCGGCGGCACCGCCCGCGCGGTGACGAAACTGGTCGAGAACGTCGGAGGCCGCGTGTGCGGCGTCGCCTTCGTCCTCGAGCTGCTATACCTGAACGGCGCCGCGAAGCTCTCGGGCTACGACGTCTTCTCGCTGATCAAGTACGAGAAGTGATGCCCAACGCCCGTAGCGCCCGAGTCCGCGCGCTCGCGAAAATCAACCTTGCCCTGAAGGTGCTCGGAACGCGGCCGGACGGCTACCACGAGCTGCGCACCGTTTTCCAGACCGTCTCGCTCGCCGACACGCTCCATATCGCTTTCACGCCAGCCCGCCGCACGAGCATCGCCGTCGCCTGCAACGTGGATATCCCCGGCGGCAACCTCGTCGAGCGCGCCGCGCAACTCGCGCTCGACGCCATGCGCCGCACGGGCCGCGTCGAGATGCGGCTCACCAAGCGCATCCCGATGGGTGCCGGCCTGGGCGGAGGCTCGAGCGACGCCGCCGCCGTCCTGCTTGCGCTGCCTGCGCTCGCCGGCCGCGCGCTGGCGCTGGCCACGCTGTCGGAACTCGCGGCGTGCCTCGGCAGCGACGTCCCGTTCTTCCTGCTCGGAGGAACCGCCGTCGCGCTCGGCCGCGGCACCGAACTCTATCCGCTGCCCGACCGCCGCGCTGCGTACGGCCTCGTCATCGCTCCCGGCATTCATGTTTCGACCCCTCAGGCCTACCGCGATCTCGACGCCGCCCGCGAGGCCGCCGCGCGCCGGTTGACTTCCGAACCACCACAAAATATGATAAGTAGTTTCCAGTCTTTTGTTTGGGAGGATGACGGGGTATCCGCGCGACTGTCCGGCAACGATTTTGAAACAGTCGTTTTCCGCCAGCATCCGCGGCTTGGGTCTCTCAAACGTCAGCTCGGAAAACTCGGCGCAAGGCCGGCCATGCTCAGCGGCAGCGGTTCCGCGCTGTACGGTGTCTTCGAAACCCGCGAGCAGGCCGAACGCGCAAGGAAGTTTTTTGGAAAGGAAGAGGTGTTTCCCATTCGATTCGTGACGCGGGCAGCCTACCGTGCGCTCTGGCGGCGCCGGCTCGGCACCGCGGAAAACGTATGGCCGCCCCAAAGTCAATTCGCATGATGGACTCCGAGCGCATCAAAGTATTCACCGGTAAAGCGAACCCGGCACTGGCGCAGGAAATCTGCGACGTGCTCGAGTTGCCGCTCGGCGCCGCTTCGGTGAAGAACTTCGCCGACGGCGAGATCTACCTTCAGATCCAGGAAAACGTTCGCGGCGCCGACGTTTTCGTGGTCCAGCCCACCTGCAAGCCGGTCGACCGCAACCTGATGGAGCTCCTGCTGATGATCGACGCGCTCAAGCGCGCTTCAGCGGACCGCATCACAGCGGTGTTACCCTACTATGGGTACGCCAGGCAGGACCGCAAGGACAAGCCGCGCGTCCCCATTTCGGCGAAACTCGTCGCCAAGTTGCTCGAGAAGGCCGGAGCGGACCGGATTTTGGCCCTGGACCTTCACGCCGCGCAAATCCAGGGGTTCTTCGACATTCCGGTGGACCACCTGTTTGCGACGCCCGTCATGATCGAATACCTGAAGCCGCTTCAGACGCCGGAAACGATCGTCGTTTCCCCCGATGCGGGCGGCGTCGAGCGGGCCCGGGCGCTGGCGAAGCGGATGACTGCGCCTCTGGCCATCATCGACAAGCGCCGCGACGATGTGAACGTCGCCGAGGTTATGCACATCATCGGCGACGTCGAAGGTAAGGATTGTTTGATGTTCGACGACCTGATCGACACGGCGGGCACGCTGGTCAAAGGAGCCGAGGCGCTCCTGGCCGCCGGAGCCCGCAGCGTACGGGCGGCGGCCACGCATGCCGTGCTGTCCAACCCGGCGCTCGAACGCATCGGGAAGTCCGGAATTGTGGAAGTGGTGCTGACGAACTCGATCCCGCTCGCCGAAGATGCGCGCCGGTCAGGCAAGATCCGGACGCTGTCGGTGGCGCCCCTGCTCGCGAGGGCTATCCAGTCGATTCACGAGGAAACGAGCGTCAGCAGGTTATTTATTTAGGGCGGACCCCCCTGGTCCGCCAAAAGAATTTTGCCGGCCAACGCAACCCACGTCCCCAGGGCGGACTTGCGAACCGGTGATTAAGGAGATTGTTCAGTGCGTAAAGATATCACTGTTGCGGCCGAACAGCGTCCGCAGCGGGGCAAAAACGCAGCACGCCGTCTGCGCCAGCGCGGTTTGATCCCGGCCATCGTCTACGGCGCCTTCCAGGAGCCCGTCGCCGTGGCGGTCAACCCTAAAGAGCTGGAAAAGATTCTGCACAGCAAGTCCGGCCACAACACCATCTTCAACGTCGGCATCGAGGGCAGCGGCGTCACGCCGGCCATGATCGTCGATTACCAGTACGACCCTTTCAAGGACACGCTGCTGCACGCGGACCTCAAGCGCATCGACCTGACCAAGCGCATCGTCGTCTCGGTGCCGGTCACCACGCACGGCGAGCCCAAGGGCGTCAAGCAGCAGGACGGCCTGCTCGAGATCGTCACGCGCGAGGTCACCGTCGAGTGCCTCCCCGAGGACATTCCGGAAAGCTACTCGCTCGACGTCACCGAGCTCATGATCGGCCAGAGCCTCCGCGCGGGCGATATTCCGCTCGCCGCCGGGGTGAAGCTCATGAGTTCGCCCGATAACGTGATCGCGCACGTCGTCGCGCTGCGGCAGGAAGAGGAAGCCCCGGCTGCTGCGACGCCGGAAGCCGCTTCCCCGGCCGGCGCGACTGGCTCCGAGCCGGAAGTGATCAAGAAGGGCAAGAAGGAAGAGGAGGCCGCGGCCGAGGAGAAGGGCAAGAAGAAGTAGCCCTTTTGTGGTGGGCGGATGTTTGACTGGCTCGTGGTCGGACTCGGCAACCCGGATCCCGAGTACGAGCTGTCGCCGCACAACATCGGGTTCATGGTGATCGACCGGCTGGCGGAGCGCTACGGGGCGCGTGTGACGCGCAAGGAATCCCGGGCGCTCGCCGGGCCGGCCACGATCGAAGGGCAGCGGGTCCTGCTCGCCAAGCCGCAAACGTACATGAACCTGAGCGGCGCTTCCGTCAAGCCGCTGCTCGAAAAGAACGATTTGACGCCGGCGCGGCTGGTGGTGGTCTACGACGATCACGACCTGCCGTGGACGGCATTGCGGATCCGGAAAGCCGGGTCCGCGGGCGGGCACCACGGGATGGAGTCCGTCATCGGATGTATCGGGACGAGCGAGTTTACCCGCGTCCGCCTGGGCATCGACCCCGGCGGCGTCAAGCGAGCGACTCCCGCGTATTTGCTCAAGCCGCTGCGGCGCGAGCAACTGAAGGAACTGGACGGCTTTCTGGACTATGCGGTTCAGGCAGTCGCTTCCATAATCTCCGAAGGCGCCGAAAAGGCCATGACGAGGTTTAATCGTCGCGCCCAAGGTGAAAACGAGGACGAATGAGGATTTACGAAGAACTGTTTATCGCGAGGCCGGACGCCCCCGAGGAAGAGATCGATCAGTTCATCGAACAGATGAAGCAGATCGTCGTCTCCGGCGGCGGCACCGTGGATAAAGCCGACAAGTGGGGTGTACGGAAGCTGGCGTATCGCGTGGGTAAGCGCGATGAAGGCTTCTACGTCCTGCTGCAAGTGACCTGCGGCCCGGACACCATTAAGGAAGTCGAGCGCCGCCTCCGCGTCTCCGACATGGTCCTGAAGTCCCTGACCGTCCGGATCGACGAGCGGCTGAAGAAGATCGAGAAGCGCAGGAAAGAGCGCGAGAAGCGCGCCAAGCGCAAGCCCGCTCCGGCCCCATCGGTGGCGGCAACCGTGCGGCCCGCCGCTCCGGCCGAGCCCGCCGCTCCCACCCCTGCACAGCCCGTGGCGGCCGAGTCCGCCGAGAAGGAGGCATAAGACATGGCGGAGACCAGAGGCGGAAGGCCCGTTCCCGGTTCGCAGCAGCCCACCGGGACCGACAAAGCGGTTGTCACCAAGAAACAGTATTTCCGGCGCAAGAAAGTCTGCCGGTTCTGCGTCGAAAAGGTCGACGACATCAACTACAAAGACGTGCGCATGCTCAACTCGTTCGTCACCGAGCGCGGCAAGATCGTGCCTCGGCGCCTGTCGGGCGTGTGCGCGCCGCACCAGAAACGGCTGAGCGAAGCCATCAAGCAGGCGCGCAGCATCGCGCTGCTGCCTTACAGCCCGAAGATCTAACCGGGACGCGAAGGAGGAAGCCTATATGGAACTCATTCTCAGGGAAGACGTCGAGAAACTGGGCGTTCGCGGCCAGGTAGTCAAGGTAGCCGACGGCTACGCGCGCAATTTCCTGCTGCCCCGGCGCCTCGCCGTTCAGGCGACCGAAGCCAACAAGAAGATCGTCGAGCAGGAACGCCAGGCCCATCTCCGCAAGGAAGCCAAGGAGAAGGCCGCCGCCGAAGAGCTCGGCACGATGATGGCTAACGTGGTCGTCACGATCGCGCAGAAAGCCGGCGAGCAGGACCAGTTGTTCGGCTCCGTCACCGCCAAGGACATCGCCGAAGCCCTCGAAGCCCAGAAGTACAACATCGAGCGCCGCAAAATCCAACTCGAAGAACCCATCCGGCAGCTCGGCGAGCACAAAGTGCCCGTGCGTCTGCACCGCGACGTTACGGTGGAAATCACCGTGAACGTCGTCCGCGAAGAAGCGTAGTCTCGAAGCGGGGCAGGCCCGGCGCCTGCCCCGTTCGGTCAGTTCCGGACGGCCTCGAAAACCATCGTCTCGTAACCGTTTATGTTGCGAAACCCCGTCCTTTGCCGCTCTTCCAGCCCTCGCAGTGCCGCATCGCCGCTTTCGCCGCAGCGGACTTCGGCGACCTTGTCGAATCCGGCATGAGACAGGAGGTCAGAGAGCGTTTTGGGGTCGAACACGAACTGGTGCCCCCAACTTCTGAGCTGGAGATTGAGAATGAGGCACTCGGGGCTGGCTGTCTGGGGCCATTGGTGCACTCTGAGCTTTTCCGGAATATACCGCTGCGCCTCTTCGGAACGGCCTTCCTGGAACAATGCGACGAATTTCAGCAGGTTCGGAGTCGCCACGCGAAGCCTGCCCCCGGGAGCGAGCACGCGATGGCATTCCCGAAGCATAGTAAGCGCACCATCGTAGCCGAGGTGCTCAATCACATGTTCGCTGTAGATGTAGTTGAACGAGCGGTCGGGAAGCGGGAATCGCGCGGTTGCATCGAGGTACGCCTGGCCGTCCTCGGGCTCGATGTCGGTGTTCAGCCACCCCGTCATGTTGTTGCCTCCGGCGCCGATCTGCAATTTCCGCTGGGAATGATCGCGGAGATAGCCGTTGATTATGGATCGCGTTGCAAAGGTCGTGCGATACTTCGCCACGGCCGCGTGAACGAACGCAGGGGCCGCTGCCAGAACGGTGAGCCCGCCCGCACTCCAGACGACCAGGATGACGCCGTAGAGCATCCAGGGCTTGCGCGATACTTTTGACATTGATTAGGTAGCATACATCATGATCCTCGACCCCGAACAGTATTCGAGCGCATCCACACTGGATCTGCTCCGCGAAGCCGCGCGCGGCTATGTGCCGCTCGACCACCGTTTCCTGCGCGCCGTGTTCTCTCACGGCGAGGCCGCGCTGCCGGAGTACATCGAGTTCCTCAAGGAGCCGCGCGAGGAAGACCGCGTAGAGATGGATGCCGTCGTGCTCAACCTGGCACGGCATCTGCGAACACCCGCGGCGCTTCCGCTCTTCGCCGAAGCCGCGCGCGTGAACGAGTTTTCTTTTCCCGACGAGCTCACCGAAGCGTTCGTCGATCTCGGGGCGGAGTCCGTCGAAACGCTGCTCGCGCTCTACCAGGAGAGCGGCAAAGCCGATGACGTTGCCTTCGCGCTCGCCGCACTCGGAGTCCACGATCCGCGCATTCTCGGACTCCTCACCGCCCGCCTCGCGGAGGATCCCGGCGACGCCGCCATCATGCTCGGCCTCTACGGAGACCCCGCCGCGAAACCCGATCTCGAAAAGGCGCTCGCCGCCGCCGGCGAGGATGAACGCCTCAAACAGGAACTCGCCTCCGCGATCGAAGACCTCTCTCATCCGGACGAAACGAAGCCCGAGCCCTTCGATATCTTCCCCGAATTTCCCGATGAAGACGCGCCCTACTTTGCGGCCTTCGAAAACTCCGAGCTTCTCGAATTCCTGAAAAGTCCCGTCGCCGATTACCGCGCGCGCGCCATCCGCATGCTCGGCTTCGACGAGACGCCGCCGCCTATCGTTCGCACCATCTTCGAAACGGCGCAGAGCGATCCCGACCCGCACGTCCGCGCCTGCGCCTGGGAAGCGCTCGAAGGCATTCATGAGCCGCCCGAGATCGAGCAGGCGCTGCGGGCCCGGCTCGCCGACACCGCCCCGCCCCCTGAAGAACGTGCCGCCGCGCTCGTTGCCCTCGCGCACGAAGCGCATCACGGCGACGAAAAGCTGCTCGACTTGATGCGCGAGTTCTACCGGAACCCCGAAACCCGAGCCCAGGCGCTCAAAGCCATGTGGCACTCGGGCGACCGCGCCTTCGAGACGAACGCCGTTAAAGCGCTCGACGACCCGGACCTCGAGGTCCGCCGCCAGGCGGTCACCGCGATCGGCATCCTCGGAGTCGTCTCGCAGCTCGGCAGGCTGGAAAGCCTCTTTGAAGACGAGGACCTGCGCGAGTCGTCGCTCTACGCCTACGCGCTCGCCGCGCCCTCCCCCACCACGCCCTCGCGCATGCGCAAGCTCTTTCGCAAAATCGAAGACCTCGCCGGCGGCTTCAACGACGACGAAGCCATGATCGTCGGCCGCGCGCTCGACGACCGCCTCGAATCGAACGAATACGACGCGATCTTCGTAACCGGTGAATCCTGGGACTCCGCCGAAGAAGGCGAATCCGAACCCGCTCCCGCTGCCGCTCCCGCCAGGACAGGACGCAATGACCCCTGCCCCTGCGGCAGCGGCAAGAAGTATAAGAAATGTTGCGGGCGATGAGTTTTTACGGGTCATCGGCCCCTGCTGGCTGATGACTCTCCCCGCATTTGTAATCTGCTTCCACCCCCAATGTGGGTTAATTCCTTTCGATACTATCTCCCTGGGACGTAAATCCCAGTACTTAGACCCCCGTATTACTAGTACGACTTATATGTAAGTCACCTAACTTTCAAGTAAATCGCGACAAGGCGATGTGATACTCTGTATCAAATTGCCAAGGACTGACCGCATCGCCACGGTATTGGTTCGAGCGATCGATCACTCGCTCGCCCACCTGGATGAGCTGCCAACCCTGATTTGGCGCTCCGGGCCGGACGGCAAGTGTGATTACTTGAACCGTGGATGGCTGCGCTTCACCGGCCGCACGCTCGACGAGGAACTGGGCGACGGCTGGATACGCAACGTTCATCCCGACGATCTCGCGTCCTGTCTCGAGGTGTTCCAGACAGCAGTCCGCACGCAGCAGTTTTTCGAGACCGAATACCGCCTCAGGCGCCACGACGGCCAGTACCGCTGGGTCATCGACCGCGCCAACCCGATGTTCGACGCCGCGGGCCGCTACCAGGGCCACATCGGAAGCTGCACCGACATCACCGCGCACAAGCTCGCCGAGAACGCGCTCCGGCGCCACGAACTGCTCTCGGAAAACGCGCGCGACGCGATCTTACTGGTGGGCCCGAAGGGCGAAATCCTCGAAGCCAACAGCGCCGCCGAAAAGATGTACGGCTACAAGCGGGCCGAGATCCTGAAGCTCACGCTGCGCGACCTGCGCCCGCCCGAGCGCCGCGCCGGCATCCGCGCCGATCTCGAACGCGCCTGGAAGGCCGGCATTCTGTTCGAGACCCTGCACGTGCGCAAGGACGGCACGCGCTTCGCGGTCGAAGTGAACGCGCAGGCCACCGAGGTGGATGGCGAGCGCGTCCTGATCTCCATCATCCGCGATGCCACCGACCGCTACCGCATGGAGCAGCAGCTCCGCACCAGCGAATCGAAGTACCGCTCGCTGTTCGAGAACATGCGCGAGGGCGTCGCCATCCACGACGCGGTCTACGGCGCGCAGGGCACGGTGATCGATTACCGGATCACCGACGTCAACCCCGCGTTCTCGAGCCACACCGGCCTCAGGCGCGAAGCCGTTATCGGCCGGCTTGGCTCGGAGATCTACGGCACCGGCGTGGCGCCCTTTCTCGATCACTATTCGCGCGTGGTGGCTACCGGACAGCCCGCGTCCTTCGAGACGTTCTTCGGGCCGCTCAACCGGCACCTGAGCGTCTCTGCTTTCTCGCTCGGCAACGGCCAGTTTGCCGTCGTCCTCGCCGACGTCACCGAGCGCAAGCGCGTGGACGAGCAGTTGCGGCAGGCCCAGAAGATGGAAGCCGTCGGACGGCTGGCGGGCGGCATCGCGCACGACTTCAATAATCTGCTGACGATCATCCTGGCTTACGGCGACATGCTGCTCGAATCGCTCCCGGACGGCCCACTGCGCCAGGGAATCGACAGCATCAACGAAGCGGGCGAGCGCGCCGCGAAACTCACCAGCCAGTTGCTGACCTTCAGCCGCAAGCAGGTCGTGCAGCCGCACGTGCTCGACCTCAACCAGCTCGTCGCCGAAACCGGAGACATGGTGCGGCGCATCATCGGCGAAGATATCGTTTTCGAAATCGTGGCCGGGCAGAACCTCAGGCTCGTGCGCGTGGACCCGGGCCAGATCCAGCAGGTCATCATGAACCTGGTGGTGAACGCCAGAGACGCGATGCCGAACGGCGGAAAGCTCACCATCGAGACCGCCAACGTCTCGATTCAGGGCGGCCTCAACGGCTCCGGAGTTCCAAGAGGCGGCTACGTGCTGCTCTCGGTGGGCGACACCGGCATCGGCATGTCGAGCGAAGTGCAGAGCCACCTGTTTGAGCCCTTCTTTACGACCAAGCCCAAAGGGCAGGGCACAGGCCTCGGCCTCTCGACTGTCTACGGCATCGTCAAGCAATGCGGAGGCGAAGTCGTGGTCGAGAGCGAACCGGGCAAGGGAACCAGGTTCGATCTGTATCTGCCCGCCGCTTTCGGCGAAAAGCTCGCCGAAAAGCGCACCCGCGGAGTCGCGCAGCGCACCGCCCGGGGCGAGACCATTCTGCTTGTCGAAGACGAACCCGACGTCCGCGAGCTGGTCTCCCAACTACTCACCGGCCTCGGCTACCACGTGCTCCAGGCGCCCGAAGGCTGCCGGGCGCTCGACATTCTCTCCGACCAGTCCCTGGCCATCCACCTTCTTCTCACCGACGTCGTGATGCCGAACATGACCGGCCCCGAAATGGCCACCAGAGCGGCAACCATCCGCCCCGGCCTTCCTGTCCTGTTCATCTCCGGCTACCCCGACGTCTCCATAGCCGGCCGGGGCCTGGATATCAACGCCGATAACTTCGTGCAAAAGCCTTTCACCTCCGACGTGCTGAGCGCGAAAATTCGTCAGCTCATCGAGAACAGAAGCTAGAAGGAACCCGCCGCCGAAGGCAGCCTTCTCGATTCCCAATTTCAGCTTTCTGGCTTCGCCCTTCCTTCTCCTGTGCAACCATAGATAAAGTGAGTACCCCTGCAATCCGAAACATTGCCATCATCGCGCACGTCGATCACGGCAAGACAACTCTCGTGGACGCCATGCTGCGGCAGAGCGGAATTTTCCGTGACAACGAGGCCGTCGTCGAACGCGTCATGGATTCCAACGACCTCGAGCGCGAACGCGGCATCACGATCCTGGCCAAGACCACCGGCGTGCGCTACCACGGCGTCAAGATCAACATTGTCGATACGCCCGGCCACAGCGATTTCGGCGGTGAGGTCGAGCGCGCGCTCAAACTCGTCGATGGCGTCATGCTGCTGGTGGACGCGAGCGAAGGCCCCCTTCCGCAGACCCGCTATGTTCTTATGAAGGCCCTTGAGGCCAAGCTGCCGCAGATCGTCGTCATCAACAAGATCGACCGGCCCGACGCGCGCATCCAGGAGGTGCTCAACGAAATCTACGACCTGTTCATCGATCTCGATGCCGGCGAAGACCAGCTCGAATTCCCCATCATCTACACCAACGCCAAAGAGGGTGTCGCGAAGGCGTCGCTCGACGATCCGTCGGAGAACTTGCAGCCGCTGTTCGAAGCGATCCTGGCCCACATTCCGGCGCCCGCGGGCGATTGCGAGGCCGCGCTGCAACTGCTGGTCGCGAACCTCGACTACAGCGACTACCTAGGCCGCCTCGCCATCGGGCGCGTGTTTTCGGGTACGCTCCGGCTCGGCGACGAAGTCGGCATCGCCAAGCTGGACGGCTCTCTCCAGCGCACACGCATCACCAAGCTGTACTCGTTCGAAGGACTCAGGCGGGTGGAGGAATCCGTGGCTCCGCCCGGCGCGGTGCTCGCCATCGCCGGCGTCGAAGGCATCACGATCGGCGAAACCATAACGCATCCGGACACGCCCGCGCCGCTGCCGCGGGTTCACATCGACGAGCCGACCATCGCGATGACGTTCACGGTGAACACGTCGCCGTTCTCGGGCCGGGAAGGCGCGTTCGTCACCTCGCGCCACCTGCGCGAACGGCTCGACAAAGAGCTGCTCACGAACGTCTCGATCCGCGTGGAAGAAGCGGGCGGGCCGGACGCTTTCAAGGTGATGGGCCGGGGCGAGCTCCAGCTCGCGATCCTCATCGAGATGATGCGCCGCGAAGGCTACGAGTTGATGGTGGGCAAGCCCGAGATCCTCACCCGCACGGTGGATGGCGTGGTGCAGGAGCCGCTCGAGCTGCTCGTTATCGATTGCCCCGAGCAATTCATAGGCGTCGTCATCGAGAAGCTCGGCGAGCGCAAGGGCAAGATGGAGCGCATGATCAACCACGGATCCGGCCGCGTGCGCATCGAGTTTCTCGTGCCCTCGCGCGGCCTGATCGGCTTGCGCTCCGAGATGCTCACCGACACGCGCGGCACCGCTGTCATGAACTCGCTGTTCCACGGCTACATAGAGTGGCAGGGGACGATCGCAACGCGCCCCACCGGCTCGCTCGTCGCCGACCGCCCCGGCCGCGCCACGGGCTACGCCATCTTCAACCTCCAGGAGCGCGGCGAGATTTTCGTCACCCCGGGGACGGAGGTCTACCAGGGCATGATCGTCGGCGAGAACGCCAAGGACGCCGACATCGACGTCAATATCGTCAAGGAAAAGAAGCTCACCAACATGCGTGCCTCGACCGCCGACGAAGCCATTCGCCTGGTGCCCCCGCGCATCCTGAATCTCGAAGCGGCCATCGAATTCATCCGCGACGACGAATACGTCGAGGTGACGCCGCAATCGATCCGCCTGAGAAAGAAGATCCTGAAGGCGAACGAGAGATAGCTTTCATGGGGTTCCTGGACGATCTCGAGAACAACCTGAAGGCCATGGAAGGCCGCGAGGAAGCCACGGCCGGAAACGAGCGCGACCGCGCCCGCCGCGAATCCGAGCGCCTCGAAGCGCTCGCCGCCGCCCCCCACGCCGAGCGCCTGAGGACGGGCCCCTTCACCGGAAGGCTGCTGAACGAGGCGGCCCTCCAGGGCCACGCCGCGCGCACCAAAGTGAACATAGCCTGGCTCGGCTCCACGCTCCGGCTCGAAGCCCGCGGCCGCAAGCTCGAGCTGCGGCCCACGGCAACCGGCGTCGTGGCAGCGTTCCTCGAAATCACAACGGAACTGAGCAGCCAGCCCGCCGATCTCGACGGCGACCCCGCCCCCCTGGTCCGCGAGTTGCTCAAACGCGAACAGTAACCTTCAGCCCGCCAGCGGCGTATCCTTCAGGGTGGACCGGTTCCGCCGCTTCATCTACAGCCGCTGGTTTTATGCGCTGTTGGCCTGCGTCTGCCTCCTGGACGCCGCCGCCGAAACCCTGGATCTCCTCGATCCCGGCTCGAACCCGAATCTCGATTGGATTTCACTCGTTGCCAGCGTGGTCGCCGCGCTGCTCGCCCTCGCCATATTGATCGATCTGCACAGCCGCCGCAAGCGTCCATGAGCCAGGAACGCAAGACGATCCTCGTCGCCGACGACGAAGCTTCTATACGGAAGTTGATCGTGAGCGCGCTGGCGTCGAGAGGGTTCAAGACCGTCGAGGCCCGCAACGGCCTCGAAGCCGTTCAGATCTACGGCACCCATGGCGCGATCGACCTGGTCATCACCGACTTGCAGATGCCCGTTATGGACGGCCTTGAAGCGATCGAGCGCCTTCGCTCCATCGATCCGGACGTGCGCGTGATCGTCGTGAGCGCCCGCGCCGCCGAGTTCGAGCGCTCCGGCAGTCCCGTGCGCTCCTGGCTCTCGAAGCCCTTCTCCGTGCAGGATCTCCTCACGCTGGTGAGCCGGGAACTCGACAGCGGCGGTCCGGCCGCAACTGCCTAATATCGTTTCACCGACGCATCCACCTCCGTGCTCCAAAGGTCGATGCCGCCTTCGAGGCTCCTGCACTCCGCAACCCCCTGGCGCCGCAGCCACGCCACCGCTTGCAGGCTGCGCACCCCGTGGTGGCAGTAAAGCACCAGCGGCCCGGCGGCGGCTCTCTGCCTGAGCGCCTCGACCGAGTGCGGAATCGAGCGCAACGGAAACAGCTCGGCGCCTTCGATCCGGCACAGCGCGTACTCGTGCGGCTCCCGCACGTCGATGAGCTGCACGCGCTCTCCTGCCTCCATCATTCGCTTAAGGTCTCTCGGAGCGATTTCCATCATCTTCCGCCGATTATTGCCGGCCCCTCCAGGCGCGCGCAGTCCCGGCCCCTCTGTGCGATTGCAAACACGGCAGTTCTTTTCGCTCCAACCCTGTGAATGAAAAAAAGGCCGCGATCCGAAAATGCGAACCGCGGCCAACCGGACCGGCCACCCGCTTGGACGCCGGTCCAAATCTGCCACCGTCGCACCGAGTGGCTCTTTCCCACAGCAATGGACGTGCCCGCCCCCGCCCCCGTTACAGAACCCCTGCCCGCGCGTCAGTAGCTGTGGAGGTATGATCCATGTTCAAACGCCCCGCTCTGTTCTCGTTCCTGCTCGCCGCCTGCCTGGCAACGGCCTCGGCCGGAGAAGACCTGCGCGCCGAGTTCCACCAGACCTATCCGTTGGCCGCATCGGGCCGCGTCAGCATCGCCAATATCAACGGCTACATCAACGTCACCGCCTGGGACCGCAATGAAGTGAAGGTGGATGCCGTCAAGCGCGGCCGCTCCCAACAGGAGCTCGATGAAGCCCGGATCGTCGTCGACGCCCAGCCCGGCTCGGTGGACATCCGCACCAAATACCCGGAAAACAACCGCCGCGATCACTCGGCCTCGGTGGATTACACGATCACCGTGCCGCGCGGCGCCTCGCTCGATCGCATTGATTCGGTGAACGGCTCGGTCTCGATCGACGGCGTCGCCGGTAACGTGCGCGCCAACTCAGTCAACGGAAAGGTCGAAGTGCGGCGCGCGGAGGGAGATGTCGAAGCCAACGCCGTGAACGGCCGCGTCGAGGCCGCCTTCGACCGCCTCACCGCCCACCGCATCCAGCTGCACTCGGTGAACGGCGGAATTCAGCTCGGCCTACCGAAAGACGCGGGCATGCGCCTCACCGCCAGCACGGTGAGCGGAGGCATCACGAGCGATTTCGACCTGCCCGTGCGCCGCGCCGGCTTCGGCCCCGGGGCGAGTGTCGAAACTTCGATCGGCAGCGGCGCCGCCGACGTGAAGCTCTCGACGGTCAACGGCGGCATCAACCTGACCCGCCAGAATTAGCACCGCCACAGCCCCATCCGTGCGCAGGTGGTCGCCGGTGGCATTGGTGAACGTGCGCGGCGCGAGCGGCCTGGGAACCAGGCCGCGCGCGCGCATCGAGCCAGGTACGCGCCTGGGCGCCTTGTTTTCGAAGACACGCGCTCGCCGATGCCGCCTCCAGATACAGCACATGCTGCCAGACGCGCCCCACGCGCGCAGATCTCGCGAGCGCGTTTTCGAGGTGTGACAGCGCCTCCTCCTCACGCCCCTGGTCGAGCCGGCGGAAGTAGGCCATCAATTGGCATTACGCGTAATCGCTCGCGGAGGCATCGGCCTCGAGGAACTGTTCGAACGTTTGCGGATTCCACTCGCGAGGGCGCACTCCCTTCGCCTCTTCCGTTTGCAGCGCCAGCCCCGCGATCAAGGATCGCGCCCGTTCCGGTTGCCGCCATAACTGCCACAGCCGCGCACCGTCCGACTTGTTCAGGCCCGAGGAAAACGGGATGACCGAAAGGCCCAGGACGAATAGCGACGTCGGATGACTCACCCACATCCAGCCGGCAAACGCGGTAAGCAGAACGCTCGCTCCAGGACCGCCCGCCACGAACCAGACGTGCCGCGATGGATCGGCCCCGGCGCCCTTCGTCAGCGGCTTGACGAACCCGCCGGCCCACAGGCTCCGGTCAAACCGGAATGTCCAGTTCCTGCCGGAGCGGAGCACCACGAATCCGCCCACCGAAATGCCGCCCGTATCCAATCCAGCCAGCTTGCCTGCGGCGAGATGGCCGAGTTCATGAGCCGTTACCGCAAGGTAAAAACAGGGGATAAACAGCAGCCCATGAAATGGCGGGTCTGCAAGGGCCAGAAGCACTCCGGCGGCGATTCCGGCGGCGAACCCAATAAGCCTGGGGAGCCACGGCCGCGGCCGCGTGGGCGGGGCTTGCTCTAGGTCGAGGATGGGCGTCCGGGCCAAACCTCCCCCCAAAACACCTCAGCCACTCGCCGCGCGTCGTACTGCTCCACGGCGCGCCGCCCGGCCTCGCCGAGCGCGCCGCGGTCTCTCGCCGCCCGCGCGAGCGCCTCCGCCAGCGCCTCTTCGTTCTCGGGTTCGGCCAGCAGCCCTGTCTCCCCGTGAGCCACCACTTCGGGAACCGCCGCGGCGCGCGCCGCGACTACAGCCTTCCCCGCCGCCATCGCTTCCAGGAACACGATCCCGAAACCCTCCTGCACGCTTGGCAGGCAGAACACATCGCAGGCCTGATATTCGCGCGCGAGCGCCGCCTGCGGGATGTCTCCGAGCCACCGCACCGTGCCCTCGAGCCGCAGCGAGCGCCACAGGCTCAGCAGCCGGCCTTCTTCCGGTCCGCCGCCCACGATCCGCACCTCGAGATTCGGCATTCGCGCCCGCAGCCGCGCCGCCGCGCCGAGCAGCACGTCCAGCCGTTTGCGCCGGTAGAACCGGCACACCGAAAGCACCGTGAATTTCGCCGGATCGGGCGCCGCCGGGTTGCTCCGGAACAACTCGCGCCACCCTGCCAGGTCGATCGATTCCGGCACCACCGCCGGCGTCTTGCCGAGCCGGTAGAGTTCGCGGATGCGCTCCGCCGCGTACCGGCTCGTCGTCATGACCAGGTCCGCGCGCGCGACGTGCCGCCGCTCGCACGCCGCCTGGATGCCCATCAGCCGACGTGTGATCCCGCGCTCGAACCGCATCTCGTCGGCGATCACGCCCTTGATCGACGCGACGTGGCGGCGGCCATGCCGGCCCGCCACCAGATACCCGTCCATGTCGAACCCCACCACCGCGTCGAAGCGTGAAAAATCCGCGCCCCGGAGCCCGCGGTTGAACCACAGGCGCTCGAGCGTGTACACCGGCATCCTGGTCCGCGGCGTGAAGAATTCGACTTCCGCTCCGAGCGCCTCCACGCCGCGCGCCAGCGTCGAAATGCCCGCAAAAGTGCCGCTGCCGCGCGCGAAATCGAGCGGCGTCGAAGTAAGGAAGGCGATGCGCACGTACGGACCTATAATAGGAAGTTCCCGCTCATGCCTGTTGCCGAACAAACCGTTGCTGTCCCCGCCGGCGTCCGGAACGGCGCGCTCGCGCTCGTGCTGCTCTCGCTCGGGCACATGCTGGCCGATCTGTACTCGGGCGCGCTCGGCGCGTTGCAGCCGCTGCTGGTGAAGCAATACGGAATGTCGCTCGCCAGCGCCGGCGTGCT
The DNA here is from genome assembly GCA_050261515.1 of Acidobacteriota bacterium. Lineage (GTDB taxonomy): Bacteria > Acidobacteriota > Terriglobia > Bryobacterales > Bryobacteraceae > JBLNDJ01. Next base: position 54,375 of record JBLNDJ010000015.1, on the reverse strand, counting down.
CGGCGGCGTCATGGTCTGGTCGTCTTCCGTGATGCAGCCCGTCTACGGCTACCTCTCGGATCGCTATCACACGCGGATGTTCGCGGCGCTCGGCCCGGCGCTCGCGGGCCTGCTCATCTCCTCGCTCGGCCTCGCCCCCAGCTACGGATGGCTGCTCCTCATGATCGCCGGGGGCGGGGCGGGCATTGCGGCGTTTCATCCTCCCGCCACCGCGCAATCGACGGCCGGCATGGGCCGGCACCGCGGGCAGGCCATGGCGATTTTCGTCAGCGCCGGAACGCTCGGCTACGCGCTCGGCCCGACGTACTTCTCATTGGTCGCCGGGAACCTCGGCCTTGGGCGCACCTGGTGGGCCGCCATTCCGGGCCTCCTCATCAGCGGATTCATGCTCGCGCTGCTTCCCGCGCCCGCCGTGCACTGCAGGAAAGCCGGCGCCGGCTTCGACTGGGCCGCTTTGCGCGCGGTCTGGCGGCCGCTCACCATCCTCTACATGCTGGTCTTCATCCGCTCGATCGTTCAGATCACGTTCGCGCAATTCATCCCGCTGTATCTCTCGCGCGAGCGCGGCTTCGGCTTGGGCATGGCGAGCTACACGCTCACGGGCTATCTCACTTTCGGTGCGCTCGGCGGTTTCCTGGGCGGCCACCTGGCGGACCGCTTCGGCGGCAAGCGCGTCATCGCCGTCTCGATGATCGGCTCGGCTCCGTTCCTCGCGCTGTTTTTCCTTGCGAGCGGCTGGGTCTCGATCGCAGGCCTCTGGATCGGCGGCCTGATCCTGCTGTTCACCATCCCGGTGAACGTCGTCATGGCGCAGGAACTGGTGCCCTCGCAGGCCGGCACCATCTCGGCTCTCATGATGGGTTTCGCCTGGGGCATGGCGGGCCTCGTCTTCATCCCGCTCACCGGCTGGGCGTCGGACCTGTTCACCATGCACCGCGCGCTCGGCGCGCTTACGGTGTTTCCGATCGCAGGATTTTTCCTGAGCCTGAGGTTGCGCCCGTGAGCCGCGCCGTCTGCCTGCTCAGCGGAGGGCTCGACTCCTCGACCGTCCTCGCCTGCGCCCGCCGCGAAGGCTTCGAGTGCTACGCGCTCTCGTTCGACTACGGCCAGCGCCACCGTCTGGAACTCGAAGCGGCGGCGCGCGTCGCCGCGGCGCTCGGAGCCGCCCGGCACGTCACGCTGAAGATCGATCTCCGCGCCTTCGGAGGCTCCGCCCTTACGGACGAGATCGCCGTGCCCAAGGACCGCGGCCTTGAGGAGATGGGGCAGGGAATCCCCGTGACCTACGTGCCCGCCCGCAACACCATCTTCCTTTCCTGCGCGCTCGCCTGGGCCGAAACGCTCGGCTCCCAGGACATTTTTCTCGGGGTCAACGCGATCGACTACTCTGGCTACCCCGACTGCCGCCCGGAATACATCGAAGCCTTCGAGCGCATGGCGAACCTGGCGACGAAAGCCTCAGTCGAGGGGCGGGCGCGTGTGCAGGTCCACACACCCCTCATTCGCCTCTCGAAAGCGGAAATCGTGAAGCTCGGCCGCGACTTGGGTCTCGATTTCGCGCTCACCTGGAGCTGCTACGATCCCGGCGCGCTCGGCCGCCCCTGCGGCGCCTGCGATTCCTGCCTGCTCCGCGCCAAGGGCTTCGAGGAGGCGGGCGTCGCCGACCCGCTCGTAACCCGCGCGTGAAAATCTCCGAGATCTTCTATTCCGTGCAAGGCGAGGGCATCCTGATCGGGACGCCCTCGGTCTTCGTGCGCACCAGCGGCTGCAACCTGCGCTGCGTCTGGTGCGACACGCCCTATACCTCCTGGGCGCCCGAAGGCGAGGAGCGCTCGCTCGACACAATCCTCGAGGAAGTGCGCCGCTACCCGGCCCGGCACGTGGTCGTCACCGGGGGAGAGCCTATGATCGCCCCCGGCCTGGTCGAACTCACCGGACAACTGCGGGACGCCGGGCTGCACATCACCATCGAGACCGCGGGAACGGTCTTCCACCCCGCGGCCTGCGACCTGATGAGCATCAGCCCGAAGCTCGCCAACTCGACGCCCGTCGAGCGCGAAGGCGGCCGCTGGGCGGCGCGGCACGATCGCCTCCGCATCCAGCCCGACGTGCTCAAACGCCTCGTGTCGGATTACGAATACCAGCTCAAATTCGTAGTTGCCCGCCCGGAAGACCTCGCCGAGATCCACACCATCGTGGAGCTCACCGGAGCCGCCCGGGAAAAGGTTATTTTGATGCCCGAGGGCTGCGATCCAGCCTCCCTCCGCGACCGCAGCCTCTGGCTCGTCGAAATCGCCAAGCGCGAGGGAATGCGCTTCAGCCCTCGTCTTCACGTCGATCTCTACGGCAACCGCCGAGGGGTCTGACCTGCCTGAGCCCTATTTGCCGTTGTATACTCCCAAGCGACGCAGGCCGCGATGTGGCAGGCTTTCCTACACGCCGCACGGAACGAAACCGTACTCGTCGCGCTGGCGATGCTATTGTTGACTCTCAGCGCGTACCGCGCGCTGGCCGCGCGCGAACGGGAGAACATCGAGCGAACCACCGCGATCGCCGCCGAGGGCGTAACCCGCGGCCTGGCATTGGAGATCGCTCTGCGCGTGCGCCCCATCGAGCGGCTGGCGATGCGCCTGGCGAAGCGTCCCGGCACGCCGCGCGCCGAGTTTGACGACGAAGCGTCGCTGTTCATGTCGGCCTACGCCGAGTACGGGTCGCTCGAGTGGATCGAGCCGTATGATGCGCAACGCACGGAGCGTGCTGTCCGCGCCACTCCCTCCTACAGCCTGGCCCGCGGCGGCCGCGGGGTCAAGGTCTCCGCGCCGGTCGTGGGCTCCTCCGGAATCGAGGGCTTCGTCGTCGGTTCGTTCCGCGTGTCCGAACTGCTCGAAGCCCTCGCCAGACATACACTTCCGGCGGGCTACGTCCTGTCGGTGACCGAAGGAAAGCAGGAGATCTTTCGCCTGCCGCGCGGCGCACCGGACATGCCGGCGGCTGCCGCCCAAAGAGTGCTCGACATCTACGGCGTGCCGTGGACGCTGCGCGTGTGGCCGGCCCCGCAATCGCTCGCCGACGTGCGCTCGATCTTCCCCGCGCTCGTCCTGGCGGCCGGTACGCTGTTCTCGATCCTGGTGACGCTCGCAGTAAGGCTCGCCGCACGCGCCCGCGCCGACAGCCGCGCGCTCGCCGAGGCCAATCGCCGGCTCGAAACCGAGATTGCCGATCGCAGGCAGGCCGCCGAAAGTCTCCGGCAGGCGCACCAAACCCTGAAAGCCATTTTCGACACGTCGCCGGTGGCGATCGTTGGCATGTCGGCCGATGGGACCGTCGCTTCGTGGAACCGCGCGGCGGAAAACACGCTCGGGTGGAGCGAACGCGAAGTGCAGGGCCGGCCGCTGCCGTTCGCTGGAGACGAAACCCCCGAGTCCTGGCGCGCCCGCGCGCGCGCCGGACAGCCGGTGCACGGCTTCGAATGCACGCTTCACCGCAGGAACGGCGCGGCGTTTGACGCCGAGGTGTGGGTGGCGCCGCAGCACGCGGCCTCGGGCCAGATCTCGGGTTTCATCTGCATGATCGCCGACGCCGGCCGGCGCAAGCAGCTCGAAAGGCAGCTCCGCGAATCCTCCAAGCTCGACGCCGTCAGCCGCCTTGCCGCCGGCGTCGCGCACAACTTCAATAACCTGCTGGCCGTCATCACCGGCTACGCCCACCTGGTGCTCGAGGACCTTCCCCCCGGCGGCCCGCTCCGCGGCGAGATCGAGGAGGTGCTCAAGGCCGCCGACCGCGCCGCGCGCCTCACCGTCCAACTGCTGGCCTTCGGCCGCGTTCAGACCGTCCGGCCGCGCATTGTCGATCTGAACGAGGTGGTTGCCGGCCTGCGCGATGTCCTCCAGAAATTGGCCGGCGCCGAGTGGGAGGTGGTTGCGCCGCTCGGCGCAGGGCTCGGCAAGGTGCGCATCGACCCCGAACAGGTCGAACAGGTCCTCATGACGCTGGTGCTCAACGCGCGCGAGGCGATGCCGGACGGCGGCCGCATCGTGATCGAAACCGCCAACGCCGAGGTCACCGGCCCGGCCGGGCGCGAGCACCTCGACGTCCCCTCCGGCCTTTACGTCGTCTTGAGCGTGGCCGACCACGGCCCGGGCATGGACGCCCGGACCCGCAGCCACCTGTTCGAGCCCTTCTTCACGCGCAAGGGACTGGGGCCTTCTGGCCTCGGCCTGAGTTCGGTCTACGGGATCGCGAAACAGAACGGGGGAGGCGTCGCGGTGGTCAGCGAACCCGGCCGGGGAGCGAGGATCGAGGTCTACCTGCCGAGGATCTGAACCGGGCCGGCAGCCGCGCGGCCGTCGCGGCGCCGCCCGTCAATCCCCCTTCGGGTAGCAGCCCAGCACGCGCAGGTAATCCGCCAGCTCCTCCAGGTGCCCGAGCGCCTTCTGGATGCGGACGTCGTCCACTCGCCCCATCAGGTCGAGGTAGAACATGTACTCCCAGGGCCTGCCGCGCAGCGGCCGCGATTCGATTTTCGCCAGGTTGACGTCGCGCAGCGCGAATGCGCTGAGGGCCCGGAAGAGCGCACCCGGAATGTTCCGTGTCGAAAACACGAGCGAGGTCTTCCATTCCTGCCCGCGCCGTGCGGCGCGCGCGAGGCGGCGTGCGTCTTCCGGCCGCCTGAGCAGGAAGAAGCGCGTGAAATTGCGCCGGTCGTCCTCGAGCGACTTGCGCAGCACCTGCGCGCCGTAGATCTCCGCCGCCACCGCCGAGCCGATCGCGCCCGCGTCTTCGAGCTTCTTTTCCATGATCATTTTCACGCTGCCGGCAGTGTCGTAGAATGGCACTTTTTCGATCTGCGGATTGCGCGCGAAGAACTCCAGGCACTGATTCAGAGCCACCGGATGCGAGTAGACGCGCCGGAGGTCGCCGAACCGCACGCCGGGCGCGGCCATCAGATGATGGTTGATCCGGACGCTGGTCTCGCCCGTGATCTCGAACTCGAAGTGCAGGAAGTGGTCGTAATTCTCGTGCACGGAACCCGCCAGCGTATTCTCGATCGGCACGACGGCCGCTGTGACGTCCTTGTCGCGGAGCCGGAGAAAAACCTCCTCAAATCTCTGACAGGGAACGACTTCGGCCTTTGCGCCGAGCAGTTGCCGTACGGCTTCCTGGCTGAAGGCGCCCTTCTCGCCCTGGAAGGCGACGATCTCTTTGCGGGCGGCGCGGGGGCCGCGGGTCGAACGTGTGCTCATCGGGTCTCCGGGGGCCAGCGCCGGGCGTCTTCGGCCGGCAGGCCGATCAGGTCGAGGACCCGGTCCACGCTGTGGTCCACCAGATCCATCACGGTTTGGGGTTTGAAGTAGAAGCCGGGCACGGGCGGGGCGACGATCGCGCCCATCTCCGTCACCGCGGCCATAGCGCGTAAATGTCCCAGATGCAGCGGAGTTTCGCGGAACATTAGCACTAGTCTGCGATGTTCTTTCAATGTGACATCGGCGGCCCGGAGCAGCAAATTAGAGCTGTCGCAGGAGGCAATTGCCCCCAGCGTGCGGACCGAGCAGGGGGCCACCACCATCGCCTCAGTCAGAAAGGAACCGCTCGCAAGCGCAGCCCCAATATCTTCAATAGGATACGAGGCATGAACCTGGCTCCGCAGGCTGTCCGGCTTCTTGCCGGTTTCAAGGAACAGCGTGCGCTCCCCCGAGCGGGTCATTACTAAGTGGATCTCGGTACCAGGAACGCGGCGGAGTTTTTCCACAAGGCGCACTCCATATATTGCGCCGCTCGCGCCTGTAATGCCGACGATAATGCGCAAAATTCTTTCTCCTGGAGAAACTCGTTCCGATTCCGGAACACAAATGCCTTTTCTCTCTTGCTCCCGTCTGTTTGCGCCGTTATAATCACTCCGGAGCCAAGTGTTTGCAATGGCGCCGACACAAAGCGGAGCGCTCCCCAGCCGGCTGCTTCCGTCGAGAGAGGATCATAACATGGAGGAAGCCGGTCAGAAACTTAAACGCGCCCGCGAGCGGCTGAACCTCCGCTATCGCGATGTCGAAGAAGCGAGCCTGCGTATCGCCGAACGGCACCACAACGACGAATTCATCATCGCACTGAGCCGCCTGGCCGATATTGAGAATAAAGGTACAGTACCAACGATCTATAGGCTCTACTCGCTTTGCGCGATTTACCGGCTGGATTTTTCCGAAGTGCTCGAGTGGTATGGCGTCGATATTCCCGATTTGCCGGCCGATTCCCAGGCGGTGGTCAACATCGACCGCACGCACCCGGTCGGCTTCCTTCCGGACCCGCGCGGGGAAGTGCAGGTGCCGCTGTCGCTCGACCCCGGAGTCGACCTGCGGCGCACCACGTACCTGAGCCGCATGATCCAGCGCTGGGGCAAGCTGCCTCTCATGCTGCTCAATGGCCTCGACCTGAAGAACCATCGCTACGGCTTCATCGGCATGGAGGACTGGATGATGTACCCGCTGCTCCAGCCGGGCTCGCTGATTGTCATCGACGAGACGCGCCGGAAGATCGTCGAGAGCGGTTGGGCCAATGAATTCGAGCGTCCGGTGTACTTTTTCGAGCATCGCAACGGGTACGCCTGCGCCTGGGCGAACCTGACTTCGACGCACCTGGTACTCCAGCCGCACCCCGCCTCGATGTGCAGCGCGGAGATCTTCGTTTACCCCGAGGAGATCGACGTGATCGGGCAAGTGACCGGGGTAGCTATGCGTCTGGATCAGGGGAAGCGACGCCGTACTCGTTCCTGAGCAGGCAGAGGATGGCGTCCAGATCCGCCATATACAGTTCCCGCTCGACTTCGCGCGCCGTTGAAGGAATCAGGTTGCGGTAAGGTTGCAGCCGGATCCACGTATCCAGGATGGTCGCGCGGTTCCCGCTCAGGCCGGACAGATAAAGGTCCAGGTCTGCCTTCTGCTGCTCGAGCGTGAGGCAAAGCCAGGACGAATACACCTGCTGGTGGCTCTCCCGGAGCACGCGGTCGGCCTCGCCCGCCCCAAAAACCTGAGCCAGGCCGTAGTGTTCATAGCCTCCGGTGTTGGGGTCGCGGAGCGAGCAGAGATATACCAATCTCCCGAAAAGACTCGGGATCTGGGACAACGTATGGCGCCATAGGTCCGGCGCGGCTCCTCGCTCCAGACTGGTCCTCGCACTGAGCTGGCTCATAGGCCGGCGTTGAGCCTATTGTACACGAAGCTTGCACCGCCAGTGATGTGGTGGGGAATTCAGAACAGCGCCTCTCGATTGTTCTGTTTTCAGAAAATTTCAGACCCTGGTGGGTTCTCCGCCGGCATTCCGGCTAACCTGTCCTTTCGCAGGAAACTTAACTTTCTCTAAAGGAGATGTTTGGATCATGCTTCTTAAAGCTTTGTTGGCTCTGGCGCTGACGTTTGGTATGGCTGGTGTTTTCGCCGCCCAGGAATCCGAGCCCGTTCCCCACTGCCTGCCGTGCCGGTAAGAAGACTTTCATAAAGGAGAAACCAGATCATGTTGCTCAAAGCTTTGTTGGCGCTGGCGCTCACGTTTGGGATGGCCGGGGTTTTCGCGGCCCAGGAATCCGAGCCCGTTCCGCACTGCCTGCCCTGCCGCTAAGACGAACGCTTCATACATAGGAGACATCTGAATCATGTTATTCAAAGCTCTGTTGGCTCTGGCGTTGACGTTCGGTATGGCGGGTGTGTTCGCTGCCCAGGAATCCGAGCCCGTTCCGCACTGCCTGCCCTGCAGATAGCGGCGAGAGGCCGTTCCCGGTGATACAATCGGGGGACGCGCGTAGCGTTTGTGCACTATGCTGACCCTCGAACCGGTGGAACGTTTCATCTGGCTGCTGTCTACGGCCGGTTATCTGCTGCTGTTCCTGCGACTCCGCCACGAGAGGCTGAACCGTACGTACCGATTTTTCGCGGCGTACTTGTTGTTCCACGTGGTGCGCTCGCTGGGGCTGGCGTTGGCGGCTCCGGTCGGACGCCTGGTGGCGAAGGATTCATCAGCCGGTTTTGCCGCGGATCTTTACGGCTGGGTGTGGGTGGCGACCGAGCCTATTCTGTGGCTGTTGTATATTCTCATAGTGCTTGAGCTGTACGGGCTGGTGTTTCAGAAGTACAAGGGGATCGCAAGCTTGGGCCGGTGGGCGATCTTCGCTGGTCTTGGAATCGCGCTCGCAATCTCCTCCCTGATGTTGTCAGCCGACCTCAGCAACTCTGGCGCTGAGACCTCCCATATCCTCCTTTATGTCGCGGCGGCGCATCGCGGTGTCGCTTCGAGCCTGGTCATCTTCCTTCTTCTGATCACGGCTTTCCTCTCCTGGTACCCCGTTCCTCTGAGCCGCAATGTGGTGGTCCACTCGATCGCTTATGCCGTGTACTTCCTTAGCGCGACTGTGAGCCTGCTGATCCGCAACGTCTCGGGCGGGTCTCTGGTTATCATGACCAATATAGGGCTTTCGATCATGACGATCCTTTGTTTAGGCGTCTGGATCGTGTTCCTGAACCGCGAGGGAGAGGCCCTGACTGTCAAAGTCGGGCAGCACTGGCAGCCCGATCAGGAGCAGCACCTGATCGAGCAGCTCGCTTCCATAAACTCCACCCTTTTGCGGGCGGCACGTAAGTAATAGTTCGTACATTACCCTCGAAAAGAACTCTTAAACCCTCAGTTATATTGATTTCATGAACAGTGTTGGTTTATTCTGATCGGGTCACAGGAGGAGGGCAGATGAGTTACGCCTTGATTGGTGCGGTGCTGTTTGCGGTGTTTGCCGCTGTCGCGTTTGCGTTCCTTTTCCGCGGTCTGCTGGCGCCGGGCCGGGACAGGCAAGCCGACCTGGAATGGTCGAGCGAGTTCTCGATCGCCAAGTACCGTCCGATGGAGCGCCTTTTCCTCGAAGAAGACTACGATTTTCTGGCTGCGCAGCCCGGGTTCCACCCCCGCATCTACAGGAAGCTTCAGGCCGAGCGGCGTCGTGTGTTCCGCCACTACCTGCGGTGCCTGCGGCGGGACTTCAACCGGCTGTCCGCGGCCGCTAAGTTGTTGCTGCTGAGCGCGCCTTCGGACCGTCCCGACCTGGCGAGCGCGCTACTGAAGCAGCGCATGATCTTCACCTATGCGATGGCGGCCGTCGAGTTCCGGCTGGTGCTCCAGAGCATGGGGATCGGAACGGTGGACGTGCGGCGGCTGGTCGATGCGGTGGACGGGATGCGCGAGCAACTCGGCTATTTCGCGCATCGCGCGGCAGTTCCGACCGTCTAGGAATCGTGGCCGTGGCGGGACGCCGGTGGCGTCCCCCGCTTCCGCAACCGCTATCTCCGGCGGACCGGGTGACCGGTCCGCCGGTTGTGTTTTTGGGGGGACGGCGGCGCGGGTTTTGGGTAAACCAGGCCTACTTCGCCGGGTCGATCCGCTCGACCGCGATGGTCTTCGTCTTCGGGTTGAGCGTGCCGGTCACTTTCACCTTAGTCCCGGCGTACTTGTCCGGGGTCTGCTGGTCGCTCAGGGTGTACACCTCGCTGCCGGCGAGCAGGGCATATTTTGAGCCCGCCTTGACGCACTCCCGGACGCACTTGGGGTCCGGGCTGACGCGCATCGCTTTGTGATCGGCCCCGCACATCGTGTCGGTGATCACGCCGGTGTAGGTCTGTTTCGGCGCGGCGCCCAGCAGGCCCGCGGCGATCATCATGGTTGCAATGGTTTTCATTGATCTCTCCTTAAGTTGAGCTTTCTCCAAAGTTCGTTGTATTTCCCCTCGTCAAGTGGGGCTTTGAGCTGAAAGTTGTACGCTTTCGGTTCGAAGGTAATCAGGGTCAGATCGTAAGGTCCCGATGTGGCGATGTTGTCGATGTCGGCATAGCGCCAGGTGCGCGAGCTGCCTTTGAGGTTGGTCTTGTAGACGATGCGGTCCTCACCGAAGATGAGAGCGCCCTCGGTGCCGGCGATCGTGCCGCGGCGCTTGACGGGAAGCTGCCAGAGCGGCCGCACGGTCAGATCGGCGAACTCGGCGACGAGGCGGCGGTCGAGGCGGGCCGCGAGCGTCGGGTAGGCGGCGATGAAATCGCCCTTGAACGTGTAGGCGCGGTCGCGGCCGAGCTTCCACTTGTTGTCCTGGTAGGTCGTAATACGGATCTTTCCGGGAGCGAGCGTGAGGCGCTGGATGTCCTCCCAGGCCCAGGTTTGTTCGCCGGCGCGGATGCCGTCGCCGCCGATCACAGGCGTGGGTTTGCCGCCGGCTGCGACCAGCGCCGGGGCGAGCGCGGCGAGCAGCAGCATCAGGCTGCGAGCTGTTTCTTGAGTTCGAAATTCCATTTCCAGACCTCGTAGATTGCGGGATAGACGACCAGTTCGAGAATGAACGACGTGAAGATTCCGCCGATCATGGGAGCCGCGATGCGCTTCATGACGTCGGCGCCGGTTCCGGTGGACCACATGATCGGCGCCAGTCCCATGAACATGCACGCGACCGTCATGAACTTGGGCCGGATGCGCTTGACCGCTCCGTGCAGGATGGCCGCTTGCAGGTCTTTCAGGCTGCGCAGGCGCCCCGCCGCGCGGGCCTCGTCGTGAGCGAGATCGAGGTAGAGCAGCATGAAGACGCCGGTTTCGGCGTCCACGCCCATCAGGGCGATCAGGCCCACCCAGACCCCGATGCTCATGTTGTACCCGAGCAGGTGCAGCAGCCAGATGGCCCCGACCGCCGAAAACGGCACGGCGAGCACGATGATGAGCGTCTTGGCGAGCGAGCGCGTGTTGAAGTAGAGCAGCATCAGGATCAGGAACAGCGTGAGCGGCAGCACGACCGTGAGGCGCTCGCGCACGCGCTCCATGGATTCGTACTGGCCGCTCCACTGGAGCGAGTAGCCGGGCGGCATGGGGAGCTTGTCGCGCACGATTTGCCTGGCGTCGCGCACGTAGGAGCCGACGTCGCGGCCGGCGACATCGACGTAGACGTAACCGTTGAGCATGCCGTTCTCGTCGCGCAGCATGGCGGGGCCGGCGGCGAGCTTGATGGTGGCGAGCTGCGCGATGGGGATGTGCAGACCGCTCATGGTGGGGACGAGCACGCGGTCGAGCGCAGCGGGGCTGCTGCGGAAGTCGCGCTGGTAGCGGACGTTGACCGGGTAGCGCTCGCGGCCCTCGACGGTAGTTGTGATGTTGTCGCCGCCGATGGCGTTCATGACGGCCATCTGCGCGTCGTCCATCGTGAGGCCGTAGCGGGCCAGCTCGTCGCGCTTCCAGTCGATGTCGAGGAAGTAGCCGCCGCCGGTGCGCTCGGCGAAGACGCTGCGCGTGCCCCGGACGCCCGGGAGCAGCGATTCGAGCTGCGTGCCGAGCCGCTCGATCTCGCGGATGTCGGCGCCGTAGATCTTGATGCCGACGGGCGTGCGGACGCCGGTGGTGAGCATATCGATGCGGCCCTTGATTGGCATGGTCCAGGCGTTGGTGACGCCGGGCAGCTTCAGCGCCTCATTCATACGATCGACAAGCTTCTCGGTGTCGGTGTGCGGCTTGAGCACGACTACGGTCTCGAGCATGGAGAGCGGCGCGGGATCGGTCGAGGTTTCCGCGCGGCCCGCTTTGCCGAGCACGGTTTCGACTTCCGGGAAGCTCTTTATGATGCGGCCGGTGACCTGAAGCAGCCGCTGCGCCTCGGTCTCGGAGATGCCCGGGAGCGTGGAAGGCATGTAGAGCAGCACGCCTTCATCGAGCGGCGGCATGAACTCCGAGCCCAGGCGCTGGTACACCGGGATGGTGAAGACGACCGCGGCCAGTGCGCCGGCGATCACGAGCCATTTCCAGCGCAGCGTCCACGCGCAGACGGGCTCGTAAAGGCGGATGAGGATGCGGCTGATGGGGTGCGTTTCCTCCGAGTGGATACGGCCCACGAGCACGGCATTCACGGCGCGCGCCAGCCACCGGGGCCGGAACTCGAAGTTCGTCATGTGGGTGAACAGCAGCCGCATGGCCGGGTCGAGCGTGATGGCGAGCACGGCGGCGACGATCATCGAGAGGTTCTTCGTGTAAGCGAGCGGCTTGAACAGGCGGCCTTCCTGCGCCTCGAGCGTCAGGACCGGCAGGAACGATACGGCGATCACGAGCAGCGCGAAGAAGCTGGGTCCGCCGACTTCCTTGACGGCGTCGATGACCACGCGGTGGTAATCCTGTTTGCGGCCCGTGCGCTCCCACTCTTCGAGCTTCTTGTGCGTCTGCTCGACGACGACGATGGCGGCATCGACCATCGCTCCGATGGCGATGGCGATGCCCCCGAGCGACATGATGTTCGAGGTCAGGCCCATGGCACGCATCGGGATGAACGAGATCAGGATCGCGATGGGGATGGTGAGAATCGGGATGATCGCGCTCGGGATATGCCAGAGAAAGATCAGGATCACGATGCCGACGATGACGAGCTCTTCAATGAGCGTGTGTTTGAGGTTGTCGATCGAGCGGAGGATGAGGTCGCTCCGGTCGTAGGCGGTGACGAGCTTGACGCCCGCGGGCAGGCCGGGCTCGATCTCGTGCAGCTTCGCCTTGACGCGCTCGATGACTTCGAGGGCGTTCTCGCCCTGGCGCATGACGACGATGCCCGCGACGGTGTCGCCGGTGCCGTTCCAGTCGGCGACGCCGCGGCGTATGTCGGGGCCGAGCACGACCTCGCCGATGTCGCGCACGCGAACCGCGACGCCGTTCACGCTCGAGGCGAGAACGATGTTGCCGATGTCCTCGGGAGAACGTATGTACCCGCGGCCGCGGACCATGTACTCGGCGCCGGTGAATTCGAGCAGGCGCCCGCCGACGTCCTTGTTGCCCTGGCGCACAGCATCAACGACTTTGGTGATGGGGATGTTGTAGGACTGGAGCCGGTTCGGATCGACGTTCACCTGGTACTGGCGCACGAAGCCGCCGACGGGCGCGACTTCGGCGACGCCGGGCACGGCCTTGAGGTGATAGCGCAGATACCAGTCCTGGATAGAGCGCAGTTCGGCGAGGTCGTGCTTACCGGTGGTGTCCATGAGGACGTACTGGAAGACCCAGCCGACGCCTGTGGCATCCGGGCCGAGCTCCGTATTGACGCCCTGCGGGAGGCGCGGCAGCACGCTCGAGAGGTATTCCAACGTGCGCGAGCGGGCCCAGTAGATGTCGGTGCCTTCGTCGAAGATGACGTAGACGTAGGAGTAGCCGAAGTCGGAGAGGCCGCGGACGGCCTTGACGTGCGGCGCGCCGAGCAGGGCGGTGACGATGGGGTAGGTGACCTGATCTTCGACGATGTCCGGGCTGCGGTCCCAGCGCGAGTAGACGATCACCTGCGTGTCGCTGAGGTCGGGGATGGCGTCGAGCGGGACGTGCCGCATGGACCACCAGCCGGCCAGCGCGGCGAAGGCGACCAGCAGGAGCACCGCGGCTTTATTGCGCCCGGAGAACTCGATGATGCGGTCAATCATGGTGGTGTTCTCCCGGGGTGGCGGGGGCGCCGGCTCCAGGGCCGGCCGGGGGGACGGCCGCGGACCCGGCGGCGGCCGCCTTCAGCTGGCTCTCCGAATTGAGCAGGAAGTTGCCGGAGGTCACGATGCGGTCGCCGGCAACGAGCCCGCCGAGGATCACGATGCGGTCGCCGATGCGTTCTCCGGTCTGGACTTCGCGCGGCTCAAAGTAGCCGTTGCCGCGATCGAGGAAGACGGTTTTTCTGAGCCCGCTGTCGAGCACCGCTTCGGCGGGCACGGTGAGCCGGCGCGGCTGGGGAGAACTGAGCTCAACGTTCACGAACATCTCGGGTTTGAGCGCGAGGCGGGGGTTGGGCAGCTCGAGCCGCACCTGCACGGTGCGCGTGGCCGGGTCCACCTGCGGCTGTATGAAGGTGACGCGCGCGTGGTACGTTTTACCGCCGTTGTAGGGCAGCTCGACGGTTGCCATCTGGCCCAGGCGGATCGACGGCACCTGGTATTCGAACACGCTCGCCTGCACCCAGACGCGGCTGAGGTCCACGAGCGTGTAGAGCTCGACGTCGGGCATGGCTTTCTGGTTCGCGAAGGCGTTGCGCGCGGTGATGTATCCGGAGGAGGGCGCGTAAAGCGTCACGCTCGTGAGCGGCTTTCCGGTGCGCGCCACTTCGTCGATTTGCGCGTCGCTGAGGTCCCAGAGCTGCAAGCGGCGGCGCGCGGCTTCGACGAGCGAGTTCGTGTCCGCCGAGGCGCCTTGGACGGTGGCGTGGTGCATTACATCGCGGGCCTTGAGCGCGAGCAGGAATTCCTGCTGCGTGGCGAGCAGTTCGGGGCTGTAGATGGTCAGCATCGGCTGGCCCTTCTTCACGAAGTCCCCGGTGAAGTTCGCGAAGACTTTTTCGACCCAGCCTTCGGTTCGCGAGTGGACGTGGGCGACGCGGGTTTCGTCGATGGCGACTTTGCCGGCGGCCCGTATAACGTCCGTGCCGGCGGAGTATTCGGCGGTGCCGTAACGGACTCCGATGAGTTGCTGGCGGTCGGCCGAGATCTGGACTGTGCCGGGGGGCATCTCGGGCGCGGGCGCGGCGGGGCCGGCGGGGGCTCCCGGAGCGGGCTCGGCATAGACGGGCTCCAGCTTCATGCCGCAGTCGGGTGCTATGCCGGGCTTGTCCGATTTGTAGGCCGGGTGCATGGGATCCACCCAGTAGAGGACCTTGCGCTCGCCGGTCTGCGGCGGGGCCTGCTTCGGTTTGAACAGGCGTCCGGCAAAAAAGGCCGCTGCGATGGCGGCGAGGATGAGAAGAACGCGAACGAGTCTCATAGGAGGCCTACTTGCTCAGGTCCACTCCCGTCAACTCTTCCAGGCGGGCGAGCGCGAGGAAATAGTTGAGCTTCTCCTCGTGGTAGTTCAGCTCGTACTCGACCAGCGTGGTGAAGTTCATGAGGACCGAAAGGAAATCGACCGCTCCGGTCTGGTACGACGCCAGGCCGGATTCGAGCGCGAGGCTCGCCTGCGGGATCACGGTGGTCGAGTACATATTCATGAGGCGGTAGGAGGTTTCCGCCATCAGGTAGTCGTCTTTCACGCGGAAGCTGAGGGTCTGGCTGGCGGCGCTGTAGTCGTGCCTGGCGGCGCTGACGCCGGCGGCCTGCTCGGCCACGGCGGCGCGCTGCTTGCGCCAGAACCAGGCAGGCAGCTTGAAATCGACGCGCGCCATGTACATCGGCGCCATGCTGCCCATGTAGTAGTAGCCGCCGGAGACGGTGTAATCCGGGTAGTATTCCTTGCGGGCGAGATTGAGGGCGAGTTCGGTGCGCTCGACCATCTTCTGCTCGCGGCGGAGCATGGGCGCGTCTTCCCGGACCTGCTTCATGAGTTCGTCGAGGCCGGCGCGCAGCGGGACGGGTTCAGGGTCGGGCGGGCGCGCGATGGGCGTATCGGACGGGCGGTTGAGCAGGCTGTTGATCTCCACCTCGCGCGACCGCTGCTCCTGGCGGCTGCGCTCGATGCGCGTCTCCATGATGGAGAGCTGCGTCTGCGCCTTGAAGATGTCCTGCTGCGCGGCCTTGCCGACGGCGTAGCGCGCTTCGGTGATGCGCAGGATCTTGCGCATCAGGTCCTGTTCGCGCGTCATGATGCCGGTCATTTCATAGGCGTGATGAAGGCCGTGGTAAGCCTGCTTCAGGCGCGAGACGACCGAGAGCCGCACCATGAGGTACCGCTGCAATTCGGCGTCGGCATCGCGCATCGCGATGTCGCCCTTGAGGCGGCGCTTGCCGGGATACAGCAGTTCCTGCGAGACCATGACGCCGGCGCTGGCGACCGGGTCGCGGCCAATGCCGGAGCCGGGCAGGGGATTGCCGGTCGAGTTGTAGCCGAGCGACAGCATCGGGTCGGGCAGGCTGCTCTCCTGCGACGGCCGCTGGCGCATGGCCTCGTATCGTTTCTGCGCGGCCAGAACTTCCGGATTGGCGCGCAGGGCTTGCTCGATCAATTCATCAAGAGACTGCGCGTGCGCGGCTGCCATGGCGGCGCACGCGAAAAACAAATACAAATGAGGTTTCACTCCACCCTCCTGACAGCGTTTGCGGGACAGGGAAATGCCGCGAGGGTGGCTGGATCAGACGCGAAGGATGGAGTTAACGAGATACAGACCGGGGGGGCCGGTGTCGGGTGCCGGGGTCGCGTTGGCGAACAACTCGAGCGGGACGGCGGGCGCATCGGCGATCGCTGCGACGGGAGCCGGCGCGATCACGGTGGGCGCGTCCTGCGCCTGCTGGCTTACGGGCTGGAGCGCCACGTTCGGGCACGTCTTGCTCGTCTCCGGTTTCGGCGCGGGCATCTTGCAGTTGCCGGCGTGACCGGAGCAGCACGACGGCTTCGCCTGTTTGACGGGCGGGCAGGAAGCACATTCGCCCCACACCCCGCCAAAGGCGAGGAGCAGGACGAGCGCCGCGCTGAATAACTTCGACACCGATTTCTATAATAACAAAAAAGGTTCCGAAGAGAGTCGAGAGCCGGCGCGTCCCGCCGGCCGGCATGCAACGGCCCGGGACGAGGTCCATGCGCCGCGGTCGAAGTGCATGCGCTCCCCGGCAGGGCCGGATCTCCGCTCACAGCACCAGCGCACCACGGCGAATGGAGAAACCGACGGCTCGAAGCGGCCTTTCACTCCACCGCGGCGGCTGCGGCTTTCGCCGCCACCTCTGCGGGATCTTCGTTCCCGGCCTGCCTCTTCGCCGTGCTGCCGCTTCGCTTGAAGCTTGCGGCATTCGGGGCTCTGCGCGCCTTTGCTCCACTTCGGGAACTTTCGCTCCCTCCGGATCATCGCTCGTCGCGGTCCGCCGCGCGAAAGCTTGCCTGGGCAGAACGCCGCTCCCCACACCTCCCCGCAAGCGGGTCATGTTTGTGCCGCCGGCGCGGTTCAACAGTTGGGGCCGGCCGCGTTCCGCGCAGCTCGCCGGCTCATTGAATCTCTTGGAACCAACAACATCGTGCACCGAAGCGGACGGATGCGTCAACGAAAAACGGATCTTTTCCGCAGGTTTTATTGCAGCGCACCATCAGTCACTTAGCGGGCGCGATCGTTGGGAAACGTGTGGATAAACCAGGGCGGGCCGGTGTTGTTCGGGGCGGGCGCGGCGCGCGGGCCGGAGTTGTTCGGGCGCGGCGCGCGCGAGGCGGTGAAGCCGGAGCGGGCGTGGTGTCAGGAGCCCACGAGGGCGAGCAGCGCGGCTTCGTCGATCACCCGGATGCCGAGCGAGCGAGCTTTGTCGAGCTTCGAGCCCGCCTCTTCGCCCGCCACGACGTAGTTCGTCTTCTTGCTCACGGATCCGGTGACCTTGCCGCCGGCGGCTTCGATGCGCGCCTTGGCTTCTTCGCGCGTGAGCGTGGGCAGGGTGCCGGTGAGCACGAACGTCTGGCCCTCGAGCGCGCCGGTCCGCTTGCGCTTTCCGGTGTACTCGAAGTTGAGCCCGGCCTTGCGCAGCCCTTCGACCAGGCGCTGGTTTCTCGGCTCGCGGAAGAACTGGTAAATGCTCTCGGCGACCTTCGGCCCCACCTCCTCGGCCGCCTGGAGCGCGCCGCTGTCGGCCGTTTCAATCGCTTCGAGGGAGCCGAAGTGCTCGGCCAGCAACTGCGCCGTGCGCTCGCCGACGAAGCGTATGCCGAGCGCGCTGAGCACGCGCGGCAGAGGAAGCTTCTTCGAGCGCTCGATGTTGGCGAGCAGCTTTTCGGCCGACTTCCTGCCCATGCGATCGAGCCCCATGAGTTGCTCCGGGGTGAGGCGGTAAATGTCCACCACGCTCTTCACCAGGCCGCGGTCGACGAGCTGCTCGACCAGCGCCTCGCCCATGCCGTCGATGTCCATTACGCCGCGCGAGGCGAAGTGCAGTACGGATTCCTTCAGGCGCGCGGGGCAATCGATGTTGATGCAGCGGCTGGCGGCCTCGCCTTCCTCGCGGACGATGCGGCCGCCGCAGACGGGGCACTGCGAGGGCATGCGGAAGGGATAACGGTTGGCGCCGTGGCCTGTGACGCGCACGACCTTCGGGATCACGTCTCCCGAGCGCTCGATCAGAACCGTGTCGCCGACCTCCAGGTTCAGGCGGCCGATCTCGTCTTCGTTGTGCAGCGTGGCGCGCGATACGGTGACGCCGCCGACCTCGACCGGCTTCAGGTGCGCCACGGGCGTGAGGGCGCCGGTGCGGCCCACCTGCACGCCGATGTTCTCGACGGTCGTCTCGGCCTGCCGGGCGGCGTACTTGAAGGCGATGGCCCAGCGCGGGGCCTTGGCGGTCCAGCCGAGCTGGCGCTGCTGCGAAACCGAATCGACTTTCGCGACAACGCCGTCGATTTCGTATTCGAGCTTGTCGCGCCTGGTTTCCCACTCGCGGGCGAAGGCGATGAGCTCGTCGATATCGGCGCAGAGCTTCCGCTTCGGATTCACCTTGAAGCCCATTTGCGCGAGCTTTTCGAGCGATTCCCAGTGGCTCTCGCAGACCGTGTCTCCGTTGTCGAGCAGGAAATAGGTGTAGTAGTCGAGACGCCGCGCAGCGGTGACCTGCGGCTCGAGCACGCGGATGGAGCCGGCAGCGGCGTTGCGCGGATTGGCGAAGCGGGACAGGCCCTGCTGGTCGCGCTCGGCGTTGAGGCGCTCGAAGGCCTTGCGGTTCATGATGACCTCGCCGCGCACCTCGAAATCGCGCAGCGTGTCGCGCACGCTGAGGGGCAGGGAACGGATGGTGCGGGCGTTCTCGGTGACATCCTCGCCCACCAGGCCGTCGCCGCGCGTGACCGCCTGGCGGAACACGCCGTCGCGGTAGAAGCAGGCCATCGAGAGGCCGTCGAGCTTGAGTTCGGCGACGTAGCGGAACGGGGCGCCGCCGAGCAGTTGGCGCACGCGGCGGTCGAAGTCGCGCAGCTCGGCTTCGTTGAGCGCGTTGTCGAGGCTGAGCATGGGCGCGCTGTGGCGCACTTTGACGAAACCTTCGCGCGGCCGGCCTCCGACGCGCTGCGAGGGCGAATCGGGCGTGACGAGCTCGGGATGCGCGGCTTCGATCTCGCGCAGGCGGGTCATCAACCGGTCGTACTCGGCATCGGAAATTTCCGGCTGGTCGAGCACGTAATAGAGGTACTCGTGGCGGCGCAGCGTCTCGCGGAGAGACTCGATTTCGGTGTCAATGTCTTCGGCCATGCGGTCCGTATCCCAAGTATGCGATTCTGTGCTGTTTGAGAACCTACCGAAATATAAGTATGATTTACAACCCGGCTGCCGGGGGAATGCGGCGGCGGCCCCGGCTGCCGGAGCGCGTGGCGGAGGCCTTGCGCAGGGCAGGCCACGGCGTGACGGTGGTTCCAACGGAGGGGCCGGGGTCGGCGGGCTGCGTCGCGAAACGGCGCATCGAGGCCGGGGCGGATCTGGTGGCGGTGCTCGGCGGCGACGGCACACTCAACGAGGTTCTGCCCGGCGTGGCGCACACGGAGGCGCCGCTGGCGATTATCCCCGGGGGCACCGCTAACGTGCTGGCTCGCGAGCTGGGGCTTGGGCCGAACGCGCTCAAGGCGGCTGCGCGGCTGGGCGAATGCGAGCCCACGCGCATTCCGCTCGGGCTGCTGCGCTGCGCGCCGGCCGGCGAGCCGCGCTACTTCGCGCTCATGGCGGGCGTGGGGTTCGACGCGCATATCGTTTACCGGCTCAGCCTGCCGCTCAAGGCGAAGTTCGGCGAGCTGGCGTATTGGGTCAGCTCGTTCCGGCAGTTCTTCCGCACGCTCGACGAACTCGACGTCGAAGTGAACGGCGAAACGTTCCGGTGCACGTTTGCCCTGGCGAGCCGCGTGCGGAACTATGCGGGGTATCTGCACATCGCGCGGCGCGTGTCGCTTCCTAAGCCCGAGTTCGAGCTGGTGCTTTTCGAAGGCACCTCGGCGCCGCGCCACTACCTGCGCTACGCGCTTGCGGTGGCGGCCGGAAAAGCATCCAATGTGAAGGGGATGTATTTCATGCGGACGGCGAAGGCGGCGTTTTCAGCGCCGCCGGCTGCGACCGTGTACGTCCAGGTGGACGGCGAATACGCCGGGCGCCTTCCGGCTTCGATCGAGATCGTGCCGGATGCCGTGACGCTGTTGATTCCGCCGGGATATCCGGCGCGGAACTGATGGACCCGCTCACTCACACCCTCACCGGCCTGGCGCTCAGCCGGGCGGGGCTGAACCGTGTGACGGCGCATGCGACGCCGCTTCTGCTGCTGGCGGCGAACGCGCCGGACATCGACGTCGTCGCGCTCGCCTGGGGCGCGTTGCCGTATCTGCACTACCACCGGCACCTCACGCACGCTTTCGCCGCCGTTCCGCTCGTGGCGCTGCTGCCGGTGCCGGCGGTGCGGCTGTTCGTGCGCAAGCGGTTCGACTGGAAGCGGGCGTACGTGGTGTCGTTCGCCGGGGTGGCGACGCATCCGCTGCTCGACTGGCTGAACTCGTACGGCATCCGGTTTCTGCTGCCGTTTTCGGGACGGTGGTTCCGGCTCGACCTGGTGAACCTGGGCGACCTGTGGATCTGGGCCGCGCTCCTGGTGGCGGCGCTGGCGCCGCTGCTGGGGCGGCTGGTGAGTTCCGAGATCGGGGCGAAGCCGGGTTCGGGCCGCGGGTGGGCCGTCGCGGCGCTCTGCTTTCTGGCTGTGTATCCGTTCGGCCGGTGGCTGCTGCACGAGCGCGCGGTCGAGGTGCTCAATGCGCGGCTCTACGAGGGCGCGGCGCCCGTGCGCGTGGCCGCGATGCCGGATTCGTTCAACCCTCTGCGCTGGAGGGGGATCGTCGAGACCCCGCAGGCGTACTCGATTCACGACGTGAATCTGGCGGGCGAGTTCGACCCCGCCGGAGGCCGCATTCTCTACAAGCCGGAGATGGGGGAACGGGAGAACGCGGCGGCCCGTGCGGCGCGCGGGACGGAAGCCTTCCGCGTGTTCCTCGATTTTTCGGCTTATCCGTACTGGCGCTTTGCGCCCGCGGCGGGCTCCGAGGATGCGATTCGCGTGGAAGCGATGGACCTGCGGTTCGGCGCGCCGCCGGACCAGGCGTTTCAGGCCTCGGCGGTCGTGGATAGCGCGGGGCGGGTGCGGGAGTCGCGGTTCGAGTACAGGCCGGGGCCGGAACGCTAGGCCCGATCGCGCACCCATTTGGCCAGGAAGGTTTCCGAGGCGAGGGCTTCGAGCTCCCGGTCGACGGCCGCCTGCCATTCGGCCAGACGGCGCTCTTTGAGGCGTTCGAGCAGGCGGACGCGGCGCTCGGCTTCAAGGACATTGGCGCGCTGGCGGGCGATATCGCGGTCGCACTCGGCCTCGGAGGCGCGCAGCCGGGCAGCCGCCCGCGCCAGCGCGTAGCGGTGTGCGTCGAGCGCCGCGAGATCCTGGCCTTCGACGGCGTCCGAGGCGAGCAGCTTCTCCGAGGCCTCGCGCACTTCGGCCAGGCGCGCCAGGTCCTGGGCGATGCGCTTCCGGCCGGCGAGCAGGGTTTCAAGCTTGCCGCGTTCGAGTTCGAGTTGGAGAGCGCGCCATCCGAGGACGCTTCCGAGGCGGAAATGGAATCGTTGCATGGCTAAGTGAGATGGTTCGCCAGCTCCCGCATGCGCGCGGCGGTTTCCTCAAGCGGAGACTTCGCCGAGGCGTCCTGCCGCAAAAACTCGAGCAGTTCGGGGCGCGCGCGGATCGCGGCGTCGAGCTTCGCGTTCGAGCCCGCGGTGTAGGCTCCGAGATTGATCAGGTCTTCGGACTGGTGGTAGCAGGCCAGCGCCTCGCGCACGCGCCGGGCGGCGGCGCGCTGGGCGTCGGTGCCGAGCGCCGAGCTGAGGCGGCTGACGGAATTGAGGATGTCGATCGCCGGGTAGTGGCCCTGGGCGGCGAGCGCGCGCGAAAGCACGATGTGGCCGTCGAGCGTGGCCCGGACGGCGTCGGCGATCGGGTCGTTCATGTCGTCGCCTTCGACCAGCACCGTAAAGAAGCCCGTGATCGAGCCCTTGCGGAACTTGCCCGCGCGCTCGAACACGCGCGGCATCAGGCTGAAGACCGAGGGCGTGTATCCCTTCTGGCTGGGCGGCTCGCCCGCCGCGAGGCCGATTTCGCGCTGCGCCATGGCCAGGCGCGTGACCGAGTCCATCACCAGCAGCACGTTCGCGCCCTGATCGCGGAAATACTCGGCGATGGCGAGCGCGACGAAGCAGGCGCGCAGGCGCAGCGGCGCCGGGCGGTCGCTCGTGGCGGCGACGACGACCGAGCGCCGCATGCCCTCCGGCCCCAGTTCGTGGTCGATGAAGGCGCGGACCTCGCGGTTGCGCTCGCCCACCAGCGCGATCACGCTCACGTCGGCGAAGTTGTGCTTCGACATCGCGCCGAGCAGCGTGCTTTTGCCCACGCCGCTTCCGCCGAAGATGCCGATGCGCTGTCCCTTGCCACACGGCAGGAGGCTGTCGATCGAGCGGATCCCGGTAGCGAGCGGCTCGTCGATGTGCTCGCGCTCGAGCGGGCCGGGCGGATCGGCGTAGAGATCGTAGGCTTCGCGCGCTTCGATGGGCGGCCCGCAGTCGATCGGTTTTCCGAAGCCGTCGAGGACGCGCCCGACCAGCGCCGGCCCCACCGCGATGCGGGCCGCCTCCTTGCGGGCCACGATGCGGTCGCCCAGTTCGAGGCCTCCGGTTTCCTCGAGCGGCATCGACAGCACGCGGCCTTCGCGGAACCCGACCACTTGCGTGCGCACATGGCGTCCGTCGGCGCAGAGGATTTCGCAGAAATCGCCGATGGCCACCGCGGGCCCCTCGGATTCGATCAGCAGGCCGACGACCTCGACCACCCGCCCCGTCATCTGAAGCGTTGGGATGCGGCCGGCAAGATCGATGTAGCCGCTCAGATCGAGGGATTCGGGTTCTGTCATGGTTGTGCCAGGAGCCTGTCGGTAAGGCCACGCTCGATTTCGGCGAGCTGCGTTTCGACCGAGGCGTCGAGCGCGCCTCGCGAGGTTTCAAACACGGCCGCGCCGCGGGCGAGCGCGGCATCGGCCACGATCTCGACGCGCCCGGCCGGGCGCAGTTTTTGCACGCCGGCCCGGACGGCATCGGCATCTTCCGGATGAACGCGCACGCGTTCGATCTCGCGGTTTTCGAGCTGCTCGAGCGCGGCCTTCACCAGCCCGGCGAGCGCGTCCGGGTCGGCGTTCAGCTCGCGGTGAAGCACGCGGCGGGCAATCGCGATCGCGAGCTTCACTACGTCGCTTTCGGCTTCCCTGCGCAGCTTCGCGCGCCGGGATGCCATCTCGGCGACGGCGGCGGAAAAGCGCCCGATCGCTTCGGCCAGGCGCGCCTCGGCCTCGCGCTCTCCCTCGGCGCGGCCCTTCTCGAAGCCCGCGCGGAGCGCTTCCTGCTCGCGGCGGGAGATCTCGCGCTCGAGATCCGCGATCCGGGTCTCGAAAGCCACGACCACGGCCGGATCGGGCCCGGGAGGCGGCTCGGGCGGAGGCGGCCCGGCCGGTTCGGCGTCCTCGACTCCTGCCTTCGGCGCGAGCTGAATCCGCCGCCATGCCAGCGGCTCCGCCCGTAAGGCCTGGTTTTTCGTCAGGATTCGTGAGGACATGGCGGCTCGCTACACGATGTACTGCTCGCCCACCGCACCTTTGATGTTGATGACGCCCTCGGCTTCGAGCTGCCGCACCACGGTGATGATCTGCTGCTGAGCCGCCTCGACCTCCTTGATCTTCACCGGGCCGAGCGCTTCCATGTCTTCGCGCAGCATCTCGGCGCCGCGCTGCGACATGCTGTCCATGAAGTGCTTCTTGAGCTCTTCGCTGGTGCCCTTGAGCGCGAGAGTGAGCATCTTGCGGTCCACGCGCGAGAGCACTTCCTTGATGCCGTTGGCGTCCATGAGCAACAGGTCTTCAAAGACGAACATCAGGTGGCGGATCGTCTCGGCCAGGTTTGCGTCCTGCTGTTCGATCTTGTCGAGGATCTCCTTGCTGGTCGAAGAATCCAGGCGGTTGAGCAACTCCGAGACCGCACGCACGCCGCCCACCGATTCCCGGCTGAATTCGCCGAGCGCCTTCAGCTTCTGGCCGATGATGGTCGCCACCTTCGAGATGATTTCGGGCGAGATCTGGTCGAGGCTGGCCATTCTCTGGGCGACGTCGGCGCGCAGCTCCGGCGGCAGCGAGGTCAGCAACGCGCTGGCCTGCACCGCGTTCAGATGCGAGAGGATGAGCGCGATCATCTGCGGGTGCTCGCTGTGGATGAACTTGGCGAGCTGCTGCGGGTCGGCCTTCTGGATGGCGTCGAAGTTGGCGATGTCGGCGCTCAGGGCCTTCAAAAGCCGGTCGAGCATCCGCTTGCCCTGGTCCGGCCCGAAGGCGTTCACCAGCACCTTGCGCGCGAAGTCGAGACCGCCCTTGATGACGTAATCGTGGGCGACCGTCATCTGGTAATACTCTTCGAGCACGTTCTCGGCCTGCCCGGTGGCGATCGAGCTGACGCGCGCGACCTCGCGCGAGACTTTCTGGACCTCGTCCTCGTCGAGGTGCTTCAAAATTTCGGCGCTGGACTGGGCGCCGAGCGTTACCAGCAGAATTGCCGCTTTCTGCATCCCGGTGAGCGGGATTTCCTGAGGCTCCTGCTGCGTGATCACCATGTCAGCGGCCTCCCCCTTCGTGGATCCAGGTGCGCAGGATCTGAGCGGCCGCGACCGCGTCTTTCTCGATGGTCTCGCTGATGTGCTTGGTCAGGACCTCGGCCTTCTTCGTGGACGGGACCGGGACCTTGATCGAGTTGATCGCTTCGGCTTCCAGACGCTGCCTTTCGGCGTCGTGCTCGGCCAGTTTCGCCGCGAACTCGGCCTCGGCCTGTTCGACCAGGTCGATGGATGGAGCCGCCTCGATGGCGGTTTGCGCATCCTGCTGGGGCGCCGCGAGCGCCTGCTCGAGGGCGACGAGCTTCACTTTGCGGCGCCGCTTCATCATGGAAAAAGCGGCCGAGCCGACCAGCACGAGCACGAGCGCCACCCCGAGTCCGGGTCCGAGCTTTGTCCACGCGCCGGGCTCGGGCGCCGCCGGAGCCGGGGGCGGCTCGACCGAAAGCGTCGCTTCAAACGGCAGGGTTTCCACGATGAGCTGATCTCCCCGCGCGCTGTCGAAGCCGATCGCGCCCGCTACCACGTCCCGGACGGACTTGAGCTTCTCGGGCGGCAGCGGTTCGAGAATGCGCCGCGCTTTCGGCCCCACGCCCTCCCAACGCAGCGCCTGATCGAGCAGCACGGCCGCCGAGATGCGCTTGATGTTCCCTTGCGGGAGCTTCACGTGCCGCAGCACGCGGCTCGATTGATAAGAAATCGTCTCGCTGCGGCGCGTGCTCCCATAACCCGCCAGCCCCGGCCGGAAGGCGGGCCGTGGCAGGCTCGACGCCGTGCCCGGGACGCCCGAGGCCGAGTTCGCCGTGCCGGTTTCCTCCATCTTCTGCGAGTTCGTCATGACGGACCGGGACGGATCGTAGGTTTCGTCGGTCTGCTCGCCCGCCGTGAAGTCGCACTCGACCGAGACGCCGGCCCGGTAACGCTCCGGCCCGGCCAGCGCGTCGAGCGTGCCGTTGATCTTGGCGAGCAGGTTCTTCTCGATCTGCTGGCGGTACTCGAGCGCGGCCTCGGTGGGATGGTCGCCGTTGAGGTCCGTGTCCGGCCGGCGGCTGAGCAGGTTCCCGTGCATGTCGAGGATCGAGACGGCCTCGGGCCCCAGGCCCTCGACGGCGCTCGCGATGAGCTGGCGGATGGCGGCCACGTTCGGCGGCGCGAGCTTCGCGCCCCGTCTCAGCTTCAGGAGCACGCTGGCCTTGGCGGGCTCGCGCGACTCGACAAACACGGACTCCTTCGGGAAGGTTACGTGGACACGCGCCTGTTCCACTTCGGCGAGCGACATGATCGAGCGCTCGAGCTCGCCCTCGACCGCACGCTGGTAATTGATGTGCTCGGCGAACTCGGTGGCGCCGAAGTTCGTCTTGTCGAACAGCTCAAAGCCGGCGCGCCCGGTCTTGGGCAGGCCGGCCGCGGCGAATTGCAGGCGCAGCTCGGCGGCGCGCGAGGAGGGCACCAGCACCTCGGAGCCGTTTTGGGCGAGCCGGTATTCGGTGCCGGTCTCGCGGAGTTTCTGCACCACCGCGCCCGCGTCCTCGGCGCTCAGATCCGTATAAAGCGGGCGGAAGTCGCGCTCGCGCTTCCAGCGCGCGGCCGCAAACAGGCTCGCGGCCACCAGCACCGCTACGGCAGCGATGATGATGCGCTGCCTGGGGCTCAGGTTCAGGATGAGTTCTTTGAGCTGGTTGATCTGGTTCATGCGCCGCCGGCTCGTGCGCTAGATTTGCATCCTCATGACTTCCTGGTAAGCCTGCGTCACCTTGTTGCGGACCTGCAGAAACAGGTCGAAGGCGATCTCGGCGCGCTGGGCGGCGAGGATGGTGTTGTGCAGTTCCTCGTTGTCGCCCGAGAGCGTGCGCTCGATGGCCTGGTCGGCCGTGCGGCGCATGCCCTCGACGCGGTCGATGGCGCCTTCGAGCAGGTCTTTGAAGATTTCGCCGCCGCCTGGGGCTCGCGCGGGAGCGAGCGCCGGGGCCGCGGCAGCGGGCGCGATCGGGCTGATGGGCATGGGCATCTTTTCGTTCCTCAGCGCATCAGGTCGATCGAGCGGGAAATCATGTCCTTGATGGCCGAAATGGCCGCGACGTTCGCCTGGTAGCCGCGGGTAGCCGACATGAGATCGACCATGTCTTCGGCCGGGTTCATGCGCGGGAAGGCGACGTAGCCCTCGGCATCCGCGTCCGGATGCCCGGGCAGGTAGCGCTTCTCGGGCTCGCGCGAATCCTCGATTACCTCGGCGACGGTGACGCCCGAACTCGAAGCCTCCACTTCGTCGGCAAAAACGCTGGAAAAGGGCGCCCCGGCGGGCTCGGAGGCGAACACGGCGTCCTTGCGGCGGTACGGGCCGCCTTCGGGAGTGCGCGTGGTCTCGGAATTGGCGAGGTTCTCGACCAGCAGACCGGCGCGCGTGCGCTGCGCCTGCATGCCCGAGGCGCTCACGGACATCAGGGAAAAGAGGCTCATCCGGCGCGGCCCTCCTCAATCGCGCTGCGAACCATGCGCAACTGGCCTTTGATGAGCGTGCCGGCCAGGTTGAACCGCAAGGCGTTTTCCGCCAGCAGGCGGGCCTCCCGGTCGAGGCTTACGTTATTGCCGTCGTGCTTGATTTCGAGCCCTGGGACCTCGATCACCTTCGGGCGTTCGCCCGGCAGCAGGCTGCGGAACTCGTTTGCGAAATCGATGTCGCGCGTGCGGTAGCCGGGCGTATCGGCGTTGGCAATATTCGAGGCGACCAGTTTTTGGCGTGCGCCGAGCAGGTCCATGTATTGTTCGAGCCGCGCGGCGATCGGGTCGAGCATGACGCTGGTGGGAGAGCACGCGGTGTGCCACAGATAGGTACGTCAGAATCAATCGGTTAGAGAGCGGGCGCGTGCCGGGATTTTGGCGCGCGGCAAGATTTTGGCGCGCTCATTTCCAGGCCACGGATGGACACGGATGCACACGGATAAAAAAACCCTTCGCCGCTCATTCGGTGTAAACGCCGGGGTAGCTTTCGCGCATTTCGGCGGCGGTGCGGTGGGCGGCTTCGATGGTGACGAGCGGGCCGTTGCCGATGCCGGGGCAGTAGGAGCCGGTCTCGTGCCAGACCTTGCGGTCGCCGACCAGCTCGGGCCAGAAGGGGAATGCACGGCATTGCGTGGGCTTCACAGGGTGGATCGCGCAGCCGTTCTCGCGCAGGAAATGGCACTGGGAGCCGCGCGGCTTCCTCAGGCGGAGCAGGTGGCGGGTCCGGTAGACATAGGCCGTTTCAAACGCCGCCGGGGTCATGCGGAGGAAGGCCGCAGCGCGTTTGAGATCGCGCTCGCTTATGTAGACGTAGCCCCGCTGCTCGCAGCATTTGGTGCAGCCTGGCTTGCAGGAGAAGCGGAAACCGTCCATGCGCCCCAGCATAACGCAGGATAGCCGGGGGGCCTCGAGACCAGGCGGGCGGGGCGCTTGGCAACGGCCCGAATCGGCGCTAGATTGTAGTCATGAAGGCGCTGGTGCCAGCCGCATCCCGGCCCGCGTTGTTCGGTTCCGACTAAGCCCTCCGTCGCGGCTTTCCGACGCAATCCGTCAGATTGAGGAGGGTTTCCATGCAGGCAAAAAGCGAAGCCGTCCGTGCGGGTCTTCCCGAGATACGCACACCGCTGCCCGGCCCACGCGCGCGCGCGGTTGTGGAGCGGGACCGCGCGGTTCTGTCGCCTTCCTATACGCGCTCGTATCCGCTGGTGGCGGCGCGGGGAGAAGGGGCGATCGTCGAAGACGTGGACGGCAACCGTTTTCTGGATTTCAGCGCGGGAATCGCGGTGGTCTCGACCGGACACTGCCATCCGCGCGTGGTCGAGGCGATTCAGAAGCAGGCGGCCCGGCTGATCCACATGTCGGGCACGGATTTCTACTACGAGAACATGGTCGAGCTCGCCGAGCGCCTGGCGGCGACGCTACCGGGCGCGCGGCGCGTCTACTTCGGCAACTCGGGCGCGGAGGCGAACGAGGCTGCGATGAAGCTGGCGCGCTATCACACGCGGCGCGACAAGTTCATCGCGTTTCTCGGCGGGTTCCACGGGCGGACGCTCGGCGCGCTGTCCCTGACGGCGAGCAAGGCGGTGCAGCGGCGCGGCTTCGGACCGCTGGTTCCGGGCGTATTTCACGTGCCGTATGGAGAGACCGCTGCGATCGAGCGGCTGTTCCGCACGGCCGTGCCGCCGGAAGAAGTGGCGGCGATCGTGGTCGAGCCGGTGCAGGGCGAGGGGGGCTACATCGTGCCGCCGGCGGACTTCCTTCCGGAGCTCGAACGGCTGGCGCGCCGGCACGGAATCCTGCTGGTGTTCGACGAAGTGCAGTGCGGGATGGGGCGCACGGGGAAGCTGTGGGCGTGGGAGCACTTTGGCGTCGCGCCGGACATTCTCACGACGGCGAAGGGGATCGCGAGCGGCATGCCGCTTGGTGCCATGATCGCCCGCGCGGAGCTGATGGACTGGACGCCGGGCGCGCATGCCTCGACGTTCGGGGGCAACCCGGTCGCGATCGCGGCGGCGCTCGAAACGCTCGATCTGCTCGAAGGGGGCATCATCGAAAACGCGGCGCGCGTGGGGCGGCGTGCGATGGAGCGCCTGGCGGGGTGGCCCGCGCGGTATCCGAGCGTGCGCGAAGTGCGGGGGCTCGGACTCATGATCGGAATCGAGCTGGCCCCGGGGCTGCGCGATGGAGTGATCCAGCGGGCTTTCGAGCGCGGCCTGCTCACGCTCGGGGCGGGGGAGAACGCTTTGCGGCTGAGCCCGCCGCTGATTGTGACCGAAGCGCAGGCGGATTTTGCGCTCGATACGATCGAGGGGTGTCTGGCCGCCTGATACCATAACGGGGTGCGCATACTCGACGTCGGCTGCGGCATACACAAGCTTCCCGGCGCGATCGGGATCGACCGCAATCCGGCGAGCGCCGCCGACGCGCTGGTCGATCTCGACCGCTTCCCCTATCCGTTCGCGGACAGCTCGTTCGATCGCGTCGAGGCGATCCACGTCATCGAACACGTCTCCGACGTCATGCGCACGATGCAGGAGTTTCACCGAATCCTGCGGCCGGGCGGGCGCGTGCACCTGGCTACGCCGCACTACACGGACTTCAGCTCCTTCTGCGACCCGACGCACCGCTGGCACCTGAACAGCTTCTCGTTTCGCTACTTCGGCGAGGACCACGGCGGCTTCGGCTACTACTCGGACGTGAAGTTTCGTGAGATTTCCGTGCGCCTGCGCCTACTGGCGTTTTGGAGAATGCTTGGATTCGAACTGATGGTGAACCATTCGCGCCGCTTCCGGCTGTTCTGGGAGCACTACCTCTGCTACGTGGTGCGCGGCAAGGTGGTGGAGTTCGAGTTCGAGGCGCTGAAGTGATCGGGAGGCTGCTCGCGCTGGTGGACGCGGCGCGCCATCGCGCGCGCCGGCGGCGCTCGACGCCGGAGCAGGCCGCGGGGCGGCGCGGCGAAGACCTGGCGCACCGGTACCTCGAGGCCCGCGGCATGCGCGTGGTGGCGCGCAACTGGCGTCCGGCGGGCGGCGCGGGCGAAATCGACCTGATCGCGTGGGAGCGCGACACGCTGGTGTTCGTCGAGGTGAAAGCGCGCGCGTCGGATGAGTACGGCGCGCCGGCGCGCAACGTGGACGGCGAGAAGCGGCGGGCGCTCGTGCGCGCGGGCAGGAGTTACGCGCGGCGCGCGGGTGTGGCGTGGGAGCGCGTGCGGCTCGATCTGGTCAGCGTGATTCTGAGCGATCCGCCGGCGATCGAGCACGAGAAGGATGCCTTTGCGCCGGGGCGGACGCTATAATTGAACCTTCCCGGAGGACCGCCGATTGCCTGAATTCCGCAGAGATCCCATCACGGGACGATGGGTGATTATCGCGACCGATCGAGCCCGCCGGCCGCAGGACTTCTCACGCGAACAGGTCGTCATCAAAGGCGGGCGGTTCTGCCCCTTCTGCCCCGGCAACGAGCAGAAGACGCCGCCCGAAGTGCTCGCCTACAGGACCTACGGCGGGTCGAACGAGCCGGGTTGGACGCTGCGCGTGGTGCCGAATAAATTTCCCGCGCTGCGCGTCGAGGGCGATTTCGACCGGCAGGGCGACGGCATCTACGATCGCATGAACGGCATCGGAGCGCACGAGGTCGTCATCGAGACGCCCGAGCACGCCCTCACGCTGGCGGATATGCCGCAGAAGGCCGTCGAAGACGTTTTCTGGGCGTTCCGCGACCGTTTTCTCGATCTTAAGAAGGACAGGCGCATGCGGTACGTGCTCGCGTTCAAGAACCATGGCGAGGGCGCGGGGGCGTCGCTCGAGCATGCGCATTCGCAGTTGATCGCGCTGCCGGTGGTGCCGCGGCGCGTGGCCGAGGAAATGGAGGGGGCGAAGAGATATTACGACTCGCGCGAGCGGTGCATTTACTGCGACATCATCCGGCAGGAGATCCAGACGGGTACGCGTGTGGTGCTCGAGACGGAGCATTTCCTGGTGGTGTGCCCGTATGCGGCCCGGTTTCCGTTCGAGGTATGGGTGCTGCCGCGGAAGCATTTTTCGCACTACGAGGATTCCGACGTCGAGACGTTCCGGAACATGGGGTGGGTGATGCCGGTAGTGCTGCGCGAGATCGACAAGGTGCTGGAGCATCCGGCGTACAACTTCATGATCCACACGGCGCCGATGCAGGAGCCCGCGCTGCCGTATTACCACTGGCATATAGAGCTGATTCCGAAGCTGACGAAGGTAGCGGGGTTCGAGTGGGGGACGGGGTTCTATATCAATCCGACGGCGCCGGAGGAAGCGGCTAAGTTTTTGCGGGAGGCGGGGCTGAGCTAAAAGGCAGAAGCTAGAAGTCAGAAGCTAGAAGTCAGAAGCTAGAAGTCAGAAGTCAGAAGTCAGAAGTCAGAATGCCGAGGCCAGGGCGAGTAGCAGATCTTTTGCGGGGCGGCTGGGGGCGGCGGATTCCAGGGTGCAGGTCTGGGAGGCTGAGCGGGCTTCCAGGTGGATCCGGCCGTTCGATTCGGAGATGCGATAGGCGTATTGAGCGGTGCGTTCGGCCAGCAGGCGGTCGAGGGGCCAGTCGGAGGATGCCAGCATTTGGACGGCTCCGTCGTTTCCGATCAGCATTGTGAAATCCGAGACCGGCTGGCCGGCTTGGCGGGCTGATTCGGCGGCTTCGAAGATTGCCCGGGCGTCGTCCAGAAAACGGCTCACTGGGTACTCATCGGCCCGGTTGGCCCTTATTTGAGGAAGAGATCCAGGCGCGTGATCGAGGCGGGCGGGAAAGTGTAGAGGCCGCCTCGGAGTGCCTCGCCTTCCCTGGCTTCCACGGCTCTGGGGTTCTGAAATGTGTTGTGGGCGTGGATGTCGGGGGCGGAGATCGTCCTTGCCCTGGCTTCTCGGATTTCGGCTCCCCGGATCGCGATCTCGGCGGTTCTCGCCTCGGTGACGTGCGGGTTTACGACGGTCAGCACGAGCGTCTTTTCTTTGAGCGAGGCCGAGCCGGCCAGTCCCCAGAGCTCCTTGCTTGCCCGCGGGGCGGAGAAGATGGTTCGCAGCGCGGTTGCGCCCTGGTGCGGCGCATAGAGTTCGAATACGGGGTAGTTCGCGGTCGCGACGAACTTGTCTTCGTGCGCCAGGAACAGACAGTGCAGGTTGTTGATCAACTGCGCTACGTTCGCCATCGCGATTTTGTCCGCGTGGCGGTTGAAGGTGTCGAGCGTGAGCGCGCTGATCAGCGCGTCTCGCAGGGTCGGCATCTGGCCGAACAGGAACGCCGGGTGGATTTCGGTTCCCGGCCTGTGCCAGGCTCCCCATTCATCGATTACGAGCTTGACGCGGCGGGCGGTGTCGATCTCTCCCATGGCCTGCCAGTGGCTTTCGATGAGTTGCTCCATGCGGCCGGCACTGGCGAGCAGCGTGTACCAATCGTCGTTTGTGAACTCGACCGCTCCTCCGGATGTGCCGCAGTAGTAGTGCATGGCCCATCCGTACACCCGGTTGAGTAGACCGGGGCCCTTTTGCGTGAGCCTGGCGAAGAAACGGTGAGTCCAGTCGAGGTCGCCGGAACTGGGGCCGGCGGCGATGAACTTCAAATCGTCGCCGGAGCGCGACATCCAGCTTGTGAAGCGGCGGAACTCGGTGGCGTACTCCTCGGGGGTGAAGTCGCCGCCGCAGCCCCAGGATTCGTTGCCTACGCCCCAGAACTTCACGTGGAACGGCTCGCCTCCGCGCTGCGTGGAAAGGCTCGTGAGGCCGGCGGGCGCGTTGCAGTATTCGATCCACTGGTCGAAGTCGAGCGGCGTCAGGCTGCGCAGATTGGCAGCGAGATACGGCTCGGCCCCCGCCAGGCGGCAAAAGCGCACGAACTCGTTGGTGCCGAACTCGTTCGGGTCGTACTTCTGCGGCCCGTCGGGCGCGGTCTTCATGTCGTTGACCCAGAAGTTGGTGCGGCGCGGCCGTTGGGCTCGCGGGCCGATGCCGTCGCGCCAATTGTAGCTGTCGGCGAAGCAGCCGCCGGGCCAGCGGATCACGGGCGCTCCGATCTTCCTGAGCGCGTCCGTGAGCTGTTTGCGGATGCCGCCGGTGTTCGGGATCTTCGAGTTCTCGCCGACCCAGATGCCGTCGTAGACCACCCCTCCGATGTGTTCGGTGAAGTGGCCGTAGAGATCCGGCGCGATGCGTCCCAAAGGTTCCGGGGTGAGGACCTCGATGCGCGAATCCGATGCGCGGGCGCTGCGCGGGCCGAGGAGGGCCGGGACCGCGGCGAGCGTCCGGACGAAGTGCCGGCGGAGCATAACTGGAAATGTTATCGCAGAACGCGGGCGCGTGCGAAAATATACTGATGTCTCGCTGGCAAGCAGCGGTCGTGTGCGCTCTGTTATGGCTGTGCGCGCGGCCCGTACGTGCGGCCGAGCCGTCCATTCCCGATATCAGCCGCGCCTTTGACCGGCTCTACAGCTTCGATTTCGCGGGCTCGCACGCGGTCCTGAACAACTACTCCGCGCAGCATCCGGACGAAGCCCTGCCGCACGCCGTGCGCTCGGCCGTTTACCTGTTCACCGAGTTCGACCGGATGGGGATTCTCGAAAGCCAGTTCCTGACCGATGACGACCGCATCGCCGATAAGCGCAAGCTTGCCGAGCCGGATCCGAAGATACGGGTGGAGTTCTTCAAAGCAGTGGAGGCGGCCGAGTCGCGCGCCAAACGCGTGCTTGCCGCCAAGCCCGACGACCCGGACGCGCTGCTCGCCATGTGTATCGCCTACGGCGAGGTTTCCGATTACACCGCGATGGTCGAGCGGCGGCAGCTCCGCAGTATGTCGCCCGCCAAGACGGGCAACACGTTCGCGCAGCGGCTGCTCCGGCTGAAGCCCCCGCGCCTGGACGCCTACGTCTCGACGGGCTTCAACGAGTACCTGATCGGCTCGCTGCCGTTCTTCATGCGCTGGTTCATCAAGTTCGACAACATCAAGGGCAGCAAGGAGGAGGCGGTCCGCAACCTCGAGCTGGTGCGGCGGGACGGCCAGTATCTGAAGCCCTTCGCCAAGGTGCTGCTCGGCATTATTTATCTGCGCGAGAAGCAGCGCGACCGGGCCGTCGCCGTGCTGGCGGAGCTGGCGCGGGAGTATCCGGCCAATCCGCTGTTCCGGAAAGAGCTGGCGGAGCTGACGGCGGCGGGCCGGCGGTAGCGGTTTGATTTTCCGTGCGTTTTTTGCTCCGAAAGCTGTAACATGGAGCGCATGAACGATACGGCACCCACCAGACGCAGTTTCCTCGCGGGGACAATGGCGCTCGCGTCCATGCCCCGTGCGTTTGCCGAGGACAGGCCCGTGACGGTCGGGATCGTCGGGGCGGGCATACGCGGCCTCGAGCTGATGCAGTATCTCATGAACGTTGGGGGCAAGGTCGCCGCGGTCTGCGATCTTTACGACGGCCATCTGCGGCGCGCGCAGGAGATCCAGCCCAACACGCCGGTGACGAAGGACTACCTCGAAGTGGTCGGCCGCAAGGATATCGACGCGGTCGTCATTGCCACGTCGGACCACTGGCACGCGCCGGTCGCCATTGCGGCGATGAAGGCGGGCAAGGACGTTTACTGCGAAAAGCCGATGGCGCACACCATCCAGGAGTCGCTCGAGATGGCGCGCGTGTCGAAGGAGACCGGGCGGCTGGTGCAGGTGGGCAGCCAGAGCCTGAGCATGGAGTCCACCGCGAAGGCCAAGCAGTGGTACGACTCGGGCGAGATCGGCACGGTGTTCATGGTGCAGTGCGAGATCTACCGTCCGAGCGCGATCGGGGCGTGGCGCTACCCGGTGCCGCCCGACGCCTCGCCCCAGACGGTGGATTGGGAACGCTACCTGGGCAAAGCGCCCAAGCGCCCGTTCGACGCGGCGCGCTTCTTCCAGTTCCGCAACTGGTGGGATTACGGCACGGGCATCGCCGGCGACGAGTATGTGCACCTGCTCTCGCGCGTGCACTACCTGATGGACGTGCAGTTCCCGCTCCACGCGGTGGCCAACGGCGGCATCTACAAGTGGAAGGGCGACCGCGAAGTGCCCGACATACACAACACGCTCTACGACTACGGCAAGTTCCAGGTGCAGGTGAGCGCGAACCTGGTGTCGAACTTCGACGGCGGCGAGATCGTGCGGTTCATGGGCGATAAGGGCACCATCGAGCTGACCGAGGTGAGCGCGCGCCTGCTTCCCTACAATCCGCAGGAGGATTACCTCTATCCCCTCGAGGCGTGGCCGAAGGAGCTGAAGGAGCGCTTCATCGCGGAACACAAGAACGATCCAGTGGCCGACATAGGCACCGTGAAGCAGCAGCCCAGGCGCGATCCGGTGGAGTTCAAGCAGCAGCCCGAAGGCACCGAGGACCACTTCCGCAACTTCTTCGAGTGCGTGCGGACGCGCAAGCAGCCCGTGGAGCACGTGGAATTCGGGCTCGGCACGGCAGTGGCGTGTCACATGGCGAACCTGTCGTACAAGCAGCAGGGAAAACGGATCGTGTGGGACGCGGGGAAGCGGGCGATTGTGAAGGGGTAAGTGAACCGGAGGCCTCCGCCTCGCCGGTGGCTCGATGATTCGCGGGTCCCGCCTCGCCAGGGCCGTAAAGGCCGGCGGCTGGCCTGTGCTACGATGGCCTCGTCTGGGAGGGGCCGATGTCATCTGCAGGAATGCTCGCGCGCACGTCTGAGCCGTGGCCGCCCTTGCCGCTCGAAAACTGGAAGGACACTCGCGATACGCTCCACATGTGGACGCAGATCGCGGGCAAGCTCCGGCTCGAACTAACGCCGCTCGTCAATCATTACTGGAACTCCACGCTGTACGTCAATTCCCGCGGGCTCACGACGTCCGCCATTCCGTACCGTACGGAGTTGTTCAATCTTCAGTTCGATTTCATCGATCACAAACTCGTCGTGCGCACCAGCGCCGGCGCGACCAAGACCGTGGGACTGTATCCTCGCACGGTCGCCGATTTCTACCGCGAGTTCATGTCCACGCTCGGCTCGCTCGGCATCGACGCGAAGATCCATACGATGCCGGTCGAGGTGCCGGATCCGATCGCGTTCGATAAAGACACGACGCACAAGTCCTACGACCGCGAGTACGTCGAGCGGTTCTGGCGCGTCCTGATTTCGTGCGCGGACGTCATGGAGGAGTTCCGTGCACGGTTTATAGGCAAGTGCAGTCCGGTGCATTTTTTCTGGGGGAGTTTCGACCTGGCGGTGACGCGCTTCTCGGGCCGCCGCGCGCCCGAGCGGCCGGGCGCCGATGCCGTCACGCGCGAGGCCTACTCGCACGAATGCATCAGCGCGGGGTTCTGGACCGGCAGCGGCGAGGTGACCGAGCCGGCGTTCTATTCCTACGCGGCGCCGGCGCCCGAGGGCTACGACCGCGCCGAGGTTCACCCGGGGCGCGCGTTCTACAGCCCGCAGTTGGGCGAGTACCTGCTGATGTACGATGATGTGCGCAACACAGGGGCGCCCCGCGACGCGCTGCTCGATTTCATGCAGAGCGCTTACGAGGCGGGCGCGAACCTCGCGCACTGGGACCGCGAAGCCCTGGAACGGAGAGAAAGCGATGGACGTTGAATGCACTCATCTCGATCAGATCAAGAAGACCGAGGCCTCGACGCACATCTGCGAGGAATGCGTCAAGGCGGGCGATACCTGGGTCCATCTGCGGATGTGCCTCATCTGCGGGCACGTCGGCTGCTGCGATTCGTCCAAGAACAAGCACGCGACGAGACACTTCCATGAGACGAAGCATCCGCTGATTCGCTCGATCGAGCCGGGCGAGCGGTGGGTGTGGTGCTACGTTGACCAACTGGTGGCCGGAGAACTGCCCAAGCGCGGAGGAGCCGGCGCCTGATTTATACTGCCCGTGATGAAACCCACTCGGCGTGAGTTGATCACGGGCATGGCGGCCGCGGCCGCGGGAACCTCGCTCGGGGCCGCGCGCGGCTACAAGCCCGCGCTCGCGGCGCAGTTTTATATCTGGGTCCAGAAATTCGACCGCGAAAAGAAGAGCCTGGCGGAGGGCGCCGGCGAGGCGTTCCGCTCGGTGCGGCGCGCGGGTTACAAGCGCATCGAGCTGATGTCGAACCTTTTCACGGACGATGCGCGGGACCATACGCTCGCCGCGATCCGGGAGAACGGGCTCGAGATCCCGATCGTCTACAACGGCTGCACGATGCACGAGGAGGCGGCCGCGGAGAAGGCGATCGAGGAGAACCTGAAGCTGGCGGAGACGATCCGGCCCACAGGCTCGCGCATTATCGAGATCAACGCCGACGGGAAGCCGCACGGAGCGGCGAAGACGGACGCGGAGCTGGCCGTGCAGGCGCGCTGCATGACGCGGCTCGCCGAGGCGCTCAAGGCCAGGGGCTTCGGGCTCCTCATCCACAACCACACGCCCGAGATGGAGAACAACGCGCGCGAATGGCGCGCCATGCTGCGCGACACGCCGGCGGGTTTCTGCCTTGACCTGCACTGGGTCTACCGCGCCGGACAGGACCCGCTCGGGTTGCTG
Source organism: Acidobacteriota bacterium (assembly GCA_050261515.1). Classification (GTDB taxonomy): domain Bacteria; phylum Acidobacteriota; class Terriglobia; order Bryobacterales; family Bryobacteraceae; genus JBLNDJ01. Next base: position 16,753 of record JBLNDJ010000015.1, on the reverse strand, counting down.
CGCGAGGCGGGCAAGCGCGTGGGCGGCCTGCACCTGCGCAATTCACAGAGGGGCGTATGGACCGAGGCCTTCGGCGACGGCGATATGGATTACCGGCCGATCGCGGCGTACCTCAAGGAGTCCGGCTACAGCGGCTACCTGATGGTGGAACTCGCTTACGAGAAAGACACGCAGGTCACGCGCCCGCTCGAAGAGGACCTCCGCATCAGCCGCGAGTACGCTCAGAAGCTGTTTGGCGTGAAGGCGTGAATCAGGCCGCCAGGTGCACGACGCGCCAGATCGTGCGGCCGAGCGCATCGCGGCGGCGGGCCAGGCTGTAGGCCGCCAGCGCGCCTCCAGCCATTTGCGCGGCGGTCTTCCATCCTCCGGGCCCGCTGCCCTCGCGAGAGCGGCGCGAGCGGCCGCCCTGGAGCAGCGGCACGTTCTCCGCGGTGTCGTGCACGTCGAGGCGGTTTTCGACGTAATGGACGCCCTTGACGCTGCGGATCGCCCGCAGCAGGTGGCTCACCTCGTTCGTGAGAATCGGGCCGCTGACGGAGATCCTGCCGTCGCGCTCGGTGATCTCGATCGCGTGCGGATGCGACACAACGCGGCCGATTCGCGAGCGTACGCGCTCGACCAAATTGTCGCGCCGGCCTTCTCGTTTGAAGACCGAGCGGGTCGAGGCGGCGACGCCCTGCGCGCGGTTGCCGATGTCGCGCGAGGTCTTGCGCACGGTCTCCTGCGCCGTGCTCCACGTTGCGACGGCCTTGTCGCGCACGAACTTGCGGCGGCGCCTGCCGCGGTCGGGATCGAGCATGTACATCAGTGCGGCGCCCGACCCGGCGCCCACGAGAAATGTGAGTGCTTTGGTTCCTCTATTCATGGCAGTCCTCTCTTTCGCGCGTTTATCCGCCCGCGTGCCGGGTGCGCGTAGCATCCGAGGCGGCGCGGAAGGTCAGGATGGTTTTGTCGCCTTCCGACGACTCGATCTCGAGGGCCTCTCGGCCGCCTGAGTAGTTCGGATCGAATTGCACACGGGCGGCGTCGTGGACGATGTGGGTGAACTCGTCGGAAGGATCGCTTGCGATGGTGACCTCGATGGAGTCCGCCTCGCTGCCCTTGGCGTCGCAGCTGATTCCGACCAGCGGAAGCTCGAGCGCCTCGATCTGGTCGCCGGGGATATCCTCGCCGACAAGTTCAACGGTGGTGATCCAGCCCTCGTGGTCTTTGCTGAAACTATCGAAAAAAGTGCGCCACTGGTCGCGCGGAATCTCGCGGCTTGGCATGCGTTACCTCCTCCCCCTCTGGCCGGGAGGCCGTATATCTGATCGAACTGTAGCACGCCGCCGCGGCGCGCGGAAGGCATGACCCGTCCGGGGCCTGACGCCCGTTGACAGGCGGTTCCGCCCACTGTACTCTGTACAGAGACACTATACAGATGCCGCGCCCCGTCCAGCTTCGCATCGACCTCGCCTCGCCGGTTCCGGCCTACCGGCAGATCGTCGAGGCGCTCCGGACGCACCTGGTCGAAGGCGCGATCGTGCCCGGCGATACGCTGCCGCCGGTGCGGCGCCTGGCCGGGGAGTTGGGCATTCACTTCAATACGGTCGCGCAGGCGTACCGCGAACTGGCGGCCGAGGGGTGGGTCGAGGTATCGCACGGAAAGCCGGTGCGCGTGGTCGAGCGTGAGACGCCGCGGCAGGCCGGCAGCGACGCGGTCGAGCGCTTCCGCGCGCGGATTCGCGGCCTGATCGCGGAGGCGCGGGCGCAAGGCATCGCGCGCCGCACGGTGTTGAGCGAGATCAGGACGCTCGCCGAAGGGATCAAGTGATGCTGCTCGCCGTCGTTGTTTTCACGAACCTTTTCGCCGCTGTCTCGCTGTCTTTTACGCCGGTGTGGGCGCGGCCGGGGACATACTTCGGGGTGCGCGTTCCGCCGGAGTACAAGAGCTCGCCCGAGGCGCACCGTTCGCGGCGGAGTTTCCTGATCAAGGTCTGGGCCGCCACGGCAGCGGCCGTCGCGCTTTCGGTGCTGCGGCTACCTTGGCTTGGCTTCGTCATCCAGGTGGGAGCCGCGACTCTGGCGTTTCGGGCCGGCTGGCGCGCAACGCGGCCGCACGGCGTCGAGGCTCCCACCGAGCGCACGGCGCAGTTGTTCGGTCCGCGGGCAGCGGTGCCGGGTGGCGCCGCCGCGGTAGGCGGGCCGTTCGTCGTCGTCGCAGCCGCCTTCGCCTACCTGCTCCTTAAGTGGAACTCGATTCCGGCTCGCTTCCCGGTCCACTGGGATCTCGAGGGGCACGCGAACGGCTGGAGCACTCGTACACCCGCGGGCGTCTTCGGACCGCTGCTGATTGCCTTCGCTGTCCTGGTTCTTCTCGCGGCCGTGACCGCGGCTCAGCCACACAAGGGGCGCCGCGGCCTGCTGGTTGTTCCGGTCATCGTGATGTGGATCATCGCCATCATGTTCTCACTGGTTGCGCTCACGCCCCTGATCCTCAGGAACGGCCAGTTTCCCATTCCGATGTTCGTCATGATCCTCATCCCGATCGCCGCCATTGCCGTGGGCATCTGGATCACGGCGCGCGAGAGCGCACAGCCCGGCGATTCGCCGGATTACACGCCCAACGAGTGCTGGAAGTGGGGGCAAATCTACTACAACCCGGACGATCCGTCCATCTGGGTCGAGAAGCGCTTCGGGCTAGGCTACACGTTCAACTTCGCGCGCTGGCAGAGTTGGGCGCTGCTGGCGGGTTTACTCGGGCTGCCGCTCGCGATCTCCCTGATTGCGTCATAGACTGGTTGTTTGCTGCTCCGGCCCGACACCAGCGAAAGGCTTGCCGAGGCGCTCCGAGAGGCCGCCTCGCGCGGCGGTGTCGAACTCGGGGGCGCGTTCACGAAGCGCGCCATGGGCGGGCCTGTGGCGCCCGCCGAAACCACCATCTCCACCGCGTGCCTGAACCGCGTGCTGCAATACGAGCCGCGCGACCTCACTATCAGCGTTGAGGCGGGCCTGCCGTACGCGGAACTGACGCGCATTCTCGCCGGCCAGCGCCAGATGCTGCCGCTCGATCCGCCGTTCGCCGATAGCGCGACGGTCGGAGGCGTGGTGGCGGCGAACTGCTCGGGCCCGCGGCGCCGCGCCTACGGAACCGCGCGCGACCTGGTCATTGGGATGAAGTTCGCCACCACCGCGGGCAAGCTCGTGCAGTCGGGCGGCATGGTGGTCAAGAACGTCGCCGGGCTCGACATGGCGAAGCTCATGGTGGGATCGTTCGGCACGCTCGCCGCGATCGCGGTCGTCAACTTCAAGGTGCTCCCCGAGCCGCAGGGCACGCGGACGTTCGCGCTCGCTTTCGATTCGGGCGCGGAGGCGGCCGCGGCGCGCGACCGCATTCTCGACAGCGTCCTGCAACCCGTCGCGATCGACGCGCTGAACCCCGCGGCGGCTGCGCGCGTGGGCCTGGCGCCCGCGTTTACGCTCGTCGTTCAGGGGGCGGGGAACGCGGCCGTGCTCGACCGCTTCAGCCGCGCGCCGATCGATGAGCGCGTCTGGCGCGAGGTCCGCGAGTTCACTCCGGCGTTCCTCGCAGCGCATCCGGAGGGGGCGGTGGTGCGCGTGTCTCACACGCTCTCGGCGACCGGAGCGATCCTGGAATCGACGGAGGGGCCCGTGGTTTCGCGCGCGGGATCGGGCGTCAGCTGCTGCTACTTCGAAGACGCCGGGCGGGTGAGGGAAGCGAAGGGGAAGCGGGTGGTCGAGTATGCGCCGCCGGAAAAGAAATCCGCCCTCGACCTCTGGCCCGAGCCCGGCAACGATCTCGACCTCATGCGGCGCGTGAAGCGGTTCTTCGACCCGGCGGGCGTGCTGAACGTGGGAAGGCTGTATGGCCGCATCTGAACTCGAGCAGATCGACCTCGACCGCTGCATACACTGCGGCCTGTGCCTGAACGCGTGCCCGACCTATCGCGAGCTCGGCGTCGAGATGGATTCCCCGCGCGGGCGCATCTACCAGATGGTGCAGGTCGCCGGCGGGGCGGCGCAGTTTGGCCCGTCTTACGTCGAGCATCTCGGCCTGTGCCTGGCCTGCCGCGCCTGCGAGAGCGCGTGCCCTTCGGGCGTGCCTTACGGACGGCTGATCGAGGCGGCGCGCACGGGAATCGAGCAGCGCATCAAGCGCCCCTGGTACGCGCGCGCCTTCCGCAGCGTGATTTTCGGCCGCCTTTTCGATTCGCCCGCGCTGCTCGGCGCGGCGGGCGGCATGCTGTGGCTCTACGAAGCCACGGGGATGCGCGGGCTGGTCGACGCCACGCGCCTGGTGCGGATCGCGCCGCTCGCTCCATCGGCCGAGCGGCCGTTTTACTTCCGCAACATCGGGAAGGTGTATCCGGCCGTGGGCGAGCGGCGCTACAGAGTGGCGTTCCTGGCGGGATGCATCGCGAACGTCTGCTTCGCGCGGCTGAACGAAGCGACCGTGCGGGTGCTGCAAAAGAACGGGTGCGAGGTGGTGGTGCCCGCAGGCCAGACGTGCTGCGGGGCGCTGCACGTGCATGTCGGGCTCGTGGAGAAAGCCCGGGAACTGGCCCGGCGCAACGTGGACGCCATGGCCGGCGGCGGTTACGACGCCATCATCACGAACGCCGCGGGGTGCGGCTCCACGCTCAAGGAATATGGAGAGCTGCTGGCGGGCGACGCGCGCGCCGTGCGGTTCGCCAGGCTTGTCAGGGACGTGAACGAATTCCTGGCCTCGATCGAGCTGAACCGCGATATGCGCCCGCTTCCGCTCGCGGTGACTTACCAGGATTCGTGCCATCTCGCGCACGGGCAGCGAATCCGCAGCGCCCCGCGCAAGCTGCTTGAAGCCATCCCGGGGCTCACGTTCCGCGAAATGCCGCTATCGGATCTCTGCTGCGGCAGCGCGGGCGTCTACAATGTGGTGCACAACGACATGTCGGACGCGATCCTCCGCAAGAAGATGGAAGCGATCGGCACGACCGGCGCCGGGGTGATCGCGACCGCTAACCCGGGATGCATCCTGCAACTTCGGGCGGGGGCGAAGCTCTACGGCCGCGGCCAGCGAGTCGCACACGTGATCGAGCTGCTCGACGAGGCGTACGGTCAAGCCTGCTGACAGAGGTCGATATCGAGCTCGCGCGCCAGGCCGCAGATGTTCTCCACCAGCCGGTCCACGTGCGCGTCCGTGTGGGCCGCGGTGCATGAGATCCGCAGCAGATTTTGCGTCGCGGCGGGCCGCAGGACGGGGTTGACGTAGATCCCGCGCTCGAGCAGCGCCTTGCACAGGCGGCACAGGTCGATTTCGTTCGGCACCACCACAGGCACGATCGGCGTCTCGCCTTCGAGCACCCAGCAGCCGCGCCCGCGCAGCTCGTTCCGCAGCCTGGACGCGACCGAGATCAGCCGTTCGCGCCGCTCCGGCTCAGCTCGCACCACGTCCACCGCCGCGTTTACCGCCGCGACCGATGCGGGCGCCAGCGCCGCCGAGAACACGTAGGGCCGGGCGGTGTGCTTGAGGTATTCGATCACCGGCCGCTCTGCCGCGACGAACCCGCCGACAGACGCGAGCGACTTCGAGAACGTCCCCATCACGATATCCACGTCTTCAAGGACGCCGAAGTGCTCGGCCGCGCCCGCGCCCGTCGCGCCCAACACGCCGATGCCATGCGCCTCATCCACGTAGACGCGCGCCTGGTATCGCTTGGCCAGTTTCACCATGCCCGGCAGCTCGGCCAGGTCGCCCTCCATCGAGAAGACGCCCTCGGAGACGACGAGCACGTTCTCATCCGGCGAGCAGTTCTGGAGGCAGTGTTCCAGGTGCGCGAGATCGTTGTGCCGGAACCGCACCGTGCGCGCCGGAGAGCGCAGCGCGCCCTCGAGCAGGCTGGCGTGCATGTTGTGGTCGCACAACAGCACGTCGCCGCGCTCGGTGATTGCGGAAAGCGCGGCGTAGTTGGCCTGGAACCCGGTGCCGAAGATCATCGCCGATTCTTTGTGAACCAGCGCTGCGAGCTTCTCCTCCACCTCGACGTGCAGGTCGAGCGTGCCGTTCAGCAGCCGCGATCCGCTGCATCCGCTGCCGTAGCGGCGCACGGCGGCCTCGGCCGCGGCCTTCACCTTCGGGTGCGTGGTGAGGCCCAGATAGTCGTTCGACCCGAACATCAGCACCTTGCGGCCTTGCAAGAGAATCTCGCCCGGCCCGCAGCCCTCGTGCCCGCCGAACACCTCGAACCAGATGTAGAGCCCGGCATCCTGCATGTCCCGCGGACGCGTGAAGCCGTGGCACTTGTCGAACAGGTCGCTCCGGCGGCGCGTCTTCACGCTAGAGGCGGCAGATGGGAGTGAGCTGCGCATATCTAATTCCATTCGTAGATGCGATAAGTTTTGTACCGCTTCCCGCCGAAAGCCTCAATCGAACGGTTCATGAGCTTGTTGTCTTCGAGGACCCAGGACATCTCGCAATCCCGATAGCCGAGGCGCTTCGCGTGCCGGAAAAGTTCCGCGTAAAAACCCGCCGCAACCCCCGCGGTGCGGTACTCCTCCACCACGCCCAGCACCAGGACGCGCACGCTCCGGATCGACCGTTTATGATACAAGATTTTCAGCAGGCCCACCGGAAATAAACGCCCCTGCGCGTGTTTCAGGGCGTGGTTGATGTCTGGCAGGGCCAGGGCGAAGCCCACCACCTGGCCTTTCACTTCGCCGAGCAGCACGAAGCCGGGCTCGAGAATAGCCTTCATCTCCTTGGCCATAAACAGGAATTCGTCGCGCGTCATCGGGACGAAGCCCCAGTTGCGGCTCCACGCCGAGTTGTAGACCTGCCAGACGCGCTCGACATCCTCGTAGAACGCCTTCATGCTGATGGGGCGTATGCGGACCTGGTTCGTGCAGGCGGCGCGGTCCGCAACGCGCTCCACGCGCCCGGCGGCCATCTCGTCGGTGAGGATGTGATAGGCGTACAGGTCGCGCGCCTTGCGCAGCCCCGCGCTCCGGAGCATGCCGTCGTAATACGGCGGATTGTAAGGCATCATGACCAGCGGGGGCGAATCGAAGCCGTCCACCAGCAGGCCGCATTCGTAGTTGGTCGAGGGATTCACGGGACCGCGCACGACGCGCGCGCCGCGCTTGTGCAGCCACCGGCGCGCGGAATCGAGCAGGGCCGCGGCGACTTGCGGGTCTTCCACCGACTCGAAGAAGCCGAAGAATCCGGCCTGTTCGCCGTGGAACTCGTTGTAGTTGCGGTCGTGGATCGCGGCGATGCGCCCGAGCACGCCGCCGTTCCGGCGCGCCAGAAAACACTGCACGTTCGCGTGCGCATGGAACGGGTGCTTGCCCCGGTCGAAGAGTTCCTTTTGCGCGATGCGCAAGGGCGGAACCCAATGCGGGTTTCCACGGTACAGCTTGTATGGAAACTCAAGAAACCGGCGTAGATCGGGCCCGTCGTCTACCGCAGCAATCTCGAATCCGCTCAAATGTCCTCTTCTGTCTTACACATTCGGCGGCCGGCTGCCTGGTACATCAGCGGCGCCGCAGCCAGGAGTGCGGCTGCTAGGATGATGCCCGCAAACACGTCAATTGTGTAATGATACCGCAGGTAGACGGTCGCGAACACGATCATGAGGGTGTATACGGAGTAGACCGCAAACAGTTTCAACGATATTTTGCGGCTGCTCCACCAGGCGATGAGCGTCAGTTCGGTATGGCCGCTGGGGAAGCAGTCGTAGTGGGCGGATTCCAGGCGGTCGAGTACGCGCTGCATGGGGTCGAACAGCCACATTCCGTGCAGCCGTATGTGTTGCAGGTGCGCCAGGAAGAACCGCGGCCCGCGCACGGGCGCCGCCAGGTACCCCAGGTACGAAGCCAGGAACCCGAGCGAGACCAGGAAGGCGTAGTACCGGAACTCCGGATAGCGCCGCTGGACCCACAGGACGGCCGCTATGAGCAGCACGCAAGGAACGAACAGGGTGTAGGCGAACTGGAGCGTCTCGGTAAGCCAGGGCGTTTGCGCGCGTTCGAGCCAGACGGTGGGGTGCGCGCCCCAGAGGCGGTAGTCGAGATGCGCGGCCAGCGCGTCGTAATCCACGCCGCGGAGCGGCGGAATCAGCAGGGCCATCTCCTTGTAGCACAACCCCACGTAGGGCAGCGGGTACCAGTGGCGGAACACGTTTTGCAGTCGCTGGGCCGCGCTTCCGGGCGCCGGCTGCGCTTTCACCGCCACGGCCATCAGAACGAGCCCGGCCGCGTGCAGGGCGAGCAGCATTCCGGCGTCCGGAACCCGGCGGAAGAAGATCGCGAGCGCGAGCCCCCCGGCGGCAAGGTATCCGCCGATCAGGTAATCGACGGGCCACCAGCCCGCGACCGCCGCGCGGGCCCGTGCGGCCGCCGGCGAACTCAGTACTTGAGCCATCCGGATTCCTTATACCACGCGAGCGTTCGCGCGATGCCGTCTTCGAGCGTGTGCGCCGCGCGGAAGCCTAGGTCCGCGCCCGCGCGCGCCGGGTCGCAAATCCAGTACCGCTGCCGCGCCTCGATCACTTTCTGGCGCGACACGATGCCGGGCTTGCCGCGCATCCAGGAGACGATTTCGGCGCACCAGCCGGCTCCGTAGGCCGCCGCGGCGGGGACGCGCAGGAACGTCACGTTGCGGTCCATGGCGCGGGCGGCGGCGGTGGCGAACGCGGTCCAGGAGGCGGGTTCGGGATTCGCGATGAAGTACGTGCCGCCGGCAGCGCGTTCCACGCACGCGGCGGCGGTGAGTCCCGCGGCGAGGTCTTCGACGTGGATGTAGCTGAACCAGGAATCGCCCGGGCCGATCAGCACCATGAAGCCTTTCGCGACCGAACGGAAAACCTCGAAGACGTCGGTGTCGCGCGGGCCGTAGACAACCGGCGGCCGCACGATGACGGCGCGCTCCGCGAGCGCCGAAGAGCGCACGGCGGCCTCGGCGGCGAGCTTCGAGCGCCCGTACCAGGTGAGAGGGCGGGGCGGGGCATCCTCGCCGAGCGGCTCGCCATCCGCGCTCGGCCCCACGGCCGCCAGGCTGCTCACGTGAATGAACCGCCGCGGCCCGGCTGCCTCGCACACGCGCAGCAGGTTCTCCGTACCGCGAAGGTTGCCGTCGAAATAGGCGGCTTCGGTCGAGGCTTTCGTCACTCCGGCAACATGGAAAACGGTGTCGGCGCCATCAACAGCCTCGGCCAGTCCCGCGCCGGTGGCAAGGTCGCCGTAGGCGATTTCAACGTCGTCGGGGCGCAGGTAGCGAAGCGAGCTGGTCCGCCGGGCAAGGCAGCGCACGCGCGCGCCCGCCTCGACGAGCCGCTCCACAAGATGGCTTCCCACGAAGCCCGTAGCTCCGGTAACGAGCGCAATTCGAGCAGGACTCACGGCCGAAGGACCAGTTTACGGCATCAGATGCGGGGCTACGACATCGATGAACTCGCGGGACGTGATGACTTTGGTCTTCTTCCAGAATTTCGGGAAATGCCGCGCATTCTCGGTCACGAGGTAGTCGGCGCGCGCGGCGTCGGCGCACTCGAGGAAACTTGTTGTCATCCGGATCCCTGGTCACCAGGAGAAGAGGCGACGGCTTCACAGTATGGGCCCGGCTTCGTATGAAATCCAGGAACTGCCGGCGGAGCCCTTTGCGGATCTTGAACCCCGGCCGCGCAAGCACATCGGTGTACTCGTCTAGAATAGCCGGGGAAACGTACAGCCTCGCGGGCTTGGTCGTCGCCATCAGCAGAACGGTTCGCTGGATTCCGTCCGGCTTCAAGGCCGCCGACACAATGATGTTGGTGTCGATCACGAGCCGGAGCGCGATCATCCCCGTCTGCGCTTTTGCGCGCGCGCGGCCTTGATCTCCTGATCGATCTGCCGTGAAGTGAGCTCGCCGGTGCCCTTGCGCCGGGATTCCTCACCAAGCAACTTGAGCACCTCGGGCTCAGGCGCGGCCAGCCGCACATAGTCGCGGATACTGAGCAGAACGGCCTTGGGTGTACCTCGCTTTTCGATCACAAACGACTGGCGCTCGTCTTCGACGCGGCGCAACAGCTTGCCGAATCCACTGCGGGCCTTGAGCATGGAAACATAGCCCCGCCCCCGCCAAGCCGGCCAAGGGCCCGGCCGCGCACCGGGCGGTCCGCCCTAGGGTGTATTGCGGAATGCGATATCTCCGAAGAAGCTCTCGGCCGAGGTGCCGGTGTGCTGCGAGTTGATCTGAAGCCGGATGCCTTTCACGCGCTGCGTGGGCCGGCGGCCGAAGACGCGCTCGTAGTCCGCGGCGACATTGCGCGTCTCGGTGATCCACTGGCTCAACTGCGCCGGGCCCGACTGGCACACGAACGCGTAAATGTGCACGAACGGGATCGGGCTGGCGCTGTGGACCAGATCCTTCGGCGCCGTCGTATCCCAAATGTAGGCCAGGATGTGCCGGTCGTTGAAAGCCACCAGAAGCTGCGCGGCCTGGTCGTCGGTCGAACTGCTGCGCAGGTCGCCGCCGCGCGGCAGGTCGGTCACCTTCCAGCGCCAGCTCAGGTACGGATACTGCGCCGTGTCGGCGTCCACGGCCCGTTCGAGCCCGTAGGAGGACGACCGGCTTTTCAGATGCAGCACCGACTCCCGGCCGTCGCTCACCATCGTGGCCTCGGGCGTGCCCGAGACCACTTTGATGCGCCATCCGTCGGGCAGCCGCCCCGGATGCGCGTTCTTCGTATCGAAAACGAACAGCGCCAGCGGCGCGCTCTTTACCAGAAAAACGACAAAAAACACTCCCAAAAGTGTGAAGACAGCCCTGCGCAAAAAGTAACCTCCGAAGCGTGAACGGCCCTGCTTCTACTATACGGGACCGCCGCGCCCGGCGTTTCGCGCTCCGGGCTACTTCAGCAGAAACTGCTCCAGAAACACCGTCTCCGCCCAGGTTTCGTAGTCGCGATTCTGCTTCTTGCGGAAGCCGTGGCCCTCGTCCTTGGCCATCACATACCACACCGTGCCGCCCGCGTCGCGAATCTTTTTCACCATCTGCTCGGACTCGGTGACCGGCACGCGCGGGTCGTTCTTCCCCTGCACGACAATGATCGGCACCTTGATTTTGCCGGCGTGATTGAGCGGCGAGACGCTCTCGAGGAACTCGCGCATCTTCGGGTCGCGCTCGTCGCCGTACTCGGCGCGGCGCAGGTCCTGGCGGTAAGACTGCGTCGTCTTCAGGAACGTCACCCAGTTGCTGATTCCGACCACGTCGATGCCGCACTTGAGCCGGTCGCTGTAGTGCGTCATCGTCGCGAGCGACATGAAGCCGCCGTAGGAGCCGCCGGCCACGCACACGCGCTTCGAGTCGAGATCGGGCTGCGCCGCGATCCAGTCGAGCAGCGCGCCGATGTCCTTCACCGAATCCTCGCGCAGCATGCCGTTATCGAGCTTGACGTAGGTCTTGCCGTAGCCGGTCGAGCCGCGCACGTTCGGCTGCACGATTGCGATGCCGAGTTCGTTGAGCCAGTAGGACGAGTTCAGCAACGGCCGCGACTGGCCCTCCGGACCACCGTGAATCGAGATCAGCACCGGGTACGGCGCCTTGAACCGCGGCCCCGGCTTGGAGACGAACGCCGGAATGGTGCGCTGGTCGAACGTCTTGTAGTGTATGAGCTGCGTCTCCGGGAACGTTGCAGGATTCAGTCCGCCCGCCTCGCTCTCGGTCCATCGCGTGAGCGCCTTCGTGCGCCAGTTGTAGGAGTAGACGTCGAGCGGCGACCGCGCCGTCACGAGCGAGAACGAGACTTCGGGCAGCTTCTCATGAAACCGGCCGAGCGAGACCTGCCCGGCGGCAAGCTTCGGTGCGGGCAGCTCGCGCCGCGCCGCTGTGTCGAGCAGGTGCAGCCGCCCGATGCCGTCCTCATTTGCTACGAACGCCAGCACCGAGCCGTCGGCGGAAAGCTCGATATCCTCGACATCCCATGGAATGTGCGCCGTCAGCGGCGTGAGCTTCCGCGTCGAGAGGTCGAGATAGAGCAGCTGCTGGAATTCGGACTCGCGGTCCGAGACGAGGTAAACGCCCCTGCCGTCCTTGCTCCACAGCGCGGCCGAGTAGGCGGCGGTCTCCTTCTGATCCGGAAGGAGCGGCTCTGTCTTGCCGGTCGCCACATCGACCACGTGGAGGTAGGATTCGTTCACCGACACGTAGCGGGAGACGAGCAGCTTCGCATCGTCAGGCGACCAGTCGAGCGGCGACCACAACCCCTCCACCTGGCACACGAGCCGCGCGCCCGACGGCTCTTCGGGATCCATCGCGTAGATGTCGAAGTCCCGGCCGTTCCGGCGCGTGCTGCTGAAGGCAAGCCGGCCGCTGCGGTTGCTGAACGGCCCCGCGCGGTTCACCGACTTGCCGTCCGTGATCATCTCGTAGTTGCCCGTCGCGACGTCGAAGCGGTAGAGCTGGCTGAACTCCGAGCCGCCTTCGTCCATGGAGAACACGAACCAGTCCTTGGTGGCCGCCGGCGCGTATCGGGCGTAGGAAACCGGCTCACGAAAAAACGTAAGTTGCCGCCGCGCCCCGCCCGGGGTCTTCACCATGTGGACCTGCGGCGTATCGGCGAAGCGCGTCAGCACGAGCATCTCGCGGCGCGCCGGATGCCACGAGGCGAACGAGGCGGTGCGTATGTTTTGATACGCGTTCAATTTGCGGACCAGCTCCCGCGGAATCTCGGGAACGTTTTCGGTGACGATGCTGGGCGGAGGTTGTTGCGCGGCCAGCGTAGCGGCAAGCAGGAAGAAGGAAAACACACGCATGTTGCGATGGTAGCTTATACTCGGTAGGCCGATGAAAAAAGCTGCCATCGCGGTCGCCCTGCTCGTCGCCGCATTCCTCGCCGCGCGCAACTGGCGGATCGTTGCCGGCCGCGGAGAGGCGCGCCAGGCCGCGCGCGCTCTCGACTACGGCGAACTCGCCCTCGCCGTCCGGCTCATGAACGCGGCCGCGCGGCACATTCCGGAGGATCATGCGCTCGCGCGCGACGCGGCGTCGCTCACCGAAGCGATGCGGCTCATGCGCGAGGAACGCGCGGCCGAGGCGCTCCCGTTGCTGCTTCCCTTCCGCGCCAGGAGCATCGTCCTTCAGGCCGAGATGGCCGCCGCCTTCGAGCGCAAGGATTACGAAGCGTTCGTCGAGAAAGCGCGGGCCGCCGCCGCCGTGCGTCCCGGAACCGCGGACGCGTTCCTGATGCTGGCATCGGCGGATTCCTGCCAGTATGCGCTCACGGGAGAGCCGCAACTGAAGGAGCGTGCCCTGCGCAGCCTGGCCGAAGCGGGAAGGAAGGCGGCCGGGCCGCTCGGCGAAATCGAGCAGCAGATCAAACACCGGCTCGAAACGCGAGAGATCCTCAGTCCGGCGGAATTCCGCGCCCGCTACCCGCGCGGCTGGCGGGGCCTCACCCCGCCGTCTTCTTAAGCAGCCACGCCATATTCCGCCCCAGCGTGTGCATGGTCTCGATGCCCTCGGCGTCGTTCTCGACCTCGCCCTTCTCGCGGCCGATCGCGATATTCCAATACGACGACCCGGGCACGATCATCTCCATGATGAGGAAGAAGTGGTTGAGCGAATCGAAGGCGTGAATCGCGCCCGCCCTGCGGACCGCCACCACGCCCGCCCCCACCTTCCGCCGGAACATGCCGCCGTTGGCTTTGCCGACCATGCAAGCCCGGTCGATGAGCGCCTTGATCTCGGGCGAGACATCGGCCACGTAGGTCGGCGACCCGAGCAGGATGCCGTCGGCCGCGGCCATCTTGTCGATGCACTCGTTTCCGTAATCCTTCGTCTGTGAGCACCTGCGGTCTTTCTTCTTCGAGCACTCGCGGCAGGCGAGACAACCGTGGATCGTCTTCCCGCTGAGCTGCACCAGCTCGGTCTCGATGCCTTCTTTTTCCAGTTCGCAAAACACGTGCCGGATCAGGATGTTCGTATTCCCGTCCGGCCGCGCACTGCCATTGAACGCGACGACTTTCATAATGTCTTGACCAATCCGATCAGAGCGGCCAGAGCCAGGATCGCGAGGATGACGCCCTTCGCGACGCCGCTGCCGCGCGACCCGGTCGCGCGATACGACATCCCGGTGCCCGGCAGCCCGGCCGAGCCGTACGTCCGGCCCTTGGCATCGACGCCCACGCGAAGCCCGCGCACACCCGCGCTGATCCCCGCGCCGCTCTTGCTGAGATTGATCCGCAATCCCGGAGCGATGCGGATCGACCGCTGAAACCGGAAGCCCATGATTTTGTCCGAAGAAAGTAGCGTAGCGCAGATCAGGAAGCCCGCGCGATTACCGGGACCGCGATCGGTCGCCAGGCAGGGGTACCGGAGAGCCGATCAGCGCAGCTAAACCGAGTAGCGATAGCAACGCATACGACGCGACTGCCAGAACGAGCTTTGCTAACAACCTCACGGCCACAATGCTAGGACATTTTCCACCGGTTCAGGCAAACTCCAGTCCGCTTTTGCTGAGGTCGATCCGCAGCCCGGAGTGATGTGTACGCAGATTAGGGGATTACTTCAAAACCCTGTTCTCGGAAATGCCCATCGAGGGAGAATACGCGTTCGATTCCGTTCGCCCGCATCACGTAAAAGCTGACGCAATCGACCAGGCTCAAGTCCCGCCTATTCGCGATCAGGACGGCTTCGGCCGCGGCGTCGTGAGTGCTCTGGCCGACCCAATCGACCGATATGGAAGGAACGATGTCGGCCTGAAAGGTGCGGAGGGCATCCAGGCCGAGCCGCCGCTGCACAAGCGCCGCCGCTTCGAGAACGACGTAGTTCGTCGTGAACAGGACCTCGCGTTCTTCGAGCAGTCGGGCCAGGGTCTTCTTTGCAGCGGCGTGGTCCCGGTCCTTGCGATCGAGGGAGGCGTACAACGCTGAAGTATCGACGAAGATCATCGCTTTGCGCTTCCGTACACCTCATCCAGATAGTCGTCGTGATGCCTGCCGATATCGGTCTTTCCCGATGAGAACTTCCCAAGAGCCCGAAGCGCCCGCTCTGTTCGCTCGCGTTCGCCTCCGGATCGCTCCGCGCGAAGCAAGAGTTCAACGCCGCGCCGGACGAGATCGGCGATTGACTTCCCCGATTCAGCCGACAAACGCCGCAGCGCCTGGATCTGCTCTTCTTCAAGCTGGATCTGCGTCCGCGTCATGATGTCATGTTATCACTCTCTGCTTCTATGATGTCATGTTGCCCGTCCAAATCTATTGTGTATATGCTTACCGACGCGATGAGTCATGACGCGCAGGCGGTGCGATGGTTCGCTGAGCGGGTCCGCCAGCGCTTCGCGAAGAAGAATGAAGTGCCGGACGTCGCCGTTTTGAAGCGGATCATCAACGCGGCTAGCCGCGCCTGCGCCGCTGAGGCCGTCCGAATCGACGAATTCCTCAAGCGGTCAGGCCCATTGTTTTCGCCGCTTGGGGATCCGCTTCAATCCCTGGGTTTTCAGAAGCACCGGTGGCTGGGGCCACACAGGGAGGAAGCTTACTCGGACTGGCTCGAATGGATCTTCGCGCAACTCCAGCCGCGACAGACTCTGGCCGCTCTGGGAATAACCGATGCGGAAACTCTTGAGGCTTGCACTGACGCCCAGTGCACCGCACAGCGGGAACTCGTCGTACCGGAGGGACATGAAGGAAGCGGCGGCCGTCTCGATTTGGTTATACGGTTTGGCGGCCGCGTCCTAATCGTCGTCGAGGTCAAGCGAAACGGAGCAGAGGGCTCGGACCTGGGAAAGCAGAAAGGCTACCAGAAGTGGATTGACCGCCAGCCAGAAAGATGGAAGCACAACATCCTGTTGGTAACGGAAGCAACCGGAGAGGAATATGACGGCGAATTTCGTCCGCGTACATGGGCGGACTTGTGCATCGAGTTGCGCAGAGCCGCCATCAGCTTCTGCAAGAAAAGCCCTCCTATGATCGCTGCGATGATTCTGGCCTTTGTCGGGGCGGTCGAACAATGTCTACTAGGGTTTGCGGCCAATGCGGCAGGCGGGCAAGCCATAGAATTTCAGAGCCCACGGATAGCGGATTATCTTTCGGAGTTCATCCAGGGAGTTTCGCCATGAGTGCCAGTCCAGAACGTGAGGAGTTCTTCAATGACTGCGTTGAACATTTTGCGGAAGCCATCCTGGCCTTGACAGAGTTCCGCCGTGAAATGCAACGACGTTTTCGCAGCGCGGTAGGCAAGCGCGACGCCGATCTCGCACGGGTGCTTGGAAGCACGAAGGCCGAGATCGATGTGTGGGATTATGTATGGCCCGACAATCCTCTGAGAGACGATCTGGACCCGAGGGAGGTTTGGGTCGGGGTGAAGGTCAGATGCCCTGGACGGGAAGCCGCATTCTTCATTTACTGGGAACTGCGGCCGGAAGAGGCCGAGCGTCCAATCGGGGTCTCCTCCTACATCTGGGTGAAAGACCCTGACCTCAAGACGGCTCTGCATCCGGCGCTTGAGAAAGCTGGAGACGTATCGATGTGGAGGACTCAGATCTTTAAGCACACCTATCGCCTCTCACATCCGATGGAGCTACAGGAGGCTTCGAAGCTCGATCGCCATATCAAAGCTCTTGTGGATTACGTTATAGACTTACTTGATCGTGCCGGTACGCTGAAGATCCAAACCGCCGCCGCTACTGCGGGCGAAGAATAGATAGGCACAAACAAAAAGCGGCCGGGCGGGGGGGCCCCCGCGGTTGGTGTAACCGGGTCGCGGACGGGGTAGTCCCCCACGGACCCGGCCAAA
>JBLNDJ010000014.1:0-119278 GCA_050261515.1 Acidobacteriota bacterium | reverse complement strand
AAATCAGAGAGATCGTACCGAATCGCCTTCCGACCAAAACGGATGTATGCCGGTGGCAATCCGAGGTGCCGTTTTTTTTGAAGGGTTTTGACCGACAAATCAAGGAACCGCGCCGCGTCTTCCTCGCGCAGCAGCCGCGTTGTTGAAGTGCTCATAATGTTCATCCCACCCCAATATACAGGGGCCGACCTCGATACCTATACCGTATACGGGTATACAGTAAGCGGTAAGGCATTGATATTGTTGTGGTTGAATGTGGGAAAAATAACTCGATTAGGCGTGAACAGGGGAGATACAGGGATCATATCAAACCGTTGGTGTGGCAAAGAATCGGCCAAAGTGAAACCATTGCGCCCCCGCGAATTGGTACGGGGATCGGCCCTGCGCAGGAGAGGGTGCGCCCCGGCTTTCGGTTCGGCGAGTCCGCACGCCGCCTCGCGCCTGGGCGCGGGGCCACCCCGCCAGGTCCGACGCTCGGCATTCGCCAAGTGAACCCGGAGCGCCCCGTTTTCCGGGCACTTCGGGCCGTTTTCACTTTGGCCGATTCTTTGCCAACGGCATTGAAAAACATGGCGAAGACAAGGGGAAAACGGGGGAGTATGGGGTAGAATCGGAAGACAACCGTGTCGGGGTGTATCTATCGGGGATTGTTGATTTTACGGGGGATCTTGTTGGCTCCTCAGGTAGGACTCGAACCTACAACCCTTCGGTTAACAGCCGAATGCTCTACCATTGAGCTACTGAGGAGCAACGGAGAAGCACTCATCATTACACCAAACGCGCTTGGGAGTGTCAACTTTTGTCGTGCTACAGTGTTGTCGGGAATGTCCGTTTTCAGCCAGATTCCGCTGTTTCAGAGCCTCGATGATGCCGAAATCGATGCGCTTGCCGAGCGCGCGATCGAGAAGCGCTATGGTTCCGGCGACGTCCTCTTCCATGAGGGCGAGGAATGCCGCGGGCTGTACCTGCTGGGGCAAGGGAGCGTCAAGATCTTTAAAACCTCCCAGGCCGGGCGCGAGGTGATGCTCGCTCTCGAAACCGCGCCTTCGAGCGTCGCCGAGGTGCCGCTGTTCGACGGCGGGCCGTATCCGGCGACCGTCAGCGCGGTCGGCGATGTCAGGGCGTACCTGCTCACCAAGAAGGATTTTCAGCAGGTCTGCCGCATTCATCGCGACGTCCCTTTCAAGATGCTGGCCGTCGTGGGCCGGCGGCTGCGGCACCTGGTGGGCGTGGTCGAGACCGTCACCTTCGGCAGTGTGCGCCAGCGGCTCGCTCGGACGCTGCTCGATTTCGGACGGCAGGCGGGCGCCGACACGTTCCCTCTTCCGGTCACCCACGAGGAGTTGGCCTTCCGGCTTGGCACTGTGCGCGAGGTCGTATCGCGCAATCTGAGCCGGTTTCAGGCCGAAGGCCTCCTCCGGCTCCAGAAGCGCGAGATCACGCTCACAGACCGCGCGGGCCTCGAGCGCGAAGCGGAAACCGAGCTTTGACCGTGCCTGCCCGGGCATTTTCATGTTCGCCTCACGGGGGCGGCGAGAGGACGCCAGGCCTCACTACCCGGTTCCGCGCGGCTCGGGGTGCACGGTGACGTCGGCTTCGGGCAGCACGCCCTGGATGGCGCGCTCGATCTGCTCGGTCATTTCGTGCGCCTGGCGCAGGGTTTGGTCGCCCTCGAGCAGAACGTGCACGTCCACGAAGGGGCGCGGGCCGGAGTAGCGCACGCGGACGTTGTGGCAGTCGGTGACGCCGGGCAGGGCTTCGACCGCGGCGGCGATGCGCCGGTCGGTGCCCGGGGGAACCGTGTCCATGAGGGCCTGGACGGTCCGAATCCCGAGCTTCAGGCTGACATGGACGACGATGAGGGCGACCGCGATCGCCGCCACTGCGTCCGCGTAGCGCAGAAAACCCAAGCCGGGGACCCCTTCGCTGATCTTCACGGACAGCAGGCCGAGGATGACGACGGCCGAGCTCCAGATGTCCGTGCTGAAGTGCAGCGCGTCGGCTTCGAGCGCTTCGCTGTTGTGGCGGCGGGCGGCGCGGTAGAGGACGCGGGAGCGCGAGAAGTCCACCACGATCGACGTGGCCATCACGGCGAAAGACCAGAACGTCACCTCGATTTCGATGTTCTGGTGGATGAGGCGGAGCACGGCGCCCCGGATGATCCACACACAGGTGATCAGCAGCAGGGCCGTCTCGAACAGCGCCGAAAGACTCTCGACCTTGCCGTGCCCGTAGAGGTGCGTAGTGTCGGCCGGGCGGCCCGAGATGCGCACGGCGAAGAAGGTCATCAAGGCCGCGATCAGGTCGAGGCCGGAGTGCGCGGCTTCAGCCAGAATGCCGAGGCTGCCCGTGGAGATGCCGGCCAGGATCTTGAACGTGGTGAGGCCGACCGCCGCGATTACGGAACTGCCCGCGGCCCAGGCCTTCTCGCGATCACGAGCGGCGGCGGTTGTCACTCCGTCCACAGTACCGCAGAGCCCCGCTAGCCGCGCAATCCCACGCGGCAGATGTGCTGCTCGAGCGCGAGGCGTTCCTGCTCGGTGTAGGCGCGGTTGCGGCGGATCAGTTCGTCGAAATCGACCTGGTGTGCGTCGAACTCGGGGCCGTCCACGCAGGCGAAGAAGACCTTGCCCCCAACCGTGAGGCGGCATCCGCCGCACATGCCGGTGCCATCCACCATGATGGGATTCAGGCTGGCGAAGGTGCGGACGCCCCACTCGCGGGTGAGGCCGGCGGAGGCGCGCATCATGGGAATGGGGCCGATGACATGGGCGGCGTCGGGCATCGAGCCGCGCTCGCTCTGCCACTTGCGCATGAGCGCGACGACGTTGCCGTGGAAGGCGCCCGATCCGTCGTCGGTCGCCCAGAACACTTCATCGGCCGCCGCGCGCAGGTCTTCATCGAGGATGATGTGGGCCGCCGAGCGCGCGCCGCAGAGCGCGACGACGTGGTTGCCCGCGGCCCGGAACGCGCGCGCGACCGGCAGCAGCTCGGCCGTGCCGACGCCTCCGGCCACGCACAGCACGGTGCCGAGCTTTTCGATACTCGCGGGACGGCCGAGAGGGCCAAGCAGGTCGGGGATGCGATCGCCGGCTTCGAGGGCCGCCGTACGCCGCGACGTTTTGCCGAGCGCCTGGACCACGAGTTGAATGGTGCCGCGTTCGGCGTCGCCCGCAACCAGCGTGAGCGGGATGCGCTCGCTGTCGGCGGCGGGCCGCAGAATGATGAACTGGCCGGCCTGCCAGTGCCTCGCGATTTCGGGCGCTTCGACTTCGAGGCGCGCGATCTCGGGCGTCAGCATGCGCTTCGAGACGATGCGGTATCCGGCGGTGACGAGCGAGCCATGGCCGTTGCGGCGGGCGTTGGGCGAGCTGCGGAGCGCGCGGTCGATGGCCTCGGCGGCGGCGCGGCCGTCGCGCATGGCGAGAATCACGGTGGCGCCCCCGCGCACGACGTCGCCTCCCGCAAACACGTTCGGCAGGCTGGTCCGGCCGCTTTCATCGATCGCGATCTTGCCGCGTTTGGTGAGCAGTTGCGGCGTGGCGCGCTGCACGGTGGGGTTCGGGCTCTGGCCGATCGCCATCACGACCGTGTCCACGGGCAGGCGGTACTCGGAGCCGGCCACCGGAACCGGCGAGGGGCGGCCCGAGGCATCCGGCGCGCCGAGTTCCATGCGGATGCACTCGACCTCGCGGAGCACACCGTTTTCGTCGCCGATCAGGCGGACGGGCGCGCCGAGAAACTCGAATTTCACCCCCTCTTCTTCGGCGTGCTCGATTTCTTCGAGGCGTGCGCGCATCTCGGCGCGGCCGCGGCGGAACAGGACAATGCTTTCGCTGCCCAGGCGCTTGGCCCAGCGGGCGGCGTCCATGGCCGAGTTCCCTCCCCCGACCACGAGCGTGCGCGCGCCGACGCGCACCGGCGTGTCGCTTGCCGGAAATTCGTAGGCCTGCATCAGGTTGATGCGCGTGAGGAATTCGTTGGCAGTGTAGACGCCGATCAGGTTCTCGCCGGGAATGCCCATCAGATGCGGCAGGCCGGCGCCGGTTCCGATGAAGACCGCGGCGTAGTTCTGATCGAACAGCTCATCGACGGTGGCGGTCTGGCCGACGATGAAGTTGGTGCGGAATTCGACGCCCAAGGCGCGCAGGCGGTCGAGTTCGCGGTTGAGGATCTCGCGCGGCAGGCGGAAAGGGGGAATACCGTAGGCGAGCACGCCGCCGAGCTTGTGGAGCGCTTCGAAGACCGTAACGCGGTAGCCCTTCCGGACCAGGTCGAAGGCGGCGATGAGCGAGGCCGGCCCCGAGCCGACGAGCGCGACTTTCATGCCGTTGAGCGGCGCCGCCGCCGGCAGGCTCTCGTCCCCCGACTGGCGCGCGTAATCGGCGAGGAAGCGCTCGAGCGAGCCGATGGCGACGGGTTCGAGCTTCGTCTTCTCGTTGCCGAGCAGGCAGGCCTTCTCGCAGAACAGTTCGTGCTGGCAGACGCGGCCGCAGATGCCGGGAAACGGCGTGTACTGGCTGATGTGCTTGAAGGCGGCCCCGTAATCGCCCTCGAACATGCGCGCGATGAAACCTTTGATGTCGATATGGAGCGGACAAGCCTCGACGCATTTCGGCTCGCGGCAATTCAGGCAGCGCAGCGCCTCGATGCGTGCCTGCTCCGGGCCGAACCCCAGCGCCACCTCCTCGCAAGTGGTGGCACGGTAGGCAGGTTCGAGCACAGGGAGCGCCTGCCGCGGCGCCCTTGGATTGCGTCTGGCCTTTGCAGAGACAACTGGCTTCTGAGAGTTATCCGCTGACATTGTTCCTCGGAAGGTGCTACTGCAATTGTACCTCCAGGAGTTGCGGGTCCGGTACTCGTGGAAAAGGGGACAGACCCCTTTTCCGACGAAAAAGGGTCTGTCCCATGCGGATTATGCCGACAGAACCCCGCGCTCCAACTCAGCCGCCCGCGGGAACAGGATGTTGTTCTCCAGATGGATGTGGACGTGGAGATCCTTCTCCAGCGCGTCGAGGCCGTGATAGAGTGCCAGCCACGTCGGGCAGGCTTCGGGCGGGGCCGTGTAGTTATCTGTCAGGCCGCGCATCGTCCGGAGCGCGGCGCCCGCGCTATCGTGCTCGTGTTCCATCATGCGGATGGGGTTCTGCACCGTCCCGAACGGCGCCGCCCGACGGGTGGCTTCCAAAGCCTCGATCGCGGGGAACAGAATCATCTCCTCTTTCCTGAGGTGCAGGTCGAGCTCTTCCTTGAGTGCGGCAAACACGGAGCCGAGACGGGGCAGCGTGTCCGGATGATTCGGGCCGTGCTTCTCGATGACCTTCTTCATCCGCGCTTCGAGCAGGGGGAGTTCGGTTTTCAGGTAGGCGTGGTGCGTGTTGACGATGTGGTGGATGAGGTCAGCCAGGGGGGCGCGGGCCCAGTCGCGGTCGCCCGACTCGGCGGCGCCGCTCGCCGCCACCTCGGCCAGAACCGCCTCAGCCGAAAGATTCTTTTCGCGGCAGGCTTCTTCGAGCGGGCGGCCTCCGCCGCAACAATAATCAATACCGTGTCTTTCAAAGACCCGTACGGCGGCCGGGTTCGTCCTCGCAATTTCGCGGACAGTTGTTTGCATCATCTTCCCTCCGAGTCCCATGCTAGCTGCGGAGCGGGCGGAAGGCAGTGACCTGGGTCACGGGCGCCGCGCGGCTGGCGGCTCGGGGAAAAGCGCTTGGCTTGCGATTCGGGAACCTGCGCGGCGGGTCGCGGCCGCAGCCTACGCGCTCGCAAGGATCTTCTAGCTGAAGATCCCTGCTGCATTTTTCAGCCCTCCAGAAGCCGAGGGGGCGCTGCGTAATTCCCCTACGTTGCCTTGCGCAACAGCGAAATTGGACGCAGTCTGTGAAATTTCACCCACTTGTGACGTGAGATAGCCCACACGGGGGACGGGGTGTATGCCTTCAGAGCCTGGCAGCAGGCGATTTTGGGCCCCAAATTTAGGAATAAAGAGGTCTCTTGTTCCTTGATTGATTTCGCGACAGTTTGGTCCCTTTCCTGCTACAAAGCTCAACGCTCTCCGGACAACGTGTGCGCCGAGGCAGGTACAGCGGCCCGCCGTGTGGCGAGAGTTCTGTCTAAGGAAGGTGGAGGTCTATGCGAGTACCTCGAGTACCGCGGTCCATTGTTACCATGGTCCGGCTGGTTCTGGCCCTCACGTTCGTGGTGGGGTCTGCACTTCTGTTCAGCAGTACCGACAAGCCGGCATACAGAATGACGGATAAGGCGTATTACGCCGATGCCAATACTGTCAGTTTCGTCCGGCCCGGCCTGGTCATCAAGATCACCGAGGCCAGCGTGGCCAGCGACGGGACGGTGAAAGCGCGGTTCAAGATCACCGACCCGAAGGGCCTGGGGCTGGACATCAACGGCGTGACGACCCCGGGTGCGGTCTCGACGCGGTTCGTGATCGGCACGATCCCGGCGGGCAAGACGCAGTACACGTCGTACCTGGTCCGGAAGGCGACCAACACGGCCAGCGGCAGGACGGCCGACCAGGCCACCTACGACTCGGGCGGGACGATCCAGGCAGCCGGAGACGGGCAATACATCTATACCTTTAAGAACAAGCTTCCGGCGACCTTCGACCGCCACGCCACGCACACCATAGGCGTGTGGGCGGCGCGCGATCTGAGCGAGTTCGAGCTGGATTCGGTGAGGAACTACGATTCGAACGTGTACTCGTGGGTTCCGGACGGCAGCGCGGTGACTGTGACGCGCGATGTGATTCGCACCCAGAGCTGCGAGAAGTGCCACACGGAGCCCTTCACGGCGCACGACGAGCGGCACGGCATCGAGCTGTGCGTGATATGCCATCAGCCGCAGAGCGCGGACCCGGACTCGGGCAACACGGTGGACATGCCCGTCATGATCCACAAGATCCACATGGGTGCGGAGCTGCCCAGCGTGAAGGCCGGCAAACCGTATCAGATCATCGGGTACGGAAATTCGGTTCAGGACTATTCCCATGTGGAATTTCCGGCCGATGCGCGCAACTGCACCTTCTGCCACGAGCAGACGACGGGCGCGGCGCAGGCGAATGCGTATCTGAAGCCGACGCGCGCGGCCTGCGGGGCCTGCCACGACAACGTGAACTTCGCCACCGGCCAGGGCCACGTGAACCTGCCGCAGATCTCCGACAATCAGTGTGCGAACTGCCACATTCCGCAGGGCGACCTGGAATTTGACGCGTCGATCAAGGGCGCGCACACGATTCCGCGGTTTTCGAACGAACTGGCGGGCCTGGTGGCAGAGATCACGAGCGTCACCGGCGCCGGCCCCGGCAAGAATCCGACCTTCACTTTCTCGGTGCGGGACAAAAAGGGCAACCCGCTTGACGTTTCGAAGGTCACGCGGTTGAACATCACCGTGGCCGGTCCTTCGAGCGACTACGCCAAGTACGTCAGTGAGGATGTGCGCAGTGCCACAGGGTCCGGCGGCGTCTTCACTTACACGCTTAAGTCGGCGCTTCCGGCCGACGCCAAGGGCACGTTCACGGCGGGCCTGGAAGGCTATAACAACGGCGTGCTGATGGCGGGAACCACGCGCGAGCAGACGGTGCGCGACGCCACGGTCAACAAGACGTTCGACTTCTCGGTGGACGGCTCGCCCGTCCAGAAGCGGCGCCAGATCGTCAGCATCGACAAGTGCAACAACTGCCACTTCAGCCTGAGCCTGCACGGCGACAATCGCAACCAGATCGAGCAGTGCGTGCTGTGCCACAACCCCAACGAAAGTGATAAGGGCACTCGGCCGGCGGACAAGCAGCCTGCCCAGACGGTGCAGTTCGCCCACATGATTCACCGCATACACACCGGCGAGGCGAGCACCCAGGAGTACACGATTTACGGGCGCGGCGGATCGGCGAACGATTTCACCGAAATCCGCTATCCGGGCGACCGGCGCAACTGCCAGTCATGCCACGTCAACGGCTCCGAGCAGCTTCCGCTCAACGAGGACCTGCTTCAGGTTCAGAGCGCGCGGACGCCGCTGAACCCGATGGGCCCGGCGACGGCTGCCTGCACGGGCTGCCACACGGACATAGCTTCGGCGTCGCACATGCTGTCGAACACTACGGAGAAACTCGGCGAAGCCTGCGCGGCTTGTCATTCGAGCACGGCCTCGTTCGGGGTATCCAAGAGCCACGCCCGATAAGGCGTGTGAATCCGCTACGATTGGACTGTGCGCAAAGGGGCGATGAACTCAACTGGCGTGCCGTCACGGCCGGCGAGCGAGGGACCATGGGGTCCCTCGCTCGCTTGGACCCTGGGGGCCTTATTCCTCTCTGTTTCGCTGCTTTCAGCTCAAAACAAGCCCGCCGGTTTCGTGGGCTCGGATACCTGTCAGGGTTGCCATGACGATCTGTCCAAAGCGTTCCAGCGGAATCCTCATCATTCGGTCGAGACCGACAAGAAGCGCGGGTTTGAAGGGATGGCCTGCGAGTCCTGTCATGGTCCCGGCGCGAAGCACGCGGAATCCGTGTCGGCCGCCGACATCGTCAATCCCGCGAAGCTTACTCCGGCGAAAACGGACCAGCTTTGCCTGAAATGCCACCTCAACCAGCCGACGCACGCCGGCCGCATACGGGGCGGCCACGCGAAGAACGAAGTCGCGTGCACGTCCTGCCACGCGGTACACAAGGGGGCGCAGGCGCTGCGTCCGACCAGGCTGGCGACCATCAACGAGAACTGCGCGGGCTGTCACAACTCGGTGTGGGCGCAGTTCCAGAAGCCGTATAAGCACAGGCTTCCCGAGGGCGCGATGTCGTGCACGGACTGCCACAATCCGCACGGCAGCTTCCTGCCGCGATCGATCCGGACGGTATCGGCCAACGAGCCTTCGTGTATACGGTGCCACGGCGACAAGCGCGGGCCGTTCGTCTTCGAGCATCCGCCGATGAAGACAGACGGCTGCATCGCGTGTCACGAGCCGCATGGCTCGGCGAACCCGCGGATGCTGACCAGACACGAGGTGCGGTTTGTGTGCCTGGAGTGCCACTCGAACATCGGGGCGCAGAAGACGATCGGCGGAATCCCGCCGGCGTTTCACGACCTGCGTTCGGCGCGGTTCCAGAACTGCACGAACTGCCACATCAAGATCCACGGCTCTTACGTGGATGCCGCATTGGAGCGATAGTCATGAGGAAACTTTTGTGCGTGCTCATCGCGCTACCGCTCATGGCGCTGGCTCAGGATGCCGGGGCGGGCGCTCAGGGTGCTCCGGCGCAGGCGCCCAAGACGGAGGAGAAGAAGGAGGCGGCTCCGGCCGCCGCGGCGCAGGGTCCGGCGGCCGAGGAAGCCCCGAAGACCGAAGAAGCCGCTCCGGCGCGCTTTCGGTCCGGTCCGGTGATCCCGCCGGCTCCGGGCGGCGAACCGGCAGCGACGGATTCCGAGAAGTGGCTCACCGGCTCGTTCGACGTCGGGTACCGTTTCATGACCGATGTCGGCGGGGACTTCAACACGTACCGCAGCGTCGTGAACCTGGGCGAGGGGCCGAAGCTGTTTAACGCCGATTTCACGATCCAACCGGCAGACCGCCGCTGGGCCGACCGCGTCGACATCCATGCGAGTTCGTGGGGCGGCGATCCTTACAACACGCTGCGGGTGGACGCGCGGAAGCAGGGCCTTTACAATTTCCTGTTCGATTACCGGAACATCGCGTACTTCAACTTCTTACCGTCGTATGCGAATCCGGGGCGAATCAACACGGCGCTTCCATTCCGCGACCAGTACGGGTTCGACATCACCCGGCGCGTGGCCGATCTGGAACTCGAGCTGTTCCCGGGGCGGCGTATCATTCCCTACGTGGCCTACAGCCGGAACGGCGGGCGCGGCGACGGGACGTCGAACTTCATTCTGGATTCGAACGAGTACACGGTCCCGACGCATTACAGCGACCACACCAACGAGTTCCGGGGCGGAGTGCGCCTGGAATACAACCGCTGGCACGCGACTTTTGAAGGCGGCGGCTCGAATTTCCGGGACGACCAGGCGCTGTTCCAGGGCTCGGTGCTGCCGAACACCGGCAACCAGACCGCGCTGTTCCTGGGACGCCAACTCCAGTTCGACGGCGGCAGCGCGAACTACGGCATACGCGGCGGGGCGGCGTTCGCGCGCGCGCTGTTCACGGCCAATCCGGCCTCGTGGGTGGACGTGTCGGCGGCCTTCCTGTTCAGCCAGCCGCACACCGACATACAGTTCACGCAGGCCGCCACGGGCACACTTTTCAGCCTGGCCAACGCGGCGTTCTTCGATTCGGCGCTGCTCAATGCGACGGGCAAGGCGACCGAGCCGAATCCGTCAGGCAACGTCAACATAGAGTTGCGCCCGTTCAACGGGCGGCTGCGGATTCTGGAATCGTGGATGACGAACCGGCTGCACACGTCGGGCGCGTCGTTCCTTGTCGATCAGTTCCTGCTGACGGGCTCGACGCCGACGGCGCAGGACATCGCAAACGCCGAGCTGTTCGTCGCCAACTACAACCAGAACGAGATCAACCTGCTGTTCGACGTCACGAAGTCTTTGACGGCGCGCGGCGGGTACCGCTATGTCTGGGGCGACACGTCGGCGCCGGCGACGTTCCTGCTCGAAGGCCAGGGCATCGAGACCGAGCGGGGCGTGCTACGGCGGAACGTGGCGCTGGCGGGGTTGTCGTACCGCTGGGCGAGCGTGCTGCGGGCGAACGTCGATGTCGAGGTGTCGCCGGGCGACCGCTCCTATTTCCGCACGAGCCTGAACGACTACAAACGAGTGCGGACGATGGCGCGGTGGCAGGCGCGCACGAATCTGGAGGTGACGGCGCGGTACAACGTTCTCGATAACCAGAACCCGGACCCGCTGATCCGCTACGACTTCCGCAACCAGGACGCTACGCTTTCGGCGCAGTGGAGCCCGACGACCTGGAAGGGCTTCGGGGTGCTCGGCGAATACTCGTACGAGAACCTGCGGTCGAATATCATCTACATCATCCCGAACCAGTTCACGCCGGATCTGTCGTTGTACAACGAGAACGCGCACATGGGGACGCTGCTGGCGGACATCCCGACCCGCGGCGGGCGGTGGCCGAAGCTGAGCTTCGGCGGATCGTTCTTCCGGTCGTCGGGAACGCGCCCGACACGCTACTGGCAGCCACTGGCGCGAGTGGGTATCCCGATTTGTCCGCATGCGCAGTTCAATGCGGAGTGGCGCTGGTATGGCATGAGCCAGCCGTTCTACCTCTTCGAGGGCTTCCGCTCCCACCAGTTCATTACGTCATTGCGCTTCACGCTCTAGGAGAGTTGCGGGGCAGGTTGAGCAGCCTTGCAGGCTGACAGTCTGCCCCACAACTCCGTGTTGTACCTGCCTCACCTAACTTGAGGACGCGCAACTCAGCGCCGCAACCCAGACCCCGCGGAAAAAAAGCTTCTCGCGCCGCCTCCCGCATCGGTTTGAAAGAGCCGGGAGGCCGGCAAAATGAAAAGACTTCAGGACGTGGCGAAAGAGATGGCCGCAAGGAAGCACTATGTCCTCGTCCGCTATGAGACCATGCATCGCGGCAATTGGATGGACAGGGTCACGGCCATCAAGCGGGAGCGCGCGTTCCTGCTCAACCATTGCGAAGCGTGCCAGTTGATCAGCGCGGTGACGGCGACTGAGAAACTGGGCGGGGAGATGGCCGAGCTGGGGGTGGCGTTCGGGGCTTCAGCGCGGTTGATTTGCGATTTCGCTCCGGGGCGAACGCTGCATCTGTTCGATACATTCGAGGGGCTGCCCGCGCCGGGTGAGGCCGATGGTTCGAGGTTCGTCGAGGGGGCGTTCCGTTCGAGGCTCGAGGAGGTCCGGGAGTACCTCGATGGGAAGCGAATCCGGCTCCACAAGGGCACGTTCCCGGAAACGGGGGAGGCGGTCGCGGATCACAGGTTCTCGCTCGTGCACCTGGATGCGGACCTGTACGAGAGCACGCTGGCCGGGCTGGAGTTTTTTTATCCGCGGATGTGCCCGGGGGGCGTGCTGATCTGCCACGACTATCTCACTTCAAACGGGGTGAACACGGCGGTTCGGATGTTCTTCGACGAAAAGCCGGAGCCGGTGATCGAGCTCACCGGCTACCAGTGCATGGTGGTGAAGGTGGCCGCTTAAGACGCGCTGCGGTACCAGGCGAGCGTGCGGCGCAGGCCTTCTTCGAGAGTGAAGCGGGGGGCGTGGCCGAGTTCGCGCACCGCTGCGGTCGTGTCCGCTTGCGAGTGGCGGACGTCGCCCTCTCGCGTGGGGCCGTGCTGGGCCGCAAGCGAGACTCCTTCGATTCTCTGAAGGGTTTCCCATACTTCGTTCAAGGTGTAGCGGTTTCCGTTTCCGCCATTGAAGACGCGGCCGGAGACGCCTTTGGCGAGCGCGGCTTTGAGGGTCAGTTCGGCGACATCCTCCACGTAGGTGAAGTCTCTCGATTGCTCGCCGTCTCCGTGGATCGTGGGAGCGCGGCCTTCGATGAGGCACTTCATAAAGACCGAGATCACTCCCGAGTATGGGCTCGAAGGGTCCTGGCGCGGGCCGTAGACGTTGAAGTAGCGCACGGCGACGGTCTCGATGCCGAAGCAGGCCGCGAAGACGGCGGCGTAATACTCACCCATGAGTTTTTGCGCGGCGTAGGGCGACTTCGGGTTCGGCAGCATGGTTTCGACCTTCGGCAACACTTCGGTGTCGCCGTAGGCCGAGGACGAGGCCGCATAGAACACGCGGCCCACTTTGCCGGCGGCGCAGGCGCGGAAGACCTGAAACGTTCCGTCGATGTTGACTTCGTGCGAGGGCACGGGGTCGGTGATCGAGCGCGGGACCGACGGGATGGCGGCGAGGTGGAAGACGAGGTCCGCTCCGCGCATGATCGGCTCAATGGCTTCGTAGCAGCGTATGTCTTCGCGGTACAGGTCCACCTGCCCGCGGACTTCCGCGAGGTTCTCCTCGCGTCCGCTGAGAAGGTTGTCCACGACAGTGACGCGCTGGGCGCCCTGGTTCAGCAGGGCGCGAACCACGGACGAGCCGATGAAGCCCGCGCCTCCGGTAACAACGTATTTGCTCATTGAATTTTGGCGATCTCCGATTCCATGTGTCGCAGCGAGCCGGCCGCGATCGCGTCGGCTCCTTCGGCGAAGTCGAAAGCCTCGAGCGAAATCCAACCCTGGTAGCCGCGGCGTGCGAGCACCTTCAGAACGGGCTTGAAGTCGTAGGTTCCCGTGCCCGGCCGCTTGCCATCCATTTCGTTGACGTGGACGTGGCGGATCAGGTCGAAGTGGCGGTCCACGAGGACTTCGTGCGGCTCGCGCTCGTTGACGGCGTTGTGCGAGTCGAACATCGTCTGGATCGCCTCGGAGCCGATCTGGCGGACGATGGCGGCGGCGTCGTCGAGCGTGTTGACTACGTCGGTGTCGGGCGCGGGCAGCGCTTCGAGCAGCACCTTGACGCCGCGGTCTTTCGCGTGAGGGGCGAGCGCGGCGAGGCCGTCGATGAGCAGGCAGGTCGCGGCGGCGGGGGTCAAACCGCCCGTGGAGGAGCGCTGCTTGGGCGAGCCGAAGACCATCACTCCGCCGGGACCGAGGTCGGCGCAGAGGTCGACCAGTTTGCGCAGGTGGTCCCAGCTTCGCCGGCGCAGCTCCTGGTCGGGCGTCGTGACGTGCAGGCCCTTCGGGCTGACGAGCAGCCAGTGCAGGCCGGCGAAACGCAGGCCTTCGGACTCGATGGCGGCGCGATACTCGCGGCGCTGGGCGGGCGGGATGGCGCCCGGGTCGTCGGCGAGCGTGAACGGCGCGATCTCGATGCCGGTGTAGCCCGCGGCGCGGATGGATTTGCAGGTTTCGGCGAACGGACGCTTTTCGTAGACTTCGTTGCAGATGGCGTGCCGGAAAATGGTGGACATAAATTTCTAGTGTAGTAGAGCGTCCGCGAGGGCGTCGGAAAAGCTGCGAAGACGGGCGACTTCGTCTTTCGACGCGGGCTTCTCGAAGCCTTTGGCAACGAACGCTGGGCCGGAGGGACGCCAGACCAGCGCGGCGAAACCGTGATCGGTGAGGAGGCCGGTGCTGCCGATGGAGCCGAAGCCTCCGGCGGTTCGCTCGACCAGGGCCACGAAGCCGCCGCGGTGGAACGCGAAGTGAGTTTCGAGGCCGGCAAGCGGAAGCAGATCGATGCCGGCGGAGGCGAGGCGCGCGAGTGCCTCTTCGATGGTCATGCCAAGGGCTTACATCTTGTAGCGGCCGAGGTCTTCGTCGTTGAGGCCTTCGAGCCAGCGCCGCAGCTCTTCGTTGTTGACTTTGTCTGAGACGGAGGTCGCCATCTTGGAAGTCTTCAGCACAGACTCCTCGACGTAGATGGGGCAGTCGAGCCGGAGCGCAAGCGCGAGCGCGTCGCTAGGGCGGGAATCGACGGAGATGATCTCGCCGTCCTTCTCGAGCCAGATAACGGCGTAAAAAGTATCGTCCTTGAGTTCGCTGACCACGATCTTCTTCATGCCGGTGTTGAGGCCGAGCAGGAGACTCTTAATCAGGTCGTGAGTCATCGGACGGGGGGTGGACACTTTTTCGATTTCGAGGGCGATGGCGTTGGCTTCGTAGACTCCGACCCAGATCGGCAAAATCGAGTTGCCGTTTACGTCCTTCAAAATGACGATCGGCATGTTGGTGACCGGATCCATCATGAGTCCCCGGATCTTCATTTCGACTTCCATGGCGTCCCCCTCTCCTCCATAATACGCTCCAATGCGTTGGTTAACAGACCTGAATCGGCTCGTACGCGGCGGCTTCGCCGGCCAGCGAGTTGGGGCCCGCGCGAGTCACGCGGACCTCCATGTAGCTGCCGGTGAGCGCGTGCACGTTTGACGGCGCCGTGAAGTTCAGAATGCGATTCTGCGCGGTGCGGCCGATCCACTGGCCGGTGGAGGAGTGGTAGCCCTCGACGAGCACCTCTTCGACCTTTCCCACCAGCCCGTTGTGGCGGCGAATCTGGATTTCCCGCTGTAATTCCTGGACAGCCGTGAGGCGGCGCGACTTCACCTCTTCGGGGACGTGGTCTTCGAGCGCAAGCGCCGCGGTGTTCGGGCGCGGCGAGTACTTGAAGCTGAAGATCGCGTCATAGCGGACTTGCTCGAGCAGCGAGAGCGTCTCTTCGAAGTCGGCCTCGGTTTCGCCGGGAAAACCCACGATGATGTCGGTGGAAATGGCGATTTCGCGGCGCGCGGCCTTCATCCAGGCGATGCGTTCGAGGTACTGTTCGCGGGTGTAGAGCCGCTGCATGCGGCCGAGCACGCGCGTTGAGCCGGATTGCACGGGCAGGTGGACGTGGTTCGCGAGCACGGGGTTCGCGTCGATCGCATCGACGATGGGCCGGACGAAATCGCGCGGATGCGAGGTGGTGAAGCGCACGCGTTTGAGTCCGGGAACCTCGGCCACGCGCGCGAGCAGTGCGGCGAAGTCCCAGCCCGCGGGCGAGGGGTCGCGGTAGCTATTTACGTTCTGGCCGAGCAGCTGGATCTCGGTGTAGCCGTCGCCGGCGAGGCGGCGCGCTTCCTCGAGCACGCTCTGGCTCGTGCGGCTGCGCTCGGGGCCGCGCGTGAACGGCACGACACAATAGGCGCACGACTTGTCGCAGCCTTCGATGATCGTGATGTAGGCGCGATGCGGGTTGTCGCGGCGCGTGAGCGGGGTTTCGAAGGTCTGGTCCGTGTCGAGATCGAGGCCCGTTACCCGGCGCCCGCCCGCCTCAAGCTGCACGAGCATTTGCGGAAGCCGGTTGTAGCTGGCCGAGCCGCAGACCATGCTGACGTGCGGGGCTTTTTCGAAGATGCGGTGGCCCTCCTGCTGCGCCACGCAGCCGAGCACAACGAACTTCTTGCCCTTGCCCGCATCGCGCTTGAACTGCTGCAAGCGCTGGAAGACCTTCTGCTCGGCCTTGTCGCGGATGCTGCACGTGTTGTACAGGACCAGGTCGGCTTGCTCGGGTTCGGGGACCTGAGTGTAGCCCTCGGCCAGGAGCGTGCCGATGACTTTCTCCGAGTCGTGCACGTTCATCTGGCAGCCGAACGTTTCGATGTAGAACTTCTTCATAGATGGCGGATCGTTGATGGCCTTACTCAATTATCACATCGCCCCGTAGCGGGCGAACGCCTCGACGGCGGGCATGCCTTTGCGGAAGCCTTCGCGCACCTGGTTTTCGGCTCGCACCTTCTCGAAGGCTTTCGTGAGGGCCTCTTCCTCGAGCTCTCGCGCGACGACGAGCACGCCATCCCGATCGCCGAAGATCAGGTCGCCCGGGCGGACCGGCACGCCTTCGATCTCGACCGGCACGCGCCAGTCGATCACGCGTGCGCGGAAGGCGAAGTCGAGCGAATAGCCGCCCCAGGAGAACGTAGGGAACCCGAGCGACAGGATGCCCGCGGTGTCGCGATGGTGCCCGTTCATGACCGCGCCCGCCGCCTTCAGGTGCCTGGCGCGCGTAGACATCAGCTCGCCCCAGAGCGCGAAGGGCGCCGAGCCGCCGTCGGCGATCCAGACCTCGTCTTCACGCAGCGCGTCGAGCGCTTCGAGCAGCTTGCCGAACGGGTCTTCGAGCGTGCCGCGCGCCTGTTCGGCGACCACGGGCATCGCGCGCCCGACGACGACCATCGACGGATCGATGGGCCTTATCCGAGGCGGGAGGAAGTGCGTGAGGTGGCCCATGCGGTCGAGCACATCGCCGACCACAGCCGTGTAGAGGCCGCTTCGGATGGAGGGGAACAGCTCGGCGTCCGGAGGCAGCGCCATCGGGTTTAACCGTGACCGAAGTGCATCAGCCACCCGAGCCCGAACAGGGCGACGACGAACCAGGCGAAGCAGTAGAGGCCGTAGCGGACGCGCTCGCGGTCGGAGCGCTTCGTCACCACGCCGAGCACGATCGAGGTGCAGAGCGAGAACAGGAGCGCGGCTTCGAAATGAGAAAGGTTGACCTTCGGCATCAGCTTTTCTTTCCGGAGGCGATCTCGTAGGCGTCTACCATGGCGAGCACGTTGAGCAGTCCGGCGGTGACCAGGAACTTCGTCCCGTAGTCGTGGACCGGGCCGGCGACGTCCGGCTGCGAGTAGCCGAACCAGGTCGCGATCAAATACGGGATGCCGGTGGCGACGTTGGCGACGAAGCCGCCATAGTACATCAGGATCGTGAGCAGGTCCGTGCCCTGCGGCTTAAGAAATTCGCCGCGCATCATGAGCCCGAACAGGAACATGAGCAGGACCGAAAACAGCAGCAATCCGGCGCGTCCGTAGCGTTTCAGCAGGAAATGGCCGCCGCCCGGAATGAGCCACGCCAGGGCGACCGCGGGTCCCCAGACGTTCAGGGGCGCCATTGGCTCCTTGGGCGTCTTTTGCTTGGAACTCATGTGAATTTAGAGTTTAGCATTATAATCTTGGGTCGATGAGCTCATTCCCACTCGGTATTGACGTCTCGCATCATAACGGCGTGATCGACTGGAGCGCGGCGGCGAAGGCCGGAATCGCGTTCGCCTACGCCAAGGCGACCGAGGGTGCAACCTTCACCGACAAGCGCTTCGCCGCGAACTGGAAGGCGATCCGCGAGGCGGGGCTTGCGCGCGGCGCGTATCACTTCTTTCATCCGGCGACGGCGGTTGCCAAACAGGTAGAGCATTTCGTCGCGACGGTCGGGGAACTGGAGCCGGACGACCTGCCGCCGATGCTCGATCTCGAGGAGACGTCGGCGACAAAGACGAAAGACGAGTGGCGGCGGATCGAGCGCGCGCAGCGTGTGCCGCTGGCGCTCGAGTGGCTCGAGCGCGTCGAGGAAAAGCTGGGGCGCCGGCCATTGGTCTACACGCGGCGCGGATTCGTGCAGGACACGCTCGGCGCGCCGGGAAGGCTGTGCGGATACCAGGTCTGGATCGCGCATTACACGAAGGCCGCGAAGCCGTCGGTGCCGCCGGGGTGGGCGAAGTGGACGCTGTGGCAGTACACGGACGCGGGATCATTAGCGGGCATCAAGTGCAAGCTGGATATGAACCGCCTCAACGGATCGCTTCAGGACCTGCTGGCGACGGAGGCAGACGCGGCGACGGCGGGCTGAGACAATAGGGGAACAGGAGGGGCGCCGTGCACAAGCTCGATGGGCTGGGAATCGCGATTTTGCGCGTGACGGTGGGGCTGATCTTCGTAATTCACGGCTTGCAGAAACTCTTCGTCGTGCGCTTCTCCGGCGTGGCGCAGATGCTGGCGGGCCTTGGCGTTCCTCTGCCCGACCTGGCGGCGGTGGCGCTCACGCTGGTGGAGTTCCTCGGCGGCCTGCTGCTGATGGGGGGCTTGTTCACACGCGGGGCGGCGGTGCTGCTCGCGATCGATATGGCCGTCGCGCTGATCGCCGTGCATCTGCGCAACGGCTTTTTCCTTCCCGGCGGATTCGAGTATGTGCTCACGCTGCTGGCCGCCAACATTGCGCTCGCGTTGTCCGGCCCAGGCGCATTCGCGCTCGACCGGCTGGTCAGACGCGACCGCATCTTCTCATGACGGGCCGACGCATCGCACTTCTCAGCATCGCGGTCAGCGGCTCGCTCGCCGCGGCAAAGCTGGTGATCGGTTGGCTGGCGGGCTCGACGGCGGTGGTGGCGGACGGGTTTGAATCGGCCGGCGATGTGGTGACGTCTTCGATTCTCCTGCTGGGGCTGGCGGCGGCGTCGCGGCCTCCCGATCAAGAACATCCGTACGGGCATGGGCGGCTGGAAATGCTGACGGGGCTGGCAATCGGGGTGATTCTGGCGGCGGCGGGCGCGGGCATCTGCGTGCATTCGCTCGAGCGGCTCGCGCAAACCACGGCTCCGGCGTTGTACGGCATCTGGCCGCTGGTCGCGTCGATCGCGCTCAAAGGCGGGCTTTCGGCGCTCAAGTTCCGCCACGGCCGCCGCCTGCGCAGCGCCGCGCTGATCGCGGATGCGTGGAACGACACGGTGGACATTCTTTCGGGCACGGTCGCGCTTGTCGCGTTGGGACTGACGCTGGCGGCTCCATCGCGCTTTCTCGAAGCGGATCACTGGGGCGGATTCGCCGTGGGGCTGATCGTCGTGTTCACGGGGTTGCGTGTGGTGCACAGCACGGCGCTTCAGCTTATGGACACGATGCCCGACGGGCGGACGATGGAGCAAATCCGCGCGGTGGCGCTCCAGGTGCCGGGCGTCAAGGGCGTAGAGAAGTGCTTCGCGCGCAAGACGGGCTTTCAGTACCACGTGGACCTGCACCTGGAGGTGGACCCCGACATTACGGTGCGCGAGTCGCACGACATTGCGACCGAGGTGCGCATACGGTTGAAGGAGACGCTGGACTACATCGCCGACGTGCTGGTGCACGTGGAGCCCGCGCCGTAGGGCCGGCTGGGGGCCCGGCCGCCGAGCCCGGGCGCTAAACTGAAATCGCAATGGACCGCAGGTCCTTTCTGGCTGGGATGACCGCGCTTTCCTACTCGCGCGTGCCGGGGGCGAACGACCGCATTTCGCTCGGGCATATCGGCGTGGGCAGCCGCGGGCGCGAACTGGCGGCGCTGATCGCGAGCCTCAAGGGAGGCGCCAACGTCGAGATGACGGCGGTGTGCGACCTATGGACCGTCAACCGCGACCGCGCCGTGGAGGCCGCGCAGAAGGCGTACGGGCGCGCGCCGCGCTCGTTCCAACGCCTTGAAGAACTGCTGGCGCTCAAGGATGTCGATGCCGTCGTGATTTCGACTCCCGATCATGCGCATGCGCCGCTGCTGGAGGCGGCGGTCAAGGCGGGCAAGGACGCTTACTGCGAGAAGCCGATGGCGAACGTGCTGGAAGAGGCCCGGGCGGCGCGCGACGCCGTGCGCGCATCGGGCCGCATCGTCCAGATGGGCACGCAGCATCACAGCGAGCCGTACCAGCTTCTGGTACGCGACCTGGTGCGCAGCGGCGCGGCCGGAGACATCAGCAAAATCGAAATCGTGTGGAACTACCACGGCCCGCGCTGGCGGGGGCGCCCGGAGGTGGAGCAAATCCGCGAACAGGATACGGACTGGCGGCGGTGGCTGCTGACACACCCGGGGCGGCCGTTCGATCCGCGGCTGTACTTCGAGTTCCGCCTGTACAAAGAATTTTCAAACGGGATTGCGGACCAGTGGATGTCGCATGCGATCGACCTGGTGCACCTGTTTATGGACGATCATTTTCCGCGGTCGGCTGTGGCGCACGGGGGCGTCTTCGCGTGGCAGGACGGCCGCGAGAACCCCGACACGTTCCAGGCGCTGCTCGAGTATCCGAAGGGGTTTCTGGTCAGTTACTCGACCAGCTTCGGCAACGACAGCGACAGCTTCACGCGGATCATGGGCAAGAAGGCCACGCTGGTCAACATCGGCGGCGAGGGCAGCCCGAGGTGGAAGATCGTCGAGGAGCGCGGCAACCACGAGGACAACCCGTACCTCAAGCGGCCGGAGCGCTTCGTGCTGCGCCCCGGCGATGCGCCCGGCACGGTGCCGCCTGCCTTCGTCGGCGACAGCGCGCCGTTCCACATGACGAACTGGCTGGAGTGCCTGCGCAGCCGCAAGCAGCCGAACGCGACCGTCGAGGATGGCTTCGCGCAATCGGTGGCCACCATCATGGCGGCGCGGGCGTGCCGCGAGGGGAAGAAACTCTTCTGGGACGCGGGCTCGGAGACGATTCGCGGTTAACCCGCTCTCATGTATCCTGTTTCCCATGGGAGGAACTACGTGCGCAGACTCCTCGTCTTAGCCGCGCTGTCGATCGCGGGACTGGCGGCCGCTCCGCCTGAGACCACCTTCAACATACCGGTCATTTACTACAAGCTTCCGAACGGCCTGCGCGTGACGCTGTCTCCGGATGCGACGTCGCCGACGGCCGTCGTGGCGGTGTACTACCACGTCGGGTTCCGCATCGAGCCGAAGGACCGCACTGGGTTCGCCCACCTGTTCGAGCACATGATGTTTCAAGGCTCGCAGAACCTCGGCAAAATGGAGTTCATCAAGCTGATCCAGCAGAATGGGGGCGTGCTGAACGGCTCCACCAGATTCGACTTCACGAATTACTTCGAGGTTGTTCCGTCGAACAAGCTGGAGACGGCGCTTTGGGCCGAGGCGGACCGCATGAAGGGACTCGCGATCACCGGCGAGAACCTCAAGAATCAGCAGGGCGTGGTTGAAAACGAGGTGAAGGTCAACGTCCTCAACCAGCCTTATGGCGGATTCCCGTGGCTCGACATGCCGCAATACGCCAACACGAACTGGTACAACGCGCACAATTTCTACGGCGACTTGAAAGACATCGAGGCGGCTAACCTCGAAGACGTGCGCTCCTTCTTCAAGACTTACTACGCGCCGAACAATGCCGCGCTGGTGATCACCGGCGACATAGACGTTCCGCGGGCGAAGGCGATGGTGGAGAAATACTTCGGCGGGATCGCGCCGGCGCCGGTTCCGAAGCTGCCGGATTTGACCGAACCGCGCCAGGAGACCGAGAAGCGGGCCACGCGGGCGGATCACAACGCGCGGCGCCCCGCGCTGGCCGTGGGCTATCACATGCCCGAACGCAACACGCCCGCGTATTACGCGATGGGCCTGCTCGACCAGATTTTGCTCCAGGGGCAGGACAGCCTGCTTTACCAGGAACTGGTGCGCCGCCGCGCTTACACGGGCGAGGTTGAGGGCGGCATCAACCTGCTCGGCAACATGTTCAACTACGACGGGCCGATGCTGTGGATCGTGAACCTGATCCACGACCCGGCCACGCAGCCGGACCAGATCGTCGCAGCGCTCGATTCGGTGATCGAACAGGTACGGTCGAAGCCGCTCGAACAGGCTGCGATCGACCGCGCGCTGGTGAAGTGGCGCTCGCAGTTCTACGACGACCTCACGTCGATGGTCGGATTCGGCAAGGCCGACCTGCTGGCGAGTTTCGCGCTGTTCGATGACAATCCGGCGCGCGTCAATACACTCGAATCGGAGTTCCGCAAGGTAACGCCCGAACTGATCCAGAAGACCGCGCAGGAGTATCTCCGCAGCACGAATCGCACGGTTCTGACACTCACCGCCGGAGGCACGAAATGAGGCTCACACGCTCGTTGATCATTGTCGCCGTTGCTCTGGCGGCCTGCGCCTTCGGGCAGGAGAAGGAGAAGCCGCCGGCAGGTGACGCGCCCAAGCCGTTCCGCGTGCCCGCGACCGAGACCTTCACGCTCAAAAACGGCATGAAGGTGACGCTCGCGCAGTACGGCAATATTCCGAAGGTCACGATCGAAGCCGTGGTGCGGTGCGGGAACATCGACGAAGCGGCGAACCAGGTGTGGCTCGCGGACGTGATGGCCGATCTCATGAAGGAAGGCGCGGGGTCGCGCAACGGGGCGCAGATTGCCGCCGAGGCCGCGCGCATGGGCGGACAGATCGACATCGGCGCGGGGCCGGATGAGACCGTGGTTTCCGCCGATGCGCTCTCGGAGTTCGCGCCCGACATGATCGCCCTGATGGCGGACGTGATCGAGCGCCCGGCCTTCCCTGCCTCGGAGCTGCCGCGCATCGTCAACGACAGCGTGCGCCGGCTTTCGGTGGCGCGGACGCGCCCGCAGAGCCTCGCCGACGAGGCGTTCCGCAAGGCGCTCTATCCGGACCATCCCTACGGCCGCCTGTTCCCGACCGAAGAAATGCTGAAGGGCTACACGATCGAGAGCGTACGCGGATTCTACAAGGCGAACTTCGGCGCGTCGCGCACGCACCTCTACATCGTCGGACGCTTTTCGCCGGACGTAACGCGCGCCGTGCGGACCGCTTTCGAGGGATGGGCGCGCGGCAGCGAGCCGAAGTTCAACATCCCGAAACCGGCCGCGGCGAAGTCGTTTGTCGTGATCGACCGGCCGGGCGCGGTGCAATCCACCATCCGGCTCGGGCTTCCCGTGCTGAACCCGAAGAACCCGGATTACGTGGCCTTCGCGGTCATGAACGCGCTGCTCGGCGGTTCCTTCAATTCGCGGATCACGGCGAACATACGCGAGCAGAAGGGGTACACGTATTCTCCGTACAGCGTGGTTTCCACGCGCTACCGCGACGGCTTCTGGGCCCAGAATGCCGATGTCACGACGGCCGACACGGGCGCGGCGCTTAAGGAGATCGTCTTCGAGATCGACCGTATGCGTAAGGAGCCGCCCTCGCAGGAGGAGCTGCAAGGCATCAAGAATTACCTGGCCGGGACGTTCGTACTGCAAAACAGCTCGC
Source organism: Acidobacteriota bacterium (assembly GCA_050261515.1). Lineage (GTDB taxonomy): Bacteria > Acidobacteriota > Terriglobia > Bryobacterales > Bryobacteraceae > JBLNDJ01. Next base: position 96,021 of record JBLNDJ010000014.1, on the reverse strand, counting down.
GGCGTGGCATCGCGAATCAGCTCGTGTTCGTGAACCTGCATGAACTCGGCGAGGAATACCTGAAGACGTTCGTCCAGAGGGTGCAGGCCGTGACGCCCGCCGATGTGCAGCGGATGGCGCGGACCTACCTGGACCCGGCGAAGATGACGCTGGCGGTGGCGGGCGATCAATCGAAGATCGCTTCGCAGATCGAGCCATTCAAATAGGCCGGCTCCGCGAATGATCTTTCTTATCCTGGTCGCGGTGGCGGCCGCGTTCACCGGAGCGATGGCGTCGGTGTCGGCCGTCGGAATCGGCACCATTCTCATCCCGATCGTGGCCTGGCATTACGACATCAAAATTGCGATCGCCGCCATGTCGATTCCGCACGCGGCGGCGATGGTACTGCGGATGTTTCGCTTGTGGCGGAGTCTCGACGCGCGCGTGCTGCTGGGCTTCGGGGTTATGAACACGGCGGGCGCGCTGGCGGGCGCGCTGCTGCAATCAATGGCGAACACACGCTCGTTGGGGACGCTGCTGGGCGTCATTCTGGTCACAGTGGGAGGGGCCGGCCTGTTCGGATGGACCGAGCGCGTTCTGCTCACGCGCTTCTGGGCGTGGGTGGCGGGAGCGGTTTCGGGCATCTTCGGGGGGCTGGTAGGCAGCCAGGGCCCGCTGCGCTCGGCCGCGATGCTCGCGCTCGGAATTCGCAAAGAAGCGTTCGTCGCCACCGCCACCGCCATGGGGCTGGCTGTGGACGGCGTGCGCATGCCCGTCTACTTCGCGGCGCAGGGCTCGCGCTTGCTGGATGCGTGGCCGGCAATTGTGACTTCAACGGCCGCCGTGCTCGTGGGAACCCTGCTGGGCGAACGCGTGCTGCACAGGATTCCCGAGCGCGCCTTCGCCCGCGTGGTCTCGGGCATTATCGGAGCGCTCGGCGTGATGATGCTGGCGCGGTCGCTCTAGCCTCTCTTCTTGCCGGCCAGATAGATCTGGTAGGCCGAGAGCATTTTCAATCGCACTTCTTCGGTGAGGGGCGGGGGCGGCTCCTTCGGCTCGCAGCACTTGCACAATCCGACGGTCCGTTTCAGGCTCTTGAGGAATTCGATGCAGGGGGGGCAATCGGCCAGGTGAGCTTCGATCTCCTGGCATGTTTCATCGCTCAGCTCGCGATCGAGATACTCCGACAGCATGGCGTATATCTCTTTGCAATTGCATCCCGAGTGCTGATGCTCCATCGCTACCGCTCCTTGGTCCCAGCGGCTTGAACCGATCTCAAGTATTCGTCGATCTTCTGCCGCACGGCCAGCCGCGCGCGGTGCAATCGCGTTTTGACAACCTCCTGGGTGACGTCGAGCACCTGCGCCGTTTCCTCCGTGGACAATTCCTCGATGTCGCGCAGCGTGATCACCGCGCGGTAAATTTCCGGCAGTTCGTGGATTGAATGGTCGATGACGCCGCGCAGCTCGCCGCGGAGCACCTGGTCGTCCGGGAGCGCCGACCAGTCCGCGATTTCGAGCCGGCGCGAGCCGTCCTGCTGCATCTGCGGCAGGAAGTCTTCGATCGACAGCTCCTGCGTGGGGGCGAAGACGCTCCTGCGGCGCTTCATGAGGCAGCCGTTGCGCGCGATGCGGAACACCCACGCCTTCACCCGCTCGGGTTCGCGGAGCTGGTCGAAGTTCTCGAAGACCTTCATGAGGGTGTCCTGTGTCACTTCTTCAGCGTCCTCGCGATGTCCGCAGACCATCTGCGCGTAGTTGAAGATCTTCGACCGGAAGTAGCTCACGAAGCGGTCGAAGGCTTCGGGCCTGCCGGCCATCAGGTCGCGCGCGAGCGCTACCTCGACTTTGTTGTCCGCTGCCGCCGCCAAGAGGGGTCCTCGAATGCATTGTACCGGACTCCTGTTTCAGGCGGTCGCGGCGGCGGCATCCTCTTTCACTACCAGTTCGATCTGCGGCGGGGCCATGAGCGTGTTGTGGATGAGGCACGTTTTTGCGGCGCGGAGAACGCCCACCCTGTGGCGCTCGTCAGTGAGTCCCGGAACATGAATTTCGATTCGGAAGGAGGCGAGTCGCGCCGGGCCCAAGGCCTTTTCGGCCTTCACGTTCACCGAGAGGCCTTCCACGGAAAGCGAGCGCGTCCGCAGGTATTCGAGCGCGTAGTAGCCCGCGCACGTACCGAGCGACGCCAGAAGAAACTCGGGTGGAGACATGCCGGCATCGCCTCCCTTGTTCTCGACCGGTTGGTCGCAGAGAACCCGGTGGCCGCGCACCGCCACCTCAAACTTCACGCCATCCAGATAACGAACCGTTGCTTCCATAAATAAGGCTCTATTGTCGTCGATTCAGGCTGGAGGGAAAAGTGACAAATCGTACCAGCTTGTCACCAAATTTCCCTGAGTGAATCAACCCGCATGAACCAACATGAAACTCTTCGTAATGCTGGTGTTCGCGGGCGGCGCGTTCGCCGCCGGGCCGCTCACGCTCAAGGACGCGGTGCGGGCGGCGCTCGAACAGCACCCGTCGATCGAGGCCGGACGCAGCGGCGTGAAGGCCGCCGAAAGCCGCGTCAGCCAGGCGCGCGCGGAATATCTGCCCAAGCTGAACTATGCCGAAAGCGTTCTGCGCAGCAACAACCCGGTGGTGGTGTTCAGCTCTCTGCTCTCGCAGCATCGGTTCACGGCGGCGAACTTCGAGCTGGGGCCTCTGAACCGGCCGGATTTCCTGAACAGCTTTCAATCGCAGGTGACGCTGGACCAGACGATTTACGACGGCGGGCGGACGCGGTGGGCAGTGAAATCCGCCGAGCTGGGTCGGAGCATGACGGCCGAGGACGAGCGGGGCAATCGCATGAACGTGATCGCGAACGTGGCGCGCGCCTATCACGGGGCGGTGCTCGCGGCCGAAGGGGTGCGCGTAGCGGGCGAGGCGGTGCGGTCGGCCGAGGCCGACCTCGCACGCGCCGAGAACGTGCGTGCCGCGGGCATGTCCACGGACGCCGATGTGCTCTCGATTCGGGTACACCTGGCGGGCGTGCGCGAGGAGCAGATCCGGCGACAGGCGGATCTCGACGTGGCGCTTGCGGCGTTGAACGAGACGCTCGGGCTGCCGCTCTCCGAGCCGCACGAGCTGACCACGCCCCTGAGGGTGGCTCCTTTCGATGAACGCGCGCTCGAGGCCTATGAGAAAGAGAGCGTCGAATCGCGGCCCGAGATGCGCGAGGCGCGGCTGGCGGCGAGCCTGGCGGATACGCAGGGCGCGGCGGCGCGGTCGGCGCTGAGGCCGCGGATCGTGGCGCATGGCGGGTTCGAGGCCGACCGGCAGACGTTCGCCACGCGCGGCGGCGCGAGCTGGCTGGCTTCGGCATCGTTTGAATGGAACCTGTTCAACGGCGGCGCGGACAAGGCGCGGATCAGCGAAGCCGCGTACGGCTTGCAACGCGCTCGCGCGCTCGAAAGCCAGGCGAACGCGCGCGTGCGGCTGGAGGTACGGCGGGCGTACGCCGAGTTGGGGTCGGCGGCCCGGCGGATCGAGGTGGCGCAGGCGGCGGTCTCGATGGCAGAGGAAAGCCTGCGGATCACGAAGAACCGGTTTGAGGCGGGCCTGGCGAACGTGACGGACCTGCTGCGTACCGAGACCGCGCTGCTCTCGGCGCACAACCGGTGGCTGGGGGCGGTTTACGACCAGCGCGTCGCGGCAGTGAACCTGGCGCTTGCGGCCGGGACGTTGACAGAAAATTCGGAGGTGTTGAATTGAAGACCAGCCTGCTTCTACTCGCGGCATTCCTGGTTGGTTGCGCGCGCAATCCTAAAGAGGCTACGCAGGCGCCGGGTCCCGCGCCCGTCAAAACGACCGCGGCGGCCGAGGAGGTCTGGCCCACGGTCTACGAGGCCCCGGGCGCTGTGAAAGCGCGGACCGCCGCCGCGCTTTCGAGCAAGGTGATGGCGTACGTGCGCGAGGTGCGCGTGCAGGCGGGCGACCCCGTCCGCGAGGGACAGACGCTGGTCGTGCTCGACGCGCGTGACCTCGACGCCGCTTACCGGCAGGCCGAAGCGGCGCGCAACGAAGCACGCAGCGGCATGGCCGAGGCAGAAAGCGCCATCGCTTCCGCCAAGGCCAATCTCGATCTGGCGAAGGTGACGTTCGTGCGGATGAAGGACCTTTTCGACAAGCGGTCGATCTCGAACCAGGAGTTCGACGAGGCGTCGGCGAAGCTCAAGGTCGCGCAGGCGGCCTACGAGATGGCGGCGGCGCGGCGCGTGCAGCTTCAATCGAGGATCGAGCAGGCCGAGCAAGGGTTCGAAGCGGCGAAGATCACGCAGAGCTACGGCAGGATCGCAGCGCCGTTCGCGGGGACGGTGACCGACAGAGCCGTCGAGCCGGGAAACCTCGCGGCCCCGGGAGTGCCGCTCGTGACCGTCGAGCGCGCGGGCGCGTACCGGTTCGAGGCCGCGGTCGAGGAATCGAAGCTGCCGCTGGTGCGGGTGGGCCAGCCGGTCGAGGTTTCGCTCGATGCAATGGAGGCGCCGGTCCGGGCGCGCGTTTCCGAGATCGTCCCGGCGGTCGATCCGGCGTCGCGCGCCTTCATCGTGAAAATCGATTTGCCGGGGGCGCCGCTTTTGCGCTCGGGCATGTTCGGGCGCGCGCGCTTCTCGTTCGGGTCTCGCAAGGTGCTCGCCGTTCCCGCCGGATCAGTGAGCGCTCGCGGCCAGTTGATGTCGGTGCTTGTGGAGGAAAACGGGGCGCCGAAAATGCGCCTGGTGACCACGGGGGAGCGCTCCGGCGATCGCGTCGAGATCCTGTCGGGGCTGAACCCAGGCGAGCGCGTCGCCGTGGAGGACCGCCCGTGACGGAACAACCAAAGCTCGGCGCCGCGGGCCGTTTCGCGCACGCCTGGATTGATTCGAAGCTCACGCCGCTGGTGATCGTCGCGTCGCTTGTGCTCGGTGCGTTCTCGGTCTGGAAGCTGCCGCGCGAGGAGGAGCCGCAGATCAAGGTGCCGATGATCGACGTCTTCGTCGGCATGCCGGGCGCCTCGGCGCGCGAGGTGGAGGAGCGCGTCACGGGGCCCATGGAAAAGCTGCTGTGGGAGATCCCCGGCGTCGAGTACATCTATTCGACGTCGAGCCCGGGCGGCGCGCTGGCCATCGTACGGTTCAAGGTCGGCGAGGACGAGGAGAAGAGCATCGTCAAGCTGAACCAGAAGATGTTCGCGAACTTCGACCTGATCCCGCCGGGCGCGACGCAGCCGCTGATCAAGCCGCGCTCGATCGACGACGTGCCGATTCTCGCGCTGACATTTTCAAGCGACCGCTACGGGCCGTTCGAGCTGCGGCGGATCGCGGCGCAGGTCAACGATGCGGTGAAGCGGGCGCCCGACGTCTCGGCCGTCACGATCATCGGCGGCGACCGGCGCGAGGTGCGGGTGACGCTCGACGAAACGCGCCTGGCGGCTTATTCGCTTTCCCCGCTCCAGGTGTACGGCGCGCTGGCGGGCGTCAACCGGCGGCTCGATTCGGGGCGTTTTTCGGCCGGAAACCGCGAATTTCTGCTCGAAACGGGCGAGTTCCTGCGCACCGCGGAGGATGTGCGCGACGTGGTCGTGGGGGTCGCCAACGGCAGGCCGGTGTTCGTGCGGGACATCGCGGAGGTCGCCGACGGCGGGGCCGAGCCGGCGAGCTACGTCCAATACGCCGAAGGGGGGCGATTCTCGCCGGCCGTGACGCTCGCGATTTCGAAGCGCAAGGCGACCAATGCCATCGAGGTCACCCGGAACGTGCTGCGGCGCTTCGAGCCGCTGAAGGAAACCGTGATCCCGCCGGACGTACGGATGACCGTCACGCGCAACTACGGCGAAACAGCGGCCGAGAAATCGAACGAACTGCTGCTGCATATGGCGATCGCGGTGGTTTCGGTGAGCCTGCTGATCTGGATCGTGCTCGGCTTCCGCGAATCGCTGATCGTGTTCACGGCGATCCCGGTGACCCTCGCCCTGACCCTGACGGTCTTTTACCTCTATGGATACACGCTGAACCGCATTACTCTTTTCGCGCTGATTTTCTCGATCGGCATTTTAGTGGACGATGCGATCGTGGTCGTCGAAAACGTGGTGCGGCATGCGCGCATGGCATCGAACGCCGGGCGTCCGCTGAGCGCGGTGGCGGTAGAGGCGGTGGACGAGGTGGGCAACCCGACCATTCTCGCGACCCTGACCGTGATCGCCGCGATCCTGCCGATGGCGTTCGTCGGCGGCCTGATGGGGCCGTACATGCGCCCGATTCCGGTGGGCGCTTCGGCCGCAATGATCTTCTCGATCGTGGTGGCATTCGTGGTGACGCCGTGGGCCGCGGTGCGGCTGCTCAAGCTGCGCGGCGAGCACGCGCATGGAGAACGGGAGGACCGCCTCACGCGCTTCTACCGCCGCGTGATGGGGCCGCTGCTGGCCAAGCCGCGGCTGCGCTGGACGTTCCTCGGCGGCGTTGCGCTGCTGCTGGCGGGATCGGCGGCGCTCGTCTACATCGGCTTCGTAAAGGTGAAGATGCTGCCGTTCGACAACAAGAGCGAGTTCCAGGTGATCGTCGATATGCCTGAGGGGACCACGCTCGAGCAAACGGCGCTGGTGACGCGCGCGCTCGCCGATGAGACCATCCGCCAGCCGGAGGTCGTGAATTTGCAGACCTATGTGGGGACGGCGTCACCCTACAACTTCAACGGCCTGGTGCGCCACTACTACATGCGGCGCGGGGCGAATGTCGCCGACCTCCAGGTGAACCTGCTGCCGAAACACGACCGCAGCGTCCAGAGCCATGAAATCGCCAAGCGCGTGCGGGAGCGGCTTGTCCCGATCGCGGAGCGCTACGGCGCGCGCATCAAAGTGGCCGAGGTGCCGCCCGGCCCGCCGGTGCTCGAAACGCTGGTAGCCGAGGTCTACGGGCCGGACGGGCAGGGCCGCACCGCGCTCGCCCGCCAAATCCGCGACCTGTTCGAGAAGACGCCCGGCGTGGTGGACGTGGACTGGTATGTCGAAGACGAACAGCCAAAGTACCGCCTGCTCGCCGATAAAGAAAAGGCCGCCCTGCACGGAATTTCCGAGGACGAGATTGCGCGCACGGTGCGTATCGCCTCGGCCGGGGAGAGCGCGGGGCTGCTGCACGTGGATTCCGAAAAAGAGGACGTGCCGATCGTGCTGCGCCTGGCTCGCGAGACGCGGAGCGACCTCGACCGTTTGCAGGGGCTGAAACTTGCCGCGCGCGACGGCCGCCTGGTGCCCCTCCGAGAGCTGGTGAAGGCGCAGCCGGCGGTGGAGGACAAGAGCATTTACCACAAGAACCTGATGCCGGTGACCTACGTGACCGCGGACGTGGCGGGCGCGATGGAGAGCCCCGTCTATGCCATTTTGAAGCTGGGGCCGCAGATCAAGGTGGAGCAGTACACGGCCACGCTGCCCGAAAGCGACGCGCGCTACGCGATGAAATGGGACGGCGAGTGGCATATCACCTACGAGGTGTTCCGCGATCTCGGCCTGGCGTTCGCGGCGGTGCTGATCCTGATCTACGTGCTGGTGGTGGGGTGGTTCCAATCGTTTGTGACACCGCTGGTGATCATGGCGGCGATCCCGTTTTCGCTGGTTGGCATCCTGCCGGCGCACGGCCTGCTCGGTGCGTTTTTCACGGCGACCTCGATGATCGGCTTCATCGCGGGCGCGGGCATCGTGGTGCGGAATTCGATCATCCTGGTCGATTTCGTCGAGTTGCGCCTGAAGGAAGGGATGCCGCTCGAGAAAGCCGTGATCGACGCCGGAGCCGTGCGCTTCCGTCCGATGCTGCTGACGGCGGCGGCGGTGGTGGTGGGCGCGGCCGTTATCCTGTTCGACCCCATTTTCCAGGGGCTCGCCATCGCCCTGATGGCGGGTGAGATTGCGTCGCTGGCGCTGTCGCGCATGACGGTGCCGATTGTGTATTTTATGGTCAAGAGGAGGGAGAAGGCGCTATGACACTCGATCGTTACCTGAGAATGCTGGCGGGATTCTTCGTGCTTGCCAGCCTGGCACTGGGCTGGCTCGTGAGCCCGAAGTGGTATTGGTTCACCGCGTTCGTCGGCCTGAACCTGTTTCAGTCGGCGTTCACGAACTGGTGCCCGGCAATGTCGATGCTGCGGAAGCTCGGCGTGAAAAGCTGCGAGCACGAAAGCTGAACGGCCCGCTCAGTCCAGGTCGATATCACGCTTGGGCGGTGGCTCGTCAGCGGTTTCCTTGGCTTTCTTGAAAAGCTCGTCAAACTTTTTTGCCAGCACCTGCGCCTGCATTTTTTCGGCCTGGAAGGATTTCTGAAACGCTTCCTCGCGGCGCGCGGCAGCGCCCCTCAGCCGCTCCAGGCCGACCTCGAGATCCGCCAGTTCGCGCGGTTTCTCGGCGGCCTTAAACGTGATGACCGCGTGTGTCCCGGGGTCGATCTTCAGTTCGGCCTGGCAGCACGGGCACTGCACGTCGAACATCTCGGCGCTTTTTCCCTTGGCCATAGAGGCATGGTAGCGCGGATGCAAGGCGGATGGCGGCTGCGCGGAGGCCTGCCGCCGGTCCCTCAGGGACGGCGGACGCCCGGCGGTTCAGCGGCCGCTCGCTGCCTGGGTTGCGGGCGCGTCGAGCACTTCGCGCACCTTCTGGGCCAGCGTCTCGCGCCTGAATGGCTTTTGCAGGAATGGCAGGCCGGTGATTGAGATGCCGTAGTATTTCAGGAGCGCTTCCTTCATGAAGCCGGACATGTAGAGCACGCGCAAGCCGGGGCGCATGGCCCGCAGGCGGCCGGCCAGCACGCTGCCGTTCATTTGCGGCATTACGATGTCGGTGAGCAGGAGGTCGATGTGCGTCCCGTCGTTGCCGGCAATGTCCAGAGCCTCGTCGCCGTCGCCCACGCCGAGAACGTTGTATCCCTCCCTCAAAAGCATTTCACGAACGAGCGCGACCACTTGGGGCTCGTCATCGACCAGCAGGATGGTTTCCCGGGATTGCTCCACAATTCGCCCTCTCGGTTTACTCAGAATTTTAGCAGCATGGCGAGTACCCCGATTGTATCGCTTGCCCGAGTCACTCCTTATAGGGTTTACTGGCAGATTATGCAACGGCTCTCCGCCTTCGCAGCGCTCCTGTTTGTCCCGGCCGCGTTCGGGGCGGACCTGCGGCCGCCCGCGGTCCCGCTTGTCGCGCACGATCCATATTTCAGCGTGTGGTCCACGGAAGACAGGCTGAACGGCGGCGCCACACGGCACTGGACGGGCGCAGTCCAATCCCTGACGGCGCTTCTTCGCGTGGATGGGAAGATCTACCGCGTGATGGGCCGCGATCCGCGCGAGGCCCCTGCCCTGCCCCAGACCGGCGTCGAGGTGCTGCCAACGCGGACCATTTATCGCTTCGCCGGCGCGGGCGTCGAACTCACGCTCACCTTCCTCACGCCGGCGCTGCCGTACGATCTCGACGTGCTCTCGCGCCCGGCAACGTACCTCGTCTGGGAACTGCGCAAGACCGGCGCCCGGCAAGCGTCGCTGTACTTCGATGCCGCCGCCGAGCTGGCCGTGAACACGCGCGATCAGCGCGTCGTCCGTAGCCGCTACCGGGTGGACGGCCTGGACGTGCTGCGGGTGGGAACCGAACAGCAGCCGGTACTCGCGAAATCGGGCGACGATCTGCGGATCGACTGGGGGTACCTCTACACGGCGGCGGCGAAGGGCGCCCTTGAGAGCGCCGCGACGGACCGCCAAACCGCGATGGAGTCTTTTGAAGCCACCGGCGGCCTGCCGCCTTCGGACGATCTCGAAACCCGCACGCTCCAGCGCGCGACACCGGTGCTCGCATGGGTTTCGGGGCGCGAGAGCGGCCACCTGATCCTGGCTTACGACGACGGGTACTCGATTGAGTATTTCGAGCGCCGCCTGCGGCCCTACTGGCGGCGGAACAGCGCGGGCGCGGCAGAAATGCTGCGCGCGGCCGAGGCGGAGTACGAAAGGCTCGCCGCCGCGAGCAGAGCGTTCGACGAGGAACTGATGGCGGACCTCCGCAAAGCGGGCGGCGACGAGTACGCGCAGCTCGCCGCGCTCGCCTACAGGCAGACACTCGCGGCGGGCAAAATCGTCGCGGACGCCGGCGGCACGCCCCTTCTGTTCCCGAAGGAGAATTTCAGCAACGGCTGCATCGGCACGGTGGACGTGATCTATCCGAGCTCGCCGTTCTTCCTGCTGTTCAGCCCCAGGCTCATGCGCGCGCAGCTCGAGCCGGTGCTTCAGTACAGCGCGATGGACCGCTGGAAATTTCCGTTCGCGCCGCACGATCTCGGGCAGTACCCGCTCGCCAACGGCCAGGTTTACGGCGGCGGCGAGAGGACCGAAAAGAACCAGATGCCGGTCGAAGAGAGCGGCAACATGCTCATCATGCTGGCCGCGCTGGCCCGCGTGGAGGGCAACGCGGACTTCGCCGCGCGCTACTGGCCGCAGCTTGCCAAGTGGGCCGCGTATCTGAGGGACAAGGGACTCGACCCCGAAAACCAGCTCTCGACGGACGATTTCGCCGGGCACCTGGCGCACAACGCGAACCTGTCGGCGAAGGCGATTCTCGCGCTGCGATCCTACGCGGAGCTTTGCGAGATGACCGGCCACAAAGACGACGCCACGCGATACCTCGCGACCGCGCGCGAGTTCGCGGCCAAATGGGCGCCGCTCGCCGCCGAAGGCGATCACTACCGCCTGGCGTTCGATAAGCCCGGCACATGGAGTCAGAAGTACAACCTGGTGTGGGACAAGATTCTGGGCTTCGGCCTGTTTCCGCCCGAGATCGCGCGCAAGGAGATCGCGTTCTACAAGACGAAGCAGAACGCGTACGGGCTGCCGCTCGACAACCGCGCGCTGTACACGAAGCTCGACTGGATTCTGTGGACGGCCACGCTCGCCGATTCGGACGCCGACTTCCGCGCGCTGGTCGCGCCCGCGTGGCGCTACGCCAATGAGACGCCGGCGCGCGTGCCGCTGAGCGACTGGTACGACACGGCCACCGCGAAGCAGACGGGGTTCCAGGCGCGCTCGGTGGTGGGCGGGCTCTACATCAAGATGCTCGACGGCGCGGCGTGGAAGAAGTGGGCCGCGCGGGAGCGATAGGCGCTCGAACCCGTCATAGCGCGCCGCCCGTCGTGGCCGTCTGCTCGTATTCGCGCCAGCCGCGGAGCAGGGGGAAGTACAGTCCCATGCGGACGGGGCGAGGGTCCAGCAGGGCGAAGAGGCGCGCGTACTCGCTCATCTTCTTGCGGTAGCGCTCCCGTTCCTCATCGAGGAATTGCTCGACGCCTCCGCCTTCGTGCGCGCTGGTTTTGAAGTCGATGATCCAGCGGACGCCGGCGGAGTCTATGAAGGTGCGGTCCACGCGAATCGAGACGAGCCGGTTATCCAGGAAGCCTGTAACGGCGTACTCCGAGCGCGCTTCGGCGTGAGAGGGGTCGAGAATCCAGCGTCCGCGCTCGTCCGCCAGCGTGGCGGAGAGGGCGCGCAGGACGGTCCCGGCCGCATCCGCAATCTCCGAAGGCGGCACCCCGAGCGTGCCGAGCGCGGTTTCGATCACCGGGCGGCGCGCGTCAAGGTCGGCCGCGTCGTCGAGCGCGATCTGCTCGAGCATGCGGTGGACGACCGTGCCGATGTGCCGCAGCGTGTCGCCGACCCACTCGAACGGGACATCCGGTTCGGCCGCTTCGACGGTCTCTTCGAGCACGGCGGGAGCCGCGGGCGGCGCGGCGGGCAGCACCCACTGCGCGCTCAGCCTGCGGATCGGCGCAGGAGAAACGACGGGCGTTTCCGCTTCCCTTTCGGCGCGCAGCTCATATCCGGCCAGCGCCGCAACGAACTCGCCTTCGACAGCCGGCCACAGGTGCGCGAGCAGCGAGCCCGAGGGGGGGCGCACCGAGAGCTCGCCCTTTACGAGTTCGACGGACGCCTCGCCGATCAGGTGCAGCCGCCTCCTGGCGCGCGTCGCCGCCACGTAGAGCAGCCGCGCGTCTTCGTTCTCGCGCTTCTCTTTTTCGACGCGCCGCACGTAGTCGTAGAGCGCGTCCTGCTTCGCTCCGGCGGGCTTTACCGGCGCGAGCACGAGGCCGCTCTCGCCACGGGCCGGCGTCCGCTCGAGCCACGCGAGCAGCCGCGGCTCGTCCGACCGGACCTTGCGGCCGAGGCCCGGCAGAATCACGACGTCGAACTCGAGCCCTTTGGCCTTGTGGATCGACATCACTTCGAGCGCGTCGCCGGCCTCGGGATCGGGCGCGGCGAACAGGCTGTCCACTTCGGCCGCCAGTTGGTCGATGTCCGTATCGCAGCCTTCATCGAGCGTTTCGAGCAAATTGAAAAACGCCGCGGCGTTCTCGATCTCGCCCGGATAGGTGCAGCAGGCCGGGCCGCCCAGCGCGAGCCAGCAGCCTTCAACCCAGGCGCGCAGCCGCTCGCCGCGCGCATCGAGCGCCGCCCGAAGCGGCTCGCGCGCGCGCAGCAGGCGCATGCGCCCGTCCTCGCTCAGGCGCGCCACGCGGTCTTCGCTTTGCATCAGATCCCACACGGGAGTTTTGAGCGCGTCGCCGACGAGCGCGTGCAAATCGGCAAGCTTGAGCCCGCACCAAGGCGCGCGCAGCACGGCCAGCCAGGCGACGCGGTCCGCAGGGTGCAGTAGCGCACGCGTGAGCGCCAGCAGATCCTGGGTGATCGCCACGTCGCCCAACTGGTCGATCTCGACGGCGCGGTAGCGCAGCCCCGCTTTCCGCAGTTCGCGCAGGATCGCAGGCAGGTGCGTGCGCGCGCGCACGAGCACGGCGGTTTTCGCCCCCCGCGATGCGGCGGCAATCTCCACCACACGCGCGGCTTCGGCCTCGTCGCCGGCATCGAGCAGCGCGTGCACCTGCACGGGACTCTCAGAGGTCGCCGGTTCCACCGCCACCGACGGCGAAAAGCGGACCGCGCCGGTTTCCATATCGTCGGCCGGAGCGAGCACATCGGGAAAGGCGCCGTTGACCCACTCGACCAGGCCGCGCTCGGAGCGAAAGTTCGCCGTGAGCTGAAGCCGCTCCAGCCGCACCGCGCCGATGCCTTCGCGCGCGGCCTTCAGAAACAGCCCGACCTCGGCCTCGCGGAAACGGTAAATCGACTGCATCGGGTCGCCGACGGCGAACAGCGTGCGGCCGTCGCCCGGCTCCCACCCGGCGGTCAGCTTCGCAAGCAGCTCGAACTGCGTGATCGAGGTGTCTTGAAACTCGTCCACGAGCAGGTGGCGAATCTGGTAGTCGAGCGCGAGGGCCAGATCGGTCGGTTCGTCGGCCTCGCCGAGCGCGTGAAGGGCCGAGAGCGACAGCTCGCTGAAATCCGCCTGGCCGCGATCGCGGAACACGAGGCGGAGTTCGGCCGCGGCGGCCAGCAGCACGGGAATCAGCGATTCGAGAGCGCTCCACTGCGCGTCGTCGAATTCGGCCGGCGGCAGGTAGCGCACGTTGTCGAGCGCAACGCGGAAGTCTTCGTGGGCTTCGAGCGTTTCGAGAAGCCCGGCCCCGAGCCGCTTGCGCCACGTTCCTTTCTTGGTGAGCAGGGACTCCGCGAGTTCGAGCCACTCCGGAAGGGTCTCCGCTTGCGCGAGCTCGGGCAACGCCGGCGCCGCGGCGCGCGCGGCATCGAGCCCCTCGGCGACGATGTTCCGCAGGCTCCTCTCCAACAGCGGCCGCGCCGCCGCCGGATCGACCCCCGCCAGGTGCCGCAGCCACTGGTCGCGCCGCGCGAGCATCGCGGCAAGCAGCGCCTCGAGCGCGGCGAAGTCGTTATCGACGTGCAGCAGCACGCGCTCCAGGTGCGGCCCGTACCGGTCGTCCGTGATCAGTTCGATAGTTCTCCGCGCCGCCTCGCGGTACAGCTCGCGAGCATCGTCGATCAGTTCCGGCTGCGCGCCCATGCGCGACAGCCAGGGCATGCGCCGCGTGATCGAATCGCCGAAGGAATCGATCGTGCGTATGCGGAGACGGCTCGGGTTCTCCGCGATGCCCCAGCCGAGGGCGCGGTCGCGCTCGCGCACGTCCCGCGCAAGCCGCCACGTGTGCGCTTTGTGCGGCTTTTCGGGCTCCGCCCCGGCGGCCTCTTCGAGAGCCTGAAGCACGCGCCGCCGCATCTCGCCCGCCGCCTTCCGCGTGAACGTGATCGCGACGACGGATTCGGGCGACTCCACGCGCGCCAGCAGCACGAGGTACCGCTGGATGAGCAGCTCGGTCTTGCCCGATCCCGCCGGGGCCTGAACGAGGAACGAGCGTGTTGGGTCGAGCGCCCGCGCCCGCTCGGCGGCGTCAGTCATCGCAAACCTCCTGGAACCGGCACAGCGGGCGCAGCGAGCAGTAGCGGCACGCCTTCGCATCCTTCGGATTCACGTCCGCGACGCCCGCGCGAAAATCCTCGCCGAGCTTGCCGAGCACCCTGCGCCACTCGTCGAGCTGCACCGAAAAATCGTGGCGTTCGATGGCGCCGGTCACGATTCCCTCGCCGTCGGCGTAGCCCTTGAAGCGGACCTCTCCGGTCTTGATCTGCCCGAACAGCACCGCGGCCACAGGCCCCTCGTGCGTCGCGGCGTAAAGCGGAAGCTGCGGCTCGTCGGGCCGCTCACCGGTCCACGAGCGCACCTCGTACTTGCCGGTCTTATAGTCGATCAGGACATCGCGGCCGTCGTCGAGGCGATCGATGCGGTCCACACGCACCTTGCAGGTGACCCCGCCCGCCTCGGCCTCGCGTTCGTTCTCGGTAGCGGCGACGGTGAACGGCTGCCGCAGCTTTTCGACTTCGAGCCATTCGCCGAGGATGCGTTCGAGGCGCCCGGCTTCGACCGCCGCAAAACGCTCCGGAACGGCATCCCCGCGCTGCTCGTCGAGCGAATGAATCGCATCGCGGACGGCCCGGCTCACGAGCCCGGCGAGTTCGCCCGAGGGCATCGCGCACAGGCGCGCGTGGCTCTTGAGTTCCGTCCAGATCTTCGCCAGCGCGTCGTGGACCAGCGTGCCGCGCTCCATCGCGTTCAGCCCGGGCGCGGGCGATTCGAGCGGACGCGCGCCCAGCCGCAGCTCGGCGAAGGCGCGGAACGGGCACGTCGCCTGATACTGGAACACGCGCGTGCCGCCGGCGGCGTCGTCACCTTCAACCGGCGGCGCCGCGCAGTCCTCCAGTGTTTCGACGTCCGACGACCGGCGCACCACTTCCGAATAGAGCGGATACTCGGGCAGTTTGAGCGTGGACTCGGGAATCGAGCGGATCAGCGCGCTCGGCCCCAGTTTGCGGTCCTCTTCGGTGAGCGCGTGGCTGACCACGACGTCTTCGGCGCTCGCGAGCAGCCGCGTGGTGAGGAGTCGCGCGAACTGCAATTCGCGCTCGGGCGAGGCGTGCGGGATTCCGCGCGCGCGTTGAAGCCCGGCGGGGAGAAACGTGGCGGGGCGCGGCGGCGCGGGCCAGGATTCGTCTTCGAGCCCGCCGATCCAGAGATGATCGAAGCGCATGCCGGAGGTTTCGAGCATCCCGAGAATCTGCACCGGCGCCGCTTCGGTTTCCGGCTGGAACATGAGCGCGCCGGCCATGCGCTTCAGCCGGCCGAGCGCCTCTCGGTACGCCAGCGCCGGAAGCACCGTCTCGAGCGCGGCGAATTGCGAGAGCAGGTCGCGCCACTTCTTGACGGTTTGATACTCGCCGCTCGAGAGCTTGCCCGGCCAGCCGAGCTTGGCCAGGAGCACGGAAAACGTACGCGCCCATTCGGAGGGACGCAGGCGCGCGGGTACGGCGTCGCGCTCGCGCATCCACCGCCGCAGGTGTTCCGCCAGTATCCGGCAGCCGAAGGAATCGGCCCGGCGCACGAGGGCGGCGGCCGAAATGCGATTCCCCGCATGGCGGCGTAGGTGCGCATCGAGAGCCGCACGGGCACTGCGCTCCTCCCGCGCCCCGCCGAGGAAAGGAGAGAGCAACACGCGGCTCACCAGCGACGATTCGTTCGCCGCCGGGTCGAGCTCGAGCGCGCGCAGCGCGGCGTGCACCAGCGGATACGAGGCGAGCGGCCATCCAGCCGAAATGTTGAACAGGGACCGGCGCCCGAGCGCCTCGGAGAAGGCGCGCTCCACTTCCGCGCGGCGCGCGGCAAGATCGCGAAACACGATCCCGATATTCGATGCGCGGGCTTCGAGCCACGAACGGGCCCACCGCGCCGCCGCCGCGATTTCCGCAGCGCGGTCCGTGAACGGGACGCGCACCATGGAGACTGCGGCGGCGGCTTCCGGGGGGCTTTCAAGACGCGCCTCGGCCCCCGCGGCTCGAAGCGCGTCGAGAAAACTTTGCTGTTGCGGCGTGAACTCGTCGAAGCCGGCCAGCACGATTCGCGCGGGCAGGGGCAGCGTGGACGCGCGCGCGGCCAGGTAGTCGGGCAGGCGCGCCTCGTCGATCCATCCCTCGCGCCCGCAGGCGGCTTCGAACTCCTCCGCCCATGCGAGAAACGCGCGGGAATCTTCGCCCGCCTCGGCTTCGATGGCGGCGCGCTCCAGGCGCCAGGCGTGCATCAGATTCCACGCCTCGGAGGCGGCGCAGGCCGTGGCCGGGAGTTGCAACAGCTCGTTTCCCGAGGCGGCAATGATGCGCTCCCACAGCGCTCGGGCGGCTTCCTCGCCGATCCGCACCGGCGTTTTCCCCGAGTACAGCGCCGCTTCCCACAGCTTCGAGATCCACGCCTCCCAGGGCAGGATTTCGGGCGACGCCCACGCCCGTTCGCCGCGCGCGGCCGCCCCGGCGTTGTGCCGTTCGCGCAGCGTGCGCGCCAGGCGGTTCGACGCGGTGACGACGATCTCACTCATTGGAAATACCATCCTGCCGCAGGCAGTGGCTCATGGAGTGAGCCACTCAAGATTTATATCGCGCGAGCGTGCGGCAGAGCGCCTCGCGCACCTTGCCGCGCAGCTCGGCCACTTTTCGAAGGCGACCCAGCGCGCGGCCTCGGGCGTGAAGCGGAGCACGGCGGTCCGCGTGCGAAGTCCGGAGAAGATGCCGTAGCCGCTGCCGAGTTCGCGGTCGAGCCGCGCCTCGGGCACGTCGCGCGCGGCCGCGGGCAGCACGGCAGCCGACCCGACGGCATCGAGCGCGAAGCTGCGCAAACCGTCGCGGAGGTGGCACCATGCCTCCAGGTACCAGTTGTCGCGATAGTAGACGAGCCGCGCGGGCGACACCTCGCGCCGCGTTTCCTCGCCGCGCGCGCGGCTGTAATAGGTGAGGTCGAGGCGCTTGCGCGAGAGGATCGCTGTGCTGACGGCCTGAAAGTGCGCTGCGGCGATCGGCCGGGAGGCAATTTGCAGGATGCGCACGCGCCGGGCCAGCTCGTCCGGCGGACGGCCGGAATCCCCGAGCGCTTTTTCGAGCAGCGAACGCAGCGCCGCGCCGTCCGGATCGGCGGCGGCCGCCGGCTGCATGCGCGCCACGAGTTGCTGGAGAATCAGCAGCGCGTGGATTTCCGCGGGCGTAAAGTAGAGGCCCGGCGCGGTGTAGGGCCCGTCGAGCCGGTAGCCGCGAGCCGCGCGGTCCCAGACGATGGGAGCGTTGAGGCGGTCGCGCATGTACTCGAGGTCGCGCGCGAGCGTGGCGCGCGACACCTCGGTCAGTTCGGCCAGCGCGCGCATCGAAACCGGGCGATTCTGCTTCAGGAGCCGCTCGATCCGGTACACGCGCTCCATCCGGCTCATAGGCAGTCTATTGTAAAACGGCGGCGGGCCGGCGAGACCGGCACCGGCACGGCACGCGCCGGTGAAACGGCGACATGCCGCGCCGATGGTGTACAATCAAATACCAGCCGTCGGCAAGGGCGCGTAGCTCAGTTGGTTAGAGCGCCTGCTTCACACGCAGGAGGTCACAGGTTCGAGTCCTGTCGCGCCCACCATTCGCCGGCTCTACGCCAATCGACTCTACGACCAACAACGGGGGCAGACCCCAATCCCCCATCGAAGTTTGGCAGAAGCCGGGGAGCGATCATAGTCCCGCGTTCGACAGAAGTACCGGCGTGTCGCCTACCTCCCGCGGATTGGTCCGGATGCGAGTAGGGCGATGCCGATGAGTAGCAGAATCGCCGCGACGACGCGGCGGAAGATGCGCTCCGGAATCCGGCGAAGCACACCGACGCCCGCGACTGTCCCAACCACCACTCCGGCAATCGCGGCGATCACCACTGGCCAAGCCTCGAGAATCTGTCGCCACCCCGTCGCCACATATACAGGGAGCCGAACCGCATCTACGAAGAAAGCGATCGCGGTGGCTGTGGCGACGAACGCTTCCTTTTTTACTCCTAGCCCGAGCATCGCGGCCGATCGGATACCGCCCTGGTTGCCGACCAGGCCACCAAACGCGCCAGAGACCGCGCCGGCGATCCAAGCAGCCGTCCGGCCGAAGCGCAGTTTCTCGGCGCGGCCGCTGGCCCCTAGAGCGCCCGCGAAGATCAGCAGCCCGGCCAGCACGTAGGTGAGGATGGGGCTGGTCACGCGCGTGTGGACCAGGGCGCCCACGAGCGCTCCGGCGGCGTTCATCAGCCCGAATCCAACCAGCACTCCGCGATCGACATCGGCGCGGATCTGCCACAGCCGGATCGCCGTCGCGATGGCGTGTGACACGGCGACCACCGATACCGCCGCCTTTATCCCGTATCGCAGGGCGACCAGCGGGGTGAGGAGGCTGCCGATGCCGAAGCCGGCGATTGACGCGATCGAGCCGGCTACGACCGCCGCCGCGGCAACGATAGCGTCAAAAGCCGGCCCGCTAATCATGCGACGGCCGCTTCGCGAGCAACGCGTCCGTCGACCACCGCCCCGGACCGACGATGAGAAAAACACGGCGATTCGGCGTCGATCCGAACGACATCATCAGCCCTCCCTCTGTAATAAGCTCTACTTTGATTCTCGCCGAGATAGCGCTTCGCCGTTCGCCGAGCACGCCGGCGGGGCTGAGTGTGCAAACGCAGGCGCCACGGGTCTCGCAGTTCAGTCGCGACGCGGGCCTGCGAGCATGCTAACGCCGCACTCGACGCAGGTCTTGGCGGAGCCGGCTCCGGCGCTACTCCTGGCGCAGGGCGATTACCGGGTCTACCCGGCTTGCGCGCCGGGCCGGTACAAAGCTCGCGATCACAGCGGCGGCAATCAGCACGGAAATCATGGTGATGAAGGTCAACGGCTCGGCGGGCCGCACCCCGACTACAAAACGCTCCAGGAGACGCCCTGCCGCCAGTGAGGCGGCGATCCCGAGAGCAACGCCGGCCGCGATCATCCCAAAGCTCTGCCGGAGCACGAGCCGCATCACATCCCCGCTGCTTGCCCCAAGCGCAACGCGCACTCCGAACTCAGGCACACGCCGGCCGGTCATGTATGCCAGCACACCATAGATGCCGATACACGCCAGCAGCAACGCCAAGCCCGCGAATACGCCAAACAGCAGCAGCAGAAAGCGTTGCCGGGCGAGTGTGGCGCGCACGATCTGTTCCATGGTGCGGACCTTGTAAAGGGCTTGATCGCTCGTCGCGCCGCGTACTTGCCGCCGCACTGCCTCGACTACGTTCAGCGGAGCGACCATGGTCCGCACGACCAGGGACATGCCGGAAGAGGCCTGGCGCACAAAGGGATCGGGCACTTGGGCGAAAGGAACATATATCTGCTGGGCCACTCTGGCATCCTCATCCAAATCCAGCCCCGAATGACGCACATGACCCACCACGCCCACGACCCGGACAGGCCCAAGGACCTGGAGCCACAGCCGCTTGCCGACGGGGTCCATGCCACGAAAAGCGCGCTGCGCCAGAAATTCATCGATTACCGCGACAGGCTCGGTGCCCGTGCTGTCCCGCTCGTCGAAGAATCGGCCCTGGCGCAGCGGGATGCCCATCGGCTTCAGGAAATCCGGCGTCACCACAGACAGCGAGCATAACGAAGGAAACTGGTTCGTCGACGATGGCACCGCAGTGGTCGAGTAGCCGGGGACGTCGCTCTCGCCGGTCATTGGGACGATATCCGTCATCGCGACGGAGTGCACGCCCGGCACGTTGCGGACTCGGTCCAGGACCTCTCGCCAGGCCGTGCGCGAGGCCGCGGGACTGGCGAGCGCGCTGGGGGAAAGGGCTACTCGTGTGGCCAGCAGATTCCGGACGTTAATGCCAAGGTCCACCGACGACTGCCGCAGCAGCGTTCGCCCCAGCATCCCAGCCGCGACCAGCAGCACGACCGCGAGCGCGATCTCGCTGATGACAAAACCGCTGTGCAGACCGCGGGAGCTTCCCGCAACGGTTCGCGCCCCATCACGGAGTGTCTGTTCCAGTCCGCGGGCAGGAGCGCGCAGGGCAGGCGCCAGCCCGAAAATCAGACCGCTCACCAGGGACGCGGCTGCCGCAAACAGGAGTACGCGCCAATCGACCTGGACCTCATCGGCACGCGGCAGACTGCCCGGCCAGAACGCCAGAAATGGACGCGCGCCAACCACCGCCAACAAGGCGCCGAGCACGCCTCCGGTGAGCGCCAATAGCAAGCTCTCGGTCAGACACTGGCGCATCAGGCGGCCGCGGCCCGCCCCAAGCGCCACGCGCAGCGCCAGTTCGCGCTCGCGCGACACCGCGCGCGCCAGCATCAGGCTGGCAACATTGACGCACGCAATCAGCAGCACAAGGCTGACAGCAGTTAACAGCAGCCATAGCGTGGACCGGACCTCTCCGACCATCTCCTGCCGCAGTGGCTGAACCGTTATGCCGCCGGCATCCTTGGATATCGAATATCGCTCCGCCAGGCGGCGGCGAATCAGCACGAGCTCGGCCCGCGCCTGCGCCAGTGTCACGCCGGGCCCGAGCCGCGCCACAACGTGGATGTCCGGATACATGTCCCGATTCCGCATCATCGGTTCCGTGTTCTGGCCGATTGGAGTGAACACGTCTGCGTCTTCCGACAGCCGCAGGCCCGCGGGCGCTATGCCGGTGATCGTGTAGGACTTTCCATCGAAGACGAGTTCCTGCCCGATCGCCGCGGGATTTCCGCCGTAGCGCTGCTGCCACAACCGATAGCTGACGATCGCGACCGGCGGTCCACCGGCCCGGTCTTCTTCGGGGAGAAAGTCGCGGCCGTGCAGGAGATTTATGCCGAGAACGGAAAACAGGCCGGCTGAGACCTGGCGGCCGGTAACGTACTCAGGTTGTCCGGGCCGGCTGACCGTTCCACCGCCGCGCGGGAACCACGCTGCCATCGACGCCAGCGAGCGGCTCTCGTGTTGGCAGTCCAGAAAGTTGAGGTATGAAAACGGCCCCTGCAAGGTCACCAGCCTCTCGGGCTCCGGATAGGACAGCGGCTGCAATAGAACGCCACTGAAGACGGTGAACATCACAGTGGTCGCGCCGACGCCGAGAGCAAGCGTGCACAGGGCGACCGCCGCGAAGCCGGGTTTTTGCCGCAGGGTGCGAAAAGCATAGCGCAAGTCCTGCAGCAGGTCCTCCAGCCAGCGCGTCCCGCGGGCATCGCGGCAGCCCTCCTTGACCTGTTCCGGACCGCCGATGGCAAGCCTGGCCTCCCGCCGCGCCGCCTCGGGATCGTAGCCCTGCGCGATCAGATCAATCGTGTGTTGTTCAATGTGGAAGTGAAGCTCTTTATCGAGCTGCTCTTCCATTTGTGTTCGACGCCACAGCCGTTTCCACCAGGTCATTGGGCGCGTCCTTCGGCGATTCCGAGGATCAGACCCACGGCCTCGGTCAAACGCTGCCAGCTTGCGGTTTCCGCTTCGAGGCGTCTGCGTCCCGCACGGGTCAGTTGATAGAACTTGGCCTCGCGCCCGGTCTCTGTTTGGTTCCAGTCCGCCGCGAGGAGCCCCTGGTTCTCGAGCCGGTGCAATGCAGGGTAGAGCGAACCCTGGGGGACCTGGACCACGTCGCGCGAGACCTGCTGCAGGCGCTGCGCGATCGCGTATCCATGAACCGGCCCAAGCGCGACGACTTTCAGAATCAACAAATCCAGGGTGCCTTGCGGAAGGTCGGATTTAGCGGGCATCGTACACCTCGTTCTTCTACATATTGAACCACGAAATATGTAGAAGCGCAAGGTATTCTTTATTCCTCGGGCCAGCGGCCTTGGAGACGCGAGTGATCCGTACTCGATCTGGTATCACGCGGTTTCCAAAGCGGCCGCGACCGATCAATCACAACGGAGCGCTTCGGTCGGATCGACCCCGGAGGCCCGGTGCGCGGGGATCCAACTAGCTGCCACGGCCACGGCGAAGAGCGTGAACGCGGCCGCAACGAATGTGCCAGGATCTGTCGCCTCGAGCCCGAAGAGCATGCTTGCCAGCATCCGCGTCAACGCCAGCCCTCCCACCGCACCCAGCCCGATGCCGGCCGCCGCCAGAAGAGCGGCCTCCTTGACCACCGCCGAAAGGACGTCGGCAGCGCGGGCGCCCAGCGCCATGCGGATTCCGATCTCGCGCCGGCGCCTGGCCACGGTATAGGACATGACGCCGTAAAGCCCGACCGCAGCCAGCGCCAATGCGAGCGCTGCGAAAGAGCCGATGAGAATCATATTCAGGCGCCTCCATGAGACACGGTCCGCGATGACCTGGTCCATGGTCCGCACATTCGCGACCGCGACGTTCGGATCCAGTTCCGTCACGATCGAGCGGATGGCGCCCGCCAGCCGCGACGGGTCGCCTGCGGACCGCACCATCAGCGTCATATCGTTCGGGTCCTGATACGCCGAGAGATACAGTTCGGCTTCCGGGGGCTGATCGAGCCCTGCGCCCCGGATGTCGGCAACAACGCCCAGAACCTGCACCCAGGGACCCTTGAACTCGGGCGGGCCGAAGCGGATGCGCCGGCCAACCGGGTCTTCTCCCGGGAAGAAACGGCGAGCCATGCTCTCGCTAATCACAGCCGCGATCGTCGAGGAGCGCCATGCGGCCTCCAACTCCTCCCGGGTTCGCCCGCGCGGCGGCTGGCCGTCCGCTGCATTGAACAGGCGTCCACGGACCAAGGGGATTCCCATTGCCGGAAACACATCGGGGGTCACGCGGTGGTAAGGCACTACCGGAAACTGGCCCCGGTTGGGCATAGGCTTGTCTGCTCGATAGAACGGGATCGCGGCGCC
The DNA here is from genome assembly GCA_050261515.1 of Acidobacteriota bacterium. Classification (GTDB taxonomy): domain Bacteria; phylum Acidobacteriota; class Terriglobia; order Bryobacterales; family Bryobacteraceae; genus JBLNDJ01. Next base: position 72,896 of record JBLNDJ010000014.1, on the reverse strand, counting down.
GCCCGGGTCCAACGGCATCGGCCAGATCGCGCCCGCTGCGCGCACACCCGGCAGCGCGCGCACACGCCCGGCAAGGCGCTTGTGGAAGTCCACCGCCCCGGCCGGGCCGGCAGTCTCCCAGTGAGGCCAGTTGATCTCCATGGTGAGGACGTGCCCTGTCTCGAACCCGGGGTTGACTTGCATGAGCCGCCACAAGCTGCGCGCGAGCAGGCCCGCTCCCGTCAGCAGCACCATCGATATGGCCACCTGCGCGACGACCAGCGCGCGCCGGAGATACCTGCTGTTTGCGCCGGACCGCCCCGAACGGCTGTCCTCTTTGAGCGCCTCGGTCAGCGAGAACGCCGAGGACTGCAGCGCGGGCACGATTCCGAACAGACCTGCCGTCAGGCAGGCCACAGCCAATGTGAACGCCAGCACGACGGCATCGATGGAGACATCGCCCGGCTCGAACCCCCAGGGCAAGAGCTTGGCCAGCAGCCCGAAGGTGGCTTGGGCGAAAATGAGCCCCACCCATGCGGCCGCGATCGCCACGACAAGGCACTCGACCAGCAGTTGGCGCGCGATTTGCCACCGTCCGGCGCCGATCGCCGTGCGCACGACAATCTCATGCCGGCGGACCGCCGAGCGCGCCAGCATGAGGTTGGCCACATTCACACAGGCGATCAGCAACACGAATGCGACTGCTCCCAGCAGAATCAGCACCTGCCTGCGGACGGAGCCCGCAACGGCTTCCCGAAGCGGGCGGATGGAGGCGCCGAAACCGCTGAGCAGGCCGGGAAATTGCGCTCCCAAGCGCCGCATTATGGTGTTCATCTGCGCTTGCGCACGCTCGTGCGATACGCCGGGCTTCAGCCGTGCCACCACGAAAGAGTTATTGTGATTCCCACGCCGATCCATCCCCCACTGTGTGAGGAACGGGCCGAGAGCCACATACACCTGACCCGGGCGATGGAACCGGAACGAGGCCGGGAGGACGCCGATCACGTTGAAGTCGCGTTGTGCGATCCGGAGGGTGCGGCCGAGCACCGAGCGGTCTCCGCCGAAGCGGTTCTGCCAGAAGGCGTGAGTCAGAACGGCGACCGGCATGGAAGAGCGCTGGTCGTCAGAGGCGGTGAGGCCGCGTCCGAGGATGGGCTGCACGCCCAAAGTGTGCAAAAACTCGGAACTCACAAATCCGACCGGCACGTTCTCCGCGGGGCCAACCCCCGTCAGTGTCTGCGAGAAAGTGGCCTGAAATGCCATCTCTTCGAAGACGGTGTTCTGCGCGCGCCACTCGAGGTAATCGAGGTAGTCCACCGGCACGAAGTCGGACTCTTTGTCACGTTCGGCGATATCGACCAGCCGCTCCGGGTGTTCGTACGGCAGCGGCCGTACGAGGACGGCGTTGACCAGGCTGTAAATGGCCGTGTTCGCTCCGATGCCGAGGGCCAGCGCAAGGACCACCACCGCGGTAAAGCCGGGAGTTCTCAGCAAGGTTCGGATGGAGTAGCGGATGTCGCGCAGCAGTGCACTCATTGGAAGCTTTTTCTGCACGATCAGGTCCACAACAAGGGCAGAGGCTAAGGCTTTTATTCTGAGGTACGGCGCGGAAGTCCTGCGGTCTCAAACCGGCTCGCGTCAAGTGCATAATCGGACAGACATTTCCCAAAACCGGACAATTTTATCGGGAAGTGCTTTGCACCAACCGCATTTCGGCGGGGTTTCCGGATTGGATCGTGAGTTGCACTAACCAGGCAGGCATCTGAACTTACGGTCTGGAGGCCCGCGATGGGAATCATGCTGAAAGATGTCCGGTACGGCTGCCGAACCCTCTGTCGAACGCCCGGCTTCTTCGCGGTTGCGCTTCTGACAGTGACGCTCGGCATCGCGCTGAACACCTCGGCGTTCAGCATTATCAATGCTCTCTGGTTCCGGCCTCTGCCGTTTGCGGATCCCGGCAGTCTCCTCGCGGTGCTCGAAGTAAATTCGCAGCGCGGCATGCAACTCGCTTCTCCGGGCGACATCGCCGCCTGGTCGGACGCACAGACCGTTGCCGTCGCGGCCGGTCTCGGCGACCGCATGTACAATCTAGGCGGCGGTGCGATGCCCGGCCGGCAGGCAGTTCGAGTTCGCGGCGCGGCGGTGACCAAAGGCTTCATCGAGACACTTGGATTCAGGCCGCTTCGCGGCCGGCTGTTCGATACCGCCGATTACACCGCTGCGAACCCTCCGCACGGCCGGGTCGTGCTCATTGGCGAGCGTTTCTGGCGCAACCGGCTCGGCCAGAGGGCGGATGCCGTAGGGAGCGAAGTGACTCTGGACGGAGAACGCGCCACGATTATCGGCATTCTGCCAGTCCGGTTCCGTTACCTCTTCAGCAAGTACGACGTGGTGGCGCCGCTTCAGGCGGACGTGAGCGCGCCAATGCTGAGCGCTCATTGGCTCCAGGCGGTCGTGCGGGTGAAGCCTGGTGTCAGCCGCGGTGCCGCCGAGTCGGAACTGAGGGCGATTGCGAAACGGCTGGCGTCGGAGTTTCCGTCCACCAACGAGGGCTGGGATGTCTCGGCGCGGCCGCTTTCCGAGGTCTGGATGCGCGAGGCCCGGCAGATGTACCCGGTGCTGGTGGCTGCCGCGGGTTTCGTACTGCTGATCGTGTGCGCCAATGTCTCGAACCTGTTCCTTGCACGGTCCTCGGCCCGGCGGCACGAGATCGCAGTACGTTCAGCGCTCGGCGCGAGCCGGTGGGCGATCGTCCGGCAGTTGCTCACCGAAGGACTTGTGCTCACCGCGGCAGGCGGCCTGCTCGCGCTGCTGATCTGTATTTGGGTGCGCGATTCGCTTGTGGCCGCCTACCCCGAGATGGCGGATCTGGCAATCGACTTCCGCGTGGCGGCGTGCACGCTCGGGGTATCGCTGGCCGCGGGCCTGGCAGTCGCGCTCGCTCCGGCAGTCTCTGTTTCCAGGCCCGATCTCATCGAATCCCTGAAAGCCGGCGCGCGGAGCCTGTCCGCTGGAGGCGGCCACCGCCTTCGTACTGTGCTCGTGGCAAGCGAAATGGCGTTCGCCATCGTCGTCCTCAGCGCGACCGGCATGTTAATCCGAACGGTGCTCAAACTCCGTGCGGCCGATCCGGGATTCGACACCTCCAACGTGCTGACCTTAGAGGTTTTCCTGCCCGATGCGAAATACCCGGCCGGACGAGCGGCCGCGTTCTACAATGTCGCGGCAGAGCGCTTATCCGCGCTGCCCGGAGTGGAGTCCGTCACAGTGGCGAGCGGACTCCCGCTGCAAGCGGCCGGCCAGGGTAGCCGCGTGCGAGTGGATGTCGAGGGCAGGACTGCGCAAAAGCAGGGTGACTACCTGGAAGTGGCGCAGACCCGGACAGGAGGCGAGTACCTGAAGACTCTGGGCATCCGGCTGCTCGGCGGGCGGGCCTTCAACGCGGCAGATCGGGAGGGTGCGCCGGCTGTTGCCATCATCAACTCGGCCTTCCTCAACGCGGTGTGGCCGAAAGGGACCTCGCCCGCCCAGGCCATCGGCACGCGTTTCCGCATTGAGGGTGGTCCGTGGAAGACCATCATCGGGATCTGTGGGAGCGCGCGGCAGGACCTGCTCCGCCCTCCAATGGCCGAAGTTTTTGTTCCCCTCCAACAGGATCCTGCACAAGCGATGTCGTTCGCGGTGCGCACGCCTGCGTCTAAGCTGGCGATGCTGGAGCCGATCCGGTCTGCAGTCCGTTCTCTCGACCCGGACTTGCCTCTATCGGAGATCCGGACGATGGACGATTGGAAAGCGGAGTACATGCCCCGTGTACTGCTCTATGGCCTGGGCGTATTTGCGGTTGTGGCGCTGGCGCTGGCCGCGATGGGGCTATACGGACTCATTGCGTATCTGGTCGGGCGGCGCACCCGGGAAATCGGTATCCGCGTCGCGCTCGGAGCGGCGCCGATGAACCTGGTCCCGGTGCTGCTCACGGAGGCGCTGCGCACGACGGTCGCAGGTATCGGCGCGGGTTTGCTGTTGTCACTTGCCTGCGCGCACGCCCTCTCGCACAGGCTCTTCGGCCTGGTTGGTATGGATCCGCTGGTGTTCTGCACAGTGGCGGCGGTGTTGTTCCTCGTGGCGCTGGCAGCCGCAATCGGCCCAGCGCGCCGCGCCGCAAGAGTCGATCCTATAAACGCGCTGCGATTCGAGTAGTGGGCAAGCGTCGCGGCGTTATGCGGGGTTCCAAGCCGTCCGGCGCTCGGAACCCCGCGTAATGCCTCGGTGGCAGCCACAGCACCTTGGGCCGCCCCTTCAGGCCCTCAGCCCTTCAGCCCTTTCAAGTAAGCGACGCTCTCGACCGTCAGTTCCCAGCTCTGCTCGACGAAGTAGTTCTTCACTCCGCCGGTCTTTGCAGAAGCGAAGACCCGAGGCCAGTCGAAGCCGTCCTTGCCGATGGCCAGTCCCGGCCCGCGGCGGCGCCCCGGCCCCGGCGGCGGCGCGTTCAGATCCACGCCCTGGAGATGCATGGAAACGAAGCGCCCCGGATACTTCGTGAAATACATCACAGGGTCACCGACCACTCTCATGGCGGACATCTGGAACTGCATCTTCACCAGCTTCGGATCGAGCAGTTCCAGCAACACCTCGTAAGTGAGACGCCCGTCCACCTTCGACATCTCGAACCGTTCGTCGTGCAGGAACTGCACGAGTCCCGCCTTCGCGGCCGCCTCGCCGATCCGGTTGTATTCCTCGGCCGCGCGCTTCACTACGTCCATCGTGGTCACACCGTTCTCGACGTGCCCGTCGAGCGATGCGGTGCCCATCTGGGTCATGCCTAGCTCGTGGGCCCAGGCGATCGCCTGCTGTTGCCGCGTGCGTAGCTCCGCGAGATCGAAGTGCCCGCTGGGGCACTTCAGCCCGTGATCGTCGAGGATTTTCCTCGCCTGCTTCCCGTCGGCCAGGCCGGCGAACTCTTCGTAAGCCGGCGAGCACATCTCGACGCTGCCGACGCCGAGCGCGGCCAGGTCGCGGCACAGGCCGGCGAAATCGCCGTCCTTGATCCGCTTCCGGTGGGGGTACGTCTGGCTGCCGATCGGCAGGCCAAGGGGATTCGCGCCAAGCTGCCCCACCGTAGCGCACATCAGGCCGCCCACAAACGCTCTTCTCGAAATTGTCGTCATGTTATCTCCCGATCTCAGGCGCCCACCAGCTTCCATCCGTCGCGATACTGCCGCACCAGGTAAGGATTCGCTTCCGCAGCGTTCGTGAAACGCATCGCCTCCTTGTCCCACAGCAGCGCCGGGGCGCAATGCTCTTCATTGAAGATTTTGCGGCTATAGCGGATCGCCGCGCCCGCGGCCGCGATGGCTTCCGAGCAGTTCGCGGCGTTGATAAAGTTGCCGGCCGAGGCAGGCCCGCCCTTGAAAGCCGTAACCCACTCGGCGTCGGCGGCGCCTCTGGGGCCCCGCCCGCCACGCGCAGCCGTGGGCTCGGGAATGCCTTTCGAAGCGCGGTACTCGCGCATCTTTCTCGACGGAACGAGATCGTTGTTCAGAATGATTCCCTTGTCGCCGACGAACAGGCTGCCCGTGGCCGGGATCGACTTGCCGTCCTCCAGCAGCTCATCCGGCGTGAACGGGCGCATGCCGCCGTCATACCAATACAGCTTGAGAGCGGGCCACGAGCCGTGGGCGGCAAACTTGAAGCACACCCGGTTGGCGTAGGGAAACGAGAAGTCGTTCATCTTGACCGCGCTCACCTGCTCGTTGATCTCGGCGCTCGAACTCGATTGCGCTTCGATGCTGTGCGGGACCGGCAAATCGAGCGCCATGAAGATCGGCCAAAGGCTGTAATTGCCCATATCGGCAATGCTGCCTCCGCCGAAGTCGTACCAGCCGCGGAACACCGCGTGGGTATAGCTGGGATGATAGAAGCGCTCCTGCTCGGGCCCGAGCCACAGATCCCAGTCGAAGCCCTTCGGAATTGGCGGCCTGTCCGTCGGAAGCGCAAGCTGGTGCGGCCAGAACGGGCGGTCGGTCCAGTTGTGAACTTCCATGAGGTTGCCGATGGCTCCGTCCAGAATCATCTGCCGGACCGCCGTCAGCGGCCCGCGCCAGGCAAGCAGGTGCGTGGCGACACCCGTCTTGCGGGCCGTCTCGACCACCATCCGAACCTCGGCGACGCGGTTCGCCAATGGCTTGTGCATGAGCACATGCTTGCCCTTCTTCATGGCCGCGATCGAGATCGTGGCATGCAGATGGTCGGGGGTCATGATCTTGACGGAGTCGAGGTCCTTCTCTTTCTCGAGGAGTTCCCGGAAATCCGCGTAGCTTGCGACGGCCTTGAAGTTCTCCGATCCACGCTTCTTCGCGTAGTAGGTTTCGATGATTTCCTTGGCCATGTCGCGGCCGGCGCGGATGCCGGTGACCCCGGCCCCCCAGTTCGGGTCTTCCAAGACCTGGCGTACGCTGTCGCGAATCCCGGTCTTGTCCCAATCGACGTAGTTCGTGCCGTCCTTCACGGGATCGCACACGGCGGTAACCTGCACGCTGGGATTCGCGATCAACCGCAGCAATTCCCGAATACCCTGCGTGCCGCATCCGATATAGGCGAGGGTGATCTTGTCGCTGGGAGGAGTGTAGCCGGCGCCTCCGAGCACGTGCCTGGGAACCAGCGTAAGGCCTAGACCGGCAGCCGCCGGGGCCAGGAATTCGCGGCGGTTGACCTCGCCGTTATGAGGCATTGCAATCTCCTTTCTGAATGTCTGTTACATGAGCCTGCCGCGCAGCACGATGATTGATGCCTTGGGAAGCTCGAACAACGTCCCGGCGCCGGCGGCCAGCGCCGACTTCGACGGCGGACCGTCCGGGTCGGGGTGGCCGCTCATCATGGGCCGGCCGCGGTTGCCGCTTGCAGCCGGCGGCGCGGGGTCGGGATGCCACTGGTATTCCGCCGCTCCGAAGACGATCCGTTGCACCGTCCCGGAAAAGAATCGATCGCCCCCCGGGCCGCCGGCAAACGACACCTTCACGGAATGGCTGTTGTCCGGATCCTTGTTCACGAGCATGACCGACCACTGTCCATCCGGCCGCTCGACGGCATATGCGGTCACCAGGATGTTCCCGTTCTGGTCCATGACTTCGCTCGAAACCCTGAACAGCTTGTGGACGGCGTCGACAGGCTGCAGCCATTCTTTGGTGATCACCTGCGCCGCCAGGTATTGCGGCGGGTAGTAACGGACCCGGTTATTCTCGTCGATCGGCAGGAATCCGCCGCCGCGGCCCCCGGGGGAGGCAATGTAGTGGAAGTAGTAAGTTCCGGCCGCACCCGCCGACATGATGGAGCCGATATAGTCGGCCTGCCATAAGGCGCTCTTGACGGTCCCCGGGTTACCCTCGCCGAGATCGTTGCCCTCCGTCATCATAAACGGCACGCCGGGCGGCAGGCCGTTGTCTTTCCACGCCTCGATGACGTGGTTGAGATAGGCCGGCTCCCAATAGAGCGAACTCCAGTCCAGGCAGCTCTTTCTGTCCAGGCACGGGTAATGTTCGAACGAGAAGAACCGGAAGTCCTGCATGCGGTCGCGCGCTTTCAGATAGTCGAGAAACCGGCCCAGGAACGAGACTCGTCCATTGGCGTCCGCCCAGGAATCCACATCGCCCGGCGTCCCCTCGAAGGAAGGTCCGCCCAGCGGCGCATCGGGGACGAGCCTATGGATCGCCTTGGCGAATTGGACGTAGAGCGTCGCGTAGTCCTCGGGGAGAACGCGCTGCCCGTCCGCCTCCTCTCCCATCTCGATCCAGGAAATCGGATACCCGCGCTTGTGGAGATACGCGATTTCGTTGGCCGCGTCTTCCGGAATGGTGTACAAGAGCGCCACCGGAACCACCGCCGGCAGCCCGCGCGTCACCCCGCAGTTGAAGAAGAAGTCCAAGCCGATCTGGTCGCCTCGCCCGTAGTCGAGATCGGAGGCGGCATGCCAGGGATCGACAGACGAGGGCCACGTGATCGTCTGCGCGCGGCTCGGCAGGTGCTTGACGATGTCCTCAAACCGGCCGCCGGCGTCGAGCGTGCCGGCGTACAGTTCGTTGATCGCATAGCCGACGCAGTTCCGTTTGTCCTCGGCGCCGTGCGTGTCGCAGGTATTGGACGACTCCGTCATCCAGATACGCAGGTAGCGTGCCGGAATCTTCCAACTAGCCAGCTTCAGCGTGGGCGTGCCGCCCCGGCCGCCGGCGATCGTCCCCATGGGAAAGGTCTGCCACGCGCCCTTGTTGATCCCGTCGTAGAAGGGCTCGTGCTCTCCGGTCCAGAACTGAACATAGTAGCGTTTCGCGTACGGGTCGGCCCACGCGATCCGCAGGGCGTTGATATCGACCTTCGCGCCGAGGTCGATCATGACCCACTGCGGATGCAGCGAATCGTCGTCGCCTGTGTAGGTCTTCGTCAGATAGGGATTGCTCTTCCAGTACGATTTCAGATCGCCGTCTGTCAGGCGCGACCAGCCGTTCCCGTCGCCGAGAGTAGCGCCGCGATGCGGAAGCGGATACGCCCAGGAGTGCAGGATCTTCTCGCTGCCGGGTTCCGCGTCGCCCGTGAAGTAGCCTTCCTGTTTCGCCGGGTTGCTCCACGTGCCGCGCGGATTCCAGTGCCACGCCTCGATCATCAATTCGGTGTTCTGGCGATAGGTGACGGTTCCCCATCCTGCTCCCAGCATTTCCCGAAGCACGGAACCGGTCAGCAGCCGCTCGGTGTTCTTTTCGTTTTCCTCTTTGGTGGCCCCTCCCCGGAGGCGGTCAATAGCGCCCCCGAGCGCGCGCGGCGGGCTGAACGAGTTCACCGCGTGCGAAGTATCCACCACTAAATTCTGCGCGCCCGCCATCCAGGCGCACAGACCGATGCCGAGAATCAGGCGCATTAAGAGAACCTTATTCTGGGCCACGGATGCACACGGATGAGAATCCTTTTTGTTTCTTATCCGTGTGCATCCGTGTCCATCGTGGCTAATCCGATTTGGTTGCCTTAATAGTAGAACTTGATCGCGAGCTGAAGTTCGCGCGGGCCGCGGCCGGGCGCATAGCCCGTGATCTGCCCGAACGTATCGGAGCCGTAGTACTCATCCGGCCGCCCGAACGTCGGGGTGTTGGTCAGGTTGAACGATTCCATCCGGAATTGGACTCGCTTGCTCTCGGTGATCCGGAAGTTCTTCATCAGCGTTAAATCGCCGTTGCGAATCCCGTAGGTGCGGTAGTTCGGCAACGTACGCGGCGCCGTGCCGTACACGTCGGCATCGGGTTGGGAGAACGCTTCCGGATTGAAGTACTGCTCGATCCGCGCGCTCGGCGAGCCGCTGGTGCGCGGGTCGCCGATCAGGTTGGGACGCTGGTCGCCCGAAAGCAGGTCGGCCGAATCCAGGTTGGGCACGATCGGATACCCGGAGGAAAAGGTGAGGATCGAGCTGATCTCCCAACCGCCGACGAACGCATCCGCCACCCGATTCATGTTCTTGCCCCACGCCCGATCGCGTCCGATCGGCAACTGGTAATCGAAGCTGATCACCAGCCGCTGCGGGATGTCGAACGTCGCCAGCGAGCGCTCCTGCCGCAGATTCTTCCAGTTCTGCAAGCCGGTGAAGCCGCCGAGCCAGTCGATGTCGGTGCCGGGCGAGTCGGAATCCGAAATCAGCTTCGAAATCGTGTAGTGCGCCAGCAGCGCCAGCCCGCGCGAGAACCGCTTCTCGTACTTGAACTGCGCCGAGTGGTAAATCGAGTTGCCGATATACGGAGGAGCCGTGTATCCGCCGAGATAGGAGTCGTACCCCGGGTAGGGCAGCAGCAGGTATTGCCGCTCCACGGTGGGCAGGCTGAGCACCGAGAGCGGGTTCGTGATCACCCCGTAGAACGGGTTGTCCACCTGCTCGAAGAGCGCATCCCGGCCCATCCCCCAGTAGCTGGGATCGAGCTTGTTCCGGTTCCCCAGAACGTCGTCGGTCCCGAAGGCCAGGTGAGTGCCCTTGCTCCCGCTGTAGGCGACCTCGAGCACCGCGTTGCCCGGCAACTCGCGCTGGATCGAGAAGTTCCACTGCTGCCACTGCGGGTTGACCGTGTGCGGATCGTAGGCGTCCCACCCCAAGCCGACGAAAGCCATCGGGTCCTTGCTCGGGCCCGGGGGCTGAAGCAGTCCGTTCGGGAAAGGGTTCTGTAGCGTCGCGTACTGCGTCACATTACTGTCGCGGCTGAACTCGAGGCTGGTGCCCGAACGGAAGGCCGACCCCACCTCGCCCTTGATCGAGGCCCGCGATACCGAGTAGTAGATGCCGTACCCGGCGCGCAGCGACATTTTCTTGCCGAGCGCATAGGCGATGCCGAACCGCGGCTGAATGTTGTTGTAGTCGCCGTCGTAAGGGCTGCGGTGGTCCGGAGTAGCGAAGCGCATCACCCCTTTCAGGTTGTCCAAGCCCGGCACCTGGCCCGCGATCGGCGACGGGGCGTCGAAGTCGAACCAGTTCAGCCGGTTGAAGCGCTCCGTGCGCGGGATATCGAAGTCGTAGCGCAGGCCCAGGTTCAGCGTCAGCTTGGAGGTGACCCGCCAGTCGTCCTGGAAGTAGGTTCCGAAGTACTTGGATGCGGTGGCAGTCGGGTAATCGAGGTCCATTTCGCCGCCGCTGCCCCAGCCGAGCAGCATCGTGGCGATGCCGTTGCCCTGGCTCGAGCTGGACCCGTAGGGGTCCATGCCGGTCATCGAGCGGCTGAAGGCGATCTGGCCCGCCGGAAAGCCGGGCTGGAAGTAATTCTCATGGTAGACGCGGAATTCGGCTCCGGTCTTCATGGTGTGGCCGCCGGCGATCTTGGTCACGGCGCCGCTGAGGAGGCCCACGTCTTCGCCGCGGTGTATGATGGCCCATCCGCCCGCGCCCAGCGACCGGTAGCCGGTCGCGGTGATGTTCGGGAACTGCCACACGCCCAGGGTCTGGAAGATGGGCGAGAGTCCGAGCGTGTCCTCGGCCGTCGAGTCGAACCCGGTGCTGAGCGGGTCGCGTATCGAGTTCACCCGCATGATGCTGGCCCGCGTCGAAATCACCGTCGTCGGGTTCTGCGTGCGCGTGTAGTCGAGGACGAAGTTCTGGTCGTGCTCGGTACCCGGGTTGATGTTGGCAGCCATGTTTCCCAGCAAGTTGGCGGGGTTGCTGCTGTTCCAGTTCACGCTGTAGCGCGATGTGAGCCGCTGCCGGTCGCTGATGTTGTGATCGATCTTGATATCGACCTTGTCACCCCGGCCGCCGTTCACTCCCTGTTTGTAGAAATTGTTCACGTGCGTCACCGGGTCGCCGTCCGAGGTGGCCTCCGGGAAGTACTTGAGGATCTTCCTCGAAATCGGGTTTTGCATCGACGCCGGGATCACGTTGCCTGCGAACGGACGCCGTAGGATGTTGCCCTCTTCGTCCTCGTAAGTGTCGTAGGGGTTGTAGATGACGTACTGCCTGCCGTTGGACCGGAAGGTCTGCGAGAAATCCCCGGCGAGCTGCAGCGGCGTCGGGACGGTTGTCAGCATCGTCGTCGCTCTCTCATCCCGGTTGCCCTCGTAATCGGCGAAGAAGAACGTCCGGTTCTTGCCGTTATACAGCTTCGGAAGGACCACCGGCCCGCCCATCGTCACGCCGAACACGTTGCGCTTGAAATCGGGGATGTCGAGCCCTTCCCGATTCGAGAAGAAATCGTTGGCGTTGAGCGCCGCGTTGCGATGAAACTCGTAGCCCACGCCGTGTATGTCGTTGGTGCCGCTTTTCGACACCATGTTCACGATCGCCCCGCCCGTGTTGCCGAACTCGGCGCTGAAGTAGTTGGTCTGTATCTTGAATTCCTCGATCACATCCACCGAGGGCGTGTACTTCACCTCGGTGATGTTGCTGTTCTGCTCGACGCCGCTGATGGCCGAGCCGTCCAGCACCACCTCCGCCGTCGAGTTGCGCGTCCCGTTGGCGACGAAGTTGGTCGAGGCCGTGCCGCCCGCTTCGCTTTCGGTCGGCACCACGCCCGCCGACAGCATGACCAGCGACAGCGGGTTGCGGTCCTGGAGCGGCGCCGTGATGATGAACTGGTTCTCGATCACCTGGCCGAGCGTCGCGGCGGCCGTGTTCAACAGCGGAGCCGTGCCCTGCACCTCGACGGCCGTGGCCAGCTCCCCAACCGACAGTTGGACATCGAGCGTCGCCTGCTGCTGCACTTCCAGCGAAAAGCGGGGCTGGGCGTGCTTCCGGAAGCCGGACGCCTCCACTGTCATCTCGTAGCTGCCCGGCGGCAGCGCCGTAACAACATACCGGCCCGTGGTGTCCGTTTTCGTCGCGTGCTTCACGTTGCGATCCGCCTCGGTCAGCACCACCGAGGCCCCCGGTACGGATGCCCCGCTCGCATCTGTCACCAACCCGCGTACGGATGCGGTGTACGTCTGCGCCCCGGCCAGAACCGGGACCAACCATAGCCAGATGATTCGGTTCAGCATAGCTTTGCCCTCTTCTCGGTTGTCACTGCTTCAACTTGCTCAGGGCTTCCCTGGCCCAGACCGCGTACTCGGGCCGCTTCTGCAGATCGTCGGCCCGAAAGATCCGCAGCCCGGCCAGTCTGCCCTCGTTGATGTGGCGGACGAAGATGTCCATCACCTGCTTGAATTCCTGTTCGGTCATCCAGCGGTGCCGGCTGCCCGCGTTCAGGTAGAGGCCGGCCATGACCGGCTTGTCCGGGAACTTCTTCTTGACCTCTGTCACCAGCTTGTCCGCGTTCGAAATCTGATCCGTGTCGTAAATGCTTGTGATCACGGCGTCGAAGTCGAAATCGAACGGATAGCGGAACTCGCCGGGCGGGTAGCAAGGGACCCAGATCGGCAGCTTCGGATTGCCGGCCCGCAGCCGCGCGATGATCTCGCGCCACTGTTCCGCGGTCCGGCCGCCTTTCTCCGGCGTCTTCTCGCGGTCTTCCATCTCGCCGTAGAAATCGTTGAGGTAAACGCCGATAATCTCTTTGTGCTCGCGCGAGACTTGCGCGATCCAGTCCGCGTGCCGCAGCGATTGCTCATGCGTCCAGCCCCAGATCGAGCGCTCGATCTTGGCGATGACGTACTTCACTCCCGGCGCCTGCAGGTGCCGGTACATCAGCGTATCTTCGAATTTCTCGCCCGAATACGGCTTGTCGTGCGTCCAGACCGTGTTGAACCCGACGGCCTGAACCACGGGCGCGATGTCCACTTTGGCGCTGTGCTCCCAAACGGCAATCAGCGGGCCGGGCGGAAGAGCGGCGGGGCCGGCGGCCCACGTCGAGACAGCACACAGAAGAATCCCGCAGCAGATGCGGTTCACGCTTTCACCCCCGAACACGAAACTCCCTGCAGTTCCGGTCGCAAATATAGGCTTGGGCGGGGGAAGAATCAAGAAAACCGATGTCAATTACAGTTAATGAGGCCCGTCCGGGGCGGTTAGTAACTGCGCAACATTCCCCTTCCCCCTGCCCCCCACTTGAGCGATAATGTACCAACCTGAGGTTGGGATGATATCAGCCGGGGACGAACGGGCGGAGTTGCAGCGCATTCTCGACTCGCGCCAGTTCCGCCGGGCGCCGAAACTGCAAAAGCTGCTAACCCTTGTCTGCGAATACTACTTCGCCGGCCGCGCCACGGAGATTAACGAGTTTCTGATTGCCGGCGAGGCCTTCGACAGGCGCACGGATTTCGACCCCAGCCAGGATTCCATCGTGCGGGTGCAGGCCCGGGAGGCACGCCGGCGCCTGCGGGAATACTACCAGGGCGAAGGCAGGCGGAGCCGTCTGGTGCTGGACATCCCGATCGGCAGTTACATCCCCACGTTCACCCCGGTCCACCCCGCGCGCTCGGCGTTCTCGTTCCCCGCCCTCTGGCCCAAACTCGCGGTGGCGGTCCTGGCGGCGATCGGGGTTCTGCTCGTGCTCGCGTTCCGCGGCAGCGCCTCCAATGGCTCCTCCGCCACTGCAAAGGCCGGCGGCCTTCACCCGACCGCCGCTCAGCTCTGGAACCGCTTCCTGAACTCCGATGCCCCCACAGTGGTGGTGCTGAGCAATCCTTCTGTCAGCGACTGCACCGAGGAGGAGATCGCCGCCTCCGGCCAGGAGTCCTGCCCTGACGAGTACACCGGCATGGGGGAGGCCGAGGCCCTGCACCTGATCACGGGCATCTTCAGTTCCGGCAAGAGCAGGTTGACAGTGAAGCAAAGCCGCGCATTGAGCGCTGAGGAAGCCCGGCGCTCAAACCTGATTCTCCTCGGCGGCCAGTTGGTCAACTCCTGGACCAGAGCGCTCGGGCCCGACCTGGCGCTTGGCGGCGGGAACGACGATCCGCCGCTGAAGCTATCCCGAACCGAATCCGAAAGCTACCGCACGGTTTTCGACCGCCGCACGGGGACGCTCGTCCGCGACCGCGGCCTGATGGCGCTGCGCCGGCATCCGACCAGCGGCCACTGGCTGCTGTTCCTTTACGGGGCGCACAGCCAGGGCACGCACGCCGTGGCGGAAGCGGCCGTAGATCCGCTGTTTCTGTCCCAGCTGAAGTGGCCCGGGCAGCCTTTTCCCGACCGGTTCGAAATCTTCGTCGGCGCCCAACTCAGCGGCGGCGTTCCGGCGGAGCTCAAACCGGTCGCTCTCCGCATCCATTAAGAGAAAGCCTTCCGCCAGGCCTCGATCTCGCGCGCCATCTCGTCGCGAATCGTGATGAACCTCGGGTTATCGTACTGATTCACGGCCTCGCGCGGGTCGGCGACGTTATCGTAAAGCTCGTTCGGGCCGTTCGGACGCAGCACCACTTTGTAACGCTTGTCGCGCGACATCGCGGCATCGCCCGACTCGGCATACACCTGACTGCGCCACGGCTGCTTCTTCGGGAACGGCTGGTTCAGCACGGCGGGCAGATAGCTCCGGCCCGGCAACTTGCGGCCCGCGGCCGGCGCCGTCCCGGTCAGCGCGCAGATTGTCGGCACGAGGTCGTAGGCGCTCACGAACTCCGGCCGCACCGATTCGGGCGGAATGCGCCCCTGCCACTGCCAGAACAGCGGCACGGCCACCACTTCTTCGTACATATTGCCGGGCTCGGACGCGCGCCCGTCACCCCACAGGCCGTGGCGGCCGAGCAGCGACCCGTTGGTGCTCGTCAGCACGATCACGGTTTCGTCGCGGATGCCCCGTTCGTCGAGCTTGCGCACGAGGGCCGGAATCTGCTCATCGAGGGCCGTCACGCCCGCGGCGGCTTTTCGGATGCTGCCGACGATATCCTGGAGCGCCTCCTTGTTCACCGACGCGCGCGGCGAGGGCCGCTCCCACCCGATCGTGTCGAACCGGACGCTCGCATACATATCGGTGAACTTCGAGGGGACAGCCGAGGGGAACGCGTGGCTCACCACGGCGAGGAACGGATGCCCGGCCTTGCGCCCGTCGAGGAACGCGAGCGCCTTGGCCGTCACAGAGGAATAGTCCGGCGCCGTCTCCCAGGATTTGAACCCGTGCGGCTTCGAAAGCGCGGCCCAGTTGCCGGCGTATCCGCACTCGTAGCCCGCCCCCGCAAGGATATCCGAGAGCATCGGCTGATCGCCTGCCGCCTGGCGCGGCGCCAGGCCCGTCAGCAGCGACGCCCGCGACGGCCCCGCCGTGGCGCTTGCGGCGTAGGAGTTCGCGAACCGCGCCCCGCTGCGCGCCAGCACGTCCAGGTTCGGCGTGCGGATCTCGCGGTTCCCGTGGATGCCGAGCATCCACGAACCCACGTCCTCGAGGATGATCAGCAGCACGCTCGGCCGCACGGCGGGTTTCTTGTCCGCCATCGCAGGCAGCGCCGCGGCGGCGCTCATGAACAGCTCACGACGGGTCAAGTGCACGTGATTGCCCTTCCCTCGTTACTCGAAGACGACGGCCCCGGAGCCCTGAATCTGGTACGTCTTCGGCCCGCTCTTGGACTCCACCTTCGAGAGCACGCCTTCGGCGATGGCGGTCTTCCCCACGGCCGTCTTCGGGAACACGATCACGCCGTCTTCGACCTTGATGCGGATGGCCTTGCCGCTCTCGCCGGCGATTTCCATCCAGCAGCCCATCATCTTGCAGACGTCGCGCACGGTGCCTTTCACCTGGACGGTCTTGCCGTCGTAGCGACCCGCATCGGCCAGCAGTTTGTCGACCGCCATGGGCTTGTCGAGCGTGAGCGGCTTGCCCAGCCGCGTCTCGGCCGCGAATCCGGCCGCCAGCATCAACAGGGCGAGGAATAGAGCTTTCATCGAGCCTCCCGTCAAATCATATATGGTACAACCTGACGGAGGCCGGAGCCTGCGAGGTACATTCTTGTGAACAGCCGTCAGCCGTCAGCACCCTCGGCGCGGCGAAGCCGTGAACCAGTATCGGCGTTCACCTGCGTTCATCGGCGGCCAGAAATACACCCGATGGCTTGAACCCCACATTTTTCCGCGCCACCCGCCCCTGGCGGGGTTAGGATATATGCGGAGGTGGGCCATGCAACCTCTGCTGGTGGCCTTGGTTTACGGTTCCTGCCTCGCCTTGGCCGTGGCGCTGCTTTACTTCTTCCACGCCAGGTGGTATTGGCACGCGTTAAGTCTTGCCGCGTCGCTCGGCGTCGGGCTGACGCCATTACCCGCGGAATGGAAAATCCCGGATTTGCTGGTGGGCGCGGTATTCGTGTTCCTGTTCGTCTGGGGCCTCGGATTGCCGCTATTCCGGCTGCGTGAAGCCCGCGAGCACACGCCGCACCACGCCTGACCTGGCCATGCGGGGCGGTCGAAAAGGGTATTCCGCTCTTTTCTTCTTGAATCTTGCCTCTAATTGTGATAAATCCTCTGCCGGAGGCAACGGATGAGCGCCAAGGCAGTCGGGAAGATTACTGTTTTCGCGATTCTGGGGGCGGGGTTGATTGCGACATCGTGTTCCAGCGGTCCCCAGCCCCCCAAGCCGGGGACTCCGGCCTTCTACTGGCTGGCGGCCAAGGAAACCTACGCCGCGGGCGATTACCAGAAGACGAACGAGCACCTGGAGCAGATCTGCCGCACGCAGAACGACTACACGGCGCGCGCGCACGCCTGGAACCTGATCCTGACCGCGGGAATGGCCCGGTCGTACATGGAACTCGCCGACTACTTCGAGTACGGTTCGCGCGCGCGGGCGTTGAGCCCGACGCAGTTCCGGCGGCTGATGTCCGATTACCGCACGTATGCCAGCCGGCTGGCGCTGCAGTTCGCCCAAACCTTCCAGGATTTCGAGAAGAACAACAAGGACGCGAACGTCACGCTCGACTTCACGTTCCCCACCGGCAACGCGCTGCCGTCGCCGCAGATCACCAAGATCGGAAACGGCGAACTGCCCAGCCCGGCGATTCTCGACGACCTGCGTAAGCAGCACCTCAAGACCGGGGTCCTGCTCCAGACCTGCCGCGCGCTCGGCATCCCGGACGACTCGGCAAAGGCCCAGCAGATTTTCAAGTCCGGCAGCGTCCAGGTACCGCGCGAGACGTTCCTGCTGGCGATGGCCGCGGCCCTGCACGACCAGGCGCAGCTTTTCGTGCGCTCCAAGCTCGACCAGCCCGACCGTTTGAAGATGTTCGATGGGCACGCGCTCGATGTCGTCAAGAGTCTGCCCGAAACGAAGGAAGCGACCGCGCTGTCGACGAAGATCCAGAAGTCGCTGAAGCTGGTCAGCGGTAAGTAGGCGCGCCGCCGGCAGGCTGCTCGATGCGGACCGGCTTAGGCGCCGCGTCGCAGCCGGGGAGCGGAACGACGGAGTAGTAATTCAGGTTGTAGCGCCAGCCGCGGTTCACGCCGCCCACGCAGAGTTCGGGGCGGCGTGCCGCGACTTCACGCCATAGGGCGCGTGCCGAGACCGTGCGGTCGAGGGCGGGAAACGTCGCCGCCTCGAGCCACAGGATGGCCGGGACGGTTGCCGCCGCGACCGCCAGCGCCGCCCGCGTGCGCCGCCCGCGTCCCGCCAGCCACCACACCACCACGGCCAACGCCGCGAAGGGCAGAAATAACGGCCACTCGATTCCGCCGGCGCCGGCGCGCCTGATTCCGCGCAGGAGCGCTCCGGGCAGCACGGACGCCACTACCGGGACCAGCCCCACGAGCAGCGCGCAGGCCGCCAGCACGCGGGGCTTTTCGATTTGAGACAGGCTTAGCCCGGCCAGCGCCGCCGCGGCGGGCATCAGCGGGAGCAGGTAGCCCGGCAGCTTGTTCGAAGCCGCGGAGAAGAACACCAAACCGAAGGCCACGCACAGCAACAGGAAGCGCGCGCGGGGGTCTTTGTAGAGAGCGCGGCGGAACAGCACGGCGATGACGGGCGACCAGGGGAAGAGGGCCGCAATGAAGACCGGGATATAGAACCAGAACGGCTGTACGTGCCGCAGCGAATCCGAGGCGAAGCGGGCGAAGTGGTGGCGCAGGAAGAACTCGTTGACGAACGCGCTGCCGTGCAGGATTGTTGCGGCTATGTACCACGGGGCCGCGATGGCGAAGAACAGGGCGATGGGCGCGGGGCGCAGCAGGTCGCCCAGCCTGCGGCGGCCGGCCCAGAGCGCCGGCAGCGCGAGCACGAGTGGGACAAGGCCTTTTGCCAGCACCGCGAGGGCCAGCAGCGCGGCCGCGACCGCCAGCCAACGCCGGTCGCCGTGCTTGATCCAGGGCAAGCACAGCAGCATCGCCGCCGAATACGTCGCCGCCAGCGGCAGATCCGTCACACCGATGCGGCTGAAAGCCAGCCACGCGGCCGACGTCCCAAGAATCGCCGTCGCCAGCAGCGCCGCCTCGGAGCCGAACTCCCGCCGCAGCACGCGCCAGTAGAAAAGCAGAAACGCCGCCGAGAGCAGCGCGACCGGCAAACGCGGCGCCAGGTCGTCGCTCAGCCCCGCGCGGAACCCCGCCGCCGTCATCCAGTAAAGCAACGGCGGCTTCTCGAACCACGCTTCGCCCCACAGCCGCGGCGTGACCCAGTCGCCCGACCGGGCCATCTCGCGCCCGATCGCGGCGTAGCGCGGCTCGTCCGGCCCGAGCATTCCGACTCCGGCGAGATTGTAGAAGAACAGCAGGGAACACGCTGCGCAAGCGGCGGCGATGGCGGCAACGCGCCGCGGGGCGATCGGCACCATTAAAGTCTAGCGCGCGGACCGAACGATATAATGAGCGCGTGCGGGTAGCTCTCATTCTGTTCCTGACGATGCCGGTAATGTATGCGATGGACGGGTGCGCCTGCGATCCGGCAAAACCCGACAGCATGGCCGTCCGCCAGTGCAGCCTCTGCGGCGAGGCGGAAAAGCACCCGGCGAATGAGCTTTTCTTCTTCCTGAAGGACAACGCGCCGCACAAGCCGAACCGGTGGCTGTTGCTGCTCCGCTCGCACGAATACGACGGCGCGCTGCCGCTGGTGAAGCTACCGCCGAAGGAGCGCACGGCGCTGTGGACGGCGGCCATCGAACGCGGGCGATCGCTGTGGGGCGACGAGTGGGGCCTCGCCATCAACGGCGACCAGGTTCGCACGCAGTGCCACGCCCACATACACATCGGACGCATGCTCAAGGGCGTCGAATACGGCCGGCCGCTGGTGGTCGCCGGGCCCGCGCAAATTCCCGCGCCGCGCGACGGCACGGGGCTCTGGATTCATCCATATGGAAAGAAGCTGCACGTCCACACGGGCGAGCAGAGAGCGGAGACGGTGCTGTTCCGATGAACGCCGCAATCCAGCTGCACCCCACCGACAACGTCGCCATCGCGCAAGTGCAGCTCTTGCCGGGCCAGACACTCAGAGTCGCGGGACGTGAGATGGCCGTCGCGGACCTGGTGCCGGCCGGGCACAAGATCGCGCTGGAGGCCGTGCGGCCGGGCGAGCACCTCCGCCGCTACGGGCAGTTGATCGGGCGCGCGTCGAAGCCCATCGCGCCGGGCACGCACGTCCACACGCACAACGTGGCGTTCGAGGAAATCGCCTTCGATTACGAGTTTCCCGCGGGCGAACTGCCGCTGCCCGTGCCGCCCGCCAATGCCCCCACGTTCCAGGGCTACGCGCGCGAGGACGGCCGCGCGGGCACGCGCAACTACATCGCCGTCATGGCCGCGAGCAACTGCGCCGCCCATACCGCCGCGCTCATCGCGCGCAGCTACGAGGGCGAAACACTGCCGCCGGGCGTGGATGGCGTTGTCGCGTTCCCGCACGGCGAGGGCTGCGGGCATTCCATCGGCCCCGACACCGCGCAGCTCGAACGCACGCTCTCGGGCGTGCTCGACCATCCGAACGTCTCGGCCGCGATTCTGCTCGGGCTCGGCTGCGAGGTGAACCAGATCGACCGCTATCCGGTGTCTCCGAGGCTCGTCCGCCTGACCGTGCAGGAGAGCGGCGGCACGCGCGCGACCGTCGAGGCCGCGCGGCGCGAGATCGCGCGATTCATCGAGCGCGCCGCGGGCGAGCGGCGCGTCGAGCTTCCCGCATCGAAGATCGTGCTCGGGCTGAACTGCGGCGGGTCGGATTCGTTCTCGGGAATCACCGCGAACCCCGCGCTCGGCGTCTGCTCGGACATGCTCGCCGCGCTCGGAGGCAGCCCGGTGCTCGCCGAAACGCCCGAGATCGTGGGCGCCGAGCACCTGCTCGTCCGCCGCGCCCGCAGCCGCGAGGTGGCCGAGAAACTGCTCGCGCGCATCGGGGATTACAAGGCCTATCTCACACGTTTCGGCGGTTCGTTCGACGACAACCCGGCGCCGGGCAACAAGGCGGGCGGGCTGACGAACATCCTCGAGAAATCGCTTGGCGCGGTTGCCAAGGGAGGCAATTCGCCGCTTATGGACGTGCTCGAATACGCCCAGCGCGTCCGCACGCCCGGACTGAATTTCATGAACACGCCGGGCTACGATCCGCCGTCGCTCGCGGGACTGGCGGCGGGAGGCGCCAACGTCATCGCTTTCACCACCGGACGGGGCAGCGCCATCGGCTTCGCGACGATTCCGGTCGTCAAGATCGCGAGCAACTCCGGCACGTTCCGCCGCATGCGGGACAACATGGACATCAACGCGGGCGCGATCGGCGACGGGGAAAAGACGGTCGCGGAGGTCGGCCGTGAGATCTTCGAGCGCGTCCTCCGCGCCGCCTCGGGCGAGCGCACCGCGGCCGAACGGCTCGGGCACAGCGAATTCGTCCCCTGGCGCATCGGCCCCGTATTGTAGTAGGCTCGTTCCCATCGTTATGACCCGGACAGTGCTGGTGGTGAGCCACAACCGCGCGTTTCGTGCGGGGCTGAAACCGCTGCGCGGCCGCCAGGTGCGCGTGCTCCAGGCCCCGAACGGCCTCGGCGCGCTGTTCCTGTGCGCCTCCGAAGCGGTGGACCTGCTTGTGATCGACCCGTCGACGCCCGGCATGGACTGCCGGAAGCTGCTCGAGAAAATCTCGAGCGCGTTCCCCGAAATGGCCGTCCTCACGGACCCGGATGCCGAGAAGATCCGCGACGCGCTCGACACCCCGCGCCGCAAGGGTCCCGGGCAGGTGCGCGCCGCTGCGATCAGCTGTGCGTCCTGATTGCCTCGACCAGCCCGTCGGTCGTGAACGCCGAAGCTTCCACCGTCACCGCGATCCCATGCTTGGCCGCGGTCGCCGTCGTCACCGGGCCGATCGACGCCACGCGCACGCCCTCGAGCGCGGCGCGCCCCGCGGCCGCGGCGAAATTCGTCACCGTGGATGAGCTGGTGAACGTGATCCAGTCGGGCTTGCTCCCGGATTCGAAAATCCGCCGGGCCAGCGCGGGCGCACCTTCGGGCACAGCCGTCCGGTAGGCCTCCACCACATCGACCTCCGCGCCGCGCCGCGCCAGCTCGGCGGGAACCACATCCCGAGCCACCGCCGCCCGCGGCAGCAGAATGCGCTTGCCCGCAAGGTTCTCGCCCGCAAACGCTTCGACCAGGCTTTCGGCGACGTATTCCCGCGGCATGAGCGCCACGCGGAACCCTGCCTCTTCGGCCGCGCGCCGCGTCGCGGGACCGATCGCGCAGACCGCGGCCCGCACCCTGCGGCCCCCGAGCCGCTCCACGAAGAACCGCACGCCGTTGGCGCTCGTGAAAATCAGCCAGTCGTAGGACCCGATGTGCGCGATGGCGCGGTCGAGCGGCCCGTAATCCTGCGCCGGAAGGATCTCGATGGTGGGAAACTCGATCACCTCTGCGCCGAGCGCGGTAAGCTTCGCCGCAAGTTCGCCCGCCTGCCCCTGGGCGCGCGTGACGACGATCCGCTTTCCCGCAAGCGGGGGAGTCATAGAACCTGCGCGAGGATCTCGCGCGCGCCCGCGTCGAGAAGCTCCGCGCCAAGCTCGCGGCCGATGCGCGCGCTTTCGGCGAGCGGCCCGCTCGCCGAGCGCCGCACCATGCGGGAGCCGTCCGGAAGCGCCGCGATGGCGGTCAGCTCCAGCCGGTCGCCCACCGCCTGCCCGTAAGCGCCGATCGGAACCTGGCAGCCGCCTCCGAGCGCCGCGAGCACGGCCCGCTCGGCGTCCACGGCCGCGTGCACGCGCGCCTCATCGAGTCCCGCGCACACACGCGCAGCCTCGCCGGTTTCGCGCGTCTCGATCGCGAGCGCGCCCTGCCCGACGGCGGGGCACATCACCTCCGGCGCGAAGCACTCCGCGATGCGCGAAGCCCAGCCGAGCCGCGTCAACCCCGCCGCCGCGAGCACGATGGCGTCGTACTGCCCTTCATCGAGCTTGCGCAGCCGCGTGTCGAGGTTCCCGCGCACGGATTCGATGATCAGGTCCGGCCGCGCCGCGCGAAGCTGGGCCACGCGCCGCAGCGAGCTCGTCCCGACGCGCGCGCCCGCGGGCAAGTCCGCGAGCCGCCGTCCGGCCAGCGCATCCCGCGCGTCCTCGCGAGCCGGCACCGCCGCGATCTTCAAGCCCGCGGGCAGCTCCGTCGGCAGGTCCTTCAGGCTGTGGACCGCGAGATCGATGCGCCCGTCGAGCAGCGCTTCTTCGATCTCTTTCGTAAAGAGCCCTTTCGAGCCTACTTTCGCCAGCGGCACGTCAGTGATCTTATCGCCCGTGGTCTTGATGATCTCGATGCGGCACGTTTCCCCGAGCGCTTCGAGGCGTGCCTTGACCCACTCGGCCTGCCACAACGCCAGCTTCGAACCGCGCGATCCGATGGTCAGCATCCGTCAACTCTCCAGCCGGAACGCTTTCCGGATCGCTTCAATGACGTGCACGCCGTCGGGCTGCCCGGCCTGCCGCCGCAGCTCGGCGATAGGCCCGTGCGCGATCTTCGCCATGAGCCCGCGCGTGAGCGCATCGAGCGCTTCTTCCTGTTGCGCGGTGAGCGTCCCGAGCTTGCCGCGCACGCGCGCCAGCTCCGCCTGCCGCATCTGTTCGAGCTGCTCCTGAAGGCTCACGATGGTCGGGGCGACTTCCCGGGCCTTGAGCCGCTGGAGCATGCGCGCGACCTCGTCCTCGATGATCCGCTCGGCCTGCTCGGCGCGCTTGCGCCGCTCGCCGACGTTGGTCTCGACCACGCGCTGCAAGTCGTCGATGTCGTACAGGAACACGTTATCGACTTCGTTCACCGAGGGCTCGATGTTGCGCGGCACGGCGATGTCGATCAGGAACACCGGCTTGTTCTTCCGGACCTCGATCGCGCGGCGCATGTGCGATTTCTGGATGATGTAGAAGGGCGCGCCGCTCGACGTGATGACGATGTCCATCTCGGGCAGCACGGCGAGGAACCGGTCGTACTCGACGATCGAACCCTGGAACAGCTCGGCCATTTCCCGCGCGCGCTCGAGCGTGCGGTTGGTGACGTAGATGCGCGTGGCGCCCGAGCGGTGCAAGTGCTGCGCCGCCAGCTCCGACATCTTCCCCGCCCCGACGATCATGACGCGCTTGTCCGCGAGCGACCCGAAAATCTCTCGCGCCATCTCGACCGCCGCGTAACTCACCGAGACCGCGCTTTCGCCGATGCCCGTCTCCGTGCGCACCCGCTTGGCCACGCTGAAGGCACGCGTCAGCACCAGTTCGAGGAAGCCCGTCACCGCGCCCTGCGCCTTCGCCGCCGCGTAGGCCGCCTTGAGTTGTCCCAGGATCTGCGGCTCTCCGACGACCATCGAATCCAGGCTTGCCGCCACGCGGAACAGGTGGTGGATCGCCTCTTCGTCCGTGAAGTGGTACAGGTGCGGCGCGATGTCGTCAGTCGAAACTCGGCCGCTCTCGCTCAGGAAACGATCCACATCGCTCCGCGGATCGTAGCCGTTCTCGACCGCCACGGCGATCTCGACGCGGTTGCACGTCGAGAGGATCACCCCCTCGGCGACGCCCTTGCGCCCCATCAGGCCGGCCAGCGCCGGACCGAGCGCGTTATGGTCGAAGGCGACCTTCTCTCGCACCTCGACGGGCGCCGTCCTGTGGTTCAATCCCGTGATCAGGAATCTCATCGGCTCAGAAGGTTCAGGAGGCCCGCGTGGGCCACCCAGGTGATGGCCGAACAGCCGACCAGCGCGATCACCATGATCGCGGCCCGGCGCCCGCGCCATCCCGCCGTCACGCGGAAGAACACGACCACCAGGTACAGGCCCCAGGTCGCCAGCGACACGATGATGCGCGGGTTGCGTATCCAGCCCGGCCCGACGTCGATCGACGCCCAAGTGCTCGCCACGATCACGGCCAGCGTGAAGAAAACGAACCCGATCGACAGCGCGCGCGACATCAGCGAATCGAGGGTCCCAAGCGGCGGCAAATTCTTCAGCGCCCCGGCTTTCTTGGTCTTGATCTGCCGCTCGCGGATCAGGTACATGATGGAGGTCACCGCGGTCACGACGAGCGCCGCGTATCCCACCAGGATCAGCACCACATGCACCCCGAGCCACGCGCTGCGCACGCCCTCGCCGCTCCAGCGCGCCACCGGCGTCCCCAACTCACCGACCAGCGCGAGGACGAACGTCAGGGGAAAAATGAACATCGCCAGGCTCTCGTAGCCGTAGCGCCAGTAGAGGAACAGGAACAGCAGGCCGATCATCAGCGCGCACAGCGACGCGGATTCGAAGAAGTCGTTCGCCGGGAGACGGGACGCCGTGATCGTCCGCTCGACGATCGACACCACGTGGACCACGACACCCGCGTAGAACGCCGCCATTGCCACGCGGAACACGCGCTCCCGCTTGCGGTGAATCACCGTGAGCATCACGTGCAGCAGCCCGAGCGAATAGAGAACGACCGCCACGCGCAGCCACAAAACGCTCATATCGTGCATGCTGAAAGGCCTAAGTTTCTATTCTACCCGGCGTGCCCCAGCCACCCTACTCGATGAAACCGATCCTGCGAAGCCCCTCGGCCAGCCGCGCCCGCTCGAAATCCGAGAACGACGCCGCCCGCCGGCCGTTTTCGAGCGCCACGGCGTAGGGAGAGTCGGTGAAAGAATAGGTCTTCCGCAGCAGCGCGACGTCGCTCGACACCGGAGCTTTCAGGCCCGTTTGGTCCATGAAGTACTGCGCGAATTGCGGTTGTTCGGTCGCCACGCCGATGATCCGGACCCCGTCGGACCAGTGGAACTTCGCCATCTCCCGCGCGGCATCGTTGCAGTGCGTGCATTCGGGGTCGAAGAAGTAGATCAGCACCTTGCCTTGGCGTAGCGGCACCGGAGCGCCGTTCACGGTGATCGAAGCCGGGGCTTCGACCCGCGCCTCCAGCCGCGCAGTCACGCCGTAGGACACCGCGGCGAACACCGCGACCGCCATCAGCACCAGCGCCGCGCTGCGCCGGCTCGTCGAGGGCCGCGCCCACCAGGCCGCGATCGCGGCCAGCGCCAGCATCACCGCGTCGCCTATGAAGAACGCCGGGCCCACCGCGCGCCTCACCAGCGGGAAGCAGTTGCACTCCTCCCCGCGCAGTTCGTTGTAGTAGTACCCGATGTAGATCATGAAGGCGACGAGCAGCAGGCCCGCGATCCACCCTCCCCATCGCCGGAACCTGGGAACGAACAGAAGAACTCCGGCGAACGTTTCGGTCACGCCAAGCCCGCATGCCGCGAGCAGGCTCCACTGGGCGGGCACGCGCGCCTGCGCGAGCCGCTGCGCCGCGTTGAACGGATCGGTGATCTTCCACACCCCCGCTACGACGAATAAGATGGCGAGTAATACGGCCGCGACCGTGCTTGCGGCGGGCTTCCATCCGGAGAGCTCCCAAACGGCGGAGCGTTCCCCCGGATGTGTGATACTGTCATCCATGTTCTTCATTCTAGCCCTGTTTTTGGGGGCTAATGCCATGGCGCAGACCGCGGATCTGACCATCACGGGGGCGCGAATCTACACGCTCGATAGCGCGCATCCGGTGGTTTCCGCCCTCGCCGTGAAGAATGGGCGCATCCTCTATGCAGGTGACGACGCCTCTGGCTACATCGGCCCGCACACGCGCCGCATCGATGCGAAGGGCGCGGCCGTCATCCCCGGCCTGATCGACTCGCACTGCCACATGGAAGCGCTCGGCGAACAGCTCGAGACATTCGACCTGCGCTACGTCCGCACCGTGGCGGAGGTGGCGGCGATCGTGAAGAAAGCAGCCGCTGGCCGCGCGCCCGGCCAGTGGGTGCGCGGGCAGGCGTGGGACCAGACCCACTGGGGCGGCGCCTTCCCCACGGCCGGCGACCTCGACGCGGCATCGGGCGGGCATCCCGTCTTCCTCACGCGCGTGGACGGGCACGCCGCCTGGGTCAACCACCGGGCGCTCGAACTCGCGGGCATCACGGCCGCCACGCCGGACCCGTCCGGCGGGAAGATCGTGCGCACTGCAGCGGGCGAGCCCACCGGCGTTCTGATCGACAACGCGCAGGATTTGGTTGGGAGCAGGATTCCGCCCGCAACGCCCGAGGAGACCCGCCGCCGCATCGCGCGCGCCGCGAAGGAGTGCGCGCGCCTCGGGCTGACGAGCGTTCACGATGCCGGCGTGAACGAGCAGGCGCTCGCGGCCTACCGCGACCTGATCGCGCGCGGCGAACTGCCGGTTCGGGTCTACGCCATGATCGGCGGCGACGGCCCGCTCTGGCGGGAGTACCTGAAGCGCGGCCCGGAGACCGGCGACCGCCTCACCGTCCGAAGCATCAAGCTATTCGCCGACGGCGCGATGGGGTCGCGCGGCGCGGCGTTCTTCGAGCCCTATTCGGACGACCCGGGCAACACCGGACTGCTGCTCGCGACACGGGAGCAGATTGTGAAAGTCGCGCGGGAGGCCTGCGAGCGCGGCTTCCAGGTGAACACGCATGCCATCGGCGACCGCGCCAACCATATGACCCTCGAGGCCTACGCCTCCGCGCTCGGAGGGGCGAACGACCGCCGCTTCCGCATCGAGCACGCGCAGGTGGTCGCGCCCGCGGATTTCGAGCTTTTCAAGAAGTATTCGGTGATCGCTTCCATGCAGCCTACCCACGCGACCAGCGACATGCGCTGGGCCGAAGCGCGCGTCGGCCCCGAACGGGTGAAGGGCGCGTACGCCTGGCGCCGGTTCCTCGAGCGCGGCATCCCGGTCGCCGGCGGCTCGGACTTCCCGGTCGAAGAACCCAATCCGCTCTACGGCTTCTATGCCGCCGTCACGCGCCGGGACCGCACGGGCAATCCCCCGCAGGGTTGGTTCCCGGACCAGCGCATGACCCGCGAGGAAGCTCTGAAAAGCTGGACGCTGGCAGGCGCCTACGCAGCCTTCGAAGAAGATAAAAAAGGGTCGCTCGCGCCGGGGAAATTCGCCGATTTTCTTGTGCTTTCGAACGACATTATGCGCTGCCCGCCGCTCGAAATCCTCAAGACCCGCGTGAAAATGACGGTTGTAAACGGCGAGATCCAATGATTTTTGCCGCGCTTCTCGCAGCGGCGCTCCTGAACCAGACCGTCCGCGTCCCGGCCGCCGGGACGCGCGAGTTCGAGATCGCGGTCAAACAGAGATCGGCCGTCCTCGACTGCGAGTTCCACGTGGAGCGCGGCGGCTCCGGCGTCCGTGTGGCGCTGATGCAAAACCGCCACGCGCTGGCGACCACCGGATACACGCGCGCCCATCGTTTCCGCTTCCCCCTCCCGGCCGGAGAGTACACGCTGGTGGTAGACAACCGCCTCGAAGGCCGCCGCCCGGCCGACGTCCGCCTCAGCCTCAAGGTGGAAGAAGCCGCCGGGCTGCCCGAGCCGCGGACCCTCTCCCCGCGGAGACGAGCGGTGGTGGTCGCGTCGAGCGTTCTGTTTTTTGTCTTGGTGGCCTACTTCGCAGGACGAAAGCTTAGGAAAGCCCTGAGGGAACGGCCGGACGCTGGTGCGGACGGTGAGGGTTGAACTCACACGGCCTTGCGGCCACTGGCTCCTAAGGCCAGCGCGTCTGCCAATTTCGCCACGTCCGCGAGGTGAGGTTTTGCTTCGTGCCCATCATAGCATGGGCTTGATGCGCATCCTGCGTGGGACGTGAAACACGCAGTGGGGAGGCCTGCGCGCTGGCCGGCCTCCCGTCTTCCGCGAACTAATTCGACGCGGTGACGTCTTCTGCCTGCAAGCCTTTCGGCCCCTTTTTGACTAAAAACTCCACCCGTGCGCCCTCATCCAGCGACCGGTAGCCCGGCATATTGATCGCGGAAAAGTGAACGAAAACGTCCTCTCCGCTTTCACGCTGAATGAAGCCGAACCCCTTGGCTGCATTGAACCACTTGACAGTACCTTTTTCCTTCATGTTGCTAACCTTCGAAATTCCTCTTGTGAACTATGGAAACTCCAGTCGAATGCGGCGGAACCCAGTAGGACATGTACCCGATAGAGCAAATCGAGGTGACTGCCAAACGCGGTCCAAAGCGCAGGACTAGAAGCAATTCACGAGCATTGTACCATGACCCCAACAGTTTGTGAAGCGTTTTTAAGGGTAATGGCCTAGACCAGCGCCTCCCGCTGCTCGATTACGAGTTTGTCGCCGCTGGCAATGTAATCCGCCTGCATGCGAATGCGCGGCATTGCGTCGCCGATCACCTTGGCCGCGAGCGTCGTGCGCGCGGGGTCCTTCTCGGCCTGCACCAGCACGAGGTGCGCGGCCAGGCAGTCGGTCGCCATGTCCACCAGGCGGCGCGACATCAGGTCGGTGTACGTGCGGTCGTTCATGTTCTTCAGGAACATGACGCAATACGCCAGCCGTTCGCGCGCCTCGCGCGCCTGCGACACCAGCTTCATCAACTCGGGCCGGAAGGCGCGTTCGCCGAGCCGGGCAAGATAGTTCCCCATCGCGCCGCTCGTGATCCCGACCATCGCGGCCACGACCTGAAGCTGCGTCGTGCCCTCGTAAATGGTGGTGATGCGCGCGTCGCGCGACAGCCGCTCGACGTTGAATTCTTGCATGTAGCCCGTGCCGCCGTGGATCTGGATGGCGTCGTAGGTGACCTGAATCGCCATCTCCGACGCGTAGCCCTTCGCCAGCGGCGTGAGCAGCGCGGCGTAGGAGGAAATCTCCTTCGCCTTCAGCTTCAGCTCCGAGCTGTTGTCGTGCTCCATCCTGCGCTCGAGCATGCGGCGGAAATCCACCAGCCGCATCGCTTCATACGTGATCGCGCGGGCGACCTGGATGCTGGCCTTCATGCGAGCCAGCATGTCGTAGACCTGCGGGAAATCGATGATGGGGTGCTTGAACTGCACGCGGTGCTTGGCGTACTTGAGCGCCTCTTCGTAGGCGGCCTGCGCGATGCCGATCGCCTGGCTGGCCACGCCCACGCGCGCACCGTTCATCAGCGCCATGACGTAGCGGATCAGGCCGAGCCGCCGCTGGCCCACCAGCACCGCGGGAACGCCGTTGAACTGGATCTCGCAGGTGGGCGAGCCGTGGATCCCGAGCTTGTGCTCGATGCGGCGGATCACCATCTCCGGCCCCTTCTCGCACACGTACATGGAGAGGCCGCGGCCGTCCACGGAGCCTTCTTCGGAGCGCGCGAGCACGAGGCTCACGTCCGCGCAGCCGTTCGTGATGAACCGCTTCACGCCGTAGAGCTTCCAGGAGCCGTCCGCCTGCGCCACCGCCTTCAGCCGGACCGCCTGCAGGTCCGACCCGGCGTCGGGCTCGGTCAGGATCATCGCGCCGGTCACCTTGCCCGATGCGAATTGCGGTAGATACTTGCGTTTGAGCGTGTCGTCGGCGAACTCATTGATCGTCTCGGCGATGTCCTGAAGCCCGAACAGGTTCATCAGGCTCGCGTCAGCCTGAGAAACCATCTCGATCGCCATGCTGTAAAGCAGGCCCGGGAAATTCAGCCCGCCGTACTGCCGCGGGAGCGTGAACCCCATCAGGTTCGCTTTGGCGAGCACGTCCATCGCGTGCGCGGTTCCGGCGGCGTAGGTGACCTTGCCGTTTTCGAAATGCGCGCCCTCGCGATCGACCTCCGGGGCAAGCGGCGCGATTTCTTTCGCCGCGATGGCGCCGAGCATCTCGAGCACCGCGCGGTAGCCCACCAGCGCGTCTTCGTAGGAGAGCGGCGCGTCGTCGTACTTCTCGGCCTGCGAGTAATTCTCTTCGATCGAGGCCGTGACTTCCTCGAGCTCGAGGTGGTCAAAATGCCAGAGGATGTCGGGGTTGTCGGTAAAGAAGTTCTCCATGGCGGCCTCCTACAGCTTGCCCTTCAGGGCCTTGATCATTCTCGGAATCACTTCGCGGACGTCGCCGACGATCCCGTAATGCGCCACACCGAAAATCGGCGCGCTCGGGTCGCTGTTGATCGCCAGGATCTTGGCGGATTCCTCCATGCCCGCGCGGTGCTGCACCGCGCCCGAGATTCCGCACGCGACGTAGAGCTTCGGCCGCACGGTGGTGCCGGTTTGGCCCACCTGGTGGTCGTGATGGATGAATCCTGCGTCCACGGCCGCGCGCGATGCGCCGACGGCGGCCCCGAGCACCGAGGCCAGCTCGTGAATCAGCGCGAAGTTGTCCTTCGTCCCCAGGCCGTAGCCGCCCGAGACGATGATGTTGGCGGCCTTCAGATCCACGCGCCGCGGCTGCGTGTGCCGTTCCAGCACCTTCACGGCCTCGGCCTCGGAGTCGAGCACCACCGGCACATCGACCAGCTCGCCCGTGCGGCCCTCGACCGGCTCGGGAATGTGCATCACGCCTTCGCGAACGGTCGCCATTTCGGGCAGCACGTCCGGGCTGACGATGGTGGCGATGATGTTGCCGCCCCACGCCGGACGAATCTGGAGCAGCTTCTCCTGATACATGCGGCCGCTCGATTCGTAGGTGCCGATCTGCAGGTCGGTGCAATCGGCGGTGAGGCCCGCCTTGAGCGCCGAAGCCACGCGCGGCGCCAGGTCCCGTCCCATGGGCGATGCGCCGTAGAGCACGATCTCCGGCTTCTTCGCTCCAACCAGGTCCGTCAGCACCCGCGCATACGGCAGCGTCGTGTACTGCGCCAACCGCTCGTCCTCGGCCGAATACACGATGTCCGCGCCGTGCGCGAACAGTTTTTCGGAGAGGCACTTGGTATGGTGGCCGAGCAGCACGGCCGCCAACTTCACACCGAGCGTCCGGGCAAGCTCGCCTCCCTTGCCCAGCAGCTCGAGCGAGACGTCGGCGATCCTGCCGTCGTCCACTTCCGCGAAAACCCAAACATCACCGTGCTGCGCCATATCTAGCCGAACGTCCTCTCGTCGATCAATTCGTTAATGAGGTCGCGGACCCCGGCATCGTCCGCGTTGAACAATTTCAGGTCGCGGCCGGTCAGGACCACGTTCTCGACCTTCTTCACTTTGGTGGGCGAGCCCGAGATGCCGATGCGGCTCAGGTCCGCGCCGATGTCCTCGGCGCCCCAGGTCTCGATGAAAAGGCCCTTGGCGCGCAGAGCGGCGACGAGTTCGTCCACGCTGCGGCCCTGCGCCTTGGCTTCGCTCTCCACCTCGAAGGCGGAGCGCGCGCGCCGGTACTTCAGCAGCAGCTTCGCGTTCGGCCAGCGCGGCGAGTTGGCGCTTTTCGGAACCGTGAGCAGCACCGGGAGGGTGGCTTCCACGGTCTCCTTGGCGCGGCCGAGGTCGCGGCGGACGACCAGCGTCTTGCCGTCGAATTCCAGGATCTTATCGGCGTAGGTGACCTGCGGGATGCCGAGCTTTTCGGCGCACTGCGGCCCGACCTGAGCGGTGTCGCCGTCGATCGCCTGGCGTCCGCAGAGCACGATGTCGTAGGGAGCCAGGTGTGTCGTGATCGCCTGCGCGACCGTGTAGGAGGTAGCGAGCGTATCGGAAGCCGCGAAGCGGCGGTCGCTGAGGAGAATGACACGGTCGGCGCCGCGGCAGAGAGAATCTTTGAGGATGTCGGCCGCGCGCGGCGGGCCCATCGTGATGACGACGACTTCGCCGCCGAAGCGCTCCTTGATATCGAGCGCCATCTCGAGGGCGTTCAGATCCTCGGGGTTGAAGATGGCGGCCAGGGCGGCGCGGTTTACGGTGCCATCCGCCTTCATGACCTCGCCGGTCACATTCTTGGTGTCCGGCACCTGCTTCACAAGCACAATAATTCGCAAGGACAAGCTCCCTCCTGCATGGGGTTTACCGCGACCTGCGGGCCAACCGAGAAAGAGAGCCTAATGTACCAAGCGGGCGGGCCGGAAAGCAAGCACTATGGGGTCAAATGTGATACTGTACCCCGCAGTTTGACGCTCTCCTCGTTGAGACCCCGGAGCCTGGCGAGCAAGGCCGTCCTGTTCTGCTGGATCGGCTGGTTCGTGCTGCGGTGCATCGCCGCGCCGCTGTTCCGGTTTTTGGCGGATCGCGACATCTACTCGGCCCTTCTCAGGGCCTATGACGACGCCCCTTTCGTGCTGCTTGATTCGGTGCTGGTGCCCGCGATTGTGTACGGCCTCGTCCTGGCACGAGGGACTGCGTGGCGCCTAACGGAGACCGAGGCGGCGCCGCTGGATACGAAACGCCTCGTAGCCCTTTGGCTGCTCTGGGCGGCGTCGTGCGCGTTTGCGGACGTTCACGCCGCGGCCGGACTCCTGGGCGTGGGCGCGGTGCTCATCTGCCTTTGGAAGTGGCGGCGCGTCTTCGGCCTGTCGTGTCTCCGTCCCCGGGCGAGCGACCTCGCCTTTGGAGCTCTGGGCGGATACCTTTGTTACAACATCCAAGTACTCATTCCTGCGTTACGAATACCGTGGCCCGGAACAATCAGTTGGATGAGCCGGCCCTTTCCACACCAGGAACTCTTGTTCGTGTACAGCGTATTGCTGATTCCGGCGACAGAGGAACTGCTGTCCCGGGGAGCGATGCTCGCCTCCCTCTTGAAGAAGATGCCGGCGCCATGGGCCGTCCTGATTACGTCCGCGGCCGCGGCGGTTGTGCACCTTCCGCCGGCGCGGTGGTCCAGCGCATTCGTGGCGTGGCTGATCCTTTGCGGGATCTATCTCGTGCGAGGCCGGTCCCTCCCGGCCTCGTTCGCCGCTCATGCCGTGACGAACGCGTTAGCCTGGCGGCCCGGTCTCGTGCTAACCGGCTACTTGCTGAAGTGAGGCATCGGCTCCGCGTTCGGGGTAAAATCGCTCTCTATGGTTCTCGGACTCGAACACACCGCCATCGCTTCTCCTGACCCCGAACGGCTCGCCGGGTGGTACGTCGAAAATCTCGGCTTCGTGATCAACTACCACTCGGCGTCGAGCAAGACGACGTTCGTGAAGGCGCCGAACGGGTCGATGTTCGAGATCATTCTTTCGGCCGGGGAGCGCGCGCCGCAGACGCTGAAGGATCCCGGGTTGCGGCACGTCGCGATCGCGGTCGATGACTTCGAGGCCGATTACCAGCGGCTCAAGGCCAAAGGCGTGGAGTTCGTCGCCGACCCTGTGTCGAGCAAGGGCAACCGCGTGGTCTTTTTCAAGGACCTCGACGGGAACTTCCTGCACCTGATCGAGCGCGAAACGCCGCTGCCGTAACGGTTACCGCGCCACGTTGAAGCCTTCGACCACCACGCGCGGGGCTTCGCCACGCGTATCGGCGTCGGCCAGCTCGGTGCGGATCACCTTGCTCTCACCCGGCATCAGCGCCACGTAGTTGTCGCTATACAGCGCGGGCAGAATGCGGTCGCCCGATTTCTCGCGCACCGCCTTCACACGCACCATGAGCGCGGGTTCGCGGGCCGGGTTGCGCAGCTCGGTGGTCAGCAGCCAGCGCGCGCCCTGCCGCTCGGCGCGGGTCGTCGCATCGAGCTTCACCTTCGGCAGCTCGCGCAGCGCGCGGAAATTGCCGTCCTCGGTCCCGCGCCAGTAGAAATTCTCCGACACTGTTTCGCTCCCCCGCGTGAGTTTCAGCCGCAGGAAGTGCACGGGCGTCAGGCCGGCCGGATACTCCATGGTGGCGATCACGGTGGTGCTGTCCTCGGGGTTGTCGGCCGCGACGGTCTTCTCCCACTTCCGCTCGCCGGTCATGTTCAGGATCTCGATCCGCGCCGTGAGTCCCGCCGCCGCCCGGCCCGTCTCGTTCACAACCGCAATCTCTTCGGTCACAGGGTTCCACTGGATGTGCAGCGGCTCGGATGCCTTCTTCGCCCCGAAGTACGCCGCGCTCGTATCGAAATAGTAGTCGTAGGTCTGCCACACGAAGGAAGGCCACGTCGGATGGCTCATCCAGATGAGCAGGCCCATGCGCGCGCGGTTCTGCGCCTCGAACATGGCGCGGTAGCCCTCGTAGTTGGCGAACTGCGCGAGCGTGACCCAATCTTCGAGGTTGTCCGCGCCGCCGTAACTCTTCTCGATCCGCTCGCGGAAGGACTTCCCGCCCTGCGCGCCGTTCAGGCTGAAATCGTGTATGCCCCACATGCGCCCCTGCGGCCACGCCTGGTCCGCCGGCATCATCGCGCGCAGGCTGTCGAGCGTGACGATGTTCGGCATGCCCATTTCGCTGTGGAATTTCACGTCCTTCTGCGGCTCGAAGTACTTCTTCAGCGGCTGCGCGGCGTAGGGACCGTGGCCGCTGACGACGTCGTCGGCCGAACTGGGAATGTAGTACAGCCCCGGATGCAGTTCGCCGAGCGCCTGCCGGATGCCGTCTTCGAGCGGCTTGGGCGGGTAGCCTTCGTTGCGCCCGCAGTACAGGCCGATCGACGCGTGGTTGCGAATCCGCAGCACCGTGTCGCGCACGTTCCGCAGGAACAGCGCGTTATCGTCGGGGTCCGGTCCGTCGCTCGGATTGGCGAGCCAGAAATCCTGCCACACCACGATGCCGTAGCGGTCGCACGCTTCGTAGAACTCGTCGTCGCCGATTTGTCCGACCCAGTTGCGGATCATGGTGAAGTTCATGTCGCGGTGATAGCGCACGGCCGCGTCGTACTCGCGCGCGCGGTACCGCAGGTTCGATTCTCCGAACCCCCAGTTGCCGCCGCGCGGGACAAACCGCTTGCCGTTGATCCACATCCGGAGCGCCGCACCGTCCACGCTGTACGCGAACTGCCGCACGCCCGCCTGGAACGCCTTCGCATCCGACACCGCCCCGCTCGCGGCCACGAATTCGAGCTTCACCGGATAGAGGTTCGGGTCGCCGTACCCGGCGGGCCACCAGAGCTTCGGGTTGTCCAGCCGCTGCGGATTGAACGCGATCTTCTTTTCCGCGCCCGCTTCGATCGTCACCGGCTGCTCGAAGTTCAGGCTGCCGAAGTTCGCGCGCAGCGTACCGCTCACCGGTTGCGGCTCGTGGTTGCGCAGCGTGGCCTCGATCGTTACGTCCGCGCGCGACGTGTCGGGAAGCGGCAGCGCCGTGCGCACGAACGGATTTTGGATCGTCACCGGCCCGCTGGTCGTCAGGTAGACATCGTTCCAAATGCCCGCGTTCCTTCCGCGGATGGTGGGAATCCAGTCCCACCCGATCGAGGCGTGATAGGTCGGATTGTCCGCGCCGAGCGGGCCGCCGTTGAAATCGGGATGCTCGAACGTCTTCT
This sequence comes from Acidobacteriota bacterium, assembly GCA_050261515.1. GTDB lineage: Bacteria > Acidobacteriota > Terriglobia > Bryobacterales > Bryobacteraceae > JBLNDJ01. The sequence continues at coordinate 37,025 of JBLNDJ010000014.1, read as the reverse complement.
CTTTGACGCTGCCTGGCGTCGCGTTCTTCACGATGAGGACCGCGAGCGCGTTCTGGGCGCCCGGCCGCACGAGCGAGGTCACGTCGAACTGCGCGCGCGTGAAACCTCCCTCGATGCGGCCCAGCTTCGCGCCGTTCAAGTACACGTCGGCCTTCCAGTTGATGCCGTCGAAGTTCAGCGCGAAGCGACGGCCCGGCGCGGCGGGCGGAGCGACGAACTCGTCCCTGTACCAGAAATCGCTCGCGAAGAACGAGTCGGAAATGTAGAGCTGGTTGTCGCCGTAGTTCGGATCCGCGAGCGCCCCGGCATTCCAGTAGCTCGAAAGCACCGTGCCCGGCACGGTCGCCACAACCCAGTCGGCATCCGCGAATCCGGGCTTCGACAGCGCTTCCCCGCCCGCGGTCACGAGCGAGGCGCGCTGCACCTTCCACGCGCCGCCCGCGAGGTCGAGGCGGCCGTCGCGCACGGCCGGAGCAGGCTTCGCCTTCGCCACCGGCCCCCCGCGCCCGTATACTTCAAGCTCGCTCAGGATGTAGCGCTCCCCCGCGGCCGGGCGCGACATCAGTACGCGCACGTACCGGCCCTGCGCGGGAGCGGCAAGCCGCATGTCGCCGCCTTCCGAGAGCGGCTGCAAGGTCTTCCAGTTCACCGCATCGTTCGAGGCCTGCACGGCGCCCTCGGCCGCGGGCCGCACCCAGGCGAGCGCCACGCGGTCGAACGTGCAGACCGCCCCGAGATCCACGTACACCCACTCCTCGCCGGTGCCCGCGCTCATCCACGCGCTGGTGAAATCGTACGGGCCGCCGACCTTCAACTGCCGGCCGTTGCGGAAGAGCCGTATCTCGGCGACGCGCCAGCCCGTGTCGCCCTCTGCCTTGAACTCCACCCGGTAGAACCGGCTGCGCGAGGGGGCGTCGAGCGCGACCGACAGCGAGCCGTTTACACGCCCAAGGTCCTTCCACGTCTGCCCGTCGTCGGAGCCCTTCACCACGCAGGTCCAGCCCGGCGATTTCACCTCCGCCTCGAGATCCACGCGGTCCACTTCGAGCGGCGCCGCGCCTCCGGCTAACTCCACCTGCACCCACCCCGCCGGCTTGAAGTAGAACGCCGTCGCGGGATGTCCGTCCAACAGCCACTCCCGGTGGTTCTTCGGAAGCACGCCGTCGTTGCTCGTCGCGGTCGAGACCCAGCGCGGCATCGCCGCGTCCTTGATGCCGTCCGTCACGAGCTGCGCGGTGAGGTTGTAGTCGTAGCTGCTCGAATGGTACGCGGGACGCCGCAGCGCGAGGTTGCGGTACGTGCCGCCATCCGTGACGAGCGTGGGCCCGAAGTCGTCCTTCGGATCTCCGGGATACACGCCGATGCCCCGGGTGTATTCCTGACCGCAGAGCATTGCCGGAACGATCAGGCACAGCGGAAGGATGCGTTTCACGATGTTAATGACCTAGGAACTTGTCCAGTTTGTCGGCTTCGCGCTCGGCCTGGTCGAGCTTGGTCTTCGCGCGTGCGGCGTCGCCGTTCTTTATCGCCGCTTCCGCCTCGTCGAGGAAGTTCTCCATACGCTTCCAGGATAGAGACATGTCGCCGCGGAGTCCGAGGCCCTGCGCCTTCTGCTGCTGCTCGAGGTTCATGAGCGTCGAACTCAGCGATTGAGCGCGCGAGCCGATATGGGTGACACGTTCGCGCAAATCGTCGAGTGCCGCGTTGTCGACGGCCGCCGCGGCTGGGGCCGCGGGAGCGGCCGGCTGCACCGGAGCCGCCTGTTCGACCGGAGCGGCTCGCTCGACCGGCGCGGCCGCCGAAGCCGCCGGAGCGGCGGACACGGCGCGGCGCGCGGCGCGGGCCGGCGCCGCGGCACGAGGAGCTTCAGGCGCTGCCGCCGCGGGCGCGGGAGCCGCGGGTTCCGCCGCGGGCGCGGACGCCTCGACGACGGGCGCGGGCGTCTCGGGCACGGCCGCCGGAGCCGGCTCGGCCACAAGCGGCTTCCGTCCGGGCGCCGGCGTTGCCTCGGGTGTCTGCGCAACGTCGGCCGCGGGAGCCCCATCGGCGGACGGCCCGCCGGCCATCGCGCGATACCACTTCGGACCCTGCACCGCCGCCACGGCGATCGCCGCCAGCGCCACCACCGCGCCCAGCGCCATCCATAATCCGCGATGGCTGGAGCTCTGCTTCGTTGGCGCCGCCACTGCCGCCGCGACCGGCTGCGGCTCGACGGGAGCGGCCTCGATCACCGGTGCGGCCAGCGCCCCCGCCACGCTATCGAGCGCGGCGCGGAACGCGTTCGCCGACTGAAACCGGTTCGCGGGGTCGGCATCGGTCGCCGCCTGAATGATCTCGTTCACATCGCCCGCGGCCGCCTCGCTGCCCAGCAGTTCGCGCAGCATCGCGCCCGTCGCGCAGATGTCGTCGAGCGCCGTCCCCGCCTTCGAGACTCCGAAGTTCAGCAGTTTCACCTGACCGTCGGGCGTGACGGCGATGTTGGCGGGCTTGATATCGCCATGCGCCAGGCCGCGCTCGTGCGCGCCGGCCAGCGCCTGAAGCGCCTGCGAGACATACGCCGCCACCGCGCGCGCCGGAATCGGACCGTCGGCCAGCGTAGGCCCTTCGACGAACTCCGACGTCAGCACGAGTTCGTCGCCCGCGGAGGCGACCGCGTAAAGCGCCGCGATCCCCGGATGTTCGAACTCCGCCAGCGCCGCGATCGTGGCCTCAAGCCGCGCAGCCGCATCCGGCGGCACCACACGCATCGCCTCCACGCGGCCCGCGGCCGTGTTGAGCACCTGGTACACATCCCCCGCCACGCCGGTGACCTGGTAGCCGCCGGCCGTCTCGCCAACCTGGAATGCCATCGCGGACCTCCCCGCTTACATATTCCTGACTGCGTCGCCGACCTTCGCGGGCTCAGAGCCGGAATAGGTCCCGACGGCCGATCCTTCATCCACTTCGGTGATGACCACTTCGCCGACCTTGTTCTCGATGCTGCGCAGCACCTTGCCGCTGGCCGGGTCGCGCACTTCGCGAACCTTGCGGCGCACCTGGAGCCGGTCGCCGAGCTTCAGGCCCGCGCGGCTGCCGATGTTCAGCACCAAGGAGCCGTCGGAAGCATCGGCAACGAGGCCATCGATCACGACGGCCTTGGTGGGCAGGCTGCCCGCGCTCTGGTCCAACTGGCTGCAGAGCTGGACTACGGCCGCGTCCACCGCCTCGCCGATAATTGTGGAGGCGAAATTTTTGCTCGTCATATCGACGTGGCCGCCGCCGGCGATTCTGCCGCCTCCGGCACCCAGCAGCGTCGTGCCCTTGCGCGCCGATTCGCCGATGCCCTTCGCCGTCGCCAGAATCTCCGCTGTGTCGGTGTTCACCATGCGGGCCGAAATCCCGACCACCGCCTTGCCCTCGCTGCGGCCTACGCCGCCGAGGCCGAACCGCCCGCTCACGCGCGAAACCGCTCCGCCGCCGACGTTCGTGTTTTTATCGTCGCGGCCGAACTGCGTGATCGAGCCCATGATGATCGCCTCCACGCCCAGGATGCGGCCGATCTTGGCCGCCGACGTCGAGTCCGCCCGGTCGCTGTTCGAGAAGTTCTGCTCGGCCATGATCTTGTCGATCGCCTTGCGCTCGATCACCGAATATTTGCCGCTCTGGACGAGTTTCTCGACGATCAGGTCGGATATCCCCTTCCCGATGTCCTCGTTTGTGCCGAAAATGGCATCGGACTGGCTGCGCACCGTCGCGTAGTCGAAATCAAGGACCGCGACGCGCTTCTTTTGAGCGGCTACGGGCAAAGCCATCGCGGCCGCGAGTGCAAAGATGAAGGTCAGGCGCATTTATTCTCCTGTTTTCAACCTCCGTACATTAAATCACCACCCGGGCGAAGCCGCTATGTATCTTTGGAGACAAAAGTACTAGCGGCGGTGTGAAAAGCTGGATCCGGCGCAACGGGCCTCCGGCTCCTCTCTTCTGACTTCCAGCTCCTGTTTTTGCTAACCTTATAGTTCCGCGTGTGCCAGCTCGGGTTAGCGATGCCTTGGTTTTACGAACGTACCCGCTGAAAGAAGCGGATCTGATTGTCAGCTTTCTTACCAGAGATCAGGGCAAGCTGCGCGGGGTGGCCAAGCGCGCGCGGAAGCCGAAGAGTCCGTTCGGCAGCGGTTTGGAACGTCTCTCGCACGTGAAAATGTCGTACTTCCAGCGGGAGACCAGAGAACTGGTGAACCTGGATTCCTGCGAGCTGATTCAGTCGCAGTTCACGCTGGCGTCGGATTATACGGCTGGTGTTGCCCTGGACTTTCTCGCGGAAGTTTCCGAGCAGCTTCTGCCCCCGGCGGAGCCGAACGAAAAGCATTTCCGGCTTCTGCTGGCGGTTCTGGATTACCTCCGGGCGCAAGGGTCCCAGGGAGTGTGGGAGGGCGTCAGCTACTTCCTGCTCTGGAGCGTGAAGTTGTCGGGCCTCCTGCCGGACCTCAGGGTTTCGCCCGAGTCGGTGGAGATCGCCGAAGAGATGTTGCACACGCCGGTCGCTCAACTCGCGCCCAGGACGTGGACGCGGGAGACCGCCGCCGATTTGCGGCGGATGCTGGTGCGGGGAATCGAGGAACACATAGAGCGCCGGCTGGTGACATTGCCGTTGCTCGAAGCGGCAGTCTGATACTCATGGATACTTTTCAGGACGTCCTGTTCAAGCTGAAGAAATACTGGTCCGAGCGCGGCTGCATCATTCAGGAGCCGTACGACCTCGAAGTCGGCGCGGGCACGATGACGCCCGAAACGTTTCTCCGGGTCCTCGGCCCTAAGCCCTACCGCGTCGCCTACGTGCAGCCGAGCCGCCGACCCGCCGACGGGCGCTACGGCGACAACCCGAACCGCCTCTACAAGCATTCCCAGCTCCAGGTCATCCTGAAGCCCTCCCCTGCCGACGTCATCGATCTGTATCTCGCCAGCCTCGAAGCAATCGGAATCGACCTGCGCAAGCACGACATCAAGTTTGAAGAGGACAACTGGGAATCGCCCACGCTCGGGGCGTGGGGCATCGGCTGGCAGGTGATGCTCGATGGCCTGGAAATCACGCAGTTCACTTACTTCCAGCAGTGCGGCGGCATAGACCTCGATCTCGTTCCCGCCGAACTGACCTACGGCCTCGAACGCCTCACCGCATTCCTTCAAGTTAAGGACAGCGTTTACGACATCGAGTGGGCCCCCGGGGTCACCTACGGCGACGTCCGCCACGCCGACGAGTTGCAGCACTCGGTGTACAACTTCGAGCTCGCCGACGTCCCGACGCTCTGGAAGCGTTTCGAGCTGCACGAAAAGGAATGCCAGCGCCTGCTAGCCATGTATAAGGATTACCCCACCAAGGAGCGCTTCCCCGTGCTGCCGGCCTACGAGCAGGTGCTGAAATGTTCGCACCTGTTCAACCTGCTCGACGCGCGCGGAGCGATCAGCGTGACCGAGCGCGTGGCGGTGATCGGCCGCGTGCGCAAACTCGCGCTCGGCGTCGCCGAATGTTGGGTGGATCAGCAGCAGCCGGCCCCGCCTGTCCAAGCGGCCCCGGCGGAGGTGGCGCAATGAGCGTCCCCTTCCTGCTCGAAATCGGCACCGAAGAGATTCCGGATTGGATGATTCTGCCCGCTCTGGGCAACCTGCGCACGCTGTTCGAAGACCTGCTGCGTTCGAACGGCCTCGCCCGGAACGGTGACACGCAGCTGGACGCTACCCCGCGCCGCCTGGTGCTGCGAGGTACGCTTCCCGAACGCCAGCAGGACACAGAGGAATTGATCTCCGGCCCGCCCGTCGCCGCGGCCTTCAAGGACGGCCAGCCGACCGGCGCCGCACTGGGCTTCGCGCGAAAGATGGGCGTCGGGGTCTCCGAGCTTGAAACCACCGAGACCCCGCGCGGCGCCTACGTGGCCTACAGGAAGAAGGTCACAGGACGCCCCGCGCGCGACATCCTGGCCGAGGCGCTGCCCGAGCTGATCCTCAGAATTCAGTGGCCGAAGACGATGTACTGGGCAGGCAAGAACGGCCCGCGGTTCATCCGTCCCATACGCTGGCTCGTGGCTCTGCTCGGCGGCGAAGTGGTGCCGTTCGAGATCGCGGGCGTGCGCGCCGGCAATGAGACATCGGGCCATCGCCTGCTCGGCTCGCCGAAGTTCCCCGTTACCGTGGAGGACTACGAAACGCGCCTGCGCGACAACGGCGTGGTGCTGTCGGGCGAAGTGCGGAAGATCAAGATTGAAGCCGAGATCGACGCAATCCTCATGGGCAAGGGTCTGCGCGCCAAGCAGGACCCCGAGCTGCTCTCGACGCTCGCCTACATCACCGAGATGCCTTCGCCCATCCTCGGCAGCTTCGACCCGGAGTACCTGAACCTTCCGGCCGAAGTGCTCGTCACGGTGATGCGGCATCACCAGAAGTACTTTTCGGTGGAAGACGCGCAAGGCAACCTCGCGCCGCATTTCATCGCGGTCATGAACACCAGCGCGGACCCGGAGGGCCTCGTGCGCCGCGGCAACGAGCGCGTGCTGCGCGCGCGGTTCAACGACGCCCGGTTCTTCTGGGACGTCGATTCGAACAAGACGCTCGCCGAGCGCGTCCCCGATTTGGCGCACGTTACGTTCCAGGCCAAGCTCGGCTCCTATCTGGACAAGACCAGGCGCGTGCAGAAGCTCGCGCGCAGGCTGGCCAAGCTGGCGAAGACCGACTCCGCCGTGGTCGAGCGCGCCGCCCTGCTCGCCAAGTGCGACCTCACTACTGAAATGGTGAAGGAATTCACCGAGCTTCAGGGCGTGATGGGCGGCCTCTACGCAAAGCAGCAGGGCGAGCCCGAAGAAGTCTGGAAGGCCATCTACGACCAGTACAAGCCGGAGAGCATGGAGGACGCGATCCCGTCCACCCTGTGCGGCCGCCTGCTCTCGCTCGCCGACAAGCTCGACACGCTTCAAGGCTGTTTCAAAATCGGCCTGATTCCGAGCGGCTCGAAAGACCCGTTCGCGCTCCGCCGCGCCGCGCAAGGCGTCGTGAAGATTCTCGTCGAAGGCAAACTCGCGCTCCCGCTCTCGAAGCTCACCGGCGGCAACGCCGAGCTCGCCGAGTTCTTCCTCGACCGCGTTCGCTACTACTTCAAAGACATCCGCGGCTTCCGCTACGACGAAGTGAACGCCGTGCTCGCCGCGGGCTCGGACGATCTCACCGACGTCGAGAGCCGCCTGATCGCGATCCAGGCCGTGCGGCCCACGGAGAACTTCGAGCCGCTCGCCGCCGGCTTCAAGCGCATCAAGAACATTCTGCGGCAGGCCAATTTCACGGGAGGCGGCGCGATCGACGCCGCAATTCTCGAAGCCGGCCCCGAAGCCGGTCTGCACGCGGCGTTCGACAAGCTCAGCGCCCGCGTGAACCGATTCCGAAAGAAGAAGGATTACCGCGCCGCGCTCGAGGCCATCGCCTCGCTGCGGCCGCAGGTCGATCTCTTCTTCGACAAAGTTTTAGTGAACGCGCCGGACCCCGTAGTCCGGCAGAACCGGCTCACTCTGTTGCACAAGCTGTTGAGCGAGTCTTCGGCGATCGCCGATTTCTCGGAGATTGTTGCGTCACAACCGCCTGCCGACGCGGGCGGCAGTAACACGGAGCCGCGACCATAAGGGAGCGGATTTATACAGGAGATAAGGCAGCCTCTATGAGTAAATACGTTTATTCCTTCGGCGGCGGCACTGCCGACGGCGACGGAAAGATGAAAGACACGCTGGGCGGCAAGGGCGCCGGGCTCGCGGAAATGTCGCGCGCCGGTGTGCCTGTGCCCCCCGGGTTCACCATTTCCACCGACGTCTGCAAGGTTTACTACGAGAACGGCAACAAGCTCACCCCCGAAATCGAGGGGCAGATCAAGGAAGCCCTCGCCCTGCTCGAACAGCGCATGGGCCAGAAGCTCGGGGACGTCGACAACCCCCTGCTGGTGAGCGTGCGCTCCGGCGCGAAGTTCTCGATGCCCGGCATGATGGACACCATCCTCAACCTGGGCCTCAATGACAAGACCGTGAAGGCGCTCGAAGCGCGCAGCGGCAATCCCCGCTTCGCCTACGATTGCTATCGCCGCTTCATCCAGATGTACGGCAACGTCGTGCTCGAGATCGCCAAGAGCGACTTCGACCATGTCTTCGATGCGCAGAAGAAGAAGGCGAAGGCGAAGCTTGACACCGACCTCACGGCCGAGGACCTGAAGGAAGTCATCGCCGGCTACAAGAAGCTGGTCGAGAAGAAGACCGGCAAGCCGTTCCCGCAGGACGCCGCTGCCCAGCTCGCCGGCGCGCGCGACGCCGTGTTCCGCTCCTGGAACAACCCGCGCGCCATCCACTACCGGAAGATGAACAAGATTCCGGATGATCTCGGCACCGCCGTCAACGTGCAGGCGATGGTGTTCGGCAACCTCGGCGACACCTCGGCCACGGGCGTGGGCTTCACCCGCAACCCGGCCACCGGCGCCAAGGAGTTTTACGGCGAGTTCCTGATCAACGCGCAGGGCGAAGACGTCGTCGCCGGCATCCGCACCCCGAAGCCGATCGTCGAGCTGAAGGATGTCATGCCCGAGGTCTACAACCAGCTCCGCGAGATCACGACCAGCCTCGAGAAGCACTATCGCGACGTTCAGGACTTCGAGTTCACCATCCAGGACGGCAAGCTGTACATGCTCCAGACCCGCAACGGCAAGCGCACGGGTCCGGCGGCCGTCAAGATCGCCGTCGATATGGCGAACGAAGGCTTGATCGACAAGAAGGAAGCCGTGCTGCGCGTGGATCCGATGCAGCTCGACCAGCTTCTGCACCCAGTGATCGTGCCCGAGTCGCGCAAGACCCTGCAGAAGATCGCGGTCGGTCTTCCGGCTTCGCCCGGCGCCGCGGTGGGCAAGGTGGTCTTCACGGCCGACGACGCGGTGGACGCGGCCACGAAAGCGCCCGTCATCCTGGTCCGCGCCGAGACGGTTCCGGACGACATTCACGGCATGGAAGTGGCCAAGGGCATCCTGACCTCGCGCGGCGGCATGACCAGCCACGCCGCGGTTGTGGCTCGCGGCATGGGCATCCCGTGCGTCGCCGGCGCAGGCGCCATCACGGTGGACGAGCATAAGAAGCAGATCACGGTTGCCGTCGCGGGCGGCAAGAGCCTCACGCTGAAAGAAGGCGACTGGCTCTCGCTCGACGGCTCGACCGGCGAGGTGTTCGCGGGCCAGGCGCAAACCGCCGAGCCCGACACGAACTCCGGGGTCCTGGCCACGTTCATGGGCTGGGCCGACGAGTTCCGCGGCAAGTTCGGCGTGCGCGCCAACGCGGACATCCCGCGCGACGCGAAGGTGGCGCGCAAGTTCGGCGCCCAGGGTATCGGCCTGTGCCGCACCGAGCACATGTTCTTCGCCGAGGACCGCATCGAGCACATGCAGGCGATGATCATGGCCACGGACGAGAAGAGCCGCCGCAAGGCGCTCCAAAAGCTCCTGCCCATGCAGCGCAAGGATTTCGCCGGGCTGTTCCAGGCGATGGACGGCCTGCCGGTCGTCATCCGCACGCTCGATCCGCCGCTGCACGAGTTCCTGCCGAAGCGCGAGCAGTTGATGGTCGATATCGCCAAGCTCCCCTACGTCGATGCGAAGGCGAAGAAGGAGATGGCGGCGCGGTACGGCATCACGGTGGGCGAGCTCAAGAAGCGGCTGCCCGAGCTGCTGCACCGCGTCGAAGAGCTGCATGAGTTCAACCCGATGCTCGGCCTGCGCGGCTGCCGCCTGGGGATTCTCTATCCGGAGATCACCGAGGTGCAGGCGCGCGCGATCTTCGAGGCCGTCGTGCAGGTCGCGAAGAAGGGCGTGAAGGTCATCCCCGAAGTGATGATCCCGCTCATCGGCAACGTGAAGGAGCTCGAGAACCAGAAGGCGATCGTCGTGAAGGTCGCCGATGAGGTGCTCGGCAAGGCGGGCCTGAAGGACCAGAAGTACATGGTCGGGACGATGATCGAGATCCCGCGCGCTGCCCTGACGGCGGACGAAGTCGCCAAGGAAGCCGAGTTCTTCAGCTTCGGCACGAACGACCTGACGCAGACGACCCTCGGAATTTCGCGTGACGACTACGTGAAGTTCTCGAAGGCCTACGAAGACCTGAAGCTGTTCAAAGCGGACCCGTTCGCGGTTCTGGATCAGGACGGCGTCGGCCGCCTGGTCAAGCAGGCCGTGCAGTTGGGCCGCGGCTCCCGCCCGGATCTCGAAGTCGGCATCTGCGGCGAGCACGGCGGCGAGCCCAGCTCGGTCGAGTTCTGCTACCGCGTGGGCATGAACTACGTTTCGTGCTCCCCGTACCGTGTGCCGATCGCGAGGCTGGCGGCAGCGCAGGCTGCGATCAGCGGCGGCGACAAGTCGGAAGCGATGCGGACGGCGTAAGTGGCGCAAGGCCATCAGCCTTCAGCCATTAGCAAGCAGTAAAGCGGCCCCGGGGAAACCCGGGGCCGTTTTTATATCCCTTCAAATGCTTTGGCCACTCGAGCGCTCGTGACAACCTCAATGCCCAAGAGGTTTACGCTAACGAACCGCTGGATGCGCTCGACTCATTCAACTTCTTCCGGGCCCTCCGGAACAAACATGTTGTCCACGATGAAAACGCATACGCCCGGAGCATTCCATGCGCCGTACTGAACAAAGTGGACAGCCCACACAACTTCGAGAAGATTCTTTGCCTCACGGCCAAAAGAGTGACGTTGGAACAGCCGACCTATAGCAACCTCAAACTGCTCATCGAAAGCGATCAAATCGGTGGTCTCCGAAATCGATCTCTATTGCGAGGTCCTAACGCGTGAGTTGGAGGCTGAAGCGTACGATGCACTTGACAGTAGAGAGCGTGTAATAAACGAGCCGACCACCGTTGATGATGTCTCGAGAAACAGGACGGCGGCAGCACGCAGGGGGCGCTAGGCCAGGGGCGAGCAGCCGTATAATATAACCGCATGGTTCCCAATACGCTGCGACCGCTGTTTTGGGACACAAACATCGCCGAGTTTCAGCCATCGGCCCACCCCGACTACACCATCTTTCGGGTCCTCGAATACGGCGGTGACGACGCAGTCGCCTGGCTCCGGGAGGTATTCAGTGCGCCGGAGATCTGCCGCGTGATCCGCAATGAGCGGCGGCTGTCGCCGAAGTCCGCGACGTTCTGGGCGTTGGTATACGGTATTCCCGAGGCGGACGTGGCCGCGTTTGCGCGATAATGCCAGACTCCGATGGCCGAACCCGCCGATAACATCATCTGGCATCCCGAAACCATCTCCGGGGCGACGTCGGACACTCTCCACGCGCTCCGCGACCAATCGCTGACCGGCGCCGCGTACCTTGCCGGCGGCACCGCGCTCGCCCTGCGGTTTGGACATCGGATCTCGCTGGACCTCGATTTCTTCACGTCTGAACTCTTCGATGAGGACGCGCTCCTCGCGCGGCTCCAAGCGTCCCCGGCGTTTTCGCTCGTCGCGAAGGCGCCCCACACCATCCACGCCGTGACCCAGGGGACCAAGGTCAGTTTTCTCGGCTACCCCTTCCCTTTGCTTTTCCCGACGGCGCAGTTCGAGGGCGTTGCCGTCGCCGATCCGCGCGACATCGCCTGCATGAAACTGAGCGCCATCGCGAGCCGTGGCGCTAAGCGGGACTTCATCGATCTCTACGTCGCCAGCCAGCGCTTCGGCCTGAGACAGATCCTGGAATGGTTCGGGCGGAAATACGCGAAAGCCAATTACAGCCGGCTTCACGTCCTGAAGTCGCTTACGTTCTTTGCCGACGCTGAAAAGGACCCAATGCCGCACATGCTCGTGGCACTCACGTGGGACGAGGTCGTCCGATTCTTCAGGAGGGACGTTCCTGAACTCCTCTAGAAAGATGTTGAAAGAGGAGATCCGAACCGCGCAGGCCAGAGCCGACTACGTTCAAGGCCAGGCACTCCAGAACGGGTATAGGTGGGCGGTGTTCGACATGCGGAGCCGGCGCGCACAATTCATGCTCTCGAAGGAGAATGCGGACCGCCTCGGACGGATGTTCCGCCCGGGGATTACCCCGGTCCTTGAGGGCAGATTCTGACGTGCTCGTGGTATCCGTCTATGACTTCATGACGTATTGGGAGCCCGACATCGAGATCATCGGTCCGCCCGACCTCTAGTGCGACCGGCGAGATCGACCCGACAAAGGCGCTGCGCCTGCTGTGGTTTCTTTCTCGCTCTAGAAGATCCTCGCCGACGCCACAGCCCGCTTTTTCCCCCGAACCAATCCCAAAATCCCTCGTCTATACCACCATGACCAGCCTTGCGCCCGACCTGCGCTTCGCCCTCCGTGCCATCCGCCGCAGCCCGCTGTTCTCCACCGTCGCCGTCCTCTCCCTCGCCCTCGGCATCGGCGCCAACACCGCGATCTTCACCCTCATGGACCAGCTCATGCTCCGGCAGATCCCCGTCAAGGACCCGGACCGCCTCGTCATGCTTTACCAGGAAGGCCCGCACAACGGCAGCAACATGGGCGACCGCATGCAGTCCTACCCTATCTACCAGGACTTCCAGCGCAAGGGCGCGCCGCTGGCCGAGGTCCTCTGCCGCCGCCGCGTCCCCAGCTCCATCAGCGTCGATAATCAGACCGAGCGCGTCGAAGCCGAGCTCGTCTCCGGCAATTACTTCACCATGCTCGGCGTCAAGCCCGCCGCCGGCCGCCTGTTCAACTCCGCCGAGGACGACCGCGCCTACATGGGCCACCCCGTCGTCGCCCTCAGCTACGACTACTGGGTCACCCGCTTCAATCGCGACCCCAACGCCATCGGCAAGAAAATCCTCGTCAACAACTACCCGATGACGATCGTAGGCGTCTCGGCCCCCGGCTTCTCCGGTCTCGACCCCGTTTTCTCGCCCCAAATCCGCGTCCCCATCCTCATGGAGCCTGCACTTATGCCCGAGTGGACCTGGCTTCGCATGGACGATCGCCGCTCGCGCTGGGTCCAGGTCTTCGCTCGCCTGAAACCCGGCTACACGGCCGAATCCGCGCGCGCCCCGCTCCAGGGCCTGTTCCACCAGATCCGCGAATACGAAACCACGCTGCCGGCCGCGAAGGACTGGACCCCTTACCAACGCCAGCAGTTCCTGCGCGGAACGATTCACGTCGAACCCGCCGCCACGGGCTACTCGAACATGCGCAACGCCATCTCCACCGCCCTCATCGTCCTGATGTCCATGGTCGGGCTCGTGCTGTTGATCGCCTGCGCCAACGTGGCGAATCTCCTGATCGCGCGCGCCTTCGCCCGCCAGAAGGAAATCGCCGTGCGCCTCTCGCTCGGCGCCTCGCGCTTCCAACTCGTGCGGCAACTGCTGATCGAAAGCCTGGTGCTCTCCGCCGGCGGCGGTCTCGCGGGCATCGCCATCGCGGTCGCGCTCACGCGCGGCCTGCTCTCGCTCACCCCCGCTCGAGGCACGCCGCTGCTGATCCGCTCCACGCCCGACCTGCGCATCCTGCTGTTCGCCCTCGCCCTCACCGTGCTCACGTGCCTGATCTTCGGGCTCCTCCCCGCCCTGCGCGCCAGCCGCCCCAACCTTGCCACCACGCTCAAGGACGCCGTCACCTCAATCGCCGGCCGCGGCGGCTCGCTCCTGCTGCGCAAAGGACTCGTCGCCGCGCAGGTCGCCCTCAGCTTCCTGCTGCTGTTCGGCGCGGGCCTGTTCGTCCGCAGCCTCCAGAACCTGAAGGCCACCGACACCGGGTTCCACGACATCGAAAACCTGGTCACGTTTCAGTTGCAGCCCGCGCTCAACGGCTATGACAACGCGCGCGCGGTGCACCTATACGCCGAACTGCTCGACAACATCCGTGCCATCCCCGGAGTGCGCTCGGCCGCCCTGGCCGCCGTCCCGGTTCTGCACGGCGACGAATGGGACAGCACCACCTCGGTTGAAGGCCACCAGGCCAAGGACGGCGAGGACATGCAGGCGTTCATGAACATGGTTTCGCCGGAATACTTCCGCACCATGGGCACGCCGATCATCGAAGGCCGCGACTTCGACCGCCGCGACATCAAGGAAGACCCCAAGACCGCCATCGTCAACGAAAAGTTCGCGCGCCATTTCTTCGGAAAGGCGAGCGCCGTTGGCCGCCACATCGGCCGAGGCGGCGGCCCGGGAACGAAGCTCGACATCGAAATAGTAGGCGTTGCAGCCGACACCCTCTACGAAGGGCCGCGCGTCGGCGTGCGCCGCCAGGTGTTCCTTCCGAACTGGGGCAACGGAGGCGTGGCGTTTTACGCGCGCGCCGGCATGGGCTCCGAAGCTCTCTATGCCGCGCTGCGCCGCGAAGTCAAAAAACTCGACCCCGCCATGCCGGTCTTCGAGATGAAAACGCTCGCGGGCCAGCTCGACGAAACCCTCGTCACCGAGCGCCTCACCGCGATGCTCTCGGCCGGCTTCGCGCTGCTCGCCACGCTGCTCGCCTCGGTCGGCCTCTACGGAGTGATGGCGTTCGCCGTCGCGCGCCGCACCAAGGAACTCGGCCTCCGCATGGCGCTCGGCGCGCAGCGCACCTCGGTGGTCTGGCTCGTGATGCGCGAAGTTCTGGTTCTTCTCGCGATCGGCCTCGCCATAGGGATCCCCTCGGCCATCGCGCTCGGGCGGTTCGTCGCTTCACAGCTTTACGGGATCAAGTCCAGCGACCCGTGGATCGCGGCCGCCGCAATGGTGCTGCTGAGCATCGTGGCCGCCGCCGCGGGCTGGATTCCCGCCTACCGCGCCAGCCGCGTCGATCCCATGCACGCGCTCCGCTATGAATGACTACTGCGCCACCGTCTGGCATACCATCCGGAATCCGGCCGGGAGCACGGCGCCGCCCCGGCTCGCGCGCACGAACAGGAGGCTCTCGCCGGGTCTGGTCCCGCCCACGTCCCTTACCAGGTAAGTCCAGACCGACGCGCCGCGGGACGGGTCCGTCGCGAAGGGCACGTAGTAGCGCGCGCCCAGCGTCACCTCCTCGAGATTCGCCGCGAGTTCCGCGCGGAGGTTCGCGGCCTTGAGCGAATGGAACTCGAAGCCGACCACGTAGAAGCGTCCTTCCCGGGAGGCCCTCTCTTCGAAGCGCGTGATGCGCCCCGAAAGCACCGCGCCCTTCGGCGCGAAAATCTCCGTTCCCTTCTTGACCTGCCGCTGCAAGGTCGCCGAAACAGGATCGCCGATCGCGACCTTGGCCGGATCGAGAGCGGAATCGAGAGTCGCCTCCAGGGTGAGCCCCGCCGGCAGCCGCACGGCCTCCGGCTCCCCGGCCCGCTCGGGCGCAGCCTCCGGGTCGCCGAACGAAACCGTCGATTCCCCCGTGTACTTCCGGCACCCCGTGAACCGCGACACGTTCCGGTTCTCCGTGCCCTCGCGATCCACCATCACAAGCTCGGAAGAAGAGGGCAGCAGAAAGTCCGACTCGCCGATGCGCATTCGCGCGTACTCCATCGTGTCGCGGCTCGCCCGAACCTTGATGCTCTGTGGAATGTCGTCCGCTTCGGTCTGAAGCCGTACCAGGTCGAGCGTCTCCGCGTCCACCCAGAAAGACCCGTGATACCCGACCACGACATCGCCCGCGTCCGAGGCAATGTGGAACGCGCTCCGCTCCCGCGGCACGCGGAAGTCGTACCGGATCGTCCTGCGCCCGTTCCTCGTCTCCTCCGCGCGCGCCGTGTACACCGGGGCCGCAGTCCGGAACAGGTTGTTGGTGTGCAGCGCGAAGTTGCCGTTTCCGATCGCCCCAGTGCGCCCCACGAATTCGTCGATGCTCTTATCCTCGAACTTTCCCGCTCCCGGCCAGGCCACCATCTCTTTGCCGCCCACGTAGGCAATCTCCAGCCGCACCGTATCGAGCGGCTTGTAGTCCTTCTTCGACTCGCGCCGCACCGTGCGCTCGATCGTCTCCGTACACGTGTAGTTCGGCAGCCCTTTCAGGTCCTCGGTCGCGCGCTCGTAGATACGCCTCAGCACGGGGTCGCCGCTGCTCTGTCCGTAAGCCCCCGCGCACGCCAGCAGAACCGCCAGGATCGCGCTGCCCGCGCGGCTCGCGCGGACGCCGCACGAAAAACGTCGTTTCTTCGTCGACCGAACGGAATCCAGCTTCTCCCCCAAAGGCATCGCTCCGTAAGCGGGTGCGCGGCTCTCGGCATGACCGCCGGGTAATGCACCCGAAACTCCATTATATTTCGCGCGCCTCTCAGAAGCCATATCCCGCTCTTTTCGGCTGCGAGGGTGAAGTCGTATGATGGGGTGCGGGAAGCCGCGCCGATGCCAAGCGAACATACCGACGACGCACTGCTCGAGTCCTATGCGCTGAGCCGTCTCCAGGGGCCGGAGCTCGAATCCGTCGAGCGCCACCTGGTGGACTGCGAGCGCTGCCGCGCGAGGCTGGTGGCCACCGAAGCGTTTCAGGCGGCGCAACGCGACGCCCGAATCCTGGCCAAGAAGTGAACCGATGCTGGCTTACGTCTTCTGGCACTGGCCGAAGGACGGCGTCGAAACCAAGGCCTACGAGAACGCGCTCGGACGCTTCCACCAGGCGCTCAAAGGCGACGACGCGCCCGACGGCTTCATCTCCTCCGCCTCGTTCCGCATCGCGCGAACCGAGTGGACCCCGCGCGACACAGCTTACGAAGACTGGTACCTGCTCACCGACTTCGACGCGCTCGGAAACCTGAACGAAGCGGCGCTCGCGAACGCGCGAGCCATGCCCCACGTCGAGGCTGCCGCACAATCGGAAGGAGGCGCCGCCGGTTTATACGGATCGATCGCCGGCCAGTCGCGCCTCACCCCCGTCCGCTTCGCGGCCTGGCTCTCGAAACCGCGCGGGATGACTTACAAGGACTTCTTCGCCGCTCTCGCCCCGCACACCACGAAGCCCGATATCACTCTCTGGCAGCGCCAGATGTCGCTGGGCCCCGCCCGCGAATTCTGCCTTCACGCGACCGGCCAGCACGAACTGCCGGAGGAGTTCCGGCCCCACTGGATCGAACTCACCCCCGTCTGGCCGGCCTGATTCTAGCTTCTAGCTTCCAGATTCCAGCTTCCAGATTCCAGCTTCATCGCCGCGTCAATCCCAGCGCGCGAATCCGCTTGTGCAGATTCGTGCGCTCCATCCCGAGCGACCGCGCCGCCGACGAGACGTTCCAATTCGAGGCCTCGAGCGCCCGCAGAATATGCTCCCGCTCGGCCGCGTCCCGCGCGTCCTGGATGGTCGAGCGCGGCGTCGTGTCCTTCGGCATCCGTATTTCGAGCGGCACCGACTGCGCCGTCAGCCGCTCGCCCGGCGTCAGAATCGCCATGCGCTCAACCACGTTCTTCAACTCACGCGCGTTGCCCGGCCACGCGAATTTTTCGAGCAGCGCACACGCCTCATCGTCGATCGTCTTCGGCTTGAAACTGTTCCGCCGGCAGAATTCCTCGAGAAAATACGCGGCCAGCGGGCGCACATCCTGGGGCCGCTCCCGCAGCGGAGGCACGCGAATCGGCACCACGCACAGCCGGTAGTACAGGTCCTCGCGGAAGCGCTTCTCCGCCACCAGCCCCGCCAGGTCCCGGTTCGTCGCCGAAATTACCCGCACCGACACGCGAATCGGCTGCTCCCCTCCAACCCTGTGGAACTCGCCCTCCTGGAGCACGCGCAGCAGCTTCGCCTGAGCCGTCTCGTGCAGGTCGCCGACTTCGTCGAGAAACAGCGTGCCGCCGTCGGCCAGCTCGAACTTCCCGCGCCGCGCCCCCGCCGCGCTCGTGAACGCGCCCTTCTCGTGCCCGAACATCTCGGTCTCGAGCAGCTCGGTCGGAATCGCCGCGCAGTTCATCTTCACGAACGGCCCGGCTGCAAACGGGCTCTCGCGGTGTATGTGCGCCGCGAGCAGTTCCTTGCCCGTCCCCGATTCCCCCGTAAGCAGCACGCGCGCGTCCGACCGCGCCACCAGCGTCGCCTGCTCCACCACCGCCTTGAATGCCGGACTCGCCCCGATCATACGGGGCCCCTCGCCCACCAGTTCGCGCAGCCGCTCGTTCTCCTGCCGCAGCGCCGATTGCTCCACGGCATTCTTCAACGCCAGCAGCACGCGGTCGCGCGTAAGCGGCTTCTCGAGAAAATCGAACGCGCCGGCGCGCGTCGCCTCGACCGCATCGGCGATCGTCCCGTGGCCCGAGATCATGACCGCGGGCGCCAGGTGATCGTTCTGCCTGAGCCACCGCAGCACCTCGATGCCGTTGCCGTCCGGCAGCAGAACGTCGAGCAGAAAGGCGTCGGCCCGCTGCGCCTCCGGATGCGCGCGCAACTCCGCCGCCGTGCGGCACACGGTGACGCTGTATCCCTCCCGCTCGAGAATCAGCCGCAGCGACCGGCCGACGTTTTCTTCGTCGTCGAGGATGGAGATGCGAGGCATCGCTTCAGAATACGCCCGCGCGCCCGCGCAGGTTTCCTGCCGCCGGTGCTAGACTGCCCTCGATGCGACTCTTTCCAATTTTCATTCTCGCGGCAGCGGTCTGGGCCGGCGACGCGCGCTTCAACGGCCGGTGGGACCTCACAGCCGCCGACGGCCGCGCCTCCTGGCTCGAAATCACCGGAGCCGAAACCGGTAAGCCTTCCGGCAAATTCGTTTCCGCCTTCGACGGCGATATGAACGTCATCGAGAAAATCTCGATCACGGACGGCGCCATCGAGTTCGGCTGGCCCGGCCGCAACATCCTGTACGCGGCGAAGCTCGTCAACGGCAAGCTCGAAGGAACCGCGCCCGGCAAGTGGGTCGGCGTTCGCGCCCCGGTCATCAAGGAGCACGACGACGGCACCTGGCGCGAAGCGAAACCAGTCACGCTGTTCAACGGCAAAGACCTCTCCGGCTGGAAAGCCAAGAGCGGCCCCGCGCCCATCGGCTGGTCCGTGAAGGACGGAGCGCTCGCCGGCAACGGCAAGGCGAACGACATCGTTTCCGAGCAGAAATTCTGGAACTTCAAGCTGCACTGCGAATTCAAGATCGCCGAGCACAGCAACAGCGGCGTCGGCCTGCGCGGCCGCTATGAGATCCAGGTGCTCGACGACTACGGCAAGCAGCAGGGAACGCACAACAACGGCGCGCTCTACGCCCGCATCGCCCCGGCATTCAACGCGAGCAAGCCCGCCGGCGAATGGCAGACCTACGACATCAGGCTGGTCGGCCGCGACCTCACCGTTGTGCTCAACGGCAAGACCATCATCGACAAGCGCGAGATTGAAGGCCTCACCGCCATCGCTGTCGATTCAAACGAAGCCGAACCCGGCCCGATCTACCTGCAAGGCGATCACGGCCCGGTCGAGTACCGGAACATCGTCGTCACGCCACTGGTGAAGTGACGGCGGCCCCCGGCAGCCTTACCCGGAACGCCGCCCCGCGCAGCGTTCCGGGCGCCAGCGTGATATCTCCTCCCATCAGCAGCGCGTTCTTGCGCGCGATCGACAGCCCGAGTCCCATTCCCTTCTTCTTGAACGAAATCGTCGGCTCGAACAGCGACCGCCGCGCCTCTTCGTTCAACCCCGGCCCTGAGTCGTGCACTTCGATGACGACGTTTCCGTCGCTCCACCCCGTCGTCGCCAGCACGGACCCGCCCGGCCCCGCCGCCTCGGCCGCGTTCTCGAGCAGGTTCGTCAGAATCCCGTTCAGCAGATCCGGATCCGCCAGCGCCGCCGGAGCCTCCTCCGCCGGCAGCGTGCGATACGCGACCTCCGGGTGCCCGCTCTTCAGGAACGCGATGCGCTCCTCGAGCGCCGCATTCACGTCGATCGCCGTCGCGCGCACCGGCGGCTCCGCAGCGAACTGCGAGAAGGCGCGTATGCGCCGCTCCAGGCTGTCGACCTCATCCACCACGATGCGCGCCGCCTGCTCGATGAATTTGTCCCCGTCCCCCGCGTCCCGCGCGATGATCTCTTCCATCGTCAGCCGTATCGGCGTCAGCGAGTTCTTCAGCTCGTGCGCCATCTTGCGCGCCAGCAACTGCCAGCTTGCAAGCTGCGTGAGGTAAACAAGCCTGTCCCGGTTCTCCGCCAGCCGCGCCGCCATGCCGTTGAACGACCGGATGGCGCGGCCGAGCTCATCGTCGCGCGCCGTCTCGAGCCGCACGGAAAAGTCTCCCGAGGCCAGACGGTCGAGCCCGGCCGTCAACTGCCGGATCGGGCGCGAGATTCTGCATGCGAGAAAGATCAGCAGCGCCAGCGAGACAAGCCACACCGCGGCCGCCAGCAGCACGAAGGTCGAAATGAACCCGCGCCGCAGGTCGAGGCCGCTTGCGCGCTCCACGGTCTGGCGCGCCTGCCTGTACTCGTTCGACAGCCGGCCCATATCGAGCGCGAGCGGCCGCGAATAAGCCGCCACGCCGTCCGCGCGCCGGATGAAATACCGCAGCTCGTTGCGCCCGTCTTCCGAGATGGAGAACCGCTCGCGATCGCCGCTCTCCCAAAACCCGCGCACCTCGTCCGGCCACTCCGCCGCCCCCGCTCGCGCGTACAGGCGGCCCGGCGCGCTGTGCGCCTCGACGTCATGCTTCAGCCAGTCGCGCGATTGCTGGTAGAGCTCCCGTCCGGCCTGCTCGAGCGTTCGCGACAGCCGGTCGGTCTGCGCCGTCGTCGAATAAGACAGGCTCTCATCGAGCAGCGACGTCGCGATCCACCACGTCGTCGCAAACGGCGCCAGCGTCGCGGCCAGAAAGATCAGAATGAGCCTGGCCCGAAGGCTCTTCATTGTAGGCCGGCCTCCCTGGCCCGCGGCCGGCCCCCTACCCGGCCGTCCGGCCCCGTTCTCACTGTGCCACTCCCCGCCCCGGCCGGCTCAGATCCGCCAGCCGAAACGGGCCCGCCTCCGTGACCCAGCGCGTCTGATCGGTGCGGGTTCGCCGGCTGAAAAACTCAACCAGCCGCGACAGGCTCACGCCCTCCTCGGTCAGCAGCGCCGTGTCATCGCCCGGCGTCTCGGCCCGCACTTCCAGCCGCAGCCAGAACGGCTGTCGCTCGCTCAGCCCCGCAGGCGGCACCGTCAATTCGTCCACGCACCACGTCTCGGCGGCGGGCGCCGTCAGGTGGGAAATCACTTTCCGCGGAGAGCCGAGCTTCGAGACGCGAAACTTCTCCTCCCACACGTCATAGCTGAAAACGAAGCGCTCGATGTCGCGCTGCGCGATGGTCACCCACCGGTCCGTCGAAAGCGCAAGCTGCATCGCGAAGGGCACGGGCGCGCCGTTGCGCAGCCGCTCGAGCGGCTTCCCCGTGATGAAGTGCAGTCTCGGCGCCGAAACGTGGATTAGCCCGCTGCCAAGACGCGCCTCCATCGTCTCGGCCGAAGCCGACATGGCAAAGCACGCGCCCGCGGCGGGCACCAGGTACGTCAACAGCTCGCGGCGGGTGAGCTGAGGGCGATTTTCCATCAGAGATTGAGTCCGGCGATAAACACCGGCTCCACTCGTCCACTCCTTAAAGGAAAAGCGATCAACAACGCGAGGTCCCCGAGGTGCAGCCCCGCGCCGGTCGAATGCCGCGCCACAACGGCCTGCCCCGGGTTCCACACGGACCCGGCATCGTAGAAAACCTCGAACGCCCGGTAGCGGTATTCGAGCGAATTGTGTACGGCGCGGTTCGCTCCGGCCGGAGCGATATCGTATTTATTCCATCCGCGCAGCGTCGTGCTGTTGCCGAGAACAAAACGGTCAAACAGGGGCGCCGTCCCGTCGATCACACCGGACGTAACGCGCTCGGAAAGCCTGTGGGCCCCGCGCCACAACGCGTAGTGGAATTCGAAGGTGTGGCGCGTGTAGGCGTAATCGCTTCCCAGGGATCTGGTGGCCGCGCGCAGGCTGTAACCTGCCTCCACTCGGCGCTTGTTGGGCCCCGACTCCTCCAAAACCCGATCATAGCGCAGAGTACTGATCACGGCGTTGGAGGACTCGGTGTGCGCGGCCGGAAACTGCGACTGAAGACGTTGAAAGCTCATCCCGAAGGTGAGCTTCAGCGGGCGCGCCGCGACAACGGTCACGGCGGGCTCGAAATTCTGGCGGGCTCTGTAAAGCTCGGGCGTGCCGTCGATGAATTCGCGCGTCGCCCCGTTCCACAGCGTGTGGAAGTCGTCGAACTCGAAGGCAAGGCGCACGCGGTCCGACCCGACTTTGCGGTTTTCGTACCGCGCGCGCATCCCGGTGAAGCGCTCCACAAGCGAATCCCCGTCGCTGACCGCCCCCACCGTGAAGCTGTTGGTACGGATCCGCACCGTCGCGTCCACTTCCCCGCTGAACCCCTGGCGCGAACTGTAGATTGCCTTGGGCGCCGCGAGGTCGAAGCGCTGCTCGCGTTGCGCGACCTCGAAGGTGATCTTGACAGTGTCGGGCCGGTCGCCGCGGCTGATCTTCACCGAGATCGCGCGGTTCGGCAGCGCATGGCGGATCAGGTCCGCAAGCTCATCGAGCTTCGCCTGGCTGAATTTCTTGCCGGTGAACTCGTGCAGGCTGTCCCGCACCTCCCGGTTCAGCTTCGTCTGATCGACGCCGGTGACCTCGACGCTCTCGACCGTGTAGCGCTCGTTGACGTTCCCGTCAATCTCCTGGGCAACCGCAAGCAGCGGCGCGAGCGCCAGGAGCGCGGCGGCGGGGAGGTATTTCATAACACCGCCTGAGCTAGCACGTCGCTGCCCAACCGCAACTCCTTGAATTTACGGGAACCCTCCTGTGAATCCCGGGCACACTGTGAATGAGGCGGGGCGGGCCCTACGCCAGGGCGATCTCTTCGATGCAGACTTCCCCGGCATGCTCGCGGAACCGGCACGACGGCTTCAGCTCGGGAATCTCCTGCTGCAACTTGCCGTACTGCCAGCGCTGGAGGGCCTCGCAAACCGCGCGAATGGTGGAGTGGCCTATGCCCGCGGCGGCCAGCCCGTCGTAGAGCGCGCACCGAACGCACCGCCCGGTGACGCGGTTGCCCGTAATCTGCAACTCGACGTCCTTCCCCGAGCCTTCGAACATCTCTCCGAGCACGGCGGCGACGGAGGACGCATCGAGCTTCCCTTCCCCACCCCGGGCGCGCAGCGCTCGCGCGAGCCCGCCGGCCGCCCTCTCGCCCGCGCGGCCCTGTATGGCGATGGCTCTCTCCCAGCCAAGCTCCGCCGCCGCTTCCTGCAGGAACCAGCCGTACAGCGTGTACGCTTTCTTCGCGCTTTCGTAAGAGGTGTCGCGCGTCATGGGGTCAGAAGGTGATTGCGGCAATGCACAGGGCGGAGGCCGCCCAATAGAGAGCCCTTCGATAATCTCCGGCGACTGCGTAGCAGGCAGCCGATCCCACGTTGCAGATCAGCAGAACCAGGGGGAACAATTTGGTGAAAGGAACCAAAACAGACGCTAATTGTACCTCAAACTCGGGTACTCCGGTTACAGTACCGAAAAAGTTTGCCTACCCGCGCGTGACAGGCGTATTCTTTCTGCATGAATCCTTGGCGGGTGCTGGCGTTGCTCGGCACGGCCGCCCTGGCCGCAGCGCAGCAGACGCCCAAAATGTATCCGGGCGCCAAGATCGACCAGGCGGGCACGGAAGAGGCGAGGGTGGCCACGGCGACGCAGCCCGAAATTGAGATGACCGTCTACGCCACGCCGGACCCGTTCGAAAAGGTCTACGAGTATTTCAAAAAGACCGGCAAGGAATACAAGGTCATCGGAAGCGGCGCGCGCAAACTGCCCAACGGCCAGGACCTCAAGAATGCCTTCTTCATCCTCGACGAAGGCAACAACCTGGTCGCCTCGAAGCGATGGGTCAAGTTGCAGCGTCCCTACATCGGCCAGTACGGTCTCGCCCGCAAAGCACCGCAAGCGCAGAACGACATCCGGGACGTGACGGCGATCGTCCTCACGGTCCGTAAGTAGCGCGCCGGCCCGCGGTATGCCGCGGCACCGGTTCGTGCTCGCTGCTTTCGCAGTGCTGAGCGCGGTTCTTTATAGCGCGCTCCTGCCGCTCTGGGAAGGCTTCGACGAGCCGTTTCACTTCGCGTACGTCCAGTACGTTGCGAACGGGAAGGGGATGAGCAGCGACGCTACTTCCGCACGCGCGCGCTGAACCCCGCGCCGGATTCAAACATCGCCTCCGCCGCGCCGGAGTTCAGCCCCGCCCGCAGCGCCTCCAGCTTCGCAATCGCCGCCGCCAGCGCCTCATCGATCGGCCCGGCGTTCGTCTTCAAAATATCCCGCCAGATCTCATAGGAACTCCCCGCCAGGCGCGTCATGTCGCAGAGGCCCGGCCCGGCCGCCGCCTGCGCCCGCGAATCCGTCAGCCGCTCGGCGAGCGTCGCCGCCAGCGCCGTCGAAAGCAGTTGCGGCAGGTGCGACGTCAGCGCCACCGCCCGGTCGTGCTCCTCGGGCGTCATCACCACGGGCACCGCGCCGATCTTCCGCACCCACCCGATGAACTCAGCCGCCGGCGCTGTCGGCTCGACCGGCGTCAGGATGTACGTGCGGCCCACGAACAGGTCCGCGTCTGCCTCGGCCGCCCCGCGCTTCTCCTTGCCCGCCATCGGATGGCCGCCCAGAAACCGCGCCCCGAGTCCTGCGGCCCGTCGCGCGATCTCGACCTTCGTGCTGCCCGCGTCCGTCACGAGCGCGTCCGGCCGCAGGCACCGGGCAATCGCTGGAATCGTCTCAAGAATCCGCGAGATCGTCTGCGACAGGTACACCAGATCCGCCGCGGCTAGCGCCTGCTCGAGCGGCGCGGCCTCGTCGATCGCCCCGCGCGCCAGCGCATCCTCCACCGCGCGCGGCGAGCTGACCCCGACGATCCGCCCTCCGAACCCCGCCTTCTTCAGCGCAAGCCCGAAGGACGCCCCGATCAGCCCGGTCCCGACAATGGCGACGGTCTGCATCAGATGGTGCGTTCCACCGCCGGAGCGATGATGCGAAGCTGTTGCATGAGCTCTGTGAACTGCGGAGGCCGCAGCGACTGCGCCCCGTCGCTCAGCGCGCGGTCCGGATCGTGATGCACTTCGATGATCAGGCCGTCCGCGCCCGCCGCCACCGCCGCGCGCGCCATCGGCAGCACCTTGTCGCGCCGGCCCGTGCCGTGCGAAGGATCGGCGATGATCGGCAGGTGCGAAAGCTTCTTCACCACCGGGATCGCCGAAATATCCAGAGTGTTGCGCGTGTAGCTCTCAAACGTGCGTATGCCGCGCTCGCACAGAATGACCTCGCTGTTGCCCCCGGCCAGGATGTACTCGGCCGAAAGCAGCAGCTCCTCGATGGTTGCCGAGATGCCGCGCTTGAGCAGCACCGGCTTCGGCTGCTTGCCCAGCTCCTTCAGCAGGTTGTAATTCTGCATGTTGCGCGCGCCCACTTGCAGAATGTCGGAGTACTCGGCGATGAGCGGGATCTGCGTGTGGTCCATCACCTCGCTGACCGTCAGCAGGCCGAACTTCTCCCCGGCGTCGCGAAGAATCCGAAGCCCTTCCTCGCCCATGCCCTGGAAGCTGTAAGGCGAGCTCCGCGGCTTGAACGCGCCGCCGCGCAGGATCTTCGCCCCGGCCGCCGCCACCATCTCCGCGATGCAGAACACCTGCTCCCGGCTTTCCACGCTGCACGGCCCCGCCATCACGACCACCGCCGGACCGCCGATCTCGACATTCCCGACCTTGACCGTCGTACCCTCCGGGCGGAAGCTCCGGCTCGCCAGCTTGTACGGCGACATGATCCGGTGGGCTTCCTTGACCCCGTCCATCACTTCGAAATCGGCGGGCTCGAAGTGGTCCATCGGCCCGACCCCGCCCAGCACCGTGTGGACCACGCCAGTGGACCGGTGAATGTTGAAGCCGAGCGACACCAGCCGGTCGATCACAGCCTGGATCTGCTGCTCGCTCGCGCCTTCCTGCATCACGACTAACATGAGAATTCCCTTTCGTTACTCTTCCCGACCGTTCCGCTCAATCATACGCAGCCGCTGCACGTTGCGCATCTCGTCGATGATGCGCTCGAACACGCGCTTCACCCCCTCGGGGGTCAGCGGCCCGGAGTTGTTGACAGTCACGTTTTCGAAAACCTGGTCCTCGCGCTTCGGCTCGTAAATCGGAAGATCGAGATCGTGCTTCACGCGCCCGATCCGTTCCACCACGCGCGTGCGCTCATTCAAAAGCGCGAGAATGCGCCGGTCGAGTTCGTCGATCAGGTCGCGGCACTCGGCCAGCGCCTTCATGCCTTCCTCGTGCGTCATGCTGCGAGTCCCTGCTTCAGCTTGCGTGCGAAATCCTCGAGTTCCGCCTCGCTCGCGTTCTTCTCGATCAGCCGGACGAAGGCGCTGCCGACCACCACGGCATCGGCCACCGCGCCCGCCTGCGCCACCTGCTCCGGAGTCGAGATTCCGAACCCGACTGCCAGCGGCAAATCCGTCACCGCCCGCATCGACTCCACCAGCGGGGCGGCCGCGGCCGAGAGCGACGCCTGCTCGCCCGTCACCCCCGTCCGCGAAACCAGGTACACGAATCCCGAGGACGACTCGGCGATCAGCCGCCGGCGCTCCGGCGTGCTGGTCGGGGCTGCCAGGAAGACCGTGTCGAGCCGGTTCTTCCGAAACGTCGCGATGTACGGACCGGCTTCTTCCACGCTCAGGTCCGTCAGCAGCACGCCGCCGAAGCCGGCCTGAGAAGCATCCCGCGCAAGAGCTTCCAGCCCATACTTGATGACCGGGTTTAAATACGTGAACAGCAGCAGCGGCACGTTGGTCGCGCGGCGGATTTCTGCAGCAGTGGCAAGCACGCCGCGCAGCGTGGTTCCCGCGGCCAGCGCGCGCTCGGAAGCCCGCTGGATCACCGGCCCGTCCGCGATCGGATCCGAGAACGGCACACCGAGTTCGATCAGGTCCACGCCGCCGCGCACGAGCGCCGCCACAAGCGCCGGGGTGCGGTCGAGCGACGGGTCGCCCGCCGTGAGGTACCCGACCAGCGCCTTGCGCCGCTCCGCCCGCAGCCGCTCAAAGAGCTGGGAAATCGCGGTCGAGCTCGGGGAAGTTTTCTCGGTAGATGTCAATGTCTTTGTCCCCTCGTCCTGATAGGTTTACGAGGAATATCTCACCTTTTGCTTGGGGCGCACGCCGGATCGCCTCCGCCACCGCATGGGACGATTCTAGCGCCGGAATGATGCCCTCCGTGTGTGAAAGCGTCCGCGCGGCTTCGAGCGCGTCCGCATCGCCGATCGAGGTATACTCGGCGCGGCCGCGGTCGCGCAGCCAGGCGTGCTCCGGTCCGACCAGCGCGTAATCGAGTCCTGCCGAAACCGAGTGCGTCAGCGCCACCTGCCCGTTCTCGTCCTGAAGCAGGTAGCTGTACGCCCCCTGAAGGACCCCGGGCGATCCGCCCGAAAACCGGGCCGCGTGGTCGCCGAGTTTCGGACCGCGCCCCCCGGCTTCAATGCCAATCAGCCGCACGCCGGCGTCTGGAATGAAGCTGTGGAAAATGCCGATCGCGTTCGACCCGCCACCGACGCACGCAAACACCGCGTCCGGCAGGCGGCCTCCGGCCTCGATCATCTGGGCCCTGGCCTCACGCCCGATCACGGACTGGAAGTCACGCACCATCAACGGATAAGGATGAGTTCCTAAAGCGGAACCGAGCAGGTAATACGTGCTCGAAACGTTGGTCACCCAGTCCCGCATCGCCTCGCTGATGGCATCCTTGAGGGTCCGGCTGCCGGAGTCAACGCCCACCACCTGCGCGCCGAGCAGCCGCATGCGGAACACATTCAGCCTTTGCCGCCGCATGTCCTCGGAGCCCATGTAAACCGTGCAATCCAGCCCGAACAGCGCGCAAACGGTAGCGGTAGCGACGCCATGCTGCCCCGCCCCGGTCTCGGCGATCACGCGCCGCTTGCCCATGCGCCGCGCCAGCAAGACCTGGCCCAGGCAATTGTTGATTTTATGGGCGCCCGTGTGTAGCAGATCCTCACGTTTGATCCAGATGTCCGCCCCGCCGAGCTGTTTGCTCAATCGTTTGGCATAGTAGACCGGCGTGGGCCGCCCGGCATAATTCCGGAGCAGGTCGTCGAGCTCTGCCCGGAACGCCGCATCCTCGCGCGCGGCAAAGTACGCGCTTTCGAGTTCGGCGAGCGGAGCCATGAGGGTCTCCGGGACATAGCGCCCGCCGTATGGGCCGAAGTGCCCGCCCGCGTCTGGTACCTGTGTGCTCATCCAAGAGCCGCCTTGATAAAGCTTTCCATCTTGCGGTGATCCTTCCGGCCGGGCGAGGATTCCAGGCGCGAGCAGGCGTCCACCCCCCAGGGCTCGGCCGCCTCGATCGCCTTCCGGACGTTCGTCTCATCGAGCCCGCCGGCCAGAAT
Organism: Acidobacteriota bacterium; assembly: GCA_050261515.1. Lineage (GTDB taxonomy): Bacteria > Acidobacteriota > Terriglobia > Bryobacterales > Bryobacteraceae > JBLNDJ01. Next base: position 8,681 of record JBLNDJ010000014.1, on the reverse strand, counting down.
CACCGGCCGGCGTGCGCCGCGCGCCAGCGACCAGTCGAATGTTTGGCCTGTGCCGCCGTAGAGATCCGCAGCGGGGGTATCGAGCAGGAACGCCTCGGCCTCAACGCAATCGAGATCCTCGATGCGGAAGCCCGCCGTGACCCGCACCCCGAGCCACACAGAAAAGGGGACAGACCCCTTTTCCGCTAGAAAAGGGGTCTGTCCCCTTTTCCACTCGCCGTGAAGCTGCACGACGTCGAGCGAAAGCCGCGCCGCGACTTCCGCTACACAGGCCGGCGCCTCATTCACGAACAACCCCACTTTCAACACGTTCCGCGGCACAACTGCAAGTAGCTCTTGAGCGGCTTCCACGGCCACGTAGCGCGGACTCTTCGGGTAGAAGTTGAACCCGAGCGCGGAAACACCGCAGGCGGCAGCGGCAAGCGCGTCGTCGCGGTTCGTAATCCCGCAAACCTTGACCATCATTTGTGATTGACGAGCGCGCGCAGGGCCTGCCGCGGGTCCCGCGAGCGCATGAGATGTTCGCCGACCAGGAACGCCTGAAACCCCGCCTGCCCGAGCTTCTCGATATCGGCCCTGGACCGTATCCCGCTCTCGCTGACCTTCACGACCCCATCCGGGATGCGCGGCCCCAAAGCCAGCGACGTCTCGAGCGTGACTTCGAACGTCCGCAGGTTCCGGTTGTTAACCCCGATGATGCCGGCGCCCGATTCAAGAGCCGCGTCGAGATCCGCCTGGTCGTGCACCTCGACGAGCGCGGCGAGCCCGAGCTTTGCGGCGTACTCCCGAAGCTGGCGCAGCCGCGCGGACGGCAGAATGGCGGCAATCAGCAGGACCGCGTCGGCGCACCGCGCCCCTGCCTCGGCTACGTGATATTCGTCGATCGTGAAGTCTTTCCTGAGCACCGGCAGCCCGACCGCTCCGCGGGCAATGTCGAGGTCGTCGAGGCTCCCGCGAAAGAAATGCTCGTCGGTGAGGACCGAAAGCGCCGCCGCCCCGCCCGCCTGATAGGCGCTCGCGATCGCGGCCGGGTCGAGCCCGTCCGCCAAAACGCCCTTGCTCGGCGATGCCCGCTTAATCTCGGCGATCACCGCGGGCCACCGCCCCGTCAGCGCCGCGCGAAAATCCCGCCGCAGCGGCCGGTTCTCCAGCGCAAGTGCTTCGAGCTCGTCGAGGCGCACCATCGCGCCCGCCAGCTCGGCCTTTTTATACTCGACGATCCGTGCGAGGATATCCGGAATATCGCGGGCCATCTGCTCGGGAAGTCTTTATCGTATCACGCGGTTGCAACGAGACACACACCGGCGCGCGTCTAGAATAAAGCTATGCGACTGATCGTGGCCGCACTCGTGGCCTGCGCCTGCCTCGCGGCTCCCAAAGGGCCGTCGTCGTGGCCCATCGAGAAAATCGAGATCGAAGGGCTGCACGCCTACACGCGCGAGCAGGTCCTCCCGGTGCTCGGCCTCAAGACGGGCCAGCACGCCTCCGGGAAGGACTTCAACGCCGCGCGCGACCGCCTGCTCGCTTCGGGCGCGTTCGAGAGCGCCGGATACCGCTACGCGCCCGCGCCCAGCAAGAAGGGCTACCTCGTCACCTTCCAGGTGGTCGAGGCCGCGCCCCGGTTCCCGGTCCGCTTCGAAGACCTCCCGGCCGATGAGCTGAAGGCCGCGTTGAAACGGAGCGACCCGTTCTTCGGGCCGGAGATCCCGGCCACGCAGCCGCTGCTCGACCGCTACGCGAAGACCGTCGAGGAATACCTGGCCGCGCACGGCAGCCCGGGGAAAATCGCGGGGCGCGTGGAGCCCGAAGACAACGGCACGCTGGTAGTGATGTTCCGCCCGGAGGGCGCGCGCCCGGTGGTAGCGGGCGTGAAGTTCACGGGCAACGTCGTCGTTCCCTCGACCGCGCTCGAAAACGCGATCAATGGGGTGGCGATCGGAGTTCCATATAAGGAATCGCGCTTCCGCCAGCTTCTCGACACGCAGGTGCGTCCGCTCTACGAGGCGCGAGGCCGCGTCCGCGTCGCGTTCCCCGAAGTCAGCACAGCGCCGGACCCGAGCGTCAAGGGCCTCATTGTCACCGTGAAGGTGGACGAAGGCGCCAGCTACACGATCGGGGGCATCGAAATCGCGGGCACGGGCTTGCCCGCCGCCGACCTGCGGAAGCTCGCCTCCACCTACAAGCCGGGCGACGTCTTCAGCAACCAAGCCGTCGAAGCCGCGGCGGCCAAAGCCGAGGGCCGCATGAAACAGGCCGGGTATCTGCATGCCAAATCGATCATCGAGCGCAAGATTGACGACAAGGCGAAGAAGGTAGACGTCGCAATTCGCGTCGAGCCAGGCGCGCGCTACACCTTCGGGAAGCTGACCATCGACGGCCTCGACATCCTCACCGAACCCGCCATCCGCAAGATGTGGGGGCTCAAGCCGGGCGAGCCCTTCAACGCCGAGTACCCGGAGTATTTCCTGGCGCACGTGAGGGAAGAGGGCATCTTCGAAAACCTGGGCGAGACGAAATCGACCATCGCGCCCGACGACGAGAACCGCACCGTGGACGTCAAGCTCTCTTTCAAAGGCGAACCGCCGAAGCCCAAGAAGAGGGGCGAACCCGAGCGCGGCCGGGCGCAGCCCGACACGATGCCCGGACCGTGATCTGTGGCGATCGGGAGGCGCAGGGAGGGCTTCAGCCGCGCGGCGCTCAAGCCCCGCCATGTTATCGTGATTAAGTTGTGTCGTCGTCACCGCTGAATCTGCATCTCGAAAAATACGAAGGTCCGCTCGATCTCCTGCTCGACCTGATCCGCAAGCAGCAGATCGATATCTGGGACATTCCGATCGCCAAGATCACGGCCCAGTACCTGGAATACGTGGAGCGGGCGGCGGCCCTCGACATGGAACTCGGCTCGGAGTTCATTTTCATGGCCGCGACGCTCATCCATATCAAGTCGCGGATGCTGCTGCCCAAAGACCCCGAGCTCGAGAAAATCTCGCCCGAGGAGGACCCGCGTCGCGAGCTGGTCGAGCGCCTCCTCGAGCACGAGCGCTTCAAGAATGCGGCCGAGATGCTTCAGCAGAAGCGGCTGATCGAAGAGAACGTCTGGTCGAACCCGCAGATCCGCGAGTTCGTATCCGAAGACGACGGCCCGGATCTCGCCGTCTCGCTCATGGACCTGGTCAAGACCTTCGAGCAGGTGCTCGAGCGGGCGAAGCAGCGGCCCGTCTTCCAGGTGAACCACGACGATGTCAGCGTGCCCGACATGGTGCAGTACCTGAAGTCGCTTTTGAAGAGCAAGCCGCGGGGCGAGAAGCTCGGCGCCGCCGGCCTGTTCGAGCAGCAGCGCAGCCGCCGGGCGATGATCTGCCTGTTCCTGGCCATCCTCGAAATGGTGAAAATGCAGGCCGTGGTGCTGGTGCAGAAAGACGCCTTCGGCGAGATCGCGCTGCGCGCGCACAAGCGCTTCGACGAAGTGTTTTCCGACGAAGCAGTCGCCAATATGGAAAAGGATTACCAATAGAGAGAATGGACGAGCAGCGATGGGTGGACGAGGTGGAGGAGAAGGAAGACAGGAGACAGGAGACTCTGGCGGACCCCCAGGTCCCCGCCGGGTCCCCTGATCCGGCCGAGCCCGCTGTCGAAGACGCCCCTGCCTCGCCCGCGGAACCGGAGCCTTCGGACGAGGCCGGGACGCCCGCCCCGGCCGAGCCCGCTGATGCGATCGAGGCCGGCCAGGAGCCGGCCGCGGACCAGGGGGTCCGCCCCGCTGTCGACGAGACCGCGCTCAAGGCGGTCATCGAAGCCATCGTCTATGTCGCCGAAGAGCCGGTGACCGCGGCGCAGGTCGCCAACTCGGTCGGGCACGCCGAAGAACTGGTCAAGCGCCTGCTTGACGAACTCGCCGCGTCGTTCGCCGACGCGTCGCACGGCATCATGATCCGCGAGGTCGCCGGCGGCTACAAGATGGCGACAAAGCCCGAGCACCACGAGGCGGTCCGGGCGTTCGCCAAGAGCCTCAAGCCGCCTCTCAAGTTGTCGCTTGCCGCGCTGGAAACGCTTGCCACCATCGCCTACAAGCAGCCCATCACGGCGCCGGAGATTATGGAGATTCGCGGCGTGCAGGGCGCGGGCGTGCTCAAGACGCTGCTCGACCGCAAGCTGATTCAGGCGAGCGGGCGCAAGAACGTCATCGGACGGCCCATCCTGTACAGGACCACGAAGGAGTTTCTGGTTCAGTTCGGATTGAAGGATTTGACCGAGCTGCCCACGCTCAAGGAGTTCGAAGAGCTGCGGCGCATGGCGACGGGTGAGGATGACGCGGCGGTGGAGGGAGCTGCCGCGGCTGCCGGGGCGCAGCCCGCGGCTGAGCCGGTAGCCGGGACGCCGCCCGATTCCGAAACGGCGCAGCCCGCGGCCGCTCCACAGGCCACCGGCGATACGCAGGCCGAGGCAGAGCCGGCCGCCGAGCCACAGGCCGCGGGCGAAACGCAGGCCGAGGCAGAGCCGGCCGCCGAGCCACAGGCCGCGGGCGATACGCAGGCCGAGGCAGAGCCGGCCGCCGAGCCCCCCGCCACCCCTGACGAAAATGCCTGAGGAGCGCCTACAGAAAATCCTGTCGCGTGCGGGCGTTTCCAGCCGCCGAAAAGCCGAGGAACTCATCGTGGAGGGGCGCGTGGCCGTCAACGGCCAGATCGTCACCGAGCTTGGCAGCAAAGCCGACCTCGACCGGGATCACATCAAAGTGGACGGCAAGCTGCTCCGCGCACCGTCGCGAAAGATCTACATCGCGCTTAACAAGCCCGCTGGCGTCGTCACCACGGTGTCCGACCCCGAGGGGCGCCCCACAGTGATGCAGTTCCTCAAGGTGAAGGAGCGCGTGTTCCCGGTCGGGCGGCTTGATTACGCGAGCGAAGGCCTGCTGCTGCTCACCAACGACGGCGAGCTCGCCAACCGCCTCACCGCCGCATCGAGCCACGTCCCGAAGACATATCTGGTGAAGGTCAACGGCCTGCTCACCGCCGAACAGGAACAGCAGTTTCGAGACGGCGTGCCCGTGCACGGACGCCGAACTGCGCCCGCGGGCCTGCGCCTGGTGCGGCGCGCGGCGAACCCGTGGTACGAAGTGCGGCTGATCGAAGGGCGGCATCACCAGATCCGCGAAATGTTCCGGCATTTCGGGCGACTGGTGGAGAAGTTGCGCCGCGTGAAGATCGGCTTTCTCGAACTCGGCGCGATGCGGCCCGGACACTACCGCCAGCTCACCGCCGCCGAGGTCGAACGTTTCCGCAAGACACTGAAGCTGCAATGACCATCGCCGAACTGTTGGAGAAGTCTCGCACGATCGCCGTCGTGGGCCTGTCGAGCCGGCGCGCGCGGCCGAGCTACGGCGTCTCGGAGTACATGCAGAGCGCCGGATACCGGATCATTCCGGTGAACCCGGGCGAGACCGAAGTGCTCGGCGAGAAGGCCTACCCGGATCTCGACTCGGTGCCCGGCCCCATCGACGTCGTGGACATTTTTCGAAGATCCGAGTACGTGCCCGAGATCGTGGACGCCGCGATCCGCCGCGGCGCCAAGGCTGTCTGGATGCAGGAAGGGGTCGTCCACGAACAAGCCGCGGCAAAGGCGCGCGCGGCGGGCCTGATGGTTGTGATGGACCGGTGCATTCTGAAAGAGCACCGGAAGCTCGCTTAGTCGAGCGGTTCGAACTCGAGCGTGTCGCCCGGAGCCGTCGCCGTCGCCGCGGCCGTGCCCGCGGGCAGTTCCAGAACCGAGTGGGCGCGCAGGCACAGCGCGATGCGGAACGGCACCATCGACGCCCGCAACTTCAGGACCTCGCGCTTCCGGCTCAGGAACAGCACGTCGATCGGAAATTTCATCCCCACCGTGTGGACGCCCTCGGAAGGCGTGATCAGGAGCCCTTCGCCCTCGGGCAGCGATTTATGCCGCAGCAAGCCGACGTTGCGCTTGGCGCTCGTGTCGGCGACGTCGGCGGCCGTCGCGAGCACCGTGTTCTTCGAGGTATTTCGAATCCGGAGTTTCACGTTTCCCGAGCTTTATAACACATCTCTTGACCTGTCTATAACTGACGGGTCGAGACTGGACCCATGACCACGCAAATCGCGGAACTCCACCAGCACGTAGAATACGCGCGCCCGGACGGCGCGCCGCTCGCACTAGACGCATTCGTCCCCGCGGGCGCCGGCCCGTTCCCCGCGGTCGTCCTCGTTCATGGAGGCGGCTTCACCGGCGGCGACCGCCGTCACGCCGTCGCGCCCTTGCGCGAGGCCTTGAGCGACGGCGACTTCGCCTGGTTCTCGATCGATTACCGGCTGGCCCCCGCCTACAAACCCGGCTGCGCTTCGGACGACCTCGACGCTGCCGTCGAATTCATCCGCCGTCACGCGCAGCAGTTCAAGACGGACCCGGCGCGCATCGCGCTCGTGGGCGAATCCGCGGGCGGCTACCTCGTCCTGATGGCTGCTTCACGGCTCGGCCGCGGCCTGATCCGGGCCGTCGCCGCCGTCGGCGGCCCCACGCAATTGTGGATGCTCGCGCCCGAAATCGTCGCGCACATCGAGCCGGTGTTCGGCATTCAGGGGGAAGCGATGCTGCGGTCCGTATCGCCCATCACGCACGTCCACGACTCGATGCCGGCGATGCTTCTGCTGCACGGCTCCGCCGACAGCCATGTGCCATTAGCCCAGGCCGAGGCCATGAGAGACGCGATGACGGCAAAGGGGCAATCGTGCTGCCTTCACGTCGTGCAGGGCGGCGGCCACAGCGCCAACGAATGGGCGGCCATGCCGGACTCCGGCGGCTTCCCGCCCGTCCTCAGGACCTGGCTTGCCGGCACAATGAGAAAATAGCCCGCATGCACTGGTTCGCCGGAATCCTTTTGGCTGCACAACTCACTACGAACGGTCATCACTTCGCGCGCGACGGAAAACCTTTCTTCTGGCTCGGCGACACAGCCTGGACCATCGCGAATCTCTACACGCCCGCCGAGGCCGAGGAATACCTCGAGCATCGCGCGCGGCAGGGCTTCACCGTCATCAACGTGATGATCGTCTTCAACGGCGGCCCCGGCATGAAGACCAGCGGCGAGGATGCAGCGGGCAATCTTCCGTTCCTCGACTGGAACCCGGCGACCCCGAACGAAGCCTACTTCCGGAACTTCGACCGGGTCCTCGCCGCGGCGCGCCGCAGGAACCTGGTGCTCGCCGTCTCGCCCTGCGGCGGCAGTTCGGGCGCTTTCGTGAAGGAGTGCAAAATCTTCACCGAAGCCAACGCGCGCGAGTACGGGCGCTGGCTCGGCCGCCGGTACAAGGACGCGCCCAATCTGATCTGGGTGAACGGCTTCGATTTGAAGCCGTCCGAGTACCCCGAAATCAGCGCGGCGCTGGCGGCGGGCCTGCGTGAAGGCGACGGCGGCGCGCACCTGATCACCTATCATCCCGGCGGCGGCAACTCGTCCAGCTATTTTCACGCCGAGCGCTGGCTCGACTACAACACGATCCAGACCTGGAGCGACTACTGGCGTATACACCCGCTGGTCGCCGCCGACTACTGCCGCCTACCCGTGAAGCCCGTCGTGCTTGCCGAAGGCGCGTACGAGGCCGGGCCCGAGTATCCGAGCCGCCCCATCACGCCGCTCATCGTCCGCAAGCAGGCCTGGTGGGCGTTCCTCGCGGGAGGCTTCCACACGTACGGCCATAACGACATGTGGCGCAAGAATTCCACCTGGCGCGAGTCGCTCGATTCTCCGGGCGCGCGCCAGATGGGCATCCTCAAGCGCGTGCTCGAGCCGCGCGAGTGGTGGAAGCTGGTTCCCGACCAGGCGTTAATTGCGACGGGCGCCGCAAGCGACAAGGACCTGAACGCCGCCGCACGCGCGGAATCCGGCGGCTGGGCCATCCTGTATCTCAGCAGCCGCCGCCCAGTGACCGTCGATCTCGGCAGGCTCACCGCATCGGAATCCGTGCGCGCCACCTGGATCAACCCGGAGACGGGCGAGGCATCCGAAGCGGGCGTGTTCCACACCTCCGGCCTGCGCGCTTTCACGCCTGCGCTCGCGAGCGAGGACGCCGTCCTGCTGCTCGAAGCCGTGAGCGCCCGCTGACGTTGTTAAAAAGGGGACAGACGCATTTTCCCTGGAAAAATGCGTCTGATCTGGACCCCTTTTCTGAGACAAAGAAATCGGGGACACTTTTCAGCGGAGAGGAGTGTTCCGATGGCGGGAAGGGGGCCGCGGCGGCACAGCCACGAGTTCAAGATCGAGATCGAACAACGCATGCTGAACGGGGAATGCGTCAGCGCCTTAAGCGAGCAATATGGGTTGCCCCGCAGGATGATGTACCGGTGGCGCGACGCCTATCGCAAGGTCGGGCCGGCAGGCTGCGTCGGCCGATCGGAAGGCCGCCGGGCGTTGTTTCCAAGCCAACAGCAGTCACCAAGAGCAGCACCGAAGAGACGCTACGCCGGCGTGTCGCCGAGCTCGAACGGACCATCGGCCGACAGAGCGTGGAAGTCGATTTTTTCAAAGGAGTCTTCAAGCGACTCGAAGCGCAGCCGAAAGCCCCGCGGCGTGGCGGCGCAGCGTCTACTCGGAGGTCCGGCGAGTAAGCGGGCTTGAAGACACGCCCCTCACGGTGGACCGGGCCTGCCAGATCGCCGGGGTCTCCAGA
>JBLNDJ010000013.1:0-50642 GCA_050261515.1 Acidobacteriota bacterium | reverse complement strand
CGCTTTGCCGGCGTCGATGTTGCCTGGTTCGAGGAGCCCGTATCCTCCGACGATCTCGAGGGGCTGCGCCTCATCCGCGACGCGGCGCCGCCAGGCGTCGACGTTGCCGCCGGCGAGTACGGCTATGACCTGGTCTATTTCCGGCGCATGCTCGAGGCGGGCGCCGTCGACGTCCTGCAGGCGGACGCAACCCGTTGTGCCGGCGCCTCGGAGTTCCTGCGAGCCGCGGCGTTGGCTGCAGCCCACCAGGTGCGCTTCTCTGCACACACCGCGCCGTCTCTGCATACCCACCTGTGCTGCGCAGCGCAGCCCAGCTACAACATCGAATATTTTCACGATCACGCCCGCATCGAACAGATGCTGTTCGACGGCGCAATCCGGCCCTCTCTCGGAGTGCTGCGTCCCGACCTGTCCCGGCCCGGCATGGGCCTGGAACTCAAGCGGCCGGACGCAGCCAGGTACCAGGTTTACGCAAGCGGATAGGAGGAAATGGATGGCAAGCTTGGTGCAGGTAAAGGCGCACGGCGCCCTCGACAATGTGCCCGGCCCCAGCCGCACACGTCCCGATGACAAGCAGGCCAAGTACGCCGTCGATTTGGCAGAGGATCTGCGCAGGAACATCAGCGGCGAGGTTCGATTCGATCCGGGGAGCCGGGCGCTCTATTCTACGGATGGCTCCAATTACCGCCAGGCGCCGATCGGCGTCGTGGTGCCGCGTAGCAAAGAGGACATCATCCGGACCGTCGCATTGTGCCGGCAGTACGGCGCGCCCATCCTGGCCCGCGGAGGCGGCACCAGCCTCGCCGGCCAGTGCTGCAACATCGCCGTCGTGATCGACTGCTCCAAGTACATGCGGCGGGTGCTGGAGCTCGATCCGAAGCGGAAGACGGCGCGGGTCGAGCCGGGCGTCGTGCTCGACGACCTTCGGAATCGCGCCAATCGGCACGATCTCACGTTTGGGCCCGATCCGGCCACGCACAACCACTGCACGCTCGGCGGCATGATGGGAAACAACTCCTGCGGCGTCCACTCCATACTGGCCGGGAAGACCGACGAGAACACGGAAGAACTCGAGATCCTCACCTACGACGGTCAGCGGATGTGGGTTGGAAGGACCGGCGACGACGAGTTCCGGCGCATCCTTGCAGAGGGCGGCCGCCGCGCCGAGCTGTACGACGGCCTGCGCAGTTTTCGGGATAAATACGCCGGCCTGATCCGCGCACACTACCCGGATATTCCGCGGCGCGTTTCCGGCTACAATCTGCCATACCTGCTGCCGGAAAAAGGATTCGATGTGGCCAAGGCCCTCATCGGCAGCGAATCGACGCTGGTGCTGATTCTGGAAGCCAAGCTCCGGCTCGTCGACTGGCCTAAAAAGCGAAGCCTGCTCGTATTGGGATACCCCTCGATCTACGAGGCGGCCGACCACATCATGGAAATCCGGGAGGCCGGCCCGATCGGTCTCGAAGCCATCGACCACTACCTGGTCGAGAACATGCGGAGGAAGGGCCTGCACTTTGGCGACGTTCAGTTTCTGCCGGAAGGCAAAGGCTGGCTGCTGGTCGAGTTCGGCGGGGAGAGCAAGGTCGAGGCGGATGCCAAGGCGGGCGCGCTCATGGGGCGGCTGCGCAAGAAGGGAGCGCGCGCGCTTTCCATGAAGCTCTATGACGACCCGCAGCAGGAAAAACTGGTCTGGGAAATCCGCGAGTCCGGCCTCGGCGCCACGGCCTACGTTCCGGGCGAGCCGGTCACCTGGGAAGGCTGGGAAGATTCCGCGGTCCCGCCTGAGAAGCTCGCCCGGTACCTGCGCGAGCTCGAAAAGCTCTACCGGCGGCACGGCTATGTGGGCGCGTTTTACGGCCACTTCGGCCAAGGCTGCGTGCACACGCGCATCAACTTCGATTTCAAGACCGCGGAGGGGATCGCCAACTACCGCCGGTTCATGAACGAAGCGGCGCGGCTGGTGGTGTCGATGGGCGGTTCGCTGTCGGGCGAGCACGGCGACGGCCAGTCCCGCGCCGAGCTGCTGCCGATCATGTTCGGCGATGAGATGATCCGCGCGTTCCAGGAATTCAAAGCGCTGTGGGATCCGCTTAACCGGTTGAATCCCGGCAAGCTCGTGTATCCCTACCGCATCGACGAGAACCTGAAGCACGGAACCGACTACCATCCACCCGATCTCAAGACGCACTTTCATTTCCCGGAAGAAGGCGGCTGGAGCGGCGCGGTAGACCGCTGCGTCGGCGTGGGCAAATGCCGGCGCGAAACGGGGGGCACCATGTGCCCCAGCTACATGGCCACCTACGAGGAACAGCATTCGACTCGCGGCCGCTCGCGCATGCTGTTCGAAATGCTGCAAGGCGAAGTCATCCAGGACGGCTGGAAGAGCGAGGAGGTTTTCGACGCGCTCGATCTTTGCCTGTCGTGCAAGGGCTGCAAGGGCGAGTGTCCCGTGAACGTAGACATGGCGAGCTACAAAGCGGAGTTCCTCTCGCACTACTACGAGGGCCGCCGCCGGCCCCGCCACGCCTACGCGATGGGCCTGATCATGTTCTGGGCGCGCCTGGCCGCCAGGGCCCCGCACATGGCCAACTTCTTCACCCAGACCCCCGGGCTGAGCAATCTCGTTAAGGCCGCGGGCGGGATCTCGCAGCACCGGCGAATGCCGAAATTCGCGCCGCGCACTTTCAAGGACTGGTTCCGCGGCCGCGCGCCGAAGAACACCGGCGGCCCCGAGGTCATTCTCTGGCCGGACACGTTCAACAACTACTTCCACCCCCGCACGGCGCAAGCGGCTGTCGAGGTGCTAGAAGCCGCCGGATACCACGTGCTGGTTCCGCGCCAGGACGTCTGCTGCGGGCGCCCACTGTATGACTATGGCATGCTCGACACGGCTGAGCGCGTGCTCAGCGGCACGATCGCCGCGCTGCGGCCCGCCATTCGCAACGGCACTCCCATTGTGGGGCTCGAGCCCAGCTGCGTGGCGGTATTTCGCGATGAGCTGCGCAATCTTCTTCCACACGACAACGACGCGATCCGCCTTTCCGGCCAGACCTTCATCCTTTCCGAGTTTCTTCTCAAAGCGGCGCGCCGGTACAAACCGCCGAACCTGTACCGCAAGGCGATCGTTCACGGCCATTGCCATCACAAGGCAGTCATGAAACTGGATGCGGAAGAGAAACTCATGAAGTCAATCGGGCTCGAGTTCCAGGTGCTCGATTCCGGCTGCTGCGGCATGGCCGGCAGCTTCGGGTTCGAAGCGGAGAAGTACGAGATTTCCATCCGCTGCGGCGAACGGGTGCTGCTGCCCGCGGTGCGCGACGCGGCCAAGGACACCCTGATCATCGCCGACGGCTTCAGTTGCCAGGAACAAATCCGGCAGACCACCGGCCGGCGGGCGCTGCATCTTGCCCAGGTGCTTCAGATGGCGCTGCGAGAGGGCATCCAGGGCGCCAAGGGCGAGTACCCCGAGCGCCGTTATCTGGCCATGGAGGATGGCGGCTCCGCGCCGGTGCTGAGCGGGAAGGTTCTCGGGGCAATGGCCGGGGCGGCGCTCGCCGGCGGCGCGCTCTACTGGGCGCTGAATCGGAGGGAACACTGATGGACCCGACCGGCCGCAAGCGCCACGAAACCGGGACTGAAAAGCCCAAGGTAATCGTTGTTACCGGCGCCGCCGCGGGATTGGGACGCGCGATCGTCAGGCGGTTTGCGAGGGAGAAGGCCCACATCGGGCTGCTCGCGCGGGACGAAGCGGGCCTCGACGCAGCGCGCCGCGAGGTCGAACGAGCACGCGGCGCGGCGCTCGCTCTGCCAACGGACGTCGCCGACGCCGAGCAGGTGGAGAATGCCGCGGAGGCCGTCGAACGCGAGTTCGGCCCGATTGATGTCTGGGTCAATAACGCGATGGTCACGATCTTCTCTCCGTTTCTGGAGATCCGTCCGGAGGAGTACAGACGAGCGACCGAGGTGACCTATCTCGGGACGGTGCACGGCACCAGGGCCGCGCTCACACGGATGCTACCGCGCGATCGCGGTGTTGTGGTCCAGGTCGGGTCCGCGCTCGCATACCGATCCATCCCGCTCCAGGCGCCCTATTGTGGCGCCAAAGCGGCAATTCGGGCGTTCACGGACTCGATCCGCACCGAGCTGCTCCATCGTGGCAGCCACGTCCACCTGGCGATGGTGCAGATGCCGGCCCTGAACACACCGCAGTTCGACTGGTGCCGTTCCCGTCTGCCCAATCACCCTCAACCCGTGCCGCCCATCTTCGAGCCGGAGCTCGGCGCGGAGGCCGTTTTTTGGGCTGCCAACCACCGGCGCCGTGAGCTGTATGTGGGTTTGCCGACCGTGGTGTCGATTCTCGGCACGAAACTCGTTCCGGGCCTGCTCGACCGGTACCTTGGCAAGACCGGATACGACTCACAACAGACGGACGACCCCGTTACCCCAGGCCGGCCCGACAATCTGTTCGAGCCGGTACCCGGCGACTTCGGAGCACGCGGAAGCTTTACCACGAGAGCACACGCACACAGCCCTCAGTTTTGGGCGACCACCCACCGGACGTGGCTTCTAGGAATCGCGGCGGCCGCGCTGGGAGTTGCGGGAACCGTCTTTGGTCGAGGCCTGTATAACCGCAACGCTTGATGTCACCTTTTCTGGACAACCGTGCCGGCCCGCCGAACTGGTGAAAACCCTCGCCGGACGTGCGATGGCTGAGCGGGCTGATTTCCGGTTGCGCCGCCCCGCGCCGTGCGCTACACCCAAACTGATGGAAATCCTCGCGCACGGGTTGTGGACTGCCGCCGGAGCGATTACCGCCAGCCGAGCAACCACCGCCCGCATCCGCACGAAGTGGGCAGTGTGGTGGGGCGTGTTCCCCGACGTGCTGGCGTTCGGACCTTCAGTCGTCGCCGGACTGGTGCTGTTGGTCGTCCGTGGCCGCGAGGTGATCTCGCCGGGCGCACCGCACGTCCACCTGGGTGTACCGCTGTACCCCGCTGGCCACAGCCTCCTCGTGTTCGCCCTGGCTTTCGCCGCGGCCTCGATCGTGGCGCGCCGGGTGGTGTGGGAGATGCTTGGGTGGCTGCTGCACATCCTGATCGACATTCCTACCCACAGCTACTCGTACTACGCCACACGCTTCCTCTGGCCGGTGTCGGATGTGCGGGTGAACGGCGTGCCCTGGTGGACGCCGTGGTTCTGGGCAGCGACGTACGTGGTGTTGGCGGTTGTGTACGTGGCGCTGTGGAGAAAGGGTTGGCTGAAACGGTCAGAGGCGGAGGGAGTCGGAGTCGGAATACCGGTAGGAATCCGAAACGCGGGGCGGCGGCGAACTCGTCCAATTTGATGAGGAGGCCCATATGCCGGACATCAAGCGCGCGCTGCTGCCGGTGGTCCTGTTCGTTCCGCTCGCCGCGATCGGATGCGGAGGGCCGCACTACTACGGATATCGCGTACCGCCCCCGCCGCCGGTGCGCTACTACGGGCCCGTCGGCTACGCTCCCGGTCCGGGATACATCTGGACCGATGGATACTACGATTTGCGCGGTTCCCGATGGGTTTGGATGCCCGGCGCCTGGGTGCGGCCTCCGCGCCCGCGCGCGGTGTGGGTAGCGCCTCGCTGGGAGCGCCATGGGCACGGTTACCGCTTCCATCGCGGGCACTGGCGGTGATGAACGGCGCCGCGGCCGAAACCGGGCGCGGCTCCGGCGCGTCCATCGCGTTCACTATACTGGTGCACGGAGCTATGGTTATGCGGATCCTCATCGCCGCGGCGCTGCTGGCCGCCGCCCCGGCGGTTTGCCAGCAGGCGCCGGAAGAGCCGAGACTGAAGTCGCGGACTGAAGTCGTTGCGCAGCCCCCGGCTTCCGCGCCTCAACAGAACCCCAACGGCATCTGGATCGTCCCGGCGGGCACCAAGATCCCGATCCAACTGCGCCAGGCCGTATCGACCAAGAACGCGCAGAGCGGTGATCCGATCTACGCCCAAACCACGTTCCCCATCGTAATCGACAACATCATCATGATTCCGGCGGGCACCTACGTGAAGGGCGTGATCGACAGCTCGAAGCGCGCCGGCCGCATCAAGGGAAGCGCCGAGCTGCGGTTCCATCTGACCACGCTGATCTTCCCGAACGGATACACGCTCGATCTGGCGGCCGCGATCGACCAGGTGCCCGGCAACACCGAGTCGCGGATGAAGGAGCCGGGCACGGTCAAGCACGATTCCGAGAAAGGCGCGGACCTCAAGCGCATCGGCGAAGGCGCGGCGACCGGCGCGCAGATCGGCGGCATGGCGGGCGCGGCGAGCGGGAGCGTTCGGGGCATCGGCGTCGGCGGGCTCTCGGGCATCGCCGCCGGCGCGCTGATCGCGATGCTCGCACGCGGCAGCGATGTGCGGTTCGACATCGGCTCGGGCGTCGAGGTCTCGCTGAACCAGGCGATCGGCATCGAAGCCGAGAAGGTCGCCCGCGCCGGAATGATGCCGGCCTCCACGGCGCCTGCTCCGGTGATCAGCGCGCCGGTGGTGAACGTACAGAGATAACGCCCCTGAAGGCTGAGTTCCCTCCGCGGTACGCTGAAGGGAACGCAGTCGCATGCCCATTTTTCCCGCCAAGCCCGAAATCATGAGCCCCGCGGGCTACTGGCCCCAACTGCACGCCGCGGTCGAAGCCGGGGCCGATGCTGTCTACTTCGGCCTTACACACTTCAGCGCGCGCGCCAAAGTGGGCTTCACGCTCGAGGAACTGCCGGAGGCGCTGCGCACGCTGCACCGGCGCGGCGTGAAGGGCTACGTCACTTTCAACACGCTGGTCTTCGACGACGAGCTGAACGAGGCGGCGCGCGCCCTTGCCGCCATCGCGCGCGCGGGGGCGGACGCCATCATCGTCCAGGACCTCGCCATGCTGAAACTGGCGCGCGAGATCGCGCCCGGACTCACGCTGCACGCGAGCACGCAGATGAGCGTGACCAATGCGGCGGGCGCGCGGCTCGCGCAACGGCTCGGCGCCGGCCGCGTTACGCTCGCGCGCGAGCTTTCGATGGATGAGATCCGCGCGATCCGCGACGCGACGGATTGCGAGCTCGAAATTTTCGTCCACGGCGCGCTGTGCGTGGCGTACTCGGGCCAGTGCTTCTCGTCGGAGGCCTGGGGCGGGCGCAGCGCCAACCGCGGCCAGTGCGCGCAGGCGTGCCGGCTGCCCTACGAACTCATCGTGGATGGCCGCGTTGAGCTGCTCGGCGACGCCCGCTACCTGCTCTCTCCGGAAGATCTTTACACGCTGCGGCAGATTCCCGAGATTGTCCGGCTCGGCGTTTCCGCGCTCAAGATCGAGGGGCGCTACAAGGACGCGGACTACGTCGCGCTCACGACGCGCGCGTACCGCAAAGCGGTGGACGAGCTTTGCGATGTGGCCCCCCTTACCGAGATCCAGCTCGAGCAGGTCTACTCGCGCGGGCTCGGGCCACATTTTCTGATGGGCACGAATCACCAGGCGGTCGTGCGCGGGCGCGCGCCGCGGCACCGCGGCGTTTTGATGGGCCGGGTGGCGCGGGTCGCGGGCGATGCCGTGGTGTTCGAGCCGGCCGGAGCGCACGCCGTGTCGCCGCTGAAGCCGGGCGATGGCGTGGTGTTCGACGCCGCGGACTGGCGCAGTCCGGAAGAGCGGGAAGAGGGCGGGCGCGTTTATGAAGTTACGCCGAACTGTGAGCTGCGATTCGGCAACGGCGCCGTCGATTTCTCCAGGATCCGCCCGGGCGACCTCGTGTGGCGCACGCACGATCCCGATCTCGATTCAACGGTGCGCCCGTTCACCGCGAAGCAGCCCGTGCGCGTGCAAGTGACCGCGCGCGAGGGCGCGCCGCTCGAGGCCGTGTGGGCGCTTGCGGCGCGGCCCGAGGTGCGCGTTACGGTCTGTTCGCGCGATCCGCTCGCGCGCGCGGAAAAGAACGCCGTCACCGCAGACCTGCTGCGCGCGCAGTTCGGCCGCCTTGGCAACACCGCGTACGAACTGGCGTCCGTCGAACTCGAAGTCGGCGGACGGCCCTTCGGGCCCGCGTCCGTGCTCAACCAGTTGCGCCAGCAGGCAGTGGAGCGCTTGCAGGAGCTGCAAAGCGCGCCCGCGGCGGTCGAGGTTCACGAGACCGTTGTGCGGCTGCCCGAAGCCGCGTCCGAGCCCGGCCCGCCCGAGTTGCACCTGCTGGTCCGCACGCCCGAACAACTCGACGCCGCCATCGCGTTTGCCCCCGCCAGCATTACCCTCGACTATCTGGATCTCTACGGCCTGCGCCCATCGGTCGAGCGCGTGAAAGCCGCAGGCCTCGCAGTGCGTATCGCCGCGCCGCGCGTGCTGAAGCCGGGCGAAGAGCGCATCGAGGATTTCCTGCTGCGGCTCGAGTGCCCGATTCTGGTCCGCTCCGCCGGGCTGCTCGAAGCGCTGCGTGAGAAAGACCACCCTGCCCTCACCGGCGATTTCAGCCTCAACGCTGCGAATGCCCTGACGGCGGGCATGCTGCTCTCGCTCGGGCTCGAACGCATCACACCCACGCACGACCTGAACGCCGCGCAGGTAGCCGCGCTCTCGCGCGCCGCCGGAGCCGGCCGAATCGAAGCGATCGCCTACCAGCACCTGCCCGTGTTCCACACCGAGCACTGCGTGTTCTGCCGGTTTCTCTCGACGGGCACGAGCTACCGCGATTGCGGCCGGCCGTGCGAAACGCATCGCGTCGCCGTGCGCGACGTGAGCGGCCGCGCGCATCCCGTAATGGCGGACGTGGGCTGCCGCAACACGGTGTTCGGCGCCGAGGCGCAGGAGGCGAGCGCGCACATCGAGGCGTGGCGCGCCGCGGGAATCCGGCACTTCCGGCTCGAATTCGTGCACGAGCCGGCCGGGCAGGTAACGCGCGTTGCTCGTGCGTTCGAAGCCGCGCTCGCGGGCCGCCGCGCCGGCGCGCAGCTCGCGCGGGAGCTCAGGCGGATCGTTCCCACCACCGAGGGCAGTCTGTTCGTTCCGAAGGAGCCCAGGGCAGAAGGCCTCGTCTGGCCACGTCCGGCAGGATCTTCCTGAAGAGGCTCGGGGCGAGCTCGGCCGGGTCGCCGTCCTCGCCGAACCACACCAGCTCGCGGATCTCCGAGCGCGGCGCGGGGTCGCCGGTAAGATCGCCTCGGTAAAGCTCGATCCGGACTGTTTTGCGCCCGCCGCTTCCGGCCGCAACGTCCGTGTACGCGCCTACGTATTCAAGACCCGTCACGCGAACGTCTCCCAGTTCCTCGCCCAGTTCGCGTTCGAGACACTCGAGCGCCGTCTCGCCGGGCTCCACGCATCCGCCGGGCAGAATGAGCAGCGCCGTCGTGTGCTTCTTGCGGCACAGCAGGACGCGGCCGCCGCGTACGGTCAGCAGTCCGATCTTTTCGTAGTCGGCCATGGTCCGGCGAGAGCCGCGGCAACGCTGGCTACACCCGCGCCCCCGAGCGCTTCGTTCAGGCGGGCTTCGAGTCCCTCGGGGTCGACCTCGACTTCGCACGCCGCGATCTCGTCGTCGGTCGCGCCTTCGAAGCACAGCTCGCAAACGCCCACGCCGCCCGAATCGCAATGGACCGGCGGGCCGAACGTCCGGCAGGTGATGGGGCGCGCCGCGTAGAGATCGCACAGGCCGCTCGCGGGGTCGAGCGCGGGGCAGGGGTCGTCGTCCTCGAACTTCGCGAGCCGCGCTTCCGCGCGCTGCCGCACACGCTCGGCCCGTTCGGGGTTGGCCGCGTCGAGTTCCGCCAATCCGCGCCTGAGCCGCCCGGCATCGAGCGCGGTGATCTCGAACGGCCCTATGCAGCACGCGTTGCATCCGGGCCGGCAGACGAGCCACGCGCCGGCCTTTCGGGCGGCCTCGGCCATCGCGGCGTCCACGATGCGAACCAGTCCGGCGTCGTCCATTTCCCGAGCTTAGCGCGCCCGCCCTGCTATAGTAAATTGAGCATGTTGCGGAGCACGCGCGGGCTGCTGCTCTTGGCCATCGTACTGATGCTCGGCGCGGTCGCAGCCACGTATTACCGTCAGAAAATCACCCAGGCGGGCCAGTCCCCTCCGACACCGAAGACGCTTCCTCCCGGCACCGACGCCGCTGCCACGAGCTGGGTCTGGCGCAAGGACCAGGCCACGCACGGCATCGTCGAGGTGCGCGCCAAGCGCTTCCGGCAGCTCAATGCGCCTTCTTCGGCGGTCGAGATCGAAGAGGTTGAGGTCCTCATCTACAAGCAGGAAGGCCGCGAGTACGACCACATACGCTGCGCCAAGGCCACCTTCGACCAGTCCAAAGGCACGCTTTACTCGGACGGCGACGTGAACATCACGATGGGCGTCCCCGCCGGCGATGTGCCGCACGGGCGTCTGCTTCAGATACGCAGCTCCGGCGTGACCTACGACATCAAGTCGGGCAAGGTGTCCACCGACCGCGCGGCGAGCTTCGAGTTCGCGCAGGGCGAAGGCAGGTCGGTCGGGGCGACCTACGATCCCAACATCCGCGAGATCTACATGAAAAGCCAGGTGGAGCTCTATTGGCGCGGGCGCAGCCCCAAAGCCAAGGTCATGAAGATCGAAGCGGGCGAGCTGACCTACAAGGAGCGCGACTCCTACGTGCTGCTCAGGCCGTGGTCGCGGCTCACGCGCGAGACGGGCGTGCTCGAAGGCGGTGACACCGTCGTCAGCCTGAAAGACGGCGCGATCGAGAAGGTGGAAGGCAAGCAGGCGCGCGGCACGGACCACCAGCCGGGCCGCGATCTCGAATACTCGGCCGCGTACTTCGTCATGCGGATGGACGACGATGGCGTGGTCGAGCGGATCTCCGGGGAGCCGGACGCGCACCTGGTTTCGACCACGCAGACCGCGCGCACGAACATCACCAGCCGCCGCGTGGACATGATCTTCGATACCGCTTCCGGCGCGAGCGAGCTGAAGAACGCGCTCGCCACAGGCAACGCCGTGATCGAGTCGGCGCCTGTCGCGCGCAAGGACGTGCCTCCGGCCGAGACCCGCGTCGTCCACAGCGAGCGCGTGCTGCTGACGATGCGGAATGGCGGACGCGAGCTGGCCACGGTGGAGACGCAGGCGCCCGGGCGGCTCGAGTTCCTGCCCAACCGCGAGGGCCAGCGCCGCCGCACGCTCGACGCCGACCGAATGACCGTAACCTACGGCGCGAATAACGCCATCCAATCGTTCGTTGCCTCGAATGCCGCGACCCGCACCGATCCCGATCCGAAGAACGCCAAAAAGTCCGCGGCCGAGCCTTCCTTCACGTGGAGCAAGGATATGAAGGCCGAGTTCGACCCCAAGACCGGCCAGCTTG
Source organism: Acidobacteriota bacterium (assembly GCA_050261515.1). GTDB lineage: Bacteria > Acidobacteriota > Terriglobia > Bryobacterales > Bryobacteraceae > JBLNDJ01. Next base: position 39,308 of record JBLNDJ010000013.1, on the reverse strand, counting down.
CGCGAGTGGAGCAGTGGAACGATTTCCGCTACCAGGAGGGCGAGCGCCGCGCCGTGGCGCACCGCGCCATTCTCGAAGAAGCGCGCGACCTGATCACGCTCGACCAGTCCGCGCGCATCTGGGACGGGACCGGCGCCACCTCGGCCGACCGCATCCTGCTCGATCAGAAAAGCGGCGACATCGACGCCCGGGGCAACGTCGTTTCTACGCGCCTGCCCGATAAGAAGGGGACGTCTTCGGCCATGCTCGCCAACGATCGGCCGCTCGAGGCCAAGGCGCAGAAGATGACCACCGCCGGCAGGAACAAGGCGATCCGCTACGAGGGCAAGGCCGTCGCCTGGCAGGGCCCGAACCGCATCTGGGCCGATACGATTGACATCGACCGCGCCGGGCACGAGCTTCGCGCGCGGGGGCACGTCCGCACGCAGTTCATGGAGAAGCAGGCGGACGCGGCCGAAAAGGCCCCGGCGTTCATCGTCATCGACGCCGCGTCGCTCGTCTACACCGAGGCGGACCGCCTGGCGCACTACACAGGCGGAGTCCACATGATGCGGCTGGGCATGGACGTGAAAGCGTCCGAGCTGCGCGCATTTCTGAAGGAGGCCAACTCCGATTCCTCGCTCGACTATGCCATCGCCGACGGCGCGGTCGAGATCGTCCGCAAAGAGCCCGCCCGCACGCTCACCGGCACCGGCGAGCACGCCGAATACTACGCCGCCGATGAGCGGATTCTCCTCAACGGAGGCGAGCCCGTGCTGGTGGACAGCGCGCGCGGCGTCACGCGCGGCCGGGAGTTGACCTACTATGCGAACAACGATAAGCTCCTCGTGAATGGGGCAGACAAGGAACCCGTGACGACCCGCATCCTACGCCGCCGCTGACGCCCGATCCCCAAATGAAAAAGCTCCAGACGTTCGAAATCAGCAAGACCTACCGCGGGCGCCGTGTGGTGGACAACCTTTCGGTGTACGTCGAGCAGGGCGAAGTGGTTGGACTGCTCGGGCCCAACGGTGCCGGCAAGACGACGTCGTTCTACATGATCGTCGGCCTCATCAGCCCGGATTCGGGCCGCGTTTCGCTCGACGATCAGGAAATCACGAACCTTCCGATGTACCAGCGCGCGCGCCTGGGCATCAGCTATCTTCCGCAGGAGGCGTCGGTCTTCCGCAGGCTCTCGGTCGAGGAGAACCTCATGGCGATCCTCGAGACCATGCCGCTGCGGAACGCCGAGCGGCGCACGCGGATGAACCAACTCATCGAGCAACTGGGCCTCGAAACGGTGCGGCACAACAAAGGATACGCGCTCTCGGGCGGCGAGCGGCGCCGGGTCGAGATCGCGCGGTCGCTGGTGATCCAGCCAAACTTCCTGCTGCTCGACGAGCCGTTCTCTGGCATCGACCCCAAGCAGGTGCTCGAGATCCAGAAGATCGTCTACGAGCTGAAGACGAACGGCATCGGGATTCTCGTGACGGACCACAACGTGCGGGAGACGCTCGCGGTCACCGACCGCGCATACATCATCAACAACGGGCGCATCTTCCGCGCCGGCAGCCCGGACGCGCTCGGCCGCGATCCGGAAGTGAAGCGCGTCTACCTCGGCGAGAGCTTCAACCTCGACCGCGCGTAGCGGCGCCGCGGCCCCCGCCGGCCAACTCTCACCCGCAGGACTTGGGCTAGAATGTCTGGTTCAGGTAGAAAGATATGAAATTGCGCAAAGCGATCATCGCCACATTGCCGCTCGTGCTTCTGCTCGCCGGCTGCTCCGAGTCGCCCAAGCCCGTAGAGAAGGCGAAAGAGCCGCCGAAGCCGCCCGAGCCTGTCACCGCGCTATCGGCGGTTTACAAGATGTACACGCAGGCGCGCGCCTGGGCGCCGGACTGCAAGCTCCTCCGCGTCGCCAATCTCACGCTGAAGGACGTCGCCGCCGAACCGGGCAAATCGGGCGCCTGGGAAGCCACGTTCGTTTCCGAGTCGCAGCAGAAATCGCGGCGCTATACCTATTCGGTGATCGAAGCGCCGGAGAGCAATCTGCACGAGGGAGTGTTCGGCGGCCCGGTGGATAGCTGGTCGCCCGGCAAGCAGTTCACGCCGTTCCTCATCCAGGCGTTCAAGAAGGATTCGACCACGGCTTACGAAACCGCCGCGAAGCAGAAGCAGGCGGTGGACTACTCGGCCAAGCACCCGAATATGTCGAAGCTGCTCCTGCTCGAGCAGACCTCGCGCTTCCCCCAGCCGGCGTGGCGCGTGGTGTGGGGCGAGTCGGTCTCCTCGAGCGGCTTCTCGGTTTTCGTGGACGCGACGACCGGGGAGTTCCTCCAGACCTCGAAGTAAGAGCGGGGCGGACTCCGCTCCGCCCTACAATCTCACAATCTTCTCCGACGACATTCCCTTGAGCGCGTTGCGCGTGTCCACCACCAGCTTCGACTGCTTCACGAGCGCCTCGTAATCGAACGCCTTGTGGTCCGTCACGACCACCACGCAATCGGCCTCCGCGGCCGCTTTCTCCGGCGCCTCGGCGCACAGGTCGAGCCCGTCCACCGCCAGGTGGGGAATATAGGGATCGCTGTAGCTCACACGCGCGCCGCGCCGCTTGAGCAGGTGCAGCACGTCAAGCGCGGGCGACTCGCGCAGGTCGTCGATATCCCGCTTATACGCGACGCCCATGACGTGCACGCGCGAGCCCCGCAGCGGCTTCGAGTGGTCGTTCAGCGCGTTCTGCACCTTGTCCACTACGAAGTGCGGCATCTGCGTGTTGATGTATCCCGCCAGCTCGATGAACCGCGCCTCGAAGCCCGCCTGCCGCGTCTTCCACGACAGATAAAACGGATCGATCGGAATGCAGTGCCCGCCCAGTCCCGGCCCTGGATAAAACGGCATGAACCCGAACGGCTTGGTCGCCGCCGCGTCGATCACTTCCCAGACGTTGATGTCCATGCGGTCGCACATCAGTGCCAGTTCGTTGACCAGGCCGATGTTGATCATCCGGAACGTGTTCTCGAGCAGCTTCACCATCTCGGCCACGCGCGTCGAGCTCACCGGCACCACGCGCTCGAGCGCCTGCGAATAGAACAGCGAGCCGAGTTCCGTGCACGCCGGCGTGATGCCTCCAACCACCTTCGGGATGTTCACCGTCTGGAACTTCGGGTTGCCGGGATCGACGCGCTCGGGCGAAAAGCACAGGAAGAAATCCTCGCCCACCCGCAGGCCCGATTTCTCGAGCAGCGGCAGCACGAACTCGTTCGTGGTCCCCGGGTAGGTCGTCGATTCCAGGATGATCAACATCCCCGGATGAATGTAGTTGGCGATCTCCCGGCACGCCGCGTCGATGTAGCTCATGTCCGGGTCTTTGGTTTTGCGCAGCGGCGTCGGCACGCAGATGTTGATCGTGTCGAGGCTGGCGATCGCCGAAAAATCGGTGGTGGCGCTCAGCTTGCCCGACGCGACCAGCGGCCCGAGGGTGGTGCTCGGAATGTCGAGGACGTAGGAATCCCCCGCGTTCACCCGGGCGACCTTCTCCGCTCCAATGTCGATTCCGGTAACGGGAAAACCGGCCTTCGCGAACTCGACTCCGAGGGGCAGACCGACATATCCGAGGCCCACGATGCCCGCGCGCGCCGTCCGCGCCTCGATCTTGCGTTTCAGTTCTTGCATGGTTCCTTCCGTTCAGTAGTAGAACTCGCCGCCGGCCGTGATGACCGCCGGTCCGGTGAGGTAAATATCGCCTTCCCAGCGCAGATCGATCGGCCCGGCGGGCGTGAGCACGCGCACCGGCGATTCGGCCGCGCCGCGCAGGATGGCCGCCGCCACCGCGCCGGTCGAGCCCGTCCCCGAACTCATCGTTTCGCCCGCCCCGCGCTCGAAAAACCGCACGTCGAGCGTGTGGGCGTCCACGCGCCGCACGAACGATACGTTGGTGCGATTCGGAAAATGCGGATGCGCCTCGATCTCCGCCCCCATCGCGCGCCAGTCGAAATCAAAATCGTCCACGAACACGGCGCATTGCGGATTGCCCACGCACAGCTCGGTCACCTCGCGCGCGCCGCCTGCCAGCTCGAGGGCCAGCCGCAGGTTCGCTTCCTGGTAAGTGGGCCGGCCCATGTTCATTTCGAACTGAAACTTCAGTCCGTCGCGCTCGATGACGCGCAGGTGCTTGATACCCGCGCCGGTTGCGATGCGCAGCTCCGTGCCGCTCGCCACTCCGGAATCGAGCAGGAACGCGGCCGCGCAGCGCGTGCCGTTGCCCGAAAGCTCCGGCTCGCTGCCGTCGGAATTGAACAGGCGGATCGAAGCGTCGCACCCTTCCCCGGCCTTCGCGCCCTTGACCAGCATCCAGCCGTCGGCGCCCACGCCCGTGTGGCGGTCGCAGATGGCGCGAGCCAGCTCGGGCAATCCGGTGCGCGGGGCATCGGTGGTCCATGTAAGCAGAAAATCGTTGCCGGCGCCGTGCGCCTTCGTAAATGGAACGCTCATGGTTGCCGCCTGTAGATTTCGACCGGCGGCGCCCCCTTTGCTATGACGGTCTTGACCAAATCATATCGCGCCCCCGCGCCGGCGGCCCGGGCGACCGTTCGCGCCACCAGGTCGCCCTGGAGCGCAACGGCCCACTTCTCGCGCGGCTGCGGATAAGACACCTCGGTGATGGCCTGCCACTTACGCCAGTTGCACTCGCTCAGCGTCTCGCGCAGCGGAATCCCGGCCTGCTGGTAGATGCCCGCTACGTCGCCGAACGTCGTCAGAACGCCGTCGCCCGCGCGGTAGTTGGCGCGCAGGTAGTCGGCCGCTTCGCGCGTCCACGTCCGCCGCGCCTCGGAGTTGACCTGCGATTCCTTCCAGCAGACCCAGTTCTCCATGCGCGGATAGCCGAGCCACGGCGAGACCGCCGCGAGCACCACCAGCGCCGCCGCGAGCTTCCGTATCCGGCCGGGCGCGAGCGTTGCCAGCGCGCCCGCGGCGAACGCGAGCACGGGCAGCGCGCTCAGGCCGTAGCGCGTGTTGTAGTACGAGAATGGCCAGAGCTGCGGCACGAAGATCGGCGTGCCGCCCGAGTGCATGCTCATCCAGTAGAACAGCGGCGTGGACGCCAGCAGCAACAGCGGCCACACCGAGCGGCGCATGAGCGCGATCGCCGCGCCCGCGATGGCCAGGTACTCGAGCGGCGTTCCCACGCACAGCCGGATCGCCTGCGTCAGATACTTCGCCGCGGTGCGCCAGTCGTGGTTGCCTGGATACCCGGCCGCGTTCATGACCTTCGCGCTGCCCACGCCGTTGTAGAACTCGAGCGGATTGCCGAAATAGAACCAGTTGTGCGCGACCCAGAACACCGGACCGATAGCCGCAATCCCGCAGAACAGCATCGCCGTCGCGCGCCGTTTCTCGCGCGCGGCAATCAGGAAGTACAGCGCCGCCAGCGGCAGTACGATCCAGCCCTCGTACCGCGCCAACGTGCCCAGCGTGGCCGCGACCGCCGCCCCTAACACCGCGCCGCGCCCCTGCGTCTGGCGGAACCGCACCGTGAAGTAGAGCGTCGCCGCGAGCGACGCCATGAACACCACTTCGGTCATCGGGACCGCTTGCAGGTAGAGCAGGTTCGGGTTGAGCGCGAAGGCGAGGCACGCCGCCGCGGCTGCCGCGCCGTCGAACACGCGCCGTACGGCGAGAAACAGGAAGACTCCCGCGGCAACGAAGCACGCGCCCGCCGGAATCGAGCCCGCCAGTCCCGTCCGCCATAGCCAGTCCACGCCGACGAACGGCAGCATCAGAATGTGCGGCAGCGGCAGCCACACCGTGCCGATCTGCGACCAACCCGGCGTGCGCGAGTCGAATATTCGCCGCGCGATGTTGATGTGCGCCGTGGCGTCGCCGTAGTAGAGGATCGTGCCCTGGTGGAAAAAGAACGCGATCGCGGCGATGCTGAGCGCGGCCAGTACGGCCGCCATCGCCAGCGGCGCCGTCCGGGATGCCGCCTGCTTTCCGCGCGCTATGCCTCGCTCCCGTCCGCCCGCGCCCCCGCTCCGCGCGCGCTTAGAACTCGGTGAACTGCTTGAACTCGTTGTAACGGGCATCGATCTCCGCGCGGGTCAGGTTCCGAAAACGGTCCACGCCGAACTTTTCGCAGCAGAAGCTTCCCATCACCGACCCGTAGATCATGGCGCGGCGAAGCTCCGCCAGGCCCGACTTCCCGTCGCTGAGATCGAGCCCGCAGCCCGCCAGGTATCCGAAGAAGCCGCCGGCGAAGGAATCGCCCGCGCCCGTCGGGTCGAACACGTCGTCGAGCAGGTAGCCGGGAACGATGAAGTGCCCCTCGGGCCGGAACAGGATCGCTCCGTATTCCCCGCGCTTGATGACGAGCGTTTGGGGGCCCATGTCGAAGATCGCACGCGCGGCGTGGCGCAGGTTGTGCTTGCCGGAAAGCAGCCGCGCCTCAGAGTCGTTGATGAGCAGGAAATCCCAGTCCTTCAGCGTTTCGAGCAGCTCCTCGCGCGTCTCGTTGATCCAGAAATTCATCGTGTCGCCGCCCACCACTTTGGGCGCGGTCATCTGGCGGCGCACCGAGCGCTGCAGCGCGGGCTGTATGTTCCCGAGCAGCAGATAGGGCTGCGAACGGAAGTGCTCGGGCACCTTGGGATCGAAGTTCGCGAAAACGTTCAGGTCGGTGCGCAGCGTCGTGCGGTCGTTCATGTCGGGCGAGTAAATGCCCGACCAGAAGAACGTCTTGCCCGGCGCGCGCTCCAGGCCTTCGAGGTCGATACCGTGCCCGGCCAGCAGGTCGTAATCGGACTGGCAGAAATCGTCGCCCACCACCGCGACCACCCCGGCCTTCGTGAAAAAACTCGCAGCGAGCGAGATATAAGTGGCCGCGCCGCCGAGCATGCGCTCCACGCGTCCGTGCGGCGTTTCCACTCCGTCGTAAGCGACGGAGCCCACTACGATCAGCGACATGACTCGATTGTAGCGCGCCCCCTGGCAGCGGCCCGCTGAAGATATCATGTCCGGATGCGATCCTTACTGCTCGTGCTTGCGCTTGCGCTTGCCGCCTCCGCCCAGGCGCCCGATCCCCGCGCTTTTGCCGTCATGGCGTGGGGTGATTCTCCCTCCGACCCCGAGCAGCTTCGCCTCATGCGCGAGGCCGGCCTGAACATTTCCGGATTCTGCAACGTCTCCGATCTGGAGCGCGTGGCCGCCGCCGGGCTCACCTGCTTCGTCTCCGACCCGCGCGTGAACGGCTACAACTGGACCGCGATGCCCCCGGACGCCGAGATTCGCAAGAACGTCGAGAGTCTGGCCCGCGAGATCGGTTCCAGTCCCGCCGCCCTCGGCTTCTTCCTTCAGGACGAGCCGCACGCTTCCCTGATGCCCGGCATGGGCAAGGTCTCGGCCATAATGCGCCAGGCCATGCCCGGCAAATGGCCCTACGTCAACCTGTTCCCCTATCGCGTCGGCCCCGATCGTATGGGCACGCCGACCTACGACGCCTACGTGAAGATGCTTGTCGATACGATCGGCCAGCCGTTCCTCAGCTACGACAACTACTCGCTGGTGAACGGCGAGATGCACGAGCCGTTCTTCAATAACCTCGAGATGGTCCGCCGCGCGAGCCTCGAGACCAAGACCCCGTTTTGGAACTGCATCCTGGCGAACGCGCATTTCAACTACATGGAGCCGTCGGACGCCACGTTCAACATACAGGTCTACAGCACCCTCGCCTACGGCGGCCGCGGAATCCAGTACTTCACTTACTTCGCGCCCGAGATCGGAAACTACCGCCTGGCGGCCATCGATCAGTTCGGCAACAAGACCGCGACGTGGGACATGCTGCGCCGCATCAACAACCAGATCCGCATGCTCGCGCCGGCCATGGCGAAGCTGCGCAGCACGGGCGTGTACCATTTCCCGGACGTCCCCGAAAAAGGCCTCCCGCTGAGCGAGAGCAGGCTCGTCAAGGCGGTCCACATGCGGCAGCACGAACTGGTGCGCACGCCGGCCGCGCCGCGGTTCCTGGTGGGCGAGTTCGAAGACGCACAGGCGCGGCCGTACATCATGATCGTCAACAAAGACCTGGCCAACTCGTTCCGGTTCTCTGTGGAGCTGCGGCAGGCAGGCGCGAAGCTCACGCGCGTCTCGCCCTACACCGGCAAGGAAGAACCCTTCGGCCGCGAGATGGACTGGCTCGCTCCGGGAGCGGGCGTGCTGCTTCGCATACAATGAAAAGAACGAAGTGAGTTATTTCCTTTCGCGCCTCTGGAAACATCTTCCGGAGTTCGTCTTTCTCGCGGCCGTAATCTGGGTTCAGTTCCGGTTCGCTCGCTGGCTTACGGAACTCGAAGCGGTGAAGCGTTCCGCGTGGCTCCGCCGCGGCGTCCGTGTGCTCGCCGTGCTGCTCGCGGTGTTCGCGGCCCTCGGCGTGGCCGGCAACTTCCCGATTGTCCACCGCTCGTTGCCTTCCTCGGCGCTCCTCTACTGGGCGCGCGGGACGTCTCTTGCGTGGAGCTTCGCCTCGCTCGGCGCGTGCGCCGTGCTGGCTCTGTGGCGGCGCGTGCCCGATTTCAGCCCCCAGCGCCGCGGCCTGATCCGCGCGGCCGGCGCCGCGTTCGTCTCGGCGCCGTTCGCCGTCATGGGTTTCGGAATCCTCGTCCAGCGCAAGGATTTTCGCGTGCGCGAGGTGAGTGTGCCCATCGCGAACCTGCCCAAGGACCTCGACGGGCTGCGCATCGCGCATCTGAGCGACATCCACCTGAGCCCGTTCCTGAGCGAGGCGGAACTGGCGTGGGCGGTCTCGATGGCGAACGAGTTGAAGCCGCACCTGGCCGTCGTAACCGGCGACCTGATCACCGCGGCGGGCGATCCGCTCGACGCCTGCCTGCATGAGCTCTCCAAGCTGCGCGCCGAAGCGGGCATCCTCGGCTGCCTCGGCAATCACGAAATCTACGCGCACGCCGAGGACGAGGCCACGCGGAAAGGCGCGCGCCTCGGCATCCCGTTCCTGCGCCGCCAATCCCGCCGCCTCCGCTTCGGCGGTTCCATACTGAATGTCACCGGCGTCGATTACCAGAGGATGGGCGGCGATTACCTGCCGGGCGCCGAGCGCGCGATCGTGCCCGGAGCGACGAACATCCTGCTCTCGCACAATCCGGACGTGTTCGACGTCGCTGCCCGCCAGGGCTGGGACCTGACGCTCGCCGGCCACACGCACGGCGGGCAGGTCAACGTCGAGATCCTGAACCAGTCGCTGAACGCCGCGCGGTTCTTCACCAGGTACGTCTACGGGCTCTACCGCAACGGCCCATCATCCATCTGGGTCACGCGCGGCATCGGAACCGTCGGCGTGCCCGCGCGCGTCGGCGCGCCGCCCGAGGTCGCCCTCATACGCCTGTGCGCTACTTAGTCCTGAGCGACATACACGCCAACTGGGAAGCGCTCGATGCCGTACTGCGCCATTCGCGCGGAGCCTACGACCGTGTGATCTGCTGCGGCGACCTGGTCGGCTACGGCGCGGAACCGAACCCGGTAGTGGACTGGGTGCGCGCGAACGCCGCTGCCGTCGTGCGCGGCAATCACGACAAGGCCTGCGCCGGCCTCGACGATCTGGAGTGGTTCAACCCCGTCGCGCGCGCCGCCGCCAGCTGGACAGGCCGCATGCTCACGGAAGAAAACCTGGCCTACCTGCGCGCCCTGCCCAAAGGGCCCCTCGCCCTGGATTCGTTCCAAATCCTGCACGGCTCGCCGGTCGATGAAGACGAATACCTTGCCTCGGCCCCCGCCGTCGAGCAGATCCGCCGCTACCTCGACCGCCGCATCTCGCTCTTCGGCCACACCCACCTGCAAGGCGGCTTCCTCTGCCGCCCGGCCGGCGTCAAGCGTATCGAGAACCGCGACACGCTCGAGCTCGATCCCGACTCCTGGTACCTGATCAACCCCGGCTCGGTCGGCCAGCCCCGGGACGGAGACCCGCGCGCCGCCTACCTGCTCTACGACCCCATGGCGCGCCTGGTGGAATACCGCCGCACCGCCTATGACGTCCGCAGTGCGCAGCGGAAGATCCGCGCCGCCGGGCTCCCGGACCTCCTCGCCGACCGCCTCGCGGCAGGGAACTAGGTGAAGCGCCCCGGTCCGCGCTGGGCCGGCATCCGATTTCAGCGGCGTGCGAACAAAGCCTCACACTCCTCCACCAGGACGCCCATGATAACTATTGGCGGCGGGCCCCAGCAGGTGAAGTTCGGATCGCAAAGAATCGGGTGGCGCGAGGAGACCCCTCCGGCTTCGGGGTACGCCCGGCCGATCACCGCCCGGGCGATACCAAGCTGCCGGATCGAGAACGAACACAAGTAGCATGGCTCCACCGTGGTGTATACAGTCGCGCCGTGCAAATCGAGGGTTCCCACCTTCCGGCAGGCTGCCCGTAGGGCTTCGACTTCCGCGTGCGCGGCGACGTCCAACAATCGCCGGGTGCTCTCGGCGCCGCTGCCCAGAATCTGACCATCACGAACCACCAGCGCCCCTACCGGATGATCCCCGGAGCTCCTGGCTTCGCAAGCCAGTTCGATACACCGGCGCATGTACACCAGGTCTGTTTCGGTCACTTCTGTCTGCATGGGACCGACGGCTGCCGTCTCTCCTGAGCGTACAGGAGGACTGGCGGCGCAATCGACGGCGGCGTTCATCCGAAGCGGGCCCTATGAGCGCGCAAGACTTCATAACGTCTGGATTGCGCTTTCGACTGCGATCTTGAGCGCCCCGCGCGCCCAACCGAACTTTGTCTTTACCCGGTCGAAGTCTTCGCCTTCCGAGAGAAATTCGGCGGTTCCGGCGACGAGGAAACCAGTGCCCGGTTGGCCCCGCTTTCCGGCCACTTCCCGCGCGCCTACCGTGAGCAGCACCTTGGGATTCCTCGCGACGTTCTTCTGCGTTTGATGCATCCCTCCGGCGGGGATCAGCAGGTGGCGGCCATCCGTCACCTGGATATAGCTATTCCAGGTGTTGACGAGGTGCGGTTCGGCGCCAAGCGTCGCAATGGCGGCCACGCCCTCGTGGCGTAGGACCTCAAAGAAAGTGTCTGTGAGCATCTCTAATTCCACCTTACCCGATGTAAGTCAACTCCGGCCCAGCCGCCGGATCAACAGAGCACGCAGGCTGCCGATGCGCAACCTCGCGCGAGGAAGCGCCTCCCACACGTTCGATAATTGAAGCAGGGATAAGAGGAGGAGGCCAATGCCGCACGAGCATGGAACTGGGCAAACCGCATGGGTGGCAACTGAGACGTTGGAGCACGAGCACCGTGTGATCCACAGGGTGGTCGCGGCCATGACGAGGCTTGCGGAAGAACTGGAGCACGGGTCCGATCCAGAGCCGCAGACTCTGGACGGCCTGCTTTCGTTTCTGCAGGTCTATATGGACCAATGCCATCACTCAAAAGAAGATCGATGGTTGTTTCCGATGTTGGAGGCCAAAGGAATCCCATCCGGCGGCTGCCCAATTGGTGCGCTGGAGCACGAGCATGAAAGGGGAAGGGCGCTGGGTGCTCAACTGGCCGAAGCGGTGCAATCCTATAAAGCAGAGGGACCGGCCGCGGCCAAACCACTGCTGATCCGAACCCTTCGCGACCTCGTCGATTTGTACCCCCGCCACATCTGGAAGGAAGATTACCTGCTCCTCCCGCTGGCGAACAGGGTTCTGCCCGCCGAGGACCAAAGGAAACTGGTAGAGGGGTTTGATCAAGTAGAGGCACAGATTGATCCGGGCGTCCACGAACGTATGGAGGCGTTTCCGGCCACATTGGAACGAGCCGTTGGCCGGCTGGCGGAAGCTCGCGGCGCGGGCGTAGCGCCGGTGCGAACGCCGGAACCAACCGGCGCGCCGGCTCTTGCATTCGATGTCAACGAATGCATTGAGCGGTTGATGCTTGAGAAGAACTGGCAGGCGGGGCGCGATTCCCAAACGATCGTGAAGTACGCGGATTTCCGGATTGTCCTTACCGTCCTCCGTGCCGGCAGCCACTTGCATGAACATCATGCCGCTGGTCCGGTATCGGTGCACACCATAAGGGGACATATCCGGATGCGCGTGGAAGGCCGGACAGTGGATCTCTCAGCCGGACACGTTCTCGCCCTCGATCGCGCTGTTCCGCACGACGTCGAAGCGGTGGAAGACAGCGCGTTTCTGCTCACCATCGCATGGCCGTCCTCAGGCCGGGTCTAGCCGGACATTCGCGTATGGGAGTGTCCGAAAGCGCTTGGAGCGGCTCGACGCTTTCGGCGCTGATCCAGCATATAGTGGGGAAGCACCACGCCTTCCTGCGCGTGGAGTTGCCGGCAATCGAGCGTATGCTCGCGGAGTGGGGCACAGCGGCCGCCGGAGAGCACGCCGGCGCCGCGCAGTCCAGCCGGGCGCTATTCCGGAGGTTCCGGGTCGAGTTGGAGGGGCACCTCAAGAAGGAAGAGGACGTTCTGTTTCCGATGATCGAGGAAATCGAGAAGGCCGCCCAATGCGGTGAGAAAACTCCACGGCAGGCCTTCGGGTCGATAGCGCATCCGATCGGAGTCATGGAAGCCGAGCATGAGTTTGCCCGGCGCTGTCTGGACGCGCTCGGCGAGGTTTTGCGCAGGTCTGCGGTCCCGATCGAGATCCGCGCGCGCCTGGCCGCGATGGAAGCGGACCTGAAAACCCACTCCGACCTCGAAGATCGCATTCTGTTTCCACGCGCAATCGAAATGGAGTCGGCTGGACAGTAGCGCCGCACACCCCAGAGCGATGCGCAACCGCTCGCGGTATTCTTGTAGCAGAAAGTCACTGAGGGGGACCCGCTCTGGGGTCGGGATCACGAGCGGGGCGCGGGACTTTGATCAGGCTACTGGTACTCCTCGCGGCTGGTGCCGCTGCCGAAGCGCTCGCACAGGGATCCGCCGGCAACGGCGAAGCGTTGTTCACCGGTCAGACGCGCTTCCAAAATGGAGGTCCGGCGTGCGCTTCCTGCCACACCGTGGCGGGCCTGCCTTTTCCCAAGGGAGGGAACATGGGGCCCGACCTCACTCACGAGTATTCCAAGCTCGGTCCCGCGGCCTTGCAGGCGACGCTTGGGACTTTGTACTTTCCCGCGATGAATGCGCTGTTCTCGACGCGGCCTCTTACGCCGCGGGAGCAGCAGGATCTCACTGCGTTCTTCCAGAGCGCCGACCGGAACCCGGTTGAGAACGTCACGAGCGGTCTGGGGATCATCGGCGCGATCGGTTTCGCCGTTTTGCTGGGTATCACGTGGGTGAAAGGGCGTGGCCGCGTCCGCTCGGTGCGGCGCGCCCTGCTTGAGCGGGCGGGGGCCGCGAGACGATGACTTGGATCAAGGACCTCGTCGATCCGAGTGCGCGCACTTGGGAGGACTTCTACCGAAATCGCTGGCAGCACGACCGTGTCGTGCGCAGCACCCATGGCGTGAACTGCACCGGCGGCTGTTCCTGGATCGTGCACGTCAAGGATGGCATCGTCACCTGGGAAATGCAGGCGACCGATTATCCGCGGCTCGAACCGGGGCTGCCGTTTTACGAGCCCAGAGGCTGCGCGCGGGGCATTACGTTCTCCTGGTACGTCTACAGTCCGCTGCGCATCAAGTATCCATACGTGCGCGGGATCCTGGCGGACTTGTGGCGCGAGGCGCGGGCACGGCACGCCGACCCGGTGGACGCCTGGGCGGCGGTGGTCGAGAACGCCGAGGGGCGGCGCAGCTATCAGGCGGCGCGCGGCAAGGGCGGCTTCCGCCGCAGCACGTGGGAAGAATCGCTCGAAATCGTGGCGGCGTCGCTGCTCTACACGGCGAAAAAATACGGGCCGGACCGCGTAGTCGGATTCTCGCCGATCCCGGCTATGTCGATGGTCAGCTACGCGGCGGGATCGCGCTTCCTGCAGCTGTTCGGCGCGCCTCTGCTAAGTTTCTACGACCTCTATGCGGACTTCCCTCCGGCCTCGCCGGAAACCTGGGGCGAAAAGACGGATGTCGCCGAGAGCGCCGACTGGTTCAACAGCAAGTACATCGTCACCGCCGGCAGCAACCTGAACATGACCCGAACGCCGGACGTTCATTTTGCAGCCGAAGCGCGAAACCACGGCGCGAAGCTGGTGGTCACGTCTCCGGACTTCAGCGAGGTGGCGCGGTATGCCGACTGGTGGATTCCGGTGAATTCGGGCATGGACGCCGCGCTGTGGATGGCGGTAGATCACGTCATCCTCCAGGAGTTCCACGCGGCGCGCCGGACGCCTTACTTCGTGGACTACCTGAAACGGTACTCTGACAGCCCGTTTCTGGTGGAACTGGACCCGGACGGCAACGCGTACACGCCGGGACGGTTTCTCCGCGCCAACCGGCTCGCGCGGTATCGCGACGTTGAGAACGGCGACTGGAAACTGCTGGTGCTCGATGCGGCAAGCGGCGAGCCGCGCATGCCGCAAGGAGCGATCGGGTTCCGCTGGCAGGAGCGGAAAGGCCAATGGAACCTGGAGCCCAAAGACGGACTGGACGGGTCGGCAATTGAACCGGCCCTGACCCTGCTCGACCGAAGGGAGGCCGAGCTGCCGGTCCGGTTCACCGAATTCGGCGAAGGCAGATCGTACCAGCGCAGCGTGCCGGGGAAGTATCTGGAGACGGTTTCGGGAAGCGTGGCGGTGACCACGGTGTACGACCTGCTGATGGCGCAGTTCGGAATCGGCCGCGGATTGGCGGGCGAGTATCCGGCCGATTACGACGACGCCGCGCGGCCGTACACGCCGGCATGGCAGGAGAAGTTTACCGGAATCGGGCGCAACACCGTGATCCAATTTGCCCGCGAGTTCGCCTCCACCGCCGAGAGAACCGGCGGCAAATGCACGGTGATCGTGGGCTCGGGGGTGAACCACTGGTATCACGCCAACCTGCACTACCGCGCGATGATCACCGCGTTGATGACCTGCGGCTGCATCGGAGTCAACGGCGGCGGGCTGAACCACTACACGGGCCAGGAGAAGGTGGTTCCGGCGGCATCGTGGTCGCCGCTGGCGATGGCGGCGGATTGGACGGGCCACCCCCGGCTACAGAACGGGCCGTCCTATCACTACGTGCACAGCGATCAGTGGCGCTACGAGAAGAGCGGTGTGGAGGCGCTGCCGCCGGGTGGTCCCTTCGCGCGGCGGCACACCATGGATTTCCAGGTTGACGCCGTGCGCATGGGATGGCTCCCGTTCCACCCTCAATTCAATCTGAGCCCGGTGGAAGTGGTGCGGCGAGCGGAGGCGGCCGGGGCGCACACCGAGCAGGAAATCGCAGCGTGGGTGGTGGATCAGCTCAGGACCCGCCGCCTCCGCTTTGCGGTGGAAGACCCGGACGCGTCGGAGAACTGGCCGCGCGTCTGGCTCATCTGGCGCGCCAACGCCATTCTGGCAAGCGCCAAAGGCCATGAGTTCTTTCTGAAGCACTACCTTGGGACCAGCGACAACGCGATCGCCGGCGAGGCGGCGAAGGACTCCGTGGAGGATATCGTCTGGCGCGAGCCGGAGCGGCGCGGAAAGATGGATCTGGTCGTAGATCTGAACTTCCGCATGGATACCTCGGCGCTGTATTCCGATATCGTGCTGCCGTCGGCGTCGTGGTACGAGAAGAACGATCTGAACACCACGGATCTGCACTCCTACATCCACCCGCTGGGCGAGGCGGTCCCGCCGTGCTGGGAATCGAAGACGGACTGGCACATTTTCCGCGACCTGGCGGCGAAGGTGAGCGAGCTGGCCGGGTCTCAGTTTCCGGAGCCTTTCCGCGACATCGTGACGACGCCGCTCCAGCACGATACGCGGGACGAGATCGCGCAAACCGAGGTGCGTCGGTGGTTCATGGGCGAAACCGAACCCGTACCCGGGACGACCATGCCCCACCTGCATGTGGTCGAGCGGGATTACGTCAATCTACATCACAAGTTCTGCTCGCTGGGGCCACGGCTGAAGGAACACGGTATCGAGGAGCACGGGATTCACATGCCCGTCGCGGACCTGTACGAGCAGTTCCAGGCTCTCGCGGGTTCGTACGAGTGGGGCGGCGAAAAATATCCGACGCTGGTCGAGCCGCAGAACGCGGCGAATATGGTCCTCCACTTCGCGCCCGAGACCAACGGCGAGGTGGCCTACCGCGGTTTTCAGGACCTGGAGCGCGACACCGGGCTGCGGCTCGCGGACCTGGCCGAGGAGAGCCGCGCCATCCGCTACGATTTCGACGCCCTGCTGCGCCAGCCGCGCCGGATTCTCACCAGCCCTTGCTGGTCCGGCATTTTGAACCGGGGCCGGGCCTACAGCGCTTACTGTTTGAACGTGGAGCGCGGGGTGCCCTGGCGAACGCTGACCGGCCGGCAGCATCTCTACCTCGATCACGAAGGATACCGGGCCTTCGGCGAGAGTCTGCCGGTGTTCAAGCCCAAGATCGGGGTCGAGGACTCGCTGAACCTGGTGCGGAGCGCGCCGGAAGGGAAGTCGATCCTGCTGAACTGCCTTACGCCGCACGGCAAGTGGCACATCCATACCACGTATTCCGACGACCTCAGCATGCTGACACTTTCGCGCGGCATTGAGCCCTTCTGGCTGAACGACAAAGACGCGGCGGAGATCGGCGTGGCCGATAACGATTGGGTCGAAGCATACAACGATAACGGAGTAATCGTCACGCGCGCGGTGGTGAGCGCCCGCATTCCGCGGGGAATCGCGTTTTTCTATCACGCGCCTGAACGCACGATCTTCCCGAAGTCGCCGCTGCGCAAGAACCGGCGCGGCGGCGGGACCAATAGCGTGACGCGGATGCGGTTGAAGCCGGTCTTGATGGTCGGCGGCTACGCGCAGCACTCCTACCGGTTCAACGAGCTCGGGCCGGCGGCGTCTGACCGCGACACCTACGTGCTCGTGCACCGGCTGGAGAAGCGCCCACCCTTCGGATAGGAGAGGAGCGGATGAACATACGTTGCCAGGTTTCGATGGTGTTTCACCTGGACAAGTGCATCGGCTGCCATACGTGCAGCCTGGCCTGCAAGAACCTTTGGACGAGCCGGCCGGGTGCCGAGTACATGTGGTGGAACAACGTCGAAACCAAACCGGGCACCGGGTACCCGACGCTGTACGAGGACCAGGAGCAATACCACGGCGGATGGGAACTGTCCGGCGGAGAACTTAAGCTGAAGCTGAACACCCGGCCGGGCGAACTGCTGAACCTGTTTCACAACCCCAGGCTGCCGTCCCTCGACGACTACTACGAGCCGTGGACCTACGACTATTCGAACGTGATCGAGGCGCCGCTCGGGGACGACCAGCCCGCGGCGCGGCCAATCTCGCAGATTACGGGAAGAGAGTTCGAAATCGAAGCGGGGCCGAACTGGGACGACGACCTGGGCGGCTCGGGGATCTATGCCGCGAACGATCCCAACCTCGCCGGCGCAAGCGAACAGGAGCGGGCCCAGTTGTTCCAGGCCGAGCGGCTGGTGTACTTCTACCTGCCGCGGATCTGCAATCACTGCATCAACCCTAGTTGCGTGGCGGCGTGTCCCGCGGGCGCCATCTACAAGCGCGGGGAAGACGGAATTGTCCTGGTGAGTAACCAGAAATGCATGGCGTGGCGGATGTGCATCTCCGGCTGCCCCTACAAGAAGGTCTATTTCAACTGGTCCACCGGCAAGGCCGAGAAATGCATTCTTTGCTACCCCCGGCTGGAAACGCAACAGGCGCCGGCGTGCATGCATTCCTGTGTGGGACGGATCCGATACCTGGGGATGCTGCTGTACGACGCGGACCGGATCGAGCAGGCGGCGCGGCACGCGGACCACGAACTTGTGGAGGCCCAGCGCGAGCTGATTCTCGATCCCTTCGATCCGGCGATCGTCCGCGAAGCGCGAGCGGCGGGAATCGACGATAAGGTGATCGAGTCGGCGCAGAAATCGCCGGTGTACAAGTACGTCAAGCTCTGGAAGCTTGCCCTGCCGCTGCACCCCGAGTTTCGCACCATGCCGATGCTGTTCTACGTGCCGCCGCTGTTGCCGGTGATGGCGTCCATGAACGACGGCCTGTATGAGAATTCGACGGATTTTTTCAGCTCGCTCGAAAGCGCGCGTCTGCCGATTCGCTACATGGCAAGCCTGTTCACGGCGGGCGATGAAGAACAGATCGCGGCGGTCTACCGGAAGCTGATGGCGGGCCGCATTTACATGCGCGCGCAGACGGTTGGCGATATTCCGCTCGAGCGGGCGAAACAGGCCGTGGAAGAGGCGCGGACAACGCCGCAGGAGATCCAGGACACCTACTATCTAACCTCCATCGCCGGCTTCGACGAGCGGTTCGTAATCCCGCCGTTCGCGCGGGAAGCAGCCATTGGCCTGGTCGAGATCACGCAGGAGCGGCAGCAGGGGGGCGGCATGGGCTTTATTCGCGAGCCGCATCGGGGCCTGTGACGATGTACGGCGCGCTGGCGGATTTACTGGACTACCCGGGGCCCGATCTTCCGGCGAGGGCGGCGGCCTTCGTCGCGGGCGCGGATGGCCCCGCGGCGCAGGCGCTGGCTCCTTTCGCCGAGGCGCTGCACGGCTTCTCGCAGGGCGAGATGGAAGAAATCTATACGCGCACCTTTGACCTGCAGCCGGAAACCTGCCTCTACATCGGCCACCAGCTGTTCGGCGAGGACTGGCGGCGAAGCATGTTCATGGCGCGGCTGAAGCACCGGTATGGCGAGCACGGCTTTTCCTGCGGCGCCGAGAGCCCGGATTTCCTGCCGGTGGTATTGCGTTTTCTGAATGCGGAGCCGCAGGGGCCGGAAACGGAGGAGCTGCTGCAACAGTGCGTGATCCCCGCCGCGGCGCGCCTCTTGCGGCTGCTCGAAGAGAAATCGAACCCTTACGCGGCTGTGCTGCGCGCGCTGCTGCGCTACGCCGCGCCGGACGGAATTCACAACCCGGAGCTCGAAAATCTGTCATGCAGACCGTCCTCTTCATCGTTTTTCCCTATCTTGCTGTGATCGCCGCGGTGGGCGCCGGTCTCTACCGGTGGTTCACGAACCGCTATACCTACTCGAGCCTTTCGTCACAGTTGCTGGAGAACAACAAGCTGTTCTGGGGATCGGTGCCGTGGCATTACGGCATCACTCTGATCCTTTTGGCGCACCTTTTCGGCTGGATCTTTCCCGGCGCGGCGGGATATATCCTGGGCGGGCCGGCCCGGCTGGCCGTTTTCGAGCTGGCCGGCCTGGCGCTGGCGTTCTGGACGATTTTCGGGCTGGTTGTGCTGATCGTCCGCCGGTTGCCGACCGACTCGCGCACGCGCGCCGTGACCTCCGGCATGGATTGGGTGCTGCTGTTCTTCCTGCTGGTTCAGGTGCTGACCGGGGCCGCGATCGCTCTGTTCGACCGCTGGGGCTCGCTGTGGTACCTGAGCACGGCCGTTCCCTGGCTGCGGTCGCTTGTGACGCTGAGTCCCGACATCAGCACGGTGGCGGCGCTGCCCGCGATGATCCAGTTCCATTTCATATGGGGCTTCGCGACCATTCTGCTGATCCCGTTCAGCCGGCTGGTACACATCTTCCCCCTGCCAATCGGTTACCTCTGGCGGCCTTACCAGGTGGTGATCTGGAATCGAGAGAGGCGGCGAAGCGAGGCTCCGATGGCAGCGCGATCCACGGCGGCCGCCGGCGCGAATGATCCGCCTGACGATCCGCCGCCCGATCCACCTCGTGCTCCCGTGGCTGATCCCGTGGACGATCCTCCGGGCGGTCCGCCGGCCGGTCCGCCCGACCGCAGCCGGCGCCGGCTGACACAAGCCGGCCTGCTGGCGGGCGCGGTTGCCACAGGTCTGGTTGCCGTCCCGAGCATTGGGTTTCTGCTCGGGCTGCGCAAGAAGCCAATGGTTTGGCGCACGCTGGGCAAGGTGGACGAATTCACGCCCGGGCAGACGGTGGAAGTCTCGTTCGTAGACCCCTCGCCGGAGCCGTGGGCCGGCGTGACCGCCAAGACCGCCGCGTGGCTGCGTCGCACGGATGGGGGGCAGTTCATCGCATTTTCCATCAATTGCACCCATCTCGGCTGCCCTGTCCGATGGCTGCCGTCGGCCAATCTGTTCATGTGCCCATGCCACGGCGGCGTCTTCTATAACGACGGGCGCGTCGCCTCCGGGCCGCCGCCTACGCCGTTGGTCCGGTATCCGGTGCGGGTACAAAACGGCGAAGTGCAGATTCTGGCCAGCCCGCTGCCCATCAGCACCGTGTAGAGGTTCCACCGTGCGTATCCTGAGAGCTGTCTGGCGCTGGTTCGACGACCTGACTGGTTTTTCCAGGACGCTCGGGTGGATCGTGGCCCATCCCGTGCCGCCTGCCAAAAAGTCCCGTTGGCTTTACGTGTTTGGCAGCGCCACGCTGTTCATCTTCATGGTGCAGGTGTTTACCGGCATCGCACTCTCGAGCGCGTATGTCACCGGATCGGGGCAGGCCTACGACAGCCTGCGGTTCATCACCTCCAGTCCGCTGGGCCGGATCATGCGGGGGATTCACCACTTCGGCGCGTCGGCGATGATTATCCTCATCGGCATCCACACCATTCGGGTGTATCTGATGGGCTCGTACAAGTATCCACGCCAGATGAACTGGCTGAGCGGGGCCGCTCTGCTGCTGTTCACGGTGCTGATGGCCTTCACCGGGCAGCTTCTGCGCTGGGATCAAATCGGGTTCTGGACGGCCGTCGTGGCTGCGGAGCAAGCCGGCCGCACACCGTTCATAGGCGACTGGCTGGGACATTTTATCCTGGCCGGGAGCACCGTTGGCGGCGCCACCCTGAGCCGGTTTTTCTCCGCCCACGTATTCTTCATACCCGCCGCGATTTTTCTGTTTATCGGGCTGCACCTCTATCTGGTTCTCTACAACGGCATCTCGGAGCCGCCGAAAGCGGGACGGGCGGTGGACCCACGCACGTACCGGCAGTGGTATCACTCGTTGCTGCAACACGAAGGTCTGCCGTTCTGGCCTTACGCGGCCTGGCGCGACCTGTTCTTCGGCGCGCTGGTGATCCTGACGGTCTTCCTGTTGGGAGTCTTCATTGGCCCGCCGGAGTTGGGCAAACCGCCCGACCCGACAATCATCAACGCGTCGCCCCGCCCGGATTGGTATTTCCTCTGGTACTTCGCCCTGCTGTCGCTCATACCGCATTGGATGGAACGCTGGGTCATCATCCTGGGCCCTCTTGCGTTTGGCATTTTTCTCATCGTCTTGCCGCTGGTGGGGAGAAAGGGCGAACGCAGCCCGCTCCGGCGGCCGTGGTCGATTCTCCTGGTGGCATTTATCGTGATCCTGGTTGGACACTACTGGCGGTTGGGGCTGCTTGCGCCGTGGTCGCCGCGATTGGACGCGCCGCCGCTGCCGAATTCGGTCGTGGGCGCGGCGACCGGGCCCATCTCGGATGGCGCAAAGGTGTTCTACGCGAAGGGATGCGAGTACTGCCACACCATTTCCGGTTACGGTGGCATCCGGGGCCCGGACCTCTCCTACGCGGGCGACCGCATGACTCGCGAGCAGATGGCGACGCGAATCTTCAGCGGCGCAGTGAACATGCCATCCTATGTCGGCAATATGAGCCCCAGCGATCTGGATGCGCTGCTGACCTTCCTCGCGTCACGGCGGCGGAAGCAGCCGCCGAATCTGCCGAATGTTACAGAGCAGACGCCGCAGACTGTGCGAAGCGGGACGCCCTGACAGGTGGCGGGGTGTCGTGGTGCCCAATGCTACGCCTGCCCAAGCCTTAGCTTGGCACCGCGGGTCTCTCCTTGATCCTCTCCCATCTTGCGGAGAATCGCGTTAGCCTCAGCCAGGTCGGCGGTGTCGAATCCCTCGGTGAATCTGCCGTAGACTTCGACCAGCAAGTCTCGTGCTTCCCGGTTCTTGCCTTGGGCCTGCCAAAGGCGAGCCAGGCTCACGGCCGCCCGCAGCTCCAGAGACAGTGCCCCTTGACCACGAGCCACTTCCAGGGCCTGTCGAAAACTGCCCTCCACCTCTTCAGGGCGGCTCTCGAGCATTTCCAGCAACGCGCCGCCTCGAAGGCGGTGCAATTCAGCTTCGTAGAAGAACGTCCGCGAGTTGCGGACCATTCCCAAAGCCTCGTCGAGGGATGACAGCGCCTCATTCGCCTGGCCATCGCGAGAATACGCTTCCGCAAGCAGCGCCAGGTGGTAGGGGCGGTCCATCTCCAGACCGGCGGTGCGGCAGCCCGCCAGCCCTCTGTGGATCTCGGCAATCCCTTCTGCGGATTGCCCCTGCATGGCGAGCCCCCAGCCGCGCAAAACGCTGCCGACAGCGGCCCAGTGGGGAAAGCCGTTCTTAGTGGCGACCTCGATGGCAGCCTCAGCCCTTTCCCTTACCGGCATAGGCTCCCGACGGTACTGATACAGAACCGCAGTCTGGGCCTGCCCCAACGCCAGGCTGTACACATGGTCCCGCGCTCGCCGGAGCGTTTCCTGTACCTTTTCCAGGGCCCGATCGGGGAAACCCAAGAACCAAAGGCTGAGAGCCGCCCAGCCTTCCGCGGATACCGACGGGTCTACCCCGATCGAGGCCCGGAAAGAGTAGCTCCGTTCGGGCTCGTACAGGGTGAGGGCTTGACTCGCATGCTCCACTGATACAGCGAAGGCGCCCTGATGGAATTGTGAACAGGCGAGAAGCTCGTGTGACTCCACCAGCAGTGATCCCGGGCGATTGTCTGGGGCCCCGCGCAAGTGCTCTTCCAGCAGGGCTTGCGACTGCCGGTAATCGCCGCGCGCCTCGAACATAGTGGCCAGGCCGACCAGCACCGCAGCGTGACGCGACGGGTCCCTCAGTTGCTCGGAAAGTTCCTTCGCGCGCTGGTACGAGCTCTGCACCTCAGGCGATCCAAATCCCTGGACGGCCATTAGGGCTGGAGCAAGAGTCGCATGAAGGGCTAGTTCGTGTGCGGCGCGCTCGGCGGACTCGGGCAAGCGTCCGAGGAGGCGTAGAGCCTGCCTCAGGAGCCCGACCGCCTCGCGGTGCGCACTCCGTGCCCCAGCCTGCTCCGCAGCGTACCGGAGATACTGAACGGCGCGCGGCACATCTTGTCCCTGAACAAAATGAAACGCGAGTTGTGCCGCTGACTCGCGCGCCTGAACCCCGTAGCCCGCCTCTACCCTCGCGCCGATTCCAATATGCAGACGAGCCCGCCGGCGAGGTGGGATGCGGCCGTATAGGACCTCACGGTGAAGATCGTGCACGAACGCGTAGCACGCGGAAACCGTTCCGTCCGGCCAATTCGTCGTTCCGCAAAGTCTCAGAAAAAGGCCTTGGCTCGCTAAGGCGTCACAACCAGCGTCAATCTCTTCCTCCCCTCTCCCAAGCGCGGCCGACACCACAGCCGCGGCAAATTCCCTCCCGGCGACGCTCGCAGCTTCCAGAATGACCTGCTCCCCGGGGCTGATCGTGGCCAGTTGCCGGTCTATGAGCCCGCGCAAGGTGTCTGGTACGTCCAGACTCAACTCCTCCGGCGGCTTCTCCAAACGGCCCAAGGGTATCCAGTGATCCACTACACTAGCGAGAAACAGCGGGTTCCCCCCCGTCCGGTCGCGGAGGACGCGCGCCAGGCCCACTGGGATTTTTCCGCCATTGAATCGCGAGGACAGGTACTCTTCGACGCCGGTCTCGTCGAGGAAGGGCAGTGGAAGCTCCTCGCATAACCCGCGCGCACGCAACTCCTGTATCAGCGCGTGGAGCGGGTGTCCCCGGAGCTTGGCGTCGCCGGGACGACAGGTTCCAATTATGAGCAGGCGTGCGGGCTCATGGCGGCGCGCGAGGCACGCGATGAGGTCCACGGTCGAGTAGTCAGCCCAGTGCAGATCTTCCAACACCAGCAGCAGTGGCTTCCCGGCGGTCAGAACCTCGACAGATTCAACCAGTTCCCGGAGCATCCGGTCTCGGGTCGCGCCCAATACTCTCTGCTGCAATGCCTCGAGCTCATCACCGCTTAGCAGCCACGGCATCTGTACCAGCCATGCCGGCGCACAACGGGCAAGGAATCTAATCAAGTCTTCCCCGGATGCTTCCCGGCACATACGGCTGAGCGCCTCCAGTACCGGCATGTAAGCTTCCCCGGGGCCGCGGTAGTCCAAGCATTGACCACAGCCGAGCCACAGCGGCGCCTTGCCGCCGGCGTGCGCAGCGAAAGTATCAACTAAGGTGGTCTTGCCGATCCCCGCCTCGCCGCTCACAAACACCACCTGGCGTTTTCCTCGCAGCGCCAGTTCCAGACAGCGATCGAGGAACTGCAGCTCTTCCTGGCGTTGGACCAGATGGGGGACTGAAGGTTTGGAAGGTGGAAGGCGGGATTCGAGCCAAGGCCCCGGTTCGCGATGCTGGATTATTCGTACGCCGGCGGTGAACCGGTATCCCCGGCCCGGAACGGTTTCGATGTATTTCTGCCCAGTGGCAGGTTCGCCGAGAGTCTTGCGCAAAGTCGAGATGTTGTGGGCAAGGTTACCTTCTTCGACCACAGCGTCCGGCCAAACTCGATGGATCAGCTCATCCTTATCGACAAGGTGCCCGTGCGCTTCCACGAGCACACAAAGGGTTTCGAAGATCTTTGCGCGCAGCGTGATCGGCTGCCCTTCCCGAAACAACCTGCGCTCTGCAGGGTCGAGGCGGAAAGGGCCGAACTCGTAAATGGGGCTTGCTTTCCCAGGCATCCCCATGCACCAAGTTTAAGGAAAAGTCCAAAAGAATTCCAGGCGCGCTAAATGATTCGGAGAGCAGGCCTACCCAATAATCGGGCTGTGGCGGATGACCAGCTTGGATTTTTGAAGGCTGGCGGCCCCCATAACCGAAAGGAGAAGCAATGCCTCAATGGAGACCCGATCAAACGTTCTATCCATCACCGACGATGGCGATGCAAGCGCCGCCGGAAAAGGCCGCCTTCGTGGCGATGCTCGACCCAACGCGTACCACGCCGGACGCACTGGCGGTAGTGGATGTCGAGCCCGCTTCCAAGACCTACGGCCAGATTGTCGGACGCGTCAACATGCCCAATCGTGGCGACGAGTTGCACCATTTTGGCTGGAACGCGTGCAGTTCCTGCCTGTGTCCATACTCGCCTCACCCGCACATGGAACGTCGATACCTGGTGGTGCCCGGAATGCGGTCGTCCCGCATCCATGTCATTGACACGAAGCCCGATCCACGCCAGCCGGAGATCATCAAGGTCATCGAGCCGGAGACCGTCATCGGCCACACTGGTTACAGCCGCCCGCACACCGCGCACTGCGGACCCGACGGAATCTACCTCAACGCGCTCGGCTCACCGGAAGGCGAAGGCCCCGGCGGCATCTTCATCATGGACCCGGAGACATTCGAAGTCCGGGGCCGCTGGGAACTGGATCGTGGCCCGCAGCACCTGGCCTACGACTTCTGGTGGCACCTGGGCTGCGACACCATGATCACCAGCGAGTGGGGCACACCCAAGATGTTCGAGAACGGCGTGAACCCCGAATCTCTGCTGGCAGGCAAGTACGGCCACCAACTGCACGTGTGGGATTTGCGGCGCCGGCGGCATCGCCAGGTGCTGGATCTGGGGGCCGAGCAACAGATGGTGCTCGAACTGCGCCCGGCGCACGATCCGGCCGAGGCATACGGATTCGCGGGAGTCGTGACTTCGTTGAAAGACCTCTCGGCATCGGTTTGGCTCTGGTATCAAGACCAGAACGGCAATCGCGAATTCAAGGTGCGAAAGGTGATCGAGATTCCGGCTGAGCCGGCCGAACCGGAAGCGCTGCCGCCACTTTTGAAGGGGTTCAGGGCCGTCCCGCCACTCGTGACGGACCTCAACCTTTCGCTCGACGACCGGTACCTGTATGTTTCGTGCTGGGGGACGGGCGAGTTGCAGCAGTATGACGTCTCGGATCCGTTCAGCCCGAAGCTCAGCGGCTCGGTGAAGGCCGGCGGCATCGCGCGGCGCGCGCCCCATCCGGGCAAGCACGGCGTGGCGCTCAACGGCGGTCCGCAGATGGCGGAGATCAGCCGCGACGGGCGCCGTGTCTACGTCACCAATTCGCTCTACTCATCCTGGGACGATCAGTTTTACCCGGACGGCCTCCGCGGCTGGATGGCCAAGGTCGACGTGGGCGAAAACGGCGGCATCCGCCTCGATCAGGATTTCCTGCTGGAGTTCGATGGTATGCGGCCCCACCAGGTTCACCTCGAGGGGGGAGATGCTTCCTCGGATTCCTACTGCTACTCGGGGTGAGCCATGGAAATGCAACACCTGCTACCTCTCGCTACGATCCTGCTGCTTGGCGCGTTTCATGGGATCAATCCAGGAATGGGTTGGTTGTTCGCCGTCGCGCTGGGCATGCAAGAACGGCGGCTGGGCGCCGTGTGGCGCGCGCTGATTCCGCTGACGCTCGGGCACGCGCTGGCAATCGCCATAGTCGTGCTGGTCGCGGCAGCGGCGGGCGTGGCGGTGCCCTCCGCCTCTCTGAAACTGCCGGTGGCGCTGACGCTCGTGGCAATGGGTGTCTACCGCCTGGTCCGCCACAGTCACTTCACCGGCGGCGGCATGCGCGTCGGGATGAGGGGACTTACCGCCTGGTCGTTTCTGATGGCCACTTGCCATGGTGCCGGATTGATGGTGCTCCCGGTTTTTCTCGGCATGACCGCACCGGCCCACGGCGCGAGTTGTCACGCCGCGGGCGCAGCCTCGGCGAATGCCGCGGCGGCCGCGACGGCAACACTGGTGCACGGCGCTGGTTACCTCCTCGTAACCGCGGCGGCGGCCTGGCTTGTCTTCAAGAAACTCGGTGTCGGGATACTGCGCAAGGCGTGGTTCAACCTCGATCTGATGTGGGCGATCGCCCTGATAGGTACAGGGATATTGACCATTGCGGCTTAGATATGATGGCACGCGGGCTTCGGCCGAGATCCGCGGCTTGGGCCCGCACCGCTCGGGCCGCGGCTCTCTGCCGGGCCGCCACGCATGGTCATGCTCCGTCCAGCCTATTTCCTGACTGGAGTAGCTCGCACGAGCAAGCTGTCCTTGAATGAAATACTCACGTACGGCTTCGAGCCGGAAATGGTCCCGAGCGGGCGCTGCCTGCCGTAATCGTAGACTGCGTACGTCGTCTCCTTGTTCAACCCGCGCAGCTCGATCCGCCGCTTGTGCGGCCACGCCTCGGCGAAGATTCCATAGAATACCTCGTCGCCCTTGCGCACGGCGTGGATTTCAGGCTTGTCGAACACGATGTCGTAAAGGTTGAGGTACTCCGCCTTGCTGAGGCCCAGCTCGCGATAGAGGCGGAACCAGCGCTCCCATGCGGGCCCCTGCTGGTCGGTCAGCTTGCCGAAGAAGGTGGTCAGTTGCGCGCCGGTCCCGAACGTGGTCTCGAAGGATTCGGGCACCGACGCCCCCGTCCACTCCTGGATCGGCACCTGGTAACAATCTCCCACGCAGAACTCCGGTCCCCGGATGGCCTTCTCTACCTTGATCCGCTGCCGCGCCTGCGCCGGGCTGATCGGGTCGGAGGCGTTGGCGATGAAGTACCAGGGCATGTTGTAGGGAGAGTGGGGAATGCCGCAGATGCAGACTTCAAACCAGGGGTCGGATTTGAGCCGCCGCAGCGTGCGGTTGATGAGTTCGAAAACCTTCGGCAAGGACTGGAAGGAATCGAGCGGGGAAGCGTGGTGATGCGCGGGATTGAAGCACGGCGGCACGGCGGTCAGCCCCGTGCTGTCCACGTAGACTCCGTCGTAGCCGTAGTCCGCGACGAAGCGCGTCAGGGTGGCCTCGATGTTCTTCAGGGCCGGCGGATAGGCCGGGCAAAGAGCGCTGGTGTTGCGGTCGTCCAACGGATGGTTGCCGCGCTCATCTTCGATCAGCAGCTCCGGGTGCTCCTTCGCCAGCCGGCTCTCCAAACTGACGCCGATCGGATACCACCAGAGGTTTGTCTTGAACCCTTCCTCGTGCAGCCGGCGGACGAAATTCTTCATGTCGGGGTCGCCGCCGGGGAACTTGCCGGGCGAGCGGTCGACCTGCCAGTCTCCGTACCAGTCGAACCAGCCGTCGTCCAGGTTCGCGATCCGGATGCCCAGGCGTTTGAGTTCCGGCAGGATGGCGAAAATCCCGGTTTGCGTGAAATCCCGGTCGAAACCCCACGTTTTCCAATACGGTTCGTACGCCGACGGCGGCGACGTGCGGGGGATGGCGACTCCCCGGGCGCGCAGCAGCTCGCCATAGTTGTGCAGCGCGTCATAGTAGTCGCCGTGGTGGAAGATCACCGCGGTCATGACGGTCTGGAAGACCTCATTCGGCCCCAGCCGTTCCCGCTGCTTGAATTTGGCTTGCGGCTGCTCCCGGATGCCGGCCTCCGTCCTGCCGTCCGCCCGCACTTCCACGGGAAGCCAGATCCACTGGGGCACGGTTTCCAGGTGAGCCAGCGCCACACCCATTACCGGCGACCAAATGTCGATGATCGGCATGCCGCCGCCTTCGCCTTCCGGACCGGTGCGGTCGTCGAGACCCTGGAAGTTGCTTTGGCGGAAACCCGGCTGGAGCATGATCGTGGCATAGTCCTTGCCCCACGAGTAAGCGCCTCCCTGGAAGGATGCGAGCGCCGACGGCGGCTGCTCCGGTTCGGCCAGCGAGCGATCGAGCACCCAGCGCTGGCTCCACACGCGACCCACGCGCACGGGAGCGCTCCCCAGGTTCCGGTAGCTCTGCTCGAAGATGGCGACGTCGGGGAGTTTGTCCGGGAACAGAACCCGCACGCGGCGTTCGATGTCGAGATTGCGTGACGGCTCATGGACCTCGCCGGTTAGCGTACATTCGAGCGAAGGGCCGAACTCGGGATGCGTGACGCTTTTCCGGGAAATCGACTTGGGGTCCACGCGGAAGTTCGTGAGAGTCCATCCATTGATCTCGATTCCGGGCTGAGCCGCGGCATCGTCCACCAGCAGGGTGCGGTCGCCACTCACCAGCCAGCGGATGCTTGCTCGAAACTGGTCGTCGTAGCGGAGCGAGACGCGCCCCGAGCGGAACTCCGCGCCTGCGCCCATGGAAACGAAGAGGAGAATGAGAGAGAGTCGTTTCATTTTCCGAACCTCCATTCTGTAACTATGCTCCTGATTTCTCTCTCGGGGGCGCCGCCGCCAAACGGATTCCTTTCGTTTCCGGCCCGCACTCGTGACCAGTGCCGCCGGATTCGTGCGCATGCAGTGGTTCGCTACCAGCAGCGTGCGGCTGTTCGCGGGTGGGCGCTACGCACAACTGGCTGTTTGGAGGAACCGGTGCGCCGGAGGTTGGAGCTGTCTGGACGTCGCGCGGCCGTGTCACGGTGTCGGCGGAAGCGGCCAAGGGCTACCGCAGCCCGGCGATACGCGACCTGTATCCCAAAAGATCGAGGCGGGCGGGCGGTCCCGCCTCGAAATTGCCCGACTCTGAGCCACAGCAGGCAGGTGCGTCGTCTTGTTTGCCGGCCCTGCCGGCCCGGCACCGCGGAGAAAACGGAGAGTTCGAGGGATTGAGAGAGGCTTGGCGACCACGGCCGGTAGCGCGCGCACCGCGCGCGGCTTGTGATACGAGACCGACGTCGCCACGGCTTGGCTCGCCACCTCGAGCGGGACCGGGCGCGAGTTCAGGCAGAACTGGTCGAAGGCTTAGAAGCAGAACGGGTACAGGCCCTTATTGCGCCACATGCCATGGGCCTGCGCGATCGGCGGGTCCGGTGGACCGTAGATGGACTTATCGAAACGTACTTCACCTGTTTCCGGAACCAGCTCGTGTATGCCACCTTCGAATGGGGCATTCGCGATAACGACGGCTACTATTTCATCCTCGGCCGCACGGACGACGTGATCAACGTGTCCGGCCACCGCCTGGGTACACGTGAAATCGCGGAGGCGGTGTGTTCGCATCCGGCTGTCGCCGAGGTGGATGTCATCGGAGTGGAGGACGCGTTGAAAGGCCAGGTCCCGCTCGCCTTTGCTGTGCTGAAGGACGCGAAAGGGACCAACGCGCCGGGGGTCAGGGAGCGACTGGAAAGCGAAATCATTGCCGACCGCTCCCCTCGGTCTGATCGCGCGTCCCTCGCGCGTGCACTTCGCCATGCAGTTGCCGAAGACCCGATCCGGCAAACTGCTGCGGCGTGCCATCAAGGCGACCGCGGAAGGCCGGCCGCCCGGCGATCTGACCAGCCTCGATGACCCGCTCGGCATGGAGCAGATCGCGTGGCGGTCGAGCACGGAAGCACGAGCACCGTGCCGGGATCGGCAGCCTCCGGTTCGGGTGCGGGCTGAACAATAAAGGCGCTGCTCCGGCGCGAGCGGCGGGAGCAGCGCCTTTTTTCGTGATGCCTACTCCCAGCCGAATGCGGCAAGCATGATGTGAAACAGGTTCGTGTTGGGAAAGAAGCCGTGCACACGTTCCGAGCCGGGCCCATCCGCCGCGACCAGGACCTCTTCGCCGGTGTGCGAATCCTCCATACGGACGTTCGGCATGGTCGCAGCCGGATCCTCGGGCAACAACGGCTGATCTCTGCGGCCGCTTTGCACCCGGAAGTCGAAAGAATGGTCCGCCGCGAAGATCAGCAGAGTGTTGTTCTTCATTTTCTGGACGGTTTGCTCGATGATCCGGTCGAACGCAACGGCGCGGTCCAGCCCCTGGCGGACCTGGTCCGTATGCAGATCGGATTCAACCATCAGGAAAAATCCTTTCGAGTTTCGCGACAGAATCGTCGTGGCTTTCCGGATCGCTGCACCGAGGTCGTATTCGTCGGATTCGAAGAGCGCGACTACCCGCTTTGCGTTGTCGGGCACTGCATCGAGCGAATCGTAGACGGCGTATCCCTTCTTGCGGAGAGCGGGCTCGAGGTCGATGCCGAGAGTCGCGGTTGCGGTCAGGATTTGTTTGCGGCCCGGACCAATGACGAGATCGATGCCATCTCCGAAGCGCGGGTTCAGAATCTGCGAGAAGATCTCTCCTGTCTTGCTGCGCTCGTCCACGTGCGCGTAGCAGGCCGCAGGCGTTGCGTCGGCCATAGGGCTGTTCGAGATCACGCCGGTCGAAAGCCCGTGTTCTTCGGCGTATTCCAAAATCGTCTTCAGCGGTTTCCGTTCCGGCCCGCCTGCCGCCGAAAGCGCTGTCTCGGAAATCACGCCGTTGTCCGTCTTCTGTCCTGTCACGATAGCGGACATCGCGGCCGCGGAATCGGTTACCCACGAGCTTGCGGAAGAGGTATCCATCAGGCCCTGGTGCGGCATTCGTTGAACAAAGAGTTTCTGCGGAGCCTTGTATCCGTGGATGCTCGCCGCATTGAGCGTCGGGATCCCGGCTGCGTCACCCAGGAACAGGATCACGTTCGTCGCGCGTTTTTCCGCCGCGAACAAGCAGGACGAGAGAAAGAGGAAAGCAATCGAGAGTCGTTTCATATCAGTGGATGTTCTGGACTGCGAAAGCAGACGCCGGAGCTCAATCGAACTACGGCGTCTGCGGGCAAGTATATCTGAAACGCGCGCTGATCAGAACATCAGGCGCAGGGAAAGCTGCATCTTCCGCGGATCGCGCGCGGCGCTATAGCTGCCGAACGCATTGTTGTACTGCGTGCCGTTTGCCTGGAATTTCGCCTTCGTATCCAGCTTTGAAAACTGGGTGTGGTTGAAGACGTTGAAAGCCTCCGCGCGAAGCTGGAGGTAGCGTCTTTCATTCCCCAGGGGAATTCTCTTCGAGAGGCTGACGTCCCAGTTGTTGATTCCCGGGCCGCGCAGAATTCCCACGCCTGCGTTACCGAACGTTCCCTTTGCCGGCGGGGCGAATGCGTCCGTGTTGAAGTTTCGGCCGAAGCTCTTCTCGCTCTTCGAGAGTACCGGGTCGCCGACGACGGCGATCCGCGCGCTCTCGCTGGAGCCGGTGAAGTCAGTCGATTTCTGCATGCTGAATGTCGGCGTGAACGGCGTGCCCGACTGAAAACCAGTCATTCCAGCGAGCTGCCAATCAGCCATCACCTTGCTGATAATGCGGTTGTCGATGCGTTTGCCGATATTCGGGAGGTCCCAAATATAGTTGAAAACCAAGACGTGGGTGATATCGTAGCTGAGCGGCCCATAGTTCCACGCGCGAGCCGGAAAGTACGCGCTCACGCTATCCATATCCGCGGATCCCGTGCCCAGCGCCTTCGAGAACGTGTATGCGACGCCGTACTGGAGGCCGCGCGACATGCGCCGGTTCACGGATACCTGAAGTGAGTTGTAGTTCGACGAACTGCCGAACCCGGTGACCTCGATATCTCCCATTCCCTGGTATGGGCGGAGAAAATCGTCCGGAAGCGGCTTGCCGGTAGTCGGGTCTGCATTGGCCGGATCGAACCGGGAGAACATCGGGATCGCGTTGATGTTGCGCGAGTCGAGCAGGTGACGGCCGAGGCTTCCGACATAGCCGATGTCGAGTACCGTTCCGAAGCCGAGCTCACGCTGCACCGTGAGGCTGAAATTCATGACGCGCGGAAGTGGCTGCCTGCCCGTCTGAACGGCCGTGATGGTACCGGGACCCACGGCACCCTGCGACTGCAGAAATGTGTCGAGGTTTCCGTAGTAGAGCACCGGCGTATAGGCCACCGGCGGCTGGCCGTTGGTTCCCATCGCCACGTTTCCTTGGGGCCGGTCATAGAACATGCCGAAACCGCCGCGGATCGACGTCCTGCCGCTGCCGGTCGGATCGTAGGCGAATCCGAAACGGGGAGCGAGCGAGATCGCCCGCGTGGTGAAGAGGCCGTCCGGGAATCCGTTCAGCCCTCCCACTGCCATTCCCGGAGCATAGTCGCCGGACCCGGGAACAAACAGGCCTATGTAAGGCGACGGGAACGTCGCGCCGGTCCGCGGGTCGACACCTACGCGATTGCCGTTCGCATCCTCCCCGGGCCGTATCAGAACAGCAGCGGCGGCCGGGTCGTACTGCGACGGGTCGAACGTCGTCACGGCATTCCGGATATCGTGCATCGGCGGAGCGTGATAGATACGCACGCCGTAGTCCAGCGTCAGGCGCGGCGCTACCTTCCAGTTGTCCTGCACATACGCTTCGACCTGCGTATAGCGGTACATGGAGTACGGCCGGTAGCTGCCCTCCGAGTAGCTCATGAAGTTGCCGAGGAGGGCGTTCGAGAAGCTGTAGCCGGAATCGAGCGGGTTATTCGAATCGCTGTCGAAGTGGAACTCGCCCCGGGTGTTCGGGGAACCCACCTCGTCCTTGCGCTGGCGCTCGATGTAGATGCCGGCTTTGACGGTGTGCCGGCCGGCAATCTTCGAGATGTTGTCGACAAACGTGTATAGCGGGTTTTCGTTCTTGTACGGGATATTTCCGATCGCCGGCGTGATCGGATTCGCGACATCCTCGCCGAAATAGACGTTCGGGATCGCACCCGATTCGTTCGCCGCCGGGTACCACTGGCCGATATCGCCCATCAGACTCCGCGCGACCTTGCTTTTGTCCACGGGGTTGAAAACAATGCCGCGCGTCGTCGCGCCGAGCGAGAACTCATTCACCAGCGACGGGCTGATCGTATATGTGAGGTTCACGATTCCGCCCATGCCGCGGTTCCTGCGGCGCGTATTCACGAGATCGTAGTTCACGTCGCCGGCGATCCACGACCCGTAGGGATAGTTCAGCTCCTCCTTGTTGTGGATGCCCCGGATGTAGGCGCGCAGCTTCTCAGTGACGTTGTAGTCAAGGCGGATAATCGATTCGCGGCGCGGATTCTTTCCGGTCAGATTCGTGAAGTAGTTCGAGGCATAGCGGAGGTCCGGTTCGGGATCCGTATAGTTCGGCAACGGAAGAAAATTGAGAATTTTCTGGCCGAGCGGGTTAATGCGATCGGCGGGAATGATGTTACCGGGGAAAGGCATACCGGTAGTCGGGTCCGTGATCTCGATCAGGTCCCCGCCCTCGTTGAACGTCTGCGAGAAATTGCCCTCACGCTCGAGCGCGGTGGGAGTCGTCACTTTCTGCGCGCCCGGATACAGCCTGCGGGTGACGTACTCCTGGGAGAAGAAGAAGAACAGCTTGTCCTTGTTTCGATTGAACCTGCCGGGAATATAAACGGGCCCTCCGAGCGTGCCGCCGGCGTCGTTGATGCGGTAGGGCGGCTTGGCCGCTCCGGAGCGGTTCAGGAAATAGTTGTTCGCATTGAGACTTTCGTGGCGGTAAAACCAGTACCCGCTGCCATGAAACTCCTGCGTGCCGTTCTTGATGATCGCGTTGATCGATCCGGAGCTGTTGCGGCCGTACTCAGCCTGGTAGTTGGACGTCAGCACCTTTACTTCGGAAACGGCATCCATGCTTGGCTGCGTGTGGACGCTGCCGTTGCTGCCGGTGTCGAGCACCGACATGCCATCGACCGATACGTTGATCGAGGTGTCGCGGCCGCCGTTGATGTGGACGCCGTTGGCGGCGCCGCTGGTGGAAACCACCTCGCGGCTGGAGGCCGTATCAACGACGCCGGTCATCGTGGGCAGCATTCCGAAGAAGTCGCGGCCCTTCATCGCGACATTCATGAGCTGATCGCTCGAGACCAGGCCGGCGCGTTCACTCGACTCGGTCTGTACGGGCGTGGTTACGGCCGCGACCTCCACCCGCTCGGCTACCTGCCCGATTTGCAGTACGACATCGCCGAGCGATCTTCGTTCTGCCGACGTGATCGCAATGTCGCGTATGTGGAACGTTCTGAAGCCGTCGCTCGAGATCTCGACATCATAGCTGCCGGGCAGTACGCTCGGGAAGACGAAAATCCCGCTCTCATTGGACGTCGCGGGCTCTGTCTTGGCGGTCTGTTGATTCGTCAACACGACGTGCGCGCCCGGGATGACCGCTCCGCCTGGATCCTTGACCGTCCCGCTCAGCGCACCGGTCACGTTCTGGCACAATGCCGCGCCGCCGCACAGCCCGAGCCAGAGCGCCATCTTTAAAATCCGCAAATGCATGAGCAACCTCCTTGGGGTACCTGGCCGTAGAGATATACGTCAGGCGTCCCTGTGATCCACTCTGATCATCGGAACTGCTCCGCGGTCTGCGTGACCCCCGTTTCGACCGCGCGAGCAGCAGAAATCCTTATCAGGCAACGACTAGCAACATACGGCGCATGCTTTTTCCGGTCAAGGTATCGAGTTGTTAATTAACGTGAATTGGCCGTTTTGCGAGCCACAGCGGAGAACATGTAACACGTTGCCACCGTCCGAAGCGGCACTGAAATCGGCAGCGTTGACAACGTTTGGATGCGGTGGCAAGATAAGGTTCCAGAGACGGCGACGCGCGGATTCCCAGCGGATCCAGCGCGCGCGGCCGGCCGAGTTAACGTCGTTAACTGCCGGAGTACTCACGGGGTCTGGTGCGTGTCAACGGAGGAGCAGCGCGAAGAGCTTCGGAGAATTCTGGACTCGGCCCAGTTCCGCCGGGCTCCTAAGCTGCAGAGGTTTCTCTCCCTCATCTGCGAGTATCACTTCCGGGGCAGGTCCACCGAGATCTCGGAGTTCCTCATCGCGACCGAGGCCTTCGGACGGGGATCCGATTTCGACACCAGCCAGGATTCGATCGTGCGTGTGCAGGCGCGCGCGATCCGGCGCCGGCTCAAAGAGTATTACGAAGGACCAGGCCGGGGCAGCGCAGTGGTGCTCGATCTTCCCCTCGGGACCTACGTGCCCGTCTTCACCGTGGCGGACCGCCCCGCCAGTGCTCCGTCGCGTGCGTGGAAACCCAGTTGGGCCCTGATCGCCGCCGCTTCTCTGTTGGTCATCATATTCGTCCTCGCCGCGGACCTGATCCGGCTGCAATCCATCGGTCGCTCGAGCGCCGCCGCGGTGCAGGCGCCGAATCCCGTGCTTGGGCGGTTGTGGAACCGGTTCCTGGCATCTGACGCTCCCACGATTCTTGTGCTGAGCAATCCCCATGTATCGGATTGCCCCCCGCCGAAACCGGCCGGTAATGCTGTCGCAGCCGCCGCGCCTGTGACGCCGGTCGCGTCCCGTCAGGACTGTCCCGACGAATACACCGGAATGGGCGAGGCGGTAGCGCTTCACCTGATTACCGATCTCTTCAAGACCGCCAAACGCAAGCTGACTTTGAAACAGAGCCGGTTGTTAACCGAGGACGATGTACGACGTTCCAATCTGATTCTGTTAGGCGGCAAAAGAGCGAACCCGTGGACGAGGAAACTGGGGCAAGACGTGGACGTGAGGGCCTGGGCGAACGACCCCGCCCCGCGGCCCGATACGCACTCGTTCCCCATCACGTTCGATAGCGCAACGGGTGAGTTGTCGAAAGATCGCGCGGTGATCGCTCTTCGGAGAAATACCGAGACGGGGCACTGGCTCCTCTTCCTGTACGGAGCGCATAGCCAGGGAAGCCTCGCCGTCGCAGAAGCGGTTACAGGCGAGCGGTTCATCTCGAAACTGAACTGGCCGGTGCCGGCGGCCGTGTTTCCCGATCGCTTCGAGATTCTGGTGGGTGTGACCGTTCTGGCCGGTCCACGCTATGTTGCCGAGCCGATGACCGTCCTCGTCCCTTGATTGGGCTATGGCGCCGACGCCTGCTCAGGCGCGCGAAACCGCGGCGGCCGCCGCGCGATAGACCTCGTCAACGGTTGGCGCCATCAGCGAACTCCAGTAAGGCTTTCCGGATCTCGGTTGCGAGGATCTCGTGAACCCTGGCGGGATCGGATTTCTATCAGCCTCACAGCATCTGATCGCGCCGTCCAGGTAACCGGCTCGAAGCTCGCCGAGTCCAGGCAGCCGCTGATCCAGATCCTCACGGTCCGTTGACGGCGTTGTTAAGCGGCGCCACTCACGGGTGTAGACGGCGCATCGAACCGGCCTTCGATGGGACGCCCCCCGGTTGATGGCATTTCCAACTGGAGAAAACGCCCGGAACGCAAATACCCGCGCATGTTTGGGATAACGGGCAACCCCAAACGGCGATGGCGTCAAGCAAAACGGGGCGGCGGGAAGTTACGGTTTTTGGGTGTGGCTCAATCCCCACCTGACAAACTGCGTTTCACAGAAAATTTCAAATCGTTGAAAACAGGAGGCTTATGTACTACGAAAGGTAGGCACACCCAAAGCAATCCGCAAGTACAACCGGGGGGCCGGTCGGAAGCTTGCAACTTCATCCCGGCGAATCTGCTGTGGCCTGCCTGCCGTAAAATGAGGATAGACGTCATGAGCAAGCGCGAACTAATCGCCCAAGAGCTCGGTCGGTTGTCAGAAGCGGACCTGGACCGGCTGCTGGCGTTCCTCCGGAGCCTCACCGAGGAGCATGCCGAGGCCTCGATCCCTGTGGTGGCGGCTGAGTCCGCCCTGGCCAAGGACTGGCTCTCCCCCGAGGAGGATGCAGCCTGGGCCAATTTGTAAGCGGCGACGTCGTCGTCCTCAACTTCCCGTTCTCAGATCTGAGCCAGACCAAGCGAAGGCCGGCCTTGGTCCTTGCCGCGCTCAAGGGCAATGATGTGATCCTCTGCCAGATCACCAGCAAAGCGCGCGAAGACGAATACGCGATCAGCCTCGAAGCATCTGATTTCGTCACCGGCGGCCTGAACCAGAGCAGCCGGATTCGTCCTAACCGCGTGTTCACCGCTGACTCGACAATTGTTGTTTATCGAGCCGGCCAGGTAGCCGGCTCGAAGCTCGCCGAGTCCAGGCAGCGGCTGATCCAGATCCTCACGGAGCATTGACGGGGCTGTCACGCGGCTCCTTCAGAGCAGAGCAGCGGATGTGGACCGTACCGGACTCGGGCTCGAAAATCACGAGCTCGACGTAATCCCTGATGCGGTGGCTGTCTAGCTCATCACGAGAGCGCTTCGGCAGTTGGTAAGCGACGACGCTCTCGATAATCCCCGCCGATACTTGATACCCGCAGGGATCGCGACCACCAGCCGTGGCGCGACATCGGTAGTACCGATAGACCTTGTTGCCACGCCGTGTGCTGTGGGGGGTCAAGGGTCGGCCGCAGATGCCACACAAGATCCTTCCTTTCAAGGGCCACATCGCACCGTAGTGAGAAACCTTCGGTCTTCGAGTGCGCCGGGCATCGAGCATCGTGGCGACAGTATGAAACAAGTCCACATCTACGATCGGCGGATGCGTCCCTTGACGAACGCCGCGGCTGCCATCCTTCAACAACCCGATGTGGGTGGGATTGCGCAGCGTGGCCAACACCTGGCGCGCCGTCCACAGCCCGCCGCTCTTGCTACGCGCAAATGATCTGGTGCGGTACCCACGGAAATTCG
The DNA here is from genome assembly GCA_050261515.1 of Acidobacteriota bacterium. Lineage (GTDB taxonomy): Bacteria > Acidobacteriota > Terriglobia > Bryobacterales > Bryobacteraceae > JBLNDJ01. The sequence continues at coordinate 1,049 of JBLNDJ010000013.1, read as the reverse complement.
CCTCTTCGGCGATTTCTGAGGGACGCCTTCCGGCTCCGGCCTCGGCAAACATCCAGCGCACGACATCCGATTCGACGGCGTTTGGAACAAGCTGTTTGGTTCGAGGGTCAGAGTCGTAACCGAAAGGCACTCCGCCAGCGAACCGCAACTGACGCGCCTTGAGACGCGCACGGGACTCCGCGATGCGAGCCGAGATCATCTCCCTTTCAAACTCAGCGAATGAGGCCAGGATGTTCAGGATGAACTGATCCTGAGCTGTAGGCCCAAGTTCCGGCGCCGTGACAATGACAAGATTCACGTTCAGCCGTCGGAATTCGTCGAGCAGCGTGACACAATCCCGGACGCTACGGGACAGACGGTCGAGACGATGAACAAGGACGTGCTGCAAGGGGATCTTCCGGAGGAGATCGAGAAGCCTCTGCAGCGCCGGCCGGTCCAAGCTGGCGCCCGAGTAGCCGTCGTCATCAAAACGTTCCGTCACAACCGCCCAACCCTGCGACTCCGCGTAGCGGGCGCAGGCCTCGTACTGGACCTCACACGAGGAAAGGTTGTCCGAGGAACTCACCGACTGACGGGTGTAGATGGCGCATCGAACCGGCCTTCGATGCGACGCCTCTTCGGAGGCACGCAGCACTCATCCAATTCTCTGCCATCGGCGATGCAGTTCGAAAGCGGTTGAGAAAGGGCTACGCTCTCAACCGGCCTGTCAACAACCGCGGACCTGTCAACGGAGAAAACGGAGAGTTCGAGGGGTTGAGAGAGGCCAACGCTCTCAACCATGATGGTTGAGAGCGCACCCCGGTTGGAGGCATTTCCAACTGGAGAAACCGCCCGGAACGCAAATACTGGCGAATGTTTGGGATAACGGGCAACCGCAAACGGCGATGGCGTCAAGCAAAACGGGGCGGCGGGAAGTTACGGTTTTTGGGTGTGGCTCCCCGGCATGGATTCGAACCACGATTCACGGCTCCAAAGGCCGCTGTCCTACCATTAGACGACCGGGGAGTGTCGGGGTCGACAGCGATGCTACGTTGACAGTTTAGCAACCC
>JBLNDJ010000012.1:0-130216 GCA_050261515.1 Acidobacteriota bacterium | reverse complement strand
GCCCCTGAGTCGGCGCTCCGGTCGCTTCCCAGCGTTGCCGTACCCTCCGCTCAGGTAACTGCATTTTAGACCCGACCTCTGGAGTCGGCAGCGAATTTACACTCAGCTATTGACACAGGCGGTACGTGCGGTACTGTGCCGAAGGTGGGGTTCGGCTTGCGGGCTGTGGTAGTATGGGATGAACTCCAGTCTTGGCCCAAGCGAGAGAGGAAGATTGCCTATAAGTGGTTGAAAATACGGGGCGTAGCGCAGCCTGGTAGCGCACCTGCCTTGGGCGCAGGGGGTCGCCAGTTCGAATCTGGCCGCCCCGACCATGAAATCAACCCCGCCCATACTCGAAGAGTGGTTGAATAGCCAACGCCAGGCGCTTTCGTTCGTCGAAGGTATATGGCAGCGCACGGTCCTTCGCCCCCTCCCATTTGCGGAACACGATCGCCTTGTTGATCTTGACGAAACGGCGCCCAAATGGAACCTGCCGTTCATCCACGTATCGAATCCCGATTTCCACGGGTGGCGGGCACAAGTACCACGTTCGAAAACATGGCGTTTTTCAGCGGCGCGAGCTTCAACCTTTCCGGGCGCGGCAGCGCGCAGCGGCTGCGTGCATTTCTCGTGACAGCACTGATTCGGGTAATGCGCCCGCACGGCGCACGGCAACAATAGAGCCGAGCGCGCGCTCCGGTCCGAGTAGGGCCGGGGCGCGGCGCCGGCATCGAACGGATTCGCGATCCAGGCGGCCAGTTCGCGGGGCTTCAGGACTGCTGTCGGTGTCAGTCGGCTCCCGGCTGTTCTATCGGATGCTTTCACATCCAGAGAGCGACCGCAAAGCAGGGGAAACGGCAAAAACCCTGCACACGGGATCCTTGGCCCCGCACTGGCCTTTGAAGCCACCCACCTTGCTGCCGCCGTTCTCCTTCGCTCGGTGGTCCGCAGGCCAAACAGCAAAACGCCTGCTCTGGCTCGGTATTGAGATGACCGCCGGCGGCCGCGAGTTGCCCGAAATTGGACTCGTTGTCGGGGCCGCTTTCGGCGCAGTGATCGACCTAGGCCAGCGTGACCTTGCCCGCGGTCTTCCAACGGCCGCGGGTGAAATCGGGAAAGTCCACCGGCCGGCCGTTTCCAGCCACCGACTGCTCGCTCAGTGGAACAATGGCGCTCCAGGCCGCGGCATCGTAGACCGTCATGTCGGGCTCCGTTCCTGTCCTGATCGCGTTGAAGTACCTTTCCCACATGACGGCGGTGTCGCTTCCGCCTCCGTGACCGCGAGCCGTCTTGTGACTCCGGCCATCCTCCCTGCGCCAGAGCGGATGGTCGAATTCCGCGTAGTCCTTCAACGATTGCCACTCATTCGGGCGGCTGCGGCCTTCAAGATAAATCTGTCCGGCATCGCAGACCCAGACTCCCTTGGAGCCCTGAAGCCGGAACTCGCTGGTATGGGGATGCGGCGTGTTGGTGTCGTTGCGGCGCATCGGTTCCTGAAGCATCCAGGAGGCGCCGTCGAATTGCGCGGCCCGCAGATCGCGGCAGAAACCTGCTTCCGCGAAGAGCGGCTCGCCGAGCAGTCCGCCTCGGAACATGTTGAGGACCATGAGCGCCGACGGCGTATAGCAGCTGCTCTCGAGAAGCGTGCAATGTTTTCCGGTCTTCCTCGCGGTTTCCGCGAGCTGGCGGCACTCCTCGAGAGTTACGCCGGCCGGACCTTCGGTGGCAGCGCTCTTGCCGGACTGCATCGCGGCGATGCACACCGGCGCGTGCCACTTCGGGGGCGTTGCAACGAGGACGAGGGGTACTGCCGTGTGGCTCTATTGCCGAATATCGCGGGCGGCGGCAACATATTGATGCAGGCAGGCACCGACGAGGCCTCCGTCGCGGCCGGCATCGACCTCGTCAGCAACGAACAGCGCGTGAGGCAACTCCGTTCCGCCCTCCATCTTGGCGAGGACGACCGTATCCCGTTTTTCGAGATTCTCCTGAAAGTCCAGGTGCTCGCCGGATCTTCCGCCGGCCTGGACATCGTCTCCTCGCGTGTGGTTCCAGCGTAGCCGGCCACGACTTCGCAGAGATAACGGTCCAAAACCTCGATATATAATCGATACCGGCCAGGAAGCCAAACGGAGTCCTGGTGGATCACGTTCAGCAAATACGTAGCCTGTTTTCCGACACGGAAAGGAGCGCTCGATGCCGATCTCATGCGGACTGACCCGGCGGCACTTCACACTGGGCCTCTGCGGTCTGCCGTCTTTGTCTTCTCTGTTAGGGGCTGAAGAATCCCGGTCCATGCCCTGGAACGAACCCGCAACGGTGGCAAAGCTCTACCTGGCCGGTAGTCCGATGTGGCCGAAGCCCACACTCGACGTCGCGAGTGAAATCCGGGACGTCGAGGCCAAGCTGGCTGAAGTACAGCGCCGGCACACGGAAAACGTGCGGCTCGTCGGCGGCGAAGTGCTGCACTCCGATGCCGACATCGAGCCTTGGCTGGCGAAGACCCGGGATGTGGACGGAGTTCTGATCATCCCGCTCACGCAGCCCACGCCCGCCGCGAGAGTGCTGGACGTGCTTCCCGCACCCGCGGTCTTCTTCTCGCGGCCCTACGCGACCCACATGTGGTCTGCCATCGGGCGCCGGTCGAAGCAGGGGACGCCGATCGACGTGGTTGCCTCCAGCAGTTACGGCGACCTCGATCCCTACATGCGGGCTTTCCGCACCATCCACCACATGCGCAAGAGCAAGGTGCTCGTGGGTGTCGCGACCGAGGAACGCGCCCGGGCAGGCGTGGACGCCTTCTCGAAGGCGTTCGGCACCGGGTTCAAAATCATCAAAGGGAACGATTTCAAAGCAGCTTTCGAGGCGGCCGACGCGCGCCGGGCGCAAAAGGAAGCAGCCGAATTCACGCGCAACGCTCTCAAGGTCGTGGATGCCACCAAGGAAGACATTTTCAAGGGGCTGCGCTTTTATCTTGCCCTCAGCGAGATGCTGAAACAGGAGCAGGCTAACGCCATCACGATCGACTGTTTCGGCACACTCGCCGCCAACACGCTTCCAGGGTACCCGTGCATCGCGTGGTCGAAATTCAATGACGCCGGCCTCTACGGCGTGTGCGAGGCGGACCTCTCCTCGACCATGACGCAGATGATGATCACCTCCTACACCGGCGTTCCCGGCTTTGTCTCCGACCCGGTTTTCGACACCAGCCGCAACGAGGTGATCCACGCGCACTGCGTGGCGGCTACGCGTATGAAAGGTCTCAACGGGCCGGCAGCCCCGTATATCCTGCGTAATCATCTCGAGACCAATGAAGGCGCGGTGGTGCAGGTAATGATGCCCTCCGATGAGACCATTACGGTCGCGCAGTTCGCCTCGCCCAAGCAGGTTTTGATCTCGACTGCCGAGGTTACCGGCGCAGTGGACAGCGACCGTGGCTGCCGCAGCCAGATTCGCACGCGTGTGGCTGATGCGGACAAGTGGCTACACAACTACAGGGCCGGCCTGCACCGCGTGATCTTTTATGGAGATCACGTGCGAGCCGTGGAACGCCTCGGGCGCCTGCTGGGTTTTGAGGTGGTGCGCGAAGCCTGACTCACGGCGTTCGCGGACGTGAGCCGGCCAAAACAGCTTTAGTTCAGACCTTTTTCGAGCCTGGCGGGCGTGCCGTCGGCCGCGAGCCGATACTGCACGAACGTCCGGCCGCCCTCGCGATATACAGGCAGCCAGCGCAGGTCGTTGCCCTGCTGGAACCTGACGATCCTCCAATCGGAGGGGATCACCGTCTTGGCCGTCAGCGGCAGGTCGTAGATCTTCGGATCGAGCGAGTGCTTCACCGTGACGCGGATGGCTTCCCCGTCGCGCTCGGGCGTCACCTTGCTGCTCATGCGCTCGCGAGCGTACTTGGCGCCGTCGCGATAGGTAGCCACCCAGAGCTGCCCCTTGTGGTCGTAGATGTAGTCCCAATACGCGCGGATGGTCTCGGTGGGAAGCTGCTCCCAGCCGATGCCTTCGATGCCATGGAAGACCAGCACGAGCCAGACGCCATGCAGGATGGATTGATCGACCCAGCCCTTCATGGTCTCGAGCGTTGTCCTGGAGAGCGGACCGCGCTGCCATTGCAGATATTCCTTCTTCGACTCGGCGGGGTCCTTCGGGTCGCCGCGCATGATGCCGTCCATGAAGGGATCCTGCACCCAGTTGCGCGTGATCTGGAAATTCTTCGAGACGGCCGGACGGATGCGTTCGTCATCGATACCGTAAGGGGCTTCTACCGAGAAGGTTTCTTTGGGCCCAAGCTGTTCGAGGAAATCTTCTTTGGCCGCCAGCAATTCGGCACTGATGTTCGCCTCGTCCTGCGCCGGCATGAACGGATGGCTGGCGGTATGGTTGGCCATCTCATGCCCCTGTGCCGCGTAGCGCCGCAGTTCGTCCCAGGTGACGGGGTAACGCTTGTCGCCGACCGGGCCCGTGGGCGGCTTGACTTCGTACGTCTTGCCGCTCCGGCGCAGGTTCGCAAGGTTCTCGTCAGCGATCTTCGACAGGCCCGCGTAGTCCTTCTCGTCGAGCCGGCGCCCGAGCCGGGTTGCGTCGAAACCGTTCAGCTCGTCCACATGCTGCACCGTCCGAAGATAGTTGAGCAGCGAGAGACGCTCGAACAGGTTGTCCTTGTTCGTGGGCACCTTTTCGCTCTCGCGGATGATGTCCATCACGGGCCGTCCCGCGAACCCCGGCTTGTTCTTCGATCCCTGAATGCTGTTCGTAACCACGAAGAATGTGCCGGGAAATCCACGTTCATTCAGCAGCGGGATGGCAATGCGGAAATGGTTGATGGTCGAATCGTCAAACGTGATTGAGACGGCGGCCGCTTTCCCGTCTTGCCATTTCGTGATTTCGGTGCGCGGCGTTTCCTGTCCCCAGATCAGCGGTACACCCAGGAAGAGGATCAGCACAGGGAGTTTCATACACCGTTCATTCTACAGCCCACCTCCAATATCGACCGCCGTAAGCGCAACGGGCCCGGAGCCGTTCGCCACATACACCTTCGACGCGCCGGGCGCGACTGCGAGCGCGTAGGGACTTTCGCCGGCCGGGACATTCGCGAGCGCTTTGTTCGTCGCGCCGTCGATTACCGTGACGGTGCCGCTCTTGGTGTTCGCCACGTAAACCAGGTTGCGCCTCTCATCGACGGCGACCGCCTGCGGCCGCTCGCCTACCGCCACTGTGGCCAGAGCGCGGCGGGCGTTCCCGTCGATCGCGGTTACGCTGTTGCCCGAGTAGTTGCCGGCGTAGATCCTGTGCGTCCGCGAGTTGACGGCGATCGAGCTGACCGCGCGGCCGGCCGGGATGATCGACGGCGCGGCCCCTCCGGCTGGCATCGCGATCACGTCCGCGGTGCCCATCCTCGCTACATATAAAGTGTGGGCGGGCTCGTCGATGTCCATCCCCCAGGCGTGCTTGCCCGCCTCGCGCCGCGCCAGCGCCAGCGTGGCGCCGTCGAGCACCGCCAGCGAGCCGCCTTCGTAGCCGAGCAGGTAGATCGTGTTGGCGATCGAATCGACCGAGATCAGGTCGATCGATCCCGTCTTCAACTCCGTCACCGCGTTGGTGATGCCGTCGATGACGCTGATCCTGTCCGAGAACGTGTGGGTAACATAGACCTTCCCCGTTTCCGAATTGACCGCAATGAAGTAGGGACGGCTGCGTATCTTGAGCGTCGCGGCGACGGCGTTCGTCTTCGCGTCCAGCACACTGACAGTCCCGTCATCCGCATTGGCAACGTAGACCCTGCCCGTCCTGGCGTTGACGGCGAGCGAGACCGGCCCCGATCCAACCGGCACGTGCGTCACCGACTGCGTTGCCGTGTCGAGGATCGCGACGCGCCCGCGCGTCAGATCGACCGCGTACACTTTCTTCGAAACCGGGTTGAAGGCGATGCCGTGGGTGCTCACCGCCCCGCTCGACACCTGCCCGGCGCGCGCGCCGGAAAGCACCGCAACCGCGACTGCAACGACCGCCCATGCGGATGATTTCATGAGATAATCGCCATCGTTCAATTAAGCATCCTACCTCCAGTGAGGCGCAAACAATGGGCAGGATTATCGGCATCGTCATCGCTGCTCTCGCCGCTCTCCCGTGCGCAGCCCAGTCCTTCCGCGCAGTGGCCATCGCCGAGCGCGGCGGCCTGCACAAGCCGTTCGTCGATGCGGCCAAGGCTTGGCTCGCGCGCGAAGGCGAAGCCGGCGGGTTCACCGTCGATTACATCGAGGACACCGCAAAGATCGACGACGCCTTCCTCGCTCAGTACCGGCTCTTCATCCAGTTGAACTATCCGCCGTATATGTGGACGCCCACCGCGATGGACGCCTTTCGTAAGTACATCGAGCAGGGCCGCGGCGGCTGGATCGGCTTCCACCACGCGTCGCTACTCGGCGAGTTCGACGGCTACCCCATGTGGCCCTGGTTTTGGGAATTCATGGGCTCGATCCGGTTCAAGGCGTATATCCCGGACTTCGCCACCGGCACCGTGAAGGTCGAGGCGCCCACCCATCCCATCATGAGAGGGATCGCCGCGAGTTTCCCGATCGAGAACGAGGAGTGGTACACCTACGACCGCTCCCCGCGGCCCAACGTGCGCGTTCTCGCCGGCGTCGATGAGAGCACTTACACGCCGGACAGTAAGACGAAAATGGGCGACCATCCCGTCGTGTGGACCAACGAACGCGTGAGGGCGCGCAACGTGTATATTTTCATGGGCCACCACCCGGAGCTGTTCAGGAACGAGGCGTTCACGACGTTGTTCCACAACTCCATCGCGTGGGCGGCCGAACCCCAGCCGCCGTTGCGCGCGCTGGCGTTTTACTCGAGTGAAACCGAGCGCGATCACGTGGAATTCGCCGAACAGGCCATCGGGTTTTACAAGGCCGCGGCAAAACAGCACAACTACACTTTCGAGGCCACGAATCGGTGGGACGATATGAATCCGCAGCGCCTCGAAGGCGTGGATGTAGTGCTCTGGCTCAACGAAGCTCCGCACGGAAAGGCCGTGCGCGCGGCCTTCGAACGCTACATGGAGAAGGGCGGCGGTTGGATCGGCTTTCACGGCGCCGGATACAACGACCAGGGAACCGGCTGGCCGTGGTTCGTGCGCTTCTTCGGCGGCGCGGTGTTCTACGGCAACAACTGGCCACCGCTCGAGGCGAAGCTCCGCGTGGACGACCCGCGCGATCCCCTCACAAAGGACCTGCCGCCGTCCTTCATCTCGCCCGATAACGAATGGTACAGCTGGCTACCCAACCCGCGCGACAACAAAGACGTGAAGGTGCTGCTGACGCTTGATCCGTCGAACTACCCGCTGGGTCTGAAGGACACGATCACCGGAGGCGACGTTCCCGTGATGTGGAGTAACACGAAATACAAGATGCTCTACATCAACATGGGCCACGGCGACAAGATCTTCACCTGCGGCGCCCAGAACAAGCTGTTCATCGATGCGCTCGTTTCGATGGGCCGGCGCCGGTAGCAGGCGGACCGATTTTTGCAAAACCCGCTCTACCAAACGTGGATTGCCTGAATCTGCGGCGGCCCCGCATTCCCGTTGAACACCTTGGTCGCGAAGACGACTTGCAGATTCTTCCGCTGCCAGCCCTTCGGCGCGCGGCGTGCGAGGTTCGCCAGGTGCTCCGGATTCGTGAGGAACTCCCCGGCCGCGATCGTCCCATAGGACGCGATCCCGGACGCCACCACCAGCCAGTGCTCGGTCGTCACGTCCCAGGCCCGCGAGATCATTCCGTAGTCCACGTCGAAGCTCGAATACGGCGCGTCCACCTTGACCTTCCAGTCCCGCCGGGACGGCCGCTCGGCGTCGGAGATCCAGAACTCGCCGCCCTCGCGCCGGTAGCTGAACCGGTAGTGGTCCGTGAGCCGCATCAGCCACTGGTTGTTGTATCGGCCTCCGACCATCACGACGGGCCCGGTCCGCAGGTCTGAGAACGGCAGGTCTCTCTCGCGGCGCACGCGGTAGGCTTGCCCGCGCGCCTGTATGAAGCCGGCCAGCGAGTAGAGCGCCGTCGCGTCCGGCCACGCGATCGAATTGAGCGCGACGGAATCGCCGATGGTCAGCGGCACCTGGGGCGCGCGCTCGGGCAGGGCCACGCCGGAGGTCTGGGTCGGATTCTCGGACGTCGGAAAATTCCCCGGCACGCAGATCACGATGGCGTTCGATTTATCCCACACAGGCCCCCAGAATTCGCGCACGGGATCCGGCGCGATCCACCGCCCGAAAACGAGCCAGACCAGCGCCGCCCCCAGCGCGCACGCCGCCCCGACGGCCGCCGGCCGCTTCAGCAGCGGTCTTCGCTCCGCCGGAGCGGCCGCGCTCTCAGGAACGTCCGCGCAGGGACGCCGGAACTGCGGAACGTAGGAGCCCGGCAGCAGTTCAATGCGGATCTCGGTCTCCCGCCCCGGCTCCTCGTAGTATTGCGAAAGCCTGTGGCGCACCTGGGCCGCCGACGTCCGGACCACGGGATCCACATTCGAATCGTAGGAAGGGTCGCGGCCGAAGACCTCCACGCCGACCGTGCGCTCTTTCAGGCATGACGCCCGGCCCGAAAGCGTTTCCTCGACGATGTATTTCAGAAGGCTGGGATAGCGCTTGCTGTTGGCGAACAGGCCGCTCGCCAGGATGCGCTCAAGCTGCTGGCGAACGGCGTCGCGCTCGGCTTCAGTTTCAGGGGACCAGAACTCGGAGCCCATTTGCCGGGACGACGTGGCCATCAGACTTCTCCCGAAGCGTAAAGTGAGGATATCACAGAATTCGGGACGTATCACGTACGTATCTTCATCGATAAGCCCTTGTTTCAGCACGTTGCGACGGCGGCTGCTACGTCCGCCGGGCACGTCCACGGGGGAATCCGGCTCGGTAACAACCTGTTTACACGATTGACACTCGCCGGAGCCGGGCTTAACTTCGCAATGGTTAGCTCGCCCGGCCGCTAGAGACGTGGAGTGTTTTGGCCCGGCATGGAGATGGATAAATGTTAAACCAAGGGAAGGGAACGCTGATCCTGCTGGCAGCGTTTCTATGTTTCTCACAGGTGCCCCGGCTGTTCGGCCAGAACACGAACGCCGGCGAGATCCGCGGCACCGTCACCGATTCGTCGGGAGCGGTCATTCCTGGCGTCGCCGTGTCGATCAGGAATGTCAGCACGAACGTCACCATCAACTTAGTCACTAACTCCGCGGGCATTTACGACGCACTGTCCGTCCAGCCCGGCGAATATGTCTTAACTTTCTCTAAGGAAGGCTTCGAGCGCGTGGCCCACACCCCGATCACCCTGCGCGTCGGCATCGTCACTATAGATGCGCAACTCAGGATCGGCTCCACCACGCAGGAAATCACCGTTCAGGAAACCACGCCGCTGCTCCAGACCGAATCGGCCGAGCACAGCTCCACGGTGACGTCGGTCGAGGCGACCGAGCTTCCCAACGTCGGCTCCACCTGGTGGCGGCTCACCACGCTGATTCCGGGCAACGTCGGCAGCGGAGACGACATCCGCGCCAACGGCCAGCGCGGCTACAGCGGCGCGTTCTTCATCGACGGCGGCACCGCGACCTTCGTCAACACCGGAAGCTCCGGCCAGATGAAGGTGCCCGACGACGCCATCGCCGAGATCAAGTTCAGCACAAGCAACTTCGGCGCCGAGTCCGGCAACGGCCTTGCCGCCTACAACGTGATCACCAAGAGCGGCACCAACCAGTTCCACGGCTCGCTGTTCGAGTTCAACCAGAACGACAAATTCAACTCGAACAACTACTTCAGCAACCTGGTCGGCGCGCCCAAGCCCATCGTGCGCTGGAATTCGTTCGGCGGCAGCATAGGCGGCCCCATCCGGAAGAACAAGGTGTTCTTCTATTTCACCTACAACAACAACCCCATCCACAACTTCTCGTCGGGGTTCTACAGCTTCCCGACCGCCGCGGCGCGCGAGGGCGACTTCAGCGACCTCCTGGCGCAGGACACGCCCACGATCATCTATGACCCCTACAGCCTCCACCAGGTGGACGGCCAGTGGGTGCGCAATCCGCTGCCGGGCAACAAGATGACCGCCGCCCAGATCGACCCCGTCTCGCGGAAGATCGAGGACTTCTTCCCCACCCCGAACCAGAGCGGGATCATCAACAACTACTACTGGTCCGGCCCCGGCCTCCAGAACGAGACCTGGTACAACGGCCGCGTGGACTACAACATCAACGACAGGCACCGTCTGAACGTTTCCGTGCTGGTGTCCCCCGAAGAGATGGTGTACGCCGACCCGCGCCCGCAGAACGAGAACCATTTCACGCTCACCTCGTCGCAGGCCCAGATTTCGCACATCTGGACGGTCTCGCCCACCGTGGTCAACGAACTGCGCCTCGCCGGGAACCTCTACGATGAGACCGGCTCGACACCCTCCGTGGGCAAAGGCTATCCCGAGCAGCTCGGGCTCATCAACACGATCTACGACATCTTCCCGGTGATCAACGTCGGCGGCGCGGTTGGCGGATCGGGCATCGGCGGCGGCATCCACACCGTGATGGCAGAGGGTTCGTTCAACCCCTCCGACACCGTGACCTGGATGAAGGGTAAGCACCTGCTGAAGTTCGGCGGCCAGTACGACACGTGGTTCACCAACGCCAGCGCCTGGGGCGACATGAGCGCCGGCAACTTCTCGTTCACGGGCGTCTTCACCTCCACGCCCACCGGCGGCACGCCCGGAGGCAACGGCCTCGGCTACGCCGATTTCCTGTTCGGCACGCCGAACACCTGGAGCCTCGGCTGGGGTTCCATCGGCCCGAAGACCGGCTCGCGCATGAAAGACGTGCAGGCCTTCGTGCAGGACGACTACAAGATCCGCCCGAACATCACGCTGAACCTCGGCGTCCGCTGGCTCTACCAGGGCGGCTGGACCGAGCAGCACGACCGCCTCGGCAGCTTCGACCCGACTCTCATGAACCCCGCCACCGGCACGCTCGGCGCGCTGTGGTTCGCTGGCCAGAACGGCCGCCGCGCCTTGCAGAACAGCGTTCCCGATGCTTTCGCGCCGCGCGTCGGCATCGCATGGTCGCCCAAGCCCGGCTGGGTGGTCCGCGGCGGCTACGGCATCTACGATATCATGTGGGTCGCCAGCAACTATCAGTACCCGGGCGGCAGCGCCTACGGATGGGCGGTCCAGGGATGGCGCGGCTCGACCGACGGGCTCACGCCGCCGTTCACCATCGGCCCCACGCCCGCGGCGGCCTCCATGGCCTATCCGAACCTGCATCAGGGCCCCACGCCGGACGCCATCTACGTTCCGTCGTCCGCCGACCGTCCCGCGAGCTTGCTCAACGGCCAGCCCATCTCCTATAGCCCGGCCGACACGCCCATGGGCTACATGCACCAGGCGCAGTTCAGCATCCAGCATTCGATGGGCCCCAACACCGTGGTCAAGGCCGCCTGGGTGTTCAGCCGCGGCGTCAACCTGACGTTCAACCGCGACATCAACCAGGTGCCCGAAAACCTGCTCGGCCCCGGCGACGCGCAGCCGCGGCGGCCCTATCCGCAGTACGATTCGATCAACGCGATCCTCTCCGACGGCATGTCGAACTACAACTCGCTCCAGGCGTCGTTCCAGCGCTACTTCTCGGGCGGCCTCTCGGTGTTGTTCAACTACACGCTGTCGAAGAGCCTGGATACCGGCACGGGCAATGGCTGGTCGGCCGGCGTCGATACCTGGCAGATCGCCGCGAGCCCGATGGCGAACTACGGGCTTTCGTCGAACGACGAGACGCACCTGGTCAGCGGGTCGTTCGTCTATGAACTGCCCTTCGGATCGGGCAAGCGCTTCTTCGACAAGCGCGGCGTCGCCAACGCCGTGATCGGCGGCTGGCAGCTTTCCTCGATGTTCCGCTTCAACTCCGGACCGCCGTTCACCCCCGTGTGGGCAGGCGCGCAGCAGACCGGCATGCTCAGCGGCACGCTGATGCCCGATCGCATCGGCAAGGGCACGCTCTCGAACCCGACGATCGCCCAGTGGTTCGACACGTCGGCGTTCGTGAAGCCCGTGGACTACCACTTCGGCAATTCCGGCCGCAACATTCTGCGCGCGCCGGGCCTGGCCAACATGGACCTCTCGCTCGCGAAGAACTTCGCTCTCCCGATGCTCGGCGAGGGCGGCCGTCTCCAGTTGCGATTCGACGCCACCAACGCGTTCAACATCACCAACTGGGGCGCTCCGAGCGCAGGCGTCGGCGCCTACGGCGCGGGCGAAATCTGGAGCTGCGGCGCCATGCGCCAGGCTCAAGTCGGCGCACGTTTGAGCTTCTAACCCGGTGGGGCAGGTTGCCAAACCTGCGCGGCGTTTGTTAACCGCCGGGCCGAATCTCAATCGGCAACCTGCCCCACATTGAACCTGCCATGCGGATTACCTGCGTTCTCTGTGTCCTCTGGGCTGCCGGCGCGGCGGCCCAGGTCCCCAGTCGTCCCACCGTCGGGGAGGCCGTGGGCGTGAACATACACTTTACCGATCCCCGCCCCGGCGAGATGGAAATGATGGCGGAGGCCGGCATCCGGTGGGTGCGGATGGATTTCATCTGGCGCCATGTCGAGCGCGAGCGCGGAAAGTACGACTTCGCAGCCTACGACCGCCTGCTGGCCGCCATGGAGAAGCACCGAATCCGGGGCCTCTGGATTCTCGACGACACCAACCCGCTCTACGACGACGGCAAGTTTCCCTACACGGACGAAGGCCGCGCGGCCTTCGTCCGCTTCGCCGCCGCCGGCGTGCGCCACTTTCAGGGCCACGGCATTCTCTGGGAGATGTGGAACGAGCCCAACGATTATTCGCGGCCGAACCCCAAGGCCGATGTCTACACGAAGCTCGCGCTGGCCGTCGGCGAAGCGATCCACAAAGCCGCCCCCAAGGAAAGCTACGTCGGCCCGGCGACCTCGCTCATCGACATGGCGTTCCTCGAGGAGTGCTTCAAGGCCGGGCTGTTGCGTTACTGGTCGGGCATCACCGTTCATCCCTACCGCTTCAAGGGGCCCGAAACCGTGGGGCCCGAGTACGAAAACCTGCGCGCCCTGATCGCAAAGTACGCGCCGAAGGGCAAGGCGATCCCCGTGCTTTCAGGCGAATGGGGATGGGCCTCGGTATATAGTAAGAATCTCGTTTCCTGGCTTACCGACGGCATGAACGACGAGGTGCAGGGCCAACTCCTGGCGCGGCAGTGGCTGATCAACTTCGCGAGCGGCATCCCGCTTTCGATCTGGTACGACTGGCACGACGATGGCCCCAGCCCCACCGACCCCGAAGCCCACTGCGGCATCGTTCAGCATCCCTATCACGAGGGCGCGAGCCCCGTCTACACGCCGAAGCCGGCGTATTTCGCCGTGCGCACGATCACCCGCGTGCTGGGAGATTACCGCTTCGACAACTGGCTCAAGCCCGCCGAGCCCGGCGACTATGTGCTCGTGTTCCGAAAAGGAGCAAAGACGCGTTTCGCCGCCTGGACCGCGGCCGGTTCGCCGCATAGCATCAGCATCCCTGTGCCGAAAGGGCCGTGCGCACTAATTACTCATAAAGGCGATAACGGCGGCACGCTCACGCCGGCCGCGGGGAGCGTTTCACTTACCTTAACGGATGCGCCCCAGTATCTTGTGTGCGGAGAAAGAGAGTCATCGAAATGACCCATACACGCAGAAACTTCTTACAGTCCGCCGCCGTGGCGACGCTGGCCCGGCCTGCCGCCGCCGCAGCCGCGCAGGTCCCGACAATCGACTTCTTCGGCGTCCGGATCAGCCGCATGGTGCTCGGCGTGAATCCGTTCTACGGCTACGGCCATTACAACAACACGCTCGGCACGATCATGAAGGAGTTCTACACGCCCGAGCGCGTCTGCCAGGTGATGCATCGTGCCAATGAGTTCGGCATCAACGCGTATAACTATGTCAACCTCGGGCGCGCCCAGGCGGACCTCGAGCGCTTCCAGGCCGAGGGCGGCAAGATGCACCTGGTCGCGCAGGCCGTCGGCGATCCTGTCAAAATTTACCGCGACGTCAAGCCGCTCGCCATGTACATGCGCGGCACGGAGGTCGATCGCGCCCACCAGAACGGCGACATGACGCCGGTCCGCGAATGGCTCAAAAAGGCGCGCGACACCGGATCGAAGATCGGCATCGGAACGCATCGTCCGGCCGTCATTCAACTGGCCGAAGACGAAGGCTGGGACCTCGATTTCTTCGCCGGCTGCCTCTACGATCTCACCCGCACGCCCGACGACCTGCGCCGGAAGCTCGGCGGCGAACTGCCCGAAATGCCCGGGGAATGCTACATCCAGAGCGACCCCGCGCGGATGTTCAAGGTGCTGCGGCAATCGAAGAAGCCGTGCTTCGCCTACAAGATTCTCGCGGCAGGGCGCGTCGCCGAAAGCGATGTGGACCAGGCCTTCCGCACCGCGTTCGAGAGCATCAAACCCGGGGATGGTATTTTCGTGGGTATGTTCCCGCGAACGAAAGATGAAGTGCGGGAGAACGCCGAGCGCGTCTGCCGCCTTCTCGGCCCCCGGGAGCCGCGGAATGGGTAGGCTCTTCGCCGCGCTGCTGTGCGTGGCGGCGGTCTGCTGCGCGCAGACCGGCGAAGAGATGAAGGCGCGCTTCCGCGCCGCCCTGGCCCGCGACCCGAACAACGTCGAGGCGCGCGCGAACCTCGGCGTCATCGCCTTCGTGGACGGCAACTGCGCGGAAGCCGCGGTCCATTTCCGGAAGGCCCTCAAGCTTCAGCCTTCGCTCCACCGGGCCGAAGCGATGCTCGGCATGTGCGAGAAGCGGCTCGGGCGCGCACAGAGCGCCTTGATGTTACTCGAAAAATCGTTCCCGCACCTCGAAGATACAAGACTTCGCGTCCAGGCCGGGATGGACTTACTCGAACTGGAGTACGCGCAAGGCAACTTAGCGAAGACGGTCGAGGTGTTACAAACCCTGGAGCGCATCGACCCACCGAACGCCAACGTCCAGTTCGCCGCCTACCGGATTTTTTCGAACCTGGCCGCCGGCGCGCGCGACCGCATCGCCCTGACCGATCCCGATTCCCCCCGCATGCATCTCATCATGGCTCAACAGCTCGTGAACCGCGGCGACCTGCCGGGCGCCATCGCGCAATACGAGGCCGTCATCCGCCTGGACCCGAATTTCGCCGGCGCCCACTTCGAGCTCGGCGAAGCGATCCTGCAAAACTCCCGTTCGAATGAAGCCCGCGCCCGCGCCGTCAAGGAGTTCGAGGCCGCGCTGAAGCTGAATCCGCACGACGCCAGGTCCGAGTGCTGGCTTGGCCACATCTACGCCTCGCAGCAGGACTACACCGCGGCCCTGAAGCACTACCAGCGCGCGCTCGAGCTCGACCCGGCCGACGCCGAGGTGCGGGTCGGGCTCGGCAAGGTCCTGACCGCAACCAGCCAACCCCAGAGCGCGCTCGTGCACCTGCTCGAAGCAGTCCGCCTGGATCCGCTCAACGCCGTGGCGCACTACCGCCTCTCGGCCGTCTACCGCCAACTCGGCCGCACCGCCGACAGCCAGCGCGAGTCCGCCGCCTTCCGCGACATCCAGGACCGCAAGAAGCGCATGGTCGCCGTTTACCAGCAGATGCGCGAGCGGCCCGCCCTCGCGCAGCCGCTCGACACCGACGTGCCGGAGTAACTCACCCCCGCAAACCGAGCGCCCGAATCACCGGCGTAACGGGCTCGTTGTCTTTGACCAGCCCGAAGCCGCCCTTGAAATCCCAGGTCGCCCACCCGATGTCGTTGTCTTCGAGCGCGCCGTGAACATCCTTGTACCACCTGACCCGCGGCTCCATCGGCGCGCGATCGATGCATCCCCACTCCCCGCAATACAGCGGCAGATTCAGCTCCTTCGCCACCGCGATCGGCTTGGCGAACATGCGCTCCGTGTTTGTGCGATCGAAGACGATGTTGGCCGGAGACATCGCGCGCCGCAGTTCCTCGGGCTGCGCCTGCAACTGCTCCTCCGGCACCAGCCGCCCCGGATACGTCACCGGTCCCCGGTACTCGCCCACCTTCGTCCACGGCGCCCGGTAATGCGTCAGCACCATCGGATGATAGTAATGGAAGCTCAGGATGATGAACGGATCGTCCGCCGGCACGCGCAGCGAGTCGAAGGTGTCCACCGACTGCCACATATTCGACCCGATCACGATCCGCCGTTCCGGCTCCAAACCGCGAACCACTTTCGCGCAGCGCTCCACCAGCGAGTTCCACTGCTCCGGATCGTCGGCCACCGGCTCATTCATCAATTCATAAGCAACCTTCAAGGTCGATCTTTTCCCGATCTGCGCCGAGATCCCGCGCCAGCACTCGAAGAAGCGCTCCTGCGCGGCAGGCTGGGTCCACAGCGGCCGCTCCTTCTCGTTGAAGTGATGCGATCGCAGAATGTGCAGGTCCACAATGGCGCGCAGGCTGAATTCATCGCACCAGTCGAGCGCCTGGTTGAGAAGGTCGAAGGCCTCGGCTTCGGGCTTGCCGTCCGCGGTGAACAGTTGCTCTTCATCGACCGGCAGGCGCAAATGGTCGAGGCCGATTCCGGCCAGGAACGCGGCATCCTTGCGCTCGAAGGCCGCGCGGCGTTCGGCCCCGCGGCGCTTGCTCTGCGACAGCCAGTGCGAGATGTTGGTGCCGCGGCGCAGCGGGAACGGATCGCCCGGCATGGCGGAAAGAAGAGGCGCGGTTGACAGCGCGGCTACAAATCGTCGGCGAGTGAGCATGCGGTTTTCCGCCGCTCATCATACATCACCGGCCGGCGCGCCGCGCACGCACGTGCGTGGCGACGTTCTTGACCGTGTCGAGCCAGATACCGTTGGCCGGATCGCGCGCGTACTTCAGCAGCGCCTCGAGCGCATCGACATTCGTCGTCTGCTCGCCCGCCGTCCCGATCTCGTGCCCCACGAAGATCAGCCACCGCCCGCTTTTGGCGGCGCCCTTCGCGAGGTCCAGAACTTGCTTCGCCGTGAGATTGTCGAAGCCCATCCCCATGCTTTGCGCCAGGTCGCAGAGCGCCGGATCGTTCGGCGCCTCGTCGAGGAAACCGCGGCCCGCCAGGAACCGCGCGGCGACCAGCGGCACATAGCTCCGCACGCCTTCGCCGCGCCCCACGAATTTCTGCCCGCACGGATAGGCGAACGTCGCGGGCTTTACGCCGAGCAGCCGCTCGATCTCCGCACTCGACGCGTCCAGGTCGGCGGCCATCTTCTCGAGCGTGAAATCCTCGAGCGCGTTGCGCGCCGAAAATTCGTAGTTCGCCGTGCACGCGTGCGACATCGAGTGGCTGCCGATCTCGTGCCCGAGCGCCACCGCGCGCTTCCATCCCGCCAGGCGCTCCTTAACGAGGCCGGGCGAAACGAAGAACGTCGCCTTGGCGCCGTGTTTTTCAAGCAGCGCTATGCCCGTGTCGATCTGGCTCGTGCGCGCGTCGTCGAACGAGAGGCTGATCGCCGCGCGCTTGCCCTCCGGCCACCGAAACCCCTGCTGTCCCGGCAGAAGGGACACAAAGAGAAAACAGCCAAGAATGATCCTGCTCGTGCTCATTGCAGCAACTCCTTCACGAAAGCTTCGTCGTCGGCTCCAGCCATATCGGTCAAATCGCCGGGATCGTGGCGGTAGCGGAAGCGCGGACCGGCTGCGGCGACGCGCGCCGTCCACGCTGTCGGGTCGGTCCACAGCACCGCCCGCGCGCCGAGCGCATCGCGCACTTCCTGCAGGTCCCACCGCAGCGCGAACCCCGGAATGACGGCCTCGGACAGCTCCACGTTCATCGCGCGATCGAGGGCCGCGGCGTAACTGTACGGTGTACGGTCCAGCCAGATTTTCTGAATCCGCGGATCGGCCGCGGCCGCGAGCAGCAGCCAGACTCCGGCCACGCCGCGCGCCGCCGCACGGATCGAGCTCACATCGGCGCGCCCCGCGAGCAGATCGACGCCGCGCACAATGTCGTGCGCGCGCATCGCCGGAAGACTCAGGCCGATGAGTTCCGCGCGCGTGTTCGTCAGCCAGTCGCCCACGTACGGGCGTATGCGGTCCCCGGCCGCAGACGTGCGCGGCGCCATCGTCAGGACTATGCTCCCCGCGCGCGCGAACGCCTCCGCCAGCCGGCCATCGCCCACCAGCAGCACTGCCGGCCTGCGCGCCTGTCCCGCGGGAATGAGCAACTCCCCGTCGAGCGCGATTCCCGGCTCGCTCTCGAAACGTATCTTCTGGCGCTCGGTCCCGCTCACCACCTGCACGACGGGCGTTCCGCCCGCGCTCGGAATCTTCAGCCGCCGCAGCTCGGCCGCCAGCCCGGCCGCGGTCCCCGGTTTTCGCCGCGCGAGAAAATCGTCTCGAATGAGTTCATGCAGCTTCCGGCCTCCGACCTGCCCGGTTTGCGTCGCCCGCAGCGCATGGTTGGGGTAGAGCTGCACCGGCTGCTCGCGCGCGTCGCCGCGCCCGTCCTTCAGCCACCGGATCAGCCATCCGTAGATCGCCTCGCGGCTCGCCAACGGGGTGCCGTGCGGTCCCGGGCCGACGAACAACGCGACCCGCTCCTGAGCGCCGTAGAGCCCGTACCACCGCCGCGCTTCCTCGTAAACCATCCGCGCCCCGGCGGGCGGAAAAAAGTCCCCCTCGGTCGACTGGATCAGCCACGGCACCGGGGCGGAAAGCTCCACGAAATCCGCCGTATCGAGTCCACGCGCGAGTTCGCCCGGCACCAGCATCTCGGCGTGCGGCACGTCCCCGGTGAACAGCACCCGGTAAGACACGGGGAAGCACGCCGGGACCACGGCCTTAAGCCGCGCATCGAGCGCGCCCACGAACGTCGTCAGCGCGCCCCCGCCCGAGCAGCCCGCAGCGCCGATGCGATCCGGGTCCACATCGGGGCGCGCGGCCAGGTAGTCGAGCGACCTTTGGGCATCCCAAATGAAGTACCGCGTCGCGCTCTCGCCCGCCAGCGCCGCCTGCGCCCCTGCGTGTATGTGCTCCGGCACCGACCATCCAGCCACCGCCCCGTCCAGGTTCGGGTCGTAGGTCTGCTCCCGTTCGCCCTGGCCCGCCGGATCGAACGCCAGCGACACGAATCCCTTGAGCGCCAGGTTCGCCGCGAGCAACTGCGGCTCGACCTTCCCTTCCTGCGTGTGGCCGGATTGCAGCAGCACGGCGGGGTAACGTCCCGGCTGTGCCGGACGGTACACGTTCGCGGTCACGTAGTAGCCCGGCAGGCTCTCGTAGACGACCTTCTCGATGACATACCCATCGGCCTGCACGCTGCCCGTGACTTTCGCGTTGAGCGGCCCCGAGTAATCCGGCAGGCCGCCGAGCGCGTCGAGAATTCTTGCGCGGACGACCTTCTTCCGCCGCTCGGCATCGGCAACCGTCCGGACCGCGGCGACCTCGGCCTCGCGCGCCTGAAGTTGCCGCTGCGCGATGCGGTCCATCCATTGCAGGAGAGAGTCCGGCTCCGCCGCAAGCATCATCGCGAACGCCATCGCCGGCATCATGGGTTGCACTCCATCGATGCCATGATGATATCTGAACGTGACGCGATCATTGCTGCTCCTGTGCGCGGCTGCCGCCGCGGCCCAACCGCTCCCGGACGCGAAGTCCCCGGGCTACGCCGTGCTCGTGCGCCAGCACGGGCGCACGGTCCTCGCCCGCGGCTACGGCGCCCGCGACCTGCGCACCTTCGCCCCGATCGATGCGAAGACGAATTTCCGGCTCGCTTCCTGCACCAAGCAGTTCACCGCCGCGGCCGCGATGCTGCTCGTGCGCGACGGCCGCCTGCGCTACGAAACCCGCCTGACCGACATCTTCCCGGACTTCCCCGCCTACGGACGCGCGATCACCGTCCGGCATCTGCTGACCCACACCTCCGGCCTGCCCGACTACGAAGACCTGATGGACGCGCGCTGGACCGCGGCCCGCCAGATCCAGGACGCCGAAGCGTTCGATCTCCTGAAGAGCCAGACCGCCGGCAAATTCGCCCCCGGCACAAGCTGGAGCTACAGCAACTCAGGCTACGTCGTGCTCGGCCTGATCGTCGCGAAAGCGTCCGGCATGCCCTTCGCGCAATTTCTGCGCAACCGCATCTTCGCTCCGCTCCACATGGAGGCAACCGCCGCGACGCCCTCCGTCCCCGCCCGCGCCTATGGCCACACCAAACAAAACGGCCGATTCATCGAAACCGACCAGAGCCCCACCTCGGCCACGCTCGGCGACGGCGGCGTCTACTCGAACCTCGACGACCTCGCGAAGTGGGACGAAGCCCTGCGCACGCACGCGCTGCTGAGCGAAGCGGAGATGAAGCCCGCCCTCACGCCGGCCCGCCTCGCCGGCGGAGCCCAGCCCCGCTGGCCCTCCGAGCCCAACGAGGACAACCTTGACCCCGGCGCGCCTGTCGCCTACGGCTTCGGCTGGTTCCTCGATCCCTACCGGGGCCGCCCGCGGATGTGGCACTTCGGAACGACGCAAGGCTTCCGCACGGCCATCGAGCGTTTCCCCAGCCAGGAACTGACCGTCGTGGTCCTCTGCAACCGCACCGACCTCGACGCTACTTCCCTTCTCTGCAAATACCGCGCTCGCTCGAGCGAATGAACTCCACCAGGTGCCGCGTATGTTCCGTCGCAGCCTCAGCCTCAATGCACGCCAGCGCTTCGGCCAACTTCATCCCCGATCGAAACAAAATGCGATAGGCCTTCTTCAGCGCCGCGATCTCCGCAACCGAGAACCCGGCGCGCTTCAGCCCGACCACGTTCAGCCCCATCGGCTCCACATTGAAGCCGGAGTACAGAAAATACGGCGGCACATCGCTGTTCACGCGAGTGTTCCCGCCGATCATCGCCAGCCGCCCGATCTTCGAGAACTGGTGCACCACCACGCCGCCCGAAATGAACGCCTGGTCCTCCACCTCCACGTACCCCGCCAGCAGCGCGCAGCTCGCGATCACGGTGTCGTTGCCCACGCGGCAATTGTGCGCGATGTGGCCGGAACTCATGATGAAGTTCCCGTCGCCCACCTCCGTGACCGACTCCGGCTTCGTGCCGCGTGAAATCGTGAAGTGCTCGCGGATCTTGTTGCCGTTGCCGATGCGCAAATAGCTGCGCTCGCCCGAAAAGACCTTGTCGAACGGATCCGTCCCCAACGCCGCCCCCGCCGAGATCTCGTTCCGCTCCCCGATAGTCGTCCACCGCTTGACATACACGTACGGCTCCAGCCGGCTGTAGGCGCCGATCGAGACGTCCTTCTCAATGACGCAAAACTCCCCGATGACGACCTGCGGACCGATGTTCGCCTCCGGATCGATCCGCGCAGTGGGCGCCACGGCGGCCGAGGGGTCTATGGGCATAACTTTGTATCATAGCCTGTAGCACATGCGCGTTCGCGAACTGGCGGAGTGGCTCGAAGCACCTTTCGAAGGCGAAGGAGACAAGGAGATCGCCGCGGCTTCGCCGCTTGAATCCGCCGGGGCCGCCGATCTCTCCTTCGTCGGCAACCGCAAGGCCGCCCTCAGCGCGCAATCCTCCGCCGCCGGCTGCCTCATCGTTCCGCCCGAATTTCCGAACCCCGGCTCCCGCACCGTCATCCGCGCGGCCGCCCCGCGCGCCGCTTTCGCACGCGCGCTCGAGCGCCTCTACCCGCCCGCGCCGGCCTGCCCGGGAATCGACCCAAGTGCCTCCGTCGCCCAAAGCGCGCAAATCGGCGCGGGTTGTTCGATCGGCCCGCACGCGAGCGTCGGCGAAGGCGCGCGCATCGGCGCGAACTGCCGCATCGGAGCCGGCTGCGCGATCGGGCGCGGCGTCACGATCGGCTCGGGCTCGACGCTTCACGCCAACGTCACGCTCTACGACAACGTCGAGATCGGGGAGCGGGCCATCCTGCACTCGGGCTCGGTAATCGGAGCCGACGGTTTCGGCTTCGTCTTCGCCGGGGACCGCTACGAGAAGTTCCCGCAGGTGGGCCGCGTCGTCATCGAAAACGACGTCGAGATCGGCGCAAACTCGTGCGTGGACCGCGCGGCCCTGGGCGTCACCTGGATCGGCGAAGGCACAAAGCTCGACAACATGGTCCACGTAGCCCACAACTGCCGCATCGGCCGCCACGTGGTCGTCGCGGCCCAGACCGGATTTTCGGGCGGCGTCGAAGTCGGCGATTACGCCGTCATCGGGGGAAAGGTCGGAGTCGGCGACAAGGCCCGCATCGAGAGCCGCGCCGTGGTTGGCTCGGGCTCAGGCATCCTCACCTCGAAGATCGTACGCGCCGGCGCGCCTGTGTGGGGCACGCCCGCGCGCCCGCTCCGCGAGCATCTGGAGCAACTGGCGAACCTGGGCCGCCTTCCCGAGCTTCGCAAGGAACTGGGCGAGCTCAAGCGGCGCCTGGAAGAACTGGAGGCCGCTGGATATGGTGATCGTAGTCGGGGGCCACGGCCGTAAAACCGGCAAGACCACGCTGGTCTGCGAACTGATCCGCACCTTCCCCGAAGCGCGCTGGACCGCGGTCAAAATCAGCGGCCACCGGCACGCCGGGCCCGCGGCCCTCATCGAGGAAAAGGACTCCGCCGGCGCGCACGACACCTCACGCTATCTGCGAGCCGGCGCGGCCCGCGCCTACCTCGTTCAGGGCAATCTCGAAGACGCGATCCAGGACCTGCGAGCGCTCCTCAGCCGCACCCCGCATGCAATCCTCGAATCCACGCGTGTGCTCGAGTTTATCCGTCCGGACCTGTTCCTCCGGACGGAGGGCTCTTCGGCCTCCGCCCGGCCCGAACCTCAAGCCGCGGCGAACGCGATCGTGAGCGCCAGGCTCCTCGGCGGCTCCGGCACCACCCTCAGGCGCGCCCCGTGGGCCTCGGCGATTTTCCGCGCGCTGGCCAGCGCCAGCCCCGATCCCGCGGGAAAACTCCCTTCAAAGGGATCGAACAGCGGCTCCAGATCCTCCGGCGTGAACTCCAGCGAATCCGACGAGATCGACAACACCACTTCGCCCTCCGCCGAATAGGTCCGCAGCCGCACGGACCGCCCCGGAGCCGAAATGCGCCGGAAGAACGTAAGCGTGTTCCGGATCAGGTGCTCCATCTGCTCCAGATCGAGCCGCGCCAGCGGCAGCTCGGGGTCCAGATCGAGCTGGAGCGAGTCCCAGTCGAGCAGGTTTTTCGAGACGACTTCGGTCAGGTCCAGGAGCTGAGGACACAGGGGCGCCGCCTGCAAAAAATGCAGCGCGTCGGCCAGAATCCAGTGCATATGCCGCACTTCGTCCTGGAGTTTCCCCAGTTGCCGCCGCGCTTTACCGTCCGCGCGCGGGAGAACCATGTTCAGGTAATGGGAAATCGATTCAACTGTGCCGAGCGGTTGCCGGAGTTCTTGGGCAAGTCGCCTTACGACCGTAGCGGGTTCGTAGGCCTGCTTTTCGCGCGCCGGCATGGCAGCATACGCTAAAGAAGGAGACATTCAATTTTGTGGACTGTCAGAATTATAAGCTCTCGCGCGGATTCCCGTCACAATTAAACATCCATAACAGTCTCAGTACCGTCCACCGGTACCCTAACCGTTAATCCGCCCCGGTGCGGCGGACCTCCCGCCACGCCCCTTTGTCCCCGGACACCCCAGGCTGCCCCATTGCTTACGAACCCGTGTTTGGGTTATCTTATGGAAGCACCTCACGAATGCTCAGGGACCGCGAACGATTCAGCACGGCCAAACCCCGCACCTCAACTGTGCGTCCCTAATGCCTACGCCAACCTAAATGAAAACACCGCATGTATCCAGGTAGACAGTATCCACCGCGTAGACCCCGAATCCGGGAAAACGTCAACGAGGCGATCCGCGCGCGCGAAGTGCGTGCGGTCTTCCCGGACGGCCACGTCGAGGTCATGCCGACGCAGGCCGCCATCCGCCGGGCCCAGGAATTGGGACTCGATCTGATCCTGATCGCCCCGACCGCCGACCCTCCTGTCGCCAAGGCCATGGATTATGGCCAGTGGCAGTACGAAAACAAGAAGAAACAGCAGGAAGCCAAGAAGAAGCAGCACGTGATCCAGGTCAAGGAACTCAAGTTCCGGCCCAACACCGACGACCACGACTACGACTTCAAGAAGAACCACGCGATCCGCTTCCTCGAAGAAGGCAACCGCGTCAAAGCCGTCGTGCAGTTCCGCGGACGCGAGATCGCGCACGTCGATCTAGGCCAGAAACTGCTGCTGCGCTTCGCCAGGGACCTGGCGCAATACGGAGCCATCGAAGGCCATCCGAGGCTCGAAGGCCGCAACGCGCACGTGATCATCAGCCCTGTGAAGAAGGAGAAGGAGAAGCCCAAGGCCGCGGCCCCGGCCGGCGGAGTTCCTCCCCAGGGCGCAGGCGGCCGGCCCTAGTAGAACAGGTACTTCCGCCACTTCTCGTCGCTGCGCCCGAGCAAACGCATGAGGTGGCGGCTCGTGTGCAGGCTGAACGGCTTGGGCGGGCGCGCCAGCTTCATCCCGACTTCCTCCGGCGTGTGGCTGCCCTTCCGGTTGTTGCACGAATGGCAGCACGCCACCAGGTTCTCCCAAGTCGTCTCGCCCTTGCGTGAGCGCGGCAGCACATGGTCGAGCGTCAACTCGCCCGAAGGCAGAGTCTTGAAGCAATACTGGCACGTGTAGCGGTCGCGCATCAGGATGTTCTTGCGCGACAACGCGCGCGTCTGGTGCGGAATGCGCCGGTATTCGAGCAGGCGGATGACAGACGGCAACTTGAGCGACTGGCGCGCCGAATGCAGCAGCGTCGAGGAAAACTCCTCCGGCTGCGCGACTCCCTTCAGGATGAGGATCAGCGCGCGCCGCGCCGCGCAGATATTGATCGGCTCAAAGCTGGCGTTCAGCACCAGTACGGGCTTTTGCAGCCCGTTCCCGTTCCAACCCGGCATCATGAAACTCCCACTCCGGCCCGGCGGTCCACGCGCGCCAGAGTCAGCACCGCCACGTAGCGCGCTCCGGCCCGCTTGAGCGCGCCCGCGCATGCGGAAAGCGTCGCGCCCGTCGTCATCACATCGTCTACCAGCAGGACCCGGCGGCCTTCGACGGCCTCCCTCCTCCGGACCGCAAAGGCGCCCGCCACGTTCAGCCGCCGCTTCGAATTGGTGAGCCCCGCCTGCACCGCCGTCGAACGCTTCCGCCGCATCGCGTTCACGGCCCGCGCGCCGTACCGCCGCGCGACTGCGTCCGCCAGCAGTTCCGACTGGTTGAACCCGCGCCCCATCCTGCGCCGCCAGTGCAGCGGCACCGGCACGATCAGGTCGAACGCCTGATCGCGCGGAATCGCCGAAGCGATCAGTTTCCCGAGGCGCCCGGCCAGCGGCTTGATCTTCGCGTACTTGAAAAGATGAATGAGTTCCCGAAGCGCGCCCTCGTACGCACCGTAGGAATACGCCGCGTCGAACCCCAGTATGCCGCGCCGGCACAAGGGACACCGGCCTTCCTCATCGAGCGGCGCCGCGTTCAGGAACGGCGCGCGGCAGCAGGAGCAGAAGAACTCCGCCGCCATCGGCTCGGGCGCCGCCAGGCACGCCGGGCACACCGGCACGCGCGAGAAATTGTCGAGGGAATGGCCGCAAATACGGCACTCATCCGGGAAAACGAGGTTGAACAGCGTGGAGGCACTCTTGTTCAGAAGCAGGCGAAGGGACGCCGGAATGTTCCCGATAGAGCGACTCGAGAAGACCCACCTCCAACTCCTTCAGTGTACACCACCAGCGGGAGCATACCCTCGCGGGCCTATGCCAGCCCGTAGCTCGCCCGATCGAACAACGCGCCGTAGGTCTCCGCGGCCCACGCCAGCGCGCCTTGCTCATCGGCCGGCATCGCGGCAATCGCGGCGTCGATGCGGTCGAGCCACTGGCTCTCTTTGCGCGAAGGCGTCCACCGCGCCTCCGCCGCTCCTTCGCGCAGAATCGCTAGGGCTTCTTCCGCGGCGGCAAGCGTGCGCCGGTACGGATCGCGCTCGGCGGCGATTCGCCCTGCAATCCGGATCGTAGCCGTTGGCGAGAGCACCGCGGCCTGCGGGCTCAGCCATTGGTCGGACTCCGTCAGCCAGTCCCGCAGCGCCTTCGCCCCGCCCTGCCGAGCCGCCGTGTTCATGAGCCGGCAATCGTAAGCGAGCAGCTCCGTGTACGCCTCCGGAGCGTTTCCGGAAAGCAGGCGTATATTCTGGACGGACTCGTTGCTCCACAAATCGCACATCGCCGCCGCGACGTTCCCGACCGGGCTGAAGTGCGCGCACGTAGCCGACTTGCCCTCCATCGCAATCGGGCAGCCCGTGATGGCCTTCAGGATCGGGCCTTCATAAGCGCAGTCCTTGGACGGGCCCACCGCGCCCTGCTCGAAGGCCGCCAGGCTCCGTACGGCCGAAGCCGCGCGCACCACCGCCGCCAGCGCCTCAGGCAGCATTTTCTGGTGCGCCAACTGCATCGCCGTGTTCGCGAACCCGCACGCGGAATCCCCGCCCGGCACGGCCCGCGTGCCTTTGCACAACGCCACGATCTCCGCCCACAGCCACGCCATATCGCGCGGAGCGAGCACGCCGAGCGCGAACAGAATGCCCTGCACGTCACCGAACATGAGCGCCTGGTCGTGAACTTCCTTGCCGCCCACCGATTCGATCGAGACGATGTCCGCCCCGGCCGCGATGCACAGCTCGAAGCTGCGCCTGACCTTCTCCCACGCCGCGCCGCTGCGCAGCTCGGGAGGCTTCGTCTGGTCGCGCATGTCCGTCGGTGTCACGCGCAGAGCCGACCGAAGTCCGCTCTTCGCATGAGCTTCCTCGAGGCGCCGGCGCAGGATCGCCGTGATCTCCGCGCCCCACTCCGGGACCTCGGTCATCGCGGGCAGCAGTTCGAATTCGAGCACCAGCCCCGGAACTTTGAGCGCCGTCGCGCGCCGCACGACCTGTGCGGCGATGTCCTCGTAATGCTCGAGAACTTTGGGCCAGGTCGCTGTCTCGATGGCGATCGCCGGCAGCGTGAAATTCACCTCGGGGTACACCTCGCCCCCGCCGATCGTCAAATCGAAACCGCACCGCACCGGACGCGGAGCGCGGCCAAAAACAAGGCCCTCTTCGTTCGGGATCGCGAGCGCCGTCATGCCGCCGTCACCGCTTTCCTCGCCACGGCCACCGCCGCCGCGGCGTTCTCGCTATAGGCGTCCGCGCCGATCTCCTGCGCGAACTCGCGCGTAACCGGAGCGCCGCCGATCATGACCTTCACGCGGCCGCGCATCCCGGCCTCGCCGAGCGCCTCGACCACACGCCGCATCGAAGGCATCGTGACCGTCAGCAGGGCGGAGAGCGCGACGATATCGGCGCCGGTGCTCCTCGCCGTCTCGACGAAGCGTTCCGCCGAAACATCGGTCCCGAGGTCGGTGACCTCGAACCCAGCGCCCTCGAGCATTGAAGCAACCAGGTTCTTCCCGATATCGTGCAGGTCGCCCTTGACGGTGCCGATGACCACCTTCCCCGCCGGCTTCGCGCCGCGCTCCGCCAGCAGCGGCCGGACAAGCTCGAGCGCCGACTTCATCGCCCGAGCCGACAACAGCAGTTCGGGAACAAAATACTCCTCGGCCTCGAATCGCCGCCCGACCTCATCCATCGCTCGCATCATCTGCCCGGTGACCAACTCCATCGGATCGACGCCCGCCCCAAGGGCCTCCTTCGTCACCGCAACCGCGCCCTTGGTATCGCCATCCAAGACCGCGTCATACAACCCGTCAAGATTCACCATCGCGCCTGCCTTCCGCCAAAAATCATATCATATGATTATTTCCGCCGAGTCATAATCTACCCTATGAAACGAATCGTGCTGCTGTCTCTCCTGTTCGTCTTCGCGCTCGCCGGCCAGCAACTCAAACCCATCGAGCTTCCGAAACCGCGGACCGGCGCCGGCAAGCCGCTCATGCAGGCTCTGAACGCCCGCAAAACCACGCGCGACTTCAGTCCCGAAAGGCTCTCGCCGCAGGTTCTTTCCGACCTCCTCTGGGCCGCCTTCGGCGTGAACCGTCCCGACGGACGCCGCACCGCGCCCTCGGCCATGAACTCGCAGGAGATCGATATCTACGTCGCGCTGGCCGAAGGCGTCTATCTCTACGACGCGAAGCCCCACGCGCTGAAGCCGGTCGTGGCAGGCGATCTGCGAGCCGCCACCGGCGGCCAGGG
This sequence comes from Acidobacteriota bacterium, assembly GCA_050261515.1. Classification (GTDB taxonomy): domain Bacteria; phylum Acidobacteriota; class Terriglobia; order Bryobacterales; family Bryobacteraceae; genus JBLNDJ01. The sequence goes on along the minus strand of JBLNDJ010000012.1, from coordinate 102,005 downwards.
CTTCGTCGGCACCGCGCCGCTGAACCTGGTTTACATCGCCGATTTCGCGCGCATGGGAGGCTCGGAGCAGGATAAGGTTTTCTACTCGGCGGCCGACGCCGGCTTCATCGGCCAGAACGTGTATCTCTACTGCGCCTCGGAAGGGCTGGGAACCGTCATCCGCGGCACCATCGATCGCGCCGCGCTCGCCAAGGAGCTCAAATTGCGCCCCGAACAGCGCATTCTGCTCGCGCAGACGGTGGGATACCCGAAAAAGTGATGGGCGGCCCAAGAGCGGGAGTCGGGCGGACCCTTGGTGACCCTAATCCGCGTTCATCTGCGTTCATCGGCGGCCAGAAATGCTTTTTTTCAGCCGCCGATGAACGCAGATGAACGCCGATACTGCCTGCCAGCATGAATCAATCCAACCGCTCCCGCTCGATCTCATCAATCCAGTCCGGCCGCTTCAACACCTCGCGCGGCTTGCTGCCGTCGGGCGGCCCGATGATGCCGTCGCGCTGCATCATATCCAGAATTCGGGCCGCGCGGCCGTACCCAAGCCGCAGCCGCCGCTGCAACGTCGAAGTAGAAGCCTTGCCCATCTCGAGCACAACCCGCACCGCATCGCGGTAGAGCGGATCCTCTTCGCCCGAAAAATCATCCGCCGGCGCGCCCTCCTCGCCCTCCTCCTCCGGAGGCGCGATCAGGAACGACTGGTCGTAGTCCGGCGTCGCCTGCGCCTTCCAGAACTCGACCACGCGGTTGATCTCGGGCTCGGTGACAAACGCCGCGTGCACGCGCACCAGCCGGGAAGAACCCGGCGGCAGGAACAGCATGTCGCCCTTGCCAAGCAGGTGCTCGGCGCCCATCACATCGAGCACCGTTCGCGAATCCACGCGCGTCGCCACGCGGAAGCTGATGCGCGCCGGGAAATTCGCCTTGATCAGCCCCGTGATCACGTCCACGCTCGGCCGCTGCGTCGCCAGCACCAGGTGCATCCCGACCGCGCGCGCCATCTGCGCCAGGCGCGTGACGCTCTGCTCGACGTTGTGCCCCTCCACCATCATGAGGTCCGCCAGCTCATCGATCAGGATCAGGATCTGCGGCAGCGGCTCGAGCTCCTCGGCGGCCTCGGCGCCCTCCTCCTCGAACAGCGGAATCGGCTCGTTCTTCAACTGCCGCACCTTGCGGTTGAACTGCTCGATGTTCCGCACGCCCTGCGACGCCAGCAGCCGCAGCCGCCGCTCCATCTCGAGCACGGCGTTCCGCAGCGCGTTGGTCGCCTTCTTCGAATCCGTAATGACCGGCGTAAGCAGGTGCGGAATGCCCTCGTACAGCCCCATTTCAAGCCGCTTCGGATCGACCAGGATCATCCGCACCTCGTCCGGCGTCGATTTGTACAGCAGCGACATGATGAGCGTGTTCAGCATCACGCTCTTGCCCGACCCGGTCGAGCCCGCGATGAGCAGGTGCGGCATCGTCTCGAGCGGCGAGACCTTGATGCGCCCGCTCGCGTCCTTGCCGAGCGGAATCGTCAAGCGCGATTGCGAGTTGGTGAACTCATCCGATTCGAGAATCTGCCTGAGGCTGATCACCTCCCGCTTCTTGTTCGGGACTTCGATCCCGACAGTCGGCTTGCCCGGGATGCGCTCGATGATGATCGACTCCGCCTGCAAGCCCAGGCACAGATCCTCCGTCAGGCCCGTGATGCGGTTGTACTTGATTCCCGCCTCGGGCTTGAACTCGAACGTCGTCACCACCGGCCCGGGGTTGATCTGGACCACCGACCCTAATACGTTGAACTCCTCGAACTTCGATTTAATTCGCGCCGCGGTCTGCTTCAGTTCCTCCTCGTCGAACGGACTGCGAAGCGGCACTTCGTTGAGCAGCTTGGTGGGAGGCAGCACGTATTGCTGCTTTTTCGAGACGGTGGGCTTCACGGGCGCCAGCGTGACCGTTTCCGCCGGCGCGGCCTCGACGAAAACCGGCGCGACGGGGCGCGGCGGCTCCAGGTCCTCGATCGTGCGGATCGGAATCTCGGCCTCGGCCTCGGTCTCAGCCGCGGTCTCCCACGGCGGAGTGTCGGCGGTCGCGGCGGGCGCGGGCTCCGGCTCCGCAACAAGTTCGGACACCGGCGCTACTTCGGCCTCGGGCTCCCGCTCCCGCCTGGCCCGCCGCACCGGCGCTTCGCGCTGCTTCTTCGGACGCGCCCGCCACGCGCGCCACGCCCGGCTGACCGGCGCGAGCGCGAACGCGACGTGCGACAGCCGGAATCCGGTCGCCAGGTACAGCGACACCAGCAGCACCGCGCACGTGAAGATCAGCGCGCCCGTGTAGTTGAACCCCGCCATCAGGAGATCGGCAAGCATCATTCCCGCCAACCCGCCCGGCTGCACCGTTCCGCCGAACAACGACCACTTCGGGCCGAGCGCAAACGACGCGCACGCGCTCAGCAGCAGCAGCACCGAGCCCGCGATCCTCACCAGCGGCGTCTCCACCGCCCGCCCGCGCACCCAGTTCCATGCCAGCCAGATGAGCATGACCGGGATGCCGAACGAGAGAACGCCGAAGGTCTGGTACGAGAGATCCGAGATCCACGCGCCGGCCGGGCCGATCAGGTTGCGCGCCCGCGCCGCGCCCGCCGCCGTGTTCCACGACGGGTCGGACGGGTGGTAAGAGAGGAGGCTGAGCCAGAGTGCCAGCCCGAGCAGCAGACAGAGGACGCCCGCCGCCTCGACCAGGCGTGGGTGTCGCGCCACGGACGATTCGTTCATCCTACGCGCGGCCAAGAATAGCCAGAGCGATAACCATTATGCCAAATAGGACCCGGTAGTAGATAAAAAACCGCAGCGTATGGGTCCGCAGGAAGCGCATGAAGAAAGCGATCACGATCCATCCGCTGACCGCCGAGACGAGCACCCCTACGATAAACGGCACCTGCATTTCCGGCGTAAGGCCGCCGCTCTTGTGCAGGTCGCGGAACGCCAGCACCGCCGCGCCTGCCAGCGCGGGCGTCGAAAGCAGGAACGAGAACCGCGCCGCCGACTCGCGAGTTATGTTGCGGAAGAGCCCCGTCGAAATCGTGATACCGCTGCGCGAAACGCCCGGGATGATGGCCAGCGCCTGCGCAAAGCCCATCGCGATCGAATCGGCCGGCGACACCTCCCCGAGCCCCTTCTTCACCCGGCCGACCCGCTCCGCGAAGTGCATGACGATGCCGACCGCGATCAGCATCGCGCCGATCACATACGAGCTGCGCCACGTGGTCTCGGCCTGGTCCTTGAAAACGTAGCCGAGCACGCCGATCGGCAGCGTCGCGATCACGAGCAGCCAGAACAGGCGCCGGTTGTTCGCCAGGTCCGCGTCGCTGCCGTAGCGTATGCCGAACCCATGGGCCGCGATCTGGACCCAATCGCGGAAGAAGTAGATCGCCACCGCGGCCAGCGTACCGAAGTGCAGCGCAATGTCGAAATCGAGGCTGTTCAGCGCCGCGTTGTCCCAGCCGAGCAGGCGCGGAACGAGAGCCAGATGCGCGGTGCTGCTGATCGGAAGAAATTCCGTCAGGCTCTGCACGATCGCCAGAACCACAACCTGATAGATGGGGAGCGCGGGTGCCATAAAGTGGTTCTCTCCATGCTAGCGCACGAGCCGAATTGACAGCGCCGCCGGAACCGCGTGATAACAGACTCATGCCGGCGCTCGATGCCTTCGGGGCCACCGACCCAGGCCTGGTCCGCCAGAACAACGAAGACAGTTGGTCGATCGAGCCCGATCTCGCTCTCGCGATCGTCGCCGACGGCATGGGCGGAGCCTCCTGCGGCGAAGTGGCCTCGGCCATGACGGTCGAGATCATCGCCGACCGAATGCGCACCCGAACCGGCACCCTCGAAGAAGCGATCCGCGAAGCGAACCGCTGCGTCCTGGCGAAGGCGCGCCGCGAGGAAGCCTGCGCCGGCATGGGCTCGACCGTCGTCGTGGCAAGCTGGAACCTGCCCCGCATCCGGATCGCCAACGTCGGCGACAGCCGCGCCTACCTCTGGCGCAACGGCGAACTCACGCAGCTCTCTTTCGACCAGACGCTGGTCAACGAACTCCGCCTCCGCTTCGGCCTCTCCGAACACGAAGTCAGCAAATTCCCGCACAAAAACATCCTGACCATGGCCGTCGGCACCACCCCCGACCTCGACATCCGCACCCACGAACAGGACCTCGAACCGGGCGACATTGTTCTCCTCTGCTCCGACGGCCTGTCCGGCCCAGTCTCAGAATCCACCATCGCCGCCACGCTCTCCCGAGAAGCGCCGCTAGCCGATCAGGTGAACGAACTCATCGCTCATGCGAAAGCCGCCGGCGCGCCGGACAACGTGACGGTGGTGCTGTTGAGGTATGAAAGCAAGGAGTAATCGAGTCAGGGGACAAAAGACCAACTAACCTCCTGTCTCCTCACCGAACGACGATCTTCGCCAGCCCCGCATTGTTCGCCCCGTCCACAGCCCTGGCGACGAGCAGGTGTTCGCCGGGAGTCAGGTTGTCGAGCTTCAGGGTGAAGCTCTCCTTCGGCTCGTCGAGGATCCCGTCCACCGGATCTACCGGCACCCACGGGCCGCCATCAACTGCGTACTCGCACCGCCGCAGCGGAGACGCGGCATCGGCAGCTTCGAAGTCGATCTCCAGATGTTGCCCGTTGCGGCGCGGGGCCCCGAACGCGACAACCGGCGGCGTGTGATCGATCAGCGTCGGCGCGCTCACAAAATCCGCACTCCTCGCGCTGGCCGGAGAATTCGCCGGCGAGTCGGAAGCCACCACCCGGAAATAATACTTCCCGTCCGCCAGCGCATCCGCGTCGAGCGCATACGTGTTCTCCGTCAAATTCGCTCTCAGCAGCTTCCACTCGCGCTCTTCTTCGCCCCGGAAATACAGGCTGTACACCATGCGGTCGCCATCCGGATCGTCCGCCTGCCAGGTGACCTGCAACTGCTCCGCGCCCGCTTTCGTCACCGTCTGCGTCGGAGTTCCGCTCGAAGTCGCCGAAGACGCATCCGCCGAATCGCTCACCGTCACCGTGTAGGCTCCCCCGGATTGCGCCTGCGCGGCGGCCTTCGCAACTCCGGCCTGCGCCGAGGTCTGCGACGTCACGTTGATGCCCCGGATAACCGGCGCCGTGTTCTGCGGCAGATACGCGATCGTCACGTTCTCTAGCGCGGGCTGCGCCGTTGCCGTGCCGGTCAGCTCCGCCTGCCACTGGATGTACCGCGCGTTCGGGCTCGCGACCGGCCCCCCCTTCGGATCGGTCAGGGGCTCGGACCAATCGCTCCACGTCTTGTCGGGCCGCACCGAATTGCCGGTCCGCGTGCGGAAAACGATCCGGCTCCCCGCCGGCAAATCGCCGCGCCAGGTCAGGCGCCCCCATCGCGCGATCGTGCCCGCGTCGTGCACGGGCGATTCATACGAGCCGCTTACCCCGGGATCCGCCGACACCCTGTAGATCGTCCCCATGTCCCCGGTCGCGGCCAGCACGCCCCGCGCGCTTTCGAGCAGCCGTATCGCTTCGCCCTCATTCGTCTGCGAGACGAGCGTCAGCTTGCGGTCCGCACTCAGCCGGTAGATGCGCCCCTTGCCATCGGTGCCGAAAACGATCTGGCCGCCCGACACCAGCATGTCGTACGCGTTCTCTTCCTTCGACGTCCACAGCGTTTCGACCGTGTTGTCCGGGTTGATCCGGTAGATCGCGGACTTGTCCATGCCGCTCATATCGATCACCGGGGGCGCAGGCGTGACCGCCGCTCCCGAGGCCGGCTGCGCGCTCTGCGGCTTCGACGCGTCCGCTTTCGGATTAATATCGATCCCGCTTTCGTCCGCCGACGCCTCCACGGTCACGGTCGCGGTCGAAGTGCTCACGCTCGCGCTCGGAGGGACGCCCTGGCCCGAAGTCACGCCGCCCAGCACACGCCGGTCCATCGATCCGCCGAGCGCCGCCGCATAGATCGTCCCATCGGCCGCGGGAACGAGCGCCCGCACCTCGGGCAGCGTCGAATCGTACAGCACGAACGCCTTTTCCTTCGCCGTGACGCGGTAGATGAGGCCGTTCGGCTCGCTGCCCGCGAGCAGCCGCCCCTGCCTGTCGAGCGCAAGGCAGGTCACGTGCCCCTGGCCTGTCTCGTAGTAGACCTCCCCCTTGCCATCCGGCGCGATCCGGTAGATCGCCCCCTGGTCGCCCGTGCCCGCGTACAGCGCGCCGTCCGGCCCGAACGCCAGCGCCCAGATGTACTTCGTCTTCGGCGAGAAAAACTCCGTCGCCTTGCCGTTCTCGATGCGGTAAATCGCGCCGTCGGGCGACGTCGCCGCGTAGAGAACGCCCTTCGCATCCACCGCCAGCGCGAAAATCTCCGGCTGGTCGGAGGTCCACAGGAGACTCGACTTCCCGCTCCTGTCGATGCGGAATACGCGCCCGCGATGCCCCGTTCCGGCATAAACGGAACCGTCGGGCCCCGCCGCCACGCTCCAGATCACCGGCTGGCCGGAGGCGAGCACGGCTTCCATCTTCGGCGCCAGTGTCAGCCGCCCGTCGCGCGCGAGCGACAGCCCCGTGAACCGGCCCGCGGAAAAATCGCGGTAACTGTCCATCTCCCACGCGGTGGGCGAAGAAGCGAGCGCGGCGGAAGCAAGGAGCGCGCTCACGCAAGCGGCAACGGCGGGTCTGTTCATCAGTCCTTCACTTCCACTTGAATCGTTTTCGAGCCGGTAACGACCATATCGGCGCCCACGGGAATTTCGAGCTCGGCGATGCGCGCATTCGGCAGCGGCGGTGTCGCCGAAAGCGACGCCTGCGTGCGCTGGAGAATCATCCCAACCGACGGCGGCGGTCCCGGCAGCGTCTCTCCCTGCACGTCGTAGGAGGGCTCCGTGCGCCACACCCGCACGTACGCCTTCGTGTTCGCCCGCAGCCCGTTCATGAACGAAACGAGTTGCGCGGGCGATTTCGGCGCGGTCGAGACGAGCTGCCGGTATTCCGTGATATTGATCGTGTTGGCATCGGCGGCCGTGAATTGCAGCGGCCCCGCGGGCGCCCCCACCGGAACCTTGTAGCTCACCGTGCGCGTCAGCTCGAGCCCGTTTTCGCCGGCAAGCGACACCGTCAAATCCACCGTCTCGCCCGGCTTCACCTCGCGCCGCGACGCCCACATCTGGTCGATCTGCAACTGCCGCTTGCGCGGGAACGACTCGATCGTGAGCGCCACGCGCTTGAGCCGCAGCGTCTTGAACCCGCTCTGCATCACGTAGGCCACGGGCACGGCGGTCGCGAGCGACACCTGCGCCGCCAGCCCGAAATCGCCCGCGTACATGTTGTTCAGCTTGATCGGCCCCGAGCCGTCCTCGAACTCAACCTCGCCGTTCACGCTGATGCTCGATTCGCCCGTCGTGCGCTCGGTCGCATCGATCGCCGAAAAGACCGCCATCTGCATCAGGAACGGCGACAGCACGCGATCGTTGACCATGCGCATCTGGTACGTGGAAGGCTTCGCCGCGTTCGACCCGCGGTCGATGACCGAGATCGAAACCGGAATCGTGGCGGCGCGGCGGCCGAGCTCGCCCGCAACGGCCACGCTGCGGTCCTCCGTGATCGCGCCCATCCACTCGCGCGCGGTCGAAATCTTAAACGACGCAGACAGGTTCGGAAGCAGCGTAAGGACGTCGGCGCGCGCGAACGGAAGGTCCGTCGTGCCCACCGCCAGGAACCGGTGTCCAAAGGCGTACACGCGGTTGCCGTCGATCGCAGTCACGGTCCCATCGGCCCCCACGCTCAGATCCCCCGACAGCAGTTGCACGCTGATCATCGACCCCGGTTCGAGCTTCGCCGCATTGCCGATCGAGGGCCCGGGGCTGCCCCCGCCGCTCATGCCCTGCCGTGGCTCGAGGCCGAGCGCGCGCAACTGAGGCGCGAAGTGCTCGAGCGCGCGCCGCGTGAATCCGCCAAAGGAAACAGGAGTCGCGATATCCACCATGCGGCCGTCGAGCGCATCGCCGCGCGGAGGCACCAGCCCGGCGAGTTTCCCGTCCCACACACGCCCGCGCGCGATATTGCCGCCGGGCGAGGCCTGAACCCGCAGCATATCCTCGATCGGCCGTATCCCCGCAACCGGCTCCTTCGAAAACGCGAACCCCATCGCCACCGCGCCCACGAGCTTGCCGTCGATATAAACCGGGCTCCCGCTCATTCCTTGCAGCACGCCCGTTTCAGCCAGCGGACCGCCCGACAGCCGCGCCAGAATCAGTGATTGCTTGGGGCCGATATTGTCGAGCACCCCGAGTATCTCAACCTGAAACTCCTCGATCCGGGACCCTGAAAATACAGTCTTCCCGACGCCCTTCATTCCGGCCCGAACGTCTTTGAGGGGAAAAATCGCAGGCTGCGCAAACAGGGAAGCGGCCACGACCAGGCCGCATAAGTACCGCACATTAGCTATTGTATGGCACCCAAACCTGCATCGGAGTGAACCCCCGGTTCGCAAACGTATAGTAAGGGACAAACGTCAACTCAGTCTCGCGGCCCGCCCCGCGCCGCGCCCCCGCGAGCGGCCGGTAGAGCGACGCCCCCGCCTCCGCCACCACAGCCTTGTGCCGCAGCGCCACCACGCCGCCCAGCAAGTCCGGCCGGAACTCCGCCGCGAACCCGGCATCCGGGTCTGTTGCCAGCGCCAGCGAAGCGTCAAACACCGAGTCCATCCCTTTCTGGTCAACGCCCTCGACGCAATACACCAGCGGCCCGCGCTCCACCGCCACCTTCCCGCGATCGTCCGAAATGCGCGGATTCGCCGCCATTACCCGCGCCCGCATGTCGAACGAGAGCGCGATGCGATCCCCCGCCTGCCACCGCCGCCGGACCGGCAGATACGCGCCCGCAGCCGCACCCTGCACCGCCGCGCCATTCACGTTCACCCGCGCCGAGCGACTCCACCCCGGAATCCGCACGAACACCGTGAACTCGCGAGTTTCCGCCGGATCGACCCGAATCTCGACCTCGCCCTCCCACGGATACCTCGTCTTCTGAGACAGCTTCACCCCCGCACCCTCGAACTCGCTCGTGTGATACAGGTGCACATACACGCCCTCGTCCGACGTCCCATACATGTACCCCGGCAACGACGCGAGAATCCGCTCCAGGTTCGGCGGGCAGCACGTCGTGTCGTACCACGGATTGCGGATCCGGTCCTCGGTCGAACCCGTCAGCTCCAGCGGATTGCGGTAGCAGTACAAACTCCCCGAAAGCGACATGCCCGAATTGACGCCGTTGTAGAGCGTGCGCTCGAGCACGTCCGTGAACCGCGCCTCGCCCGTCGCCGCCAGCATGCGCCAGTTCCACATCATGTTGCCGATCGCGGCGCAGCTCTCGGTATAAGCGAACCGATTCGGCAGCTCGTACGGCTCGCCGAAAGCCTCGCCCGCGGAGCGCGATCCGACGCCGCCGGTAATGTACATCTTGTACCGGACCATGTCCTGCCAGAGGGCTTCGAGCGTCTTCCGGTACGCGGCGTCGCCCGTCTCCATGTAGTAATCCGTCGCACCGCAGCACGCGTACATCGCGCGCACCGCGTGGCCCTCCAGACGCGTGCGCGAGACGAACGGCTTGCCGCTGAACATGTAGGCGAGCTGGGCCGGTTTGAGCTTCAGCCGCTCGCCGTCCCCGTGGAGCAGGTACCCGGCAAGCTCCAGATACCGCCGGTCCCCCGTCGTGCGGTAAAGCTCCACCGACGCCATTTCCAGCTCGGGATGCCCCGTCAGCAGCGGCCGCTTCTCCGGCCCGAAATCGCGCACCAGGTAATCGACGAACTTGATCCCGCCATCGAGCAGCCGAGCATTCCCCGTCGCCCGGTAATACGCGATCGCGGCCTGCAACATGTGGCCGAGGCAATAAAGCTCATGGCCGTGGTCCATCTCCTGAAACCGCTTCGACGCGCGCTCTTCCACCCAGTACGTGTTGAGGTACCCGCTCGGCTCCTGCGCCGCCAGGATCTCGCCCGTAAGCCGGTCGATGGTCCCGCGCAGCTTCGCATCGTCGCCCGATTGCAGCACGAACGACGCCGCCTCGATCCACTTGTAAATATCGGAATCCGTGTACAGCGGACCGCGCCGCGGCGCTTTCTTCGTCCCCGCCAGCCGGCGGAAGTTGTCGAGGATCCCGTTCTGCTCCAGCAGCTCGAGCATCGTCGGGATGCTCGTCTCGACGTTCACCTTGCGCCGCGGCGCCCAGAACCCGTCGCCCATCCTGACGGCGCCCACCGGCACGTTGCGCACCTTCGCGTGAGGCGACCGCCCAAGCGCGAGAACACCTTCAGGCTTCGCTGCCTGCCCCTGCGCCAACGAAGCAAGCGGAATCGTAGCAGCCGAACGGAGTAAGTCGCGGCGAGTCATGACCAGAACATCATACGCCGGGGCTCATCCACAAAGATACCAACTCTTCCCGTGCGCTTGCAGACGTCCCAAATGAAGCCGAGCGTGAGCTTGCGGGCGCGAAACGCCGCGACAGCCATAGGTTCCACATGCGGCGCTCCGGGAACGCAACCGCACTTGACACCTCTCGTCATCGCCCGACGGCGTGAAAGCGCCTGTCGTCAGCCATAGATTCGCGCCGATCGAGCAACTGCACGAAAGCGGTTTCGTCACCCATGCCGACTATCTTCTTACCATCAACGAAGAGTGTAGGCGTCGCATTCACACCAGCGGCAACGCCACTATTCTCGTCGCGAAGGATAGCCATATCTGGCGCAGTCGATGCGACGCAGCTCTGATAGGACGGTTGATTCACTTCCGGAGTACGCCCTATGAACTCGCCGATCTTCGAGGTCAAGTTAACGGAATCGATGTCTGTTTGGTGTTCAAATAGAAAATCGGCAAACCTCCAGAATAGCTCATTACTTTGGTTATAGAAGCATACGCTACTACGGGCAGCCGCTCTAGACCAGTCGTGACTTGCCAGCGGATGGTGCTTAAATAACACCTGTAGCTTCTCCCCGTGCCCGCCAGCAATGCGTTCCCGCAGAAGGCTGACTGCATCGCGGCAGTATAGGCACTGAAAATCCACATATATCACAACAGTCACCGGTGCTGATACAGAACCGAGCCGCGGTGGTTCACCCGTCTTCAGCCTAAGAGCAATTTCCTTTTCTTCTGCCAGCTCTGCGCGCTCAGAGTCCGCCGACAGTTCACCCACCCACTCGACCACGAAGCGACCATCCGAAATGATATACAAGTCTTCTTCGAACGGATGTCCAGGAGTTGAAGAGAACACCGTGACCTTCATCTGATCGGGCTTCCCTTCACGCTCGATGATGGTCAAGTGGGTATTGTGAGGAATGTCGAACCTCCGCTCAACAAGCCTCGTGAGCTGCTGCTTTGCGTCAGCAGACAGCTGGCAGCAGTTCGATAGGGGCTCCAGCAACAGCGCGCCGCTGAGCAGGAGGACAACGGTCGCACCTGACGCCATTGCTCAGTCCTCCACTTTCACAAAGCCTGCCGGCACGTCGAATGTGCTTGGCTCGGGTTCGCGAAACTCGATTGTCATAACCTCCCATACCCATCCCTGTCCAACATTTTCATCCTTCATCACTACACCTTCTGATTCGGCAATCCATGTCTCGCCCAAGTCGTCGGTATCGGCGGCCCCGTGTTGTGGAGGTCTAAATACTACGCGTACACACTCGACCCCCTTTACCATTGCGCGATCGTTCGTGTAAGTTGGTACAGCCGTACGGAACGACCAGCCGACAGTAGACTCCTGGTACCTGTCAACTTGCATGAGTCGCTGGTTCATATCGAGAAGCATGAGAGTCGACGTGGTGACATCATCAATAATTCGGATCTCTTCATTGCCGTCCATGTAGTCGACTCTCATTCGGCCTTTGTTGTCTCGGAACATACGACCAACGATTCCGCCATGACTGGATGTGTGAGTGCGACAACGAAACTCGGCTATGAACGGTCGCCCTTGCACGACCGGCGGCTGCGCTCGCGGCAAAGCCCTCAACATCGAGCCTCCATATGGGAATGGTTGTGCTCATCCGGCGACGGGCTGAACTGCACCGGACACGCGCAGGCATCACCACCGCTTCACAAAAGGCGTTCTCAAGCCCCCAAGCATCATCATAAGACTTCTAAGAACATGTCTTGTCAGACGGGTTGGTCCTTTCCCACACCGCGGTACACACACTCCCACCTCGCCACCAGTAGTAGACTTTGACCCACGTTATGCTGGAACAGCCGCACGCATTGATCGAATATGTGGAATATACACCTGTCGAACAGGTAGCAGATGTGCCTCCTTGGCAATTGATCGTATAGTCGCATCCGCAAGGGTCAGCGTGGGCAAGACTGTAGACGGTCTTTCTCAGCGGAAGAGTGAAGGCGCCGCCATAGCCTGACTGCCCGCCACTGCAGCCGCAGTGATACGTTCCGCTTGTCGCCAGAATGTAGTCACCAGTTATGTCGTTAAGAGCAATGCTCGCGTTGCCCGACAATCCCGGATTCTGCACAGACGCGACTCTTCCGTCGGGCGTGTGTACGCTCACAGTCGTAACGTAACCGGAGTGACCACCGTTCGAATAACATGTACTATTGTCGATTGCGGATCCCGCATTGTACAGCATCCCGTCGCTGCTGATCGACCAGTTGTTGTAAACACTGAACTGCATTATTACTGGTTGTGCTGCGCAGGTTGTACAAAGCGAGAGAGCCTCGACAAGCAGGGCCGCAGGGAACAAAAACACCTTGTGCATGTTGTCTCCTTGTACTACATGCTGTCGCACTCCTAGGGAGTTGCTACTCGCCGTAAATCACAATAGCCGGCTTTACACGGTCTCGAATGAAGGCATCCAGTCGAGCCAAGCCTTCAGGCGTAATGCAATGGCGCAGGTGGTCGCGGGCGGCCGCCATGACAGATTCCCAACGGATTTTCAGTGCCTGTGGATCAACATTGCCAGATGATCGAGCGTTCTCAATATCATCCAACTGCTCTCTAACGCCAACTAGCGCGTTCACGAGGCCGATCGAATCGCGCTGCGAAAGCCGCACTGGCAAGATTCGGGACTCTCGGCGACGGACCTCCTCCACAGTTGCATCCCGATGCTCGACAATGGTGAGGATATAGTGCTTATATGCCAGGTCGTCTGGAATCAGCTCTGGCGTCTTCGCACCATCTACGAGAACGGGCAGGCGAGCGACCTTTGGAACGGCTTCATTGGTTACCCCTCCTGACTCTGAGATTCAGGGATGCTACATACAAACTAGGCTGAAAAGCACGCCATGTCAAGAAAAGAAAGACATTCAGCGGTGAATTGGTGCAAAATCGACGGTTCTGCCCAATGCTCGTGACAGCCACACCTACTTCCGAGCACTACCCGATATTGGGATACAGCCGATGACCTGCTTCTTGCGCTGCTTTTCTTGGACCAGAGATAATAGGCAACTTACCCGCCAGCCCCAAAACGCCCCCCATCGTCGGCGCCATCCGCACCGCCCTCAGAACCGCCTGCGACACCGCCTCCGCCGCCGCGACCCCGAGCGCATTCACATCCGCCCTCTCGCCCCCCAGCGAAAGCGCAAACACAATATCCCCATCGAGCATCGTATTCACCGGGTTGATCGTCCGCGCCAGCCCCAGATTCCCAAGCTGCGCCAGCTTCCGCGCCTCCACCTTGCTCAGCCGCGCATTGGTCGCCACCACAACCAGCGTCGTATTCCCCCGTGCGAACCCGCCCCGCCCTCCGGCCTTCATCACGCGCGCCGTATCGGCGAACTCGCGGCTGTCCGGCCCCCGCCGCGCGCCCGCGACAATCGCGCCCGTCTTCGGATCGATCACGTCCCCGAACGCGTTCACCGCCGCCAGCGCCGCGACCTTCACCCCCGCAAGCTCCCCTTCGAGCGCGACGCACGCCGACCCGACGCCGCCCTTCATCGCCTGCCGCATCCCGAAAATCTTCCCCACCGTGGCCCCGGTCCCGGCCCCGACCGCGCCCTCCTTCACCGCGTCCGCCGTCGCCGCCGCCGCGGCCGCCTCGCCCATCTCGCGCGTGGGCCGCACGTTCGCCTTCCCGATCCCGAGATCGTACAGAATCGCGCACGGCACAATTGGAACGCGCGCCGCGCCCGTCTCAAACCCCACGCCCTGGCGCTCGAGGTAGCGCCGCACGCCCGAGGCCGCCTCGAGCCCGAACGCGCTGCCCCCGGCGAGCACGATCGCGTGAACCAGCGGGGTCACGTGCCCCGGGTCGAGCGCGCCAAGCTCCTCCGCTCCCGTGGCCGAACCGGCAGCGTCAACGCCGCCGGCGGCCCCGCCCTCGCACAACACCACCGTGCAGCCCGTCAGCGCCGAAAAATCCGACGCGTGGCCGACACGAATCCCCGGGATTTCCGTCAGTCCCTTCATAGAAGGCGTCATCCTGCAAGCTGTATGTTACCATCGGGATACGAGGACTAGACGGCCTTGTTCGGACTGATAAAAGCGCCGGTTCTGGCGGTCCAGGACTACTACGTGCTGGCCGGCCGCGCCCTCCGCAACGTCTTCCGCCGCCCCCATTATCTCGACGACATTTTCATTCAGATGGACATCATCGGAGTCGGGAGCCTGCCCATCGTGATCATGACCGGCTTCTTCAGCGGCGCCGTCATGGCCATGCAGATGGCGAAGGCGCTCTCCCAGTACGGCGCCGTCAGCCAGACCGGGCAGGTGGTAGCCATCACGCTGGTCCGCGCGCTCGGCCCCGTCCTGACCTCTTTGATGGTGGCCGGACGCAACGCCAGCGGCATCGCCAGCGAACTCGGCTCCATGAAAGTCACCGAGCAGATCGACGCCATGCGCGCCCTCGGCACCGACCCCATCCAGAAACTGGTCACCCCGCGGCTCATCGCCTGCTGTGTCGTGCTGCCGCTGCTGACCATCCTGGCCGATTTCGTGGGCATTCTCGGCGGCTTCCTGATCGGTTACTTCGTGCTGTTCATCACTCCCAACCAGTATTGGAACTCGGCATGGCAGGCGCTGACGTTCACCGATGTCTTCTTCGGCCTGCTCATGCCGTTCGTCTTCGCGTTCGCAATCGTGCTCACCGGCTCTTACTACGGCCTGCGCACCACGGGAGGCACGCAGGGCGTCGGCCGCGCGACCACCCAGGCGATGGTCGTTTCCTCGGTTCTCATCTTCTTCCTCACGTTCTTCATCACGAGGATCTACGTCAACCTCTAACCGCGGATGAGCGATGCCCAACTTCAATCCGTCCTCCGGTTCGAGCACGTCACGGTGCGGTTCGAGGAAACGCCCGCTCTCGACGACATATCCTTCGAGGTCTTCGAAGGCGAGACGCGCATCATCTTCGGAGCCGCGGGCAGCGGGAAGACCGTGCTTCTGAAAGCCGCCATCGGCCTCGTCTGCCCGGAACAGGGCCGCGTCCACCTGTTCGGCAACGACATCACGGAGATGGATGAGCAGAAACAGTTCCATATCCGCAGCAAGGTCGGCGTGCTGTTCCAGGAAGGCGGCCTGTTCGATTCGCTCACCATCGAGGAGAACGTCGGCTACCCGCTCGAGAATCTCGAAAGCCTGCGCGTCTCGCCCGCCGAGATCCACCAGCGCGCCGAGGAAGCGCTGCGTTTCGTCGAGCTCGAGCATACGCTCGATAAGTTCCCCTCCGAGCTTTCGGGCGGCATGCGCCGCCGCGTCGGCATCGCCCGCGCCATCGTCACCGAACCCCGGCTGATGCTCTACGATTCGCCCACCGCGGGGCTCGACCCGATCACGGCTTTCACCATCATCGCGCTGATCCTCAAAGAGCGCGACCTGAAGAACACGACGACCCTGCTTGCCACGCACCGCTACCAGGACGGCCATTTCCTGGCCACCAACAGGTGGAACGAAGCGGCCGGCTGCGTCGAGGCCGTCGAAGAGGAGGACGAGGGCGCCCTCCGCACCATCTTCATGGTGCTGCGGCAGGGCAAGCTGGTGTTTGAAGGGTCGCTTGCCGAGTTACATGCGTCCACTGATCCGTATGTGTCCAAGTTCGTCAGACGGGAAGAGTGAAGGATAGATATGCCTGCGCCGGGAAAAGTCCGTTGGGCTCAGCTTCGAGTCGGCATCATGGCCATCGCGGCCATGGGGATCGCGGCCGTGCTGATCTTTTTGCTCACCAGCCAGAAACCGTTCTGGCGAAGTTATACCGACCTATATACATATCTCGATGATGCCGCGTCGCTCGCCAAAGGCGCGCCCGTGCGCCTCAACGGCATCCTGATCGGCAGCGTGGACGGCGTCGAGCTCTCCGGCTCGCGCGACCCGAACCGCATCGTCCGCGTCGTCATGCGCGTGCGGCGCGACCGTCTGAAGAACATCCCCGTCGATTCGCTCGCCGAAATCAGCGCCGAAAACGTCCTCGGCACCAAGTTCATCAATATTTCGATGGGCCGCAGCAACGTAGCCATCCAGCCGAAAGGCGAGGTGAAGGCCGAGCCGAGCGCCGAGATTCAGGACCTGGTTCGCAAAGGCTTCGGCCTGTTCGATTCCGCCCAGGCCATCCTCAACCGCGTGGACCGCATCGTCGGCCTGATCGAATCCGGCCAGGGCAGCATCGGCAAGTTCCTGGTGGATGAGGAATTCTACGCCCGGCTCACCAAGACCGTTACCGAGCTCCAGCATGTGACCGAAACGATCGGCCAGGGCAAGGGGACCGTCGGCAAGCTGCTCTACGACGAATCGCTCTACAACGAGGCGCGCGCATCCGTAGCGCGGCTCGACCAGTTGATCGCCGACCTGCAAGCCGGGCAGGGCACCGCGGGCAAGTTCCTTAAAGATCCCAAGCTCTACGACGAAGCGCAGGCCGCGATTACGCAGGTGCGCAAACTGATGGACGACATCAACGCCGGCAAGGGCACCGCCGGAAAGCTGCTCAAGGACGAGGCGGCCTACAACAAGATTGAAGGTGTGCTCGGCAAATTCGACACCACGCTCGACAAGATCAACTCCGGCCAGGGCACCCTCGGCCAGTTGATGGTGAACCCGCAACTCTACGACTCGATGCGGGGAGTCTCCAACGAACTCCAGAGCCTCGTCAAGGACATCCGGGCCAACCCGAAAAAGTTCCTTCGCGTGAAGCTCTCGATCTTCTGATGAGTAGAGGGAAGCCGGAAGCCGGGAATTGTGGGGCAGCCCCCCGGCCGGCGGCGGCCTTTCAGGCCGCCAAGGCCCTCATCACCAACGCCGACGACTTCGGTTTCACCCGGGACGTCAACGCCGGAATCGTCGAAGCGCACCGCAACGGCATCCTAACCGCCACGACTCTCATGGCCAACGGAGCCGCCTTCGCCGATGCCGTACGCCTCGCCGCCGAAAACCCGGCCCTCGACATCGGCTGCCACCTCATGCTCGTGCAAGGCGCCTCGACGCTCACCGGAGCCCCGCTCCCGTCCACCCTCGCCGAACTCCTCCGCGCCGTCGCCCTGAACCGCCTGCGCATCTACGACGAACTGGCGTCCCAAATCCGCCGCATTATGGCAGCCGGCCTCCATCCCACGCACCTCGACACCCACAAGCACACCCATCTCCTCCCGCCCGTGCTCGATGCGGTCGCGCGCCTCTCCGAAGAATTCAGCATCCCCTGGGTCCGCCGCCCCTTCGATTTCGGCTCCACGAGCGTCACCGGCCGCGCCCTGCGCCTCATGGGCGGCCACTTCCGCCGCGTGCTGGCCCGGCACAACTGCCGCACTACGGACCACTTCGCCGGTTTTCAAATGACGGGAAAATTCCGAGCCCCGGAGCTGGCGGCGCTCATCCGCCGGCTCCCCGAAGGCACAACCGAGTTCATGTGCCACCCCGGCCACTGCACAGCGGAGCTGAAAGCGGCGCCCACGCGCCTGAAGGAAAGCCGTGAAACCGAGCTCGCCGCGCTCACATCTTCCGAGGTGAAGCAGGCGCTGGCGGATGCGGGAGTGGAGCTGATCGCCTACCGTCAGGCCTCGACGGCCTGATCGAGGACCTCGTCGATCTTCGCGACCAGATTGTACGCCGTGAACGGCTTACGGATGAGCGGAGCGTCGTCGACGCCCCGTCCCGTGCTCTCAACCAGCACCTTGTCGCGGTACCCGGTCATGTACAGCACCTTCGTCCCGGGCCGCGCCGACAGCAGCTTCTGCGCCAGCTCGCACCCGTTCATGTCCGGCATGAGCACGTCGGTCAGCAGCAACTGGATCGTTGAGGGATGCGCCGAGGCGACGTCGAGCGCCTGCTCGCCCCCCGATGCTTCGAGCACCGTATAGCCGGCCCGCCACAGCATGGTCCGCACCAGGGCAAGGACGGACGGTTCGTCGTCTACTACAAGGATCGTAATCGGGCGGCGGCCCGCCTCCGAGCCGCTCGAACGTAACATATCGAATGAGATTTTAGCACCCGGAAAGGAGAATGCGTCAGCCTTCCAGCCCCTCGACCACTTTCCCGTCCAGCATGTGCAGCGTCCGGTGTCCGTACGTCGCCACGTGCTGGTCGTGCGTGATCATCAGGATCGTCTGGCCGATGCGCTCGTTTAACCCTCGCAGCACGTTCAGCACCGCCTCGGAATTCTTCGAATCGAGGTTCCCGGTCGGCTCGTCCGCCAACAGGATGGCCGGATGATTCACGATCGCCCGCGCGATCGCCACGCGCTGCTGCTCGCCGCCTGACAGCGCGCGCGGCTTGTGATGCAACCGGTGTTCGATGCCGAGCAGTCCGAGCACCTCGCGGAACTTCGGGTCCTCCGGCGTGCCGTCCGCGCCCGCGATGTGCCGCGCAATCGCGATGTTATCGGCGGCGCTCAACGTCGGCAGCAGGTTATATTTCTGGAACACGAAGCCCACCAGCCGCTTCCGCATCGCCGTGCGCTCGGCATCGGAGATCTTC
Organism: Acidobacteriota bacterium; assembly: GCA_050261515.1. Lineage (GTDB taxonomy): Bacteria > Acidobacteriota > Terriglobia > Bryobacterales > Bryobacteraceae > JBLNDJ01. The sequence continues at coordinate 83,119 of JBLNDJ010000012.1, read as the reverse complement.
GAAAGGTCGCGCCCATCGATGACGACCTGTCCCGACGTGGCCGGCGTCAGCCCGCCCAGGATGTGGAACAGCGTAGATTTTCCCGAGCCCGAAGGCCCGACTACGGTCACGAACTCGCCGCGGCGGACCGTCAGGTCCACGCCCTGAAGCGCGTGCACATCCACATCCCCGACGCGGTACGTCTTCCTGAGGTCGCGAACCTCGATGATGGGCGCGTCATTCATAAGACAATGCCTCGATCGGATCCTGGCGCGCCGCGCGCCACCCCGGATATGCGGCTCCCATCAGCGCCCCCGCCAGCGCGATCGCGCCTGCAATCGGCCACCAGTCCGGCACGATGTGTTGCGACAGCGACGCGGGCACCAGCACCATGATGATCCAGCGCGTAACAAAGGAAAACGCGATGCCAAGCGCGAGGCCGAACAGCGCGAGCAGGGCCGTCTCTTTGAGCAGGATCGAGAGCACGAACGCCGGCGACGCGCCTAGCGCTTTCAGAATCCCGATCTCCCGCGTGCGTTCGAGCACCGACGTGTACATCGAAAGGAACACCACCAGGAACCCCACCACGATCGAGAGCCCGATGATCACCCAGATGAAGGCCGCAAGTCCCGGCGTGTTGTTGACCGAGATCAGCGAGACCAACTCTTCCATGGAGTAGATCGGATACCCTTCGAGCTTGGCTTTGAGAGAGTCGATGACGGGCCGCACGTTCGCGGGCTTGTCCACTTTGACGTAGATCTGGCTGATCTTGCCGGTGTTTCCTGTAAGCTCCTGAAGAGTGCGAATGGGGATCACGATGCGCGCGAGCTTCCCCTCCTCGAACACGCCGCTGACGCGCCACTGGCGGTTGAGCAGGTTGATCATTGAGCCCTTGTGCAGGCCGTTCTGCTGCGCGTAATAGCGATCCACCACCAGGTCGTCCGCCGCGCGCGGCGGCCCTCCCTCTCTGTAGCGGAACCCGCCGCTCATCACTTTGAACTGGTCGAGATCGATGCCGGTGACCGAAGAGACGCCCTGCAGCGGCTGCACTACCATCCCCAACGCCTGCTTGACGTGTGGCTGTTTCGCGATCCAACTCACCAGGCCCTCGTTGATCGAAGCCGAACTGAGGCTCATGATGCTGCTGCCGCGGGGTCGTATAAAGATATCGGCGCCAATGCCGCGGGCCCGCTGCTGCGAATCGGCCAGCATGCCGCGGCTCAAGCCCACAATCGTCAGCATCATCACCACTTCAAGACCAATGGCAATAATGCTGAGCGCACTGCGGACCGGGCGGAACTTCAAATTCTCAAGGACGAGCTTGTTGGTCAATCTTTTATATTACAAGAGCGCTGCGGGGCCGCCCTCCCCCTGGCCGCCCCCCTACAGCCACAAACTCCGCCGCTTCGACCGCAGCAGCCAGATAAAGACCGGCCCGCCGAGCATCGCCGTCACCACCCCCACCGGCACCTCCGTGGGCGCGAGCACGGTCCGGGCCGCCGTGTCGCAAACGGCCAGAAACGCCGCCCCGGCAAAGAACGAGCACGGCAGCAACAGCCTGTGGTCCGCGCCGAGCCGCAGCCGCAGCGCGTGCGGCACAATCAGCCCCACGAACCCGATCGGCCCCGTGATCGCCGTCACCGACCCCGCGACAAACGACCCTAGCAGGTACCCAGTCAACAACAGCCGCGACACCGAGACCCCGCGCGCAGCGGCCCAGTCCTCCCCCACCGCCATCAAATTCCAGTCGCGCGCCCGCAGGAAAATCAGCGCCAGCGCGGGCAGCATCAGGCCGGCGAACCACGCCAGGGTCGAATACTCCACCGAGTCGATCCCGCCCATCAGCCACCGCACGATCGCGAACGTCTGCCCGAAGTTCGACGTGTATTGCAAAAACAGGATCGCCGCCAGGCAGATCGTGTTGATCGAAACACCCGCCAGCAGCAGCGTGAACGACGACATGCGCCGGCCCTCGGATGCGATCGCGACCACCAGCATCAGCACGACCGCGGCGCCCGCAAACGCCGAGACCCAGATCGCGGGCAGATGCCCCGCCGTGCGCCAGCCGAGGCAGATCGCCAGCACTGCCCCGAGCGACGCGCCGCTCGAGACCCCGAGCGTGTACGGCTCGGCCAGCGCATCGCGCAGCAGAGCCTGGAACAGCACGCCCGCCGACGCCAGCGCTCCGCCCGCGAGCAGCGCCAGCAGCACCCGCGGCAGCCGGGTATAGAACAGGATTTCGCGGTCCGGCGAGACGCCCGCGAACGCGCGTGCGTAGCCGATCGAGGTCGAGCCGATGAGCGGCGCCACGCAAAGCGCCGCCGCCGCTACCGCCGCCGAAATCCCGACCGCTGTCCAGAACCGCCGCGCGCCGACGCTATGCTCCATACACCATCCAGGGCCTGCCCTCAGGCCCATGGTGCAACTGCGACTCCACGCCGAAGACCTCGCGGATCAGCCCCGGCGCGAGCACTTCCCCCGGCGCGGCGTCGGCCACCACGCGCCCCGCGTTCAACACCACGATGCGGTCCGCGAACGCCGCGGCCAGGTTCAAATCGTGCGTCACCGCGACCGCCAGCATGCCTTGGCGAGTCAGGTCGCGCACCAGGCGGTAGCTCGAGACCTGGTGCTTCAGATCGAGGAACGCGGTCGGCTCGTCGAGCAGCAGCGTCTCCGGATTCTGCGCGACCGCCGACGCCAGGATCACGCGCTGGCGCTCCCCGCCGCTGAGCGACCGGAAATCGCGCTTCCGGAACGCGCCGGTATCGGTGATCGCCATCGCACGCTCGACGGCCGCCCAATCGCCGGGCGATTCAAACAACCCGTTGCAATGCGGCGTCCGGCCCATCAGCACAACCTGCTCTGCGGTGAACGGAAACTCCACGCGCAGCGTCTGCGGGATGAACGACACCGCTCGCGCAAACGCGCGCCTCGGCCACTGGCTCACTTCCTTGCCGCGGTATTCGCAGCGTCCCGTGTGGCCGGGCCGCAGTCCCGCCATGATGCCGAGCAGCGTGGACTTCCCCGCTCCGTTCGGCCCGACGATCGCGACCAGTTCCGGCGCACGGAACTCGAGCGTCACATCCGCCAGCACCTGCGTGCCGTTGTACTGCATGCCGGCCTCGCGCAGGGAATACCGCCCGCTCACAGCCCCGCCTCGGGGTGCAGCATCCGCGCGAACTCGCGCGCCGCATCCACCACGCGCGGCCCCGGCACCACGTAGATGTCCGACGCGACCGCGAACACGCGCCGCTCCCGCACCGCCGCGAGCGCCGGATACCGGTTCCACAGCGCCACCACCGCGCGCTTCTGCGCTTCCGTAACGCCCTGGGTCTGCGACATCTCGCCCATATCCACGATCACTTCGGGATTGCGCGCGAGCAAATCTTCGAGCCCGATCTTGGCGTATGCGGCTGGGGAGTCGCCGAACACGTTCGCGCCGCCCGCGATCTCCATCAGCTCGTTCAGGTGCGACGCGCGGCCCGCGGCAATCAGGTCTTCAATCCGCCCCGGCGTGCGCCCCACGATGAAAAGGATGCGCCGCTTCGGCAGCCGCGCCGTCTTCCGCCGAATATTGTCAAGCGATGATCGCATACGCGCATCGAGCGCCGCCGCCCGGTCCGGTACACCCGCGGCCCGCCCGATCTTGCGGATCGATTCGTAGATGCCCGCCAGGTTCCCGTCATCGACATCGAGCACGTTGAGCCGCAGCGACGCCAGTTTCTCCGGGTGCCGGACCCCTGTCGTCTCCGCGACGACCAGGTCCGGCCGCAGCCCGACGATCACCTCGAGATTCGGTGCGAGGTAGTTGCCGATCTTCGTCTTCTTCGCCGCCTCGGGCGGGTAGTGGCAGAAGGTCGTCACCCCCACGACGCGGTCGCCCAGACCCAGCGCGTACAGCATCTCCGTGATGCTCGGCGAAGTCGAGACAATCCGCTTCGGCTGCGCGGAAAGGCCAACCGCAAAGACGCAGAGAAAACTGAGAATCCTCACCACTCCAGCCGCAAACCTCCGTGCACGTTACGCGACGCCGCCGGGAATCCCAACACTTCCATATAGTCCTGGTCGAGCAAATTCGCCACCCGGATATACGGCACTACGTGCTTCGTCAGCCGAAACGAGCCCGACGCATACACCGTCTGATAACCCCGGTTGCGCGATATTCCGAAGATGTACTGGTCCGGATCCTGCCGCTCGCCCACGAGCACCGCGCCCGCCTGCAAAGTCCACCGCCGCGGCGCCAGCGTGAACGACGCCGAACCCGAGTTGCCCGCACGCTTCGGCAGCTCCTGCCCCACACCCGTGAACATTGAGTCCGGCGTGAGGGAGCTTACAATCCGCGTCCACAGGTGCGTGTAGCTGCCCTGCACAGACAGCACGCGGTTGATGCGACCCTGCGCCGAAAACTCCACGCCCCGCGCGCGGCTGGCGTTGATGTTCTCCCAGGTCGGATAAACGAACACAATCAAGTCCCTAAGGAAATTGTGGAACGCCGAGACCTCGGTCCGCACGCGACGGCGGAACCATTCCTGAACGATACCCGCCTCGTAGCTCACCGTTTTTTCCGGCCGCAGCGCGCGGTTTCCGATCGCGTAATACATGTTCGAGTAGTTCTGAAGCAGGCTCGGCTCCGTGATCCCGATCCCGGCGCTCGCCCGGACGAACGTGGAAGACAACACGCCGTGCTCGCCCGCCACCAGATAGCTCGCCGCGCCGCGCGGAGTTAGCTTCGTATGAAACGCGCTGTTCTGCTCCAGCCGCGCGCCGCCGGAAAGAAACAACCGCCGCGCCACCGTGTACTGCTCGTGCAGAAACACGCCGTGGTTGTCTCGGCTCACCGGAAGCCCGCCGATCTCCGCATCCTGCCGCTCGTACGCATACCCGAACACCAGCGCCCCGCCCGGATGCGCCAGCGCGCCCTGATACTCGAAATCCTTCCGCGAGCTCAGCGTCAGGTAAGGATCGGCGGCGTAGATGAAGGCCGAGTACGGATCCGCCGTCACCACCCGCAGCCCCGCGGGCACAGGCGCGCCCGGCCGCGCGAGCCCCTCGAAATACGTCCGCGGCGCCGGCCCCGCCACGTCGCGCACCAGCGCGGACGTGTCGTACGGACCCTGGTTCACCGGCGCGTAGAACGTGTCCCACGACCGGTGATACCCGAACCGCACCCGCTGCGTGAAGCTCTGCCCGCGCGCATCGTCGAGCGACACCGCCGCCAGCGTGTCCCGCGTCTCCTCGCTGCCGAAATTGTCGAAGATCCCGTAGCCCACCTGGTTCGGCGTCCCCGTGACGGCGTCGAACTTCCGGAAAATCCCGCGCACCTGCGTGGCCGGCGCGATCCGGAACCCCACGTTCGCCGTGCCCGTCGTGTCGCGGAAGAAGTCGTTCCGGTATTCGCCCACGGTGTGGAACTGCTCGGCGCCGAGCGAATAATCGAAGCGGTCGCCCAAGCCGCCCGCCAGGTTCGCGATCCAGCGGTCCGTCTGAAAGCTGCCGCGGTCGTACGCCACAGACCCGTGCGGGACGCGCGCCTCCGGATCGCCGCGCTTCGTGAACAGTTGAATCACGCCCGCCGAAGCCTCGGCGCCGAACAGCGCGCTTTCCGGCCCGCGCACCACCTCGATGCGCTCGAGATTGCTCGTGGTGAGCCCCGCCAGGTTGACCTCGCCGCCCGGATCGTTCACCGGCACGCCGTCGATCATGACCAGCATTCCCGTGCGCTCGCCGCCGCGGCCAAAGACCTGCGTGAGGCTCCCCGGGCGCCCATAGCGCGCCACCTGCACGCCGGGAACTTCCGGCAGCACTTCGCCGAGCGCCGGATACACGCGCGCCGCAAGGTCCGCCTGGGTCAGCACCGTGGCGGCCACGCCGGCCTGCTCGGGCGTGGTCTCGCGCCGCGTCGCCGAAACCACCACGCGCTCGGCGAGCCGCGCGATTCCCAACTCTACGCGCACCGGCGCGTCCGGCGCGAGTTCCACTTCCAAGGTTTCGAACCCCTCGGCCGCGATCGACGCGCGGCAACTCCGCGTTGAAGCAAGCGTGAACCGGCCGTCCGCGCCGGTCTGTGTCGTGAGGTTCGCGCATGCCACCCGCGCGCCCGGAACCGGCCGTCCCGAAGGATCGACCACGATTCCATCGGCGCCATAGGCGGCGGCCGCTGCGATCAGAAAGAAAAGGGTACTGCTGTTGCGCATGAGACGTTCTCCCGCGAAAACGTAGTTCTCATCTGCGCGAGGAACCGGTCTCCTGACTCGCGACGCGGCCTTCGCCCGGGGTTCGGGTGCGCCGGCCTTCCCGCTTTCGCAGTGACCAGCGCGGCCAGATTCTCGTCGCTCACAGTTGCGCGGCAGTGGCGGATTTTCACCGCCTTCCCGTTCATCCCTCGCGTTTTGGTGAGGGCTTCGTGAGCCTCGTTGAGTATAGCACCTGGACTAGATTTCCGTCCGCCGCCTCGAGCATCCGCTCGAAATCGCCGCAACCCGCCTCCGCCATCAGCGCCGCGCCCGCCGGGCCGCTCATGTCGATGAGCGCGTCGAAGAACCCCGGGATGCGCACGCGCGCCCAGTCCGGCCTCTCGCCGGCCGCAGTCACAATCATCGGGCGCCGGATGATCGCTTCGCCGCGCTCGGGCGCCCGCGTTGTCTGCTCCGGGAGGCACATCGTATCGAAGAAGCGCGCGAGAACCTCTTCGAGCGGCAATGACCGGTCGAACGCGCGCAGATACGCGTATCCCGCGCCTGTGTCGAAGCGAAGCACGAACTTGTCATCGTTTTCTTCGTCCGCGAAGAAGTCCGCGAGCCCGGTATCTTCGAGCGAATCCGCGGCCGCGGGAAAGACCGGAACCAGCGTCCCCTCCGCCCCCAGCGCCGCCGCCGCGCCGCTGAGCCGCGCCGCGATCGGCCCGGCATCTTCGGGCACGGGGTCGCCGGGCCGCAGCGCCCCCGTGTTCACGGACAGCTTCCCGTTCCCGCTCAACACGTGCGGGACGTCTTTCCTCGTGAACGTTAGCTCCGGCATATCCGCCCTCCGGTGGAGCCGCGGTGGACCGCAATGTTACCATAGCGGCCACTGTGCCTTTCGAGACCAACGTTGCCCGATACACCTGCTTCCGCACGCCCGCGCCGCTCAGGATCGACGGAAGGCTCAACGAGCCCGCCTGGCAGCTCGCACCCGTGTCCACTCCGTTTGTCGATATCGTCACCGGCGAGCCGGCCTGGTTCGACACCCGCGTCCGCCTCCTCTGGGACGACGACTACCTCTACTTCGGCTTCACCGCCCAGGAGACCGACGTCTGGGCCACGCTCACCGTGCGCGATTCGAAGATCTACGAAGAGAACGATCTCGAGATCTTCATCGCCGGCCTCGATGCCTATTACGAATTCGAGATGAACGCCCGCAACGTCATCTACGAAGTTTTCTGGATCTGGAAAGACATACACCGGCCCGGCGGCCCTTACTGGGGGCGTCCCGAGTTCGACCCGAACAAGCAGCGGACCATGGTGCTCGCCGGCATCGGCGGGCACGTCCATCCGCGAGGCGAGCGCTGGGGTTTTCTCGATTGGGACATGCCCGGCCTCAAGCACGCCGTGCACGTCGATGGTACGCTCAACAAGCGCGACGACGTGGACCGCGGCTGGTCCGCCGAAATCGCCGTGCCCTGGAAGAGCCTCGCGCCGCTCGCTGACGGCCGTTCCCTTCCGCCCAAGGACGGCGACATCTGGCGGATCGACTGCTCCCGCTTCCAGAAAATCGGGCGCAACAAAGAGGTCCTCGAAACCTCACCCGGCTGGACGTGGAACCGGCACGGCCACTACGATTCGCACATCCCGGAAGTCTTCCCGATCGTCAGGTTTTCAACGCGGCCCGTATAAGCGCCCGCTCGAGCGCGGCCTTGTCGAGCGTCGTGCTGATGAACAGCTCCTGCCTCGCGCCGCCCGAAAGCGCGATGGCTTTCCAGCCGTTGGCGACCGGCACCGTGACGTGAACCTGGATCGGCCCGCGCGCATTCCGCACCGGCCGGATCACGCCCGGAATCACCGCCCGGATCGTGCCTGTATTGTCGGCAAGCAGCCGTGTCAGCATCTCGCGAACCCCATCGATGATGCTGTGCTCGATCTTGAGCTTGCCCTGCGCCGTCCGGAGCCGCATGGTTTCAGGATACCTGTGCGGCAGGCCCCCGGCCCGCGGGATGTCAGCCCGCTAAACCCTCACCCTCCCCCGAAATCCCCGGGCCGCATAGTAAGAAGACGCGCCGTTGTGATACACAAACACGCGTCCGTAACGGCGATCGCAAAACAGAGCGCCGCCGAGCTTTCTGACGTCGCCAGGCGTCTTCACCCAGCTCGACGTCTTCGCGTCGAACTCGCCAAGCTTCTGCAACTCCCGATACTGCTCTTCCGTCAGAAGTTCAATCCCCATCGCCGCCGCCATGCCGGTCGCGTTCCCACGGGGCTTGAACTCTTTCCGCCCCTCCTGCGCTTCCCGGTCGTAGCACAGACTCCTGCGGCCCTTCGGGCTCTCCGCCGAACAATCGCAAAAGACGTACTCGCCCGTTTTCTCATCGTGGCCGGCAACGTCCGGCTCGCCGCCGGTTCGCTCCATTTCAGCGAGCGCCCGCAGCGCCCCGGGATTCGCCTCCAGCCGTGCCCGCACCCTGGCCCATTCCAGCCCCCCGTGACGCCCCATGTTTTTTTCGAAACGGGCCTTCAATGTTTTGAGTAGGACTTCGCGCGTTTCCATATCTCCCGTGCCTCGGCGGCCGACTGCGCCACCGGCTGGATCGCCAGCCCCTGGTGCGGCAGGCGAGTCATCAAAAACTCCAGGTCCGCTGCCGTAATGTCTCCCCAGACGAGCAGCGGCTTGGCCTCGAGAATCGTTCTGTAGTGCGGATACAACTTCTCGGCGCGCGGCCCGCCGTAGTCGATGTGCAGCTCGATCGCGCTCAAGCCGCTCTTCGCAAGCCGCGCCGACGGGATGTACCGCGACGGATGCAGATGGATGATCGTGTGCTCGAACGCGCGCGCGATGCGACAGTCCGCCGGATAAATGAACCTCTCGTAGAGCGCGGGCGAAAGCAACGCCGCCGCGTCCTCCTGAAGCCAGATCGCTTCCCCCGGACACCACACGCCGTAGAAGAACGACCCCGTCCCGCCGTGATACCGCGGCAGGCGCCGCAGCAGGCTCCTCCCGAACGCGATCCAGAAATCCGTCAGCTTCGCGATGAAGGCTTCCGTCTCCTCCGGCGCGTCGCACATTCTGTAGATGAACTCCTGCCCTCCGTACAGCGCCGACAGCACATCGGAGACGCCGCGCATCAGCGTCACGCCCACCGGGTATCGCCCCGCACTCTGGCGCGCAAGCGGCTCCGCGAATTCGAGCGCCTTCGCCACCCACGGGTTGTCCTCGCGGAACTCCGGCACAGCCGGATTCGCCGGCGCCACCGCGCGCGTGCAGCCCTGCTGGTGATCTGCTACGACGCCGCACCCGAGCGCCGCCTCCACCCAGGGGATGCCAAAGAACGGCGCGGCGGACCAGATCATGTCGCCCCCGGCCTCTTCGTGCTCGCGGAACAGCCGCTCGGTATCCTCGAGAAAATCCTCCACCCGCAGATCCGCCGCCTCGATGGCGCCGTGCGGCAGCCGCGCCGACCCCGCCGGATAGCGCCGGAACGGATAGTACGAGCCCAGGTAGCACCCAACCAGCGGGCGGTCGTTCGCGCGCCCGAGCCACTGCCTCATGCGGCCGAGCCGCTCGTCGAGCGGGATGTTCACGGCTCCACCAGCGGCACGAAGACGCAATACGCCGCCACGCGCCACTCGATCTTGCCGTCCTTCTTGCGCACCACGCGCAGCTCCTGGTCCGAGCGCGACCCGACGGGGATCACCATGCGCCCCGGGTCCGCAAGCTGATCGACGAGCGCCGCGGGAATCTCCTCCGCAGCCGCCGCCACCGAGATCGCATCGTAAGGCGCGCCCTCCGGATAGCCGAGCACGCCGCCGGCATCCACCACCGTGACATTCGGCACGCCTGCAAGGTTCCTGCGCGCCATAGCCGCCAGCTCCGGAATCACTTCCACCGTGATCACGCTCGCTGCCAGCGCCGCCAGCACCGCGGCGTGATAGCCGCACCCCGCCCCCACTTCGAGCACGCGCTCGGTGCCCTTCAACTCCAGGCACTCCACCATCAGGGCCGTAATGTACGGCTGCGAAATCGTCTGGCCGTGGCCGATCCGCACCGGCTCATCCAGGTACGCCTCCGCGCGGCGCTCCTCCGGGATGAACTCCTCGCGCCGGATCGAGCCCATCGCCGCGAGCACACGCTCGTCGCGAATCCCGCGCCCGCGCAAGTGGCGCTCCACCATCAGGCGGCGATTGAGCGAGTAATCCATCGTCCGCGGCTACTTCAACTGCTTCCGGTACAGGAAGTCGATGCCGAACAGCCCGTTTTCCTCGCGCACCGCCACTGCGCTCCAGTTGTTCGTGAAGCCCCACTCGATGCTGATGGTCTGTGCCTGCGCGCGAGACAGGTCCGTGATGTAGGTGAACGTCAGGTTGCTTGTCACGTTTTGCTCCACGGTGAGGCGCGCCGCGGCGTTGTTGGTAGTCAGCCCCGTCACCTGCGGATCGATCTTGAGCCGGCTCACGCCGAAGAACCTCTGCAAGCGCCCGGCGATCGGGCTCGCGATCGCCTGCGTCACCAGCGCGCTCGCGCCCGCCTGCTGGAAGCTCTGCCCGACGTTCGATTGCGAGCCTGACGTCCCCGGCGTAAGCCCCGGCTCGCGCCCCGTGGTCAGCAGCGCCACGATGTCCGAGAACGAAAGCGGCGGGTCCGACCGGTAGCTCACATTCAGCCGGTTCACCGGCCCCGAAACATGCAGCGTCACGTCCACGCCGCGCGCGCGTGTCTGGAGGTCGAGGCTCACGGTCGGCTCGATCTTGGACGAGTTCACGAACAGGATCTGCCCCGTGTTGATCGTGTACTTGTTGCCGAAGAACAGCACCTCGCCCTGGCTGATCAGCACGCGCCCCAGCAGCACCGGGTGGGTCGCGTCGCCGCGCAGCCGCAGGCTCGCGTCCGCCTGGATATCCTTGGTCAGCTTCGTCTCCAGCCGCACCTCGGGCGCCGTGACGACGCGTATGTCGAACCGCAGCCCCTGGCGGAAGCGGCTCGGCTGCGCCGGCGCTTCCACCGGCTGCGCCGTGCTCGCCAGTATCGTCCCCAAATCCGACCGCGGATTGAACCCCACGCGCGTGATCGTCACATCGCCCGAAAGCAGGCTTCGGTCGAGCGTGCCGGTGAACGCCAAATTCGCGTTGTGAGTGGAGCTGACGCCTTCCGGATACCGCACGCGCACGCCCGTCGCCTTCGCCTGCAGGTGGAACGTGGTCGTCCCGGCGAAGCTGACGAAGCCGCTGACCGACACCGTGCCGCCGCCCGTTCCCGCCTTCAGCGTCTCGATCATCGCGCGGTCGCGATATAGAAAAATCACCCCGTTCGCGTCGTCGATGCCGTTCGGAAAACCGGCTATGTTCACCGATGCGTTCTTCAAATCGATTCGGCCGTAGACGTCGGGCTTCGCGAGCGAGCCCCGCACAGACACGTCGAGCACCACCGTTCCCGACGACAGCACCGAGTCTTCGAAATCGTGCAGCAGCGCCAGGTTCACGCTGCCCTGCACGCGCATGTCCCACTGAGTCCGCGTGACGAAGCCGACGCGCCCCGTGACGCTCAGGTTCGTGTCCTTGGCCCGGAACTGTGCCTGGCGCACGCGCGCGCCGTTGAGATCCAAATCCACCAGCACCGGGCCCGTATTGCGGAGCGCGAGCGCGCCGGCGTTGGGCAGGTCAACAACGCCATCGGCCGGTGCCACCTCGACCGACATCAGCTCGAGCGTTCCCTTCCAGCTTTGCGGATCCGTCGTGTTGCCCGTGAAGTCGAGCTTGCCCGCGGCCGAGCCGTTAAACGGCAACTTCGTCTGCGTATGCTTGCGGTCCAGGCGCGCCAGCAGCGTCGAGAAGCGCAGCGGCGTGAACTCGACGTGCCCGCGCGCCGGGTAGTCGCCGCGCAGCGTGACGTTCGCCGTGCCGCTCAGCCTCGATCGCGCAAATCCGCCCGCGAGTTTGACGCCGAGTTCCCTTCCCTGCGTGGCGGCCGTCAGCGTCACCGACCCCAGCGGCTCGCCCTTGATCCCGAACCGGCGCACCGCAATCCGGCCGTCGAACGCTCCCGGCCGGAACCCGCGCCGGCCCACGCTGATCTCGCCTGCAAGCTGCGTCTCGATGCGGCCTACTACCTCCGGCATCGCCTCCCTGAGCGCCTTCACCTGCACGAGATCGATGCCGTCGCTCGCCACGTGGAACCGCACGCGACCGCGCGACCAGTTGTCGGCCGGATGATCGAAGCGCCCCGAAATCTGCGCGCAGTTGCCGCCGATTTCGACGGTCGCCGACGGCACGTCGAGCACATCCTGCGTGTAACGTATATCGCCCTCGGCGCGGTCGAGCGGCTGCCCGTTGAGCACGATCTGCGAGGCCTGCGCGTGAGCGCTCACCTGCGGCTTGCCGATCGTGCCGGCGAGCGTGACCTCCGCGGTCACGGGACCCGCCGACGCCTCGACGGGCGATCGCACATTCGCGGCGGCAAGCGCGTCCTTCAGATTCGGCGACCGCACCGTGAAGGTTCCCGAAAGCGGCTGATCCGGCCCCGCCTTCCATTCGTTGAAGCCCACGTTCGCCGACCCGGCCGCTCGCACACCAAGCCTTGTCACGACGGCATTCGTCGCCGCCGCGCCCGAGCGCGTCACCACCAGGTCCGCCTCCGCGCGGTCGATCTCGCGTCCCGTCGTGATGAAGCGTGTCATGACCGCGCGGCCCTGAATCGTGGGATTCGCCGTCGCCCCGCTCACCGAGCCGCTGAACTTCGCGCTCCCGCCGTCGAGCAGCTTCACCGGTATCGCGGGCGGCGGCCCGCTCGAGAACATCGCGATCGCGGGCCGCGCGTCCTCCAGGTTCGTGGTCTCGACGTCGGCGTTCACGACCCGCCCCAGCGCACCGCTAAACGCGATCCGGCTGAATCGCGTCGCCAGGTTCGACGGCCCGAACGCGAGCGTGCCCGTTGCGCGGTCGTAGGCGAGATCGACCGAACCTTCAACCGGGTCCTCGCCCGCGGCCGGCGCGATCGCGAGCTTCGTGTTCACCTTGAACGCCGCGAGCTTGCCGTTGCGGACCGATCCATCAACGCGCACCGGCCCCGAAACGTTGCCGCTCCAGACCATCCGCCGCACGCCTCGCAAGCGCGTTGCATCGTGCAGCGCAAACCCGCTGAGCGCGCCCTCGATATGGAAGTCGCGCAGCTTGACCATCTGCGCGCGCCCGTTGAAGCGCCCGCGCAGCGCGTACACGTGGAGATCGCGCAGATCGATGCGCTCCGGCGCCGCCGCGACGTTCGAATCGGCGCGGATGTTGTCGATCGTGATGCCGCGCTGCCGGTACCGCAGGCCGGCGGCGTTGAGCTTCCCCGTCACCGAATAATCGGACGGGCCGGCGATCGTCGCGTGCCCCGCGAGCGACACGTTCCCCGCCCGCGAGACCGGCCCGAGGTCCAGCCCCGGCGGCGGCTGCTTCAGATCGACGTGCGCGGAGTAGTCGAGCTCTGCCGTCGGCCCTGCGAAATCCACTGCGCCCTTCACATCGAGCGTCGAGCCGTTCGCGGCCAGCCGCACCGACCCGACCGCGACTCTGTGCCGTTCGAGCACCAGCCTTGCATTGACATCGGCCTCGAGCGGCCCGCCCACGCCGCGGAACGCGATCTCCCCGCGGTAGCGCGCCGGTGCGGGCTCGTAGAGCACCTGCGCTCGTAAATTCTCACCAGTCAGGTTGAGCGGGAACCGGCGCATCTGGGCCTGCACGAATCCGCCCGTGATCTCGAAGCGTTTCACGGCGAGATCAAGCACCGTATCGAGCGGGTTCCGGCTGCTCCGCACCTTCGGCTTCGGCAGGTTTGTTCGCCCGTCCTCGTAGACGATCACGTTCACGCGCGGCCCGCGCACCACGACCGACGCGAGATCGACCTTCTTCTCCCAGATCGAAATGACCTTCAGCCCCACGCGCGCCGACGCCGCGTGGAACAGCGGCGCCTGGCCCGGTCCTTCGGTCCCATGGATCGTGAGATTCGTGACAGCGGCCGTGAGGGTGCGCCAGTCGAAATGAAACGCGCCCAGCTCCGCGCGCCCGCCCGTGGCTTTCTCGATCTCGTACACGATGCGGTCGTGCACCTTGCCGTGGAACCACGGCGTCTGAATCACGATCAGGCCGGCGACGACGGCCACGAGCGCGAGCGCCGCCAGGCCGGCAATCCCCGCGAGAACGAACCTGGCAATGCGCCTCATTGAAACGCCTCTTCCATATATACGATGCGCGAGCGCTCCCGCGAATCTTTCAGCCACGTGTCCACACGCCGGTCCACGAGGCTTGTCGTAAATTCCTCGGTGCACTGCTGCCGCACCGATTCGAAGGTGGGCTCCGGAGTGACGCCCCGCTTCCGCAGCTCCGGCAAGTAGACGTTTTCACAGTACCGCTCGACGTCGGATTCCTGCACCTGCACCTCCGGCCGGAAGCGCAGATCGATGAAGCGCAGTAAAGCCGCCTGCTCGAGCAGGGACGTCTCCAGTTGCGCCTGCGTAATCTTCTCCGCCGCGAGCGCGCGGCGGAACGCCTCCGCGTCCTTAAACCGGCTTTCGACCTGCTTGAGCGTCCCCTGTACATCGGCGAGCCCCGGCTGCCGGTAGCGGGTCAGTTCCATCTCATGGCGGACCAGCGCCAGCTCGATCAACCGGTCGGCGGTCTTACGCCGGTTCGCCGCGCTGAAATCCGGCTTCTCCCCATTGAGGAACGCCGTCACCCGAATCTCCTGAATGATCTGGCTGGTCGTGATCACCTGGTCGTCGATCGTGACCGCCACCTGGTCGATGATCTCGGAGAAAAGATTCACCGCAGAGACGCAGAGGACGCAGAGAAAAAACAAGAAAAATCTTGCCTTGCTTTTCTCTGCGCTCTCTGCGTCTCGAGGCCACGAAGCGGCCGGGCGGTGGATTTTCATCAGAACGCCTGCCCAATCGAGAAATGAAACTGAAAATGGCTGAGCTGCTGCACCGTCTTCACGCACCCGGTGGCCGGCGGGTTCGCGCTCGAGCACGCCACCAGTTCGTCGTACGTTCCCTTGAACCCGAAGAACGACGGCGGGTTGATGCTGTAAGCCAGGTCGATCCGCACCGGGCCCACCGGCGTACGGTACCGGAAGCCGAGGCCCACCGCGTGCACCATGTAGTCAAAATTCGAATCGCTGCGCTGGTTCACGCGGAACGAGATGTTCTGCACGCGCGAGTACACGTTGCCGGCGTCCCAGAAAAGCGCTCCGGTAACATTCTCGCCCAACAGCGGGAACCGCAGCTCGGTCTGGTTGACGAGGATCGCGTTGCCCCCGATCGGGAACCCCGTCTGAAGGTCGCGCGGCCCGGCCTGGTTCTCCGGAAAGCCGCGATGCGATTGCGCGCCGCCGCCGAAGAACAGTTCCGCCAGCGGAATCGTCGTCCCCGCCTTGAGCGGCGCCTGCCAGCCGAACGTGGTCGAGCGCGCCAGCACGTAGCGGCTGCCGAACCCCATCGGATAGTACGTCGCGTTGTGCCCCAGGAAATGCGTGAAGGCCGTTTGCGATCCGAACTGCGTGGGCGCCACGCCCGCGTCGATCGTGTTGAAGATGCCGCGGCGCGCGTCGGTCGGATCGTCGCGCCGGTCCTGCACGTAGTTGATCGCGAAGATACCCGTGCGGTCGGGCTGCGAGTAGAGCGGGATCAGGTCCGGGTTCACGACCAGGTCGCTCACGGTCACGTACCGGAACGAAAAGCGGTAGAGCAGCGTGCTCGCCTTCGAGAGCTTCTGGCCTACTTGCACCGAACCCTCTCGCCGTAAGGCGTTGAACGTGCGGATGTCGCGCGAGTCGTCCACCAGTCCGCTGAACAGCAGGTTCACGTCGCTGTTCCCGCGGAACTGCGGCGCCTCGTAGCTGATCACGCCCCTCCTGTCCACGTTCGACACGCGGCTCTGGAACGATATCGTGTGCCCTTCTCCGAGGAAGTTGCGGCGCGTGACGCCGAGCGACGCGCGCGGACTGAATCCGGTCTGCCCTGTGGCCGTGCCGAGGCAGGTGCGGCAGCCGCCGATCTTCGAGATTTGCGCGCCGAAACCGGTCGTGATCGTGTACTTGCGCGCCTCTTCCAGGTTGAGCAGCACGTACTTGTCCTTCTCATCCCCCTGCGGATTCTGAAGCGCCATATCCACGCGCGCGAAGATGCCGAGGTTGTACATCCGCCGCTGCGTCTCGAGCAGGCGGCTGCGCGAGAGCGGGTCGCCGTTGTCGAGCATGAGCCGCTCCGACACGAGGTCAGGATTGGTCGCCTGCAGGCCGCTCACCAGGAACGAGCGCAGGAAACGCTGCCGGCCTTCCTGCACCGTGTAGTTGAGATTCACGCGGTTCGGTTGTTCGGCGGGCGTGAAGCTGAAGTTGAACGTGGCGCCCGAAAAGCCCTCGTTGTAGTAGTAATCGAGCACGTTGTCGCGATCCACCGCAACGCTCACTTCGCTGAACGGCTGCCCTTCCTGCGACTGGACCAGGCCGAGGATCGCCTCGCGATTCGCGTCCGATACACCCGTGATGTTCAGTTTCGAGACCAGCCACTGCGGGCCTTCGGTAATGTCGATGTAGACGCCGATGGTATCGTCCTTCCCGCGCTGCACACGCGTTTTCACCTCGACGTCGCGGAAGCCGTTCGAGCGGTAGAGGGCGGCGATCGCATCGGCGTCGTGCCGCAGATAGCTCTCGCTGAAGCGGCCGTAGCGGAATTGAATCAGCGACGCCCTGCGTATATACATCCGCTCGCGGATCGTGTTGGTGTCGAAGTAGCGGTTGCCCTTGATCTCGATGAGCGTCACCTTGTGCCGTTCGCCGCGCTCGATCCGGTACTCGATGATCTGCGAAGCACGCGCGGCGCCATCCTGGGGCGCGGTGCGCGCCTCGAAATCGACCTTGGTGTCGAAGTACCCCTTGCCTTCCAGATACTCGCGGATGTTGTTGGCGCCTTCGACGAGCAGGTCGCGGTCCACCGACTGTTCTTCGAACACCGGCACTAACTGTTTCAGCTTGCCGCGCGAGATCTTCGTTCCCACCGTCATGATGCTGATCTTCGGGCCTGCGTCAATGTCCAGGGTGTGCCGCACGCGGTTTGTATCGGGCTCCCATTCGGCTTTTTCGAGCGAGACCCGCGCCTCCAGCAGGTCCTTCTTCTGATACGAGCGCCGCACGTTTTGAATTCCGTCCTGCGTGCGCGCATCGGTGACGGTCTTCCACCCGAACCACCGTCTCTTCCAGTGCGTGGCCTTCACGATCTCCTCTACCGAGCGCTCAGGATTCCCGGTGACCAGCGGGGCCGTGTACTTCGCGCGGTCGCCGACTTTGACGATGAACCGCAGCTTCACCTGCTGCGTCGCGGGGTCGTGTTCGAACTCCGTCTCGATGTTGGCGCGATAAAAGCCGTTATTGCGGAGCACCTGCTGGAGGTTGTTCACGGCCTGTGTCGCGGCGCTAGGAGTGTAGAGGCTGCCGAGATCGAGGCGCGTCGCGTTCACGAGCACGCCCTGGTTCGGCGGCGTCGGGGTGCGGCTCACAGAGACACGGCCGATGAAGTAGTTGCCGGTGGTGATGAAGGTCAAAACGACGCCCGAGTCCTTAGCGCGCGCGTCCACCCGGATGTCGGCGTAGCGCCCCGTGCGGTACAGACGCTCGATGGCGGCACGGACCCCGGCTAGTTCGAGCGGCCGGCCGGTTTTGACGGGCAGGATGTCGAGCAGGTACGCGCGGCTATACGGCTGCAACGCGGGCTCAAAGGCGATCTCCGTAACCGGCTTGCCTTCATAATCCTCGGGCGCCGCGCCTGCGAGCGCGGCTGTAAGTACGAGAATTGAAAGCAGAAAGGCAATTCTCACCTAAGAGAATCTTAACACTGCGGCCCGAACGGGCCACTTGGGGCAGGTTGCCAAACCTGCGCGGCGGTTGTGAACCGCCACAGGCCGGTTGACGGCCTCGTGTGCCACCATGGGTTCTGATGACCCCGGCCGAAAAAGACCGCTATTCGCGCCAGATTCTATTTCTCGGCATAGCTGCCGAAGGGCAGGAGCGGCTGCTCGGCTCGACGGTCGCCATCGCCGGCTGCGGCGCGCTCGGCAGCTTCCAGGCCGGGGCGCTCGCTCGTGCCGGCGCCGGACACATCCTGCTCATCGACCGCGACTACGTCGAGGCGAGCAACCTCCAGCGGCAGTGGCTGTTCGAGGACGCCGACGCGCGCGAGGCAGTGCCCAAGGCCATCGCGGCGGCGCGCGCGATCGCGCGCATCAACCCGGGCACGCGAACGACGCCGCGCGTCGTTGATCTCACCCCGGCAAACATCGGCGAACTGCTCGAGCAGGCGGACCTGATCCTCGACGGCACCGACAACTTCGAGACGCGATACCTGATCAACGACTACGCCATCCGCCGCGGCATCCCGTGGATCTACGGCGCGGCGGTGGGAAGCTACGGGCTGACCATGCCGGTGCTGCCGGGCCGGACGGCGTGCCTGAAGTGCATCTACCCGGAGCCGCCTTCGGGCGCGCAGCCGACGTGCGAAACGGCGGGCGTGCTGAACGCGATCACCTCGGCGATCGCCTCGTTCCAGGTGGGCGACGCGATCAAGATTCTTGCGGGACACGCCGGCGAGGTTCGCGCGCGCATCACGACGGTGGACGTGTGGACCGGCGAGGTCCGCCAGATCGCGCAGCCCGAGCCGCTGGCGGACTGCCCCGCGTGCGCGCGCCGCGAGTTCGTACATCTCGAAGGCCGCCGCCGCGCGCCCATCAGCCTGTGCGGCCGCAACGCCGTGCAGATACACGATCGCGAGCGCCCGCTCGATCTGGCCGGCCTGCGCGCGCGCCTCGCTCCGCTCGGCGAAGTGCGGGCGAACGAGTTCGCGCTGCGATTCTTTGTGCCGCCCTACGAGATGACCGTCTTTCCGGACGGCCGCGCGATCATCAAAGGCACGGCGGACGTGGGACTCGCGCGCAGTCTCTACGCGCGCTACGTGGGAACGTAGCTCAGTACCCCAGCCGGCGCGCGGTCTCCCTCAGAATTTCAGCCGAGTGCCGGAGCGCCGCCTTCTCCGACTCGTCGTAGTGCAGCGGCAGCGGCTCGCCCGCCCCGCGGCGCGACACGAAGCGCGGCACCGAGAGGCACACGTCTTCTCCGCCATCAAGGCCGTGCACCAGCCCGCTCACGGTCAGGACGCGGTTCTCGTCGCGCAGCACCGCTTCCAGAATCCGCGCCGCGGCCAGCCCGATGGCCCAGTTGGTCGCGCCCTTGACGGCTATCACCTCGGCCGCCGCGTCGCGGACTCCGCGTACGATCTCGCTCCGGTCGGCTTCGCTCAACGGCCCGCCGGCGGTGGCGGCGGCGACGGCATCGAGCGGCACTCCGCCGATCTGCGCGCTCGACCAGATCGGCGTTTCGCTCTCCCCGTGCTCTCCGACGATGTAGGCGTGCACGTTGCCCACCGCGACGCCCAGGCGCCGGGCCAGCAGCGCGCGGAAGCGCGAGGTGTCGAGCACGGTTCCCGAGCCGAAGACGCTCTCCGGCGCCACGCCCGCAATGCGCAGCGAGATGTAGGTCAGCACGTCCACCGGGTTCGACACCACGAGCAGCAGCGCTTGCGGGGCCGCGGCGAGTATGCGCGGCACGAGGTCCCGGAACAGGGCCGCGTTCGTTTCGACAAGCTGCAAGCGCGTCTGGCCCGGCTTCTGCTTCGCGCCGGCCGTGATCACGACGACGGCCGAGCCGCGGCAATCCTCCACCGTGCCCGCCGACACTTCCACGCGCGGGACGAACATGGAGCCGTGGATCAGGTCCTTCGCCTCGGCCTCGGCTTTCTGTGGCAGCGCGTCCACCAGGACGAGCTCATGCACCAGGCCCCGCAGCATGACGGCGTACGCGATGGTCGAGCCCACTGCGCCCGCGCCGACGATGGAGACGCGCGAGCGCTCGGTCAGCATGCCGCGCCCACGCGGCGCTTTGCGAGCCACTCCTGCCAGCGGTCGAGGCCCTCGCATGTGGTGCACGAAACCTCGAGGATCCCGATGCCCGCATGCACCTGGTTCGCGTACTTGCGCGCCAGCTCGCGCTTGAACGGCACGTAGGGGAGCAGGTCGATTTTGTTCAGCACCATCAGCTCCGCCTTGTGGAAGATGCCGGGGTACTTGAGCGGCTTGTCCTCGCCCTCGGTCACGCTGAGCACCACGATCTTGCCGTCTTCGCCCAGGTCGTAGCTGGTGGGGCAGACCAGGTTGCCGACGTTCTCGATGAGCAGGATGTCGAGCAAGCCGAGGTCCCAGCCTTCGAGCGCGCGCTCGACCATGCGGGCGTCCAGATGGCAGGCGCCCGCGGTCGTGATCTGGCGCACGGGGTAGCCGTAGCGGCCCAGGCGCGTGGCGTCGTTGTCGGTCTGGATATCGCCGGTGAGCACGGCGGCGCGCGTACCTTTCGGGAAGCCCTCGAGCGTGCGCTCGAGGAGCGCGGTTTTGCCCGAGCCCGGCGAGCTGATGAAGTTCAGCGCGAGGATGCCGCGCTTCCGGAACTCCTCGCGAAGCCCGGCGGCGATGCGATCGTTCTCGCTCAGGACTTTCCGTTCCAGCGGCACGCGTTCCATCTACTCCTCCAGTTCCAGATAAGCCAGGTTCAGCTCGTCGCTCGATCCTTCTTCGATCGCGAGCACGGCCGATTCGAGGTCCGTGTCTTTCACCAGCGCTTCGAAGCAGAACGAGAGCGAGTCGCGATCGACGCCCGCGAACTCGCCGATGCGCATGCCGACCTTGGAGACGCGAGCGCCGGGCCGGCGCGTCATCTCGGCCTGCACCGCCTCGATCACCGAACTCGCGATGCCCATTTCGTGCACGCTAGACGCACCATCCCGCGCGATAGGAGCCCGCGACGAGCGCGTTCGCATCCGCATCGTTGGTGATGCGCATCGACGGCGCATCCCATGTGAGGTACTTGCCGGTGCGCTGCGCGATCACGCCGAGCAGCGCGGTTTCGGTGAGCAGGCTGCCAAAGCCGAACTCGCAATTGGCAGGCTTGCCGCCCTTGGCCGCCGCGATCCACTCAACGTAATGGCCGATGCTGCGCGGGAGTGTCTTCGGCGGCGGCGTGAAGCCGGCGTTGCGCGAAGTGGGGACCAGGCTCGGCCCGCCGCTGAACCCGCTCAGGATTGTTCCCTTTTCGCCTATGAACAAAATGCCGTCGGACTCGAGCGGCACCGAGGGTTCGAGATCGGAGGGGCGCGGCGGTTTGAGTCCGCCGTCGTACCACGTCATACGCACGGGCGGCAGATCGCCGCGCGCGGGGAACTCCCAGGTAACGATGGAGGCCGCCGGGTAAGTCTCGGGCGTTTCGAGCACGCGCGAGCGCGCCCATCCGCCGCCTTCGATCATGAGTTCGCGAAGCTGCGCAGCGCTGGCGCTCACGCTCGTGGCGGCTCCGAGCTTCAGCGCCTGGAAGATCACGTGGAAGGAGTGGCACGCCATGTCGCCCAGCGCGCCCGTTCCGAAATCGACCCAGCCGCGCCACGAGAACGGGTGATAGACCGGATGATACGGCCGCACCGGCGCGGGCCCGAGCCACAGGTCCCAATCGAGGCTCGACGGCACCGCGACCTTCTCTTTTGGACGCTCGAGCGCCTGCGGCCACACCGGGCGGTCGCTCCAGACATGGACTTCGCGCACGGGGCCGATCACGCCGGACTGCACCCACTCGACCGTGTTGAGCGCGTCGTCTGAAGCGCACGACTGCACGCTCATCTGCGTGGCGAGCCTGTGCTCCTTGGCCGTGGCGGCGAGCAGGCGGGCTTCGCGGATAGTGCGCGTGAGCGGCTTGGCGCAGTAAACGTGCTTGCCGAGCTTCATGGCGGCCATCGCGACGGTGGCGTGCGTGTGGTCGGGCGTGCCGATGATGACGGCGTCGATGCCCTTCTCTTTTTCGAGCATCACGCGGTAGTCGCGATAGGTTTTCGCCGCGGGATAAGCCTTGAAGGTGTGGGCGGCGACGGCGTCGTCCACGTCGGCCATCGCGACGATGTTCTCGCTCTCGCAGCCCTTGATGTAGTTCGCGCCCATGCCGCCCACGCCGACGGCCGCGATGTTCAGCTTGTCGCTGGGAGCGCGGCCCCCGGAGCCGCCGAGCACGTGCCGCGGCAGAATCGTCGCCGCCAGCGCGGCGCCCGAAACGGGCAGAAATTCACGGCGCTTCATTCCGGATTTCTCCTTCAAATACTATTATGGCCTGATGGCGCCAGTCAGTGACCGCGCGGCCCTGCGCGCGATTCTCAAGCAGGACCCGCGCTGGAACCTCTACGCTCTGGGCGACCTCGCGCCAGGGTATTTCGAGCGCTGCCAGTGGCGAGCCTCCGGCTCAGCGGTCTTGCTGCTGTATCGCGCCGTGACGCCGCCGGTGCTTTTCGCCACCGGAGAGCCGGACGCCGTGGCGCCGCTGCTTGACCGGATCGACGAGCAGGCCGTCTATCTGCACGTGCGCCCTCGGATCGCCGATCTGATCGCGCCGCGCTGCGCAACGATCGATGTGCGGCCGATGTGGCGCATGGCGCTCGAGCCCTCCGCTTTCCGCCCCGAATCCGGAGCCGCGCCCGCCGAGCGCCTCGGGGCCGCCGACGCCGGCGCGATCGAGCGGCTGTACGCCGATGGAGCCGCGACGGGCGAATCCCCTGATTTCTTCTTCGCCCCGATGGTCGAGGCCGGAGTTTTCTACGGCGTGCGGGAGCAGGGCGAGCTGATCGCCGTCGCCGGAACGCATCTGGCCGAGCCCTCGGAGGGCGTTGCGGCGATCGGCAATGTCTACACGAGACGAGACCGCCGCGGCCGCGGCCTGGCGGGCGCGCTGACGAGCGCGGTGACGTGCGAGCTGCTCCGCTTGGGCGTCGAGACCGTCGGGTTGAATGTCATCCAGAAGAACACTGCGGCGGTTCGCGTTTACGAGCGGCTCGGCTTCGAGCGGTACTGCGACTTCGTCGAGGGCGTGGCGGCGTTCACTTGAACCGCTCGTCCACGGGCACCTGATAGCCGGCGGCGAGGCGGTTCGTCTCATTTGCCATTCCGGTGACCGCCATGAGTTCGGCGAACATCTCGTCGGTCATGCCGGCTTTGCGCGCGCCGGCTGTGTGCGAGGCGATGCAGTAGGCGCACTGGTTCGTTACGCTCACCGCGACGTAGATCATTTCCTTGGTCAGCGGGTCGAGCGAGCCGGGCGCCATGATCTGCTTTACGCTTTCCCAGGTCCGTTTCAGGGTCGCGGGATCGTGCGCGATCGCTTTCCAGAAATTGTTCACCCAGTCGGTGTTGCGCGTGGCCATGATGTCGTCGTAAACGGCACGCACCTCGGCGCTTGCGTTCTCGTATTCGATCATGCCCTGGATTGTGGCACACTCAGTCCAGAACGCTTCAGAGGGGGGCAATATGGCCAAGATGCGCGCGGTGCAGGTCGGCCGAAAGGGCGGTCCGCTGGAGCTGGTCGAGCGCGAAATCCCCGGGCCGGCCGCCGGATCGGTGCGGCTCAAAGTCGAGGCTTGCGGAGTCTGCCACAGCGACGTAGTGACCAAGGAGGGCCGCTGGCCCGGGATTCAGTATCCGCGGGTGCCGGGGCACGAGGTCATCGGAATCGTCGACGCGGCCGGCGCGAACGTCGCCCGTTGGAAGCCCGGCCAGCGCGCCGGAGTGGGCTGGCATGGGGGAAACTGCGGATACTGCGACCAGTGCCGCCGCGGGAACGCCTTCGCGTGCGAGACCTACAGGCTGGTGACCGGCGTGACCTCCGACGGGGGGTACGCCGAATACATGGTCGCGCCCGCGAGCGCGCTGGCGGCGGTTCCCGATGAACTTTCGGCCGTGGATGCCGCCCCGTTGATGTGCGCCGGGATCACGACTTTCAACTGCCTGCGGCACAGCGGGGCCGGGCCGGGGGAGCTCGCCGCCGTAATCGGACTGGGCGGCCTCGGCCATCTCGGCGTTCAGTTCGCCTCTAAGATGGGCCTCCGGACGGTCGCGATCGCGCGCGGCGCGGACAAGGCGGAACTGGCCGCCAGGCTCGGCGCCTGGCGCTACATAGACAGCCGGGCCACGGACCCGGCCGCGGAGCTGCGCAAGCTCGGCGGAGCCAAGGTGATTCTGGCGACGGTGACCAGCGCGGATGCCATGAAGGCTGTCCTGGGCGGCCTTGGCGCGAACGGCACGCTGATGGTGATCGGCGAGGTTCCATCGCTCGAGGTGCCAGCCATGCAGCTTCTGGTAGGACGCCAGGCCGTCAAGGGCTGGTATTCCGGAACATCGATCGATTCGCAGGAGACGCTCGCCTTCAGCGTGCTCACCGGCGTGCGGCCGATGACCGAAGTTTACCCGCTCGAGCAGGCTCCGGCTGCCTTCGAGCGCATGCTGAGCGGCGAGGCGCGCTTCCGCGCCGTCCTGACAATGGGCAAAACAGTGTAGGAAGTGTCGGCGTCTCGATGCGCACGACCGGGAGAAATCCCGCGCCCTCGCGCCACTATCTTCCGTGGCCCGGTTTCTGGCTGTTGCGGCGGCGTGTCTCTGGCCCGCGTTGCTGGCGCAATCGCCGGGCGCGGCCGAGCGGGCTTATGAAGCGCTGCGAGCGAAGGACTACGATGCCGCGATCGCGGCATTCCGGGATGCGATTGACGCCGCGCCGGGGAGCGCCTCGCTCCGCAAGGACCTCGCCTACACCTATCTGAAAGCCGGCGAGACCGAGGCCGCGCGCGACCAGTTCGCCGAGGCGATGCGGCTCGATGCGGGCGACGAACACATCGCGCTCGAGTACGCCTTCCTGTGCTACGAGACGAAGAAGGAAGCGGAAGCCCGCAGCGTTTTCGACCGCCTGCGGAAGAACGGCTCGGCAGCGGCCGAGCAGGCGTTTCGGAACATCGACCGCGCGCTGGCGGAGGGGATCGCGCGATGGTCCGCGGTGGTGGCGCAATCGCCGGAGAACTTCAGCGCGCATTGCGAGCTGGCGCGGCTGTCCGGACAACGCGGCGACGCCGCGCGCGCCGCCGAACACTACATGGCCGCGTGGCGCATACGTCCGGCGGAGCGGGAACTGCTGCTGGAGGCGGGCCGCGCCTGGCAGACGCAGGGGCGAACGGAACAGGCTGCGGCGGCGCTGCTGGCGGCCTCGCGCGGGTCGCGGCCGCGCGTGGCCGAGCAGGCTCGGGAACTGCTGCCCGCGCGGTATCCGTATCCCGAGGAGTTCCGGCGTGCGCTCGAAACCGACCCCGCGAACACGGATTTGCGCCGCGAACTGGCCTGGCTGCTGCTCGAGATGAAGCAGAAGGACGCCGCCGAGCGCGAATTCCGCGCGTGCGCCGACCGGGATCCGCAGGAACTCATCGCCGCCGCGCAGGCCGGATTCCTGCTGCTCGAAAAGCAGGACCGGGCGGGCGCCATGGTCTATTTCGACCGCGTTCTCAAGTCCGACGATGACGAATTGATCGAGCGTGTGCGCACGGCGCTGCGGATGCCCGCGCAGCTTCGCCGCCGCAAGGCCGCGCCCCCGCCCGCCGAGGCCGGCCCCAAAGAGATGGGCATGCGCAGCTACAAGGCAGGCTACCTGCAGGACGCGCTGAAGTACTTCGAGGCCGCGCACGAGGCCGATCCGCTGGACTTCGACGTGATGCTGAAGCTCGGGTGGACTTCGAACGCACTCGGCCTGGACGACCGCGCGCTCGGATGGTTCGGCCTGGCGCGGCGCAGTCCGGATGCCGCGATCGCGGCCGAAGCGAACCGTGCTTACCACAACCTGCGGCCGTACTTTTCGCGGTGGCGGCTCACGGCGTGGGCGTTTCCGTTCTATTCTTCGCGGTGGCGCGACGTGTTCGCCTACGGGCAGATCAAGGCCGATGTCCGGCTCGGAAACCTGCCGTTCCGGCCTTATGTCTCGATGCGGTTCATCGGCGACACGCGGGGCGCGCTCGGGGCGACGGGCGAGGCAGCGGTTCCGCAGTACCTTTCCGAAAGCTCGGTGCTGCTCGCGCTGGGACTCGCCTCGCGAACCTGGAACGGGCTCACGGCGTGGGGCGAGGCCGGAAGCGCGGTGCGGTACACGGGCGGCGAGAACCGTCCGCGCATGGTTCCGGACTATCGCGGCGGCGCCTCCTTCGGGAAAGGCAAAGGACACCTTCTGGGCGCCGAAGCCGCGGGCTGGTTCGCCGAGACACACGACGATGCCGTGTTCGTCAGCCGCTTCGACAACGACCTGCTGTTCTACTCGCAAAACCAGACCGGCTACACGCTTCCCAATGTCGCGGGGCTGCGCTGGCAGTTGTACTGGAACACGAATCTCACAATGGACGTGAAGCGCGCGTATTGGGCGAACTTTTTCGAAATGGGGCCGGGCGTGCGGTTCCGCTGGCAGGGGCTGCCGGAGTCGCTCGTGTTCTCCGTGAACGCGCTGCGCGGCGCGTACATACGCAACGAAGGCAATCCGCGCGGGCCTGCGTTCAACGATGTGCGGGCGGGGTTCTGGTATGCGATCACTCGTTAGGGCGGTTTGCGGAGTTGTGCTTGCGGCCGGCGCTGCGTATGCGGAGCCGCACCTGTTCTTCCAGGTGATGGGCGCGGAAGCCGGAAGCTGGCCCGCGGTGCTTTCCTCGCTCGGGCTGCAACCGCAGGCCGCCGGAGGTTCCGCGCAGGTGATCGTGGTGCGCGAAGGCACGCGGGCGCCGGGCGCGCTTGAACGGGCGGAGGCCGGGGCGTTCGTCATCCTCGAAGGAAAATCGGACGCGGCCGAAGCCGCGGGGTTCCGCGCGGGGGCGGCGCGCGTGCGGGTGCGGAGCGTGGAGGATCTGCGGCGGCCGCAGCTTCGCATCGTGTGGGAGAGCGACGTGGAGGCGCCGGTGTTCACGCTGCCGGAAGGCGCGCGCGTGTTCGCCCGCGAGCGGTGGCAGAAGGTTCCGCTAATGGCGGGCATGCGGCGCGGAGCGGGTGCGGTGCTGTGGGTGGCGGCATCGCCGGGCGCGCGCGGGTACGAGCGGTTTCCGTATTTGCTGCACGCGCTTGCCGATCTGGGGTTCGAGCCTCCGTTCCAGGCACGGCGCTTGTGGGCGTTTTTCGATTCGTCCTACAGGATGCGGGCCGATCTCGATTACCTGGCGCGGCGCTGGCGCAAGTCCGGGATCGCGGCGCTGCACGTGGCGGCGTGGCACTACTTCGAGCCGGACGCGGCGCGCGATGAATACCTGCAACGGCTCATCCGGGTCTGCCACCGGAACGCGATTCTGGTCTACGCGTGGGTCGAACTGCCGCACGTAAGCGAGAAATTCTGGCAGGACCATCCGGAGTGGCGCGAGAAGACCGCCGTGCTTCAGGACGCGCACCTGGACTGGCGCAAGCTCATGAACCTGACGAACCGCGACTGCTTCCGCGCGGTGTCGAGCGGCATCCAGGAGCTGATCCGCCGGTTCGATTGGGACGGCGTCAACCTGGCGGAGCTGTACTTCGAGTCGCTCGAAGGGGCGGCCAATCCGTCGCGCTTCACGCCGATGAACGACGATGTGCGGATCGAGTTTAAGGGGCTGGAGGGGTTCGATCCGGTTGAGCTGTTCGATGCCGCCAAGCCCTCGCCCGACGCTCGGCGGCTGCGTGCCTTCCTTGATTACCGGGCCGCGCTGGCGAGCCGGATGCAGGCCGAGTGGATCGCGGAGATGGACGCGGTGCGGCGGGCGAAGCCGTACCTCGATATGGTTTTGACGCACGTCGACGACCGGTTCGATACGGGGATGCGGGACGCGATCGGGGCCGATGCGGCGCGCGTGCTGCCGCTGCTCGACGAGCACGAATTCACGTTCATGGTGGAGGACCCGGCGACGGTGTGGCACCTGGGGCCGCAGCGGTATCCGGAGATCGCCAAACGGTACGGGCCGCTCACGAAGCGCACGGACAAGCTCGCGATCGACATTAATATCGTCGAGCGGTATCAGGACGTATATCCGACAAAACAACAAACCGGCACGGAAATGTTTCAGCTCCTTTCGCTGGCGTCGCGCTCGTTTCCGCGCGTCATGCTGTACTTCGAGAACTCGATTCTGGCGCCGGATATTCCGCTGCTGCCCGCGGCAATCGCGGCGGTGAGCCGGGTGGAGCGGATCGGGCCGAAGCTGGTAATTGAATCGAAATACGGTGCGGGCGTGCCGTGGAAGGGGGCGGCGCGCGTGAACGGACGGCCGTGGCCGGCGGGGGATGGGGCTGTGGTGTGGCTGCCCCCGGGCGTGCAGAACATCGAGCCGGCGGATGCGGCGCCGCCGGCGCGCCTTCTGGATTTTAACGGGGAGCTGAAGAGCGCGGGTGTCACGGCGAAGGGGATTCAGTTCTCGTACACGACGTTTTCGCGTGCCATAGCGGTGCTCGACCGCAAGCCGGTGCGCCAGCAGATCGACATGGAGGAGGCTCCGGTGGATTTGATCGAGTCCGGCGGCCGGCCGTTCCTGTTGATTCTTCCCAGAGGGCAGCACCTGGTCGCGCTGGAGTTTTGAGGGCGGCCTGAGAGGCCGCCGCCGGCCGCGGGCCGGCAGCCCATGGCTGACCCTAACGGCTGGCGGCTGCCATAATAGACGGGATGATTGAACGTCTGCGCCCAGAGGCGTCCGCGCGGCAGGCTCGCGTGGTCCTCTTCGATTTCGACGGCACGATTTCGCTGATCCGCTCCGGATGGGTGGACGTGATGGTCCCGATGATGGTCGAGATTCTGCTCGACCTCAAGACGGGCGAGAGCGAAGAGAGCCTGCGCTCGCTGGTGGAGGACTTCGTCGGGCGGCTGACGGGCAAGCAGACGATGTACCAGATGGTCGAGCTGGCGAACCAGGTGGAAATGCGCGGGGGCTCGCCTCCCGATCCGCTCGTTTATAAAAAAATATATCTCGACCGGCTGCACACCAAGATCGCCGGGCGGCTGGAAGAGCTGCGCGCGGGCAGGGTTTCGCCTGAAAAATACCTTGTGCCGGGCGCGCGGAAGCTGCTCGAGACGCTGCGCGAGCGCGGCCTCAAGATGTACCTGGCGAGCGGCACGGACCAGCAGTATATGCGCGAAGAAGCGGATCTGGTCGATGTGAGCAAGTACTTCGAGGGGCGCGTCTACGGGGCGCTCGACGATTACAAGAGCTTCTCGAAAAAGATTCTGATTCAACGCCTGATCGCTTCGGCGGAGTTCGAAGGCCCGGCGTTCCTCGGCTTCGGGGACGGGTATGTCGAGATCGAGAACGTGAAGGAAGTGGGTGGCGTGGCCGTGGGCGTTGCGACGGCCGAGCCCGAATGCGACCGCGTGGACGAGTGGAAGCGGAAACGGCTCGCCGGAGTGGGCGCGGATTTTATCGTCCCCAACTATCTCTGCCATAGCGAATTGATGTCGGCGCTTTTTGAGGAATGAGTTCGCGCTACGAAACCTTCGATCGCTCGCGGCTGCGGTTGCGTCCGCTGGCTGAGCGGGTCAACGACCTGAGCCTGGACCGGTGGCTCGCGCTCGACGATGAGACGCCGCCGTTCGCGCATCCCGAGTTGAGCGAAGTGGCGCGGCGGCTGGAATGCGCCCGGCAGGCGGGGCGCGCACGCATTCTGATGTTCGGCGCGCACCTGCTTCGGGCTGGCGTAAACCGCCACATCATCGACCTGATCGAACGCGGCTTCATCGACCACATTGCCTCGAACGGCGCGGGCGCGATTCACGATTACGAACTGGCGCGCATTGGCGCCACTACGGAGAGCGTGGCGCGATACATCGCGACGGGCGAGTTCGGCTTGTGGCGCGAAACCGGCGAGCTGAACGACTGGATCGCGGAGGCGGGGCGGCTCGGACTCGGGCTCGGCGAGAACGTGGGCAGGCGCATCGGGGAGAGCGCGTTTCCGCATCGGGAGCTGAGCGTGTTTGCGGCGGCGTACCGGCGCGGCGTGCCGGCAACGGTGCATGTGGGAATCGGGTACGACATCCTGCACGAACATCCGAACTGCGATGGAGCGGAGCTGGGGGCGTCGAGCTATCGCGACTTCCTCGTCTTCGCGCGCACGGTGGAGCGGCTGGAGGGAGGCGTGGTGCTCAGTTTCGGCTCGGCGATCATGGCTCCGGAAGTCTACTTGAAGGCGCTCGCAATGGCGCGCAACGTGGCGCACCAGGAAGGGCGCGCGATCCGGAATTTCGCGACGGCGGTGTTCGACATGGTGCCGGTTCGCGGCGACTTCCGTCAGGAACTGCCGAAGTCCGATCCGGGTTATTACTTCCGCCCGCGCAAGACGATGCTGATCCGCACCGTCGCCGGCGGCGGGGCGAGCTTCTATTTCTGCGGCGATCATCGCGCCACCTTCCCGGCGCTGCGCCGTGCGATCCTGGAGCCTCGATGAACGCTCCTGCGATTCTGGCGGGGATTCCAAAGCTGGCCGCGCTGGTGGTGGGCGACATCTGCCTTGACCACTGGTGCACGTACGATCCGGCGCTGGCCGATCCGTCGCGCGAGACCGGCATTCCGCGCATCGGCGTGATGGGAAGCTATGTGACGCCGGGGGCGGGCGGCACGGTGGCGAACAACCTGGTGGCGCTGAACGCGTACCGGGTGGCGGTGCTCGGCGTGTTAGGCGACGACGGCAACGGCTTCGAACTGACGCGGGCGCTGCGCGCGCGCGGCATTTCGCTCGACCTGCTGGTGAAGGATGCGCGCCTGCCCACGTTCACGTATACGAAGCTCATCAACGCGGAAACCGGCGTCGAGGACCAGCCGCGCGTGGATTTCATTCCGTTCCGTCCGCTGCCCGAGCAGCTCGAGCGTCAAGTGATGACGCGGCTGGAATCGGCCATCGGCGGCTTCGACGTGGTGCTCGTTGCCGATCAGGCCGAGACGGCGTATGGCGGCGTGATCACGCCCAACGTGCGGCAGCTTCTGAGGACGCTCGCGCACAAGCATCCGGACAAGGTGATCTGGGTGGACTCGCGCATGCGCGCCGAGCATTACCGCGGCGTGATCGTGAAGCCCAACCGGAACGAGGCGGACGACGCCTGCCTGCGCCTGTTCGGAACGATCGATTATCAGCGGCTCCGCCAGCGGCTCGAGACGAACCT
The DNA here is from genome assembly GCA_050261515.1 of Acidobacteriota bacterium. GTDB lineage: Bacteria > Acidobacteriota > Terriglobia > Bryobacterales > Bryobacteraceae > JBLNDJ01. The sequence continues at coordinate 51,898 of JBLNDJ010000012.1, read as the reverse complement.
GCTGGTTGTGACTCGGGGCCCGGGCGGGGCGGTAGTGGTCGAGCCGGGGCGCGAGACGGACGTGCCCTGTGTGCCCATCGAAAAGCCCGTGGATATTTGCGGGGCGGGCGACAGCTTTTCGGCCGGCGCGGCGCTCGCGCTCGCGCTGACCCATTCGCCCATCGACGCGGTAAGGTTCGGCAACCTCGTGGCGTCCGTCACCATCATGAAACCCGGAACGGGAACGGCGTCGCCCGATGAGGTGCTCGCGGCGGAGGCCGCCCTCCGGTGAACACGCTGGCGATCGACATCGGCGGGACGAAGTTCACGATCGCGGCTTTCGAAGGCGAGCGCATGGCGCTGCGCGAAACGCGCGCGACGGATCGCGAGGGCGGGCGGGACTGGATGCTCGGGCAGATCCTGTCGATCGCGAGGGAGTGGCGCGAGCGGATCGCGTTCGACCGCTGCGGTATAGGCTTCGGCGGGCCGGTGCGGTTTGGCGAGCAGAGCGTGGCGCTTTCGACGCACGTGGGCGGTTGGAAGGATTTCCGGCTGGCGGCGTTCCTCGAAGCCGAGCTCGGGTTGCCGGCGATCATGGACAACGACGCGAACGTGGGGGCGCTGGGCGAAGCGATTTACGGCGCCGCGGCGGGCTGCGATCCGGTGTTCTACATGACGCTTTCGACGGGCAACGGCGGCGGCATCGTGACGGGCGGCGCGATCTACCGCGGGGCGGATTCGTGGGCGGGCGAGATCGGCCATCTCACGGTGCGGCCGGACGGGCCGGAGTGCCTGTGCGGCGCGCGCGGGTGCCTGGAGCGGATGTGCGGCGGAATCTGGATGGAGAAGGACTACGGCAAATCCGCCAAGGAGCTGATGCAGGAGCCGGAGTTCGTGCGCGGCTACGTGGTGAACCTGGCGCTGGGGTTGAAGGCGTGCATCATGCTGCTGAATCCGCAGCGGATCGTGATCGGCGGCGGGATCAGCAAAGCGGGGGACGCGCTGTTCGTGCCGCTGCGGGCGGAGTTGCGCAAGCAGATCACGGCGTGGTCGCAGGCGCGGATCGACGTCGTGCCGGCGGCGCTCGGAGACGACAGCGTGCTCTACGGAGCGCTGGCGCTGGCGGGCGGAGGGAAGACGAAATGAGTTTTTCAGAGCAATACCTGGCGCGTCTGCGCGCAACGTTGGACGGGCTGGACCTGGCGAGAGTGGAGCAGGCGATCGAGTGGTTTCGCGAAGCGCGAGACGCCGGCCGCGGCATCTTCGTCTGCGGCAACGGAGGCAGCGCCGCAACGGCCTCGCACCTGGCGACCGACATCCTCAAAGGAGCCAGCTACAACCGCGAGAAGCGCTTCCGCATCATCGCCCTGACCGACTCGCTCCCGACGATCAGCGCCTACGCCAACGACGTCTGCTACGACTGCGTCTTCGTCGAGCAGCTCAAGAATTTCGCCCAACCCGGAGACCTCGTGATGGGAATCAGCGGCTCTGGAAATTCGATGAACGTGGTACGGGCGATCGAGTACGGGAACTCGATCGGGTGCCGGACGCTGGCTCTCACCGGCCGGGACGGAGGCAAACTCGCCCCCCTGGCCAGCCTGAACATCCACGTCCCCGAACCCCACATGGGCCGCATCGAGGATGCCCACATGATTGTGTGCCACATGATTGGGTATCGGTTCATGGAGGAGTAACAGCGCCGAACCGGTCCAGCCACTTGGCGGCTTCTTCAGGAGTTCGAATCTCACCCCGCATAAGGGCGCCCAGGAGTCGGCGAGTCACGACTGTATTGAACTCCGGGTTGTACGTCAGGGATGCTTTCTGGCGCGGCAGCTTAAGCAGGAACGGAACGGTTGATGTTTCGGAACCTGCCGTCAACCTTGCCATTTCGGCTGTCCAGTATATTTCTCTGGACCAATGTTGCTTCCGATACGGGTGGTCCGAGGTCACAAGTACGGTCGCGTCGTCCCAAAAACCAGCGGCCTGCATCGCTTGGCGGATTTCGCCCAAGAAGCGATTGGCAAGGGCCAAATTATCTACATAGTTCTTGTCTTCGCTGAGCGAAAATGCAGCCGCTCTGCGATCGTAAATCCCCGGATCATGCGGAACCGGCACGTGGACCGAGACGAAATTCAATTCAGGGCTAGCCACGAAGTGCAACGATCTTCGCCGGATCTCTTCGAAACACCTACGATGCGCAGCACGCTGCTGTATTGAGACCTCGCGATCGATGGTGGTGAAGCTCTGCCCATCAAACCTCTTTAGAACATGCGCTGCAAGGAGTTCCTTGCGGGCTTGCATGGCCAGCGTCTTCCACAAGCCGCTATGATCCGCAAACATTTTCCATCTGACTGCGGGCCCACCCCACTCGGCAGGCAGATAGCAGAAACAGCTGTCGAGGTCTTTACCGATTACGCGGCAATACGGGTGAAACAAGCCTGCCAAAGCGGAACGGAATCCCAATACTCGCGCATCGCCGAAAATACTTGGTTCTCGGCTCCACATGGCTCGCGTACCGTCGGATGACGTCAGGACCAGCTCATTTGGTCCCACGGGCTCTGCCTTGGCGACCACCTTCCCGCGAATCAAGGATGGCAGTGATTCCAACGTGCTTTCTGCGGGAGCCCTGGCACGCATTGCACACAGCGCCGTCAAACGGAAGCGGTCGAATTCCCTCATGTCTACGTTCGGCGGGCGCTGCTGGAAGACGAAATGTTGGTCGAGTTCGTCGAAGATAAGCCAGACAAAGCGCCCGGTACGGAGCGCTGGCTGACCTGCTCGATAGTCACGATACAAAAATGCGTTGTTGTCCCTTGAAGTGGCGACATTCCACAGCACTTGACCAAAGTTCATAACTGCGAACGGCGACAGCACCAATGCGATGGCGCGGCTTGCCTGGACAACCGGTCCGAAGAAACGGCTTACAACGGCGGTTGTGCCTACGATGCACACGAGTATGACGACCACGAGGCCATGCGGACCCACGAAATTGAGCATCCGCCCGGAGAGCGCGACGAGTTCCCTGGCTGTGGTCGCGCCAAACAAGGCTACCCATGAGACGGGTTTGAGGGCGCGGATCGCAACCCACATCAGCACCAGAAATGTGAAATAGTCAGCCGCACGCAAATACCTGGGACCTTTGACGCACCTGAGACGCCGCAAAATGGCTGCCAGGAAGGCGCCTAACAGAACAACATTTAGGACTGTCGCAAACTCGAGCGTGTGGGTGGCGGGTCTCGCGGCAAAGTAGTCCAGTTCCTTGCGGGAAGAGGTTTGGACATCATGCCAGGAGAGGAGGTACGACAAATTCGACAGCGAGAACGCCACGATCACATCCTGTCGCCAGCCGGGCGGGTGGGTAGGGTTGTGTTGCTCGCTAGCAGCATCCACGGCAGGACTGCTGACTCGTGGCCCGTCTTCTATATGTGCAGCCAACATGACAGCCGCTCACGGGGATCAGAAGTTAAAATGATACCATCCCAGCGCACGTTGTATTGAATGCTGTGCATCGATCGTGTATTATGAACTCGCCGCAGAGAGAAGGACCGCGGCTGAGAGGGAAGTGTTCCCGAGTGAACCGCGGCTTGGGATTAGCCACCTCTTTGTAGCAAACGCATTAATTCTTTCTCGCGATGCCAGCCAGTTCGATCACACGGGACTCGAAGCTTGCGCGCTCGCCGCGTCTTTCGCGATCAACCTTGGTCCTGGGAGCGCTGGTTGTACCGTTGGGCGTGCTGAATTCGACTCGGAGCTTCGTGGTCTACTCGGACGGCATTTCATACCTGGAGATTGCTGAGGCATATCGGAAGGGGCTGTGGCACGAGGCGATCAACTGCTACTGGAGTCCGTTGTATTCATGGGTCATCGCCGCGTGGACCATATTGACGCAACCGTTCGGCTGGTCCGAGTTTGAGTCCCTGCGAACTCTCAACAGCACTATCTTCCTCGCGTCATTTGCAGCGTTTCTGTTTTTTACGCGTGAACTGTCCCTCCTGCTTCGATGTCCTAACGGCTTCTTCTACCGGACAGTCACATGCCTGACATTTCTCTGGGGTTCGATAGGGTTGATCGGCGTCTGGAGGCCCTTGCCCGACCTTCTGGTGACAGCTTTGATATACACGGGCGCCGGTCTCCTGCTGCGTCTACGAAGGACGGGTTCGCTCAGGCTGGCCGCACTGCTCGGAGCAGTGCTCGGCTGCGGATACCTGGCGAAAACGGCAGTACTCGGAATCGCCTTGCTCTTTCTGGCCGGCGTTGGAGGACGCCGGCGAATTCCGGTTGCAGGGTGCGCACTCGCCGCCGTCGCCGTGCCGTGGATCATGGCCGTGAGCCTCTCGGCACACAGGTTCACAATCGGCGATTCGGGCTGGATCAACTATGCTTGGGAGGTCGGAGAGGTGCGCCGTTCGACAGGTTGGCAAGGCGGACCCGCGGGATTCGGCACGCCGAAGCATCCACCTCGGCTGATCAACACCTCACCGGAGGTGCTTGAGTTTGCATCTCCGGTTCCGGGAGTGTACCCGTTGTGGCGCGACCCCAGCCACTGGTATGAGGGTCTGCAGAACAAATTCGGCCTCGCCAAACAACTGCGGGCTGCACAGAAAAACGGCGTTTACGCGCTCGTCCTGCTCCTGGGCTGCCCGGCGCTGCTGGTTGCACTGCCTGTGATGGTGGGCGCCTCCAGGCGCAGGGAATTGTTCCGCCGCGTCTGGTTCCTGTTGATTCCTTGCGCAGCCGCCGTCGCAATGTACGTGCTGGTCTTCCTGGAATCCAGGTATATCGCCGGATTCCTGGTGGTGCTTGGAGTCAGCGTATTTGGCGTAACACTTGCGAACTCGGATTCCCGGGCCACAAAGGCTATCGCCGTCTTCATCGGCGCGATTCTGCTTGCCTTGTTCACGGTGATTGACTTGGTTGCCGATACGCGCATCCGCGTGGACCCGACATTTCGACAAGTCATGAGTGCGCGATCCAGACTCGCGGAAGAATTGAGGGAGCACGGGATTGGGCGGGGCACCCAGGTTGGATACATCGGCCTGGCTATCAATGCCTACTCCATCAGGTTGTGCGGGGCCCGTATTATTTGCGAAGTTCCGGTTCTTGCGCTCAGGAACTCCGACCTGCCTCGAACGGTCCTTGACGGAACCCGGGAGATCGACAAGTTCTGGCGGAGCAGTCCGGCAAGACGCGCAGAGATTCTGGCGGCCATGCACGGTTTAGGTGCAGAGGCTGTCATTGCGGACTTGGTTCCCGAATGGGCTCCCACAGGGGGCTGGATCGAGCTGAAAACCCGCGTGCCGAAGGTTTATCGCGATAGCCGCACATACCTATACAGGTTTTCTACCCCCGCACCACAACCTTCCCCACCCCATCCGCATACGCACCGAGCATACTGAACGCCCGCTCCACGTCCTCCAGCGGAACCTCGTGGGTCAGGATCTGCGCGAAGCGTTCAGGACACTCGCGCAGGAGTTCCAGCGCCGTTTCCGATTCGTGGTTCGAACGCCGCACGTTCAGGAGCGCCAGTTCTTTGCGGCGCATGACGTGGAAGTCCAGGGAGGCTTGGGCGGTGGAGGGGATTCCGGTCACGACCAGGCGGCCGGCGTTGCGGGCGGCCCCGATCGCCTGGTTCATCGACTCCCCGCGCGCCGCGCAGTCGATCGCCACATCCACGCCCCGGCCACCCGTGTCGCGCAGCAACTCGTGAACCGGGTCGGCGGCGGATGGGTCAATGACTTCATCGGCGCCCATGGCGCAGGCCAGGCCGCGGCGGGCAGCGACCGGCTCCACCGCCCAGATCCGTCCCGCCCCCGCCAGCCGCAGCACCGCGATCGTCAACAGCCCGATCGGCCCGGCGCCGAAAACCACCGCCCGCTCCCCCACCTGCAGCGCCGCAAACTTCATCGAGTGCAGCACGACCGCGAGCGGCTCGAACAGCGTCCCCTCGGCCGCGCTCAGCTCCGGCGGCAGCGGCAACAGGTTTTGCGCCGGCAGGTTCACGTACTCCCGCAGAAACCCCGGCTCCTGCGGCATGCTCAGAAACCGGATGTTCGAGCACACGTTGTGATGCCCCGTCAGGCAGAACTCGCAGTGATAGCAGTAGATCGCCGGCTCGAGCGCCGCCCGGTCCCCCGGCGACCAGCCCGTTACTCCGGCCCCCGCCTTGACCACCGTCCCCGACGGCTCGTGGCCGAGGACCATCGGGTAGACGCACTCGGTGTCCCCGATCGCGCCTTCGGCGAAGTAGTGCAGGTCGGAGCCGCAGATGCCGACGGCGTCTACGCGCACCTGAACCTGGCCGGGCGCGGGGTCCGCGATGGGCTGCTCGATCAGCCGGAAGTGCCGCGGTTCGTAGAGCTCGGCAACGCGCATCGCCGGTCCGGAAGTTATTTCTTGAACAACTGGTCGAAGGCCGCCCGCGCGTCGGTGGGGTTGCGCGGGGCCGTGTTGACCGGCGAGGCCGAGCCGCCCGACGCCGTCGCGTCGCGGGCTACCGTGACGCGCGCGCCAAAAGAGGCGCACTCGTTGGCCTGGTCCTTCGAAATGATCCGGACCGGAATCGGCTTGATGCACTGGAACCGGGTGGAGGGCTCGAAGTGCGCGCATTGCTTGCAGCAGTGCAGAGGCACGCCGCACTTCGGGCAGTTGCCCTTGAAATCGGTTCCGGCCGGCAGGGTTGCCGCGCAGTTGTAACAGCGGGACGCCACGACGGTTTGCACCAGCCGCGGCAGCCGGGGTCCGGTCACATCCAGGGGCGGACGCGGGCCTTTCGGCCGGTCCTCGAGCCTCCGGCCGGTGTTGTCCCGGTCGGAGTCCATATAGCCCCGCTGTCGGTATTTTCGGTCTTCATCCATAAAGGACTTACGACTCCTTTAAGGGATCCTTTTACGAGGTTGGTGAGCCTTGCTGCCCGCCCCAAATTGGGCAAAGTACGTACAGCCTCAGTTACAGCCAAGGTCTGAAAGGGATTCGCGGGAGCCGAAGCGCTAGCGTGAGGCAAGGGTTCGGAGACACCCGCCGTACAAATTACACTCTACCACGAAACCGCTCGAAAATTCCAGTACTCTTGGAAACGATACTAAGGGCCGCAAATGAACGCAGCTAGGATAGAAGGCGGGCGGGTTGGCCGAGGGGGTGGCGGTGTTCGCTACGCGTTTTGAGGATCAGGTTGCGCTGGTGGTCGGCGGCGCGCAGGGGATCGGGAGGGCGATTGCGGTCAGGCTTGGCCGCGAGGGGGCGCATGTCGCGATCGCCGACATCGACGCTGCGGCGATGGAGGCGGCCTCGCGCGCGGTGCCCGGCGCATGCGCGATCGCTTGCGATGTCCGCGAGGCGGCACAGGTGGATGCGATGGTCCGGCGGGTGCTCGAATGGCGCGGTCGCATCGATATCCTGATGTACATTGCCGGGATTGCTCCCGCGGTCCCTTTCCTCGAGCTGGCGGAAAAGACTTGGGACGATACGATCGACGTCAATGTTCGCGGCGCGTTTCTGGTTGCCAAGGCCGTCGCTCCGCACATGATTGCGCGGCGGCGGGGGAAGCTGGTCTTCATGTCGTCCACTAACGCGTGGGATGCCGAGGCGCAACTGGCGCACTACAACGCGTCGAAGGCCGGCGTGTTCCTGCTGGCGAAGACGCTCGCGCGCGAACTGGGGCCGTACGGGATCACGTCGAACGCCGTGGGGCCGGGGTTCATACGGACGCGGTTGACCGAGGCGGTGCTTCAGGACGAAGAGTTCCTCAGAAAGTACGATCCGGCCAAAGGGCTGATTCCCGTGGGCAGGATCGGAACGCCGGAGGACGTCGCCGGGCCGGCGCTGTTTCTCGCCTCGGCGGACGCGGACTTCGTCAACGGCGTGCTTCTGTTCGTGGACGGGGGTCAACTCGCTTGATGCGGAGCGCGATGTCGATGGTGTACGCGGGCGCGGTCAGCTTGCGCGTGCCGGATTCGTGCGTGAACGTTTCGGTGCGGAGCACGGAGCCGGTCGCGGGCTCCACCCAGTCGGCCCGGTAGGTCCCGGGCGGGAGGCTGAACTCGAAGGTCTCGCTGTACTCGCCCGGTGTGACGGTGTAGTCGCCGCCGCGGCCGGTGCTGTGGTGGATGTACCAGGCGTATTGCCGGCCGGGCTCGCTCATCCCTCGCGAATACGTTCCGAGCGGGATTCCGTTGACGACAAAACCGCGGTCCGCACGCATGCGGATAAAGTCGAAGCTCTCGATGAACTGCTTGAGCGCGCCCACGGCGCGGAGGATGCGGTCGTTTTCGCGCGTCTTGCCCGCGGGATTCTGCACGGTGAACAGCCCGTTCAGATGGTTGAAGCTCGCGCCTCCGCCCACCATGAATTCCCAGGCCTCGACGCGCGAGGCGCCCACCTTGTCGCCCTTGTACCAGAGCGGATAGTAGTCCGTCTCGTTGAGTTCGATGGCTTTTTCATGCCCGTACTCGTAATCGAGCGCCTTCATGCCGCCCATCTGCTCGGCCATCGACTCCCACACGTATTGCGCCACAATGACGCCGACATCCGGGTGCCCGGTGAAATCGCACGGGCCGCCCATCGGCCCTTCGATCTGCTGGGCGATCAGGTGCTTGTTGGCGAGCGGCTTTTCGGCCGTTTTGATCACCTCGATGAAGTGCCCGACCCAGGGGCCCGCTAGCTCGATCGGCGTCCCGGTCAGATAGGGCTCGTCGCAGATTTCGAGGATCACGTTGTCGAAGGCGTTCACCTCTTCCGTGATCTTGCGGACGTACTCGCTCTGGCGCCGCACGAGGTCGGCGTGCTTCAGCGTCTGGGCGTCTTCAAAATCGCAGCGGCCGCTCGCCTGCACGTTGTTCTCGTAATAGAGCGGCGACATGGGCCAGGTGTCGGAATACTGCGCGTTGAAAAAGCAGATCTCGACGACGATGCCGCGAGCCGCGGCCTGCTTCACGAAATCCTTCAGGCGCGCGAAGAAGGCGGGATTCCAGCGGTCGAGGTCGAACTTGTTGCCGCCGAGCAGATAGCCGGGTTCGCTGCCGCGCGCCCAGGGGAGCACGAGGCTCGCGGGCCTCACGCCGAGCGTGTTGCCGGTGACGAATTTGCCGGCCGGCTCGAACAGCGCGCCCGGGTAGATGCGCGTGTAATTCAGCCCGTAGGATTTGAGCGCGTCGAAGTAGGCGATGTAATCGAAATCGCCGTTGACGACGGCTCCGTAGTGCTCGGCCGAGGTAACCAGCACGGTTGGTTTTCCGTTGAAAAGGTAGTGGGGATTCGTGGGGTGCAGCTTGATGGGCTCGGCGTGGAGCGCCGCGGCCGCGAGGAGGAGGACGGGAAGGCGATGGATCATGGCTCGACGGCGGGTCCCCGGCCGTTTGGTTCGGGCGGCCTGAGAGGCCGCCGCAGGCCGGGGACCTGCTCCGCTCACCCGGCTACAACTTTTCGAAGTTGATGCCGGCGTCGTACTTCTCGTTGGATTTGAGCAGTTCATCCCACGTCCACGGCCGGCCCGTGTAGGCGGCCTGGCGTCCGAGCATGGCGCTCAGGGCGGACTCGGCGCCGAGCGCGGCCTGGTTGTGGAACTTGCCGCTCTTGATGCTCTCGATCCACGACTTCTGCTTGTTGGGATCGGCATCGGCCAGGTTGTCGGAGAACGAGCCGGTGGCCGAGAAGGCGCCGCCTGCCTCTTGCTTGGCGCCGCTACCGTAAGTCCACGGTTCCTCGCCCGAGATGCCGAGCGGGCCCGAGTAGGGCGAATCCGAAGAACCCTTCGTGCCGAAGAACTTCTCGCTCGCTCCGAAGGCCACCTTGCCGAACTGCGTGGAGGTGAAGCTCACGTGCACGTCTTCGGGATAGGTGAAGATCACGTTGAAGTGCGACCAGCAGTCGCCCTTCTCGGTGCGTCCCTTGCGCCCGCCGGTGCCGACGGCCTTCACCGGATGCCCGTTGAGCGTCCAGTTGCAGATATCGATGACGTGGATGTTCTGCTCGACGATGATGTCGCCGGAGAGCACCTTGTCGTAGATCCAATTGCGCAGCCGCGCGGTCTGGGCGGAAACGCCGGGCCACTCGGGCCGGTCGATGAGCGGGCAGAAGTAATACGCCTCGCCGCCTGTGATGGTGCCGAGCGCACCGGCCTGGATGCGGCGGACGATTTCTTTGTACGGCGTGCCCTCGCGGATCTGGAACCCGACGTCGAGGCTGAGCTTGCCGTCGATCTTCTTGCCGAGCTCGATGACACGTTTGGCGCTCGGAACGTCCACGCCGACGGGCTTTTCGCAATAAACGTGCTTGCCGGCCGCGACTACCGTTTCGAGTTGCTTCGTGTGGAAATAGGGCGGGGTCGCTATGTAGACCGCGTCCACTTCCTTCGATGCCGCGATCTTCTCGGCCGCGTGCGGACCCGAGAAAAGCTGCGAGGGATCCACGACGCCCATCGGATCGAAGTGCGCCTTCGCCTTGGTGAGCTGGTCCTCAAACATGTCACCGAGCGCGGTGATGCGCGCGCCGGCATTCTGCACCATGCCCTCGGCGACTCCGGTTCCGCGCCCGCCGCAGCCGAGCAGCCCGACCCGCACCGCCGAGTTCGCCTGCGTTCCGCGAACCAGCTCCGGACGGATGATCATGAGGCCCGCGCCGCCGGCGGCCTTCAGGAAGTTCCTGCGGTCCATGTTGTCCTGTGTCATATGAGTTTCTCCAGAAATGCCTTCGATTCGAGGATGTCGCGGGTCTGTTCGGCGCCTTCGATCTCGCGCTCGATCGTCAGCGCCCCGCGGTATCCGGCTTCCTTCAGCCTTCGCACGAAAACGGGGAAATTCACTTTGCCCTTGCCGATCGGGACCTCGGCCCCGAGCGCCTTGGGATCGGTGGGATACAAGCCGTCCTTGGCGTGCACGCCCTGGATGTAGGGGCCGAGCACTTCGACGGCGTCCACCGGGTTCGCCTTGCCGTACATGATCAGGTTCGCCGGGTCGAGGTTGACGCCCAGCGAATCGACGCCGGCGTCGCGAATCGCGCGGACCAGGGTGATGGGCGTCTCCTGCCCGGTTTCGCAGCGGAAGTTCTGCCCGTTCTGCTTGCAGTACTGCGCCACTTCGCGGATCGCGGCGACGGCTTCCTTGTACAGCGGATCGTTGGGGTTTTCGGGGATGAAGCCGCAGTGAGTCTGGACGGCGGGAATACCGCACATTTTGGCGAAATCCGACGCCTTCTTGATCACGGCGATGCGCGCGGCGCGGTACTGGCGCGGCACAACGCCGATGGTCTCGGGTCCGCGATAGAAATCGTAGACTTCGGGCGCGGGGCCGGTGGCGATCAGGGCGGTGATTTCGATGCCGTAGCGTTCGATGGCGGCGCGGGTGAGCTTGGCGAGCTCGGGGCCGGCGGACGATCCGGCATAGAGCTGGCAGGAGGGGAAGCCGAGGTCCTTCACGCGCTTGATGCCCGGGTTGGGATCCTTGCCGATGGCCGTGATCACGCCGAGGCGCATCCCTTTGGCCTGGGCGGCAGGAGCCGCGCCGAGTACGGGCGCGACCGCGGCCGTCATGAGAAATGCTCGTCGTTTCATTTCATCTCGCTTTCGTCCAGCGGCCGGTACCAGATGTTGCGGAAGCGCATCACGGTGTGCGGCGCGCCGGGGTAGTTGTGATCTTGCAGCATGAGCGGACCGGGCTCGCCGATTTTGTCTTCGATGCAGCCGCGGCCGATGTTGTGGATGGTGACGTGGTCCTGTATGAGGATTCCGTTCTGAAATACGGTGAGGCTACCGCGCTCGAGCAGCCTGCCGTCCGGGCCGCACTTGTGCGGATGAAAGACAATGTCGTAACTCTGCCAGCGCCCGGCAGGCCGGCAGGCATTCACCAGCGGCGGCGCCTGCCCGTAGAGCGCGCCGCAGGCGCCGTCGGGGTATGTCGGGTTCTGATAGGAATCGAGCACCTGGATTTCATAGCGCCCCTGGAGATAGACGCCGCTGTTGCCGCGCGCCTGGCTGTGCTGCTCAGGCATCGAGGGCTCCATCCATTCGAGGTGAATCTGCGCGTCCCGGAACTGGCGCTTGCTGTAAATGTCGCCCGCACCGGTCTGGCAGACCATCGCGCCGTTCTCGACCGTGCAGCCGGTGACCGGCTTGCCGTCCTTGAGCGTCCATTCGGAGGTGTCTTTGCCGTCGAACAGAACGACGGCGTCCGACGACGGCTGCCCGGCCGTTTCGGCCGGTGTCACGACGCGCGGCTGCGGTTCGTTCTGCCCGGCAAGCGGCAGGCAGGCGAGCGCAAGAGCAAGGACGATGGCGCAGTCTCGCATACGGGAACAAACATTATCACTCGGAGCGGGGTCCGGCGTGTTGGGTACCGCCAGGCAGTATCGGGAGCCTCAAGGGTCGCCTTCCGGGGGATTGCCCGAAAGCGACGCAAAAACAGGGGGGCCCGAAAGACGCTCTTACCGTATGATTGAGGTATTGCGGTACAGGGGTGCGATATCCGCCGCTTGGGCCGGCATTTTCACCGTGTGCCTCCAGGCAGGCGTAGCGGAAGTACGCCTTTCTGGACGCGTCGTCGATGAGAACGGGACCGCTGTCGCCGGCGCCCTGGTAACGCTCGCCGCCGCCGGCCCGGTGCGTTTACAGGCGATTGCAGACGCCACCGGCAATTTCACGCTTCGCCCGCCCGCGCCCGGCGACTACCTGATCAGCGCGGAGCGGGAGGGTTTTTTTCGCGTGGAGAACCGTCCGCTGCGGCTCGGCGCGGGGCCCAACGAAATCACGCTCGTGATGAACCCGGTGCGCGAGGTTTTCGAGAAGGTGGACGTCGCCTACTCGCCGCCGCAGATCGACTTCGAGCGCACGACGCCCGAGGAGCGGCTCACGGGCACACAGGTTCTCGAGATCCCGTATCCCTCGACCAACACGCTGCGGAATGCCATGCGCGCGATGCCGGGCGTGGTGCAGGATTCGGCGGGCGGCGTACACGTCAACGGCGGCGCCGAGGAGCAGGTGCTCTACACACTCGACGGCTTCCAGGTGAACGACCCGCTCACGGGGCGTTTCGAATCGCGTCTGAGCGTTGAAAGCGTGCGCGAGATGGACGTGAGCCCGCTCAACCCGGCCGAATTCGGCAAGGGCGCCGCGGGCACGCTCGCCATCAAGACCAGCGCGGGCGACGACCGGTTCCGCTACTCGGGTACGAACTTCCTGCCCGGGGTCGAGATGCACAAGGGCCTGAACGTGGGCGGATGGACGCCGCGCTTCAACGTGTCGGGCCCTATTCGAAAGGGCCGGGCGTGGTTCTCCGAAGGGCTCGATCTCCAGTTCGACAAGCACATCATCGACGAACTGCCGAAGGGCCAGGACCGCAGCACAAGCTGGCGCCTGAACAACCTGCTGCGCGGCCAGTTCAACCTCACGCCTTCGAACACGCTCTATGCGAGCTTCCTTTGGAATTACTGGCGGGCCGGGTTCACAGGACTGGGGGCGCTCGACCCGATCGAGACGACGGCGGACCGGCGCGCCCGCCAGAACTTCATCAGCGTGAAGGACCAGTGGTCGTTTGCGCGCGGAGCGCTCGTCGAGGTGGGCTACGCCGCCAACCGGACCTTCGACCGCGAGATTCCGCAAGGCGGCGGCATCCTCTACATCACGCCCGAGGGGCGCAGCGGCAACGCGTTTCTCGACGCCACGCGGAATGCCGGGCGCGACCAGCTTCTGGCGAACGTCTTTTTCCCTTCGTTCACCTGGCTCGGCGGGCACCAGTTGAAAGCGGGCATAGACTTCGATGCGCTTTCCTACAGGCAGCGCGCGGTCCGGAGCGGCTACACCTACCTCGATGAAAGCGGCAAACCGGTGCGCGGCGTGGTGTTCGGCGGCTCGGGTTTCCTGCATGAATCGAACACGGAGGCCGCCGGCTACGTTCAGGATTCGTGGAAGCCGCGGCCGAGCATTCTGGTCGAAGCCGGATTGCGGCAGGACTGGGACCGGCTGACCGGAAGCACGGCGTGGTCTCCGCGGCTGGGCGTTTCCTGGGCGCCGCCGGGACTGGAATCGACGAAGATCTCGGGCGGTTGGGGCATTATCGCCGAGGAGACGAGCCTGAGCCTGTTCAGCCGGCCGCTGGACCAGTACGCCCTGACCACGTATTACCGTCCGGACGGAACGCCCGAGCCGGGGCCGGTGGCCTCCGTCTTCGCGATCGGGCCGGGCCGGCTTAAGACGCCGCGCTTCTCCAACTACAGCGCCGGGCTCGAGCAGAGGTTTTCGAGGGGACTCTACGCGCGGTTCCGCTATATCGGCAGGCGCGGGCGCGACGGCCTGACTTATGTCGATGTCCTGGGCCCTCTGGTAACCCGGGATTCCTACGACGTCAACCAACTATACGAACTTAGAAACATGCGCCGGGACACTTACGACGCTTTTGAAGTTACTTTCCGGCAGACGTTCCACAAACAGTATGAGTGGCTTGCCAGTTACACGCGGTCGCGCGCGCTTTCAAACGCGGTGCTCGACCTGAGTGTGGATAACCCGGCGATTCTCTCGGCCAACACCGGCCGCATGCCCTGGGATTCGCCGAACCGCCTGGTGAGCTGGGGTTACCTGCCGACGCCTTTCGAAAACTGGGCCGTGGCGTTCCTGGCTGAAGCGCGCGACGGCTATCCGTTTTCGATCCAGGACTCGCTCGGCATTATCCAGGGCGACCCGAACGGGTACCGTTTCCCGGTGTTCTTCGAGCTCAACCTGCACCTGGAGCGCCGCTTCCGCTTCCACAACAACCGCTGGGCCTTCCGGTTCGGCTTCAACAACATCACCGGGCACCGGAATCCGAACGTGGTGAACAACGACACCGGCTCGCCGCATTTTCTGGCGATGTACGGCGGACAAAGCCGCGCGCTGAATTTCCGCCTGCGATGGCTGGGAAAGAACTAACTCCCCTTGAACGCGCCAAAAGCCGCGAAGCACGCGTTCTTGTTCAGCACCTCGACGCTGTCGAAGCCGCATCGCCGCAGCAGATCCAGTTGCCAGACCAACGGGCGCGGCGTGTCTTCGGCGGCAATGTACGCAAAGACGTCGTCGCGATACCTCTCGCCCTTCAGCGAGACGAGATAGTCTCCGTAACGCCGCCACATGAGGTCGTGCACGGCCTGTGGCCCGTGCTCCACGAGGTCGGAAATCCAGAACGACCCGCCGGGCTTGAGAGCCGCGCTTACGGCGCGAAAAACGCGCTCCCACTCGGCGTCCTCGCGCAGGTGGTGCAGAGAGGCGGCCGCCACCGCCACATCGAAGGCGCCTTTGGGAAGCGGCGCCTGGCGGATATCGCACTGAAGCGCGGTGACCGCAACACCGCCCGCCGCGCCGATCCGGGCGACGGCGCGGTCGAGCATCGGCCGGCTCAGGTCGATCAGCGTGACGGCCCCGAGCGGAAGTCTCTCCATCAGCTTGAGGGTGTAATTCCCCGCCCCGCACCCAATATCGAGCAGCGCCTCCGCGCGCGGATTCACGGCCGAGGCAGCTCCGGCGATCAGTTCGAGCGAGAGCGGCGCGTCTACCGTGGCCGACTGCCCGGTTTTGAGGTTCGAAAAGCGCTCGACTTCCCGATCGAACCGCCGGCGAATCTCATCCGGGGTCGATTTGCGCATCACCCTTTGCCGGAAAGATACTTTTCGCTGCACGCGGCCGAGCAGAAATGGACCACCTGGCCGTCGATGGTCCGCTTGATGGAGGAGGCCGTGGAGACGTAGGTGCCGCAGACGGGATCTCGTTTCAGCTCGCCCGCCTTGCGGGGCCCGGATTCCGCGGCGGACGGCTCGCCCGCGCCCTGGTTGAGAAAAGCGGAAGCGGCCTTGCCGAGGACTCCTATGACGGAACGCAGTAGGCTGATGACGATAACTGCGAGGAAAAGATAAAGGACGACTCTGATCATGGAACGGGGCGCCCTTCGGCGGGCGCCCCACCTGCCCTTACGGTTACTTACTTCTTCTTCGACGACTTCTTAGCAGGACTCGCGTTCGGGTTCTGGTAAGTCGTCTGCAACTGGGTATCGAGCGTCGCGAGCATCGCCTTGGCGGCCTCGGCGTTCGGTCCCGTGGGCGCCAGCTCGAGATATCTGGTCAGCTCTTCCTTCATTCCCGGAGGCGCGACGGTCTTGCCGTCGGCGGTCGTGGTCATCTTCGAGGAAAGAGCAACGGCGTACTGGTAGTGCGCTTCGGCGTAGTTCGGAGTCAGCTCGATGGCCTTCTTGAAAGCTTCCGTGGCCGGATCGTACTGGCCCGCGTTCACGAGCAGCGCGCCGAGGTTGTAGTAATACTTCCCGGCGTTGGGCGGATCGAGTTCGGCCGCCTTCTGGAGCTCGGCCTGCGCTTCGTCGAACTTCTTGCCGCGCGCGAGCGCCAGCGCGTAGTTGTTGTGATAACCGGCGTTGGTCGGGGCGAGCGCGATCGCCTTCTGGAAATTCTCATAGGAGGAGGCCAGCGCGGCGTCCTTGTCCGGACCCGCCTTGGTGTTCGACAGGCCGACGTAGCTCTCGGCCAGGTTCGCCCACACGACGTGCTGGTTCGGATCGAGCTCGCCCGCCTTCTTGAAGGCGTCAATAGCCTGGTCGAACTGCTTGGCCTGGAGCGCCGTCATGCCGAGGTTGAACGAGTCGTTCAGGGCCTTGTTCTTGGCCATCGCGGCGGCACGTTCCTTGTTGGCTTTCTCCCAGGCGGCTTTCTCCTCCGGGCTCATCTGTTTTTCCTGCTCTTTGGTCAACTGGCCGGTCTCGGCAGCCCTGGCCATGGCGTCGCGGCGCGCCTTGATCTGTTGCAGGTCGAAGTTCACGATGATCGGATCGCCCAGGCGCGTGCGTACGCCGTTCTGGCGATCGACGTCCTGGCCGCCCACTTCGCAGGTGACGTCGTAGGTTCCCAGCGGAAGACCGCCGTAGTAGTAGTCGCCCTTCTTGCCGGTCTTGACCTTGTAGTTGCCTTTGATGTCTTTGCGCTCGATCTTGATCAGAGCGTCCTTCAGGCCCTTGCCGTCTTCGCCCTTGACATCGCCGCTGATGGCCGTCGTTTGAGCCAAAGAAATCCCGGCAAACATGACGAGCGCACCAACGGCCCATGCCGCATTCTTAAGAAACATTACAGACCTCCCCATCTTCTTATTACGGCCCTAAATAGAAAGCATACTACAACGAAGCGCAAATCGGACCGATAAGAGACTCTGATATGACCACAAAGGACCAGGCTCCGGAGGACCCAAAAAATTCGAAGCTGGCGCGGGAAGTCGCGATCCAGGCCGAGTTGCTGGCCCTGAATTTCGCGCTCGAAGGAAAGGGCGCCGGGGAGACGGCACAGTCACTGACGGCGCTGGCGCGGGACCTGCGGCAGGCGACGGCACCGAAACCGTAGCTAGGGCGCGATTGCTCCCTGGCCGCGTTCGAGGGCGTTTATGACCGCCTGCCCGACCTGTTCGCTCGTGCTGGTTCCGCCGAGGTCGGGCGTCCGGACGCTCGCCGCGGCGAGCACGGCCGCCACGGCGCTTTCGATGGCGCGGGCTGCACCCGGCTCACCCAGGTGATCGAGCATCAAGGCCGAACAGAGGATGGCGGCCATGGGATTGGCGATTCCTCGCCCGGCGATATCGGGAGCCGAGCCGTGCACGGGCTCGAACATGGACGGCGCACGGCGGCCGGGGTCGAGATTCGCGCTCGCGGCCAGGCCGATCGAGCCCGTCACGATTGCCGACAGGTCGCTCAGGATGTCGCCGAACAGGTTCGAGGCCACCACGACATCGAAGCTTTCCGGCCGGCGGACGAAGTTCATCGCGGCGGCGTCCACCAGCAGCGACTCGGTCTCTATGTCCGGGTACTCGGCCCCAACGGCTTCGAAAACCCGGTCCCAAAGCACCATCCCGTAGGCCTGCGCGTTCGACTTCGTGATGGAGGCGACGCGCTTCTTCTTCCCGCGGCTGCGCGCCAGTTCGAAGGCGTAGCGGACGATGCGCTCGATGCCACGGCGCGTGAACACGGCCGTCTGGACCGCCACCTCGTCGGGATGGTTGTGATGGACGAAGCCGCCCGCGGGCGCATACTCGCCTTCGGTGTTCTCGCGCACCACGACCATATCGATCTCGAACGGACGGCGCCCGGCCAGCGGCGACTCGACACCCCCGTAGAGCACCGCCGGCCGCACGTTCGCGTACAGGTCGAAGCCGCGGCGTATGGGCAATAACAGTCCGTTCAGCGTGATGTGGTCGGGGATGTCGGGATGCCCTACCGCACCGAGCAGGATCGCATCGAACGGGCGGAGCAGTTCGAGCGCCGCCTGGGGCATCATGCGGCCGTGCTGGAAGTAGTACTCCGAGCCCCACTCGAACGGCTCGAAGGTGAACTCGATGGCGTGCTTCCGGCCGGCGGCCGCGAGCACATTGCGCGCCACGCGGATCACCTCCGGCCCGATGCCATCGCCTGCAATCACCGCAATCGCGAGTTTTCTCATAATGGGCGTCGCCTCGCGTCCCTTGGATTTTATACAATCCAGGGGCATGGCAGGAACGAGCAGGCGCGATTTTTTGCGGCGCGGCGGCGCGGCGGCGCTCGGCGCGGGATTCGGCGGCGGAGTGGGGGCGGCCGGCGCGGAGCTTTTGGCGCGCGGCGGCGCCCGGACCTGCATCGTCGTCTGGCAGGGAGGCGGCGCGAGCCACCTCGACACCTTCGACATGAAGCCGGAGGCTCCGCGCGAGATTCGCGGCGAGTTCCGGCCCATGCGGACGAGCGCGCCGGGAATCGAGATCTGCGAGCACCTGCCGCTTACGGCGCGGATCGCCCATCTGCTGACCGTCGTCCGCTCGATGCACGCGAGCGATACGAATCATGAGCGCGCGACGCGCGCGCTGCTCGAGGGACTGGCGCCCGAGCGCGTCCTGTTTGCCGGAAGCCGGGGTTTCGACACGCACGCGGACCATTTCCACCGCCTCAAGGAACGCGTGTTGCCCGAGTTCGACCGCACGTTTTCGGGCCTTGTAACTGCGCTCGACGCGCGCGGCCTGCTCGCAACAACGCTCGTGGTGGCAATGGGCGAGTTCGGCCGCACGCCCCGCATCAATGCGGAAGGCGGGCGGGATCATCACGCGGGCGCGTGGTCGGTGGTGCTTGCGGGCGGCGGCCTGACGGGAGGGCGCGTAGTGGGAGCGACGGACCGCACGGGCTCGGAGCCCGTGGAGACGCCCGTCACGCCGGCCGATCTGGTGCGCACGATCCGGGCGATTCTGGGTCGCGGCGAGGCAGGCGGCGGCCGGGTGGTTCAAGAGATTCTGGGCTAACATCCACGCCCAGCAGGCCGATAAGCCAGATGGGCGATGATGACCGACAGCTCGCAAATCCTCATTCGCTTCGACCGCTTCATGCGCGATGTCGAGAACGGCGACACTTCGCGCACGAGCTTCCGGCCCTGGGAAGTCGAACTGCTGATCGACCTGCACTCGTGCCCGCTCGGGCCGGATCGCAAGCGCGTTCTGCAACGCTATTCGAAAGCCGTCCGCCGCGGCCTCGAACGCGGCGAGACGCGGCCGCTGCGGCTTTCCGAATACCTCGCCCGCGCCCGAACTTCCGAGGACACTGCGCTATCCTGAGACTTTCGGGAGGATAGAACTGTGCGCCAAGTGTTCTGCGTCAAATTCCAACGTGAGCTGCCGGGCCTCGACGAGGTTCCTTTCGAAGGCCATCCGCTCGGCCAGCGCATCTACGACAACGTCTCCAAGGACGCCTGGAAGCTCTGGGTCGACCACATGAAGATGATCATGAACGAATACCGGCTGAATCTCGCGGACCCGAAGGCGCAGGAATTCCTCCTGAAGCAGATGGAGGAGTATTTCTTCGGCGAGGGCTCCGCGTTCCCTCCGGATTACGTTCCGCCGAGCCAGAGAGCGTAATCACCCCCCGGGGCCGCGAGCGGTCCCAACTCCTTAAGCCCGGAAAAAGTGCGACTGGCGCCCGTTTTTTCTGATTCAATATACGTGTGACCGCCCATAGGGCGGTGCTCATGGAGGGAACGGGCGATGACTAAATACCTGGCGGAATTCTTCGGGACCTTCGTCCTGGTTTTCGGCGGCTGCGGGGCGGCCGTGTTGGCTGGAGATCGCATCGGTTACGTGGGGATCGCGCTCGCGTTCGGATTGTCCCTGCTCGCCATGCAATATGCGATCGGGCACATATCGGGCTGCCACATCAACTCCGCCGTGACCTTCGGGATGCTGCTCTCCGGGAGGATGCGCGGCCGGGACGCGGTGGGTTACTGGATCGCCCAGATCGCCGGAGCGATTGTCGCCGCCGCGGTGCTGCTGCTGGTCGCGCAGGGAATCCAGGGCGGATACAGCGCCGCCGCGCAGGGTCTGGCGTCGAACGGCTACGGCGAACACTCTCCGGCCCACTACGGCCTGGGCGCCGCCTTCATTATCGAAGTGGTCCTCACGTTCTTTCTGGTGTTCACCGTGCTCGGCTCGACCGACCCCGCCTCTCCGGTCGGATTCGCCGGCCTTGCCATCGGGCTGGTCCTGACGTTGATTCACCTGGTCGGGATTCCCGTCACCAACATGTCCGTGAATCCCGCGCGCAGCATCGGCCCGGCACTGTTTGCCGGAGGATGGGCGCTGCACCAGTTATGGCTGTTCATCGTGGCGCCGCTGATCGGCGCCGCGGTCGCGTCGGCCGTCTATCGCGGGCTCGGCCGGACGACGCCGGTGCCGCAGGACGCCACCGAGCGCCCGCGGACGCGCACGGCGGGCAGCGGCGCACAGGCGGAGTCGCGCTAATAGTCAGGTGTAGCGGCGCGGAGCACGCCGGGGTGCGTCTCCACCTGGTTTGATACGGCCGGCTGCGTCCGCAGGTAGGCGTAGATCGCGCGCAGGTCGCTGTCGGTGGCCTGTGCGAGCGCGAGCCACGGCATGATGGTGAACGCCTCGGGCGCGGTCTTCGGCGAGCCCTTCTCCAAGTAGGGGCGATAGCGCGCGAAGCGGTTCACGAAAACCTCCTCGGTCCAGGAGCCGATGCCCGTGGCGGCGTCGGGCGTGATGTTCGCGCTGACCACGGTCGCGCCGGGAAACGCGAATCGCTCGCCGCCCGCGAATCTTTCGCCGCCGTCGCGCGAGGTGTGGCAACCGGCGCAGCCGGCGAGTGTGACCAGGTATTCGCCGTACTTGACCGGATCGCGGCGGTCGGGAGACGGCACGCTCCCGGCCGGCTTCGGCGCCAGGCGGGCAAGCATCGAGACCGGAAAATCGATGACCGAACGCGGCACGACGTGCCTGACCGGAGCTAGCGTGTTCAGGTACGCGACCAGGCTCTCGACGTCCTCATCGCTCATCGAGCGAAACGCCTCGTACGCCATCATGGGAAACAGCGGGCGGCCATCGCGGCCGATGCCGTCGCGGATGGCGCGAATCTTCTCGCCGTCGGTCCAGGCGCCGATTCCGGTCTCGCGGTCGGGCGTGATGTTGGGCGCGACGATGGTGCCGGGCATCCCCAGTTCCTTCGGGAACACCGATCCGCGCCCGCGCCCGGTTTCGACCACCGGCCCGGCAAAGCGCGTGAAATCGCGCTCGGAATGGCAGCCGTCGCAATCCGCCAGCGTGTAAATGTAGCGCCCGCGCGCGACGCGCTCCGGGCTCGTGTTCGCTTTGATCGTGGACGGCTTGGCCGACGAAGGCTTCACCGCGTAAAAGAAAACCACAACGGCGCACGCAAGCAGCGCGAGCGAGGCCGTGCCATACCCCAGAATCCGTTTCATCCTTCCCCCCTGCACCAGGAAACGCGCAGCGCGGCGGCCGGAAGGATCATGTGGCATAATTTCTAGCAGGCTGCGGGGCGAAGGGTTGAACTCGACCAGGGACGTGACGCAACTGCTCGTGAGCTGGAGCGAAGGGGACGAGTCCGCCCTGGACCGCCTCACGCCGCTGGTGTACGACGAACTGCGGCGCCTGGCGGGCCGTTACCTGCGCAACGAGCGGCCGGGCCACACGCTCCAGAGCACGGACCTGGTGCACGAAGCCTATCTGCGCATGGTCGATCAGCAGAGCGTGCGCTGGCAGAACCGCGCGCACTTTTTCGGGATCGCGGCGCAGATGATCCGCCGCATCCTGGTGGACCACGCGCGGCGGCGGCACGCCCTCAAGCGCGGCGCCGACGCGGTGAAGCTGTCGCTCGACGAAGCCATCGCCGCCTCCGGCCAGCGCGATTTCGACCTGGTCGCGCTCGACGAAGCGCTCGAGAACCTGGCGAAGCTCGACCCGCAGCAGAGCCGGGTGGTCGAACTGCGGTTCTTCGCAGGCCTGTCGATCGAGGAGACCGCCGAAGTCCTTTCCATCTCGCCCGCGACGGTCAAGCGCGACTGGACGACCGCGAAGGCATGGCTCTACCGCGACCTCAGCGGGCGCAGCCGCGGCGCGGCGACGTGATCCGGAGATCCCGTTGACCCCCGAACGCTGGCAGCAGATCAAGCAGGTGCTCGAGGCCTCGCTTGCGCTGAAGGGGCCGGAGCGCGACGAATACCTGGCCCGCATGTGCGCCGGCGATGCCGGGTTGCTGGCCGAGGTCCGGTCTCTCATCGATTCCTACGAGCAATCGGACGCGCTCGACACACCCGCCATCGAAAGCCACGCAGACCTGCTGGCGGGACAGCTCGACGACCACGCCATAGGCCGCCGCATAGGCCCCTACAAGCTGGTCGAGGAGATCGGCCGCGGCGGCATGGGCACCGTTTACCGCGCGGTGCGCGTGGGCGATTTCGAGCAGCAGGTGGCCATCAAGCTCGTCAAGCGCGGCTTCGACACCGATTTCATCGTGCGGAAATTCCGCAACGAGCGGCAGATCATGGCCGGGCTCGACCACCCCAACATCGCGCGGCTTCTGGACGGCGGCTCGACCGAAGATGGCCTGCCGTACTTCGTCATGGAGTACATCGCCGGACGGCCGATCGACGAGTATTGCGACGCGGCACGCCTGGGCACCTACGAGCGGCTCCGGCTTTTCCGCACGGTCTGCGCGGCGGTTCACTACGCGCACCGCAAGCGTGTCGTCCATCGCGACATCAAGCCGGGCAACATTCTGATCACGGCGGACGGCAACCCGAAGCTGCTCGATTTCGGGATCGCCAAAATCCTGGCGCCCGGAGCGGCGCTCGCGACCGAGGCTCCGACGGTGACCATGATGCGCCTGATGACACCCGAGTATGCGAGCCCGGAGCAGATTCGCGGCGAGATGGTCACCGCGGCAAGCGACGTCTACTCGCTCGGCGTCGTCCTCTACGAGTTGCTGACCGGACACCGTCCCTACCGCTTCCGCAGCCGCGCGCCGCACGAACTGGCGCGCGCCATCTGCGAGATCGCGCCCGAGCGGCCCAGCACCGCCGTGCTGCGCACCGAGCGGATCACGCACATGAACGCGCCCGGGCCCGAGGAGATTTCGCCCGTGACGGTGAGCCGCGCACGCGCGACCGATCCGTACCGTTTGCGGCGATCGCTGGCCGGCGACCTCGACAACATCGTCCTGATGGCGATGCGAAAGGAACCCGAGCGCCGGTACGCCTCAGCCGAGCAGTTATCCGAGGACATACGCCGGCACATGGAAGGCCGGCCGGTCGCCGCGCGCGGCGACACGCTTGTTTACCGCGCGTTGAAGTTTTTCGAGCGCCGCCGCGCACCCGTGATCACGGCGGCGCTGGTCTCGACGCTGTTCGCCGCCGGGCTGCTGTGGACGCGGCAATCGGCGCGGCAGCCCGGCCTCGGCCAGCCGCGCATCGCGCCCTTCACCAGTTTTCCGGGGGATGAGAACCAGCCGGCGTTCTCGCCCGACGGCTCGAAGGTCGCCTTCGTCTGGGGCGGCGAGAACAACGACAACAAGGACGTGTACGTCATGGACGCGAAAGGCGGCGGCCTTCTGCGGCTGACCACCAATGCGGCCGAGGACACCAGCCCGGCCTGGTCGCCCGACGGCAACTCGATCCTTTTTTTGCGGTCGTCGAAAACCGAGACGGCGATCTTCGTTTCGCCCGCGGCGAGCGGCGTCCACCGCAAAATCGCCGATGTGTACCCAGCCCGGCTGGACGCGGCTGGAATCGAATCGAACGTGCATCCCGTGGCCTGGTCGCCGGACGGACGGTACCTCGCTCTCGGCGACCGCGGCTCGGCGAACGAGCCGTTCAGCGTCTATCTCATTGCGCTCGAAGACGGCTCGCGCCGCAAGCTCACGCTGCCGCCGGAGCGGATCGTGGGCGACACAAACCCGGCGTTCTCCCCCGACGGCGCCGAGGTCAGCTTCATCCGCGCGCCGGGCAGCGGTGTGAGCGATATTTGGGTCACCGGCGCGCGCGGCGGCGCGCCGCGGCGGCTGACGTTTGACAACCGCGACATCCTCTCGCAAACGTGGACGCGCGACGGCCGCTACATCGTGTTCTCGTCGAACCGCGGCGGCGCCTACAATCTGTGGCGGGTGCCGGCCGCGGGCGGCGCGCCCGAGCGTATCCCCGGCATCGGCCCCGGCGCGAGCGACCCGTCGTTTTCGCGCGACGGCCGCCGCATGGCGTACTCGCAGTTCTTCCTCGACACCAACGTATGGCGCATCGACCTGCGCAATCCGGGCGCGCCCCAGAAGCTGATCGTGTCCACGATGTTCGATTCGAGCCCGCAATATTCGCCCGACGGCAGCCGCATCGCGTTCCGCTCGAACCGTTCGGGCAGCCATGAAGTCTGGACCTGCGACGCGGAAGGCGGCCACATCGCGCAGATCACGAACTTCGGCGGGCCGCTCACCGGAACGCCGCGCTGGTCGCCCGATGGCCGCTCGATCGCCTTCGACACGCGCCCGGAGGGCCAGGCCGATATCTGGATCGTCAGCGCCGGCGGAGGCACGCCGCGCAGGCTCACGACGGAGCCGTCCGAAGACGTGGTGCCGAGCTGGTCGCAGGATGGGAAGTGGATTTACTTTGCCTCCAACCGCAGCGGGGCCTGGCAGGTGTGGAAGAAAGCGGTTGACGGGGGCGAGTCCGTCCAGGTGACCGCGCAGGGAGGCTTCGCCGCGTTCGAGTCGCCGGATGGCAAGCACGTCTACTACGCGAAGGGGCGCAGCATTCCGGGGCTGTGGCGGAAGGTGATTAGTAGCGGAGTCGAGGAGCCGGTGCTCGAGGGACTGAAGGCGGGGTTCTGGGGCTACTGGGCCGTGGCGCGCAACGGTATCTACTTCTTCGACGACCCCGGCCCGAGCGGCCGCGGCGTCTATTTCTACGCCCTGCCTTCGCGCCGCGTGCGGCTCGTGGCGCAGGTTCAAAACCGGCCCATCATCGGCGACTCCGCCTTCGCCGTCTCTCCGGACGGCGCCCAGATCCTTTACAGCCAGATCGATCAGAGCGGCAGCGATATCATGATCGCGGACTACGCGGAGTAGGTGCCTCTCAGCCCGCCGGTGGGAGGCGGGCTAACAGCCCCGCCGCGGCCTGGAGAGGCCGCCCCGCAAGTAGTACGTTAAGTGCAGGAGGGGCCATTCATGAAAGCTGTCGTTTTTCATGGAATCGGAGACATTCGTCTGGATGATGTCAAAGAGCCGCGCATCAAGGAGCCGGCCGATGCGGTCGTGAGCCTGACGGCGAGCGCGATCTGCGGCACCGATCTGCATTTCATCCGCGGCACGGCGGGGCCGATGAAATCCGGGACCATCCTGGGTCATGAGGGCGTCGGCGTGGTCGAAGAAACGGGGCCCGCGGTGCGGGACTTCAGGCCCGGAGACCGCGTGGTAATTCCATCCACGATCGCCTGCGGGTATTGCAGCTATTGCCGGTCGGGCTACTTCGCGCAGTGCGACAACGCCAACCCGAACGGCGCCCGGGCCGGAACGGCGTTCTACGGCGGCCCTGAAAACACGGGCCCGTTCCACGGCCTGCAAGCGGAGAAGGCGCGCGTTCCGTTCGCCAACATCGGTTTGGTGAAACTGCCTGTGGAGATCACCGACGAGCAGGCGATCCTTCTTTCCGATATCTTCCCGACGGGCTGGTTCGGCGCCAAACTCGCCGAGATCAGGAAGGGCGATGTGGTGGCGGTGTTCGGCTGCGGCCCGGTGGGACAGTTCGCGATCGCGAGCGCGCGGCTGCAGGGTGCGACCCGCGTGCTGGCGGTGGACACGATCGCCACGCGGCTCGAGATGGCGCGCGCACAGGGCGCCGAGGTGATCGACTTCAGCTCCGAGCATCCGGTCGAAGCCATACACGAACTGACCGGCGGGATCGGCGCGGACCGGGCGATCGATGCCGTCGGAGTGGATTCCGTACGCCCGCACACAGGGCCCGCGGCCAGGGAGGCCGACAAGCGCGCCCGCGAGTTCCGGAAGCAGGTGGAGCAGATCGCGCCCAGGGCGCGCCCCAAAGACGGCAACTGGGAGCCGGGAGACGCGCCGGGCCTCGCGCTCGAGTGGGCGGTCAAGTCGCTCGCCAAAGCCGGCACGCTGTCGATCATCGGCGTTTATCCCGAGACGGCGCAGTTCTTCCCCATCGGCACGGCAATGAACAAGAACCTCACGCTCCAGATGGGGAATTGCAATCACCGGAAGTACATTCCGGAGCTGATTGAACTGGTGCGGACCGGGGCCGTGGATCCGGCGAAGGTGCTGACGCAGGTGGAGCGGTTCGGGTCTGCGATCGAGGCCTACAAAGCGTTCGACAAGCGCCAGCCCGGATGGGTGAAGGTGGAGCTGGTGGCGCGGCGGATGGCGGCGTAGGCCGGGCGGATGCCCCCGTCCGCCCCATACTCACTGCTTCGCGAAATAGAGCGCGGCGGCGCGCGCCAGGTCTTCGTGGGACGCGCGCGGCGCCCGGTTTTCATACAGGCTGATCGACACAAGAATCTGGCAGATGTCCGCCGGATAGCAGGCGCGCAGCTCGGCAGCCCCGTGCTCGTGGCAAAGCTGGCGCAGGAAACTCGCGCTGTCGGGATCGTACGGCACGTTGCGCGCGGTCATCACCCGCCGGAAGATTTCGTCGAACAGGTCGTCTTCGACCGGCTCCACGAGCACCTTGTTTTGCAGCCGGCGCAGGAAGGCTTCGTCGGCCAGGTCCTTCGGATCGAGGTTCGTCGCGAAGATGACGAGCACCTCGAACGGGATCTGGAACTTCACGCCGTACTTGAGCGTCAGGTAATCCACGCGGCGGTCGAGCGGGACGATCCAGCGGTTCAGCAGCTCGCGCGGCGCGATCACCTGGCGGCCGAAGTCGTCGATCACCAGCACGCCGTTGTTCGCCTTCATCTGGAGCGGCGCGGCGTAGACGCCCGTCGCTTCGTCGAGGCGCAGTTCGAGCATGCTCGGCACCAGCTCGCCGCCGACGACGACGCACGGGCGGCGGCAGACGACCCAGCGCGGATCGATGTCCGCGCTCTCGGTCTGGATCGCTTCGTGCACCACCGGGTCGAACATCTGGATGATCTGGCCGTCCACCTCGATCGCGTAGGGCACCACGATCGAGTCCTGGTACACGCGCAGGATGCGCTCCGCCAGGCTGGTCTTTCCGCCGCCGGTCGGACCGTACATGAAGATCGAGTTCTGCGAAATGATGGCCGGGCCGAGCTGGTCGAGCAGCTTTTCCGGCAGCACCAGGTCGGCAAAGTGCTGCCGTAGTGTCTTGCGGTCGATCTTAACCTTCGCCGCCTGCGCCTTGGTCAGGCGCGCGTACTGCTTCAGCGCCACCGGCGCGGCGCCCGCGTAGTGGGAGATGCGGAACCGGTCGAGCGCCAGGCTGCGCCCCTTCTCGGTCAGCATGAAGTTGTAATCGTTCCCGATCATTCCCTTCACTTCGATCAGCATCTGCTGGCGCATGTCGCGGAACACCACTTCGAGCACCAGCGGCGAAAGCTTCAGCGCGTGCCCGAGAGTCTGGAGGGTGCTGACCCCGGAGGCGTAGGTGCGCCTTAGAACCAGGTCCGTGATCAGGGACTGGGGAATGCCGGTGGCTTCGACGGTTTCCGGCGGCGGAGGGCAATAGGCAGGCGTCGCGAAAGAGACCATGGTGTACCAATCATACTGCACGTTCGAGGGGCTTCCGCCGTCAGATTTTTGAGTGTCCGTGTGCCGAATCATGGCTGTGTGCCTGGCGGCGGCGTTGATCCTGGCCGCCGGCGAGCCGAAGGAACCCAAGGCGTCGCAATTGTACGATGAAGGGCGCCGTGCCGAGCGCGCCGGCGACGTCGTGCGCGCGTATCTCCTTTATTCCCAAGCCGCGGCACTCGACCCCACCGATCAGCGCTACTGGATTCGCAGTCAGGCCCTGCGCACGCAAGCTGCCCTCAAGGCCAAGGCGATGCCGAAGCCCGATCAACCGCAGGGGGAGGAAACTTCACCGGCGGAGGCGGCTGAAGCCGGCATAGGCGACACCATCTCGGACCGCGAGCTGATCGAGTTGCGGCGGCTCGCCCGGCCTCCCACGCTCAAAGCGACGCCCGGTAAAAAGACGCTCACCCTGCGCGGCGACGCCAGGGCGGTGATCGAGCGGACGGCGCGCGAGTTCGGGATCGAAACCGTCTTCGACGGCGATTTTCAGGCCGGCCGCCCGGTGCGGCTCCATCTCGACGACGTCGATTACCGCCAGGCGCTGCGCGCCGTCGAATCCGCCACCGGGACCTTCGTTTTCCCGCTCGGCGAGCGGCTCATCATGGCCGTGAAGGACACGCCGCAAAAGCGAACCGAGAACGAGCCCACCATGGCGGTGACAATCGATATCCCCGAGACCGTGACCATTCAGGAAGCGCAGGAGCTGGCGCGCGCGGTGCAGCAGACCATGGACATCATGCGGCTGGCCGTGGACGCCAACCGCCGCATGGTGCTCATCAAGGACCGCGTCTCGAAGGTGCGGCCCGCGCAGGCGCTGTTCGAGCAGCTCGCCCACACGCGCGCGCAGTTCCTCATCGACATGCAGTTTCTCGAAGTGGACCGCACCAACATGTTCACCTACGGCCTGCTGCTGCCGAGCCAGTTCCCGATTCTCTACGTCGGCAACGGACTCACCGGCGCGGCGGCGAATTTGGCGCGGTTCTTCATGGGAAATTCGATTTTCGGGCTCGGGATCGCCGATGCGCAGCTTTTCGCGACGATGAACAAGTCGTACTCGAAGACGCTGCTCGACGCGCAGGTGCGCTCGCTCGACGGCTCGGCGGCGACGTTCCACGTCGGCAATAAGTACCCGATCCTCGCGGGCGGATTCCTGGGGCAGGACGCGGCGCTCGGCGTGGTGCCGTCGTTCAACTTCGAGGACCTGGGTGTAGTGCTGAAGGTGACGCCGCACGCCAACGGGATGGACGAGGTGTCGCTCGACGTCGAGGCCGAGTTCAAAGTGCTTTCCGGGCAGTCGCTGAACGGGATTCCGGTAATCTCGAGCCGGAAGCTCGAATCGAAGGTGCGCGTGCGCAACAGCGAGTGGGCCGTGATCGGCGGGCTGATGAGCACGACCGAAGCGAAGACGCTCACAGGCATGGCCGGGCTTATGAATATTCCGGTGCTGGGGACGGCGCTGCGGAAGAACGACAATACCAGGGACAGCACAGAGGTTCTGGTTCTGATGAAGCCGACGCTGCTAAACCCGCCGCCGGACCAGTTCATGACGCGGCAGCTTTACGTCGGCTCGGAAGCGCGGCTCGAGATTCCGCTGTAAGCGTGGCGCAGGCTCCCAGTCAACCCAGCGCGTCGAGTGCGGCTTGAAGCTGATCCCGCGCGTGTCCCTCTCCGGCGCGCGTCGTGACCTCGATGCCCCGCCGGTAGAACTCCCGCGCCTCGCCGGCGCGCCCCAGCCGCTCGAGCACCTGCCCGGCCTGGAAGTACGCCGCCGAGTAATCCGGGTTCGCGGCGACGATCGCCTCGTACTCCGCCGCGGCCTCGGCAAGGCGTCCGGCGTTCGTAAGCTCGGTCGCCAGCGCGTACCGCACGAAGTTGTCGGCCGGGTTCTGTGCGGCCAGTTTTTTGAGCGCGTCGAGGCGGTCCATGATGTTAATATACCTGCGATGGCGTGCCCGTTTTTCTATCCTGTGGAGCGGTTTCCCGAATCGGCGTGGCCGAAGCACCCACGGCTCCCGCTAGGCGATCCCTATAGCGGCTGCTGCCGCGCCGGCGCGTCCGGAGAATGGAACCCCGATCCCTCCAGCCTGCGCGAGGTCTGCAACATGGGCTACGCCCGCGGCCGGTGCCCCCGGTTCCCTGAAAGCGGCGGGCCAGACGCGTACCGCTTCAGTATCGTCACCGACATCGGCGGAACCCTGACCGTGTTCTACGTAGCCGAGCGCGCCCACTATCCGCTCCAAAGCGGCATGGTCGAATACTCCTCCGGCACGGACCGCTTTTCTCATTCGATCGAAGGCGACACGTTCCAGAAACAGGCGCGCGCCTACATCGAGAGCTATCTCCGCCGCAAGAACGAGCCCGAGGACGAGGCGCACCACCCTCACCGCCGCTAACCCCCGGACCTATGCAAGAACCCCGCCCGGTCAGCGAGTCCGCATCGGAGTACTCCGAGCTCGCGCTCCCGAACGACGCCAATCCGCTCGGCTTCCTGCTGGGCGGCCGCGTGATGCACCTGGTCGATATGGCCGGCGCTCTGGCGGCAATGCGCCATGCCCGCTGCGCGGTGGTCACAGCCTCGGTGGACCATATGAACTTCCTCCACCCGGTTCACATCGGGCAGCTCATTACGCTGAAATCGTCGGTGAACCGCGTGTTCCGCACTTCGATGGAAGTCGGGGTGAAGGTGTTCGTCGAGGACCTCGTCACCGGCGAGCGCCGGCACACTTCTTCCGCTTACGTGACGTTTGTTGCGATCGATGCGGATGGCAAGAGGGTGCCTATCCCGCCGGTTATTCCGGAAACCGCTGAGGAAAGGCGCCGTTACGAGGAGGCGGGACAACGAAGGATATATCGCCTGGAACTGAAAAAACGATCGCGTAAGTAACCGGCGCCATGTTACTCAAGCTTTGTACATATACTTAATGCAGGGTTTGTACAGTAACAGGTTCGGTCCGTTATCGCGGTGAATCTTCAAGCACGCCTTGTCATACCACTCGATGGTGCCCTCGATCGTCTCGCCATCCTGCAGCACGATGACCATGGGCGTCTTCGTCTGCATCTGCTTTACGTAATAGAAATTCTCCGCGTTGGTCTGCTCGGGCGGCACGATCTTTTTAGGAGCGCCGGAGGCACCGTTGCTGGCGCGGCGGTTTGTGTTCGGTTGATCCTTGACTTCCACCAGGGCCGGGCGGATCAGTCTGCGGTTGGCGGGCTCCATTGCAAGCCACTCCTTTACAATTAACGAAATTTAATAAGCACACTTCGCGGGGCTCTAAGTATGGGAGCCGGGCGGTAAGTTGGAACTTATGTCTATGGATATCACATTGCAAGTACTGCCGCAAGCACTTCGGCCGAGTACTTACGCTCGTTAATCGTAGATCACCACGCCTTGAACCACGCGGTTGATGACGCCTCCGGGACTCGGGCTGTCCGGGTCGAGACCGAGCCGCAAGCTCATCTGGTACGCAAGCAGTTGCGGGAAGACGATCTCGGCCGGAGTGCGCAAGTAATCCGGAAGCGTGGAAGCGCCGGTGGTGACCATCTCGTCGAACAGCGACTCGTCGCCCATGGGAGCGCCGAGGCCGATCAGGCGGCCGAGTTTCTTGGCGCGCAGCTCCTTGACGAGGTCGGTTTCGTAGCGGCGCAGGTTCGCGTCCGAGGACAGGAAGCACAGCACCACGCTGTCGCGCTCGAGGAAGCTGAGCGGCCCGTGGCGCAGGCCGAGATAGGTTTCGGCGAGCGCGCCGACGCGGCCGGCGGTGCTTTCGAGCATCTTCAGCGCGGCTTCGCGGGCGGCGCCGAACAGCGCCGGCGACCCGAGCGCGATGGCGCGGGCGGGCGGATTCTGGGCGATGGCCCGCGCTTTGGATTCGTGGCTTTCGAGGAGCCGGTCCCACCCGCGGCAGAGCGCGGGCAGGGCGGCTTCGATCTCCTCGGGACGCGCGAGCGCGATGCCTCCGGTCACCAGGTTCGAAAACGAGCTGGTCATGACCAGGCTGCGGTCGTTCGTCCGCGGATCGAGCAGGATGGCTTCGACGCCCTTCCAATTCGCGAGCTTGCCCTCGGCGTTCGCCGTCACTGCGACATGACGCACCCGCGGCATTGCCCGCTGGATTTTACTGACCACGGCTACGCTTTCCGGGCTGTCACCCGAGCGGGCCAGCGACACCACGACGCCGTCCGGCTCGAGGTACCGGCAGAAATCAAGCAGTAGCTCGGTGGAGGGAATGGCTCGCGAGCCCGGCCATGCGGCCTCGATGGCCGATGCGGCGTAGGCGGAGGTGCCGGCGCCGGTGAGCACGGGCTTCGAGATCCCTGCGATCCCCGAAGCTCGCACGCGCTTTACCGTATCGGCCCAGATCTCGGGCTGCTGGCAGATCTCGCTGTGGGTGATGTGTCCGATGGCGACCATAGTCAAAGAGTCTAGGGTAACATTTCGCAGCCGCAGCGAAGGCCAAGAAAGTTCGCTTCGACACCTCCCGCAGGAAAAAGCAAAAACGCTCTAGCCTCGCAATTCTATGATCATCGCGTCGAAAGCAATGTTTTTCTGTATGTTACGGCGTACCAGCTGGGCCAGCTCGTCGGTTTTGGCGATGGCCTTGCGCAGCCAGTCGAAGCTGACCTTCCCGGCTACGGCGGCAAGCCGCGGCTCGATGTCCAGGTTGCGGACCGCACCCCCGTATTGCAGCGCGAGCACGTCGGCGAGCAGGCCGTAGAGGCTTGCGAGCAGCGGCTCGAGCTTCTCCTGCCGGTTTTGCGCGGATTCGGCGTACCGCACCCAGGCGGCGAACGGCGCGGCGCCGGAGGCGGCTTCGAGCAGCGTCAGCATGGCGTCGCGGCGGCGGTCGTAGACCTCGAGATCGAGTGAGACAGCGAAGCCGGGGCTCCCGCGGGCTAGCGCCACACGGCGCGCGGCGTCGTCGAGCCCGCGCGCGGCGGCGAACTCCCGCATCTCCTCGTCGCCGAGCGGCGCCACGTGCAGCGAAACCGCGCGCGAACGGATGGTCGGCAGCAGGTCGTAGGGATTCGCGGCCGTGAGGAACAGGATGAGGTGCTCCGGGGGTTCCTCGAGCGTTTTGAGCAGCGAGTTGGCGGCCTGTTCATTGGCGCGGTCGAGCTGGTCGATCAGGAACACACGGTAGGAGCCATGGAGCGGCTTGAATTGCGCGCGCTCTTTGAGCAGGCGCATCTGCGGGATCGAGATCTGGCGCAGCGGGCCGTCGGGCGCGAAGGTGACAAAGTCCGGATGCGTGGCGAACAGCAGCGGGTCGTCGTTGCGCTTGTCGGCGGGCCATTTTTCGCGCTCGGCGATGATGTCGAGGTTGTGCGGAAGGCTGAGGTCGTCCTTCTCGATCTTTTCGGGCGAGCCGAGCAGCCGCGCCGCGAACCGGCGGGCCAGCGTGGCTTTGCCGACGCCTTCGGGCCCAGCGAGCAGAATGGTCTGCGGGATCCGCCCGCTGGCGATCATCTGCCCGAGCGCTTCCTGCACCGCACGATTGCCGAAGTAGTTCTCAAACATACTGCTCAACGGCTTTCCACACCGCGCAGGCGACCGTGTCGATCGCGCCGCGCCCGTCAATCACGCGAAACCGCACGGGCTCCCGCCGGGCCAGTTCCAGATACGCGTCGCGCACCTTCTGGTGGAACTCGACCGCCTGCGCGTCCATGCGGCTCTCGATGAGGTCGAGGTTCCGCTGCTTCGCGCGCGCCAGGCTGGTTTCGAGATCGATGTCGATCAGGATGGTCAGGTCGGGCGCCAGGCCCCGGCAGGCGATGCGGTCGAGATCGACGACGATCTGCTCGCCCAGGCCGCGCCCGAATCCCTGGTAAGCCATCGTGGAGTCCGTAAAGCGGTCCGAAAGCACGATTTTGCCCTGTTTCAGAGCAGGAATGATCACTTCTTCGACGTTTTGCGCGCGCGAGGCGAAGTAGAGCAGAAGTTCGGCGGTGGGGCAAAGCTCCTGGTTGGCGGAGTCGAGCAGGATGCGCCGGATCATGGTGCCGATGCGCGTGCCGCCGGGCTCGGTGGTTTCGAGCACATCGCGGCCTTCGGCGGCCAGGCGCCGCGCGAGGATGTGCATCTGCGTCGTCTTGCCGCAGCCGTCGCCGCCTTCGAAGTTCACGAAAAGTCCGGCGGGCCGGGGACCTGCACCACGCCGGCGCGCGTCAGTCGTAGACATAGTGCAGCACCTTCTTCAGATCTTCCCAGGCTTCGCGCTTGGCCTGCTGGTTATAGGCGCGCAGCAGGTACGACGGGTGGAAGGTCACCATCACCGGGATGCCGCGCCAGTCGTGCCACTTGCCGCGGAGCTTGGTCACGCCGTCCTTGGTATTCAGCAGGTACTTGACGGCGGTCGAGCCGAGCGCGCAGATGGCCTTGGGCTGGATGACGGCGAGCTGGCGCGAGAGGTACTCGCCGCAGATCTGCATCTCGTCCGGCTCGGGCGTGCGGTTCTCGGGTGGGCGGCACTTCACGACGTTGCAGATGTAGACGTTCTCGCGGAGCAGCGGGATGCCTTCCTTCTTCGCCGTGCCTTCGATCATCTGCGTGAGAAGCTGTCCCGCGCGGCCTACGAACGGGATGCCCTGCGCGTCCTCATCCGCGCCCGGGCCTTCGCCGACGAAGACGAGCTTCGCCTGCGTGTCGCCGACGCCGAAGACGATTTGAGTGCGGCGCTCGTGCAGGCGGCAGCGGGTACACTCGCCGATATCGGCGCGGATCCGGTCGAGGGTGTCGGCGGCAGCGGCCGGTTCGAGCGCCTCGGCGGGCGCCGCCCTCCGGTACAGCGTCCTGATGCCGAGATCCTGGTAATAGGAAAGGTACTGCCGCAACTGGTCCGGACTCATTGCGTGGCGTGGAGCGCGGCGCGCAGCTTCAGCAGCTCGTCGAAGATGCGTCCGGCAATCTCCTTTTTGGAAGCGCGCGGGAGGGCGACCGTCTCGCCTCCGCGCAGCGCCAGCACGACCTCGTTGTCGTCCGTCCCGAAGCCCACGCCGTCGCCGACGCGGTTGCCGACAACCATGTCGCAGTTCTTGGTTTCGAGCTTGCGGCGCGCTTCGGCGCCCGGGTCGGTTGTTTCGGCGGCAAATCCAACCAGAAGCCGGTTGCCCTTGATGCGGCCGACTTCGGCCAGAATATCCTCGGTCGGTTCGAGCTCGAGCGTCATCCTGCCGCCGGTCTTTTTGAGTTTCTGCGAGGCGGGGGCGGGCACGCGGTAATCGGCCACCGCCGCGGCTTTAACCACGATCGTCGCTTCGGCAAGACGGGCGAGCACCGCGTCGCGCATTTGGGCGGCTGTTTTCACGGGGACCACATCGACACCGCAAGGCGCCGCCAGGGTCACGGGGCCTGAAACGAGCACCACGCGCGCCCCTCGGGCCGCCGCCGCTTCCGCAATGGCGTAGCCCATTTTGCCGCTCGAGCGATTCGAGAGGAAGCGCACGGGATCGATCGGCTCTTCGGTCGGGCCGGCGGTCACGAGCACGGTTTCGCCTTCGAGATCGCGGCGCGCGGGGCCCGCGGCGGCCAGGATGGCCTCCGCAATACGCGCCGGGTCGGCCAGGCGGCCCGGACCAACCATGCCGCAGGCGAGAAAGCCGCTGTCGGGTTCGACGATGATGTGGCCTCGCCGGCGGAGCGTTTCGAGGTTCTGCCGGGTGGCTGTGTGCAGCCACATGTTCGTGTTCATCGCAGGCGCCAGGACGACCGGGCCCGTGAAGGCCAGGTACAAGGTGGCCAGGAAATCGTCGGCCAGGCCGCCGGCGAACTTCGCGAGTATATTGGCGGTGGCGGGGGCTACCGCAAGTACGTCGGCTTGCTGCGCGACTCCGATGTGTTCGATGGCGCTTGCCAGCGTGTCGTCGCCTGGTTCGGCGAACATTCCGGTGATCACTTTGCGGCCGGTAAGGGCGGCGAAGGTCAGCGGCTTGACGAATTCCTGCGCCGCAGCCGTCATGACCACTTGCACGGTGGCTCCCCGCTCCATGAGCGCACGGGTGAGCTCTGCGGCTTTGTAGCCCGCGATGCCTCCGGCGATGCCGAGGACGACGTTCATATGCTTTGTTCCGGCCGGCCGCGGACCGGGGTCCGCGCTACAGGTTCTCCTGCTGCTCCTGCTCCTCGGCCTGCTCGGCCGAGACGACCGGGTCGTCGTACTTCACCAGGCCGCGGCGAACTTCCTCGACCGCCGTCACGGTCGGCTTCTTCGACGTAGTGGGCAGGAACGGGCGCGCGCCGCCCTGAAGCTGGCGCGCCCGCTTGGCGGCCACGATGATAAACCGGTAGGTGCTCTGGTCCGGATCGTCCGGAATCGCGGCATTGATGTGATTCTGGGGCGTGTTCTCAGGCATGGGGTCAGTCCTCACTTCTCAAACGTCTCCAGGATGCGCTTCACTTCCGGCTCCATCCTGGCGCGGCGGAGACGCTCGGCTTTCACGATCGAGGCCAGCGCATCCACGGATTTCTCGATGTCCCGGTTCACCAGCACATAGTCATACTGGCCGTAGTTTTCGATTTCTTTGGCGGCGCCTTGGAGACGTCTTGCGATCACGTCGTCGGAATCCTCAGACCGCGAGCGCAGGCGCTGCTCCAGCTCGTCGCGGGAGGGCGCGAGCACAAAGATAGTTACAGCATCCGGAACCCTAGCCTTTAATTGTCTCTCACCCTGGACGTCGATGTCGAGCAGCAGGTCCCGGCCCTCGGCCCGCGCCTGCTCGAGGATGCCCTGGTGCGTCCCGTAGTAGTTCCCAAACACCTCGGCGCACTCGAGAAACTCGCCACGGGCCATGGCAGCTTCAAAATCCTGTCGGGACACGAAGTGATAGTCGCGATCTTGCACTTCGTGGCCCCGCGGCGCGCGCGTGGTGTGGGAAATGGAGAAGCGGATGCCCGGGTCCTGCGCGAGCAGGCGGTTCACCAGCGTGGATTTCCCCGACCCCGAAGGGGCCGAGATGACGAAGACGATGCTCATTCGAGGTTCAGTCCCTGTTCGCGAATTTTCTCGATCTCGGCTTTCGCGGAGAGCGCGAGATCGGTGATTTCCAGGCCCGTCTCGCCCACGGCGGTGGACTTTGACAGGATGGTGTTGGTTTCGCGGTGCATCTCCTGAAGCAGGAAATCGAGCTTCTTGCCGATCTCGCCGCCGGCGGTCAGCAGGTCGTCAAGCTGCACGGCGTGGACCTTCAGGCGCGTCAACTCTTCGCTGATGTCGGTGCGGTCCACCAGGTACGCGACTTCCTGGGCCAGCCGCTGCGGGTCGAGCTCCACCGATTTGAGCAACTCGCCCAGGCGCTCGCTGAGGCGCGTCTGGAACTCCGGCAATGCCTTCGCGCGCAGTTCTTCCATGCGGCGCGCGGCCCGGATCACGGCCACGTTCCGCGCCTTCATGTCGGCCGCGATCTCGCCTCCCTCGCGTTCGCGGAACGCGTTCAGCATGGCGAGCGCTTCCTCGACCGCGGCCACGAGCAGGCGCTCCAGCTCGGGGTCGGGCTCGGCATCGCCCTGCACGAACATGCCGGGCACCTGAAAGGCGAGGTTGAGGTCCGGCTGCCCGCGCAGGCCGTGTACGGCCGCGAGCCGGTGGAACGTACTCATGTAGGTATCGAGCAGCGCCTGGTTGACCGTGGCCGAAGCGGCTTCCTGTGTGTTGGTGTATTTCACCTGCAACTGGATGTGGCCGCGGACTACGTGGCGCTTTACGGCCGCGCGCAGCGCGTTCTCGAAAGGATCGAGCTCCGGAGGCATGCGGAAATGCACGTCCAGGCCGCGGTGGTTGACGCTCTTGATCGTCGCGACCACTTCGCTGGCGCCCTGCGTTTTGCGCACGCGGGCGAACCCGGTCATGCTGCGCGGGCTCATCGGTTCACCATCGCTTCAAGTCTCCTCACTGGGCCGGCCAGGGGGCCGGCCGCGGACCAGGGGGTCCGCCCTACTGGTTCATCACGGAGTCGGGCTCCACGAATTGGAGCGCGTGCAGCCGCTGGTAGATGCCTCCGCCCGCGACCAGTTCCTCGTGCGTCCCCACTTCGGAGACGCGGCCCTGGTCGAGCACAACAATTTTATCCGCACGGCGGATGGTCGAGAGGCGGTGCGCGATCACGATCACGGTCCGGCCGGCCATCAGGTTCGCGAGCGCCCGCTGCACGAGCATCTCGGATTCGGTGTCGAGGTGCGACGTTGCTTCGTCGAGCACCAGAATGGGCGCGTTCTTGAGCAGCGCACGGGCGATGGCGATCCGCTGCCGCTGGCCGCCGCTGAGCTTCACGCCGCGCTCGCCGATCACGGTGCCGTACCCTTCCGGCAGAGCCTGGATGAATTCGTCGGCGAGCGCATTGCGCGCCGCTTCCTGCACGCGCTCCATGCTGGCGCCCGGGTTGCCGTAGCGGATGTTGTTGGCGACCGTGTCGTTGAACAGGAAGGTGTCCTGCGCCACGATGCCGATCTTGTCGCGCAGCGACGCCAGTTCGAGATCGCGGACGTCTGCGCCGTCGATCGTCACGCGTCCACCCGAGACGTCGTAGAACCGCGGCGGGAGATTGACCAGCGTCGTCTTCCCCGCCCCGCTCGGTCCCACCAGCGCCACCACCTCGCCCGCCTTCACTTCGAAATCGATGCCGTTCAGCAGGAAGCCGTCCGGCGACGTTGGATAGCGGAACGAAACGTCCTCAAACGCAATGCGGTCCCGGAACGCCTTGAGCGGCTGCGCGCCGGGCTTGTTGCGAATGTCGTCGGGCCGCGCGAGATATTCGAAGACTTTCTGCGACGCGCCGAGCGCCTGCTGGAAGATGTTGTGTATGCCGGTGAGCCGCTTGACGGGCTCGTAGAGCATCAGCAGGGCGACCAGGAACGTGGTGAAGTCGTCGATCTGCATCTGCTGGGCTTTGATCTGATTGCGCGCGTAGGTGAGCAAACCGACGATCGTGAGCGCGCCGAACAACTCGATGAGCGGCGAGGCCAGCGCCTGCTGCGCGATGTACTTCAGCGTGCTTGCCTTGAGGCGCTTCGCCGCCGCTTGAAAGCGCCGCGATTCGAACCCTTCGGCGCCGAAAGATTTCACGACCTGCTGCCCGCTCAGCGTTTCCTGGAGGATCTGGTGGACTTCGGCGGCATCGTCCTGCGCGCGGCGAGTGGTGCGGCGTATGCGCTTGCCGATGCGCGCCGTCGGCACCAGCACGAACGGCAGCAGGGTGAGGCTGATGACGGCCAGCCGCCAGTCCTTCGAGATGATCACCAGCAGCAGAGCCGCGGCCGTGAACGCCTGCCTGAGGAAGTCGGCCGCCATGTGCGAGATGGCGACCTGGATCTTGTCGATGTCGTTCATGATCGACGACATCAACCGTCCGGTCGAGTGCGTCTCGAAGAACTGCGCGCCCTGCCTGAGGACCTTGTCGAACACGCGCTGGCGCAGGTCCGTGATCGCCGACAGGCCCGCGTAGTTGATGAGGAAATTGCCGAGGTAATCGCCGATGCCCTTGGTGAGGAACGTGGCCAGGATCAGAAACGCGATCCGGGTCCAGACGTTGTGCATCCAGCCCGGCGTGATCTGTTCGAGGAAGATGGGGAA
This sequence comes from Acidobacteriota bacterium, assembly GCA_050261515.1. Taxonomy (GTDB): domain Bacteria; phylum Acidobacteriota; class Terriglobia; order Bryobacterales; family Bryobacteraceae; genus JBLNDJ01. The sequence continues at coordinate 12,339 of JBLNDJ010000012.1, read as the reverse complement.
GTTGAGGAGGGGGAGCCGGAACAGTTCAACGGCGACTTCGGGCGAGCGCGGGTCGAGCACGCGGCTGAATACTTTGCCCACCAGCAGCGTGACCATGCCGTGCGCCGCGCCGACGACCGCCATCATGACGACAGCCAGGAGCAGCGCCCACGAATAGGGCGCGACGTAGCGAAGCAGCCGGCCGATCTCTCTCACACCGACGCCCTCAGCGCTTCGAGCGCGCCGATCGCCTCGGCCGCCTCGATGGACGCGATCGGCCCGTGCGCCGCCAGGGCCCTGGCCGGAGCTTTCCACGGCCCCCACACCTCGGCATCCGATGCGCCGAAGACCACGACCGATGGAACGCCGAAAGCCGCCGCCATGTGGGCCGGGCCCGAGTCGTTTCCGATAAATGCCGCCGCGCCCGCGATCAGCGATTTCACATCGGCGAGCGGCGAGCCTGCGACGACGCGATGCGCGCCGAACCGCGCCAGATCGTCGCTCGCGGCGCCAATGAACACCGGCTCGACGCCCCACGCCTTTTCAAGATGCCCCGCAACGGCCAGGAAGTTTTTCGCGGGCCAGGTTTTGTCGGGCGCCGAGGCGACCGGATGCAGCACGGCGTAGGGCCGGGCCGCGGGCTCGCGTTTTGCGGCGAACAGCTTCGCTCGTGGAATCTCGCAGCGCGCCGCGCCGAGGTAGAACATCGCCGCCGCCAGATGCTCCGCCGTGTGGACCTTCCTGGTCACCCCGAAAATCTCCTGCGCCGTGGGAATCCGCACGGTGTAGACGAACGAATAGCGGTGATGCGCGAAGCCCGCTCGTATGCGCGCGCCCGAGCGTACCGTGAGCCCCATGCTGCGCGTGCCCCCGTGCAGGTTGATGCACAGTTCCGGCTTCCAGCGCCGGGCGGGCGGCAAAACCTCATCGATGTCCGGATTATCCGCGAAAACCGGGGCGAAGCGGTCTTCCACCACCACTCCGATCTTTAGGTCCGGCCTGCTCCTTTTGAGAATTTCGAGCGCCGGAGTCGTCAGAACGCAATCTCCCAGCGAGCGCAGGCGTATGACCGCTACCCGCGACCCGGGGGGAACCTGATCGAGTATGCTTCCCATCCGGCGGGATTACTCTTCGATCTTGGCTTCCTCGATCAGCATGACCGGGATGTCGTCCCGCACCGGGTAAACGCGCTTGCACTGAACGCACTTGAGCCCGCTCTGGTCGGGTTTCAGCTCCACCGGCGCTTTGCAAAGGGGACACACCAGGATTTCCAGCAGATCCTTGCTGATTGCCATATTGTCAACGCCTCAATGCTCGATGGCCCGCTCAGGCCGCGGCCGCTTTCATCTCCGCCCGGGCCTTTGCGATGACCTCGAGGTATTGCTTCGCGCGCTGCTCGATGACTTCGAACCGGCCCGCTGCGACGGCCTTGTTGTCCACCAGTTCCCCGCCGACGGCGACGGCGCACGCGCCCGCTTTCAGGAAGTCGCCCGCGGTTTCAAGATTGACGCCCCCGGTCGGAATCATTTCGACGTGCGGCAGCGGAGCCTTCAACGCTTTGATGTACTTCGGCCCGCCGACGTTGCCGCATGGGAAGACCTTAACGATGTCGGCGCCGGCTTCCCAGGCCGTCAGGACTTCTGTGGGCGTGAGCGCGCCCGGCATCACGACCTTGGAGTAGCGCTGTGCCATTTCGATGGTGGCGATGCGCAGGCTGGGCGAGACGAAGAACTGCGCTCCGGCCAGCATGCAAGCGCGCGCCGTTTCCGCGTCGAGCACGGTTCCGGCGCCGAGCACGAGCTTGTCGCCGAAGGCATCGGCCGCCTTCTCGAGCGCGCGCAGGGCGCCCGGCACCGTCATGGTGATTTCGGCCGCGCGGATTCCGCCTTTATAGACCGCGTCGATCGCCTGGATTGCGCTCTCGGCGCTCGTCGTGCGCACCACGGGAACGATCCCGATCTCCGTAATGAATGAGAGTATCTGCCCTTTGGTCATGGATCTACGATCTTAGCACTCACCAGTCCACCACTGACCCGTCCTCGGCATCGTAGGACTGCGGGTTCTGCCAGTCGTGGCCGAGCTTGTCTGCGAGCGCATTCTCATCGAGTTCGATGCCGAGCCCGGGGCCCGTGGGCAGATCGAGGTATCCGTCGCGCACGGTGAATGGCTTTTTGAGATAACCCTCGCCGAGGTTGACCTGCTCCTGGCACAGGAAGTTTGGAATCGATGCGGCGAGCTGCACACCGGCGGCGAGCGAGATCGGCCCGAGCGGGTTATGCGGCGCCACCGACGCGTAGTAAGCCTCGGCCATTCCCGCAATGAGACGCACTTCCGTAATGCCGCCGGCGTGGCACAAATCCGGCTGGAGGATGGTCGCGGCCCTCTTCTCGAGCACTTCGCGGAAGCCCCACTTGGTGAAGACGCGCTCGCCGGTCGCGATGGGGAGGAAGGTGCCGCGCGCGATCTCGGCCATGACGTCATGGTTCTGCGCCTGGCAGGGCTCCTCGATGAACATGGGCTGATAGGGTTCGAGCGCGCGGATGAGCAGCTTGGCGAGGGCCGGGCTGATGGCGCCGTGGAAATCGACCGCGATATCGACATCGTTGCCCATGGCGCGCCGGAGGCCGGCGAACTGCTCGGCGGCGTACTGCACTTCCGCCGGCGTTTCAACGTAGCGTGACGGGCGGCGCTTGGCGGGTCCGGTCTTGAACGCGGTGAACCCCTGCGCCCTTCGCGCCTGCATCTGGTCGACCGTGCCCGCGTGCGCGTAGACACGGACACGCGTGCGCGTGGGTCCGCCGAGCAGCTCGTAGACCGGCACGCCCAGCGCCTTGCCCTTGATATCCCAGAGCGCCATGTCGATGCCGCTGAGAGCGCTGGTCAGGATAGGGCCGCCGCGGTAGAACGCGTGCCGGTAGATGGCCTGCCAGTGATGCACGACCTGGCGCGGGTCTTTGCCTACCAGGTAGGGTTCGATCTCCTTGACCGCCTCGGCGCACGTGAGCGCGCGGCCTTCGGTGATCGGCTCGCCCAGGCCCGTGATGCCGGCGTTCGTGTGAACTTTGAGGAACAGCCATCGCGGCTTGACGGTGAACGTTTCGAGCTTCGTGATTTTGAGGTTGTCTTTGGGGGAGATCGGGGCATCTTTGCCGGCGGCCTCGGGGACCTCCCAGGCGCCCAGCCCGATGCCCGCCAGCGCGGCTGTCGCCATGGCCCGTCTGCTTACTTTACTTTTGTGCTGCGGCATGCGCATAACGGTACACAAACATGGTGGTGCAGATCAAGGTAAAGCCGAACTCGAAGAAGCCTCGCATCGAAGAGGAACCCGGCGGCAGCCTCGTTGTTTACCTGAAATCGCCGCCCGCGGAAGGCAAAGCCAACGAGGAACTGATCGCGACGCTGGCCGCACGGTATGGCGTGCCGAAGTCTCGCGTCCGTATCAAAACGGGGGCATCGTCGAGAATGAAGCTGGTGGAGATCGCGTGAGCGCGAAGCGCGTCGTTCTGGTTGCGGCCGCGCTGGCGATTCCCTGCTTCTGGCAATCGCGGGTTCAGGCGGGCGACCTGGCAAGCCACGCCTATAACACCTGGCTTGCCACGCTGATTGAGCAGGGGAAGGCGCCGGGCCTGGTCGTCGTCCCGCAATTCACGAACGTGCTGTTCGATCTCGTGCTCGCGTGGCTGACGAGCGCCGTGGGCTCCGCCTGGGCACAGAAGATCGCAGTCGCGGCTTCGGTGGAGATTCTCGTGTGGGGCGGGGCGGCGCTGGCGTGGACGGTCACCGGGCGCCGCGCGTGGTTTCTCATGCCGTGCCTCGCGATGCTGGGCTACGGCGCGGTGTTCCACTATGGCTTCTTCAATTTCTATCTCTCGTTCGGGTTCTGCCTCTGGGCGCTGGCCGCGCTCCAGGCGCGCCGTTATTTCGCGGTCCCGTTCCTCGTGGCGCTAGCTTTCCTTGCCCACGCCCTGCCCCTAGCCTGGGCGATTGCGGTGGCGATCTACGCCTGGCTCGCGCGGCGGGCGCGACTCCGCATCGCGCTTCCGGTGGCCGCGCTGCTTTTCGTCGTCGCGCTCCGGATATTCCTCATGGCCCGCTTCCCCACCCGCGCCTATGCCGGGCAAACGATGTTTGCGACGGGTGCGGATCAGCTTTGGATCTACGGCCCGAAGTACCTGATCCTCGCGTTCCTGCTGCTCCTGATCTGGGCGATGATGTTCGCGCAAGTGGCGGACCCGCTCCGGAGAGTTCCCTTCCAGGTGGCGCTCCTGACAGCGGCGGGCGTTGTCCTGATCCCGACGGCGATCCTTCTGCCGGGCTACAGGCACATGCTGGTGTACATCAGCGATCGTATGTCGCTCGCCACGGCGGTGGCGGTTTGCGTGACGCTTGCGGCGGCGAGTCCGCCGCGTCCGCTGAAGGCCGCGATGGCCGCGCTTGCGGCGGTGTACTTCGCGTTCCTCTATACCGATACGCGCGCGCTGAACCACATCGAGGATTCGGTCGAGGCCGCGGTGAGCGCCCTCCCGCCGGGGCAACGCTTCAGCAACGGCATGGCCTCGCCCTATGTCCGCATCGATCCCATCAGCCACATGATCGACCGCGCCTGCATCGGGCGCTGTTTCAGCTACGGCAACTACGAGCCATCCACGCACCAGTTCCGCGTCCGCGCCGTGGCCGCCAATCCGGTCGTTCTGGCCGGCTATGGGGAAAGCTATTTGCTTCAGACGGGCGGGTACGTCGTTGAACCACGCGACCTGCCGCTCTACGCCGTGGTCTGCGCGGGTCCGCCGGACCGGTGCGTCCGGCCGTTCGCGGCAGGCGAAACGGCGCGGCTGGCACCGATCGCCTGGTGAGCGCCGTAGTATACTTTCCGGGAAACCAACCATGCTCGAACGTCTCGTTCCCGCCACTCAAGTTCTATTGGCTCTTGTAGTGCTGATAGCCGGCTACTACGACATACGCTGGCGCCGGATCCCGAACTGGCTCACCCTGCCCTCGGTGCTGGCCGGGTTCGCCCTGAATGCCTTTCTCGCCGAATCGGTGTGGGCAGGCCTGCAATACGCGTTCTTCGGATTCCTGCTGGCCATGGCGATAAACTTTCCGCTCTACGCTCTGCACGCGCGCGGCGCCGGCGACGTGAAACTGCTCGCGGCCGTGGGCGCCATGGTGGGCTGGCGCGACTGGGTCGCAATCTTCATCATCTCGGGCTTGCTCGGCGGAGTGCTTGCCATCGCGCTCATGCTGGGGAAGGGCCGCTTCAAGAGGACGCTGTGGAACACGGGATACATCGTCGCGGAGCTCGCGCACTGGCGCGCGCCGCACATGAAAAGCGAAGAGCTCGACGTGAACAGCCCGCTATCGTTCCGGCTGCCGCAGGGCGCGGTGATTGCGCTCGGAACCTACGCGTTCCTCGGCTTGCACGCGCTGCTGCCCTGATCAAACGCCAGGTACGCCGCAAACCCCGCAAACGCAGCCAGCGCGATCGTGACGATCTGCACGTGCAGCACTCGAGCCAGCGGCTGGCTCGCAATGGCCGCCAGATAAAGAACGAGCGTGAGCGCCTCGAACGCGGCGGCAAATCGTGCGTGCTCCGGCGTGTACACAATGCCGGCGATCAGAAACCCGCTGAGGACGACCAGCGTCGCGTCGTAGATTGGAGCGTACACGCTTGCGAGCAGCGTTAGCGGCAGGGCGGCGGCCCAGCAGGCGGCGCGTCCCTCCGGACCGCACGCGTTGTATCGCGCCCAGAGCCACGCCCCCAGACTGAACGCGCCCGCGGCGGCAAGCAGAAAAATCCCCTTGCCCACAACCGAATTTCCGCCGGGCAGCAGCCGGATGAACGTGTTCAGGTCGATGAACTTGTCTTCCTGGAACACCCATGGCGTCTCCGCGAGCAGGCGGCGATAGAGGCCGGCAACGGCCGGGTAGCCCCGGAATGCATCGAGTCCGGCTCCGGCTATCCCGGCCGCCACGAGCGCGGCGGCGCCGGCGAATACTCCCGCGAGCATGCGCCACCGGCGCGCGATCGCGAACAGCGGCAGCATAATCACCAGCAGCGTCGGCTTATAGAGGCAGATGCCCGCTGCGCATCCGGCCAGGAACGGCCGCCCGGACCGCTCCAGCCGGATAGCCGCCGCAAGCGCCGCAAAGCCGATCGCCGTAAGCTGGCCGCCGCCCCACGCTTCGAACAGGAACGGTGAGAACGACGCCGCGACCAGCACGGCCGTGGCGCGCGTCCGCGGGGGCAGCGCTGGGGGGCAGATCAGGTACAGGCCGAGGGCGTACAGGCCCGCCCCGGCGGCCAGCCACGCCGCATAGGCCCATGCGAACGGCAGATACCCGAGCGGCCGGAATGCCGCCGCGACGAACGGCGGATACGCGTAGGGCAGCGCTCGGGCCGGGTCCGCGTAAGGGATGACGGCGTGATACAGGCGGTCCTGAAGTTTCAGGTCGTAGAGCGAGGCGCCGGAATGCTCGTTGAGAATTCTTGCCGCGGAATAGAAGCAGGCGAAGTCACTGCCGAGTTCGTGCCCGAACAGCGGCCCTCCGCGGGCCCCGCGAATCAGCGAGGCCGTCTGCAACGCCAGCGCGGCCCCGATCATCAGGACGCAAACGATTCTGACTTCGCGCTCGGACGGAAGCATCCAGCGCGCGCCTTGCCCGATCACCGTTCGGCGCACTCCGCCGCGGGCCAGTCTTTCGGGCGGGTCCGCGCGGCGCGCCTAGCGCCGTGCGAAAAGCGTACGCGGACGATGCCAAACAGCGCCTCCAGGATGATCCGCCAGTCCATCTTCGAAGCGCCCAGATTCCGCTCGTAGAAGATGATCGGCTCTTCCCCGATGCGGAACCCGGCTCGATACGCGCTGTAGTTCATCTCCACCTGAAAGACGTAGCCGGCGCCGAAGATCCTGTCGAGAGGCATCGCTTCGAGTGCCGCGCGCCGCCAGCACTTGAACCCGCCCGTGGGGTCGGAGACGGGCATGCGGGTCACCGCGCGGACGTACATCCCGGCGAGTTTGCTAAGAAGCAGTCGCTTGAAATCCCAGTTGACGACGTTGATGCCGTGCACGTACCGCGAGCCGAGCACCAGGTCGCAGCGCTCCAGGCGGGCGAGCAGCTTGGGGATATAAACGGGATCGTGCGACAGGTCGGCATCCATCTGGAGGATGACATCGTAGCCTTCCGCCAGCACTTTCCGGAATGCCGCCACATAGGCCCTCCCGAGCCCGTCTTTCCGTTCCCTGTGGAGCACAGAGATGCGGCCCGGTCGCGCCGCACTCAGGCGATCGGCGATCTCACCGGTCCCGTCGGGCGAGTTGTCGTCAACGACCAGAAGATCCAGCCCGGGAGCGCACGCCTCGATCCGCCGGACCAACTCCTCGAGGTTCGCGCTTTCGTTGTAAGTCGGGATGACGGCGATCGCTCTCATACACACTCACCCGGCGGCGGCGTGCGCGGGCAGCCGCCGCCGGCTGAAAAGTTCGATTGGCGAAGATTGCAGTCTGAGGGGGATACTAGCCCTGCATCTTGCGCTTGCGGCGGCGCATGATGAGCAGGATCAGGATTCCACCCGCGACGATCCACAGAACCGCCGACAAGATCTGGTTTTCGGTCATGACAATTCTCCTTTTCTAAAGTGAGCGTTTCAACATTCGTTCCCTTATTTCCCGAAGCCGCGCATCAACGGGAACAGATTCTTGAACAACTGCAAGAGACCGGGGCCGGCTGCCACGACGAGCATGGCCGGCAAAATAAACAGAAAAATCGGAAACACGAGCTTAACACCGACTTTCGCGGCCCGCTCCTCGGCTTCCTGGCGGCGTTTCACACGCATGAAGTCGCCGTGCGTCCGCAACGATTCCCCGACGCTGGTGCCGAAGCGATCGGCCTGAATCATGGTGGCGACAAGCTTCTTCAGCTCCGACTCACCCGTGCGGTCGGCCAGGTTTTTCAAGGCCTCGACGCGTCGCTTGCCCGCTCGCATTTCCAAGGTCACCAGGCCGAGTTCTTCGCTGATATCGGGGTGCGTCGCCTTCAGCTCGCGGCTCACATTGGCGATGGCCTGGTCGAGCCCGAGCCCCGCCTCCATGCAGACCACCATCAGGTCGAGAGCGTCCGGCAGCGCAAAGCGGATCCGCTCCTGGCGCTTTGCGACTAACTTGTCGAGCATCAGGTTCGGCACAAAGAACCCGCCCCCAACGGCCGCCGGAAACACAATAATCCGTAGTACCGGGTTGTCGATGGACCCGAAGGCGAAAACGGCGACCACCAGCCCCACCACGGCGAGCGCGATCTTCCAGCCGTAATACACCCTGACCGCGCGCTCTGACCTGTAGCCGGCCGCGATCAGGATCCGCCGCGCCAGGCTCGCGTCGGCCGGCGAGATCGGAGCCTGCTCGCCGATCGTCTGGACCACGCGCACCAGCCATTTCTGCTGCGGCCCTGCTTGAACCGGCGCTGGATCGATGGGCGCAACCATGCTGTCGAGCCGCTCGTTGAACTGCGCCGGCTTCACCACCATGCGATAGCCGAAAGCCGCGATCACCACGGCCATGAGCACAAAAACGGAGATTGCGAATGCGAGCAGCATAAAGTCACACCTTGATGTTCACGATTTTGCGGATGGTGAGATGGCCGATGAAGATCATCACGATCACGCTGGCGACCATGATGCGGCCGTCCGGGTCCTCGATCATTCCTTGCAGGTAGCCGGGCGCAATGATCAGCAGTCCGAACATGAGCGCGATCGGCATGATCGTCAGGATCGACCCGGTGATGCGCCCGTGGGCGCTCGCCGCCTTGACCTGGCCCTTCAATTTAAACCGCTCGCGAATCACAGCCGCCAGCTTCGTCAGAATTTCCGACAGGTTGCCGCCCGTCTCGCGCTGCAGCAACACCGCCGAAACGAAGAACTTCACGTCGAGCAGCGGAACGCGCTCGGTCAGGTTCCCCAGCGCAGTCTCGATCGGCAGGCCGAGGTTGTGCTCATTGAACACCTTGCGGAACTCGTTGCCGAGCGGCTGCGGCGATTCCTCCGACAGCATCTCGAGCGCGATCGAAAACGCGTGCCCGGCGCGCATGGCGCGCGAGAGAAATTCGAGCGCTTCCGGGAACTGCTCCTCGAAGGCGCCCAACCGCTTGGTCCGCTGGCGGCTCACGTATAAGTACGGCACCGTCGCCCCGGCGAGTCCCAGCACCATGGCGCTCAACCAGCGGAACATCAACGGGTTGAGTTTCGCCCCGATCAGCGCTCCGGGAACCGACAGAACCAGCATCTGGATCAGCAGCGCGTTGAGGCTCATGGTCAGCCCGGCCTGCTGGATCTTCGTCTCCATCTTCTTGGCGAAGTTGAAGCGGCCGATGAACTGCTTGAGCGCGTCTTCGCCGCTGCCCGCGGCGTCCATCAACACCTTGGTCTCCACCTGCCGGGCATCGCCCACGGCACTCTGGAGCATCTCGGAGACTTTTTTCTTTTTCTGCGCTTCCAGGTAGTTCCACCCGAGCGCGACGGTCAGAACAATGACCGCGAACAGGACCAGAAAGACCAGTGCTACCAGTCCGAGCATAGTTACCTCAATGGATCTCCACAGTCGTCTGGAACACGGACGGCGGCAGCACGATTCCCGCCGCCTTCAACCGTTCGTAAAACTTCGGGCGGATGCCGGTCGGCCGGAACCGGCCCACCACCCGGCCGTCCTCCCGGACCCCGGTTTTCTCGAACACGAAGACGTCCTGCGTCGTAACCTGCTCTCCTTCCATGCCGACGCACTCGGTGATGTGCGTGACGCGGCGCGAGCCGTCGCTGAAGCGCGCCACCTGAATGAACAGGTCCACGGCCGACGCCACCTGCTGCCGGATCGAGCGCACGCCCATGTTCGAGGCCATGCCGACCATCACCTCCAGGCGGCCGATGGCGTCGCGCGGGCTGTTGGCGTGGATCGTCGTCAGCGAGCCGTCGTGGCCGGTGTTCATAGCCTGGAGCATGTCGAGCGCTTCTTCGGCACGCACCTCGCCGACCACCACGCGGTCGGGCCGCATACGGAGAGAGTTGATGACGAGCTGGCGAATGCGAATCGCGCCCTGCCCTTCGATGTTCGGCGGCCGCGACTCCATGCGCGCCACGTGCTGCTGCCGCAGCTGCAATTCGGCCGCGTCCTCGATGGTGACGATGCGCTCGTCCTCGGGGATGTAGCCCGAAAGCACGTTGAGCAGCGTCGTTTTACCCGAGCCGGTGCCGCCCGTGATGATGATGTTCAGCCGTGCTTTCACCGACGCCTGCATGATTTGCAGCATGCCCTCGGTGAACGTGAGGTTCTTGATCAGCTCCTCGGCCTGGATAGGGTCTTTTCGGAAACGGCGGATCGACAGCAGCGGGCCGTCAACAGCCACCGGCGGAATCACGGCGTTCACGCGCGAGCCGTCCGGCAGGCGCGCATCCACCAGAGGAGATGATTCGTCCACGCGCCTTCCGACGCGCGACACGATCTTCTCGATGATCCTCAGCAGGTGCCCGTTGTCCTTGAACTCAACCGGCGTGCGGTGCAGCTTGCCGTGGCGCTCCACGTAGACCAGCCGCGGCGTCGTCACCAGGATGTCCGATACGGTGGGATCCTGCAGCAGCGGCTCGAGCGGCCCGAGCCCGAACACTTCGTTCAGGACCTCTTCGGTGATCCGCTCCTTTTCGAGCCGGCTGAGCGGCGTGCTCTCTTCTTCGAGCAGTTTCGCCACCGCCGCCCGGATTTCGCCCCGGACGCGTTCGCCGCCGAGCGCCGACAGCACTTCCAGGTTGATCCGCTCGAGCAGTTTCCGGTGCAGAGCGAACTTCAGCTCTTGGTACTCGGGCGACGGCGTCTGCGAATTCATCAACCGGTTGACCCAGCCGGCATCGCCGGCCCGGTTTGGTGGCGCCAAATTGGTGCTCATTTACCGCAACATCCTTTCTGGTGATTCACTGCAACGCCGGACGGAGTTCCCGCCGGCTCCTACGCGCGGCCGGACGCCGCGCTTCAGAAGAACGACAGATTCAGCTTGCCTTTTCCCTTTTCCCTGACCGGCTGCACGCCCGCGATCTTCCCCGCCAGCCCGGCCAGCGATTTGGCCAGCTCGGCAGAGGGCGGCAGCAGCGTGCCCTCCGAATAAGCTTCAAACAGCTCGGGGTAATTGTTCGGCAGCGTCTCGAAGATCGGCAGCCCCAGCACCTTCTGAATCTGCGCGGGCTCGAAATCCGGGCGCTTCGGCATCCGGTTCAGAATCAGGCGCAGGCAATTCCGGCTGTAGCCCGTGTCGAGCAGCGACTGCACGACCTGCTTGGCCTGGTGCAACGACGGCAGGTCGAGCGTCGCGATCAGGTATGTCTCGTCGATTTCCTCCAGCATCGCCGCCGTCAACTGGCTCAGGCTGCGGCCCAGGTCGGCGACGATCCAATCGTAGGAAGAACGCGCGAAGCGCAGCACGTGCCGGAACGGCTCGCCGTCCAGCGTCTCGCGCACGGTCGCCGTCTGCGGGGCCGAGATCACCTCCAGGCCAGCGTGCCCGTTCGAGACCAGCGCCTTCCAGTAGCTCGCGTCCAGCCGGTGCACGTTCCGGATCGCGTCCAGAACCGTGTAGCTCGACTTGGATTTCATGAGGAAGCCGACCAGCCCGGCGTCCATGTCCAGATCGGCCAGCAGGATTTCCTGCGAGGTCGCCTTCTGGATCTCGACGGCAACGTGGCAGGCAATCGTCGTCGCCCCGCAGCCGCCCTTGGCCGAAACGAACCCGATTGTTTTGCCCAGGTGCTTCGGGTGCGAGGCGGCCTGGATTTTCGCCTGCTCGGCCGCCAGGCGCTCGAGCGCCTTGTGCAGCCCGTCTTCAAACGGCGGATAAAGAAACTCGTTCGCGCCCGCGCGGATCGCGCCCAGAATCGTCTCCGGCTCGGCCGTGTCGTTCAGCGCAATGATGAGCGGCGCCGCCGAGCAAGACTTGATCTTCCGGATGACGTTCTCGAACGGCTCGGAAAGCTGCGTGATGTCGATGATCACGACATCCAGCCGCAACTGCTCGATCTGGCCGAGCAAACCGGCAGGGTCGCCCAGCCCGCGTTGCTCGAGCATCACACGCACCGGGAGCGTCTGGATGCAGGCCTGCACCTGCCGCCAGAGCTCCTGGTTCGCGATCACCAGACCGACTTTGAGGTGATTCATTCTTTCCGGCCTCTTTCTACTGATTTGGCGAAGCCGGGGCCGGCTCTGCCGCCGGTTGCGCCGGCGCTTGCGCCTGAGGCACCGGCACCAGCATCATGGGCGTCGCCCCGGTCGCCTGCGGCGCGTTCTGCTGCTGCGGCTCCTGCAATTGCTCCACCGGCACCGTGTCCACCGGCGG
>JBLNDJ010000011.1:0-47897 GCA_050261515.1 Acidobacteriota bacterium | reverse complement strand
AATGGATAAAACAGCGCGGCACGCGGCGGAACACACACGCGCGCGCGAGGATCTCGTGATGATGTTGCTGCTCGCGGGCCACTCCCTGAACGAGATCTGCCGACAGGCGCCGATCTCCCGTAGCGCCCTGTGGCGGCTTCGGGGGCGCGACGACTTTCAGGACCGGATGAGGGCGGCCCGGAAGCAGGCTCTCGAGGAGGCGGTCAATGCTCTGCATGACTCGGCGCTCGTGTTTGTGCGGACACTGCGCGGCGTCTGCGAGGACTCGACGGCCCGAGGTTCGGAGAAGGCCACGGCCGCGCGGAGCGGCTTGGATTCGCTGGTGAATGCGACCAGGCTTTTCGACGTTGAGGAACGCCTGCAAAACGTCGAGCGGGCCATCGAAGAGGACAGGAAATCTTAGCACTCCTTCGGGAGCAGCAGGAGGTCAAGATGGCAACTACCAACAGAAACAAGGCACTTAGCGAACGGAAGCACGGGCGCGTAACGCGAACGTACACGCGGAGGGCCTCGCGATGAAAGATCTGATGCGACGTCTCGACGCAATCGAGGCCAAGCTTGGCGATCCCAATGACAAGCGGTTGGTGCGGGCACTGGCGCGGGCCACACAGGGCAACGCGGCCGCTCGCGCCGAGTTGGAGCGCCTGTGCGCGTCGGACGCCACGTTCGGGGGGTGTCTCAAAGAGGTGGTGGAAGCGTACCTGAGCGGACCCGTGCCGGCGCCCGGCGATCCGATCAACGCGAGCCAATAGGGGGGACGATGAACTTCGAACAGATTCGAGAACTCGAGCAGAAGGCGGACCAGGCCGCCGAGGCCCTCGGCAGTGCGATTCTCCGGCTTCAGGACGCGCGAGAGCGCGCCGCGGAAGGCGAGCGGGTGCCTGAGCTCGCGGAACTCCAGGCAGAGTGCGAGGGGGCCGGCGAGGTGTTGTCAGAAGTGACTTCGGCGCTCGGCCGGGAATGGATGGGAGGTCGGTAATGGCCTCGACCGCCCAACCCCTGCCGTTCTTCGGCCGCGCGTGGCACGTCGCCGTGGATACGAGCGACGGCGAACATCTCGTGGTGGCGAGCAGCCAGTTCGAAGAAGCGTTGCGCGCCACGTTTGTGATCGAGATGTACCCACAGAAAATCTACTGGCAGGCCATCGTCACGATCTACAATCTCGCCTCCGAAACCGCTAGCCGCATCCGGGCGGGAGCCCCGGATTTCGCCACCATCTGGAAGCAGCGCGATACCCGGATCGAGTTGGGCAACGCGGTCACCGTCAGCGCCGGCTACCAGTCGGACGCCAACGGCAAGTTCGACCCGGGCGCGAACGTGCTCTACCGCGGGCAGGTACTTCAGCCGGTCTGGACGCGCGAGAACGTGGTCGATTACAAGCTGATCCTGCGGCTCGTGACCGGCCTGGTCGAGAACACCCTCAACTCCGTGAGCATATCGATCGAGAAAGGCGCGACGGACTACGACGCGGTGAAGCAAATCTGCGGGCAGGCCGGAACGCCCATCGCGATCGAGAACATCGACGCCGGCGCGCGGGAGCGACTGAGCCGCGCAAAGTACTCGCGCGGCCAGGTGTTCCACGGGCGGCCGTATGAACCCATTGGGGAGATCATGCGGCAAAACAACCTGTTCTATTGGGTGAGCCCGAACGGCCTGAACGTCCGGTCCTTCGATCCGAAGTCTCCGCCCAAGGACCCGGATTACGCCTACGGCCCTCCGGAGCTGCCGGGCTCCTACACGACCGGCGGCACCAAGCAAGGGCTGGTCAAAAGAACGCTGATCGGCGTGCCCGAGCAGACGCAGGACGGGGTTGTGTTCCGGGTGCTGCTCGACCCACAGGTGCGAATCGGCGACGTGGTGCAGCTCGCGGCCGGCACGGTCATTCAGCCGCACCCGTTCCAGTACGGGCAACTGCCGCCCATCCCAAGTGTGGACGGGCTCTACGTGGTGGCGGGCATCCGGCACGTCGGCGACACGCGGGGACGCGGCAACGACTGGTACACGGAAGTTGTAGCGGTGAACGCGGTTGCGTTCCCGGACATTTTGTTACGAGGAAGATAAACCCAGGAGAAAATCAATGCGAGTTTACACCGGAGCGGACAAACACGGCACGATCCGCGTCACTTTGGTCGAGTCAGGCTGCCCGCGGGGTTTCAATTCAATGACCCGCGAAGAGCGGCTGCAATTCGTCGCCGATCGCCTGGCCGGGCGCGTACGCGCGGCCGATGCGGCGCCGCCGGACATCACGGCGGACGACATGGCAGCGCTGCGCGAGATCCGGGAGCTATTGGACGACTGGAGCGATCGCCGCCGCGCTCGCGCCCAGGACGTGGAACCGAGTGGCCTGGAACACATGGAGGGAGCCGTGGCGGAATCGTGCGGCTTCAATTACCGGCGCCGGATGCGGGCGACCGATTCACAGGAGCCCGAGCCGGGCCCGTATGAGCAGATTCAAACGGCTTACGACGCAATCCGCAAAGGAGGGAAGTAGCATGCGGTTCGATAATTCCATAGCCTGTTCGCGCGGGAACGAATTGTACAGAAGAGTGGGCAGACCTACCGCGGGAATCTCCGGCAGCTTTCAGATTGTCGCCAGCGCGATCTCGCACACATTCGAGGTGCCAGACGGCGATGGTAAGCAAGATCAACTGCTCATTCACAACTGCGGGCGGCCGATCTGGGTCGTGACAGGTAACAACCCTTCCATCGAAACATCGGTGGGCACCGGGACGCTAATTCACGATAAGGGATGGGAGTTGTTTCCGCTGGCTGGCTTCGTTGCGATCATCGCTGATCCAAATGAGCCAGATCTCCCTCCCGAACCTTTCCCGATGGCCGTGGTCACACTGGCGGTTGGGAGAGGCCTTCTAATCGCCGAGGAGGGCGAGTAGCATGTTCAACCCGGGTGGATCTTACATGACGTCCGGTCCGCTGATCGATCGCATTGAAAGATTCGTGAGGGAAAGAGCCGGGACTGCGGCGCCCGCGCCGCCCGCTCCGATGTCCTGGCCGGCCACAGATATTCCCGTACGCTCGCGGATGAGGCCGCCCGCTCCGAATGCAAAAGACGGCTTTGCGCTGATCCTCCATGACCTCTCGAAGGACCCGGCCACCAATCAAGATCTGGTCGCGGAGGTGGAGAGCCTGCGCGCGCGCGTCTGTGAACGCCTCGACGCGCAGCGCGCGGCCCGTAAGGCGGACTTGCAGGAGCAGTATAACCAGGTGTACGCGGAATGCCGCGCGACCTTAGATCGCACTCTGCTCCTGCAACAGCAGGTGGGGGAGATCAACAGCAGGTTGCATGGCGTACAGGAACGGCTTCTCCGGGAGAAAGAAGCCGTCACGTCGGCTTACAGCCGCCGGCCACCGGCCGCAAGCTACCCGACTGCGGACGAGACTGCGGCCTGGCAGACCGAAGTTGCGACGGCCGAACAGGGGCTCGCAGACGTTGAGAACCGGTACCGCGCGGTCGTGTTCGAGCTCGGAAGAAAGCAGGGCGAATACCAGAAGGCTTCCGCCGAGCTGGCGGAACTCGAACGGAAGCGAAAGATTCTCGAAGCCCAGCTCAACGGTCGCCCCTACCAGGACCCGGACGGGCTCATCGTCGAGCCCGTGTCGGAATAACGGACGGCGCGCTTTCGCTCCGGGCGGTTTTCCTCTCCTTCCCGTCCGGAACGGCTGAAAGCTCGCGGGGCGCGGTTTGCAACGGCCGCGCCCCTTTTTTGAAATGCCCACTCTTCGCGCACAGAAGCCCCAGGACGCGCCCGAAGGGGCTTCCGAGGGGCAAGGTAGCGGGGAGGGCTCAAAACGTTTCTACGGGGAAATGTTCGGAAGGATCAGGGGCGCCGAAGGTAGGACGGCGCCCCTGGAGGTGAGTCAGGCTAACCAGCCGTTGCTGAAGGCAGAGGCAAAAAAGCGTCAGCGGAAAGGCGGGGGTGACAGGAAATCGGAGGCCGCTAAATCGGTTATGGCGAAATCGCCAGAACCGATTCGGACGATGCCGCAGTTGTTCGGGTCTTAGGGGGGGTGAGGGGGCGCCGAGGTAGGACGGCGCCCCCAAAACATTCATGTGTTCTCTTTTCTCAGATCGCGGTGGTGTGCACGTCCGAAGGGGGGGTATCCGAGCCGTGGGCATGTTGGACGCCCAATTCCGCAATCATTTTCAGGAAGTCCTGTCTCGATTTCGGGGCGTCTTTCCGAACCAGAATGACCATAGGGCCCGAGGTTTTGTGCATCTCCGGCCCGATGTGGTAGGCGATCCATTCATAGCCCCAGGGCAACGGCACAGGATATGGCATGATTCCGGTCCTGTCCGTTTTCGCTTCCGGCTTCTCCGCGGCCCGCTTGCCGGCCTTCGCCTTGCTGGCCTTCATGCCCTCTCCTTTGCCAGCCGCACGATTCCTCGCATATAGACCTCGGCCAGGTCCCCGATCGTCCTGATGTCCTTCGAAGCGGCCGGCTTGCCCCGCTTCGCTTTCTTGATTGCCATTTCCTCTCCTTTGAACGTGAGATGAAAACTACAGAGCAATTATGCTGAACCCCCTTCAGCTTGTCAAGAGAAATCTTGACCGGCTTGCCAAAGGGGGTTTAGTATAGGGGCGAATGGCGAAACGGCTCTCATTGGCGTTTTTCAAGCGCATGGGGAAGACGGGCGGCCGGAAGAGCGGCGCCGCCCGCATGGAGAAGCTCACCGCCGAGCAGCGCTCAGAGATCGCCCGCAAGGCAGCGGCCGCGCGCTGGGGGAAGCCGAAGGCGAAGTGAAGGGGCGTGTACACACTTCCGTACACGCGATAGGCAAAGC
Organism: Acidobacteriota bacterium; assembly: GCA_050261515.1. GTDB lineage: Bacteria > Acidobacteriota > Terriglobia > Bryobacterales > Bryobacteraceae > JBLNDJ01. The sequence continues at coordinate 43,096 of JBLNDJ010000011.1, read as the reverse complement.
GTAGGGGTAAATCGGCATACTCCCCGATACCGCTCAGTAACACATCGTTACCCGTAAGCCAATGAAAAGAGAGCCACCAAGTACGCCTTGATGACTCTCTATACCTAACGACTCGCGTTTTTAGAAGGCAGGTGCTCTATCCACCTGAGCTACGCGCCCCGGGCTTCTTCAATTCTACAATTTGTCGGGCCGCGTATGGACACGGATGCACGCGGATCATTGCGTTCGGCCTTCTCCGAACGGAAGGCCGCCGGAGTTGCCCGAAAAATCGCAACTGCGTAGTAATTGCCAGCGCGTGATCTAGGGTGGTGGGGACAGGCCGCTGCCGGGCAGGGAGTCGCTGGGGTGTCGGGCGCGGGCGAAAAAGCGGCGAACAGACCTGAATGTCCTTTTCATTTAAGGTCCGGCCACGAAACGGGCAACGGCCGTGGGTGGCGGTCTACCCGCATCTGTGTCGCCCGTTACCCACAAAAGAGATTAGCAAAATCCCCCTCGAACACCTAAGTACTAACCCTGTTGCGCGGTGATAGTACTACCCTCACTCTGGAGGTGCGCCGGGTCACAGGCGCGGTCAGAAATAGTTACACAAAAACTCCATGCAATAATTACACTTCTGTGTCCGATTCGGCTTTCGGGTCCGCTGAGTTAGCAGGCAGATAGCTGCTCCTGAGGCGTTGGTCCCCGGAGTGCACTAACCGAGCGCCGAAAAGATGCAACAAGCCAAGCCCACGCCCGTGGCCCTGGTTACTGAAGGCTCGTAAGCGCCTCACAGTTTTCATTACCGAGGGTTAATATGTTAGTAAGATCACTTCGAGCCCATGTCTCCAAAGCTGTTTTCTGTGTAGCCCTACTCCCGGCCGTTGCGCACGGGCAGGATCTGAGTATCTGGTCCTCGACCGTGCAGCCGGCGCAGGTTGACGGTGGCGACAGCGGCGGCGTGGAGCTCGGCCTCAAGTTCCGCTCTGACGTCGCGGGAGCCGTTACAGGCGTCCGGTTTTACAAGGCCGCGGCGAACACAGGAACGCACATTGGAAGCCTCTGGTCGAGCAGCGGCACGAAGCTGGCGACGGTTACCTTCGCCAACGAGTCGGCCTCGGGCTGGCAGCAGGCTTTGTTCTCCTCGCCGGTGAACATACAGGCGAACACGACCTACGTGGTTTCCTATTACGCGCCGAACGGCCACTATTCGATCAACGAGTATTTCTTCAACTCGGCGGCGGACAACGCCCCGCTGCACGCGCCGGCCGGATCGACCGGCGTTTATAAATACGGGAAATCGAGCGCGTTTCCGAACCAGAGCTGGCACTCGAGTAATTACTGGGTGGACGTCATGTTCCGCACGAGCACTCAGACGGCGGCTCCGGCGGCTCCGGCGGGCAGCGTGAGTTTCTGGAATTCGAAAGCAACTCCGGCGCTCATCGACGATGGCGATACGAACGCGATCGAGGTGGGTTTGAAATTCACTTCGGACGTAGCGGGAAACGTCACGGGGGTAAGGTTCTATAAGGGTGCCAACAACATGGGCACGCACACGGGCAACCTGTGGTCGAGCTCGGGCCAGAATCTGGCGACGGTGACCTTCTCGAACGAAACGGCGTCGGGATGGCAGCAGGCGCTGTTCTCGAAGCCGGTGGCGATCCAGGCGAAAACGACTTACGTAATCTCCTACTATGCGCCGAGGGGGCACTACTCGACCAACGAACAGTTCTTCGGCCAGGCGCTCGATGTTGCTCCGTTGCATGCGGCGGCGAGCGCCGGGGTTTACTCCTACGGAACGAGCAGCCGGTTCCCCAGCCAGATCTGGAACGCCAGCAATTACTGGGTGGACGTGATCTTCCAGCCGACGACGGCGACCACGCCTGTGAACAGCCCCACGTCGACGGTGGTCAGCTCCTCGCCGAATCCTTCCACCGCGGGGCAGGCGGTCACGCTGACGGCGGTCATCAGTGCTTCGAATGCGACGCCGACCGGCACCGTGCAGTTCCGCGACGGTTCGACGGTGCTGGGGACGGCGGCCGTTTCGGGCGGCCGTGCTGCGATGTCGTCGAGCGCGCTGGGGGTGGGCGCCCATACGATCACGGCGGTTTATAGCGGCGACGGAACGTGCTCGACGAGCACGTCGGCGGCGCTGGTCCAGACAGTGAAGGTGAACCCGCAGACGACAACGGCGCTGGCCAGCTCCGCGAATCCGTCCACGTCGGGCCAGGCGGTGACGTTCACGGCGGTGGTGACGGCGGCGTCGGGAACGCCGACCGGCAGCGTGCAGTTCCGCGACGGGGGGAGCGTGCTCGGGACGGTTGCTCTCTCGGGCGGCCGGGCGTCGTTCGGCACGACCACGCTGAGCGCCGGGTCCCATACGATCACGGCGGTCTACAGCGGCGACAGCACCTACACGGGCAGCACGTCGAACGCGCTCGCGCAGACGGTGAACAGCACCAGCGCCCGGGCGACGACGACGGCCCTGAGCGCCTCGGCGACTTCCGTTGCGGCGGGCGGCGCGGTGACTTTGACGGCCACTGTGTCTTCGTCAAGCGGAACGCCGACCGGCAGCGTTCAGTTCCGCGACGGCTCGACGGTGCTGGCCACGGCGACTCTGTCGAGCGGCAGGGCGTCGCTCGCCACCAGCACGCTGAGCGCCGGCAGCCACTCGCTGACCGCCTATTACACGGGAAATTCGACCTACGCGGCCAGCACGTCGGCGGCGGTTTCGGTGACGGTGAACTCCAACCCGGCCACGACCACGACGGTGAGTTCTTCGGCGAATCCGTCCACCTCGGGGCAGGCGGTGACATTCACGGCCAATGTGACGGCGACCAGCGGTACGGCGACCGGCAGCGTGCAGTTCCGCGACGGCTCTACGGTGCTGGGGACCGGGACGCTGTCCGGCGGCAGGGCAACGCTTTCGGTTTCGTCGCTCGCGGTGGGTTCGCACTCGATCACGGCGGTGTACGCCGGTGACAGCACGCATAACGCCAGCACGTCAGCGGCGCTGACCCAGACGGTGCAGAACGCCGTCGCACACTCGGCGACGGTGAGCTGGAGCGCGAGCCAGTCCACGAACGTCTCGGGGTACAACGTGTACCGGGCCACGGTTTCCGGCGGGCCGTACACAAAGCTGAACTCGAGCGTGATTCCGCTGACGACCTACACCGATAGCACGGTCCAGGCCGGGCAGACTTACTACTACGTCTGCACGAGCGTGGACAGCAGCAAGAAGGAGAGCGGCTACTCGAACCAGGCGACGGCCGTGATTCCGAAGCCGTAAGTGTTGTGAAGCGAAGCTCCCCCGCCGCCGGCGCGATCCGGCGGCGGGGGAGCCGTTTGTTTGCGCCCGGCTATACGGACATCACGCGGATGGAGGCGTTGGCCTTGGCGGCTAGTCCGCGGGAGTCTATCCCGAGTTTCTTCATCTTATATAGCAGGCGCTTGTAATCGATTTTCAGCAGCTCCGCCGCGCGCTTGCGGTTCCAGCAGGTCTGGCGGAGCGCCTCGAGAATGGTATCCCCCTCATCCCTCGCGCTGGCGATGTAAACGTCTTTGAGTTCCTTGATGCGATTGCGGCCGCTGCCCTGAACCACTGACAGGACGGGAGGCTGCGAGGGCGCCGGAGCCGGCGGGGTCGCGCTCCGCTGGCGTAGCAGCTCGTCGGCGATCGCGTCGCAATCGCCGAAGACCAGGAACCGGCGAATGACGTTTTCGAGTTCGCGGATGTTGCCCGGCCAGTCGTGCGCGAGCAGGGTGTCGCGCATGCGCGGGCTGATCTCGGGGACGGGCATCCCGGGCACGGCGTGCTTGGCAAGAAAATGCTTCGCCAGCCCCATGATCTCGTCCTTGCGATCGCGCAGGGCGGGGATATTCAGCGTGATGACGTTGAGCCGGAAATACAGGTCTTCCCGGAAACCGTTCTGCTGGATGGCGGTTTCGAGGTCGCAGTGGGTGGCGGCGAGCACGCGCACGTCCACGCGCACGGTCTCGCGGCCGCCGAGGCGGTGGAATTCGTGGTCCTGAAGAAAATGCAGCAGCTTGGCCTGAAGCCGGATGTCCATATCGCCGATTTCATCGAGCAGGATGGTCCCGCCGTCGGCGAGTTCGAACTTTCCGGGCGTCCGTTTCATCGCGCCGGTGTAGGCGCCCCGCTCGTAGCCGAACAGTTCGCTTTCGAGCAGCTCGAGCGGCAGGGCGGCGCAATTGATCTTCATGAACGGCCTGTGCGCGCGAGGCGACAGGGCATGAATTTCCCGGGCAAGAACTTCCTTGCCAACACCACTCTCGCCGCGCAAAACTACGGGAACGTCTGAAGCTGCAACCTGTTTTAGAACCGAACGAATCGCCGCCATCTTCTGATTGGCCGCCCGGATGGGTTCGGGCAAGGTGCGCTGGCCTTCGGGAGAGGTGACGCAAGCATTAGTCATATGTGGATTCACTCTGTACTGTTGTCTTCTGGGCCTAACCAACCTTTGCTGCTCTCCAAAAACTTCAAACCAAAGCGGTACCCGCTTTGGTCCGGCCAAGTGCGCGTCCATACCACACGCGCCTTGACGAGCACGAAATCGCGAAAAGGTTCCTGAAGCCGGATCAGGAAGCGATACTCCCGGCCAGGTTCGAAAGCCTGGTTACTCTTGAGGCACATGCCGCCGTAGGAGACGTTGGCAGGCCTGCAGCGCACGAGGAGAAAGTGGGGGGTATCGGTCGAAAGAACGGATACGTCCGCCTTCACGGCGCTGCTGTCGAACCTTACGTGCCGCCTTCGATCAAATTCCGTTATCGCTCTATTTTGACTGGGGTTATATAAAGAGGCCATGAACCGCCCCCCCTGTACTTGGATCGACTATACGCCTAAAGGATTCACCTCAAAAAGGGGGGGTCAGTATCCTACCTGTCCACCCCGCCGGAGGAGAGGGTACTAAACCCCCCGGGGGGCTCCATCGGGAGTTACCAGGAGGAGGGAAGGGTGTTAACCGAGGGCTCGGGCTTAGAGTCGTTCCCCTCCGGGGCCAATTCCCGGAGGTTGTGCTGCGCCCAGAGCGTCATGCCGTTGCGGTCTTTGACGCCGAGTTTAGCGTTGAGGCTGCGGATATGCCAGCGCACGGTGTCGTGAGTAATCGAGAGCCGCTGGGCGATGACCCGGTTCTTGTGCCCCTGTGCGATGAGCCGAAGCACTTCGGATTCGCGGGAGCTCAGCTTCGGCGATTTGCGCAACGAGAGCAGTTCGCGGAGCATGCTGGTGAGCAGGCGGCGTTCGACCCACATCTGGCCGGAGGAGACCGCCTTCACGGCTTTCTGAAGGACGGAGACGGGCGCGGTTTCCGGAATGAATCCCATGCATCCGATGCGCAGCAGGGAGCGGATGGCGTCATCGTCGGCGACCTTACTGTAGACCAGGACCTGGACGGCGCGGCCGAAATCAGCTATGGATGCGAAAGTCTTCTGGTCGGTACGCTCGATCAGTTCGAGATCGGCAACCAGAACGCAGGGGGCCATACGGCGGCACTGCGCAAGGATGCCGGCCGCTTCGCGCTCGATGAGCAAGAAGCCCTGGCGAGTGGGGAAACGGCGGCGAAGGCGTTCCTCGCCCCACGGATTCCCCGCCACGACGATAACCGGCGTGAAAGGCATGCCCGTGGCGTCCGCGACGGGCGCCAGCCCCTGTGATTCGGCGAAGTCCACAACCAGCTTACGGTTGTCCACGAGTGTGTTCGACCGCTACCCGGCGTTGTGTTTCTTGCTGGGATTACTATCAGTATACCGTGAATCTGCCCGCGCGGCTCGATTGTTAGGGAGGGGCCGGAAAGGGTACAGGCGCATTTTTGGCGGAAAAATGAGCCTGTCCCCTCTTCGGACTGTCGTTTGCATAGAATCGGTGCGATGAGGACTGTGCGCTGGAGCCGGCTCGCGGCGGTGGCAGCCGGATTGTGTGCCGTCATGGCGCAGCCCGCGCGGTCCCAGAGCGCGTGCGATCTGAACGGGGACGGCGCGGTCGACGTGGTCGATGTGCAGGTGGCCGCGAACATGGCGCTCGGGCTCGGTGAATGCACGGCATCGATCACCGGGCAGGGCGTGTGCAACATCGCGGTGGTCCAGCGGGTGGTGAATGCCGCGCTTGGAGGGGCGTGCGCGACCGGCGGCGGTGCCGTCCTGCACAGCGCCGTGGTGACATGGACAGCGAGCGTTTCCCCGAATGTCACCGGGTATAACGTATACCGGAGCGCGGTTTCCGGCAGCGGCTATACAAAGCTGAATACCGCGCTCATTACAGGCGCTACAAGCTATACGGACGGGACGGTTCGGGCGGGCGGCACTTACTATTACGTCGCGACGACGGTCGCGGGCGGCCGGGAAAGCGGCTATTCGAAAGAGGTAAAAGCCGTGGTGCCGGCGCCGTAGGGTGCGACCCGGGCGTCCGGCGGTGAGAAATATACGGGAAATGAGTATACTGTCCCGGGTTTTGGGGCGTTAGCCGACTCGGGCGGCTTTGGCGAGCGGGCCGATGGGGCGGACCCAGTCGCGGTCGATCGCGACGGCTACGGAGCGCTGTAGAAGCGTCACCGAGATGACGAGGCGGAAATCGCGCTTGGATTCGATCAGGATTCCTTCGAGACCCGTCATGGAGCCGCGCTCGATAACCACGCGCTGGCCGATCTGGAGGAAGGGGAAAGGCCCGACCTGTTCGCCCGAGGCGATGGCCCGGCGGATGGCGTCGAGCTCGCAGGGGTCGACGGCGGCCGGAGCGCCGTGAGGCGGAACGATATGGACGACGCCCGGGGTGGTGACGACCGGAAGCTTCCTGGAGCTGTCGAACCTGGCGAAAACATAGCCGGGGAACAGCGGCACCTCGGTGAGCTTGTTGCGGTCCGACCACTTACGCAACTCGCGGTACATCGGGAGATAGGTTTCGATCCCCCTGGCGTCCAACATAGTGGCCGATGTGCGCTCGAAGTTCGACTTGACGCGGAGCGCATACCAGGGGGTCTCGACAGAGGTGTCGTTCATATGCATTCCCATAAGATGTTGACGGTTGTTGTACCGATGTAGCAATTCCGCGACCGAATTTCGGGGACCAATGGAGACAGTCGCCTGGCGGGGGCGCGATTTGGATAAAAGGCGAAAACGTAAGACGTTTTCTCAGCATTTCGCATTTATCTGAGCTACGCGAGGATGAGCGGCGGCGCTTGCGCCGCGGGGCCGGGAGCGAATCCCGGCGTGTTTTCAACGTTCGACGATTGTATGACGAACGCGTGCGGTTGGCCGGATCCCGGGTTGGCACGACCCGTGCAAATACATTCGCCGAACAATCGTACACGTTGCCGGAAACGGCGACCTAAAGGGATGGGGCCGAAGGGGCGGTAGCCTGCATCCGCGAATCCAGCAGCTCCGCAATGGCAGTGCGTAATCCGAGAACCCGGCTGATCAGTTTCCGTTTGTCCGATGAAGAGTACCAGGCTCTTCAGAGTCTGTGCGAAGCGCACGAAGCGCGGAGCCTGTCGGAATTCGTTCGGGCCGGAATTTGTTGGATCGCCTATCACGCGGACCAACTGCCGAAGGATTTGTTCGGGTTTCATCCGGCGCCGGCTGCGCCGAAGCTTGCGGCCGAAAGCGACGCCCTGCCCGCGGAGGCCGGCTCGGAGGAAACCGGAGGCCGGCTCGCGGAAGCGGTCGTCGATCTGCACCGGCGGACCGATGCGCTTGACCGCGAGCTGCGGAGACTGAGTTCGTTGCTAAAGAGGCAGCCCTAAAAATGAGCCGCATTTACGAAGCATTGAGAAGGTCGGGCAGCAGACTGGCCGATTTGGGCCAGACCGGCGCCGGCCGGCGAGCGGGGCATGTGGGCGCGGCAGAAGCCGGCGGCGAGGGGCCGATGGACGCTCTGGCGGACACGGCCGGTGCCGAAGGACTTCCGGCGGACGAACTGGCGCAGGTGCCGGTGGAACGGGTGAAGCTCGAGGAATCGAGCCGGATCGTGTTCCGTGCAGACACCGACGACCCGGGAGCCGACCGGTTCCGGTTCCTGCGAATGCGGCTGCGGGAATACTGGACGATGGGCAAACTGCGGACCCTGGTGGTTACGAGCCCGCACGCCGGGGACGGCAAATCGACCGTTGTGCTGAATCTGGCGACCGCGCTGGCCGAAGGGGGAAAGCGCTCGGTGGTGGTGGTGGAAGGAGACCACTACCGTCCGGCGATCGGGCGCGCTCTGGGACTCGAGGCCGCACCGGGGCTGGCGGAATGCCTGGCCGACGGGCTCGATCCGGTGGCGGCGCTGCGGCGCATCGAGCCGCTGCAATGGCATCTGTTGCAAGCGGGAAAATCGGAGCGCAACCGCACGGAACTGCTGCAATCGGACGCTCTGGCGGGTGTGCTCGGAAGGCTGCGGCGCCTGTTCGACTGGGTGCTGATCGACACGCCGCCGGTGATTCCGCTGGCGGACACGCTCGTGATGGCGAGGCACTCGGACGCCACGCTGCTGGTGGTCCGGGCGGATAAGACGCCGGCCGAAGCCGTCGAGGAAGCGCTGACGCTACTTGGGCCCAAGCAGGTGCTGGGTATGGTGTTGAACGGCGCCGAGACAGTCAACCAGATGTACTCGAAATACTACGGCTATTACAAGCCGCGGGGCGGAGTAAGTTAAGGGGCCGACGGGGGCTGGCCCGGCGCTTGGGGCGGGCTCCGCGGAGCTGCCTCAAATCACAGGGCCGACCGGGACCGGCCGCGGACCGGGGGGCCGCCCCACCAAACACGACTGGAGTTACCGCGATCATGATACGACCAATGCGTAGTGTAGGCGAAGTGCTTGTCTACCTTATGACGATGCTGATGGCGATTCCGGTCGCCGCTCAGCAACCGGTGCAGGAACATGGACCGGTCCTGACCCCGGCGGCAACGGCGGTGGAGCGGCCGAATACAATGCCGGTCAGGGCGCTCCGCATCATCGCTCTGGAAGGCGACGGGGCGGTGAACTATATCCCGTCACGGACGGTGACGGTGCCGGTGGTCGAGGTACACAACCAGAACGATCTGCCGGTCGAGGGGGCTACGGTTATCTTCCAGGCGCCGGCGGTCGGGCCGGGCGGCTTCTTCGGCGACAACCAGACCACTCTCAAAACAACGACCAACTCGCGCGGGCAGGCTTCGGCACAGGGGTTCCACATCAACACGGAGCCGGGCCGCTTTGCGCTGCGGGCGACCGCTTACTACCGGGACTTGAGCGCAACCTATGTGATCAAGCAGGAGAACTCGACGAGAACGCTGCAATCGGCGACGGAGCGCAAGTCGCACAAGTGGATCTGGATCGGAGTCGCGGCGGGCGCCGCGGCAGCGGCCGGAACGGCGTTCGCGCTGCGCGGCGGTTCGAGCTCGTCGCCGCACATCTCGGCATCGACGGGCCCCATCGTCATCACGGCACCGTAGGTCAATATGAAACCTCTTCGGATACTTCCCATGCATAGACTGTGTGCAACCCTACTGGCGTGTTCGGCCGGGCTGTTGAGCGGCCAGATTACAGGACCGGTTACCGGCTTCCTCTACCATTCGCCGACCAAGAGCATACGGGCAATCTCGGGCGTGCCGGGCAGCGCCGTGCTGGCGAGTCCCCTAATCGAGAACGTCGAGTTCGGATCGGTTTCACCCGACGGGAAATGGGCGCTGGTCCGGGGCGCGGATTTTACGGCGATCGTGAAACCCGGGACGGTGGTTTCCGGAGAACAGCGGCCGGCGGGACTCATTCCGGAGATCGACGCGGCCGCGTGGAGCGGGTCGCGGCTGGCGGTGGTTGTCGCTTCCTCGTCCGCGAAGGTTTACCAGCGGGTGCGGCTGTCAGGCACGCGCTGGGTGGCCGATGCGCCGCGGAGTTTCGCGAGCTTGCCGGGATCGCTGACATCCATAAGCGCGGATACCACGGGCGCGCAGGTGGCGCTGGGGTTGACGGCCGGCGCGCAGGGTTCGATCTACCTGGCGGTGAACGGCGCGGCTCCGGCGTTCGTGATGTCGGGTCCGGTGGCGGCGGTTGCTGCTTTCGCGCCGCGCGGCGGGACGTTCTATGCCGCGGTGTCCGCGCCCGGCGTGATCGAGGTGTTCGAGGGTGCGGCGCGCGTGGGCTCGCTTGCGTTCGCCGCGGAGGACGGCTCGGCGCCTGAGGCGGCCGCGTTGGCTGTGTCGGCCGACGGCAAGCGGCTCTACGCGACGGCTAAGGAAAAGCGCGCGCTGTGGTCGATCGACCTGGCGACGTCGCAGGCGGCGGTAACGCCGCTCGATGAAGTTCCCAATGCGTTGCTGCCGGTGGGGCCGCGCTCGTGGCTGCTGCTGAACTCGCCGGCGAAGAACAGCGAGCCGGCGGTTCTGGCGAGCGATTCCGAACAACCTGTAACGACGTTTGTGCCGGCATTGGAAGGGGAGCGTTCCAGCTTATGATTCGTACGATTCGCGCCCTGGCGCTGGCGGGCTTCGCAGTCTCGGCCTGGGGCCAGCAGCTTCACATCATTTCTCAGACCGGCGGCAGCAGCGTGGTGGTGCCGAACGGCGGATCGGTAACGATCGCCGCGACAGGGGTCGGAAGCGCGGCGACGGCCAATCTCTCGCTGCTGAACGCGGGCGGCACTGCTGTAACCATTTCGCAGATTGAGCTGGCGGGTTCGCCCGATATGACGCTCGCCTCGGCGCCGGCTACTCCGTCCACGCTGGCGGCGGGCGGCCTGGTGTCGGTCGCGGTGCAGTACACGCCGGCTTCGGTGGCGGCGGCGAGTGCGACGCTATCGATCACGACGCTCGAGGCGGGCGCTCCGGTCAGCTATACGGTCAACTTTTCGGGAACGGTTCCGGGGCAGGCGGCGTTTCCGAACTTCGTGGCAGGGTATGCCGATCCGGTGAACGACAACGCGGTGCCGGTGCTGAACGGCAGCGTGATCGCGTTTCCGGCGGCGGGTGACATTGCCGTCACGATCGAAAACCGCGGTACGGGCGCCGGTTCCATACGGCAGATTGCGATCAGCGGGGATGCCGCTTTTCAGGTGCAGCACCTGCCGCTATTTCCGGTAACGATCGCGGCCGGCGGTTCCATGCAGTTCACGATTCACTTCGCGCCGCCGGCGCGCCAGGCGTACACGGCGACGCTGACGATCGCCTTTCCCGACCGGACGTGGACGGTCGAGGTGCGGGGGTCGGGCGCGGGCGCGGCTTTGCCGCAGTATCGGTTCGAGGGCGTGTCGGGCACGCAGGCTCCGTTGCAGCAGCCCGGAGTGGGGCTTTCGCTGACGGCGGCGTATACGGCGCCGATCAAGGGCACGCTGGCGCTCGACTTCATCTCCGACGTTTTCAGCGCCAACCCGGCGGTGCAATTCTCGACCGGCGGGCGGGTGGTGGGTTTCACGATTCCGGCCGGTGAGACGGCGGCCGTGTTCGACAACGGCCAGACGCAGGTGCGGCTGCAAACCGGGACGGTGGCGGGCACGATCACGGTGGCCGCGGCGTTCACATCGCCGGCGGGCGTGAGCCTGGCGCCGGAGGGCGAGGAGAAGCTGTCGCTGCCGGTGGCCCAGGCGGCTCCGCAGTTGCTGGGCGGGGATCTGAGCGCGCGGACACTGAGCAGCTTCACGATCACGTTCACAGGGTTCACGACGACGCGGTCGCTGAGCCGGCTCGATCTACAGTTGAACGCGAAATCCGGGGTGCGGCTGGACAACGGGCACCTGGGCGCCGATTTGCGGTTACCGGCGGCGAACTGGTTCCAAAACGCGAATTCGACGGCGTCGGGCGGGCTTTATTCCATTTCCGTACCGATTAACCTGCAGGGCGGGAGAAGCAACGAGGACCAGACGGCGCACATACAGTCGGTCGATATCACGATCAGCAACGAGCTGGGCGAGTCGAACAAGCTCACGGTGGCGCTGCCGTGATGGAGGGATTCATGCGGATTCTCAGACTTGCCGCTGTGGCGGTTTCCATTCTGGCGGTGACGGCGCCGGCCCCCGCCCAGCGGATCTCGGACACGCGACAGCAGGTGCAGGCGGCGATTCAGAAGACGCCGCGCGGCTATACGCTGGCGCCCGATGACGTGATCGCGATTCATGCGCCGGACCTGGGCGAGGCCAGCGACCGGCCGATCACGATCGGGGAGGACGGCTATATCACGCTTCCGCAGATCGGGCGGGTGCGGGCGGCCACGATGACGGTGCCGCAGCTGGAGCAAGCCATCATTGAGCGCTTGCAGGCTTACGTGCGGGAGCCGCAGGTGACCGTGCGGATCGTCCAGTTCCGCCAGGAGCTGATCTTCGTGATCGGCGCGTTCGTCAAGCCGGACACGTACGCCTACCAGCCCAACCGGAAGCTGAGCGAACTGGTGGGGATCGCAGGCGGCCTGGCGCCGACCGCCAACCGCAGGGTGAGGGTCACGCGGCAGCTCGAATTCGGGCGGATTCCGCTGCCTTACGCGACCGAGGACCGCGACCGCGGCGTGAGCGAGGTGGATATCGACATCCGCCACCTGCTCGAGAACGTGAGCTCGCCCGAGGACCTGGTGCTTCAGCCTTCGGACGTCATCTCGGCGACGGTGCGGGAAAAGATCTACGTGAGCGGGAGCGTTACCCATTCCGGTCCGCTCGAGCTGGAAGACAGAGACTACCTGCCGGTGACGCAGGCCATTTCGATGGCGGGGGTGACGTCGGAGGCGGCGATCGACAAGGCGCTGATTCTGCGGGTGGTGGAAGACAGCAACCGGCGCGCGCGCCTTCCGGTGGACGTCAAGAAGATCATGGCGGGCCAGGCGGCGGACTTTCCGCTTCTGCCGAACGACGTCCTGGTGATTCCGCCGAGACGTTCCGTTGCCGGAAAGATCCTGGCTGTGACGCTGCCAGCCGCGGGATTGGTCACAGGAGTGCTTTACGTAGTTCTCAGGTAGCCAATGAAAATCCGCTGCGTCCTTCTTTGCCTGGCAAGCGGCCTCGCGCTGAGGGGCGCGGAACTGTCGCTATCGAGCGTCAGCGTCGTGCCGGGGGGGACGGCGACGGTCGAGGTCCGGTACGCGGCGCAGGGCGCGAAGATCGCCGCGGTCCAGTTCGACCTGAGGTACGACGAGACGAGCTTCACGATTTCCGCGGGCGCGGGGCCGGCGGCCACGGCGAGCGGCAAGGCGGTCGGCGCGAGCAACGCGGGGGCGGGCATTTTGCGCGTCCTCGCGGCGGGCTTCGACCAAACCGCGATCCGGGATGGCGTGGTGGCGGTGCTGCGCGTGTCCGCCAGGGCGGGTGGGCGCGGGACCTATCCGCTGCGGCTGAGCGGTGTTGCGGCGGCCGACAGCGGGGGCAATCCGGCCGGGGTGTCGTCGATCGACGGGACCGTCACGGTCACGGATACCGGCACGACTTCCGCGGCCGGCGTGCTGGAGCACGTGGTGGCCGGGGGCTCGTGGCAGACGGCCTTTACCCTTCTGAACACGTCGGCAAATCCGGCGCGGGCGCGGCTCGTATTCCGGGGCAACAACGGGCAACCGATTCAACTGGCGCTCTCGCCCGCGGCGGATTGCACGCTCGCGCCGGGGGCGATGTGCGAGATCGATACGGCCGAGTCCGAGGCCGGGGCCACGCTCGAAGGATGGGCGGAGTTGCAGGGCCCGGACGGCGTCGTGGCCTTCGCGGTCATGCGCCGGAGCCTTGGCGGCGGCGAACAATCGATCGCAATGCTGCCGTTCGGGCAGGGCGGCGGGTTGCCGCTGGTCGTCCCCTTCGATAACACGAACGGCTTCCTGACAGGGATCGCGCTGGCCAACGGCGCGCCGGACACTCCGGCGGAGCTGACGCTGGCGCTGCGCGATGAAAGCGGCGTCTCGATTTCCGAGGAGCCGCTGACGCTTCCGGCGGGCGGCCACACCTCCTTCGTAGCCGGCGACAAATACCCGGCGCTGCGCGGGCTTCGGGGAAGCATCGAAGTCCGCGGGCCCGCGGACACCATACGCGTGCTGGGCCTGCGTTTCGCGCCGGACGGCTCGTTCACTCCTTTTCCGGTAGTCGCCGAGTAACTTCAAGCGAAGTGGTTGACGGGACCGAAGTGTGGCCGGACTGGGCGGAGGTGTGCCCGGACTGTCATCATTCGTATTACGTTTGTAAGTCCTCTGTAAGGGGTGCACTTCGCCCGAGGTGCGGATAAAAGGAAAAACTGTGAGATCTTCTCCCAAACTCGCGCCCGGAATACGATTGCGAAGTGATAGCTCACATAGGGCATATCCGGACCGGCGCAGGGGTCTGAGGAGAAGCGGATACTCGACTCCTGGGACGGGGATCTGTTTTCAGGCGGTTACAGTTCGTCAACGGATGTTATCGAAAGTATAGGCCCCGGGACGGCTGTTGGCAGGCGGCGTGCATCAGTAATAACCACAACCATAGGCCAGTTCCGCATCAGGCAGCAGGAAGCTTGGGACTGAAGGAGCGGAAGCTTGTCCAATCGGCCTACTGCAACCCTTGTCATGCTCAATCGTTTGGGACAGCGGACTGCCTGGTTTGCTAGATGAGGCCTCTTTGCCTAACCGCCGTTTGTGGGTTCCCAGGTCAATTCCCAGTATGTTGAATCCGTCACAAAGGAGATAGCCGATGTCTGTGCGAAACCCCAGAACTCGGCTGATCAGTTTTCGGCTAGCCGAAGATGAGTATCAGGCCCTGCAAAGCGTCTGCGATTCGCAGCAGGCGCGAAGCCTTTCGGAGTTTGTACGCACCAGTATCTGTTGGATCGCTTATAACGCGGACCAACTGCCGGCGGATTTTTTCAAGCTGCATCCGGCCGGAATGACTACCAGGCCCCCTGCGGACACGGAGCCTCTGTTCCTGGAACCGGAACCGGAGCGCATCGAAGCACGGCTGGCGAATGCAGTCGTTCACCTGAACCGCAGGACGGACGCGCTCGATCGCGAAATACGGCGAATCGGGTTGTTGTTCAAAAGGCCGGGATAATTTCCCAGTAAGGGGAGGGAGGGGAATTCCAGATATGGCGGCTGAAGCGCGCGCGGTGACGGCAGGCGCGGAGATCGAACTGGCGCCGCCCGACTGCCCGCACGGGATCGGGAAGGTGATCCAGGGTCCGGATTCGGCGGAGTTGATCGAGGGCGTGCGGGTGCGGCCGTACGTGCTGTGGCCGGACGACCGGGGGTATTTCCTCGAGGTGCTCCGGGCAGGCCAGGACCTGGTGGCGGATTTTCCGCCGGCTGAAACACAGGTCTCGGCGGCGCTGAGTTATCCGGGAACGATCAAGGCGTTTCACTTTCACCGTCACCAGACGGACTGCTGGACGCCGGCGGCGGGGATGCTGCAAGTGGCGCTTGCGGACCTGCGGAGGCACTCGCCGACGTTCGGGAGGAAGAACACTCTGTACGTGGGCGCGCTAAGGCCGTGGCAGATCACGATTCCTCCGGGCGTCGCGCACGGTTACAAAGTGATCGGCTCCGGGCCGGCGCTGCTGGTTTACGCGACCAGCCGGTTCTACGATCCGGCCGACGAGGGCCGGATCCCGCACGACGATCCGAAGATCAACTACGACTGGGAGACGCAGTACAAGTGACGGGCGGCGCGCTACTCAAGGGGATGCGATTGAACGAGGGGAGGGGGTAATTGAATGTCGAGCACTGCTCGGGTGATTGCCGAGTCCGACTTCTGGAAGCTCCATCAATCCAGGGAGCACTTCTTAAGGCAACAGCCATTCCTGCACATGCTGACCGTGGAGCGGAAGCGGAGCGAGCGCTCTCACCGCCGCTTCGTGCTGATGCTGTTGGAGTTGGACCGCGTGCTCAAAGGCGAGGGCCTGGGCGAAACCTCGGCCGGGGTGGCGCGCGTTCTGCTGCAATCGACGCGGGAGACCGATATCAAGGGCTGGTACCGCGAAGGGTCGGTGATCGGCGTGATCTTTACCGAGATCGGCGCGGCTGACGGCAGGGCGGTGACCAACGCGCTTCTGACGAAGATCACGCGGGCGCTGGGGTCCACGCTGAGCATCGGGCAGATCAACGAGATCCGAATCTCGTTCCACGTTTTTCCGGAGGACCCGGGGCACATCGACGCGGGGCATCCGACCAATACGGTGGTTTATCCCGAGATCCAGAAGCCGCAGGCAGGGGGCCGCGGCAGCACGGTCGTGAAGCGCGTGATGGACGTGCTGGGGAGCCTGCTGGCGCTGGCGGTTTTCTCGCCGGTGTTTCTGGCGATCGCGGCGCTGGTGAAGCTGACTTCGAAGGGGCCGGTCTTCTTCCTTCAGCAGCGCATCGGGCTGCAAGGGAAGCGGTTCACATTTCTGAAGTTCCGCACCATGCACGCCGCCAACGATCCCAGCATTCACAAGGAATACGTGAAGCGGCTGATCCGGGGCGAGCGGGGGCCGGGAGAGGCCCCGGCCAACCCTGAGACGCCGCTGGTGGTCTACAAAATGACGTCTGACCCCAGGGTTACGGCGGTGGGGCGTTTTCTGCGGCGCACGAGCCTCGATGAGCTGCCGCAGTTTCTGAACGTGTTGCGCGGGGACATGTCGCTGGTGGGGCCGCGACCGCCGATCCCGTATGAGTTCCAGGCTTACGACCTGTGGCACCGCAGGCGGGTGCTGGAAGTGAAGCCGGGGATCACGGGGCTGTGGCAGGTGGGGGGACGAAGCCGCGTTCCGTTCGACGAGATGGTCCGGCTCGACCTCAGGTACGCGAGCACGCATTCCCTTTGGCTTGACCTGAAAATCCTGCTTCAAACGCCCGCCGCCGTGTTGATGGGCACGGGCGCCTATTAAGCTGCACTTGTTCCAAATGGCCGCACTACTCCCAGTGTGGCTGCACAAGTTGAAACGGAGGGGGAGAGATGATTCGAGTAGGTTTTATCGGTTACGGCTACTGGGGGCCCAACATTGTCCGCAACTTTCTGGCTTCGAACGCATGCGAGGTGGCTCTTGTCTGCGACAAGAGTCCGAAGTCGCTGGCGCGCGTGAAGAGCGCGTATCCGGGCGTGGAGGTCACCTGCGACCCCAACGCGGTGACGTCGTCGCCCTACATCGACGCCGTGGCGGTGATCACGCCGGTCTGGACTCATTACGAGCTGGCGAAAGCGGCGCTCGAGAACGGCAAGCACGTCTTCGTCGAGAAACCCTTCACTTCGACGGCGGCGCAGGCCGAGGAACTGATCGAACTGGCCGAGCGCAAGAACCTGACGATCATGGTGGATCACACCTTTCTGTTCACCGGCGCGGTGAAGAAGATCCGCGAGATGATCGACCAGGGGACGCTGGGGAAGCTGTACTACTACGATTCGACCCGAGTGAATCTCGGACTGTTTCAGCACGACGTCAACGTGGTCTGGGATCTGGCGCCGCACGATCTTTCGATCATGGACTACGTCACAACGGCGAAGCCCGAGACGATGATCGCCACCGGCGGCGTGCACCTGAACGGGTTCGAGGACATCGCGTTTCTGACGATTTACTGCGCCGACAGCCTGATCGCGCATGTCAACGTGAACTGGCTTTCGCCGGTGAAGGTGAGGACGACGCTGATCGGCGGGCAGAAAAAGATGGTCGTCTGGAACGACCTCGAAGCGGACGAGAAAGTCAAAGTCTACGACAAGGGGGTGGACTTCAAGAACGGCGCCAGCGTGCAGGACTTGCTAGTGAGCTACCGATCGGGCGACATGTGGGCGCCGAAGGTGGAGCAGTGCGAGGCGCTCGCCGCGGAAGCACGTTACTTCATACATTGCGTCGAAAACAACGAACGCCCGTTCAACGACGGCGAGGCGGGCCTGAGAGTGGTAAGGATGCTCGAAGCCGCCGACAAATCGCTTAAAGAAAAAGGGAGACCGGTGACTTTATGAGCACATTTGTTTGCATCGCTCCGGATGTGAGGCTCGGCAGCAACGTAGTGTTGAGCAAGTTCATCAACCTGTACGGCTGCACGATCGGCGACAACACCAAGATCGGCGCATTCGTCGAGATACAGAAGAATGCGAAGGTAGGCAATAACTGCAAGGTATCGAGCCATACCTTCATTTGCGAAGGAGTCACGATCGAAGACTCCGTGTTCGTGGGCCACGGAGTGACGTTCATCAACGATACCTATCCGCGCGCGACATTGGGCGGAAGGCTTCAGACCGAGGCGGACTGGAAGGTTGAGTCGACGGTGGTCAAAAAGGGCGCTTCGATCGGGTCGGGCGCGACAATCCTGTCGAAGGTCACGATCGGCGAGAACGCGATTGTGGGGGCCGGCAGTGTCGTGACCAAGGACGTTCCCGCGAATACGGTGGTGGCGGGCAACCCGGCCAAGGTGTTGCGCTCGCTGACGATGACGGCCGGGGGCGGAGGCAGGCGATGAGCGATTCGAAGGCGATCCCCTTCCTCGACCTGGTGGCGCCGCACGAGGCACTCAAGGACGAACTGGTCGAAGTCTTCCGGGCGGCGCTCGGCAAAGGCGGCTTCGTCGGCGGTCCGATGGTGGAGGAGTTCGAAAGCGACTTCGCGGCGTTCTGCGGAGTTGAACACTGCGTCGGCGTTGCCAGCGGCACCGACGCGCTGCTGTTCGCGCTGATCGCGGCGGGAGTGAAGGCGGGCGAGATCGTCGTCACCACGCCGAGCACGTTCATCGCGACGGCCGAGGCGATCACGCAGGCGGGCGCGCAGCCGGATTTCGTCGATGTCGATCCCAGGACCTACAACATGGACCCGGCGCGACTCGAGGAATATCTGGACGGCAAATGCGATCGCGACCCGGCGACCGGGCGGCTGATTCACCGGGCGACGGGACGTGCGGTAGCGGCGGTGCTGCCGGTCCACCTCTACGGACAGCCGGCCGATATGGATCGCATCCGCGACCTGGCGGAGCGCTACGGAGTAATGGTGATCGAGGACGCCTGCCAGGCGCATGGCGCGGAGTATTACTCCGAGCGCGCCGGAGCGTGGCAGAAGGCGGGCTCGATGGCGAAGGCGGCCGCGTTCAGTTTCTACCCCGGGAAGAACCTGGGCGCCTGCGGCGAGGGCGGCGCGGTGACCACCAACGACGCCGGCATGGCAAAGCACATGCGCATGCTGCGCGATCACGGCCAGGCCAAGAAGTACTACCACGACATCGAGGGCTACAACGGCCGGCTGGATGCGATCCAGGCCGGCATTTTGCGAGTGAAGCTGGCGCACCTGGGCGGCTGGAACGAACAACGCCGCGCGGCGGCCGCGAAGTACCGCGAGCTGTTCGGCGCGGCTTCCGCGCAGGTGACGCTGCCCTACGAACCTTCCTGGGCGCGAGCTGTCTACCACCTGTTCGTCATCGAGGTTCCGGAGCGCGACCGGGTCCAGAAGCGGCTTGCCGAGCGGAAGATCGGGACCGGCATCCACTATCCGATTCCGCTGCACTTGCAGAAAGCATACGAGCGTCTGGGATACGGGAAGGGGAGTTTTCCGGTGGCCGAGGCCGCGGCCGGGCGCATTCTGTCTCTGCCGATGTTCCCGGAACTCGGCGAGGCCGAGCAAAGCCGCGTGGTGGAAGAAATTATGGAGGCACTGCCTGTTTCGCAGTCGAAGGCATATGGCGCTTGAATCAGGGGTCGAGACCAGGATCGTCGCGGCGACCTTCGGCAGACGCGAGGCACGCAAGGATCCGGCCTGGGAGTGCCAATTTGCCGAGTCCCTGAAAGGGACTCACACGCGTGAGGAACTGGCATCGCTGTTCGCGCGTTTCCGCAGCGGCGAAAGCGCGTTCGACGCGATGATGCGGCGCATCCTGCTGCGCGCGATCGCGAAGCGCGCCGGCAGCGACGTGCACGTGGAGCCGAACGTGGTGCTGAAGCACGCCGAGACGATGGAGTTCGGCGACTGCGTGTTTATCGGCGCCGGAACGATGATCCAGGGCCGGTTCGACGGAAGTTGCCGGATCGGCAACCATGTCTGGATCGGGCCGCACGCGTACTTCGACGCGCGCGACCTGGTGCTGGAGGATTACGTGGGCTGGGGGCCGGGCGCAAAGGTTCTGGGCTCGGTCCACACGGCGCTTCCGGAGGCGGACCCGATCATCACCACCACGCTGGAGATCAAGCCGGTGCGTGTCGGTTTCGGAGCGGATATCGGGATGAACGCAAGCGTGATGCCGGGAGTGCGGATTGGGGCGCATTCCATAGTCGGCGCGGGCGCGGTGGTTACGCACGATGTGCCGGAGTATGCCATCGCCGCCGGGATTCCGGCGCGCGTAGTTCGGGACCGCAGGGAGAAAAAATGAGCCACTTGAAGGGGTCATGCTGCCTGGTAACGGGCGGCGCGGGATTCATCGGAAGCACGATTGTCGATCAGCTTCTGGCTGCGGGGGCTTCTGAGGTGCGGGTGGTGGACAACTTCGTCCGCGGAAGCTGGAATAACCTGGCCGAGGCCAGCAAGCACCGGGGCGTCCGGATCACGGAGGGCGACATCCGCGACCGGGCGCTGGTGGACCGGCTGACGGACGGCGCCGACTACATCTTCCACCAGGCTGCTTTGAGGATCACCCGATGCGCGGAGGCGCCGCGCGAGGCGCTGGAGGTGCTGGTGGACGGCACCTTCAACCTTCTGGAAGCGGCCGTGAAGCACAAGGTGAAGAAGGTAAGCGCGGCATCCTCGGCCTCGGTCTACGGCGAGCCGTCGCGGCTGCCGATCGACGAGGACCATCCGTTCAACAACCGCACGATGTACGGCGCGTGCAAGGTCGCCAACGAGCAGTTGCTGCGGTCTTTCCACGAGATGTACGGGCTCGATTACGTCGCGCTGCGGCCCTTCAACGTGTATGGGCCGCGCATGGACGTGACCGGCGTGTACACCGAGGTGCTGATCCGCTGGCTCGACGCGGTGGAAGCCGGCACGCCGCCGCTGATCTTCGGCGACGGCAAGCAATCGATGGATTTCGTCTACGTGGGCGATGTGGCGCGGGCGTATCTGGTGGCGGCCGAAAGCAGCGTCAGCGACGACTTCTTCAACGTCGGGACGGGCGTCCAGACCAGCTTGAACGAGCTGTGCCATATGGTGCTGCGTCTCACCGGCTCGCCGCTCAAGCCCGAACACCGCGAGGCGCGCAAGGTGGGCAACGTGCAGCGGCGGCGCGCGGGAATTGAGAAAGCCGAGCGCGTGCTGGGCTTCCGGGCCTCGGTGCCGCTCGAGCAGGGATTGCGCGAGCTGATCGGCTGGCGCGCATGCGAAAAGGCGCTGGCGACGGCAGGGGAGGCGGCGTGAGCGCGCCGGCGCCGGCCGGGCCGATCCCGGTCGCGCGGCCTTCCTTCGGCAGGGCGGAGGAGGAGGCCGTGCTGGCCGTCCTCCGCAGCGGCTGGGTGAGCCAGGGGCCGCGCGTGGCCGAATTCGAGCGCAAGTTCGCGGCATACGTGGGCGCGGCGCACGCGGTGGCCGTGTCCTCCTGCACGGCGGCACTGCACCTGGCGCTGGTGGCGGCGGGCATCAAGCCGGGCGACGAGGTGCTGTGCCCGAGCCTGTCGTTCATCGCAACTGCCAACTCGATCGCGTACGCCGGGGCGGTTCCGGTGTTCGTCGATATTGACGAGCGCACTTACAACCTGGACCCGGCGCGGATCGAAGAAGCGATCACACCGCGGACGCGGGCCATCATGCCGGTGCACCAGATCGGGCTTCCGGCGGCGATGGACGAGATCAACGCGATCGCCGCGCGGCACGGGTTGCTCGTGATCGAGGACGCAGCCTGCGCGAGCGGCTCGGAGTACAAGGGACGCCGCATCGGCGCGCCGCACAGCGCGATGGCGTGCTTCAGCTTCCACCCGCGCAAAATTCTGGTGACGGGCGAAGGCGGCATGATCACGACCGCCGACGGAGAACTGGCCGCGCGGTTGCGGCGCCTGCGGCAGCACGCGATGACGGTGTCGGACCTGGCGCGGCACAGCTCGAGCCAGGTGGTCACAGAGAGCTACGGCGAGCTCGGCTACAACTACCGGATGACGGACCTTCAGGCGGCGATCGGCCTGGTGCAGCTCGACCGGTTGGACGATCTGCTGGCGAAGCGGCGCGCGCTGGCGGCGCGGTATTCCGAGCGTCTCGCGGCGCTGCCGTGGCTCCAGGTTCCCTACGTGCCCGAGGGCTCGGTGCACAATTTTCAGTCCTACATGGTGCGGCTGCGCGCGGACGCGCCGCTCACGAGGGACGGTCTGATGCAGGCCATGCTCGACGCGGGCATCGCATCGCGCCGCGGGATCATGGCGATCCATCGCGAGGCGCCGTATCGCTCGGGCGAGTGGAGCGCGCGCCTTCCGGTGACCGAGCGGGTCACGGACACGGCCATCGTTCTGCCTCTGTTTCACGAGATGACGGAAGAACAACAGGACCGCGTGATCCGATATGCCAGCGCAGGCTGATTCCCCGCAGAAGGAGCGTGAATCGTCCTACGGGCAAATTCTCAAGTCGTCGGCTTTGATCGGCGGATCCCAGGCGATGAACATCGCCATCGGGATCGTCCGCACCAAGGCGATGGCGCTGCTGCTGGGGCCGGCCGGCTTCGGGCTGTTCGGCCTGTACGGGTCGGTGATCAACTTCACGCAGAGCATCGCGGGGATGGGGGTCAACAGCAGCGGCGTGCGGCAGATCGCCGAGGCTGTGGGGACGGGCAACGACCTGCGCGTCGCCGAGACCGCCACGGTGCTCAGGCGGACGTCGATCGTGCTGGGGTTGTTGGGCGCGCTGCCGCTCATTCTGTTTTCGAGGCAGATCTCGCGGCTCACGTTCGGGACCGAGGCGCGCGCGCTGGGGATCTCGATCCTGTCGATCGCGGTCTTCTTCACGCTGATCTCCGGAGGCCAGTCGGCGCTGATTCAGGGCACGCGGCGCATCGCCTACCTGGCGAAGATGAGCGTGCTTGGGGCGCTCGCGGGGCTATTCCTGTCGGTCCCGATCGTTTACGTGTTCCGCCAGGACGGCGTGACGCCGGCGCTGGTGGCGGTTGCGGCGACGACGGTCGCGACGTCATGGTGGTACAGCCACAAGATCCACATCTCGAACGTCCATTTGAGCCTGCCGCGGCTGCGCGAAGAAGCCGGAAGCCTGCTGACGCTGGGCTTCGCGTTCATGGCGAGCAGCATGATGCTGATGGGGAACGCCTATGCGGTCCGCGTCATCCTGCTGCACAAAGTCGGCCTGGAGGCGACGGGGCTGTATCAATCGGCGTGGACGCTCGGGGGGCTTTACGTCAGTTTCATCCTTCAGTCGATGGCGGCGGATTTCTATCCGCGGCTGACGGCTTCGGCCGGCGATCACGAGAACACGAACCGTCTGGTGAACGAGCAGGCGCGGGTGAGCCTGCTGCTGGCGGGTCCGGGCGTGCTGGCGACGCTCACGTTCGCTCCGCTCGTGATCTCGCTGTTCTACAGCCCCAAGTTCGGCGTGGCGGTGGAGATCCTGCGGTGGATCTGCCTGGGCGTAACGCTTCAGGTGATGAGCTGGCCCATGGGGTTCATCATCATGGCGAACGGGCGGAAGTACACGTACATCTTCTGCGAAGCCGCCTGGACGGCCGTCAGCCTCGGCCTCGCCCTGCTCTGCATCGGGAAGTTCGGACTGAACGGGGCCGGCATCGCGTTTTTCGGATCCTACCTGTTCCACGTTTTTCTGATTTACCCGGTGGTGGGGCGGCTGAGCGGATTCCGCTGGTCGTCCGAGTATGTGCGAACCGCGCTGCCGTTCCTGTCACTGATTGCGCTGGTCTTCGTCGGATTCCGTGTGCTGCCGTTCGTTGCGGCAGAGTGCCTGGGAGCGGCCGCCGCAATCCTGAGCGGACTCTACTCCGTGCGCACGCTGGCCGGGCTGGTCGCCTTCGACCGGATTCCCTGGCCGATACAGAAGCTGCTCGCCTGGACGAGCATATCCCGGCCGGAGCCTTCGAACTGATGAGCAACGCATCGCAGAACGGAAGCGCCGCCATACTGCGAGTGAACGACCGGCTCTACAGCCGGTTCGCCGATTCGATCCAGGGAAATGGAAGGAGCAGGAAGCCGGAGCTTCTGTTACGAAACATCTCGCGGGCCGCCCGATTCGCGGCGCTGTTTCATTCCGGACGTTTCGCCGACGGGGCGATCGAAAATCCGGCGTTCGAGATTGGCGCGAGCCTCAACGGCGTGCGGGGGAGCTATGTTCACCCGATGCCTGAGCGGCGCCGGGCGGGCGGGCGGCGGGTTCTGCATGTCGTGTCCGAGGTGGGCGGCGTGGGCGGCCACACGCGGATGCTGCATTACTGGATACAGAACGACCGGAGCTCGCATCATGCGCTCGCGGTGGCGAACCAGCGCGGGCTTCCGGTTCCGGAGTGGATGGCCGGAGCCATGAAGGCCGCGGGCCAGGGCCTGTATGTGCTGCCCGAGGCTGCGCCGGTGATTGAGAAAGCGCGCTGGCTGCGCGAAGCGGCGCGTCGAACGGCGGACCTCGTGATTGTGCACCACTATCCCTGGGACGTGACGCCGACGGTGGCGTTTGCGCATGCCGGCGGCCCGCCCGTCCTGGTGCTGAACCACGCGGACCATTCGTTCTGGCTGGGGAGCTCGGCGGCTGACGGGGTGATCGACCTGAGGAGCGTCGCCACAAGGTACACTTGCACGCGGCGAGCCGTGGAGCGCAGTGTCCTGCTTCCGGTGCCGCTGACCGACTCCTTCAAGGGACCGTCGCGCGCCGAGGCGCGGCGGGTGCTGGGAATCGACGACGGACAGGTCGCGCTGTTGAGCGTCGCGCGGCCGGAGAAGTTCCGTCCGTACGGGCCTTACGACTTCCCGGGAACGATGGGAAAGATCCTGGAGCGGCATCCGCAGGCGCACATGTATGTGGTGGGTGAATCCGAAGAAGGGATCGCGCCGTACCTGCGGCAGCCGCTGCATCCCCGGCTCCACTTCGTGGGCGTTCAAGAGGACACGTCGCTGTACCGGGCCGCGGCGGACCTGTACCTCGAGACGTTTCCTTTCGGGACGCAGACGGGACTGCTCGAAGCCGCGCTGGCCGGGGTCGCGGTCGTTCCCGCGTATGCGCCGCTGTTTCCGCTGCTGGTGGCGAACGACGACGCGTTGTGCAGCCTGATCCCGAATCCGGAAAGCGAGCAGGAGCACATGGAGCGGGCCAATGCGCTCATCCAGGACGCGGCGCGCCGCCGCGAGGAGGGCGCCGCGCTGCGGAGCGCGCTACTGCGCGGCAATGTCGGCGAGGCCTGGATGGGGCGGCTGGAGGCGGTCTACCGCGCGGCCGAGGGCCTGGAGCACAGGCCCGCGCCGATTCCGGTTTCGCAGTGCCGCCCGACGGCCGACGACATCAATCTCAGCCTGTGGCACGCGATGGCGGATGGGCGGAGGTTCGCGGCAAACCTCGACGGGAGCACCGAAGGCGCCCAGCTTCGCCACGCGGCGGGCGCCTCGAAGTATGTCGGGTGTTACGGGGCCGCGCGGCGCTATGCGCTGGCGGCGCTGGTGAGCGAACCGAAGCAGAAGGCTTCCTGGAGCCTTGCGGCGACGGTCATGGCGGGAGCGGCGGGGCCGCTGATCCACAGGGTGCTGCGGCGGTTTCGAGACAAACGCGCGCGGTAGGACATGAAGCAACCAGCGGTCTGCATCGTCGTCGAGAACCTGCCGGTGCCCATGGACCGGCGCGTGTGGAAGGAAGCTCGCGCGCTGCGCGACGCGGGCTACCGCGTCTCGGTGGTCTGCCCGAAGGGAACGGGCGCCGCGGCGGCTTCCCATGAGGTGCTCGACGGCATTGCGATCTACCGGCACCGCCGCATGGAGGCTTCGGGTGTGCTCGGTTATGTGCTCGAATACGGCTGGGCGCTGGCGGCCGAGTGCTACCTGGTGCTCAAGGTGTTCGCGCGCACGCGATTCCGGATTCTACAGGCGTGCAATCCGCCGGACACGATTTTCCTGATTGCGCTGCTTCTCAGGCTCTTCGGCGTGCGGTTCGTGTTCGATCACCATGACCTGTCTCCCGAGCTTTTCGAGACCAAGTTCGGCCGCGGGAAGCGGATGCTGCACGCGCTGGTGCGGTTCTGCGAGCGGTGCTCGTTCCGCGCGGCGAAGGTTTCCATCGCCACCAACGATTCGTTCAAAGAGATCGCCGTGAGCAGGGGAGGGAAGCGCCCCGAGGACGTTTTCGTGGTGCGGAACTGCTCGGAACTGAACGGCCTCCACCACGTGCCGCTCGCCGAAGACGCGCGGCGAGGGAAGAAATTCCTGGTGCTCTATGTCGGGTTCATGGGGCCGCAGGACGGCCTGCCGCTTCTGATTGAGGCGATCGACCAGATCGTGAACGGCCGCGCGCGGAGGGACACGCAGTTCGTCCTGATCGGCGGGGGATCCGAGCTGGCGAGTTTGAAGGCCGGTGTAGCGGCGCGCGGACTTGATCCGTTTGTCACATTTACCGGGCAGATTTCCTACGACGTCGTGACTGCATATCTTTCGCGGGCCGATATCGGCGTGGCGCCCGATCCGAAGACTCCGATGAACGACAACTCCACCATGATCAAGATCCTCGAATACATGGCGTACGGGGTGCCGATCGTTCAGTTCGATCTCAAGGAGGGGCGGCGGATCGCGGGGCCCGCGGCGCTGTATGCCACGGCCGACGATCCCTCTGAGTTTGCCGCGCAGGTGAACAGGCTGCTCGACGATGAGGCGCTGCGGCGGGAACTAGGCGCAAACGGGCGCAGGCGGGTTGAGCAGAGCCTGAACTGGGAGAACGAGAAGGTGTCGCTGCTCCAGGCGTACGAGGCGGCCCTCCGGTGAGTTGCATGCGATTCGTTCGATGCGCGGCGCTCGTGTGCGCGGCCGTCCAGGGCGCGCTCGCGGCGGGCGTGGTGTTCGTGCGCCCATCGGAACAGTCCGCCGGAACGCGCCAAGTGGAGATCGCGGCTGGGTTTTACGGACTCGATTTGGGAGCCGCGCCGCCGCTGGCCGTCGTGATCGACGCGGGCGCGCTGGCTGGGACCAGCCGGAAATCGGTGGCCGCAAAGTTCGGCAACGTGCCGGTCCTGATCGCCGGGATCACGCCCGAAACTGATCGCGCGGCCCTGGCCGAATGGTCCGGCGGCGCGGTGACCGGATGCGAGCGGATGACGGGGCCGGGCGCGCGGGTGTATGCGATCGCAGGGGCATCCGAATTGGCCGGCCCGTTGAGCGGTCTGAAACTGCCGGTCGATGAGGCTGCCTATCTCACCGGCGCGGGTTTCACGCAAATCGCTTCGCTGCGCGCCGGGGAGCGGCAGTTTCCGGTGTTCGTCGAGACCACCGCCGGGAAGACGCGCGTGTTCCTGGCCGCGGCGATCGAATCGCATGCGGCGGCGACGGATTCAATGGCGGCGCGGCTGGTGCGCTCGTTCCCCGAGGTCGCCTCGGCGATGATGTTCTTCCGGAGCGTCGCGGGCGAGCGCGCGTGGCATTCGGCGGGCCGGTACGCGAACCTGACAATCGACGATCCTTGGCTTCGCGAGCCCTACGGGAACGTCAGCTACCAAGGGCTGCTGGCGGAGATGGAAAGCCACAACTTCCATACGACCATCGCCTTCATCCCCTGGAACTACGACCGCAGCCAGGCCGGCGTCGTCGCGCTGTTTCGGAATCATCCCGACCGGTTCTCTATCTCCGTTCACGGCGACAACCACGATCACAAGGAATTTAGGGACTACAAGACCAAGCCGCTCGGCGAGCAGGCTGTGCTGGCGAAACAGGCGCTGGCGAGGATGAACGAGTTCCGGTCGCGCACCGGAATCGCCTACGACCCTGTGATGGTCTTCCCGCACAGCATCGCGCCCGCCGGAACGCTCGGGGCGCTCAAGAGGGCCAATTTCCTTGCGACGGTCAACTCCTCGAACGTTCCGATGGAACGGACCGATCCGCCCACGCTGCCCTTCGCCCTGCGGCCCGTCACGCTCGAGTACGCGGACTTCCCGAGCATCGTGCGGCAGCCGCCCTCTGTCGGGCTCGATGCCGGCTTCGTGGAGATCAATCAGTTCCTCGGAAATCCGCTGCTGTTCTACTGCCACCAGGACCTTTTCGAAACGGGCCCGGACGCCTTCAACGCGGTGGCCGACCGGGTCAACCGACTGGAGCCGAAGACGCGCTGGGCGGGCCTCGGAGAGATCGCGAGGCACTCGTACCTGCTCCGCGAAAGGGATGATGCGGACTACGACGTCACGGCGTTCACCGGCGAGTTGTGCCTGGATAACACCTCCGGACGGGACGCGGTGTTCCACGTGAGCAAGCAGGACGACAACCAGCCCGCGGTCGAATCCGTTTCGGTAGACGGCCGGGCGCAGCCGTTCCGCTTCCGCGAGGGCAGAATCGAATTCAGCCTCAGGGTTCCGGCGGCCGCTGCGCGGACCATCGTGATCCGCCGCGCCGGCGCCGGCATCGCGGCCGTGAGCCCGGACAAGAACAGCGCTTACGTCTACTTCCTCCGGATGGCCTCGGACTTCCGGGACATGTATCTGGCCCGGAACGCCATGGGCCGCGGGCTGATTCGCCTCAATGTGGGGCGCGTGGCGTCGCCCGCCGGCGCGCTGATCGTCGTGCTCGCGATCGTGAGCGCGGGTGTGATCTTCTACGCCCGCAGAATGCGCGGGCCCAAGTGGAGCTCAACCGAATGAAATTGTCCATCGTTATCATCTGTTGGAACGATATGAAGGTGATCGGAGATTGTCTCCGGTCGATCTTTCAAGAGACGCACGGCATTCCTTTTGAAGTCATCGTTTCCGACAACGGCTCGACGGACGGCTCGCAGGAGTTCATCCGGAAGAACTATCCGGCGGTCACGATTCTCGAAAACGGAGAGAACCTCGGCTTCGCCAGGGGCAACAACGCCGGCATCCGGGCCAGCTCGGGCGAGTATGTTCTCATCCTGAACCCGGACACGATCATCCACGACCGCGCGCTCGAGAAATTCGTCGCTTTCGCCGACCGGTACCCCGGCGCGGGCGCCTTCGGCTGCCGCGTGCTGAACCGCGACGGCTCGCTGCAGCGCTCGGCACGGCCGTTTCCGAGCGTGATCGGCGACTGGATCGCCGCGCTGTATCTTCGCCCGCTGGCCTTTGTATCGAGCGCCTTCGTGTCGGACACTTACACGGGCTGGAACGGCGACAGCGAGCGGCCCATCGACTGGCAGTCGGGATGCTGCGTGATGTTCCGCCGCGACGTTCTGAACGCGCTCGGCGGCTTCGACGATCAGTTCTTCTACCACTACGAAGAGGTCGATTTATGCCGCCGCGTCTGGGGCGCGGGGCGGCCGATTCTGTACACTCCCGATGCCGTCATCACGCATCTGGGCGGGCAATCGGTGGGGCGGTTCCCG
Organism: Acidobacteriota bacterium; assembly: GCA_050261515.1. Lineage (GTDB taxonomy): Bacteria > Acidobacteriota > Terriglobia > Bryobacterales > Bryobacteraceae > JBLNDJ01. Next base: position 13,828 of record JBLNDJ010000011.1, on the reverse strand, counting down.
ATTCGTTTCGAGCTCGAGAAATACCGCAATCGCTACCGCTACTACTACAAGCACTTCGGCGAGAAGGGCGCGCGGCAGTGCCGGCGCGCGGTCCTGGCGCGCATCAGGGTCAGGCAGTTGGGATACGGGCTGCTCTCGCTGCTGGCGCCGAACGAGTCGCGGAAGAACCGCATGGCGATGTACCGGGTGGCGGCCGACTGGAACAAACGGCTCGATCCGGTGCAATTCGTCCGCAGCCGCGAGGAGCCGGACACGCTGGAGCGCCTCGCCGTGCAGGCGTAGGGAATTTCAACCAGACAGAAAAGAGGGGAGACTCGTTGATGCCAGTTTCACTCGTTACGGGCGGCGCCGGATTCATGGGATCGCACGTGGCCCGGCGCCTTCTGAACACCGGCCATGATGTTGTCGTGATCGACGACCTCAGCGGCGGGTTCGTGGACAACGTCCCGCAGGGCGCCACCTTCGTGAAAGGTTCCGTGCTCGATCACGCGCTGCTGGGCGGACTTTTCCGCGAGCACAAGTTCGATTACGTGTATCACCTGGCGGCCTACGCGGCCGAGGGGCTCAGCCATTTCATCAAACGCTTTAATTATCAGAACAACCTGATCGGCTCGGTGAACCTGATCAATGAAGCGGTGAACAACAACGTGAAGTGCTTCGTGTTCACGTCGTCGATTGCGGTCTACGGCGCCGGCCAAACGCCCATGACCGAGGATATGATCCCGGTGCCCGAGGATTCCTACGGCATCGCGAAGCTCGCCGTCGAGCAGGAACTGCGGGTGACCCACGAGATGTTCGGGCTCGACTACGTGATCTTCCGCCCGCATAACGTCTACGGCGAGAACCAGAACATCGGCGACCGCTACCGCAACGTGGTCGGCATTTTCATGAACCAGATGCTCAAGGGCGAGCCGATGACGATTTTCGGCGACGGCACACAGAAGCGCGCTTTCAGCCACGTGAACGATGTGGCGCCGCTGATCGCGGACTCGGTGAATATCTTGTCCGCTCGCAACCAGATCTTCAATGTGGGCGCAGACGTTCCTTACACGGTGAACGAACTGGCCCAGGTGGTGGCCGAGGCGATGGGTAAAGAATGCCGCATCGCGTACCTAGAGGCGCGCAACGAAGTGAAGGAGGCATTCTCCGACCACAGCAAAGCGCAGCGCGTGTTCCGGACCGGCGACAAGGTCACGCTCGCCGATGGCATCCGCGCCATGGCCGCGTGGGTAAAGGACCACGGCGCGCGCGAGAGCAGCGTGTTCGAGAACATCGAGATTCCGCGGAACCTGCCGCCGAGCTGGGCGCGGGTGACCACCGCGGCCCGCGCTTAGTCGAAAAGCACATGACCCGTCGCGAAACATCGGAGTACGCCCTGCTGACGTCGGCCTACAACGAGGAGCGCTATATCGGCCGGACGATCGAGGCCGTGCTTGCGCAGAACGTGCAGCCGGTCCGGTGGGTCATCGTCAGTGACGGCTCGAGCGACGGAACCGACGACGTTGTGAGAACGTACCAGGCGAAGACCGATGTGATCCTGTTCGAGAGGCTCGAGCGGTCGAACCTGCGCGGGGTTGCCTCCAAGGTGCGAGCGCTGCGGCACGCATATAAAATGCTGGGCGGCCTGGAGTTCGATTTTGTCGGGAATCTGGATGCGGACGTTTCGTTCGATCCCGATTACTACGAACGCCTCCTAACGCGTTTTCAACGCGAGCCGGACCTGGGCGCCACATCCGGGCTGATCCATGAAGACGGCGGACGCGGGTTCCGCGCGCGGTGGTCGAACAGCCTCACCTCAGTCGGGCACGCGGCGCAACTGATGCGGCGCGAGTGCTACGAGAAGATCGGCGGCTACCTGGCGCTGGAGTATGGAGGGGAAGACTGGTATGCGGAGATTCGGGCCCGGATGAACGGCTGGCGCGTGGCGCCCACCGATCTTCCGGTGCGGCACTACCGCCCGACAGGAGCGGCCGACCGCATCCTGCGCCATTGTTTTCGCCAGGGGCGGATGGACTTTTCGATGGGGAGCCATCCGTTGTTTGAAGTAGTCAAGTGCCTGCGGCGCGTTCCGGAACGGCCCGTTTTGGTGCGGGCCGCGGCGCGCTACGCGGGGTTCTGCTGGGCGTGTGCGGCCGATCCGCTGCTGGTTTCGAAGGACGTCGCGGCGTTCGTCAGAAAGGAGCAGAAGGGCCGGTTGAAGGCGATGTTCCAGAGTCTCAAGCGATGCTTGTAGTTATCCTCATCGACGCGGTCATCATCGCGACGCTGGCCACGGTGGCCGCGCGCCACGGACTGGAGAAGGCGTTGCCGTACTTCGCCTTCTTCGTGGTGCTGCTGCCCGAGGAATCGCGCCTGAGCTTCGCCGGCGCCTTCGACCTCTACAGCCGCCGCCTGGCGCTCGCCACGCTGCTGGTGTTGTTCTTCGTGTACCGGAAGAAGGACGCGATCCGCCAGATTCCGATGGCCGAGCTGATCTGCCTGCAGATCGTGTGGGCACTGGTATCCACGGCGTGTTCTATCGTCCTGGCGACCAGCGTGAAGCAACTGCTCGCGCAGGTTCTCGAATACTACGTGCTGTACTACATCATTCTGAAGACGGTGACTTCCGAGAAGACGATCATAAAGGTTCTCGGCGCCCTGGTGGCCGGGATGGGTGTCTGCTCGATCTTCGGATTGTTCGACGTTTACCTGAACTGGAGCATTCTTTCGATCTTCCCGGCGGAGCTGCAATTGACCTACGGCGGCGGCAGCGCGTTGTACCAGGAGATGTTCGACCGCGGAGTGCGCGCCCGCTCGACGTTTCCTCATCCGATCCACCTCGGCGGCGCGCTGGCAATGACGATTCCGTTTGCGATCTACCTGGCTACTACGGCGCGAACGGCGTCGAGGAAATGGCTGTTCAACGGTACGCTGTTCCTGATGTTCCTGGCGCTCTATAAAACCAGCAGCCGCGGGCCTTGGATTGCTGCCGCCTTCGGGCTGGCGATTCTGTTGTTCGCCGCCGATCGCCGCATGCGGAAACGGCTTCTCGGCATCGGGGCCCTTGCGGCCCTGGTGCTGGTGCTGCGCCCGGGAATCCTCGACACGCTGGTGAATATGTACCGGGCGTCGATGGACACCAACTCCATGATGGGAAGCTCGGCCAACTACCGGACGGTGCTTTTTCGCACCGTCACCAGTACGCTGAACGGCGACTTGGCGCGTGCGGCCGTCGGCTTCGGGATGGGGTCGTTCCGGGAGAAAGGCCTCGTGCTCGAGTTGCCGGGCATCGACACTCACCGCTGGTTCACCTGCGACAGCACGTGGATTCTGTTCGCCTACGAGTTGGGATATATCGGCTTGGCGCTCATGGCCGCCGTGCTGATGAAACCGGCCGCGATGGCGGTGCGCACTTTTAGAAGGCTTTCCCCAAGCGACCGCTATCTGGGCCTGGTGTTTTTCAGCTCGTTGGCGGTGTTTTACGTGGTGATGATTTCGGTCGCCATTTATGGCTGGGGCCAGACCGGATACATCATGTGGACGGTCATTTCCATGTCAGTCGCCTACGGGGCGCTGAAGACCAGCAACGCGCGGAAGCCGGCCGGGCCGGACGCTGCGGCGCTGGAGCCGGCCGGCGAGCCGGTGGGAGTCGCAGCCAACGTCCACTCGGCGGCGTATTTCTGGGACCCGCGGGAGTAAGAACCATGCCGCTGACCGATCGAATCACGTTCGTCGTCCCGGTTCTCGACCGGAAAGTCCTGACCGACAACTTTCTGGCCTCGCCGTGCTTTCAAGGACCTCATCCGCACCAGGTGATCGTCCAGCAGCATTTCCGGGCGGCTTCGCTGGCGTATAACGACGGATTGCGCCGCGCCGAAAACGAACTGGTAATCTTCTCCCATTCCGACATGTTTTTTCCCGAAAACTGGATAAATCAGCTCGGGCGGGCGCTCCAGCGGCTGGAGCAGACGGATCCGAACTGGGGCGTGCTGGGGTGTTTTGGCGCCACACGGGAAGGGGAGTACCGGGGTCATATCTACTCCTCCGGTTGGGGGATTATCGGCAGGCCGTTCGAGGATCCGGAACCGGTCCAGACGCTGGACGAGATCGTCCTGATCGTCAGAAAGAACGCGGGCCTCCGGTTCGACACGGAACTTCCAGGTTTTCATTTCTACGGAACAGACATCTGCATGCGCGCGGCGGCACGGGGGATGCGTTCCTATGCGATTCCGGCGTTCTGCGTTCACAACACGGTGCAGCTTCTGCGGCTGCCGCGGGATTTCTACAAAAGCTACACGTATATCCGGAGGACCTGGAAGCGGGCGCTGCCGATTCACACGTCGTGCATCCGGGTCAGCCGGTTCAGCGTCGAGATGTATCGGAGGCGGATCAAGGAAGCCATCCGAAGCCTGGCCGGTTGGGATGGAGTGCCGGTGGGGCGGGCGCGAGATCCGTTCCGGATATGGAAAGAGCTGCAAGGCGAGCTGGGCGCAAACGGATGATCAAAGTAGCTCGAATGCGGGTATATACTACACCACAACGTGGGACAGGTATAGTACTTAAGGCATAAATATACTTCAATTTTGCCGACAACCTTTTGATTCATAGACGGTTACCAGCTTGCCCAACATTGGCGCATTAGCGGTCTTGTAGGGTAGGGGTGGTTTCCCTATAATGTTCAAGAGCTGCGGCTTAGGCGCATTTACCGGTGTTTTCCGGGGATGAACGCCTCTCCACCTTGAAGTCATCAACGGTTTGGCAGGGTCGCAAAGTCACCAATCATTTGAACCGCCACCCGGCGGCAACCTGGGAGGGACCTCGAATGAGGAAAACAGCGCTATTTACTGTGACCGTGGCGACCGCGCTCGCGTTCCTGTCGTCGGCGGCGTCGCCTGCGGCGGCCGCAACCCTGAAGGCGACGACGTCGAATTTCTCGTCCGTCTGGAGCTCGGCTCAGGGCGGCGATGTGATCATGCTATCGGCCGGCACGTATAGCTTCAGCGGAGGCTCGAAATCGGGGATGGTTACGATCCAGCCCGACACGAGCGCCGGCGCCAATCAGAGCAACGTGATTTTCGGCAGGCTCGACCTCGGCTCGGCGCAGAACGTGACTTTCCAGAACGTGACAATCGGCGGCGCCACAGTGGGCACCGGAACGACGGCCGCTCTTCATATTCATTTCGTAGGCAATAAATTTACCGGTCCGCTGTGCATCAACACTCCGACGAACGTGAATCAGGACACGCTGGTGGACGGTAACACGTTCATCAACGTCGGCCAGAGCTGCACGGAAGGCAGGATCGGCGTAACCGGCAACAATAAGTCGCACAGCGTGGCCAACGGAGTAGTGATCTCGAACAACCTGATTCAGGGATCGGGCCCGTCGGACGGCATCCAGATCAATGGCGGCGCCTACGGAACGGTGATCGGACCGGGCAACGAGTTCACCGGCATCAAGCAGAGCGGCTGCGGCTCGGTGCACTGCGATCCGATTCAGTTCTACGGCGCTTCGAATACACAGATCATCGGCAACTATTTCCACGGAAATTCGACCGGAATTATGAGCCCGGACTGCAACGGAACAAAGCTGACGGTGAAGGACAACGTGTTCGTGACCGATGGGGAGTATCCCGACCAGGTGGTCCAGGCCGGCTCGAGCGGGGACGTTTATTCACACAACACGTTTGCCAACGGGGCGAGGATCCGGTTCGGCAATCCGAACGGTTGCGGCCTGAACTCGAACGCGACGATCACGAATAACATCATTACGGGCGGACTGAGGCTGACCGAAGGCCAGTCTACGGGCAACTTCACGATCAGCTACAACCTGATGCCAAGCGCGAGTGGCACGCAGGCCCTAACCGGCCAGCCGACTTACTCGGGCGGCTCGCTTCCCAACACGCTCGAGGGTTTTGCGCTGACATCGAGCTCGCTGGGGTACCGGGCGGCTTCCGACGGTGGGGATATGGGCGCGACGCTGAAGTCCATGCCGGCCGCTCTGGCGCCGCCGACCAACGTCGCGGTTACAGTCCGGTAAGCAGTCCGCACGCGCCGCGAAGACGGCGCTTACTGATACATGAACGGTAGAGTTCCGCGCATTCTGTTCGTGAGCCACTCGGCATCGCGCAACGGAGCAACGATCCTGTTGTTGCACCTGTTGCAGTGGCTGCGGCGGAACACGGACTACCGGCTTGAAGTCCTGATGAATGGAACGGGCGCCCTATTGCCCGACTTTCGAAAGGTATGCGAAACGAGAGTCTGGCGGGCGCCCGGCCGTGTTCTGAATACGCTGCCCGGAAGGTGGCGGCGGTCCCTCGAACCATGGGTCGATTCGCACAGCCTGCGGCTCTGGTTGGCCGGGCGGCGTTACGACCTGGTGTATTTCAATACGGCCGTGGCAGCCGCGAAGTTCTCCGCCGCGGCGGATTACGCAGGTGCCGTTCTGTGGCACATCCACGAGCTTGAATACGCCTTGCGGCTTGCGGCCGGCGAGGCTTCCATCGACAAACTGGTGAAACTGGCGAACCGGTTCATCTCGGTGTCGGGGCCGGTCAGCTCGACGCTGGTCGACCGGTTCCACGTCCGGCCCGAGCAGATCGATCTCGTTCACGGGTTTGTTCCGGCTCCGCCCCAGGCGCCCGAACAAGCCGGCGCAATTTGCCGGGAGGTCCGGTGCAGGCTGGGCTGGCCCGAGGACGCGTTCGTGGTGGGAGGATGCGGCGCGCTGGGATGGCGGAAGGGAACGGACATTTTCCTTCAGCTTGCGCGCGAGATGTCCGGCGGCCGGACCCGCTTTCTGTGGGTCGGCGGGAAGCCGGGTGACGACGCGACGCTACAGTTTGAGTACGACCTGCATATGTTCGGGCTCGAAGACCGGTGTGCGCTGGTTCCCACGACGAGTTCCGTGCTCGAGTATTACCTGGCCATGGACGTTTTCGCATTGACGTCGCGCGAAGACCCGTTTCCACTGGTCATGCTGGAGGCCGCCGCGTGCAACCTGCCGGTGGTCTGTTTCGATTCGGCGGGCGGCGGTCCTGAGTTTGTGACAGGCGGAGCCGGCCTGACCGCCCCATATCTGGACATGAAAACCTTCGCCTGCCAGATCGAAAAGCTGAGGCTGGCGCCGGAGCTGAGGCAACAACTCGGCTCGGCCGCCGCGGCGAAGGTGAGAGCTCTGCATTCTGTCGATATGCAAGGCCCCAAGGTGCTCGACAGCATCAATCGCTGTCTCGCTGCCGGGGCGTTCTAGCGCAACCCCGCCCGTAAGGACCCAGACCCAATCTGCTCTTTTCTCATTTGGCCAATGGCGCCCAGGGGCGCCAGCGCGGCCCTGAAGAACCTAGACCGCCGGAAGGTCCGGCCTGGCGGCGAGCTCTTCCGCCGGGCGACGAAGAAAACCTAGAGAGTTCAAAACGACAATGACACGCACAACGTGGCTCAAAGGTATCCTGCTCCTGTCGGGAGCGCTGTTCGCTGCGCAGCAGAGCGCAGAAGCTGCCAACCCGGTCCTCGTGGTAACTTCGAGCGGCAACCCGTTCACCAGTTACTACGCGGAGATACTCCGCGCCGAGGGCTTGAACGCCTTCGACACAGCCGATGTCTCGACAGTGAGCTCGGCGGGGTTGAGCGCCTATGATGTCGTGATTCTGGGGGAGGTCTCGCTTACGTCCGCGCAGGTTGCGACGTTGTCGACCTGGGTCGACAACGGCGGGAACCTGATCGCGATGCGCCCGGATAAGCAGCTCGCTTCGCTGCTCGGGCTGAGCGATGCGGGCACGACGCTTTCAAATGGGTACCTGGCGGTGAATACGTCGAGCGCTCCGGGAACGGGGATCGTGAGCGAAACGATTCAGTTCCACGGCACGGCCGACCGGTACATTTTGAACGGTGCGACGGCGGTCGCCATGTTGTACTCCAGCGCCACAACAGCGCTCGTGAATCCCGCGGTTTCGCTGAGGACCGGGATCGGCGCGGGCGGAAGCGCGGCGGCGTTTACTTACGATCTGGCGCGGTCGGTCGTGCTGACGCGGCAGGGCAACCCGAACTGGGTGGGCCAGGCGCGCATGGGGACGGCGCCACCCATTCGCTCGGGCGACCTGTTCTACGGGGCCGCTCCCTTCGATCCGCAGCCGAACTGGGTGGACCTGAACAAGATTCTCATTCCCCAGGCCGACGAGCAGCAGCGTCTGCTGGTCAACCTGATTCAGTACATGAACGCATCGAAGAAGCCGCTACCGCGCTTCTGGTATCTGCCGTTCGGCAAGAAGGCGGCGGTGGTAATGACCGGCGACGATCACGACGGCAACGCCACGGCCAACCGCTTCGACGACTTCAGCGGCCGCAGTCCGGCGGGCTGCTCGCTGGAAAACTGGGAGTGCATCCGGGCCACGTCGTACATATACCCCGACAGCCCGATGAGGAACGACCAGATCGTCGATTACACGGCGCAGGGGTTTGAGGTCGCCGTCCATCTCACCACATTCTGCCAGGACTTCACGGCCACTTCTCTCGAGAACGACTTCTCCGAGCAGTTGACCGCGATCGCCGGCAGGTATCCCGGGATGCCCGCTCCCGTCACCAGCCGGACGCACTGCATTCCCTGGAGCGACTGGGACAGCCACGCGAAAGTCGAGCGGAATCACGGCATCCGGCTCGATACCAATTACTACCATTGGCCACCGGCATGGCTTGCGAACTTCCCCGGGTTCATGACGGGCTCGGGATTTCCGATGCGGTTCGCGCAAACCGACGGAAGGACGATCGACATCTACCAGGCGGCCACGCAGATGACGGACGAATCCGGGCAGTCGTATCCGGCGACCGTCAACACGCTGCTCGATAACGCAGTCGGGGCGCCGGGTTACTACGGCGTGTTCACGGCGAACATGCACAACGACGAGACCGGCGGCGATAGCCAGCGCTGGGCGGACCAGGTCGTGGACGCGGCGAAGGCTCGCGGCGTGCCGGTGGTTTCGGCCAAGCAGATGCTCGCCTGGCTCGACGGCCGGAACGGGTCCTCGTTCAATTCCATAAGCTGGAGCGCCAATGTGTTGAGCTTCAGCGTCAGTGCCGGCGCAGGCGCGAACGGGCTGCAGGCCATGCTGCCGACCACGTCCGCCGCCGGCACACTGGTCAGTATCACGCGAAACGGCTCCAATGTGCCCTACGAGACCCAGGTGGTTAAGGGCATTCTGTACGCCTTTTTCCCTGCCTCGGCGGGAAACTACCAGGCGAGTTACTCGGCCAGTGCGCCGCCGGTTATCTCGAGCGTTACGGCCGCTCCGGGAGCGACGGGCGCCACCATCACGTGGATCACCAACAAGAGCTCGGATTCGCGAGTGGATTATGGAACGACGACTTCGCTGGGAAGCACCACGTCGGCCGCGGCGCTCGTGACCTCCCACAGCATCACGCTGAGCGGCCTGACGGCGGGCACAACTTACTTCTATCGGGTGAGCTCAACCGATGGCGGCGGAAACACGGGCAGCTCGCCGGTGGCTCCGGCGACGGCAAGCTTCACGACGACCGATTCCACGCCGCCGGTCATCACGGGCCTGACGGTGACGCCGCACGCGGGCGGATCGGCCACTATCACGTGGACCACCAGCAAGCCGGCCAACTCGCGGGTGGACTACGGGCCGACGTCTTCGCTCGGAACGACAGTTTCCGATACGAACCTGGTGACGGCCCACACGATGCAATTGACGGGGCTGACCGCCGGAACGGTTTACTCCTACCGCGTCACTTCGGTGGACGCTTTCGGCAACAGCGCCGCCAGCACGATCGCTACGTTCCTCGAGAGCGGAACGGCGACGGTGTGGGATGCGTCGGCCGTGCCCGATGTGCCTGACGGCGGCGACGGCGACGCGGTGGAAGTCGGGATGAAATTCCGCTCGGACGCGGCAGGGTACGTGACCGGCATCCGCTTCTATAAGGCGGCGGCGAATACCGGCACGCACACCGGCAATCTGTGGAGCACCGGCGGCGCGTTGCTCGGAACGGTGACGTTCACCGGGGAGACGGCCTCCGGCTGGCAGCAGGCCAACTTCGCCGCACCGGTCGCGATCAATGCCAACACCACGTACATAGTTTCGTACTTCGCGCCCAATGGGCACTACTCATACGGCGCCGGAGCGTTCGCCGGGGCGGGCGTGGACAATCCGCCGCTGCATGCGCTTCAGTCGGGCGTGGACGGCCCCAACGGAGTCTTCCGCTACGGCGCGTCGAGCGCATTCCCGGACCAGGGCACCGGCAGTTCCAATTACTGGGTGGACCTGGCCTTCGCCGACACCATTGGTCCCGTGATCTCGGCGGTGAGCGTGACGCCCACGCTTACAAGCGCCACGATCACCTGGACGACGAACGTGGCGGCCACCTCGCGAGTGGACTACGGAACCTCGACCTCGCTGGGGACGACGGCTTCCGACGCGGCGCTGGTCACCTCGCACAGCGTTACGCTGAACGGCCTGACCGCGGGGACGACGTATTACTTCCGGGTGACCTCGGTTGACGGATCGGGCGCGAGCGCGACGTCCCCGGCGGCGCCGGGCGCGCCGGCGACGTTCGCAGCCGGAAGCCAGGTTCCTCCGGTGATTTCGGGCGTGGCAGCCGCTCCGGCCGCTACGTCGGCCACGATCTCCTGGACCACAGACAAGAGCGCGAACTCGCGCGTGGACTATGGCACCACGACGTCGCTGGGCAGCACGGTTTCGAGCGCAACCCTGACGACCGCGCACAGCGTCACCCTGACGGGCCTGGCCACCGGGACCACGTACTTCTTCCGCGTCACGTCGGCCGACGGATCGGGCGCGAGCGCGAGCTCGCCGGTCGCTCCGGCGACGGCAAACTTCACAACCACCATCGCGAGCCCCGCGCTGAGCATTTGGGCGCCGACCGTCACGCCGACTACGGTGGATTCCGATACCGACTCGGTCGAGCTGGGCATGAAGTTCCGCTCGGACGTGGCCGGCACGGTGACCGGCGTCCGGTTCTATAAGGCTGCCGCCAACACGGGAACGCACACGGGGCACCTGTGGTCGAGCACGGGCGCTCTGCTCGCGAGCGTGACCTTCAGCGGAGAGACGGCGTCGGGATGGCAGCAGGCAAATTTCACAACCCCCGTCGCAATTGCGGCCAACACGACCTATGTCGTTTCGTATCACGCTCCGAACGGGCGGTATTCGGCCAACACCGGCTTCTTCACTTCGGCCGGCGTGGATAATACTCCGCTGCACGCGCTGCGGAGCGGCGTGGACGGGCCCAACGGCGTCTACGTTTACGGCACCGCCATCGCGTTCCCGAACCAGACGTTCCAGGACACCAATTACTGGGTGGACGTGGTCTTTTCGAATGTCAACGACACGAATCCGCCGGTCGTGAGCGCGTTCACGATCCCGGCAACGTCGAACTCGCTTCAGGTGCCGATCAGCAGCTTCACCGCGACCGACGATGTGGGGGTCGCCGGATATCTGGCGACCGAATCGGCGACGGCGCCTCTGGCGAACAATACCGGATGGACGGCGACGCCGCCCACTTCTTACACCTTCACGACGGCCGGCAGCAAGACGCTGTACGGCTGGGCCAAGGACGTGGGGGGCAACGTTTCGGCGAGCAGGAGCGCTGCGGTCGTGATCACCCTCACCGACACGGCGGCGCCCACGGTCACGGCGTTCACGATCCCGTCGACGTCGTCGTCGCTCACGACTCCGATCACGACCTTCACGGCGACGGACAACGTTGCGGTGACTGGCTATATGGTGACTGAATCGGCCACGCCTCCATCGGCGGGCGCCGCGGGCTGGACGACTTCGGCTCCGGCTTCTTACACGTTCACGACCGCCGGAACCAAGACGCTTTTCGCCTGGGCGCGCGACGCCGCGGGCAACGTTTCGAGTCCGCTGAGCGGAACGGTCACGGTGACGGTGCAGGGAACGGGGCCCGAGGCGGGCGGCTGGTACGCGGGCGACATACACGTGCACCGAAGCTGCGGGTCTTCACCCGAAGCGCTTTCGAGCCTGTTGACCAAGATGGGTCCAAACAACCTGGCGCTCATCTCGCTGCTGGCCGATAGCGGCAACGCCGAAGTGCAGAACGCGACCACGGATCTGCCGCTGGTCAACGGGTCGGATGCCTCGATCTCGACTGCCGGACGCATTGTGCACTGGGACACGGAGTGGCATTGGGATGCGATCTATACGCAGTATGCGCACCAGGCGCTCGGCGGGCACGTGGTTGCGCTGGGCCTGACCGAAGCCCACCAGATCTGGACGGAGTACACCGGCGCGATCACGGATTGGGCGCACCAGCAGGGCGCGATCGCGGGCTTCGCGCACATGCAATATCTGAGCGGAGACGGCAGCCTGCCGCAAGACCTGACCTGCTGCACGCCGATCGAGTTCCCGGTGGAAGTCGCGCTGGGCGGCGCCGACTTCATCTCCGAGGATGTGGACGATTCCGGGGCCTCGTTCTCGATGTATCCGGACAACTTCATCGCAGCGTATTACAGGCTGCTGAACGCGGGCTTCCGGCCCGGCTTTGCGGCGGGCACGGATTATCCCTGCAACAACAACCGCCCGCTGGGCGCGCTGCTGACCTACGCGCAGCCGGCCGGCAACAACATGACCTATCGCAATTGGGTGGACGCGATCGCCAAAGGAAGAACGGTCGTCTCCCGCAACGGCCACAACGAGTTTCTGTCGCTGGCCGTGAACGGGACCGCGACGCCGGGCGATGAGATCCGGCTGGCGGCCGCGGGCAGCCTTCCGGTGACGGTGCAGTGGTCAACCGCGCAGAGCATGTCGGGGACGATCGAGTTGGTGAGCAACGGCTCGGTGGTTGCCAGCTCTCCGCTGACGGCGGCGCCGGGCGCTCCGGCCGTCTGGACGACGAGCGTCACGTTCCCCAAGAGCGGCTGGCTGGCGGCGCGGAGGATGGGCGCCGACGGGCATCAGATCCACACCGCGGCGGTCTTCGTGCTGGTCAACGACGCGCCGATCCGCGCGAGCGCGGCCGATGCGCAATTCTACGCGACGTGGATCAACTCGCTCATCTCGAAGACTTCTTCGGGCGGCGTGTGGAATTCGTTCTTCCCGACCAGCCTGAGCCAGGCGCAGGCGCGCTACCGGTCCGCGCTGGCGATCTTCCAGCAAATCGCCGCGGAAGCCGCGGGCGGCGCTCCGGCGCCGGTCCTGACGGCGATTTCTCCGGCGTCCGGGAATCCCGGGAACGTCGTCGCCGTGACCCTCACCGGGACGAATCTGTACGGCGGCAGGATCAATCCGCCCGCGGGCGTCACCGTTTTGAATACGACGACCACCGCGACACAGATCAAAGCGAACCTGTCGATTGCGTCGAACGCGGGCGGCGGGGCGCAGAACATTACCGTGACGACGATGAACGGCACGAGCAACGCGGTGACGTTCACGATCGGCTCGGGCGGCGGGGCGCCGACGCTGACGGCTGTCAGTCCGGCGAGCGGCCTACGGGGTACCACGGTGCCGGTGACTCTTACCGGCACGAACTTCGCAACCGGCGCGACCGTCGCCGTATCGGGGACGGGCGTGACGGTGAGCGGGGTGACCGTGGTGAGCGCGACGCAGATCACGGCGAACTTCGTGATTGGCGCGTCGGCAACCACCGGCGCGCGCAACGTCACGGTCACGACAACCGGCGGCACGACGGGTGCGGTCACGTTCACGGTCAGTGCGGCCGCGGCGCCGACGCTGACGGCTGTCAATCCGGCGAGCGGCGTACGGGGTACCACGGTGCCGGTGACACTTACCGGCACGAACTTCGTCTCCGGAGCGACCGTTGCCGTATCGGGGACGGGCGTGACGGTGAGCGGGGTGAC
>JBLNDJ010000010.1:0-114104 GCA_050261515.1 Acidobacteriota bacterium | reverse complement strand
CGTTGGCTCCCCGGCATGGATTCGAACCACGATTCACGGCTCCAAAGGCCGCTGTCCTACCATTAGACGACCGGGGAATTTTGGACGTTTGGCGTCTTGAGCCAGTGTAGCAGCGGCTGATGCCGCGTCACCACTCCGCGTAGGCCGAGCCATCTAGCGGGCTGGTCTTTTCCGAGCCGCTGCGCACGTCGAAAATGCCGGGCTCGCGCTGGTCGATCGAGGCCGCCGCATCTTCCATGATCAGCTTCCAGGAGGTGTTGTTGCCGGTCATCGGGTCTACCGGCACGTCCCTCAGGTAACCCTCGGTCACCAGGTCCTGGAGCGTCTGCGGCGCCTTTTGCTTGTCCACCGTGTATTCGTCGATCATGTTGCGGATCGTGAACAGGTTGCTCCGCAGCAGGCTCTCTTTCGCCCGCACGATCGCCTTCTGGTACATCGGGACCGCAATCGAGACCAGGATCGAGATGATCGTCATCACGATCATGATTTCGATCAGCGTGAACCCGCGCCGGCTGTATCGCATCTTCATGCCGCTTACCACTCCGAGTACGGCGTGCCGTCGCTCGCCTTCTCCGTGCTCTTGGTATACACGTCGAAGACGTTCTGCCCGCCCCATCCCGTCGATTTCGGATCGTCCCGCGTGCTGCGGAGCCCCCAGTCGAACGAGTTCGTCATCGGGTCCTTCGGGATGCGGCGCAGAAACCTCATCTTCTTATCCGGACTGCCCTGCGGCCGCACGCCCTCGACAAGCTGCTCGAGGCTCTCCGGGTAATTCTCCGCGTCGAGCTTCCCCGGCGGGATCAGCTTGTAGTCCGCCGCATCCTTGTATTTATCGATGGCCGTGCGGAGCTCCCGCAGCGCGTAGCGCAGTTCCTTCTCCCGCTCGCGCCGGATCCGGAACCGCGCCATCGGCAGCGCCATGGTCGTCAGCAGAGTCATGATCGTGAACGCCACGATCAGTTCCACCAGCGTGAGTCCGCGTTGGTTTCTACGCCGCATGCCCCTCTACTTAATCGTAATCGACGCGTGCGGCATGTCCTGCGACACGGGCTGGCCCTGCGAGTTCTTCGCACCCAGTTCCGTGAACATCACGACGGCCGTACCCGGCTTCAGCGCCTGGAACGTGAACACCGCCAGCGACCCGGACCCGCCGACGCCGGACGATCCCGGCAGCCGGTTCAAATTCACCGTTGCGTCTCCGCTGTCGTTCAGAATGTTCCGGGTAAAGATGATCTTCTGCCCGTCACTCGACATCAGCGTGCCCGCCTTGACTTCCTGAAGCTTCAGCAACTGCGGGTCGAACTTCAGGTGGAACGGCGCCGAGAACAGGTCGCGTACGTTGTCCGCGTCGAGTTGCAGCGTAAAGATCGCGCCGGGCTGCACCTGCACGGTTCCGGGCCGGAACAGCAGTTGGGCCGCGGGTGCGGGGGCGGCGGGCTCGGGAGCCGGCTGCGCAGGCTGCTCCGGAGCGACAGGCGCGGGCGCCGTCTCGACCGCAGGCGCAGCCGCCGCCGGAGCTTCCTCCGCCGCACGCGCCAGGCTCAACCTCGTCACCGTCTCGGTTCCGGCCGCCACCGGCCTCATGTTGACGTCCGTAATTCCCGGCGTCCGCACGATGTGCGGAATGAGCGCGATGAGCAGCTCTCCCCGGTCTCTGGTCACGCTCTCGGTCGAAAACAGCCACTTGAGCCCGGGAATCGACGCGAGCCCCGGAACCCCGTTCACCGCCTTCGTATCCTGGTCCTGCATCAGCCCGCCAATCAGGCTGACTTCACCTTGGCGGACCCGAATCTCATGTTCGATCTTGCGCTGGCCGATGACCGGCTGCGAAACGCCGGCTATATCGATGCGGTCCACCACGCTCGAAATGTCCAGCGCGACCTTCAGCGTGACTTCATCCGAACCGTGAACCGTGGGCGTGATATCCACGTTCACGCCGACGTCCTGAAACTGGAACTGGCTGTACAGCGAACTGAACCCGCCGACCGTGCCTCCAAACGGCTGCAAACCGCCGGATGCGATCGGCACCTTCTGGCCGATTTTCAAGCTCGCCTTCTGGCCGCTCGCCGCCCGCACCTGCGGAGACTGAAGAACCCTGGTCGATTGGTCCGACATCATCGCCTGAAGCAGAGCGCCGGGCAGGGTGACCGAGAAGTCGTTCGTCGAAATTTTGGAGATACGCGCCAGCGAGATCAACTGCTGGGTCGTGGTCGAACCGCCGCTGCCGCTCACCGGCAGGCCTGTTATCGGATCGGTTGTGGGTGTATCCCCCGTTCCGCCCTGCAGGATCGGGTTCCGCGGAGTAAACTGAATCCCCGTGTTCAGCCCGGACTTCCCGCCGGAGGCGATCGCCGCGCCAAGATTGCGCGTCTTCGACTTGTTAGCCTCCATCACCAGCACATCCACCACGACCTCGGATTTGGGCTTGTCCAGATCGTAGACGAGCTTATCGGCTAGCGTGATCTGGTCCGGGGTTCCGCGCACGATGATCGCGTTCATCGAAGCGTAGGTGAACACCTTCTTCACATCGGCCACGGTCCGGATGACGGTCGAGATCTCCTGAAGCTCCTGCGGGGTCGTGAGATTGCTCAGATAGAAGACCCGCACCACGTTGTCTTCATACTCGCGGCGCTTCTGCTGGTTTTCCTGGGTCACGAAAATCGCGTTCGCCGAAAGCGGCTTCCAGAAGGACCGCGTCATCGTGGCCAGATAGTCGAGCGCGTCTTCGAGCGTCGAATTGTTCAGCTCCACGCCCGCGCGGTTGACTCCGCCCTGCTGGCCGTAGTCCGGATCGAACACCACGTTGATGCCCGCCAGTTTTCCCACGGTCTCGAACAGCACGCGAGGCGGCTGGTTCGCCATCCGCAGGTTGATCGGCTGGCGCGACAGCGGCTTCAGCTCCGGCGGCGCCTCCAGGCGCGAGAGCATCTCGGCTTCGCGCTTCTTCGCCAGTTCCGCCGCCGTCAGCCCGCGCTCGCCGGGCTTGGCGGAGGCGCCCTCCTTCTTCGCCCGCTCGATCATTTCGACGGTCCGCTTCACTTCCTGCTCGGCGATCGAAGAGGAAGGGTCGGTCGCGTAGGCTTTCTGAAACTCGGCCAGCGCCTGGTCGAGCTCACCGCTGGCGCGGAGCTTCTGCCCGGCCTCGATGTGCGCCGCTGCCGACTGGAAGCGTACACGCTTGGCGGCGAGGTCGTACGCGACGTTCGACGGGTCTGCCCCTAAGGCTTTTTCATAAAGCTCGAGCGCCTTGTCCCATTCCTTCCGGACCTCCGCGCTCCTGCCGTCGTTAAAAAACTTTTCGGCCTGGCGGTTACGCGCGTCCGCCACTGCCGCAAAAGTCACGAACAGAACCAATGCGGCAAGAGTCCTCGTGAACCGGTCAAACATGTGCATCTTATTGGTAATCCAGGGGTTGTGCTAATATAGTTCCGGCGGGCACAACCCTACGCCAGATAACTATTGACGCTCATGGGTTTCGCTTCGTGGAGAGGAAAGTGCCGAAACAGGCCACAGACGTCAAGATTCTGGCTGCCAACCGGCAGGCGGGGCACAACTATATCCTGACGGACCGTTACGAGGCCGGCATGGTGCTCACCGGCACCGAGGTCAAGGCCGCGCGCGACGGCAAGGTGCAGCTCAAGGACGCCTACGGCGACATCGAAAGCGGCGAGGCCTGGATCGTCAACGCCCACATCAGCCCCTACTCGCACGGCAACCGCATGAACCACGACCCGGTGCGAAAGCGGAAACTGCTGCTGCACCGGGACGAAATCGAAAAGCTCTCCGCCAAGACCCGTGAACGCGGCTTCACCTTGATTCCCACCCGGGTTTATCTCAAAAACGGACGAATCAAGTGCGAACTGGCGCTCGCGCGCGCGAAAAAGCTGCACGACAAGCGCGAGGCCGAGCGCACACGGGAGACGGAGGCCGAAGCGCGGGCGGCCATGCGCCGGCGCACGTGATCAGCCCTTATGGAACTCAAATTCGAAGCTACCCCCATTCCGCAGGTCGCGGCCGATGCGCTGGCCGTGGTCTCGTTCGACAAGGAGCCCTCCGCCGAAGCCAATACCCTCACCGGCGGCTGGATTCAGGAACTCTACGATAGCGGCGAATTCAACGGCAAGCTGTTCGACACCGCCGTGCTGCACCGTCCCGCGGGCATGAAGGCGAAGCGGCTCGTGGCCGCCGGCGGCGGAAAAAAAGACGCGTTCACGCCGGCCGCGCTGCGGAATCTCGCCGCGGCGCTCGTACGCGCGCTCAAGGGGAAGGGAGTGCGATCGGTGGCGCTGGCGCTCGATGCCGCGGGCGGCGATCTCGAACCTCTGGTAGCCGCCGCGGCCGAAGGCGCGCTGCTCGGCGATTACGACCCGGACCGGTACAAGACGGACAAGAAGGACGCCGCCGCGATCGAGAGCTTCACCATCGTCGCGCCCGGCGCCGCCGCCAAGATGGATGCGGCGCTCATGCGCGCCCGGGTCATCGGGGAGGCGCAGAACTTCGCGCGCGATCTCGCGAGCGAACCCGCCAACCGCATGACCCCCACCACGCTGGCCACCCGCGCAAAGGAGATGGCGTCCGCGAACGGACTGGAGTGCGAAGTGCTCGACAGCGACCGCATGAAGCAGCTCGGCATGGGCGCGCTGCTGGGCGTCGCGCAGGGCAGCGCCGAGCCGCCCGCGATGATTGTCCTGCGCTACCGCCCGCGCGGGGAAGCGTCCGGCGCCACGCACATCGGCCTCGTCGGCAAGGGAGTCACGTTCGACACCGGCGGCATCTCGATCAAGCCCTCCGACAACATGGACAAGATGAAGTACGACATGGCCGGCGGCGCCTCGGTGATTGGCGCCATGCGCGCCATCGCGCAACTGAAACCGACCGTGCCGGTGACGGCCCTGATCCCCGCGGTCGAGAACATGCCCGGCAGCCGCGCGCAGCGGCCCGGAGACATCGTAACGACGCTTTCGGGCAAGACGGTCGAGGTACTCAATACGGATGCCGAAGGCCGGCTCATCCTGGCCGACGCCCTCGCCTACGCCCGCCAGCTCGGCTGCACGCACCTTGTGGATGCCGCGACGCTGACGGGCGCCATCGTCGTCGCGCTCGGTTACGTGAACGTGGGAGTGTTCGGCAACAACGACGAGCTGCTCGGAAAGGTGCTGGCGGCAGCGCGCGAAGAAGGCGAAAAGATGTGGCCGATGCCGCTCGACGAAGATTACAAGGAGCAGTTGAAGAGCGCCTTCGCCGACATCCCGAACATCGGAAGCCGCTGGGGTGGAGCGATCACAGCCGCGCTGTTCCTGAAGGAATTCGCGGACCCGGCCCCGTGGGTGCACCTCGACATCGCCGGCACGGCCTGGCTTGAAGAAACGAAGCCCTATATGCCCAAGGGCCCGACGGGCGTTGCGGTCCGGACTCTCGTGAAGCTGGCGACGGGCTGGAAGAACTAGCCGAGCGGCGGCTCGATCGGCTCTTCGAGCGGGCCAATCCACCGCAATTCGCGCTCGATATCCGCGTGCAGCCGGTACTTTTTCTGCACGTCGGCGATCTTCTCACCGCGGATGTCGATCTTGTCGGCCTCGTACTG
This sequence comes from Acidobacteriota bacterium, assembly GCA_050261515.1. Lineage (GTDB taxonomy): Bacteria > Acidobacteriota > Terriglobia > Bryobacterales > Bryobacteraceae > JBLNDJ01. The sequence continues at coordinate 108,520 of JBLNDJ010000010.1, read as the reverse complement.
GCCGAGCCCGGCCTGCCAGCAATATTGCAGGTGCGCGACCCAGAGCGGATTGATGCCCATGCACTCGACGCCCACGCGGTCGGCCGCGATGTAATCGGTCGATGCGATTGCGATGCGGGAAGCAACCGGCGTGCCTGAGGAGGGGCCGTTGCCCTCCATCCCCTCGAAGCCGTCGATCACCGTCGCGCCCCAGAACGGCGCCATCTTCTGCGCCGTCAGCATCATGTTGTAATTCGTGCCGCGCACGCCCGTGTGGTACTTGCGCTTGTCGTTCCAGCGCTTCGCCTCTTTCGGGGCGTTGTGCAGCGGCGCGCCGAGCGTCATGTTCTTCACCGAAAGGGTCGCCACGGCCACGTTGTGGGTCTTCAGCATGGTCGAGCAAATGATGAAGGCGTCCGGGTCGAGCAGCCGCGCCGCCAGCCGCACGCGGTCCACGTGCAGGTCCTTCGACAGCACCGCCAGCGGCTCAAATTTCGCTTCCTCGTTCAGGTCTATGAGCTGGATCTTCTGCGAGCGGCGCTCGGAGGGCAGGCGCGTGTACTTGTAATACTCGAAGCCTTCCATCGTGTTGCCGGCCGACGATTCCGCGATCACCACGGGCCCCTTGAACCGCGGCTCCAGGTAATCGAGGATGCCTTCGAGTGCGTCCACGTGCGTGGCCGCAAGCTGAATGTTCGTCGCGACGTTGTTCGGTTTTATAACAACGTACTTCTTCAGCTTCAGCATCGGGCGGATCTGGTCGTCAATGCGGACCAGCGCCTCGGTGACGTTCTTCCGGCGCACTTCGCCCTTGACGAGCGAGACGGCCGAGCGCTTCGTTACCGGCACAACGGGATCGGGCAAGCCCTTCGGCGTGGCCAACTCCTGTGCGAATGCGATGGGGCCGAGCGCGCGCCCGAATGGACCGCCCAGGGCGGCCGCCCCAGCCGCGAGATGGAATAAGCCCCGACGCGAGAAATCCGCTGGCATGGAAAACCCTCCGGATCCTACAATTGAATTTCGTGTCTTATTATAGCGAATAGGGCGCTTCGAGCGGCCCGGAGGTTCCATATTATGAAGTCGTCCCGCCGCACTTTTCTGGCCACCGGTCTCGCGCTCCCCGCGGCCGGCCTGGCGATCCCGACTGCCAACCCGGCCCCGTCCGGAGCCGCTCCAGAGGCCGGCCCGCTGGCGTACAGGACCCTCGGCAAGACCGGCCTGAGGCTGACGCAGCTCGGCTTCGGCTGCATGATCACCTCCGATGCGAGCGTGATCGCCCGCGCCGCCGACATCGGCATCAACTACTTCGATACCGCGCGCGGCTACCAGAGCGGCAATAACGAGCGCATGGTCGGGGCCGCGCTGAAGGGCAAGCGCAACCAGCTCTACATCTCCACCAAAAGCGGCGCGCGCGACAAGGCAGGCGCGCTGGAGCATCTCGACACGAGCCTCCGCGAGATCGGCACGGACCATGTGGACATCTGGTATCTGCACGGCAAGAGCAAGGCCGAGGAGTTGACCGACGACCTGCTGGAAGCACAGCAGATCGCCAAGAAGACCGGCAAGATCCGCTTCGCCGGCGTCAGCATCCACCGCGGGCACGAAGAGGTGATCCCCGCGGCAATCAAGAGCGGCAAGATCGACGTCATCCTCATCTCCTACAACTTCACGATGGGCGCTGCGATCGATCCGCTCATCGAGCAGGCCAAGGCGGCGGGCATCGGCGTGGTGGCCATGAAGGTGATGGCCGGCGGATTCCGCACCAACAAGGAAGGCAGCGAGGCTTACGGCATCCTGAGCCGCGAGGGCGCGCTCCCGTCGGCGCTCAAGTGGGTGCTGCGGAACCCGAAGATCGACACGACCATCCCGAGCATGACCGACAACGATCAGCTCGACGAGAACCTGAAGGCCGCCGCCGCGAAGTTCGGCCCGGCGGACGAGAAGACGCTCGCCGCGCAACTCCGCCAGATTCGCCCGCTCTACTGCCGCATGTGCAATTCGTGCGATGGCGTTTGCCCGAAGGGGCTGCCCGTCGCCGACGTGCTGCGCTACCTCACCTACGCCGAGGGCTACGGCCAGTTCGCGCTCGGCCGCGAGCGCTTCCGCGAGCTGCCGGAGGAATTGGCCGCCGTGCGCTGCGGCGATTGCACCGAGTGTGCCGTAAAGTGCCCCAACGGCGTGCGCGTCGCCGACCGCCTCATCCGCGCGCAGGAGCTGTTCGCATGAGAACCGATCTGAGCCGCCGCAATTTCCTGTCGAATTTCGAAGCGTCCCCCGCCGCGCCGAAGCTGGAATATCGCAAGCTCGGCAAGACCGGCCTCAAACTCACCAGCGTCGGATTCGGCTGCATGATCACCTCGGACCCGAGCGTGATCGAACGCGCCGCCGATCTCGGCATCAACTACTTCGATACCGCCCGCGTCTACCAGGGCGGCAACAACGAACGCATGGTTGGAGCCGCGCTCAAGAGCCGCCGCAACAAGCTCTACATCTCGAGCAAGTCTGTGGCGCGCACAAAGGAAGGGCTGCTCGAACATCTCGACACCAGCCTCAAGGAAATCGGCACGGACCACCTCGACATCTGGTACCTGCACAATTACACGAAGCCGGAAGAGATCAAGGACGAGCTGATCGAAGCGCAGCAGATCGCCAAAAAGCAAGGCAAGATCCGCTTTGCCGGCATCAGCACGCACATCAACCAGGCCGCGGTGATGCGCGGGGCGATCGCCAGGAAGCACTTCGACGTGATCCTGACGTCGTACAACTTCGCGACGGACCAGGGCCTGGAGCCGGTGCTCGCCGAGGTCAAGCAGGCCGGCGTGGGCGTAGTGGCGATGAAGGTGATGGCGGGCGGCTACCGCCAGATGCCGTTCTACAACAACTCGCCCGAGTGGCGCGCGCGCATGAAGAACGAAGGCGCGCTGCTCGCCGCGCTCAAGTGGGTGCTGAAGAACAAGGACGTCGATACAACCATCCCGAGCATGGTGGACCAGGACCAGCTCGATGAGAACCTGAAGGCGATGGCCGCGCCCTTCGGCGCCGCGGACGAGAGGCTGCTGACGGCGCAGCTCGACCGCATCAGAAATATTTACTGCCGCATGTGCGGCGACTGCGCGGGCAAGTGCCCGCAAGGGCTGCCGGTGTCCGACATGCTGCGCTACCTGATGTACGCCGACGGCTACCGCCAGTTCGCGCTCGGACGCCAGGAATTCCTCAGCCTGCCGGCGGAAACGCGCGAGGTGCGGTGCCGCGACTGCGCCAAGTGCGCCATCGAATGCCCGAACGGAGTGAAGGTGGCCCAGCGCCTCAGGGTGGCCCAGGAGTTGTTTGCATGAAGAGAAGTCTCGCGTTGTTATTTGCGCTCGCCGCGATGGCATTGGCGCAGACGCCCGATTGCGGCCTGGTGCCCGGCTGGAAGCAGCAGGGCAACGCGCGCACGTTCACGGCGGACAACCTGTTCGAGTACATGGACGGCAACGCCGAGGGCTACGTCATCTATCGCTTCCAGAAGATGCAGGGCGTCAACTGCGAATCGGGCGGCAACGTGGTGGTGTTCGACGTCTTCGAGATGGCCGATCCGGAATGGGCCTACGGTGTCTTCGCGGCGAATCGCGACACGCGGGTGAAGACGGATAAAATCGGCGTCGCGGGCCAGGTCGTGCCGCGCCAGGCGATCTTCGTCAAGGACAAGTACTTCGTCCAGATCTCGGCCGAGAAGGAACAGCCGGATGTGCTGCGCCAGTTCGCGCTGGCGTTCGAAAAGCGCATCGACGGGACCTCCGAGCCGCCCGCCGCGCTCACCTGGTTCCCCACCGAGAAGCTGGTGGCGGATTCGATCCGCATGGTGCCCGAAAGCGTGCTCGGCATGCGCGCGCTCAAGCGCGGCTACATCGCGCAGTACGAGGCGGGCAAGGCGTTCCTGGTCCCCGAAGCGACGCCTGAGTCGGCGGCAGAGGTCATGAACAAGCTGCGGGCGCGCATCGCGGAGAACAAGCCCGCGCAGGTGGCCGACGAGGCTTTCGAGGCGAACGACAAGTACCTCGGCCGCCTCTGCATGTTCCGCAAGGGCCGCTACATCGGCGGTTTCACCGGACTGAAGGAAGGCGAGGACGTCGCGGCGCTGGCCTCGAAGTTGGCGGCCAACGTGAAATAAAACCACTTCACCGCAGAGACGCAGAGGACGCAGAGATTTTAATTTTGGTTTTTCTCTGCGTCCTTTGCGTCTCTGCGGTGAGATGTTTTTCTCACCCGCTGCCCGGCAGTGTCGGACAGCATTTCCAGGACGGTGCGCCGGGTCGCGGGATGCCGCAGATCCGGCGCCAGCTCCGCCAACGGCTCGAGCACGAACCGGCGCTCCGCCAGCCGCGGATGCGGCACCACCAATTCCTCCGCACCAATCAGAGCGTTCCCGTAAAGCAGGATGTCTATGTCGATCGTGCGCGGTCCCTTCGGCCGTGTGCGCCTGCGCCCGAGCTGCCGCTCGATTTGCTGCGTGCGGGCGAGCAGTTGCTTCGGGAACAGGTCCGTCTCGGCCTCGATCACGAGGTTCAGAAACCAGGGTTGATCCGGCACGTCCCGCGGCTCGGTTTCGTAGACCGATGAGCGGCGGATTGCGCGCAACCCTTGAGCGGCAAGCAGTTCGACCGCGCGCTCGAGGTTCCGCTCGCGGTCCCCGAGGTTCGAGCCGAGCGAAAGATAGACCGTCTTGCTCAGAACAGTAAGCTCTCGTTTTCGCGCATGCGGCGCGCGACGCCGAAGTACTCGAACGCGCGGTCGGTGGCGACGCGCCCGCGCGGCGTGCGGTCGATGAACCCGAGTTGGATGAGATACGGTTCGTAGACCTCTTCGATCGTGTCCGGCTCCTCGTCGATCGAGGCCGCGATCGTGTTCAGCCCCACGGGGCCGCCGCCGTATTTTTCCAGAATCGTCAGCATGATTTTCTGGTCGATCTCGTCGAGTCCGAAACGGTCCACTTCAAGCAGGTCGAGAGCGGTGCGCGCGACGGGCCCGCTGACGCGCCCGTCGGCCCGAACCTCTGCGTAGTCACGGACACGGCGCAGCAAGCGGTTCGCGATGCGCGGCGTGCCGCGGCTGCGACGCGCGATCTCTTCGGCGCCTTCGCCGTCGATCGTCACTTGCAGCAGCGCAGCCGAACGCTCGACGATGCGCTTCAACTCCTCGACGTCGTAGTGATTCAGGCGGAGCACCAGCCCGAAGCGCCCGCGCAGCGGCGCGCTGACGAGTCCCTGGCGCGTGGTCGCCCCGATGGCCGTGAAGCGCGGGATCGCCATCGAGTGCGTGCGCGCGCCCGGCCCGGTGCCGATCAGAATGTCGAGCCGGAAATCCTCGAGCGCCGAGTAGAGAATCTCCTCGACGTCGGGCATGAGCCGGTGGATCTCGTCGATGAAGAAGACCTGCCGCGCGCGCACCTGCGTGAGGATGCCGGTGAGATCGAGCTTTTTCTGGAGCACCGGCCCGGCGGTCTGCTCGAAGCCGACGCCGAGCTCGGCCGAGATGATGGAAGCTAGCGTGGTCTTGCCGAGCCCCGGCGGCCCGTAGAGCAGCACGTGGTCCATCGCGTCGCCGCGCCGCCTGGCCGCTTCGATCGCGATCGCGAGGTTCTCTTTGAGTTTTGTCTGCCCGGTGAACTCTTCGAGCTTCCCGGGACGCAGGCTGGCTTCGAACTGAAGCTCGTCGTCCCGCGCCGAAGAGGAAACGATGCCGCGGTCAGGCATGGAATTTCAGCTTACCGCAGGAACTCGACGGCGCTGCGGAAGAGCGGTTCGAAGCCGCCGCCCGCGCCCGCGGCCTTGGCCTTTTTGACCGCGGCTTCGGCTGCCGCGGGGGTGCAGCCGAGGTTCATGAGCGCGGAGAGCACGTCCTGCTCGGCCGCACTCAGCGCCGCTTTCGTTCCGGGCGCGACGGCCGCGGCCGAAGCATCCGCCGGGGCGGGGAGCTTTTCGCGCAGCTCGAGAATCATGCGCTCGGCGGTTTTCTTGCCGACGCCCGGGATGCGCACGAGCCGCTCGACCTCGCCGCCGCGAATCGCCGCCGTCAGGTCCTCCGCCGCCAGGCCCGAGAGCACCGTGATCGCCAGCTTGGGACCGATGCCGCTCACCGAGATCAGGCGCTCGAACAGCGTCTTCTCCTCCGCGGTCGCGAACCCGAACAGCGCGAGCGCGTCCTCGCGGACGTGCGTGTAGACCCGCAGGCGCGCCTCGCCGCCGGGCTCGGGCAGGGAGGAAAACGTCGAGACCGGAATCGTGACGTCGTAGCCGACGCCGCCCGCTTCGACGATCGCCTGATTCGGGTGTTTTTCGAGCAAAATCCCGCGCAGGTGAGCAATCATGGAACGAAGCGTACATCATCGCACAGGGAGGAAGCGTGGCGCGCCGCAGGTTTTTCGTCGATGAGATCCGCCACGGCCGCGCCGTGATCGAGGGAGATGACGCGCGCCACCTGAGCCAGGTGCTGCGCGCCGAGGCCGGGCGGAGATACGAGATTTCGGACAACCGCGACGTGTACCTCGCCGAGATCGAGGCGGTGCGGAAGTGTGAAGTGTCGTTTCAAATGCTCGAGAAGCTGCCCGTGGAGGCGCCTCCGGTCACCCTGACCGTGCTCGTAGCGCTGACGAAGTTCGACCGCTTCGAGTGGGCGATCGAGAAGCTCACGGAACTGGGCGCGGCGGCCATCGTCCCCATCGAAGCGGAGCGCAGCGAGAAGGGGCTCGAGCGCGCCGCACTGAAGCGCCTCGAACGCTGGCGCAAAATTGCGCGCGAGAGCAGCCAGCAGTCGCGTCGGGCCCGGCTGCCCGAGATTGCCGGGCCGCAGCCGCTCGCGCGCGCGCTCGCCGGCGGCGGCTCGAACCGCTATTTTCTCGATGAGGCCGGAGGCGCGCCGCTGCTCGCCGCATTGCCCGGCGAGCGCACGAACGCGGACGAGGTGAAGCTCGCCATCGGCCCCGAAGGCGGCTGGACGGATTCCGAGCGCGAGCTCGCCGGCGCGCACGGGTGGACGCCGGTGTCGCTGGGGCCGCTCATTCTGCGCGCGGAAACGGCATGCGCCGCGGCGGCCGGGGTAGTCATGAGCGCCTGGCTGGTGTAAGATTGACGCGAGTTCTCGTATGACCTTCAAAGGCCTCTCATTCGCGCTGTTCTCAGCCACGCTCGCCAGCATGTTTCTCCTCGCCGCCGCGGGCCGGCCGAAAAAGTTTTCGTCCTTCGATCCCCAGGTCAACGCGCTGCTGGCGAAGATGACGCTCGACGAAAAGATCGGGCAGATGACGCAGCCCGACCAGCAGTACCTCAAGAGCGATTCCGACATTGCGAAGTACTTCCTCGGGTCGGTATTGAGCGGCGGCGATTCGGACCCGAAGGCGGGCAACTCGCTCGAAGCCTGGACCAATCTCTACGACCGCTATCAGAAGCAGACGGCGAAGACGCGCCTGGCCATCCCGCTGCTTTACGGCGTCGATGCTCTGCACGGCCACAACAACGTACTCGGCGCCGTGATCTTCCCGCACAACATCGGCCTCGGGTGCACGCGCAACGCAGCGCTGGTCGAGAAGATTGCGCGCATCACGGCAGAGGAAGTCCGGGCCACGGGCATCAACTGGACGTTCGCGCCGTGCGTCACAGTGCCGCGGGACGAGCGCTGGGGCCGCACGTATGAGGGCTTCGGTGAGGACCCGGGCATGGTGAAGGAACTGGGCGAGGCCGCCGTGCGCGGCTACCAGGGACGCGACCTCTCGAATCCGCTGGCGGTGCTGGCCTGCGCCAAGCACTACGCGGCCGACGGCGGCACCATCTTCGGCACCGGCGAAATGAAGGGCCATCCGCTCGACCGCGGCGACGTGCGGCTCGACGAGAAGACACTGCGCGAGATTCACTTGCAGGGCTACATCACGGCGATCCGCGCCGGAGTGGGGACGATCATGCCGTCCTACAGCAGTTGGAACGGCGTGAAGTGCTCGGGCAACAAGCGGCTGCTCACCGGAATTCTGAAGGAGGAGCTCGGGTTCGAGGGCTTCCTGATTTCCGACTACGCGGCAATCGAGGCGCTGCCGGGCGATTACAAAGCGCAGATCGCCGGATCGATCAACGCGGGCATGGACATGGTCATGGTGCCCCGAAGGTACGAGGAGTTCTTCGCCAAGCTGAAGGAATCGGCGCAGGACGGCACGGTGCCGATGTCGCGCATCGACGACGCCGTGCGCCGCATCCTGCGCGTGAAGTTCGCCATGGGGCTGATGGACAAGAACCGGTCGCAACTGGCCGACCGCAAGCTCTGGAAGAGCTTCGGCTCCGCCGAACACCGCGCCGTCGCGCGCGATGCGGTGCGGCAGTCTATCGTGCTGCTGAAGAACGATCGCGGTACGCTGCCGCTCGCCAGGACGGCGAAACGCATCCACGTGGGCGGCAAGAACGCGGACGACATCGGCAACCAGTGCGGCGGCTGGACAATCGTCTGGCAGGGCCAGAGCGGCGCCATTACGCCCGGCGGCACGACCATTCTACAAGCGATTCGCAAAGCCGCGAAAGGCTCGGAAGTGACGTTCGCCAAGGACGGCACGGGCGCGGCCGGCGCGAACGTGGGAGTGGTCGTGATCGGCGAGACTCCCTACGCCGAGATGGATGGCGACCGGACGGACCTCGCCCTCGCGCCCGAGGACGTTGCCGCAGTGAACAACATGAAGGCCGCGGGGATTCCGGTGGTGGTGGTGCTGGTGTCGGGGCGGCCGCTGGTTCTCGGCGAGGTGCTCGACAAGGCCGATGCGGTCATGGCCGCGTGGCTGCCCGGAACCGAAGGCGATGGCGTTGCCGATGTGCTCTTCGGCGACTACAAGCCCACCGGCAAGCTAACGCATTCGTGGCCCCGCTCGACGGCGCAGGTGCCGGTGAATGTGGGGGACAAGAACTACGATCCGCTGTTCAAGTATGGCTATGGGCTGACGTATTAGCCCGGTTTCACGATGTCGCGGTGCGTGGCCTTCACCTTGAAACCGCTGCGCGCCAGGCGGCGGCGAATCTCGTCGGCGATCATGACCGAGCGGTGCTGCCCGCCGGTGCAGCCGAAGGCGATCGTGAGGTAGCTCTTGCCTTCGCGGATGTAGTGCGGCACCAGGTAGACCAGCAGGTCGGTGATGCGATCGACGAATTCCACAGTCTGCGGAAACGAGCGTATGTAGCGCGCCACCGACGGGTGCCGCCCGCTCAGCTTTTTGAACTGCGGGATGTAATTCGGGTTCGGCAGAAAGCGCACGTCGAAGACCAGATCGCTGTCGGCAGGAACGCCGTGGCGGTAGCCGAAGCTGGTCACGTAGATCCGCAGCGTCGATGCATCGCGCCCGCCGCCGAAGGTCTCGCCCATCAGCTCGCGCAACTCGTGCACGTTGAACTTCGAGGTGTCTACGATGTGATCGGCGAGCTGGCGGATCGGCGCCAGCATCTGCCGCTCGCGCTTGATGCTGCGCAGCACGCTGCGGTCTGCGCCGAGCGGATGCGGCCGTCGCGTCTCGCTGAAACGCCGCGCCAGCGTCGCGTCATCGGCTTCGAGAAACACGAGCCGCGCGGGAATCCTGCGGCGGATCTGCTGGAAGATTTTCGGGAAGCGCTGGAGCCCGGCGCCTTCGCGTATGTCGAACACCAGCGCGCCGCGGCTCGTCCCGGCCGAGGAGCGCACCAGCTCGGCGAACTTCGGTACGAGGTCCACGGGCAGGTTATCGACGGCGTAGTACCCGAGGTCTTCCAGGCACTTGAGCACCGTGCCTTTGCCGGAACCGCTGAGGCCGGTAATCACCACAAGCTCCGGAGGATCGGAGCGGCGGGCCGCGCGGCTGTTTTTCTTCACGCCTCGATCAGATCGAAATTGCCGTCTGAGCGCCTGATGAGTACGGAAACGCGGCCGGTGTCCGCATCCCGGTAGACCACATAGTCGCGATCGTCGATTTCGATCATGGCTTCATCGACCGTCATCGGCTTGCGGCGCTCGTGATGGTCCACATGAACCACCTGCGGGCCGGCTTCTTCGCTGTCGGGCGCGGCAGCCGCAGCCGCCCGTTTGGGCGCCGGCGTGGCCGCGGCGGGCGTTTCAGCCTCGGGGGCCTCTTCGAGCTCCTGCTTGGGCCCGCGCTTGGTGTCGCGCCACTTGGCCCGCAGCTTGAGAATTTGCTTCTCGAGCTTCTCGGCCGCGTCGGTCACGGCCGTGAAGGCATCCACGGCCGACGACTCGCTGACCACCTGGTGATCGCGATACCGCAGCGTGATCTCGGCCCGCTGCAAATGGCGCTGCCCGGCCACGACAACGTGAGCCTCCGCCTCTCCCTTGGAACGGTCGAGAAGCTTCGACAACGTCGCGAATTTATGTTCGATTTTCTTGTTTTCGGCTGGAGTGAACGCTTCCGGTATGCCTGTGTAGGTGAGCTTCATTGCGTCCTCCACTCTCCATACAGTCAGGCGCGAACGCGCCTTTGATGCGTTGACGGGATTTTCATGTCTTCCCGGTACTTCGCCACGGTCCTGCGGGTCACCTGTATACCGCCCGCCTGCAAACGCGCGGTGATCTGCTCGTCGGTGAGGGGGTGCGAGGCGTCCTCCTCCTCGATCATCTTCTTCACCATGCGCTTGACGATGAGCAGCGGCGTCGCCGCGCCCGACGGCCCCTGCACGGCCTCCGAGAAGAAATAACGCAGCTCGAAGACGCCCTGCGGGGTATGGGCGTATTTGTTGGCCACGGCCCGGCTGACGGTCGAAGGATGGACGCCGATCTCCTCGGCGATTTCCTTGATCATCATCGGCTTCAGGTAGTCGATGCCGCGGTCGAGAAAATCCATCTGCCGCCGCACGATCGACTGGCAGACCTTCAGAATGGTCTGCTTCCGCTGCTCGATGTTCTTCATGAGCTGGAGCGCCGAAGCGTAGCGCTCCTTGACGTAGTTCCGCACTTCTTTGCTCGGCTCGTGATTGCGGTCGAGCATGCGCCGGTAGTTCGCGTTCAGGCGCAGTTGCGGAAGGTCCTCGTCATTGAGCTGGATGATGTACTGGTCGCCGTCCTTGAAGATGTGGACGTCGGGCTCGACCTGCCGCGCGCCCTGGCCCGAGTACTTCAGCCCCGGCCGTGGGTTCAGGTGCCGGATCACCTCGATCGCCGTCTGGATGTGATCGAGCGGGCGGCCGAGCAGGCGGGCCAGCTCCTTGAACTGCTTCAGCTCGACCAGCTTCAGATGGTCCGAGACGATCTGCCACGCCACGCCGCCGCGTCCGTTGCGGCTTTCGAGCTGGAGCAGCAGACACTCGCGGACGTCGCGCGCGCCGACCCCGGCCGGGTCGAGCTTCTGCACCTCGCGCAGTGCCGACTCGACGTCTTCGAGCTTGTGATCGCCCGACGCCGCGATTTCCTCGAGCGATGCCACCAGGTATCCGCCTTCGTCCAGGTTGCCGATGATCGAGTCGGCCGCGTCGCGGATAACATCGGCCATCGGAACCATGCTCAACTGCGAGCGAAGATAGTCGCCGAGGGTGATGGGCGCGGAAAGGAACGTCTCGAACGACGGCTTCTCGACCTGCTCGGAGGAGGGGCTCTTGTAGCCCGGATCGAGGTAGTCGTCGAAGAAAGAGCCGAAGTCGATCTCCTCGAACGGGTCGGTGGCGGCCTTCTGGTCGGCGGCCTCGGGAGTCTCGGGCGCCGTTTCCGGCGTGGCCGGGACTGCGGCCGCGGGGGCGGGCTCGGGCGTTTCCTCGAGCGCGAGGGCGTCGGCCGAGTAGCCTTCGCCGTTGGCCGCTTCGAGAATCGACTGGTCCGCCGGCGTGTCAACCCGATCGGTTTCGAGCAGCTGCTCCAGCTCCTGGGGGTTGAGCTCCTCGCCGGACTCCTCCGCCTCGTCGAGAACCGGGTTCTGCGCGATCTCCTGAGAGATCATCTCGCGAAGCTCCAGCCTGTTCATCTGCAAGACGGTGACCATCTGCACCAGCCCAGGCGTCAGGATTTGCTTCTGCGCGACTTTTAGCTGCAGTCTCGGCGACAGCAAACTCATCTGGCTCTCATGATAACAGACGACGGCGAAACAGGCGCCGGAACTTCGCGCGCCGCGTCCCGCGCCCGCACGGTAACCCGCCATTTCCCAGCGGGTTACCGTTCTGACCAACGACCCGGCTGCCCGGCACCGAGGGCCGGCCCGCGGCGAGGGCGTCCGCCTTTACACCGACGCCGCTTCCGCCTGCGAAGCCGCCAGCGCCTGGTCGAGGTCGCGCTTGATGTCTTCGATGTCTTCAATTCCCACCGAGATACGCACGTACTCGGGCGTCACGCCGGCCTCGGCCTGCTCCTGCGGCGTCAACTGCGAGTGCGTGGTCGAGCTCGGGTGAATCACGAGCGTCTTTGCGTCGCCGATGTTCGCGAGATGGCTGGCCAGCTTGAGGCTGTTGATGAACCGTATGCCCGCCTTCGCGCCGCCCCGGATTCCGAAGCCGACGATGGCGCCCGCGCCGTCCGGCAGATACTTTTTCGCGAGCGCGTAATGGCGGTGACCCGGCAGTCCAGGATAGTTCACCCATTCGACCGCGGGATGCGCCTGCAAGAACTCCGCCACGGCCTGCGCGTTCCTCACATGCCGCTCCATTCGCACCTGCAGCGTTTCGACGCCCAACAGGAACAGGAACGCCGCGAACGGGCTCATGCACGCGCCCGTGTCGCGCAGCCAGTGAACCCGCGCGTGGATGGCATAGGCGATGTTGCCGATGGGCTTCAACGCCTCCGCCAGCACCAGACCGTGATACGAATCGTCCGGAGCGCAGAATTCCGGCCATTTCTGCGGATTGTCCGCCCAGGGGAACTTGCCGCTATCGACGAGGGCGCCGCCGATGTGGACGCCGTGCCCGCCCAGAAACTTCGTCGCCGAATAGACGACAATGTCGATACCGTGCTCGATCGGCCGCAGCAGCGCCGGCGTGGTCACCGTGTTGTCGAGCACGACCGGAATGCCGTGCTTGTGCGCGATGTCCGCGATGCGGCGGAAATCCGGCACGTCGTTCTTCGGGTTCCCGATCGATTCCAGATACACGAGCCGCGTGTTCTCATCGACGAGCTTCTCGATTTGCTCGGGGTGGTCGGGGTCGAAGAACCGCACCTCGATCCCGAGTTTCTTGAAGGTTTGGGTGAACAGCGTCCAGGTGCCCCCATAAAGACTCGTCGCGGAGACAAAATTCTGCCCGGCGTGCGCGATGGTCAGGATGGCGGCCGTGATCGCCGCCTGACCGCTCGCAAACACCAGCGCCGCGGCGCCCCCGTCGAGCGCGGCCAGGCGCTTTTCGAGCACGTCGTTGGTCGGGTTCATCAGGCGCGAGTAGATGTTCCCGAATTCCTTGAGAGCGAACAGGTCCGCCGCCTGGTCCGTAGAGCGGAACACGTAGCTCGATGTGGCGTAGATGGGAACCGCGCGAGAATTAGTGGCGGGGTCCGGCTCCTGGCCCGCGTGCAGGGCCAGCGTGCCCAATTTGTATCGGTCGTTTGGCATGTGAATAATTCCTATCGAGTATAGGGTATAAGAGAAGGAGGCCCCACGTCAATGAGATTCGAAACGCGCGCGATCCACGCCGGACAGGCCCCGGACCCTTCGACGGGAGCGACCATTCCGCCCGTACACTTCACCACGACCTACACGCAGGCAGCCCCGGGCGAGCACAAAGGCTTCGAGTACTCGCGCACGGGAAACCCGACCAGGCAGGCGCTCGAGGAATGTCTTGCGTCGCTCGAAGAGGGCGAGGCGTGCGCGGCGTTCTCCTCGGGGCTGGCGGCGACGAGTGCCGTGCTGCAAACGCTGCGGCCGGGCGACGGCGTGGTGGCGGGCCACGACGTCTACGGCGGCACGTTCCGCCTGCTCGACAGGGTCTACCGGCCCTGGGGGCTCGAATTCGCGCAACCCGAGGACGCTTCGCTCGAAGCCTACGCGCGCGCCGTCACGCGCCTGGCCCGGCCGCGGCTGCTGTGGATCGAGACGCCGACGAATCCGCTGCTCGACCTGATCGACATAGGCGCCGCCGCGGAGCTCGGCAAGCGTCACGGCCTCACGGTAGTGGTGGACAATACTTTCGCGACGCCGTACTTGCAGCGGCCGCTGTGCCTGGGGGCCGATCTGGTGGTCCACAGCACGACGAAATATCTGGGCGGGCATTCGGACGTAATCGGGGGAGCCGTTATCGCGCGCGACAAGGCGGGGCTCGACGAGGTCCGGTTTCTGCAGAACGCCGCGGGCGCGGTGCCGGGACCGCTGGACTGCTACCTGGTTCAGCGCGGCCTCAAAACGCTGGCCGTCCGCATGGACCGCCATTGCTCGAATGCCGCGTCCGTTGCCAAAGCGCTCGGCGAAGCGCGGCAGGTAACGGCGGTGCTCTATCCCGGCACCGGCGGCATGGTCTCGTTCCGCATCGCGGGCGGGCTCGACGCCGCGCGCCGCTTCTGCTCGCGGGTGCGCGTGTTCGCGTGCGCCGAGAGCCTGGGCGGGGTGGAATCGCTGTGCGGGCATCCGGCCACGATGACGCACGCGAGCGTTCCGGCCGAGGCGCGGCGCGCGCGGGGAATCACGGACGACCTGATCCGCCTGAGCGTGGGTCTCGAAAACGCCGAAGACCTGATCGAGGACCTGCGGCAGGCGCTCAAGTAAACTGAAATTTAGATGTTATTTCTGGCACCTGCATTGCTCCTGCTGGCTGCCGCCGACGACGTCTCCGAGCAAGTGAAGAGGTTCGTGGACGTGTTCGCGGCGGTCGAGCGCGAATCGGCCGACGCCGTCGCGCCCGACAAGGCTCTTTACGGCGGCGCCATCCCGGGGATGCTGCGGCGGCTCGATCCGCACAGCGTGTTTCTCGATCCGGGCCAGTTCGCTCAGCTCAGGGAGATGCAGGATTCGACGCGCAAGGGCTTCGGCAGCGTTGTGTCCGTGGTTCCGGGCCGCGTGATCGTGTTGCAGGTGCTTCCCGGCACGCCCGCGTCGAAATCGGGGCTTGGCCCGGGCGATGAGATTCTGTCGGTGAACGGAATTCCGCTGGCGCGGCTCGACATGGACCAGCTGGTGGAGCTGCTGTCGGCCACGCGGCAGAATGTGGCGCATCTCGAAGTGCGGCGGCCCGGCAACGCGCGCCCGCTGCCTTTCACGCTGACTCCGGAGGAGCTGCAAGCCCCGAGCGTGGACCGCGCGTTCAATGTGCGTCCCGGCATAGGCTACCTGCGCGTGACCAGCTTCGACGCCGACACCGGCAAGCAGATCAGGCAGGAGATCGAGAGGCTCGGAGGCGCCCGCCTGCGCGGCCTGGTGCTAGACCTGCGGAATAATCCGGGCGGCCTGCTGCCCGCCGCGCTCGAAACCGCAAGCCTGTTTTTGAAGCCCGGGCAGAAGCTGCTGACCATACGGGGGCGCGCGACCGAGGCCAAGGACGAGACCGTGCCGCAGGGCGCCGCGGGGTACGCGTTCCCTCTCGCGGTGCTGATCAACGCCAAGAGCGCCAGCGCCTCCGAGATCGTCGCCGGAGCGCTTCAGGACCACGATCGCGCCGTCATCGTCGGGCAGCCGAGTTTCGGCAAGGGGCTCGTCCAGAGCGTGTATCCGCTTTCGGAGGCGACCGGCCTCGCGCTGACGACGGCGTATTACTACACGCCGAGCGGACGGTCGATCCAGCGCGCGCTGCCCGGCGCGCAGATTGTGCGCGAGGAGCCGAAGGAATACCGGACCGACTCGGGGCGGCCCGTGCGCGGCGGCGGGGGCATTCAGCCGGATTACGAAGCCTACCCGGAGCCTTACACGCGCTTTCGCACCGCGCTGGAGGCGAGCGGCGCATTCACGTCGTTCGCAACCGAGTACACGCGCCGCCACCCCGGCGTCTCGGAGAAGTTCGAGGTAACGGCCGGGGTGCTCGACGAATTCCACGTGTTTCTCGCCGAGCGTTCGATACAGCCGAGCGTGGCGGAGTGGTCGAGCGAGCGCGACTGGATCCGCAACCGGCTCAAGACCGAAATCTTCAACCAGACGCTGGGAGTCGCGCTGGGCGACGAAGTCGAGGCCCAGCGCGACCCCGTGATTCTCACCGCGCTCGACAAGCTGGGAAAGCTGCCGGGCGAGCTGCGGGCTAGTTCAAACTGAACGTCACCAGAACCTCGGTGGCCACTTCCACGGGGACGCCGTTAAGCAGCGTCGGGCTGTAGACCCACTGCCGCACCGCTTCCATCGAGGCGGGAATCAGCATCGGGTGGCCGCTCAGCGCTCGCAGCTCGCGCACGCGGCCGTCGGTGCCGATCACCGCGGCCAGGCGCACCACGCCGGACACGCGGATCCTGGACGCCAGCGGCGGATACACGGGCAAGACGCTCCCGATCAGCTTCGCTTCCTGCACGTTGCCGCCAACAACGATGCGAGGCGGCGCGGCGCGCTCGAGCGGTTTCACCGGCACGGCGGGCGGCGGCGGGGGAGGCGGCGCGGGTGCGGCTCGCTCGATCGCCGGCGGCGCCCACGGAACGCCGTCCGGATCGCCCGGAATGCCGCACCACGGACCCGCACAAACGGGCCCGGTGCCGGCAGCCGTCTCGATGGCCGGAACATCGGGCAGCGTGGAGACGCCGGTGGGAATGCGCGGCGGCACGTGGATCCCCTGCCTCGTTTCGCGAATCACCTGCACAATCTGTACGACGTTCCCCTTCGGAGGGGCCGCCGTTCCCCGGGCTACGGGAGCCGTCACCGGCTTCGGCATCAGCCGTGCGCGCGGCAACTTCTCCGTGAAGATCAGCGGAAATACAACCGCAAGAGCCACGAGGCACATCTGCCCCGCGAACGAGACCGGAACCGTCCAGGCGCGGCGGGTTCTGGCCCGGCCAACCATGAAGCTCTGCTCGAACATCGGCGGCCTCCTTTCCGGCTTCGGTGAATTAGACACCGGGGAGGCGCGCGGGTTCCTGGGGCTATTTAAGCAGGTTGATCGTGCCGCGGCACTTGGCGGCGCCGCACTTGCACGGCACCTTTTCCATGTCCTTGGCGAAGCGGTAATCGACCGTCAGCTCTTCGCCCGGGCGGATGGCGCGGCGGCTCATATAGATAATGTGGCCCTTCATGATGGCCGAGAACAGGTTGGGGTCGCAGGAGTGGTTGATCAACTCGGCGCCGCTGCCTCCGACGGCGCCGTCCACGCACCAGTACGAATTCAGCTCGAACAAATAGACGTGCTCGCGCTCGGAGCGCCGCTTGATCTCGCGGCGGCTGATCTTCTCGCCGGTGTATTCGATCACTTTGCGCCGGGCGGGAATCGCTTCGAGCGCGAAAACTCCCCAGCGGTGGATGGCGGATTCCCGCGGCTCCATTCTGTATTTCGCGTAACGGGGATCGATGCGAGGCGTGATTTCCAGATCGGGTGCAGCCATGTAGAATAGGCCCGCGCGCACGGCGAGCCTATCCCATTTTACACGCGCGCGTCTCAAATGCCGCGGTGCGCTTTGGCCGCGGCCGTGATCTGTTCGTCGTACTTTTCGATGAGCGCGAGGTCCTGCCCGTTCAGTGTGCTGGTGTCCGGCGCCGAAGCGACGATCATCTGCCCGACCATGACGCGGCCCCAGGTATCGATGTACTCGATGTAATCCTTGAAGCCGTACTTGTGCGCGTATGTGTTGAACTCGCCTTCCCTGGCTTTTATGTCAGAGATGCTGTTCACGCCGGCCGGAAGATTGCACGGCCGCCGGGCGGCTCACAACGTCCGCGGGCGCCGCGCGGCGTAGACCTCGATCCAGTCCACGCGGGAACTGGCGGGCGTGCCGCCGCCGCGCATCAGGTCCGTGAAGCCGATCTCATCGACGCGGCTGAGGTCGGGCTTCTCGACCCAGGCGCTTTCGATCACAGTCTCGATGTCGAGTTTTCGCCAGCGCAGGTCGGAGATGTTGAACTCGCGCACGCGCCAGTCATTGGTGGGCCCGTCGGATTGATCGCTGACCAGCCATGTGCCGTTGGCCAGCTTCAGGACGATGCGGATCTCCCTGTAGCCGGATTGCTTGGTGCGCCAGCGGATCTTCGCCAGGCCGGTGAGGTCGGCAAGCGCCGTTTTGTGGCGCAGCGTGACGGCCCAGTTCGCTTTGCACTCGCCCGACCAGATGTAGAACGGGTCGTCGGCGGGCGTGTCGTGGTGGGACTTCTTGATCAGGTCTTTGCCGGGGCCGTAGAGGGTCTGGATGAGATCCGGGTTGGCGACGTGCTCCTGGGTCACGGGCAGGGCGGCGGGGAGTTCCTTCCAGTCTTCGCGGAAGAACAGGCCGGGCCGTTCCTGCGCGAACATGGCCGAGGCCCCAAACAGGATGAGGACGGCGGATTTGCGCATATGGGGTATCTTACCGCGGGGTTGCCGCTTATAATGTTGCGATTGGCCTAGATGAGCAAAACCCAGAGTGTTACGGAACTACAGCAGAAGCGTCAGCGGCTCCAGCAAGGCGGCGGAGACGAACGCATTAAGAAACAGCACGCGGCCGAGAAGCTGACGGCGCGGGAACGGCTCGAGCTGATGCTCGACCGCGACAGTTTCCAGGAAGTCGGGCTGTTCGCCCAGCACCGCGCCACGCTGTTCGGCATGGCGGGTCAGGAACTCCCGGCCGACGGCGTCGTCACCGGTACGGGCCGCGTGGACGGGCGCGTCATCCAGGTCGCGAGCCAGGATTTCACGGTGGCGGGCGGATCGGCGGGCGAAGTCCACTGCGACAAGATCGCCGACATGCAGCGCATCTCGCTCAAGACCGGCACGCCGTTCGTTTTTATCAACGACTCGGGCGGGGCGCGCATCCAGGAAGGCGTGGTCAGCCTGGCCGGATACGCGCGCGTGTTCTACAACAACGTGATCCTGTCGGGCGTGGTGCCGCAGATCTCGCTGATCTGCGGGCCGTGCGCGGGCGGCGCGGCGTATAGCCCCGCGCTGGCGGACTTTATCATCCAGACCAAGTACGCGCAGATGTTCATCACGGGGCCGTCGGTGATCAAGCAGGTCACCGGCGAAGTCGTGACCGCCGATGAGCTCGGCGGGCCCTTCGCCCAGATGAGCTACTCCGGCGTGGTGCACTTCGTGGCCGAGAACGATGTGCATGCCATCCAGATCTGCAAGCGCCTGCTGAGCTTCCTGCCTGCGAACAACGTTGAGGACCCGCCGCGCGGACCGAACCACGAGGTTGCGCTGCCAGACGAGGCTCTCAACACGGTCGTCCCCGAGCAGCCCAAGGCCAGCTACGATATGCACGAGGTGATCCTGCGCGTGGTGGACCGCCAGGACTTTCTCGAGGTGCAGGAAGAGTTCGCCGCGAACATGATCATCGGCTTCGGGCGCATCACGGGCCGCACGGTCGGGATCGTCGCCAACCAGCCCGCGGTGCTCGCCGGGGCGGTCGATATCAACGCGTCGGATAAAACCGCGCGGTTCATCCGCTTTTGCAACGCCTTCAATATTCCGCTGGTGACTTTCGTGGACGTGCCGGGGTTCCTGCCGGGCGTGGAGCAGGAGTACGGCGGCATCATCCGCCACGGCGCGAAGATCCTGTTCGCATATTCGGCCGCGACTGTGCCGAAGATCACGGTGGTGGTGCGCAAGGCTTACGGCGGCGGCTACATCGCCATGTGCGCGAAAGACCTGGGGGCGGACCGCGTGGTGGCCTGGCCCTCGGCCGAGATCGCGGTCATGGGCGCGGAGAGCGCGGCCGAGGTCGTCTTTAAGCGCGAGATCAACGCGGCCCCGGACAAAGCCGCCAAGAAGGCGGAAGTGGTCGCGCAATACCGCAACACCTTCTCGACGCCGTACGTTTCGGCGGCGCGGCGGCTGGTGGACGACATCATCGAGCCGGCCCAGACCCGTCCGTACCTGGCCGCCGCGCTCGATGCCCTGCAAAGCAAGCGCGACTGGCGGCCGCAGAAGAAGCACGGCCTGATTCCGCTGTAGATTTTATGCCTGACACCACGGCGATCCCCACCCATCATCTTGCGATCATCGCCGCGACGGTCGCGGCCGTGTGCGGAGAGCGCGCGTCGATTCTCGAAATCGTCCCGGCGGGAAACGCCTGGGGGCGGTCGGGACGCGTCGCGATTCATAACTCGCATCGCATGCCGGGCAGAGATGGCGTGAGGCGCCTGCTTGCGAGACAGGACCCGGGAGCGAAGAAGAAGTGAAGCTGAAGATTACGCTGGAAGGCAAGACATACGAGGTGGAGGTTGAGGTGGTCGACGAGTCGCCGCAGCCTCTGCCCGCGCCGCCGATCGTTCCGCGCGCGATCAAGCCGCCTCCTCCCCCTTACAGCGGCGGCGGCCGCAAGGCGCTCAAGTCCGACGATCACACTTGCCGCAGTCCGCTGGCGGGCGTCGTGTCGTCGATCGCAGTCGCGCCCGGCCAGGCGGTTGAGAAGAACGACTTGCTGCTGGTTCTCGAAGCGATGAAGATGGAAACTAGGATCTTCTCGCAGGCTCCGGGTATCATTAGGACCATCCAGGTTGCGCCGGGAGACGCGGTGAAGCCGGGACAGGTGCTGATCGAAATCGAGTGATCAAACTCAACCCGAAGGCGCTGACCGTCATTCTCCGGGTCGCGGTGTTCGCGTTCCTTGCGATTGCGGGTCTGTTCATCTTCAGCAACATCCTGCGGGTCTTCGGGTATCTCGTCGCCGGGACGCTCGGCGGTTTCGCGGCGGCGGCCGTGGCCAACGCGCTCGCAATGCGCATCTGGGAGCACGGCAATCTCATCGGCATCGGCCTCGCGTGGAACTCCGCCTCGGTGCGCAATTTGCTGCTGGGGCTCGCGGGCGGCATCGGATCCGCGCTGATCGTGGTTCTTGGGCCGGTGGTCGAGGGTGCGGCTCGGATCGAGCGTGTCCACGGCGAGGGTAGTTGGGGCGGCGCGATTCTCCTGCTCTCGCTGCTGATTTTTGGTGCGATCGGCGAGGAGATGCTGTTTCACGGCTACGCGTTCCAGATCCTGATGGGCGCGCTCGGGCCGTTCGCCACCATTCTGCCCGTGAGCATCGTTTTCGCGCTTCTCCACGGCGGGAACCTGAACGTCACGACGCTCGCGCTGGCGAACACGGCGCTGTGGGGAGTCGTTTTCGGCGTCGCGTTCTGGCGCAGCGGCGACCTGTGGCTTCCCATCGGGCTGCATCTTGGTTGGAACTGGGTGCTGCCGCTGCTCGGCGTGAACCTCAGCGGCTTTACAATGAATGTGACGGGTTGCGTGATGCGCTGGCGGCCCGGCCTGGAATGGCTGGGAGGGGGCGCATACGGTCCCGAGGCGAGTCCGCTGACGAGCGTGGTGGTCGCGGGGTTGCTGTTGTGGCTCATGCTGAAAGCGCCCGTCCGGCGGCAGACTCCCTACCTGCTGCGAGACTGGTGGGAGGAAATCGGGCCGGGAGAGCCTGTCAAGGAGTAGTTCCATGCGTTGCGTCCTGCCGGTGGCGTTGCTCGCGGCGGCGTCGGTTTCCGTCCTGCAGGCGGAAAGCGGCAAGCTGACGGACGAGCAGCGCGTTGAGCTCATCCGCGGGCTGACCGCCGAGTACGCGACCGCGAAGATCGGGCTGCCGCGTTCGAAGAAGACCCTGGGCGTCGACACCGAGGGCAAGTACGACAAGGCCGCGTGGGACGAAGCCGCGCGGCAATACGGCCCCGCGGCGCGCACGGGGGATCTGGTCCAGATCAGCCGCATCGAGATCGAGGACGACAAGATCGTCTTCCAGATCAACGGCGGGTTCAACAGCGGGCGGGGCAAGTGGTATCAGCGCATACAGGTCGGCATGGGCTCCCAGACCGCGCCGATTTCGCAGCCGGGGCAATCGAACGCGCCTGGCGGAACCTCCCTCGCTTTGATGTTCAACAAGCCGGTGCCCGCGTTGACGGCGGCCGAGATCAAGAAGATGCTCCTGCCGGTGCTCGATTTCGAGAAGCGCAGCGCCACCGAGACCTACGTCGAGAGCCTGCCGCCTGAAATCAAAGAGGCGGTGAAGGAAAAGCGCGCCGTCGAGGGCATGGACCACGACCAGGTGCTGCTCGCGCTCGGCCGGCCGGTGCGGAAAGTGCGGGAGATGAAGGACGGCGAGGAAGAGGAAGACTGGATCTACGGCGCCGCGCCGGGCAAGATCACGTTCGTGACTTTCAGGGCTAACAAGGTCGTCCGGGTGAAAGAGACCTACGCGGGCCTCGGGACTGAAGCGAGGCCGGTCGAAGCGCCCAGATAGCCGCGGCGGCTCGGCAGGCGAAAGCGCCTGCCCCACCTCGCGCACATTTTCCTTGCTGTCGCGAAGCGTTTCCGGTTACACTTTGTGCAACCAGGGTTTATCCCCCAGGAGTTTCCATGCGCAAGAACGAACCCGACAAAATGACCCCGGCAGTTCCGGCTTTGGCCGCTGTCCGCGTCCGGGTTCCGTTCCGCGCATCCTTCATTCGCGGCTGACCGGAATCCCCGGCCACAGCTTCCACAAGCCTTAGTTTCTAGCCCGTAGGGGCGTCCTGTCTTCACATCGCGCGCAGGAGGCGCATTTTATGCAGGCGACTGCGGCAGGAGAACTGAATACTTCATTCCTGAGTTCATTGAAGGAAGCGATCCGCGGCACACAGCAAGATTTCACGGAAGGCTCGATCAGCCGTGCGGTCCTGCTGCTCGCGACGCCCATGGTGCTGGAGATGCTCATGGAATCTCTGTTCGCCATCGTGGACGTTTTCTGGGTAACGCACCTGGGCTCGAACGCCGTGGCCACGGTCGGGCTGACCGAGTCCATGTTGTCCATCGTGTTCTCGGTGGCGCTTGGCGTGAGCATGTCGACCACCGCGATGGTGGCGCGCCGCACCGGTGAGAAGGACGCGCGGGGCGCCTCAATCGCGGCTTCGCAGGCGATCCTGCTCGGTATTACGCTCTCCGTGTTGATGGGCGTTCCCGGCTACTGGATGGCGCCGCGCCTGCTGGAATGGATGGGCGCGCGTCCGGACCTGGTGGCCAGCGGGTGGCGATACACGTCGATCGTGCTGGGCGGCAATTTCGCCGTGATGCTGCTGTTCCTCAACAACGCGATCTTCCGCGGGGCCGGGGACGCATCGGTCGCAATGCGCGTGCTGTGGTTCGCGAACCTGATTAACCTGGCGCTCGATCCCTGCCTGATCTTCGGGTTGGGCCCGTTTCCGGCGCTGGGCGTGACGGGAGCGGCAGTGTCCACGCTCATCGGCCGTTCGTGCGGCGTCGCGTATCAGTTTTGGATTCTGTTCGGCGGCCGTAGCCGGGTGGCGCTGCGCGCGGCGGACCTGCGCGTTGTGCCGAAGGTGATCGCGTCCCTCGCGCGGGTGTCGGTCACGGGAGTTCTGCAATTCGCGATCGCCCATACAAGTTGGGTCGCGCTCGTGAGATTCATCAGCACGTTCGGCAGCGTCGCTGTCGCCGGCTACACGATCGGCATTCGCATCTTCATCTTCGCGATCCTGCCGTGCTGGGGATTGAGCGGCGCCGCCGCGACCATGGTCGGCCAGAACCTGGGCGCCCGCAAGCCGGAGCGGGCCGAGCGCGCCGTGTATCTGACCGCCTGCTACAACGCGGCGTTCCTGGCCGCCGTGGGCTCCGTGTTCATCTTCCTGCCGGGCGCGCTGGTGAGGTTCTTCACCACAGACGCCTCCGTGGCGCTCTATGCGGTGGACTGCCTGCGCATCGTCGCATACGGCAACCTCGCCTACGCATTCGGCATGGTGATGGTGCAGGCGTTCAACGGGGCGGGCGATACGGTCACGCCGACGATCATCAACCTGTTCGGGTTCTGGCTTTTCGAGATCCCGCTCGCCTGGGCCCTCGCGTTCCCGGCTGGTATGGGGGTTCGGGGAGTGTTCTCATCCATTCCCATCGCCGAGTTCCTGATCACGGTCATGGGCCTGGTGACCTTCGCGCGGGGGCGCTGGAAGGACCGCCGGATCTGATCCGGCGGTCCTCACTTTGCTAACATGAAAGGTTATTTCAGCCTGAGATCCCCCAAAGAGTTAGGAGATACCTATGGCAGTCAAAGTCGCAATTAATGGTTTCGGCCGCATCGGGCGCAACGTCGTCCGCGCCGGCATGAATGATCCCGCCGTGGAATTTGTCGCGGTAAACGACCTTACCGATACGAAAACGCTGGCGCATTTGCTGAAGTACGACTCGGTGCTCGGACCTCTCGATGCCGAAGTGAAGGCTGAGGGCGACACCATTTCGGTCAATGGCAAGAAGCTGAAGGTTTTCGCGACGAAGGATCCGGCGGAGCTGGACTGGAGCTCGCTGGGCGCGCAGGTCGTTATCGAGTCGACCGGCAAGTTCACGGACGCGACGCAGGCCTGCAAGCACGTGCGCGGCAGCGTGAAGAAGGTCATCATCTCTGCCCCGGCGAAGAACGAGGACATCACGATCGTTCTCGGCGTCAACGAGAAGCTGTACGACAAGTCGAAGCACAACATCATCTCGAACGCGTCCTGCACGACGAACTGCCTGGCGCCGTTTGTGAAGGTTCTGCACGAGAAGTTCGGGATTCTGAAGGGATCGATGACCACGATCCACAGCTACACGAACGACCAGAACGTGCTCGACTTCCCGCACAAGGACCTCCGCCGCGCCCGCGCCGCCGCTCTGAACATGATCCCCACCTCGACCGGCGCCGCCAAGGCCATCGGCCTGGTGATGCCCGAGCTGAAGGGCAAGCTGGACGGCTACTCCATGCGCGTTCCGACCCCGGACGTGTCGGCCGTTGACCTGGTGGCCGTGCTCGCGAAGAACGCGACCGCCGAAGAGCTCAACGCCGCGCTGAAGGCGGCCGCCGAGGGCGAACTGAAGGGCATCCTGGCGTACACCGAGGACCCGGTAGTTTCGACCGACATGCT
Organism: Acidobacteriota bacterium; assembly: GCA_050261515.1. Taxonomy (GTDB): domain Bacteria; phylum Acidobacteriota; class Terriglobia; order Bryobacterales; family Bryobacteraceae; genus JBLNDJ01. The sequence continues at coordinate 83,682 of JBLNDJ010000010.1, read as the reverse complement.
GCACAACCCGAACAGCTCGATCATCGACGCGTCGATGACCAAGGTGCTCGACGGCAATCTGGCGAAGGTGATTTCCTGGTACGACAACGAGTGGGGCTATTCCTGCCGCGTGGTCGATCTGGTGAAGTTCGTGGCCAGCAAGGGCCTGTAAGCTTCAGTAACCGCGGGCGGCGTCAGGCGGCGCCGCCCGTGTCCAGCCTCTTCACGACGGCGTCCGTGAAATCGCTCGTCGAGCCTGTCCCTCCGACGTCCGGCGTCACGTGGCGTCCTTCCGCGTAAACCCACTCGACCGCGGCCTGGAGCCGCTTCGAGGCGTCCGTTTCTCCCAAGTGATTCAACATGAGGGCCGCCGACTGCATGAGCGCGGTCGGGTTGGCGAGGTTCTTGCCGGCGATATCGGGCGCGCTGCCGTGGACGGCTTCGAAGACAGCGTGCTCAGTTCCGAGATTCGCGCCGGGGACGATGCCGAGTCCGCCGACGAGACCAGCGGCGAGGTCGGAGACGATGTCGCCGTAGAGGTTCGGCATCACCAGCACGTCGAAAGATTCCGGGCGGACCACCATCTGCATGGCGGCGTTGTCGACGATCAGCTCTTTGTACTCGATGTCGGGGAATTCCTTGGCCACCTCGCGGCAGCAGCGGAGGAACAGGCCGTCGCCAAGCTTCATGATGTTGGCCTTGTGGACGGCGGTGACCTTGCGGCGGCCGTTCCGCCGCGCCCAGCCGAATGCGGCGCGGGCGATGCGCTCCGAGGCCGTGCGCGTGATCACTTTCAGGCTGGTGACGACGTCGGTGACCACTTCGTGCTCGAGGCCGGAGTAGAGGTCTTCGGTGTTCTCGCGGAAGATGGCGAGGTCAATGAACACGTCGCTGAAGCGCGTTTTGATGCCGGGGAAGCTCCGGACGGGGCGGAAATTGGCGAACAGGTCGAGCTTGCGGCGAAGCTGCACGTTGAGGCTGACGTGGCCGCCCGCGACCGGCGTGGTGCTCGGCCCCTTGAGGCCGGTCTTCGTGCGCTCGAGTGAATCGAAGACGTACTTCGGGACCTCGTAGTTGGACTGCTCGATGACCTTCGCGTTGAGATCGACGCATTCCCAGTTGATGCGTGCGCCGGTAGCCTCAACCGCGCGAACCGTGGCTTTAGCGACCTCCGGGCCGATTCCGTCTCCAGGGATGAGAGTAACTTGGTGGGGCATTGTTTCAATAATAGCCCGGGACCGGACCGCGTCCGCGATCTGGCACAATGTTAATTCCATGGCGAAAATCGAGCGGGTTTTGATCAGTGTCACGGATAAGGCCGGGCTTGCGGAGTTTGCTCGGGCGCTGGCGGGGTTCGGCGTCGAGATCATTTCGACCGGCGGGACTGCGAAGTTGTTGCGCGAGGCGGGGCTGAAGGTCCGGGACATCTCCGATGTCACCGGTTTTCCGGAGATGCTCGATGGGCGCGTGAAGACGATTCACCCGAAAGTCGCCGGTGGCGTGCTCGCGATTCGCGGCAATGCGGAGCACATGCGGGCGCTGGCCGAGCATGGCATCGAGAAGATCGATATGGTCGTCGTCAATCTCTACGCTTTCGAGAAGGCGGCGGCGAAGGAGGGCGCGCAGGTTCCGGAGCTGATCGAGAACATCGATATCGGCGGCCCCACGCTGATCCGCGCGGCGGCAAAGAACTATCAGGACGTCGCCGTGGTGACCTCTTCCGCCGATTACGCCGGCATTCTTGAGGAGATGAAGGGTAGCAGCGGGGCGCTGGGCCTGGCGACGCACTGGCGTCTGGCGAAGTCCGCCTTTGCCCGCACGGCCGAGTACGATCGCGCGATCTCGGCTCGACTGGCTCGCATCACGGTGGAGGATGGCGGGTTCAAAGACGCGCCCGCCGAGGTGCTGCCTGCCGTGCTCGACCTGCGCGTCCCGCGGGCGCTCGACCTGCGCTACGGTGAGAACCCGCATCAGCAGGCGGCGCTCTACTCTTCGCGTGAGCGCGGAATCGCAGGCGCAGCGCAGCTCCATGGCAAGGAGCTGTCGTACAACAACCTGGTCGATCTGGACGCCGCCTGGGCGCTTTCCTGCGAATTCGACGCTCCGGCCGCGGCGGTCATCAAGCACACGAACCCGTGCGGATGCGCGCAGCAGGCCACGCTCGCCGAGGCGTACCGGAAGGCGTTCGAGTGCGACCCGGTCTCAGCGTTCGGCGGCGTGCTCGCGTTCAACCGACCGGTGGACGAAGAAACCGCGGGGGAGATCTCGAAGACGTTCATCGAAGCTATCGCCGCGCCCGATTACGCGCCCGAGGCGCTCGCCATCCTGACGGCCAAGAAGAACCTGCGGCTGCTCAAGGTCGCGAATCCGGAGCAGGACGCGCTGGTGGTCAAGTCAATCAGTGGCGGGTTCCTCGCCCAGACGGCCGACCTGCACCGGCTCGACCGCGCCGAGTGTCAGGTCAAGACGGGCCGCGCACCGACCGAAGAAGAGTGGCGCGCGCTGCTGTTCGTCTGGAAGGTGACCAAGCACGTGAAGTCGAATGCGATCGTGTTTGCGCGCGAGGGCCAGATCGCATCGGTGGGGGCGGGGCAGATGAGCCGCGTGGATTCGGTGAAGGTCGCGGCCATGAAGGCGCTGCTGCCGCTCGAGGGCACGGTGCTCGGCTCGGACGCGTTCTTCCCGTTCCCGGACGGCGTCGAAGAAGCCGCCAAGCACGGCATCACGGCGGTGATTCAGCCGGGCGGGTCGGTGCGCGACGAGGAAGTGATCGCGGCGGCGAACCGGCTTGGGCTGGCGATGGTGTTCACCGGCGTGCGGCACTTCCGCCACTAGATCGGCTTCTCAGCGGGTGGGCCGCTGTATATACTCAGGCGATGCGGAGAATCTCCCTCGCTCTCGCCGTGTTTGCAGCGGCCGCCGCCTGCCTGGCCCAGCCGCTGATCCTTCAGAAACCCACCGTTAACAAGACAGACATCGTCTTCTCTTACGCCGGCGATCTGTGGGCCGTCGGGCGCGAAGGCGGCGAAGCCAGGCGGATGACTGCGGGTGCGGGCGTCGAGACCGACCCCCGGTTCTCTCCCGATGGCAGCCTGATCGCCTTCACCGGCGAGTACGAAGGCAACCAGGATGTGTACGTCATGCCGGCCGCGGGCGGCAATCCGCGCCGCCTGACTTATCATCCCGGTCCGGACACCGTGCTCGGCTGGAAGCCGGACGGCAAAAGCGTTTTGTTCCGCTCCCAGCGCAACAGCTACTCCTCTTTCGCACGGCTGTACACGATCTCCGCCGAGGGTGGCGGGCTTCCCGAGGAACTGCCTTTACCCATGGCGGAAGAGGCTTACTACTCGGCCCGCGGCACGGAGATCGCCTATGTGCCGCTGCGGCGCGCCTTCGATGCGTGGAAGCGCTACCGCGGCGGGCGCACAACGCCGATCTGGATCGCCGGTCTCGCCGATTCCCACACCGAAAAACTCCCCCGCGAAAACTCGAACGACTTCGAGCCGATGTGGATCGGCGACCGCATCTACTTCCTCTCGGACCGCAACGGCCCCGTGACGCTGTTCTCATACGACCCGCGCACGAAGAAGGTGACGCAGGCGATTGCGAATCGCGGGCTCGACATCAAGTCGGCGTCGGCGGGCCCGGGTGCGATCGTCTATGAACAGTTCGGCTCGCTGCATCTTTACGACCTGAAGTCCGGCCGGGAGCGTGCCGTCGAAGTCCGGATCGCCGCGGACCTGCCGCAAGCGCGGCCGTCGTTCGAGAAGGCCGCTTCCCTGATGCAGAACGCGGGCCTTTCCCCGGCCGGAGCGCGGGCAGTTTTCGAGGCGCGCGGCGAAATCCTGACTGTTCCGGCGGAGAAGGGCGACATACGGAACCTGACGAACACACCGGGCGTGGCGGAGCGATATCCCGCATGGTCGCCCGATGGACAACAGATCGCGTATTTCTCCGACGAGTCCGGCGAATACGCCCTGCATGTGCGGCAGCAGAACGGAATGGGCGATGTCATCAGGATCGCGCTCGCGCCGGCGTTCTATTACGCTCCCATGTGGTCGCCCGACAGCCGGAAGATCGCATTCACCGATAAATCCCTGAACCTGTGGTACCTGGATCTCGAAAAACGCGTTCCGGTTCGCGTGGATCAGGACACCTACAAAACGCCGAGAGGCGGCATGGATCCCACCTGGGCGCCCGACAGCCGCTGGATCGCGTACACGAAGATCCTGAAGAATCACCTCCGCGCGGTATTTGCATACTCGATCGAGACCGGCAAGACGCAGCAGATCACCGACGGCATGAGCGATGCACGCTACGCCCTGTTCGACAAGAACGGCGAGCACCTCTACTTCACGGCCAGCACCGACACCGGCCCGACCACCGGGTGGCTCGACATGTCCAGCATGGATCGTCCGGTGACATGCAGCGCCTACGTCGTGGTACTGCGGAAGGACCTCGCGTCTCCGCTCGCGCCCGAAAGCGACGAAGAAAAGCCCGAGGAAAAGAAGGACTCCGATAAAGCGAAGGACACGGGAAAGGAGGAGCCAGCGCCGGTCAGAATCGATTTCGACAACATAGGCCAGCGCATCCTCGCGCTGCCGGTTCCAGCGAAGAACTATTCCGCGATGCTTGCGGGCAAGACCGGCGTGCTGTTTCTTCTCGAGGACGCACCCGTCCCGGCTCAGGGGCCGCCGCGCGACCAGACGGTCCACAAGTTCGAGCTGAAGACGCGAAAGACGGAAAAATTCCTCGACGGCGTCCGCGAGTTCGCCGTGTCGTTCAACGGGGAGAAGGCGCTCTATCGCAAGGGCCAGGACCAGTGGTTCATCGCGGGGACGGGCGCCGTGCCGAAACCGGGCGACGGCGCGCTGAAGCTCGATCGCATGGAAGTCCGCGTGGACCCGCGCGCCGAGTGGAAACAGATGTACGCGGAGGTGTGGCGGATCGAGCGCGACTTCTTCTACGACCCGAACCTGCACGGCGTGGATCTGAAGACGTACCGGGCGAAGTACGAACCGTATCTGGACCGGCTCGGAAGCCGCGAGGAACTCGACTACCTCTTCCGCGAGATGCTCGGCGAGCTCAGCGTGGGCCATCTGTATGTCCGCGGCGCCCCGCGGACGGATCTCAAACGCGTGCCGGGCGGGCTGCTCGGGGCCGACTACCGGATCGAAAACGGCCGCTACCGTTTCGCCCGGGTCTATAACGGAGAGAACTGGAACCCGGAGCTTCGCGCGCCGCTCACGCAGCCGGGGGTGAACGTGGCGGCGGGCGAGTATCTGCTGGCGGTCAACGGGCGCGAACTGCGCGGCTCCGACAACATCTACAGCTTCTTCGAAGCGACTGCCGGGAAGTCCGTCGTGCTGCGCGTCGGTCCGGATGCATCGGGCGCGAACGCCCGCGAGGTCACGGTGGTTCCGGTGGAGAATGAGTTTCGACTGCGGAATCTCGCCTGGATCGAAGGAAACCGGCGCAAGGTGGATCAACTCAGCGGCGGCCGACTCGCCTACGTGTATCTGCCGAACACCTCCGTGGCGGGCTTCACGAATTTCAACCGCTACTACTTCGCGCAAGTGGACAAGGCCGGCGCTGTCATCGACGAGCGGTTCAACGGCGGCGGCGCGGCGGCCGACTATATCGTGGACTACCTGCGCCGGCCGCTCATGAATTACTTCATGACGCGGGACGGCGAGCCGTTCACGACTCCGACGGGCTCGATCTTCGGGCCGAAGGTCATGATCGTGAACGAAATGGCGGGCTCGGGCGGCGATCTCATGCCGTGGCTGTTCCGCAAGTTGAAGATCGGGACCATCGTGGGCAAGCGCACGTGGGGCGGGCTGGTGGGCATCTTCGGGACGCCCTCGCTGATCGACGGAGGCGGCGTGACGGCGCCGAACCTGGCGTTCTACAACACTCAGGGCGAGTGGGACGTGGAGAACCGCGGCGTGCCGCCTGACGTGGAAGTGGAGTTCGACCCGCAGGCGTGGCGCGCGGGCAAGGATCCGCAGCTCGAGAAGGCGGTTGCGCTCGCGCTCGCCGAGCTCGAGAAGAACCCGCTTCCCGCGCACCCGCGTCCGCCGTTTCCGAACTACCATAGGGAGTAATGCGCAGACTGGGACAGGGGCTGGTCGGCCTTGCAGTAGTCTACGTCCTTCTCGTCGCGGCGCTCGCGGTGGCGATGCGGCAGCCGCCCTCTGTGTTCGGCCGGGTGATGTCGAAGATGCCGGGGCCGATGTTCCTGGTGCTCCCGTTCCAGCCGCTGTGGATGTGGGCGCGCGCGGGCGGCCTGAAGCCGGGCGACACAGCGCCGGTCTTTTCGCTTCCCACGCTCGACCGCAAATCCCAGGTCTCGATCGCCGAGCATCGCGGCGTGCGGCCCGTAGTGCTCATCTTCGGGAGCTACACCTGACCGCCATTTCGCCGGGAGGTTCCCGCGCTCAACAAGCTGTACCGGGAGTACAAGGACCGCGCCGCCTTCTACGTGGTCTACATACGCGAGGCGCACCCGAGCGATGCGTGGCAGATGGCGGTGAACATCCGCGAGAACGTGGTCTTCGCGAACCCGAGGTCGCTCGATGAGAGAAGCAGCGTCGCGAACTCGTGCGTGCGGAAGCTGGGCATCGAGATTCCGGCGCTGATGGACGACATCCGGGACACGGTCGAGATGGCCTACACGGGCTGGCCCGACCGCCTCTACGTCATCGACCGCGATGGCCGCATCGCCTACAAGAGCGCTCCGGGCCCGTTCGGCTTCGACCCGCGCGGCGTGGCCTCCACGCTCCACGCTATTCTGGACGCAAATGGGCAAATCTCCGCGATATCTTCTCACGCTATTCGTGTGTCCATTCGCGGCGCTGGGCCAGGCTCAATTGACTTTGCCACAGGCCGTTGAGCGGGCGGTCAAGAACTACCCCGCGGTGCGGGCTTCGATAGAGCAGGCGGCCGCGGCCGCGGCGGGCGTCGATGTAGCGCGCACCGCTTACCTGCCTCGCGCCGACTTTGCCGCGCAGATTAACCGCGCGACGCGGAACAACATTTTCGGGTTGATGCTGCCGCAGGCGGTGATTCCTTCGATTTCCGGCCCGGTGCTTGGCACCAACGATCTCACGAGTGTCTGGGGGAGCGCGGCCGGGGTGCTGGTTTCGTGGGAGCCATTCGATTTCGGGCTGCGGCACGCCAACATCGGCGTCGCGGAAAGCGCGAAGCGGCGGGCCGACGCGGCCCGGGCCGTCACGGAATTTCAGGTCGGCGCAGCGGCGGCGGATGCGTTCCTCACCGCGCTGGCCGCCGGCGAGAAGGTCTCGGCATCGCGCGCCGGAGTGGAACGCGCGCGCGTGCTGAACGAGGTCGTCGCCGCACAGGCCGGGGCCGGATTGCGGCCCGGCGCCGATGCCGCGCGTACGCGCGCCGAGGTCGCCGCCGCACAGACGCAGCTCATAGAGGCGGAACAGACCGCCGCGGTCGCGAGGGCCGCACTCGCACAGTTGCTCGGTTCCGACGCGGCGGATGCGGCGCTCGCGGCCGGGCCTCTGCTCTCGGCTCCGCCTGAGCGGTCCGAGCCGCCCCCGGCGCTGGACCAGCATCCGGCGGCGCGCGAGCAGGGCGCGGCGGTGGAAGAAAGCCAGGCGCGCGAGCACGCGCTGGCGCGGTCCTACTTCCCTAAGTTCAATCTGCAAGCCGCGAGTTACGCGCGCGGCACCGGAGCGCGCATGGACGGCTCGACGGCGGGTGGGCTGACGGGGCTCGGGCCGAACGTGCAGAACTGGGCCGTCGGGATGACGGTGTACTTTCCGGCGTTCGAGTTCGCCTCCCTGCGGGCGCGCGGGCGGGCCGAGGCGCACCGCGAGCGCGCCGAGACCGAGCAGTACAATCGTGTCGTGCAGGACTTGGAGGGGGGACTGGCGAAGGCGCGCGCGCAACTCGAGGGCGCGCGCCGCGCGGCCGCGAACACGCCCATCGAGCTCGAAGCGGCGCGCGCGGCCGAGCGGCAGGCATCGGCGCGCTACAAGGCCGGGCTGGGGCTGGTGATCGAGGTCGCCGAGGCGCAGCGGCTTCTCACGCAAGCCGAGATCGACGACGCGCTCGCGCGGCTCGCCGTGTGGCGCGGGCTGCTGGCGGTCGCGGCGGCCGAGGGCAACCTCGCCCCGTTCCTCGCGATGGCGTCCAAGTAAGGCAGAGGGGATCTATGCGGCTCGTACTTGCTTCCATGCGGCGGCCGGCGACGATCTTTGTCGCCGTGCTCGCCATCGCGCTGTGCTCGGCGCTCGCGCTGCGGCGAATACCCGTCGATATCTTCCCGAAGCTCGGCGCGCCGCAGGTCTACGTCGCGCAGCCGTACGGCGGCATGGACGCCGCCCAGATGGAGGGCTTCCTCACTTACTACTACGAATATCACTTCCTGTACATCACAGGCATCGAGCACGTGGAGTCGAAGAACATACAGGGCGCGGCGCTGATGAAGCTGGTGTTTCATCCGGGCACGGACATGAGCCAGGCGCTCGCGGAGGTGGTCGGCTACGTGAATCGCGCGCGGGCGTTCATGCCGCCGGGCGCGGTGCCGCCGTTCATCGTGCGGTACGACGCCGGCAGCGTGCCGGTGGGGCAGCTTGTTTTCACGAGCCCGTCGCGCACGCCCGGCGAGATGCAGGATATCGCGCTCAACCGCGTGCGGCCGATCTTCGCGACGCTGCCGGGCGTTTCGGCGCCGCCGCCGTTCGGAGGCAACCAGCGGACGATCGTGATCCGCGTGGATCCCGACCGCCTGCGGCAGTACGGCATCTCGCCCGAAGAAGTGGTCCGGGTGGTGAGCCGCGCGAACACGGTGCTGCCGAACGGGAACGTGCGGACGGGAAACCTGATCCGCGTGGCCGCTACGAACGCGACACTCGGGGCCAACATACAGGAGGTGCTCGATGTGCCCGTGCGGCTCGGCCCGGGGCCGAGCGTGTTCCTGCGCGATATCGGGACCGTGCAGGATTCGACGGATGTGATCGTCGGGTATGCGCACGTGAACGGGCGCCGCACGGTGTACATCCCGGTCACGAAGCGCGCGGATGCATCGACGCTCGACGTGATCGGCCGTGTAAAAGCGGCGCTTCCGGCGATGCGGGCCGTGGCGCCCGAAGACGTCAGGATCGAGTTCGTCTTCGATCAGTCGCGGTACGTGGTGAACGCAATCCGCGGGCTCGTGAACGAGGGTCTGCTCGGCGCCGTGCTCACGGGGCTGGTGGTGCTGCTGTTTCTGCGCGACTGGCGGAGCGCGCTGATTGTGGTGCTGACGATTCCGTTCGCGCTGCTGGCGGCGGTGATCTGGCTGTGGATCTCGGGCCAGACCATCAACATCATGACGCTCGGGGGCCTCGCGCTCGCGGTCGGCGTGCTGGTGGATGAGGCGACGGTCGCGATCGAGAGCATACACACCCACCTCGACTCCGGACTGCCGCGCGCACGCGCCGTCATCGAAGCCTCCCGCAAGACGGCCGGACCGCGGCTGCTCGCGATGCTCGCGATTCTTTCGGTGTTCGTGCCATCGTTCTTCATGGTGGGCGTGGGGCGGCAGTTGTTCGTGCCGCTGGCGCTGGCGGTCGGCTTCGCGATGATCTCGTCCTATGTGCTGTCGAGTTCGTTCGTTCCGGTGCTTGCGACGGGGCTCATACGGCGCTCGCCGCACGCGGGCGAGCCGGGACGCCTGCGCCGTTTTTACGCGCGGTATCTGCGCGCGATCCTGCGGTTCCGGTGGCTGCTGGCGGGCGCGTACGTAGCGGGATGCGCCATCCTGCTGCTGTTGCTGTATCCGGCGATCGGGACCGAGATTTTCCCGCAAAGCGAGGTGGGCCAGTTCCAGATGCGGCTGCGCGCTCCGGCGGGGACGCGCGTGGAGCGCACGGAGCTCGTCGCGCTCAAGGCGGTGGACCTGATCCGCCGCGAGGTTGGGCCGGAAAACGTTGCGATCACGACCGGCTACATCGGTGTGCAGCCGGCGAGCTATCCCATCAACACGATTTACCTGTTCACGAGCGGCCAGCACGAGGCTGTTTTGCGCGTGCAGCTTGGGCCGCGGGCGCGGCTGACCGGCGAGGCGTTCCGCGAGCGCGTGCGCGAGGTGTTCCGCAAGGAGCTGCCGGATACCGCGGTGTCGTTCGAGGCAGGCGACATCGTGAGCCAGGTGATGAGTTTCGGCTCACCGACGCCGGTTGAGGTGGCGGTGCAGGGACCGAGCCTCGCAGACAACCGGGCGTACGCGGCGAAGGTGTATTCCGAGCTGGCGCGGATCGGCGATTTGCGCGATCTTCAGTACGCGCAGCCGCTCGACTATCCGAGCGTGGAGATCAACGTGGACCGCCGGCGCGCGGGGCAGTTCGGGCTGACGATGGCGGACGTGGCGCGTTCGATGGTCGCGGCGACTTCGTCGAGCCGGTTCATCGACCTGAACTTCTGGCGCGACCCGCGGAGCGGGAACGCGTTCCAGGTGCAGGTGGAGGTGCCTCAGTTCAGGATCGCGTCGGCCGAGGACATCGGCAATCTTCCGGTCATGAACGGCGGCGCCGCGGGCGGGCATCCGCTGGTGAGCGATGTCGCAAAGGTCGGGTATGGAACAACGCTCGGCGAAGTGGACCGTTACAACATGCAGCGCGTGGTGAGCATGACGGCGAACATTCACGGCGTTTCGCTCGGGCGGGCCGCGCCCGTAATTCAGGCGGCGGTAGCGCGGGCCGGCGATCCGCCGCGCGGCGTGAAAGCGTTCGTAAGGGGACAGATCCCGCCGCTCGAGGAAACACTGCGCGGCCTCGAAACCGGCCTGCTGCTTTCGATCGCCGTCATCTTCCTGCTGCTCGCGGCGAACTTCCAGTCGTTCCGCATGGCGGTCGCGGTGGTTTCGACCGCGCCGGCGGTGATTTGCGGCGTGCTGATCGCGCTGCTTGCGACCGGGACGACGCTGAACGTGCAGTCGTTCATGGGCGCGATCATGGCGGTGGGGATTTCGGTGGCGAACGCGATTCTGCTTGTGAGCTTCGCCGAGGCTTCGCGCGGGGATGGATTGAGGCCGGCCGACGCCGCCGCCGAGGGCGCGCGGGGGCGGCTGCGCGCGATCCTCATGACCGCGACCGCGATGGTGGCGGGCATGATTCCGATGGCGATCGGGCTCGGGGAGGGTGGACGGCAGTCCGCGCCGCTCGGCCGGGCCGTGATCGGCGGACTCGCGGCCGCGACGTTCGCCACCCTGACCGTGCTACCCGCGATTTACTCGCTGCTCGCGCCCCGCGGCGCGGCGGTTTCCCCGTCTCTCGATCCCGACGATCCTTCGAGCCGATACTATGAGCCTCGCTAGATTCCTGCCCCTGATAATGGCTCCCGCGCTGGCCGCGCAGACAGCGGTGGAGGTTGTGCCGGTCGTCGCCAGGCAGGCGGAGCGCCGGGTGCGGCTGCCCGGCGAATTCGCGCCTTACGAGAAAGTAGACCTCTACGCCCGCGTCAACGGCTTCGTCGAGCGCGTGACCGTGGACCGGGGCTCGGCAGTCAAGCGGGGCCAGTTGCTGGTGCTGCTTTCCGCTCCCGAGATGGAGGCGCAGCGGGCCGAGGCGGAGGCGAAGGCGCAGACGATCGAATCGCAGCGCGCCGAGGCCGAAGCGAAGCTCGTCGCCGCCGAGAGCACACGCGATCGCATGAAAGCCGCATCCGCGACGCCGGGCGCCATCTCAGAGAACGAACTGATCCAGGCCGCGAAAGCCGCCGATGCCGCGCGTGCGGTGCTGCGCGCGCAGGCGAGCGCGGCGGAAGCGGCGAAGGCGTCCGTGCAATCGATACGCGAGCTCGAGGCGTATCTCAAGGTGACCGCTCCGTTCGATGGCGTGATCACGGAGCGGCTCGTGCATCCGGGCGCGCTCGCCGGTCCAGGCGCCTCCGCGCAGCCGATGCTTCGCCTGGAGCAGAATTCGCGCCTGCGGCTGGTGGTCGCGGTTCCCGAGGCGAGCGCCGGAGGCATCGTGCGAGGCGCGCGCGTGCCCTTCACCGTTCCGGCGTATCCGGGCGAAACTTTTTCGGGGACCGTGGCGCGCATCGCGCACTCCGTCGATCCAAAGACGCGGACGATGGCCGTCGAAGCCGATGTGAACAACGCGTCCGGCCGCCTCGCGCCGGGCATGTTTCCGGAAGTGCAGTGGCCGGTGCGCAGGCGGCGCGGGCTGTTCGTTCCGCCGTCGAGTGTCGTGACCACAACCGAGCGCACGTTCGTGATTCGCGTGAAAGACGGGCGCGCCGAGTGGGTGGATGTGACGCGCGGATCGCCTGAGGGAGATCTGATCGAAGTCTTCGGCCCGCTCAATCCCGGCGACCTGGTTGTGCGGCGCGCGACCGATGAGATCCGTGAGGGCTCGGCCGTCAAGGCAGGCAGTCACTCGTAGCGAAGCGCTTCGACCGGGTCGAGGCGCGCGGCCTTGTACGCCGGCCAGATGCCGAAGAACAAGCCCACGCCCACCGACACCACGATGCCCAGCGCCGCGGCCCAGAGCGGCACCGAGGCGGGCAGGGATTGAAACACCATACGGCTGACCACCGAGATCAGCCAGCCGAAGACGATGCCGGCGATGCCGCCCAGGCCCGTCAGCACCGACGCTTCGAGCAGGAACTGCGCCACGATGTCCGCTTTCCTCGCGCCGATCGACTTGCGAAGGCCGATTTCCTGCGTGCGCTCGGTCACGGAGACCAGCATGATGTTCATGACGCCGATGCCGCCCACCAGCAGGCCCACGGAGCTGAGCACCACCATCACCATGAACGTGATAGCCGTGATCTGCCGGAAATCGCCGATCATCTGCTCGGCGGTCGAGAGCGCGAAGTCGTCGGGCTTGTTGTAGGGCACGCGGCGGTCGAGCCGCAGGACCGTCCGCACTTCGTCGAGCGCCTGCGACAGCTTGCCGTCCTGCGCGGTGACGACGATCGCGTTCTCGCGCGCGTTCGGATACATTTTCTGCATCAGGCCGTAGGGGATGAGCACGCGGTTGTCCTGGTCGCCGAAGAACGACGCCGCGGGGCGCACCATGGTGCCCACGACCTGCAACGGGTGGCCGTCCACGTTGATGAATTTGCCGATGGGATCGACGTTCGAGAACAGCCCCTTCTCGATGTTCTCGCCGATCACGACGACGGGCGCGCGGCGCCGGCCCTCGTGGTCGGTGAAGAAGCGTCCCACGTGGATGTCCACCTGCCCGCCCCGCTCGTAAGCCTCCTCGACGCCGAACAACTCGACGTCGTACATGACGTTCGCCTTGTAATGCGCGTTGATGAACCCCTGGTTCGAAAACAGCATGGGCGAGACGTCTTTTACCGACTTGCAGCGCTCGCGTATGTGGACCGCGTTCTCGTAGGTCAGGCTCTTGCGCGTGCGCTCCTCAGGAGTCAGTTCGGTGACGCGGAAGCCGACGGGGAACTTGAACACGATGATCGAATTCGGGCCGAAGCTGCTCAGCACGCGCGCGATGTTGGCGTCGAAGCCGGTGAGGATGGCGCCCACGCCGATGATGGTGCCGGTCCCGACGATCACGCCCAGAACGGTGAGGAACGCGCGCATCTTGTGCGAGCGTATGGTCTGGAGCGCGAGCCGGAATCCGTTCGCGAACGCGAGGCGCGTCATCATCGCTCGGCCCTCAGGGCCTCGATCGGATCGAGCTTCGCCGCGCGGCGCGCCGGGTAGACGCCGAACGTGAGGCCGACGATGGCCGAGAGTCCCACGCCGACGAAGATCGACGTCCACGGCAGCGCCATTGGGACCGAGGTCGCCTGCCTGACGACGATGGCGACCAGCCACGCGAGGCCCACGCCCGTGAGCCCGCCGAACGCGGCGAGCAGCGACGATTCGACCAGGAACTGATTCAGGATGTCGCGCCGCCGCGCGCCGAGCGATTTGCGGATGCCGATTTCGTGCGTGCGCTCCGTGACGGCCGCAAGCATGATGTTCATGATGACGATGCCGCCGACGATCATGAAGACCGAGACGATTCCGACGGCCATGGCCGAGATCGCCGACGTCAGCCGCTGCCAGAGGTTGACGAACGTCTCGGAGGCAAACAGGGAGAAGTTGTCATCCTGGTTCGGCCGCAGGTGGCGGTAGGCGCGCATGAGCATGCGGGCTTCATCCTGCGCTTCCATGAGGCGCTGCTGATCGACCGCCCTGGCGACGAACTCGATGTCTTTGCGGGCTCCATAAGTCTTGAAGTAGCTCTCGATCGGGATCATCACAAAGTTGTCCTGCGAGTGGCCGAACACGCTGCCGAGCGCCTTCGCCGCCCCGACCACCTGGTAGGGTGTGCCCTCGATCTGGATGAACTTGCCGACGGGATCGGCGCCCTCGAAGAAGCGCGTCCGCAGGTCGTTCCCGATGAAGGCGACCGGCGCGTGGCGGCGCACCTCTTCGCCGGTGATGACGCGCCCGTATCCGATACCGACGTTGCTCATCTCGGGAATGTTCTCGGTGATGCCCTGTATGTCGACGCGCATCATCGACTCGCGCTTGAAGGAGACGCGGCCGCGGCGCGACGCCGTCATCCCGATGTCCTTGAGCAGCTCGGCGCGGTCCTTGATGAAGCGGTACTCGTCGGGCTTCATCTCGGGGTTCCGCTTCATCATTTCGTAGAACTTCTTCGGATCCCAAGGGCCGAACCAGGCCATGCGGACGATGCGGAAGCCGTCGGCCCCCATGTCCGACACCTTCTCGGCGATGTAGAGATTCATGCCGTGGATGAGCGCGGTGACGGCGATGAGGGTCGTGGTGGCGAGGATGATGCCGAGCAGCGTCAGGAAGCTGCGCAGCTTGTTCTTGCGCAGCGAATCGAGTGCGATGCGCGCGGCCTCCCAGAACGAGGCGGTGGGACGGAATTTTCTTCTGGCGGCCACAAGTGCCTACGGGTGAAGACGCACACACCCCGCAGTTTGTTCCTGAGATTGCTGTATGATCGCGTGGTGATGCTCAAATGCTCTCAACGGGTTATGGCGCTGGCATGCGTCGTGGCTTCCTGCGCATATGCGGATGTAATTCTGCCGGCCGTCCTCACGGATCACATGGTGGTGCAGCGCGGCCTGCCGGTGCACATCTGGGGCAAGGCCGCGCCGGGCGAGGCCGTATCTGTGACGATGCGGGGCGAGACCCGGACCGTGACGGCGAGCCCGGTCGGATTCTGGAGCGTGTACCTGCCGCCGGTGGCGGCCGGCGGGCCGTACGAGATCGCGGTCAAGGGCGCGAACAACGCGATCACGCTCAAGGACGTGCTGGGCGGCGACGTGTGGGTGGCCTCCGGGCAGTCGAACATGCAGATGGAGCTGAAGAGCGTCGCGAACGCGCCGGCCGAGATCGCAGCCGCGAATTACCCGCAGATCCGGTTGTTCGAAGTAAAAAACAACGTGGCCTCCTATCCGCTTGACGACGTGGAGGCGCCGGCCTGGGCCTGGTGCACGCCCGAGACCGCGCCGAACTTTTCGGCTGCGGCGTACTTCTTCGGCCGGCATCTGCACCAGAAGCTCGGCGTGCCGATCGGCCTGATCGAAAGCTCGTGGGGCGGGACGCCGCTCGAAGCGTGGGCCAGCCTGCGCGCGATTTCCCGGGACGCTTCGCTGATGCCTGTGTTCGCCGCGTGGACCCGCATGAACGACGGCGCGGTCGAGTGGAAGCTCCGGCGCGAACAGCAGCTGAACGAGTGGAAGGCCGCCGTCGAGAAGGCGAAGGCGGCGGGCACGACGCCTCCCGGCTATCCCTGGGCGGGGAACGAGCGCGGCGAGTGGGCGCCGGCCGGCCTTTACAACGCGCTCATCGCGCCGCTCACGCGCTTCCCAATTCGCGGCGCGATCTGGTACCAGGGCGAGAGCAACGCGTCGAAGGAGCGCGCGCCGGTCTACGCGCACCTGTTCGAGGCAATGATTCAGGACTGGCGGCGCGCCTGGGGCGTGGGAAATTTCCCGTTCCTGTTCGTGCAGCTCGCGAACTTCAAGACGTCGCCGGATGCGAAGTGGCCCGAACTGCGCGAGGCGCAGCTCGAGACGCTTGCGCTCGCGAACACCGGGATGGCGGTCACGATCGACATCGGCGACCCGAACGACATTCACCCGAAGAACAAGCAGGATGTCGGGCTGCGGCTGGCCCTGGCGGCGCGCGCGCTCGCGTATGGAGAGAAGATCGAGTACTCCGGGCCGATCTTCCGGCAGGCGACCCCCGAGGGCGGCGCGCTGCGGGTATGGTTCGATCATGCGGCCTCGCTCGAAGCGAAGGGCGGCGCGCTGAAGGGATTTGAAATCGCGGGCGCGGACAGGAAGTATGTTCCGGCTGAAGCGCGCATCGACGGCGCGACAGTGGTGGTGTCGAGCGCGGCGGTGGCGGCGCCGGCGTACGTGCGCTACGCGTGGGCGGATGACCCCGAGTGCAATTTGTACAACGGGGAGGGATTGCCGGCTTCGCCGTTCCGGTCGGAGTAGCAACCCGCGCCACTCACAGGCAACTAGCGAGCGGACGGCTTCGACATGACGTGCTGGAGCGCTTCGTCAGGCTGCGCGCAGAGCGGCCAGAGGTCTTCGGCCGCGGCCAGGTTGGCATCGCTTGAGCGCTGGATGGAGCGCGGGCGCCCGGCGCACGCCTGCACCGCCGCCAGTATTTCCTGGCTCCTGCGAAGACGCTCGCTCGAGCCGATTCCGCGCTGCGTGGGGTCGAGCGCCAGAATCCTCTCGCACAACCCGGCGCGGCTGGTGTCGCCCGCGGCACGGAAGGCCTGCGCGGCCTCCTTGTAATTTCCCAGTGCAAGGTCCGCTTCGCCGAGACCGGCGCTGTCGCCGAGTTCGCGGAACAGCCCGGCGGCTTCGGCGGGCAACCCCAATTCGAGAAGCCAGTCGCCGATCTGCTTTTTAAGCGTCCGATCGGCCGGCGGGTCGGCCGCCAGCGCCAGCAGCTCGGCCTTCGCCTGCGCGCGCTTGCCGGCGTTTTTCAAAATCCCGAACAACTCCATGCGCGCCCGCGCGCGGTTCTGCTCCGCGTCGCGGGGCCAGGAGCCCGATATCGCGCGGCGCGCGTGCGCTCCGGCGTCCGCGGTGCGCCCCTCCTGCGCTTCGATTTTCGCCAGCGCCAGGTTCGCCGGGCCGCTTCCCGGCTGCTCGGAGAGCACTCTCTCCAGGTACGTCGAAGCTTCGCTCAGGCGGCCGGCGCGGGCGAGCGCGAGCCCGAGGTTGAGGCGGTCGTCCATGCGATGCGAGATCGAGAGCGCGTTGCGGAACTGCGTGATCGCTTCGGGCAAGCGATCCTTCTGGAGCAGCTCGGCTCCTTCGCGGCGAAACCGCGCGGCTCTCCGGACCTGCTCGGCGCGGTAGTAGTAATTCAGAAACGCCGCGAGCAACACCGCTCCCGCAAGCGCCGCCGCCACGCCCGCGATCACGCGCTTCGGAAGCTGCGGGGCCTCCTGCGCCTCATCGCTCGCGGTGCCGAGCGCGTAAGCTCCGAGGATGTCCTGAAGCGAGATGGTTCCTTTCAGATCGCGTATGTTAGTGCGGCTCACGACGGGCAGCACTTTCCGCTTTCCGCCGGCGAGCAGGCGCATCGCGGCGTCGAGCGGGTCGTCGGCATAGACGTGAGGCTCGCCGGCCGGGTCCGCCTCGGGCACGAGTTGCGCGAGCGGGGCGTCTCCGCGGCCCGCCGCGAGGGCTTCCTCGAGCTGCGCGAGCGTGACCATCCCGCGGAAGCCGGAAGGGCCGGTCACGGGATACGCGCCGCGGTCCCTGTCCACGGACCCGGCAGCCTGCCGGATCGTCTCGCTTGCCGAGAGCACCTGCGCCTCAGGCCGGTAGCCGTGGCCCACCAGGAGCATTTCGCCGCGCGCCCGCGCGCCGGTCGGCAGGCGTATGCCGTCCTGGTGCTGGAGCGCCTCGTAGATCGGCTCCTCTTGCAGGCGGCTCGCCAGGAAGTAGCTGATGAGGTTGGCGATCATCAGCGGCACGATGATCGAGTAATCCCGCGTGATCTCGAACACCATGATGACCGAGGTGAGCGGCACGCGGACGATCCCGGCGAACGCCGCGCCCATACCGACCAGCGCGTAGACGCCGACGCTGCCGGTGTAGTCCGGCATCAGGGTGTGGACCACGCCGCCCACCGCGCCGCCCATCATCGCGCCGATGAAGAGACTCGGGCCGAAGATGCCGCCGGCGTTCCCGGAGGAGTAGCAAGTCGCCGTGGCGATCACCTTGAGCAGCACCATGGCCGCCATCGCGCCCACGACCATCTGGCCGTTGAGCGCCCGTCCCACCACGGCGTAGCCGACGCCGAGCACGTCCGGAAAGAACCAGCCGAGCAGTCCCACGGTCACGCCGCCCACCGCGGGCATGAACCACTGGGTGCTGCGCGGGGCTTTCAGAAAATACTTCCGCTGCCAGAGAAGCAGCTTCACAAACGCGGTCGAAACGAGGCCGCCGACGACGCCGAGCGCCGCATACCAGAGGAACTCCGACGGATGCACCAACTGGTAGGCGGGCACGTGAAACAGCGGCTCGTCGCCGAGGAGCAGGTGCAGGACGATCCACGAAGTCGCCGAGCTAAGGACGACGGACCCGAGCACCGGAGCGTTCATGTCGCCCATCACTTCTTCGAGCGAGAACAGGACGGCCGAAATAGGCGTGTTGAATGCCGCCGCGATGGCCGCGGACGCGCCCGCCGGGACCAGCGCCTTCACGCCCGCGGTCGAGAGGCCGAGTTTCCGGCCGAGCGTCGAGGCGATGCCCGCGCCGACGTGCACCGACGGCCCCTCGCGGCCCAGCGCGATGCCGCTCGCGAGAGAGACCGAGCAGAGGCTGAATTTTCCGAGCACGGTGCGGAAGCTGATGTAGCCGTCTCCGAGGAACAGCGCAGCCTTCGTCTGCGGGATGCCGCTGCCGCGCGCCTGGGGAAAGTACCGGAACAGAAGAAAGCCGGTGCCGAGCGCGCCGGCGATCGGGATCAGGACGCGCCGCCACGCGGCGCCGCCGGCGGGGTATAAACGCGCTCCCAGGTTCTCCGTCAGCAGGATGAAGGCGACTACCACCAGTCCGACTGCCGCGCCGATGAGGAGCGTCAGAACGAGTAGGATTTTGTCTTCGTGTTGATGCTTCAGAGCCAATGATATTTATGTTAGCGCCCGCCCGTTCCACCGAACGTTTTATTCGCCACGATCGGCTTCGCCCAGAAGCCGATCGAGAGGATCCAGGCGAGCGTTACGTAAAGGAACAGCATGCCCGTGCGCAGGCCGGCGTAGTCGCCCAGCCGGCCGACGATGAGCGGCGCCACTGCGCCTCCCGAGATCGCGGTGCAGAGGATTCCCGAGACCGCGCCGTGATGCTCGGCCACCGAGTTGAGCCCGAGCGACACGATGATGGGCCACATCACCGAAATCGTGAAGCCGACCGCGGGAAACGCGATGAGCGCCACGGGGCCGGGCGCGGCGAGCGCCGTCGTGAGCGCCGCCATCGCGAGCACGGCCGCGGCGATCAGGACCTTGCGGCTGTCGAACAGGCGCAGCAGAAGCATGCCGAGCAGGCAGCCCGCGGTGAGCAGTCCCCAGAACCACGCGACGGCGGTTGCGCCGGTGGTCTGCGGATCGTAGCCGTGGTAGGTGGCGAGGAACTTCGAGATCCAGTTCGCCGTTCCCTGTTCGGTGCCCACATACGCGAACATGCTCACGAAGTACAACGGGACGGCCGGATTTCGGAGCAGCTTCTTGTGCGTCGCCCAGGTGCCGACGCGCTCTTCGTCCGTCAGTTCGACTTTTGGGAACCGCGAGAACGCGATGAGGAGGATGGTCGCGAGCGTTACGGCGGCGAACACCCAGTACATGGATACCCACGCCGGATTGACGCGCCCCGTCAAGCGCCGCACCAGGTACGAGTAAACGAGCGGGCTCAGGAACGACGCCGAGCCGAACACCAGTTGCGCGAACGCGGAGTTGAACGCGTAGTTCTCCTCGCCGCCCGCCACTCGCAGCAGCGGGTTGATCGCCACTTGCAGCATCGCCATCGCGAGGCCGATCAGGAAGAACGCGCCCATCGCGACCGTGTACACCGGAACGAGCGCGAACGTGACCGCTCCGGCGAAGCTCGCGGTGAAGGCGGCGAGCACGACGCGCTTTTCGCCGTACTTCTCGATCAGCACGCCCGCCGGAATCGACATCACGCCGTAGGCGATGAAGAAGGCAAACGGCAGCAGCCCCGCGGCCGCAAGGCTGATGTGGAACGTGTCGATCATGTCCGGAATGAGCGGGCCGATGATGTTCGTGAGCAGAGAGATCACGAAAAAGATCGCAAGCACCAGCGCGACCATGTACCGGCTGCGTTTCATTCCGTGGTGGTGACTTTGGTGGCGCGCTCGAATTTTCCGGCCTCGCGCCCGGCGAGCGCGGCGAGGGCGAGCGTGAACATCTCGACTGGCAGGATCTCGAGGATCGGACGGAGCGCGGCGGAGGCACGCGGCAGGCGGAACACCGCCCGCTCCGCGTCCTCACTGACGAGCGCCGCGCGCCCGCCGGCCTCGACGATGTCCCGGACCAGGCCCGCGTTGAGCTTCGCCGTCGCCGCGTCGCCCGCGAAGACCAGCGCGTAGACGCTCGGGCCGAGCATCTCGAACGGCCCGTGGCGGAACGCCGCCGCGCTCATGCCTTCGGAGTGAAAGTGCGCGGACTCCTTCGTGATTAAGCCGCCGGTGCCCGCCGCGGCGAGCGAGGCTCCACGCCCGAGGATGAACAGGTCGCGCACGCCTTCAAGCTCAACGGCGGCTTCGGCGACGTGCTCGCGCCAGCGGTTGAGATACGCTGCCGCAAGCGGCGCGGCCTGGGGCAGATCGGCGCGATCTTCCGGCGCGAGGATACCGCCCAGCCACTCGAGCGCCATTAACGTAGCGACATAGGTTTTGCAGGAGACCGTGAACTCCTCGCCCGCGTGCGTGAGCACCACGGCGTCCGAATGGAGCGCCAGCGGCGAGCCGGGCGTGTTCGTGACACCGATGGTGAAGCACTCGCGCCGCTTCACGTCGAGCAGCCGAACGGTTTCCGCGCTCCGGCCGGACTGCGACACGGCGACCAGCAGCGTGCGTTCGTCGAGAATGCCCGGCGTGACGTGGAGCAGCTCGGAGGTCTCGACCGAGAGCGCCGTTACGCCGTTCCTGAGCAGCCTGAGCCGCAGCGGCTCGAGCGCCCAGAACGACCCGCCCATGCCCGTCAGCACCACGCGATCGAATCGCCGCGCCGCGGCGGCTCGCAGCGCCGGCGTAATCTCGAGACCGGCGAGTGTGTCTTCGAGGGCGCGCGGCTGGGCCAGAATGTCGCGGAGATACCCGCCTTCGATTACGTGAGGGGTGTTCGGCATCAAGTCAATAATAGCCGCGCTACGCCGAGATCGTCTTGGCCGCCACGGCTTCGAGGCCGCGTTCGCGGATCTCGCGCTCCCGCATGAGATACTTCTGCACCTTGCCGTTCGCGGTCATCGGGAAGCTCTCGACGAAGCGTACGAATTCGGGAATCTTGAAGTACGCGATCTGGTCCTTGCAGAAGCCGCGGATCTCCTCGACGTCCGCCGCCGCGCCTTTTTTCAACTGGACCCATGCGGCCACGCGCTCGCCGAGGCGCTCGTCCGGGATGCTGAATACATAGGCGTCGGCAATCTTCGGATGGCGGTGGAGGAACTCCTCCACCTCGCGCGGGTAGATTTTTTCGCCGCCCCGGCTGATCATGTCCTTGGCGCGCCCGGTGATGCGGAAACAGCCGTCCTCGCGCATGGTGGCGAGATCACCGGTGTGCAGCCAGCCCTCGGCGTCGATGGTGTTGTCCTTGCACTCGTCGTAACCGCGCATGACGAGATATCCGCGCGCGCACAACTCGCCCTGCTCGCCGTGCTCGAGCGTCTGCCCGGTAGCCGGGTCCACGATTTTGACCTCGGTGTTCGGCAACGCGCGGCCGACGGTTGCCACGCGCGTCTCGACGGTATCGTCCGTGGCCGACATCGTGATCACGGGCGAGCACTCGGTCTGGCCGTAGCAGATGGTCAGCTCGCCGCAGTGCATTTCGTTGACCACCCGCCGCATCAGCTCGATCGGGCACGGCGAGCCGGCCATCACGCCGGTGCGCATCGTCGAAAAATCGAACTCGGCGAAGCGCGGATGTTCGAACTCGGCGATGAACATGGTGGGGACGCCGTAAATGGCGGTGCAGCGCTCGGCCTGCGCGGCTTCGAGTGTGGCGAGCGCGTCGAACTGCGGCGAGGGTAGCACGAGCGCGGCGCCCGAGGTGAGCGCCACCATCTCCCCGATCACGCAGCCGAAGCAGTGGTAGAGCGGGACCGGGAGGCAGATGCGGTCCTGCCGTTTGGCTTTCAGGCGCCGGCCGATGAAGTAGCCGTTGTTGAGCAGATTTCGGTGCGTGAGCAGAACGCCCTTCGGACAGCCCGTGGTGCCGGAGGTGTACTGAATGTTGACGACGTCGTTCTGCGACACCTCGAGCGGCGGCGGCTCCGCGCCGCGCTCAAGCATGTCGTGCCAGGATTCGCCGTCGAGCACGACGACGTCGCGCAGCGCGAGGTCCTCGCCGTGCCGCGCTTCCCCGAGCACGTCAAGGTAGTTCACGCGGAAATCCTGCTCGTGCAGGAACAGCGTTTTCATCCGCGAGCACTTCAGCACGTAGCGAAGATCGTGAGCGCGGTACGCCGGATTGACGTTCACCAGGATCGCGCCCAGGCGCGCCGCGGCGGCTTGCAGATAGAACCACTCGACGCAGTTGGTGGACCACATGCCGATGCGGTCGCCGGGGCGCACGCCGATGCCCCAGAGTCCGCGTGCGGTGCGGACGACCTCCGCGCGGAGCTGCTCCCAGGTGAGGCGCAGTTGCTGGTGGCGGGAGACCAGCGCGTCGCTGTCGGGGAATCGTCCGGCCGCGTCGTCGACGGCCTGGCCGATGGTCTTTTCGAGAATTTCCTCTTCGGGTCCGCGAGCGTAGCTCAGCATGACAAACTTGTCACTTTAACATGCCTTTAATGTGATGGGGCGCTCCCGCGACGCGCATCGCGCGTTGTATATTTGGCAGATCCGTTATGTCCGAAAAAGTAGCCATATTCGATACCACTTTGAGAGACGGCGAGCAGGCCGCCGGCACCCGGCTCGGCAGCAGGGAGAAGCTCACGATCTCGCGGCAACTCGCGCGGCTGAACGTCGATGTGATCGAGGCCGGCTACCCCAACTCGTCGCCCGAGGATTTCGCTGCGGTCGAGCTGATTTCGCGCGAGATCGAGGGGCCCGCGATCTGCGCTCTCTCGCGCGCGGTGTCAAGCGACATCGAGGCCTGCGGCAAGGCGCTCGCGCGCGCCAAAAAGCCGCGCATACACACCGGCATCGGCGTCTCCGACGTACACATCCTTGGAAAGTTCTGCGACGAGAAATACGGCCGGACGCTTGCGCAGAAGCGCATACGCATCCTCCAGATGGCCGTCGATGCCGTGAAGCTCGCCCGGAGCTTCGTGGACGACGTCGAGTTCTACGCCGAAGACGCGGGGCGCGCCGAGCCGTCGTACCTGTTCGAGATGCTCGAGGCCGCCATCGATGCCGGCGCGACCGTGGTCAACATTCCCGATACTACCGGCTATTCGGTGCCCGAGCAGTACGGCGCGCTCATACGCAGCGTCCGCGAGAAGGTGCCGAACATCGCGCGCGCGGCGATCAGCGTGCATTGCCACGACGATCTCGGCCTGGCGGTTGCGAACGCGCTCGCCGGCGTTGCCAACGGCGCGCGGCAAGTGGAGGGGACCATCAACGGCATCGGCGAGCGCGCGGGCAACGCCGCGATCGAAGAGGTCGTGATGGCGATTCGCACGCGCGGCGACTACTTCGGATTGCACACCGGCATCGAAACGCGCGAGTTCTGCCGCACGAGCCGGCTGGTGGCGGACATGCTCGGCATGGTGGTGCCGGCGAACAAGGCCGTGGTCGGCGGCAACGCGTTCTCGCACAGCTCCGGCATCCATGTGGACGGGTTCCTCAAGGATCGCGAGACGTACGAGATCATGCGGCCGGAAGACGTCGGCGTCTCGGAGAGCCGCGTGGTCCTGACGGCGCGCACCGGGCGCCACGGGCTGCGCGACCGCCTCGAGAAGCTCGGCTACACGCTCTCGCCCGAGGAGCTCGACGTCACCTACCAGCGGTTCCTCGCCGTGGCCGATAAGAAGCAGGAGGTCTTCGACGAAGACCTTATCGCGATTCTGCACGACGAGCTTCACCCGGTTCCCGAGACCTACCAGCTCGACTACCTGCATATTTACAGCGGCACGTCGGCGATTCCGACCGCGACCGTGCGTGTGCGGGTGAACGGCGAGATGCGGGAAGGCGCGGCGATCGGCGATGGGCCGGTGGATGCGGTGTACAAGGCGATTTCCGGCGTGACGCGGAACGCGGCGCGGCTGTCGCGCTATGACATTCGCGCTGTCACAAGCGGCACCGAGGCGATCGGGGAAGTGACCGTGCATCTTCAAGACGGCGGGCGCAAGGTGATGGGGCGCGGCGCTTCGACCGATGTCATCGAAGCCAGCGCCAAAGCCTACGTCGATGGCCTGAACAAGCTGGCGGCGGAGGTCTCGGCCTAGAACCCCGCCGTCGCCGCGGCGGACGCTCCCGCGGCGCTGGCCAGCGTGACCGAAACCGAGGCGACCAGGCCGGCGTTGCCCGTGAACGGCTGCACAATCGTGAACTGGCTGCCATAGGCCGCCGAGCCCGAATCCTCGAACCATTGCTTCGACGCATCACCCATCGGCACCGTCACGCTGGTCGTTTGCAGATTGCTCCCCGAGGCCGGTGTGAATTGCACCGTTGCCTGCGTGAGCTCGCGCGTAGTCGCGTAACCCGTGATCCAGGCTTCGAATCCGGACGCCGTTTTGACCAGCCTCAGCACGCGGATCACGGGCGCGGCGCGCGCGATCCGTATGGTCGCGGCCGGCGCGGGATTCGGCGTGATGTCCGCGCCCCCGGCCGTGAGTTTCACCGAGATCGTGATCGTCCCGGACACCGAGCCGGTTTGCAGTTGCAGCGACGGAACCTGGAAGCTGGCTTGCGTGGCGCCGGCCGGAATCGTGAAGCTTGTCGTGCGTCCGCCGGTCGAGAACTGGATGGCCGGGTCGTCCACCGGAGCCGCGGCGTCGGGCGCGAAGCTGAGGGTGAGCTGTCCGGCAAGCGCGGCCTGATAGGGTTTCGCTAGCGTCAGCCCCAGGGCCGGCTGCTCGAGCGGCCCGGCGGTACCGGAAACGCCGGTGATGGTCACGGCGGGCACGCCCTGGGCCGCGACCGCGAGCGAGAGGTTCGCCGTGGCTGTGGCGCGCGCGGAGTCGGTCACGGTGACGGTGAAGGTGTAGTTCCCCGCGGCCGCGGGCGTGCCCGAGATCACGCCGGTGGATGCGTTGAGCGCAAGGCCGGCGGGCAGCGCGCCCGAGGCGATCGACCACGTGTAAGGCGGAGTGCCGCCGGCGGCGGCGAGCGTCGCCGCATACGCGGCGGCGAGCGCGCCCGGCGGCAGCGCGGGTCCGCTGGTGACGCTGAGCGCAGGTCCGACCGCGATCGAAAGCGGCGCGGCGGCGGTCGTGCCGACGGCGTCCTTCACCTGCACCGTGAAGCTGTAGTTGCCCTGGGTTGCCGGCGTGCCGGAGATCGCCCCGCTGGCGGAAAGCGCAAGGCCGGGCGGCAGCGCGCCCTCTGTGACGGTCCACGTGTAGGGCGACGTTCCCGCAACGGCGGACAGGGTCTGCGAGTAGGGAGTCCGCAGGCTCGCGCCCGGCAGCGTGGTCGTGCTCACGGCCAGGGCTCCCACCACTGTCAGGCTGAATTCCCTGGAGTCGGAAGCGGACGCGGAGTCGGTGACGGTGACTGTGAAGGTGTAGGTGCGCGCGCTCGCGGTGGTCGTGCCGCTCAGCAGACCGGTCGAGCGGTTGAGCGCGATTCCGTTCGGGAGCGAGCCCGCCGAAACGGTCCAGGCATACGGCGCTACGCCCGAGATCGCGGCCAGCGCCTGCGAATATGGCACGCCAGCGGCGGCAGGCGGCAGCGGCGACGTGCTCGTAATCGTGAGGCCCGACACCACTGTGATCGTGAATGATTTCGCGCTCGAGTCGCCGCTCGCGTCCCGCGCCATGACGCTGAAGGAGAACGAGCCCACGACGGTGGGCGTACCGCTGATGGCGCCGGAGCGCGAGTCGAGCGACAGCCCCCCGGGAAGCGACCCGCCCGCGACGGACCAGGTGTAGGGCGTCTTGCCGCCGGCAGCCTGAAGCGGCTCCTGGTAAAAGGCGGCGAGCGTGGCGTCGGGGAGCGTGGAGGTTGTGATAGACAGGCCCTGCTCGACGGTGATGCCTGTAGCGAGCGATTTCGTGACGCCGCGGCTATCGGCCACCTGGACCGTGAAGGTGAACGACCCCGCTTCGGACGGCGTTCCGGAGAAGGCGCCGCTCGACGCGTCGAGCTTCAGCCCGGGAGGCAGCGTGCCGGAAGCGATCGACCAGGTGTAGGGAGGAGTGCCGCCCGTCGCCGACAGAGTGGCGGAATACGCCGTGCCCGTCTTCGCGCCGGGCAGGGGACTGGTCGTGATCGCGAGTCCGGCGGCGATCGCAATGTCATACGTTTTCGACGCCGTCGCGCCCGTTGCGTCCTGCACACGGATCTCGGGGTGGAAGGCGCCCGCCGCGGACGGCGTCCCGCCGATGGCTCCCGATTGCGCGTTCAAGCTGAGGCCGTTTGGCAGGCCCGTCGCGCTCCAGGCGTACGGAGCCGCGCCGCCCGTGGCGGCGAGCGTCGCCGAGTAGGCCGTCCCTACCGTGCCGCCCGGCAGCGAGCCGGTCGCGATCGCGAGCGTGGCGACGATCGCGACGTCGTAGGTTCTCGATGCCGCCGCACCGGTGGCATCCTGAACACGGATCTCGGGGTGGAAGGTGCCCGGCGCGGACGGCGTCCCGCCGATGGCTCCGGATTGCGCGTTCAGGCTGAGGCCGCCCGGCAGACCCGTCGCGCTCCAGGTGTAGGGAGTCGCGCCGCCCGAGGCGGCGAGCGTCGCCGAGTAGGCCGCCCCGACCGTGCCGCCCGGCAGCGAGCCGGTCGTGATCGCGAGCCCGGCCGCGATCGTGAGATCGTATCCCATGGAAGCTGCCTGGCCGGACGAATCGGCAACGTTCACGGTCACATGCGCGGGCCCGGCCTGCGTGGGAGTGCCCGCGATCAGGCCGCTCGCGGCATCGAGGTTCAGCCCGCCGGGCAGCCCGGTCGCGCTCCAGGTGTAGGGCGGCGCGCCGCCCAAGGCCGCAAGCGGCGCCGAGTAGGCCGTCCCTACCGTGCCGGCGGGCAGCGACGCCGTCGTGATGCCCAGCGGAGCGCTGCCGCCCGCGACGGAAATCGACAAGGCCTTCCGGCCGGTGCGGTTGTTGGCGTCGGTCACGGAAACCGTGAATTTGAAATTGCCCGGCGCTGAAGGAGTGCCGCCGATGACGCCGCTGTTTGGGCCGAGTTCGAGGCCCGTGGGAAGAGAGCCGTCCGCGACCCGCCAGGTATAGGGCTGCTTGCCGCCCGTTGCCGCCAGCGCCGCCGAGTAGGGCGCGCCAACCGCGCCCCCGGGCAGCGACGCCGTGGTGATGGAGGGGCGGCCTTGCGCCCATGCGAGCCCCGCTCCGCAGACGAACGCGAGCGAGAGGCGGCACGCTGTCATTGTCCGCCCTTTCCCGCGGGGATGAAGAACAGGCGCGGCCCCGCGGCGTCGAGCACCCACATCACCGGCTCGCTATCGGCCGTCAGCCTGAACACGGCGTTGCCCGCCAGCGGTTCGGCCAGCGTGGCTTTACACGCGCACGGCGCCTCTTCGGCCGTGCCCGTCTCCAGGTTCAGCACCACCGGCGCCGCGCCCGCCACCACGGCGCGCCTGCCATCCGCCGACACGCCCAGCGCCCTGGGTTCCTTGACCGCGAACGAGCCGCGGCGCACCCCGATCCGGTAAACGAGCCCCGCCGCCCGGTCGGCCACCAGGGCATCGCCCGTCGCGCCGATGAAAGCGATGGCCGAGGCCTCCCCAACGGCCAGCACGCTCCGGCCCTGGCGCAGGTCGTAGACCGCGCCGGCGCGTAGGCCCGCCAGCACCACGCCGCCGTCGCTCACCGCCAGCGCCGCCACAGGACCCGGGGTCCGCAGCCGCGCCGCAAGCGCCGGACGATCCGGCAGCCCCGAGACCAGATCGACGGACTCCTCCTCGCCGTAGTACAGCGCCGCGAACCGCGCAGACGGGCTGAAGACGATCTCGCCCGGGAACGGCCGCACGCCGGCGAGCTTCCGGGCCCCATCGGCCGCGACGGCGAAGACGCTTCCGCCGCTGTCGATCGCGAGCGCGAAGCCGCCCCGGTGCGCCGCTACGGCGCGCTCGAGCGCGAACGGGATCTCGAGCGGCGCCCCCAGGCTCGCCGCTCCGGGCAGCCCCAGCACCGGCCGCAAGCTCTTCGACCCGGAGTCGAACACGAGCCCGAGCCACGGGCCGCGCACGGGCGCCGCCGCGGCGGCCGCGAGCATCAGACCGCAAACCGCGGCTTTCATCGCGGCGGCCCGAACACCGGGCTTCCCGGCGTGATCGTGTTCCCGCCGCCCGCGGGCGTCGAAGAGGAGGACCCGCCCCCGCCGGTGGCCGCCAGAATCGCTCCGGCCGCCCCGCCCGCCGCCAGCGCCGCAATGATGTACTTCGTTTTCGAGCTATGGCGCGCCGCCGGCGCCACGTTCACCTGCGTGATCGAGGCGCTTGCCTCGCGCCCCTGCGACGCCGCGCTCACGCGTATCTGGAAGCGCCCGGCGACGTTGTTGGGCCGCAGCCCGCGGGCCACAGCCCGGCCTTCCTCGTCCGTCGTAGCCGTGAGGCTGGTGTGGCCGCCGGGAAACGTGCCGCTCGCGCCGTAATCCGGGAGGTAGAAGTTGACCGTCGCGCCGGTGACGGGCTGCTCGCGATCGTCCAGCACGCGCACCACGGGCGCGCGTGCCGTGCGTTCGCGGATGTTGTTGATAGCGCCTTCGCCTTCGAGAACGGCGACCCGGAGCCCTTGCGCTCCGAGCGTTTCCAAGGCGAGAAAGAACAGCAGTACAGCACGACCGGGATGAGATCTGCGCATCCCCGCCCCCTTGGTACTAGTACTAACCAGCTTACCCGCATTGTAGCCCTAGAATGCCCCTATGACTACCCTCTCTTGCTCCCGCGCGTCTACCGAAGGTAATCTTGGAACAAAGCCTCATGGCAGGCGCGCACGCGATATCCGAGTCCCGGCGTTGGAGCACGGACGCGCATCCGCTTGAAATCGAGTACTCGACTGCGGTGGCCGAACAGATACGCGCCCAGGCGGTCGAAGGCTTCTGCCGGTTTCCGCGCGGCGGCG
This sequence comes from Acidobacteriota bacterium, assembly GCA_050261515.1. Classification (GTDB taxonomy): domain Bacteria; phylum Acidobacteriota; class Terriglobia; order Bryobacterales; family Bryobacteraceae; genus JBLNDJ01. The sequence goes on along the minus strand of JBLNDJ010000010.1, from coordinate 54,297 downwards.
TGGAGACGGGCGGCATCCTGTTCGGAACCGCGGACGGGAACGTGGTGCGGATTCAGGCGTCGCGGCCGGTGCCCTGCGAGTACGCCGCCGGCCCTTCTTACGTGCTCTCGGAAAAGGACGAAGCGGCGTTGCGCCGGATCCTTGAAGCCGCCCGGACCGAGCCGGAGCTGAGGGGCATGACGCCGGTCGGCTGGTATCACTCGCACACGCGCAGCGAGGTGTTTTTATCGCCGCAGGATTTGGCGATTCAGGACCGCTACTTCCCCGGCCGCAGGCAAGTGGCGCTGGTGTTGAAGCCCGAGCCATTCGGCTCGGCGCGCGCGGGCTTCTTCGTCCGGGAAGCGGACGGCGGGATGCGGACCGAGTCCAGCTACCGCGAGTTTACGATCCCGGTTCCGGGCAGGCAGCGCGCGGAGCCCCCGCCGCGGGAGCCCGAGCCCGAGTCCGAACCTGAGCCGGCGGCCGTTGTCGAGCACGCGCCGCCGAGGGTTACGCCGCCGCCCGCGATCCGGGAGGCCCAGCCGCCGGCGCGGAACCGGAGCCGGGGGCGTGCGGCCGTCGTGGGGTTGCTGGCGCTGATCGCCCTGTTCGCGATCGTGCGCCTGCGCGGACCGAACGCACCGGTAGAGCCCGCTCCGCTGGGCCTGCACGTGACGGACAAGAACGGACAATTGCAGATCGCCTGGGACCGCAGCGTGGTCCGCGCCAAGGCATACCTGGACATCAGCGAAGGGAGCGGGAACGTACGCGTCCCTTTCAATGCGCGAATGTTCAGGGCCGGGCAAGTTGCCTACGCGCGGCGGACGCACAACGTCAAGGTGCGGCTCCACATGGATGGGCCGGGCGGGCCGCGGGAAGAGTTCGTGCAGTTCCTGGGAAGGCCCGAGGTTCCGCAATCGGAGCCGCAGCCCGCGCCGCGGCAGCCGCCTCCCCCGCGCGCGGCGCCCGAGCCGGCGCAGGAAGCGGCACGGGCCGAGCCGGTGAAGCCGCGGCCCAGGCAGTTCAACATGGCGCGCCTGCCATCGATCGCGGCGCCACGCAGGACGGCAGCCGCACTGCCCGCGCCGCCTTCCGTGGAGACGAGCGCCGTTGTCCAGAATGCCGCACCCGTGCTGCCGCCGCCGTTCGCGCCGGCGCCCCCGAGGCCGAAACCCGCCTACACGGGGCCCACGTCCGGCCGGATCATCTGGACAGGCGATCTCGCGCGCGGCGCATCGGTTCGGATCGACGGCCGGCAGGCGTCGTCCGGCACCGTGTCGGGCGAGCTGCCCGGCGTCCCGGTGCGCATCAGCGTGCATCCGGCCGACCTTTCGGCGCACGGCCTCACCGTATTCACCGCGACCGGGCGCGCGGCGCGCGAGCCGGCCGGTCCGGGGAACGGCTGGAACCCGACGGTCTACGCGGTGGATGCGCGGCGCGCCGGCGAACTGCTGGTCCTCGAATCCCCCGGCCCGCAGAATGGCTGGAAGAAGCTCGCGTTCCGCAACGACACGCGCGCGGTGCCGGTCATCGTCATCGACTGGAGGGTAGCGGAGTGATATCCTTCCCCCTATGTCCGAGGCGTGGATCGGGTTTCTGGCCGTAGTCGCAGGCGCGGTGATGCAGGGCAGCTTTGCGCTGCCGCAGAAGTTCGTCCGGGGATGGCCCTGGGAGAAGAACTGGCTCTTCTATTCGATCGCGGGAATGATCGTGTTCCCGTGGCTGCTGGTGGCGCTGTTCGTGCCGCACGCGGCGACGGCGTATGCCGACGCCGGAGCAGGCGTGGTGGCGCTGGCCGCGCTGTTCGGCATGGGGTGGGGAATCGGGTCCGTGCTGTTCGGCCTGGGGCTCGACGCGGTCGGAGTCGCGCTCGGCTTCGCCATCATCATGTCGATGATCGCGGCGCTCGGCGCGCTGGTTCCGCTGGCGGTGCTGCACCCGGACGAGCTGATGTCGCGCAAGGGGCTGCTCATCATCGCCGGCCTGGTGGTGGTGATTGCCGGGGTCGCGCTGTGCGCGCGGGCCGGCGCGCTCAAAGATGCCGCCGCGCCGGCGGCGAGCCGGAAGAACCTGGCGCGCGGAATCGCGATCTGCGTGGCCTCGGGCGCCGCTTCGCCGATGATGAACTTCGCGGTCGAGTTCGGCAAGCCGATCGAAACGGCCGCCGCGGCCCAGGGCGCCAACGCCGCCAACGCTCCGATGGCCATCTTCGCCGTCGCGATGTCGGCGGGCTTCCTGATCAACGCCGGGTACTGCTTGTACCTGCTGCGCCGCAACCGCACCTGGAACAAGGGACTGCCGCAGGACCGCTCGCGCAATCTCCTATACACGCTCGCGATGGGGTTCCTCTGGCTGATCGGGTTCTATCTCTACGGCGCGGGCAAGACACAGATCGGCGAGCTTGGCGCATCGATCTGCTGGCCCATCTTCATGACCATCATGGTGGTGGTGGCGAACGTCTGGGGCCTGGTCACCGGCGAGTGGAAGAACGCAGACCGGCGCGCATTCCGCTATCTCGGCGCGGGCATCGCGGCCATGATCTTTGCGTCGGTGATCATCGCGCAGGCCGGCTAGCTGGTTGTGCTCGCGGCCGAGGCGAGCACCGTGGTGCAATGCGCGCACCGGCGCGCTCCAACCGGGATCTCGCTGAGGCACTCCGGACACGTCTGTGTCTGTGCCGCGGCCGGTTTCGCCATCCGCGCCAGCATGGATCTCACCGGCAGGACCACGAAGAAGTAGACCGCGGTGCCGACCAGCACGAACGACACGACCGCGTTGATGAAATCGCCATAGAGGAACTTGCTGTTGTTGATCGTGAACGTGAGGCCGGAGAAATCCGGCTTCCCCACCAGGGCCGCGATCAGGGGTGTCAGCAAATCCTTGACGAACGCGGTCACGACGGCCCCGAACGCAGCGCCGACGACAACGGCGACGGCGAGATCGACCACATTGCCTCGGAACAGGAATTCCCTCAAACCCTTCAACATGTGCCCTCCTCAGGTATCTAGATTGTAAACCAGGAAAGGTAGATGATTGCGCCAAATTGACGGGGGCCGTGGGAAACGATAGGATGAGCGGTCATCATGGCTCGAATCCGTCTGCTGCCGGCTGTCTGCTGCCTCGCTTTGGCCGGTTTTGCGTCTGCCCAGAGCGGTTACTTCCAGACGCTCGTCAAGGAAGCCAAGTCCCGCATCCGGGAGATTGATGTTTCGCAGTTCCAGGCGCTCCGGAGCCAAACGCCCGCGCCGGTTGTGGTCGATGTCCGCGAGGACAACGAGTGGAACCAGAGCCGCATTCCGGGAGCGATTCACGTGGGACGCGGCGTTCTCGAACCGGCCATCGAAACCAAGGTCCCGGAGAAATCGGCTGCCGTCATCGTGTACTGCAGGAGCGGCGGGCGTTCGGCTGTCGCCGCCGACGTCCTCCAGAAAATGGGCTACACGAATGTCCGCTCCCTCGCCGGCGGGATTACGGCATACCAGGCGGCGGGCCTTCCCGTAGAGCAGGGCTCGCGCTGAGCGGCGCGCCACTCCTCAGAGCGAATATTTCGTCGCGGCGCGGTCGCGGTGGCGTTCGAGCGCGAGTTCGATCAGGCGATCGATGAGCGCCGGGTATGCGAGCCCGGCCGCTTCCCACATCTTCGGGTACATGCTGATCGAGGTGAAGCCCGGGATGGTGTTGATCTCGTTAATGTAGAGCCGGCCGCTGGCGTTTTCGAGCAGAAAATCGACGCGCGCCATGCCCTCGCAGCCGACAGCTTCATAGCACGCGACCGCCAGCCGCCGGATTTCTTCCGCCAGGGCAGCGGGGATATCGGCGGGGACCTGCGTCCTGGCCTGGCCGAGCAGGTACTTGTCCTCGTAGTCGTAGAAATCGCGCGAGGGCAGGATCTCGCACGGCACGGCCGCGGCGGGCTTCGCGTTGCCGAGCACGGAGCACTCGAACTCGCGGCCCGCGATGGCACGCTCCACGATCACCTTGCGGTCGTAGCTCGCGGCCAGGCACAGCGCGGCGTCAAGCTCCACCGCGTTATGCGCCTTCGAGATTCCGACCGAGGAGCCCATGTTCGCGGGCTTCACGAAGACCGGAAAATCGAACGGGTTTTGAGGACGCTCCGCGTCGCCACGCGACCAGGCGACGTACTCCACCACCGGCAGGCCGCGCTCGCGGCAGATTCGCTTCACGATTTCCTTATCCATCGAAATGGCTGAGGCGAGCACGCCCGCGCCGACGTAGGGCAGGTCGGCGAGTTCTAGCAGCCCCTGCACCGTGCCGTCCTCGCCGAAGGTGCCGTGCAGCACAGGGAAGACCACGTCGATGCCGGGATTGGCGCCGGGCTCGGGCAGGATGGGCCTGGGGCTCCACCGGCCGTCTTTGCCGATAAGGAGGCGCGTCACTTCGTACCTGGCAGGGTCCATGGCGCGCACGATCGAATCCGCCGAGTTCAGCGATACTTCGTGCTCGCCGCTCCGGCCTCCGGAAATCACAGCTACCCGCAACTTCATAGAATTCGTTTTCCCATCGCGGAAGCGACCAGCTCGACCGCGAGCAGCGCGGTGCGGTTCGCTTCGTCATACACAGGATTTACCTCCACAACTTCCATGGACGCCATACCGCCCGAATCGCCGATCATCTCCATGGCGAGGTGCGCCTCGCGGTAGCTCAGGCCGCCGCGCACGGGCGTTCCGACGCCGGGGGCGTTTTCGGGATCGACCGAGTCCATGTCGAGCGAGACGTCGAAGCCTTCGGTGCCGGCCTGAACGATCTGGAGGGCTTCCTCCATCACGGCGCGCATTCCGCGCTCGTCGATGTCGCGCATGGTGAAGGCGCGCACGCCGGATTGCTTGACGTGCGGCTTTTCGAGCGCATCGACGTCGCGGATTCCGACCAGCGCGACGTTCTTCGGGTCCACCTTCGGCGCGTAGCCGAAGATGTGCGTGAGCGCGCGCGGGCCTGTGCCGGTGATGCAGGCGAGCGGCATGCCGTGTATGTTGCCGCTGGGGCTGGTCTGCGGCGTGTTCATGTCGGCATGGGCGTCGATCCAGAGCAGCCCGGCGGCTTTCTTTTCTTTCCGGTAATGGTTAGCGAGGCCCGCGACGGTGCCGATCGCGATCGAGTGATCGCCGCCGATCACGAGCGGCATGCGGCCGCGCGTGAGCGCGTCTTCGACCGCTTCGGCCAGGCGCGTGCACGTGTGGGCGATCTGCGGAAGGTAGCGCGCGTTGCGCGGGCCGGACGACACGCGCTCCGGCTGCTCGACCGCGACGTTGCCGAGGTCTTCGACCTTGTAGCCGAGTTCGGCGAGCCGCTGCCCCAGGCACGCGAAACGGATCGCCGAGACGCCCATATCGACGCCGCGGCGGCCCGCGCCGAGGTCGAGCGGAGCGCCGATGACCGCGATCTTGGAGTTGCGCATAGCGACCCCGGTGGACCCTAAGGTTTCGTCCTGTAGAGCATTCGCGGAAACGCGATCGTCTCCCGCACGTGCTCGATTCCGCAGACCCACGCCACGCAGCGCTCGATGCCCATGCCGAAGCCGCCGTGCGGCACCGTGCCGTATTTCCTCAGGTCGATGTACCAGTCGAACGCTTCGCGCGGCAGCTTCTGTTCGTCGATCCTCTTCAGCAGCAGGTCGAGGTCGTGAATGCGCTGGCCTCCTCCGATGATCTCGCCGTAGCCTTCGGGCGCGAGCACATCGACGCCGAGCGCCACTTCGGGCCGCTCCGGATCGGGCGCCATGTAGAACGCTTTGATCTCGGCCGGGTAGCGGTCTACCATCACCGGACGGTCGAAATCCTCGGCCAGCAGAGTCTCGTCGGCGTTGCCGAAATCGCCGCCCCACTGGATCTCGCTGCCCTTCGCCTGAAGCCGCTTCACCGCCTCGTCGTACGTGATGCGCGGGAACGGCGCCTTCACGGACTCGAGCTTCGCGACGTCGCGTTCCAGTTCCTTCAATTCCTCGCGCCGGTTTTCGAGCACGCGGCCCACCACGTGGACCACCATCTCCTCGGCCACACGCTTCACTTCATCGAGATCCGCGAAGGCCATCTCGGGCTCGACCATCCAGAACTCGGTCAGGTGGCGGCGCGTCTTCGAACGCTCGGCGCGGAACGTCGGCCCGAAGCAGTACACCTTCCCCATCGCCATCGCGGTCGCTTCGTTATAAAGCTGGCCGGACTGCGTCAGGTACACCTTCTCCTCGTCGAAGTAATTCACCTCGAAAAGGTTCGTGGTGCCCTCGCAGGCGCTGGGCGTGAAAATCGGCGTATCCACGAGGACGAAACCGTGCGAGTCGAAATAGTCGCGCACCGCGCGGATCACTTCGTGGCGCACGCGCAGAATCGCGTGCTGGCGGCGGCTGCGCAGCCACAGGTGCCGGTGGTCCATCAGGAAGTCGATGCCGTGCTCCTTGGGCGTGATCGGGTAGGGGTCGCTCTCGGGCACGCGGTCGAGCACCTCAACCGACTCGATGTCGAGCTCGTGGCCGCCGGGCGCGCGCTGCTCGGCCCGCAGTTTGCCGGTGACGATGAGCGACGATTCCTGCGTGAGGTTCTTGAGCGTCTCGAAGACGTCCTCGGCGAGCGCGCTCTTCACGCCGACGCACTGCATGATGCCCGTGCCGTCGCGCAGAAGCGGGAACACGATCTTTCCCGACCGGCGCAGATTGTACAGCCATCCCGGAATGCTGACCGTCTCGCCGACGTGCCGCGCCGCGTCCTCAATCCTGATTGCCGGAGGCTTCATCTAGAGGTTCTCCAATCGCTCGAAAATCTCGGCCGCGTCGTCGATAGGGTGCTTGCGGTCCGCGACTTCCTTTAGCTCGAGCAGCAGCGGGAACTGGTCGCCGCAGGACCGCAGCAGCTCCATCGTGCGCTTCCAGGGGATAGTGCCGCCATCGCCGACGAGCGGCCAGACGTGCTTGTCTTCGGAGCCGTCGTTGTCGTGCACGTGCGTCGACCGGATCCGGCCTTTCATAATTTCGAACGCCGCCTCGACGCCCTCGTTCATGTTCGCGTGCCCGGTGTCGAAGCAGAAATTCAGGTTGAGATGCGTCATGCCGATGAACGCCATGAGCCGCTCGGCGCTCGAAAGCGCGTTCGGAATGTTTTCGAGCAGGATCTCGACGCCGCGCTGGCGCGCGAACACGCTCAGCTCGTCGAGCGAGGAAAACGCCGCGTCGAGCTTGCGCTCGTCGTACTCTTCACCGCCCGTGCCGAGGTGCTGAATCAGGTATTGGAACGGAACGGTCTCTGATACTTCGAGGGCGCGCTTGATCTCGTCCACCATCCGGATGCGCTTCGCCTTCACGGTTTCGGTGATCGTGATGATCGAGTGCGGCCCCGAGCGCCCCCACACCTCATCCGTGTAGATCGGCGCGTGCAGCGACTGCAGCTTCAGCTCCGAATCGCGGAACCAGTGGCCGAACTCGGCGACCTGCGCTCGGTTGGTGTAATCGAAGTGCTGGCGGGCGCAGAAGATCTCGACCGACTCGATGCCCGCGTGTTGTATGCGCTCGAGCCACGCCGTGGTCAGCCGGTGATTGACGAACAGATGAGTGGAAAGTGAGTGCTTCATGGCGTTTTCAATATCCTGACGCTTTGCCTTCCGCGCGCGGATCCGCCGCGCCTTCGAGGCGGCCGTCCTGGACGAGAATGGCCGCGACCTCTCCCATGGACCGGATCCGCTCCGTGTTGTGCCCGCGCGCCCGCAACTCATCGGCAACCTCCCGCGGGATGCCTTGTTCGAGCAGCAGAACGTCCGGGAGCCACTGGTGATGGAACCGCGGCCGCGCCACGGCTTCCTGTATGTCCATCTTGAAATCGAGGACGTTCTGAATCACTTCGAGGACGGCCGGGATGATGCGCGGGCCGCCGGGCGACCCCACGACGAGATACAGCTTGCCCCCGCGGAGCACGATGGTGGGAGTCATCGACGAGAGCGGCCGCTTGCCGGGCGCGATCGCGTTCGCCTCGCCCTGCAGGAGACCGAACATATTCGGCGAGCCGGGGCGCGCGGCGAAATCGTCCATCTCGTTGTTGAGCAGGAATCCCAGGCCCGGCGCCGTGACGCCGCTTCCGTAGCTGCCGTTCAGCGTGTAGGTGACCGCGACCGCGTTTCCGGCGGCGTCCACGATCGAGTAGTGCGTCGTCTGCGCGCTTTCGGCCGCGGCGGCGAGGCGCCCCGGCTTGAGCCGCGCGCTCGGAGTGGCGCGCTCCGGGTCAATCGACTTCCGCAGGCCGGCCAGATACCGCTTATCCAGAAGCCCCGCCACCGGCACGCGGACGAAATCGGGGTCGCCGAGATATTCGGAGCGGTCCGCGAAAAAACGCCGCATGGCTTCGGCGGTGTAGTGGATCTCGCCTGCGGACCCGGCGCCGTGCTTCGCATAATCCGTGCCCTCGAGAATGCCCAATATTTCGAGCAGGCCGATTCCGCCGGAACTCGGCGGCGGCGCGGAAATGATGTCATAGCCGCGATAGCTGCCGGTAAGCGGCGCGCGTTCGACGGCTTTATAGCTCCTGAGGTCGTCGAGCGTGATGAGCCCGCCGCGGCTGGTCATCGAGGCCGCAAGCCGGCGCGCGATGTCGCCTTCGTAAAACTCCTTCGCGCCCCCGCGCGCGATGCGTTCGAGCGTAATTGCCAGCTCAGGCTGCGATAGATACTCGTTTGGGCTGTAAAAATGCCCGTTTTTGAGAAAAATGCGCTTCGAATCCGGATAGAGGCTCAGGCGCGGGGCTTGGTCTTTCAGGCCGGCCGCGAGCGCCGCGCTGACCGGAAAGCCGCGGGCGGCGAGCGCGATCGCGGGCGCGATCAGCTCGGCCCAGGGCTTTTTCCCGTATTTTTTCGAAGCCAGCTCGAAGCCGCGGACCGTGCCGGGCACGCCGCTCGCGCGCCAGCCGTCCACGCTCGCGCGGGCTTGCCCGGCGTACATGTCGTGCGAGGCGCGCGCCGGAGCTGTTTCACGGAAGTCGATGAACGTGGTGCGCCCGTCCACCAGGCGGATCAGCATGAACCCGCCGCCGCCGATATTGCCCGCCGCCGGATGCGTCACCGCGAGGGCGAAGCCGGCCGCAATGGCCGCATCCACGGCGTTGCCGCCCGATTTCAAGATCGACACGGCGGCCTCGGTCGCGTTTGCCTCGCGCGTGACCACCATCGCGTGGCGCGCCTGTGCGCCCGAACACACCGCTCCCGCGACCAGGCAGACCGCCAAAGGGAGCTTGAGGAGCATTCGAACCGATTGTAGCAACCGCTCCCGCCAGTCGCGGCTCAACTATTCGTGGCGCAGCGCGATCATGGGATCGACGCGCGCCGCGCGATGCGCCGGGATGTAGCCCGCCAGCACGGCCAGCCCGCCGAGCACGGCCGTCACGAGCACAAAGACCGCCGGCTGCACCGTGACCACATCATTCAACGTGTGCGCCATCCCGGACGCCAGCATGATCGCCAGCGGCAGGCCGATCGCGAGCCCGATGCCGCTCATCGCGCACGAGTGCGACAGCACCATCGTCAGAATCCCCTGCTGCGTCGCCCCCAGGCTCATCCGCAATCCGATCTCGCGCGTGCGCTGCGCGACAAAGTACGCGCTGATCGAGTAGATGCCCGTGACGGCCAGCAGCAAGGCGATCGCGGCGTAGAGGGTCATCATACTGGCCGCGTGGCGGACGCCGGAGGTTTCGTCGTAGATCTGCTGCTCGATGGTCTGGAGGTTGTAGACCGGCTGCTCCCTGCCGGCCGCCTGCGTTTCCGCGCGAAGCACGCCCGCGAGATTCCCCGGATCGTGCGCGCCGCGAACGACGATTCGCATCGACGCCTGAGGGAACTGCCGGTAGGCGACATAGGCCGCGGGCCGGGGCTTTCCGTTGAACCATTCGTTGACGTCCCCGGCTACGCCCGCCACGGTCAGCCACGGCGAATCGGGTCCGCCGAGCTTCACGCGCCGGCCGATCGGGCTCGAAGAGGGCCAATACCGGTTCGCGACCGACGCGCTCAGCACGACCACCCGCGCCGCCTCCGGTCCGTCCCGTTCCGAGATCCAGCGGCCGGCGGCGAGCGGAATCCGCATCGTTTCGAGAAAGCGCGGCGTGACAGCGAAGATCTCCGGGTTGATTTCGCCGGGCCGGGGCTGTGCGCGGCCTTCGATCGATACCTCGGCGGCGGGGCCGAGCCCGCCCGACGCGGCCGCCGCCCGCACTTCCGGAAGGCCGTTCAGATTGCGGAGCACGGCGTCGCAGAACCCCGCCATGCGCGCCGGGTCGCGGTATTGCTCGCCGTCGAGCGCGATATCGCCCTTCAGAACCCCATGGGGATCGTAGCCGAGGTTGACCGCGAGCATGCGCTGGAACGTTCCCACCATCAAGCCCGCGCCGGCCAGAAGCACGAACGCGAGCGCCACCTCCGTGACGACGAGCGCCGTGCGGAGCCGGTTGCGCGCCGGCGATGCGCCTACGCTGCGCTCGCCTTCATTGAGCACGCCGCTCACGTCCGCCTGCCGCATCGCCTGGAAGATCGCGGGCAGGCAGCACAGCATGCTCGCGGCGAACGAAAGCGCGACCGCGAGCAGGATGGCCTCGCCGTTGATCCGCACGTCCCGCAGCCCCGGAACGTAGCGGAACGCAATCGCCGGAAGGCTTGCGCGCTGGAGTTGCGCTGCCCACGCGGCCAGCACGAGGCCGAGCGCCCCGCCCGCCGCGCCGAGCACCAGGCCCTCGGTCAGAAGCTGCCGGACGATGCGGAACCGGTTCGCGCCGAGCGCGCTGCGCAGGCCGAACTCCCGTTGCCGTCCCAGAGCGCGCGCGATCTGCAGGCTGCCCACGTTGCTGCACGCGAGCAGCAGCACGAACAACGCCGCGCCCATCAGCACCAGGACGAACCGGCTGCTTTCGGTCCGCATGGAATCGCGCATGGACGCCACGAGCACGCGCCGGTCTTCGTTCGTCCGCGGGTAGCGTTGCTCCAGCGCCCGGGCGATCGCGTCGAGGTCCTTGCCGGCCTGCGCGGCCGGGACGCCGGGCTTCAGCTTCCCGATCGCCATGAGCGTCCGCCCGGCGCGCTCGTTCCTCTCCGCCGGAGTGAGGGCGAGCGGCGCCCAGAGCTCCGAGGAAAGCGGCAGGTTGAATTCCTCCGGCATCACGCCGATTACGGTGTGCTTGCGGCCGCCGAGCGAGAGCGTTTCCCCCACCGCGCCCGGCCGCGCTCCGAGGCGCGTCCGCCAGAAGCCGTAGCTGACCACCACCACGGCGTCCTTGCCCGGCTCGCACTCGGCGGCGCTGAATACGCGGCCGCGCAGAGGGCGCATGCCGAGCACGGCGAAGAACTCCGCCGATGCCAGCGCGCCCTGTACGTGGTCCGGGCGGCTCACGCCGGTGAGATTCGCGTCCCATCCGCGATACGCGGCCAGGGTCTCGAAGGAGCGGTTCGCCTGCGCGAAGTCGAGATAGTCGGCGGGAGCGACCGGGCCCCGCTCCCACGGAGACTGGGCGCGCGTTGCCGTCACTGTGGCGATGCGGGCCAGGTCCGGGTATGGAAACGGATGCAGCACGATGTGGTAAAGCGAGACAAACATCAGCACGTTCACGCCGATGCCCAGCGCCAGCGACAGCGCGGCCATCGCGGCGAAGCCCGGGCTGCGGCGCAGCGTCCTGGCGGCGTACCGCAGGTCGGCCCGCAACTCGTCGAAGGGCCGGAAGCCGCGCGCTTCGCGGCAGCTTTCCTTGCAGCCCTCGACGCTGCCGAACTCGAGCCGCGCGCGGCGCGCCGCTTCCTCCGCGCTGAGGCCGGAGCGTTCCAGATCGGCGGCTCGGCTCTCCATGTGGAACCTGAGTTCCTCCGCCATTTCCGATTCGGCGCGCGAGCGGCGTGACATTACACCTCCTCCACACGGCTGTTGAGCGCCAGCCGCATCGCGGAGACGAGCCGGTTCCACCCGAGCGTCTCGTCGTCGAGCCGTTTCGCGCCCGCGGGCGTCAGCTGGTAGAACTTCGCTTTCCGGTTGTTGTCCGAAACGCCCCACTCGGTTTTGAGCAGGCCGCGCCGCTCGAGCCGGTACAGCGCGGGATACAGCGCTCCCTGCTCGATCGACAGCGCGCCTTTCGTGATCTGCTCGATGCGCAGCAGAACCCCGTAGCCGTGCTGCGGGCCGAGCGAGACGGCTTTCAGGATCAATAAATCGAGGGTGCCCGGTAACAGGTCTGCCTGCGGCGGCATGAGCGTTTCTCTCCTAAGCTCGCTAGGAGTATAGTGAGGCCGGAGGCGGTTCCCTGTCAAGCGAAACTGTGATAGGTTCAACAATCATGAAACTCGGGGTTTGCCTGCTGGTCGCCGCCGCAGCGGCGCAATGCGCCGATTTTCGCGCCGGCGCCGCCCGTATCGATGTGACGCCCGCCGCGGGATCCGCCCTGCCGATGAGCGGTTACGCCGCCCGCACGCAAGGCTTCACCGCCATAGACGATCGCCTCTACGCCCGCGCCATCGTCTTCGACGGCGGCAGCGGCCCCGCGGCGATCGTCGCGGCGGACGTCGTCGCCTTCCGCGAAGCCGCGTGCAAGCGCATGGCCGCCCGCATCGAGGCCGCGACCGGCATCAAGCCGGAGCGCGTCCTGATTGCCGCCGTCCATACGCACGCCGCGCCGCAAAACGGCGTCTACGAAGGTGAACCGGACGCGAAACAGGCCGCGTGGATCGCGACGCTCGAAGACTCGGTCGTAGCGGCGGTGAAGCAGGCGCAGGCGAGCATGCAACCCGCGCGCGTGGGCTACGGCACGGGCCGGGCCAACGTGAACGTGAACCGGCGCGCCCGCATGGCGGACGGCTCGTGGAACCTCGGCATCAATCCGGACGGCCCTTCGGACAAAACAGTCGCCGTCATAAAATTTGAAACTCCGGCGGGAGAGCCGATCGCCATCTTCAGCAACTACGCCGTGCATGGCGTGGTGATGGGCCAGGAGAACCTTAAGATTTCCGGCGACCTGCCGGGCGCCGCCGCTCGCTTCGTCGAGGAGCAGTTCGGCGGAAAAGTCGTCGCGCCGTGGACGAGCGGCGCGGCCGGCGACCAGAACGCCATCTACGGGCCGGGGAACGAATTCGACAAAGTCGCCGCGCTCGGCCGGATTCTTGGCGAGGAGATCGTGCGCGTGGCGAAATCGATCGAAACGAAACCCGCGGCGAGCGTGCAGGCCGCCCAGACCGTGGTCACCTGTCCCGGCAAGACCGATGCGCCGGTGAGCATACGCCTCTCGCTGCTCACGATCGGCGACGTCGCGCTCGCGGGCGTGTCGGGAGAAGTGCTCACTCCAATCTACTGGCACCTGAAGAAGACCGCCGGGCCGCGCGTGATCATGGTGACGCACGCCAACGGAGCGAGCGGCTACATTCCCGACGACTCGGCGTACGACCAGGTCAGTTACGAGATCAGGACGACGCACCTGAAGCGGGGCTGCGCGGAAAATGCAATCGTCAACGGGTTCGCCGGCCTGCTGAAACAATAGCGGGTGCTCAGCCCACTCGCGTGGAACAGCCCGGCCGCTGAACTCGTATTGCACAGCATGGCACTCCTCCAGGACGCGCGTTACACGATCCGTACGATGCGGAAAAGCCCGGGATTCACGGCCGCCGCCGTGCTGGCGCTGGCACTCGGGATCGGGGCCAACACAGCGATTTTCACGGTGGTGAACGCGGTTTTGTTGCGGCCCCTGCCCTACAAGCAGCCGGACCGCCTCGTGGCGCTGACGCGCGTGTATCCCGGGGGGAACCCGCCCACAGTGTCCGTCCCCAAGTTCTTCGCCTGGAAGAAGGGCAGCGCCGGCGCGCTCGAGAAAGTCGCCGCATATGACTTCATGGGGCCGGGCGTGAGCCTCAGCGGCGACGGTCAGCCCGAACAGATCAAGTCCATCCATGCTTCGATCGACTACTTCGCGCTGTTCGGTGTGAGTCCCGCGGCCGGCCGTTTCTTCACGGAAGAGGAGGACCGCCCCGGCGGCGCGCGCGTCGCCGTGATCAGCAACGGCCTGTGGAAGCGCCGTTTCGGCGGCGATCCGGGCCTGGTTGGCCGTACGATCGCGCTTTCCGGCGAACCGTACACCGTGGTCGGCGTGGCCGCGGCCGGGTTCGAGCCAATTCCCCCGGCGGACATTTGGGTTCCGCTTCAGGCCGACCCCGCGAGCATCAACCAGGGCCATTACCTGCTCTGCGGAGGGCGCCTCAAGCCGGGCGTGACAATCGCAGCGGCGAACGCGCGGATGAAGTCCGCCGCCGAGCAGTTCCGCCGCCAGTTTCCCGGTTCCATCAGCAAGGAAGAAAGCGCGGGCGTTATACCGATGCAGGACTTGATGGTGGGCGACATACGGCCGGTTCTGCTCATCATGCTCGGCGCGGTTGCGTTCGTGCTGCTGATTTCGTGCGCGAACGTGGCGAACCTGCTGCTGGCGCGGGCCGCGGGGCGCGAGAAGGAGATCGCGATCCGCGTGGCGATCGGCGCCGGACGCGGGCGCCTGGTGCGCCAACTGCTTACGGAAAGCGCGCTGCTCGCCCTCGCCGGAGGCGCGCTCGGGCTGCTGGCCGGCTACTGGGGCCTGAAGGGGCTGCTGGCGTTCACGCCGAGCGAGATTCCGCGGCTGGCGGACATGGGTTCCGGCCTCGACTTGCGCGTTTTCGGATTCACGCTCGCGGTCTCGCTCCTAACCGGCATCCTGTTCGGCCTGGCGCCGGCGTTCCAGATCTCGCGCCCCGACGTGAATTCCACGCTGAGAGAAAGCTCCGGCCGCAGCAGCGCCGGCGTGCGGCACATGCGCGCGCGGAGCGTGCTGGTGGTTTCCGAAATCGCACTCGGCCTGGTGCTGCTCATAGGCGCGGGGCTGCTGATCCGCAGCGCCGCCGCGATTCGCAATGAGCGGCCGGGCTTCGACCCGGGTCACGCGCTCACGTTCAAAGCCGCGCTGAACGGCGCGAAGTATGAGAAGACCGCGGGCGCGGCGCAGTTCACGCGGCTGCTCACCGAGCGGCTGGAAAGCATCCCGGGTGTGCAGGCCGCCGCGACCATCGTCAACCTGCCGGCCGAGTTGGGGCCCGACATGCCGTTCCAGATCGAAGGCCGTCCCGCATCGGCCGCCAACGCCACCGGCGACGAGTACTGGCGCTATGTCTCGCCGCATTTCCTGAAGGCGCTCGGCGTGCCGCTGCTGCGCGGACGCACATTCACCGAGAACGACGTCGCCAACGCGCCCGCCGTGGTCATCATCAACGAAGCGATGGCGAAGAAGTACTGGCCGAAAGAGGACCCGATCGGCCAGCGGATAACGATCGGCAAGGGCCTCGGGCCCGAGTTCGAGGACCCCACGCGCGAGATCGTCGGCGTCGTCGGAAGCGTGCGCGAGAGAGGGCTCGAAAACGGCCTGCCGCCCGTCGTGTACGTTCCGCAGGCGCAGGTGAGAGACGCCTTCATAGCGCTCGGCAGCAAGATTTTGCCGTCCGCCTGGGTGGTGCGCACGTCAATGGATCCGCTCACGATGGTCAACGCCGTGCGGCGCGAGGTGGTCGCCGTCGATCCGCAGCAGGCCGTGTTCGATTTCCGCTCGCTCGACCAGGTGCTCGAAAAGTCGATGGCGACGCGCGGCTTCATCCTGCTGCTGCTGACGGTCTTCGCCGGCGCCGCGCTCGTGCTGGCCGCCATCGGGATCTACGGCGTGATGGCGTACGACGTGGAGCAGCGGACCCAGGAAATCGGCATACGGGTGGCGCTCGGCGCCGATGGCGGCAGCGTGGCCCGGCTGGTGGTGCGCCGCGGCATGCTGCTGGCGGGCATTGGCGTCGCCATCGGACTGGCGGCGGCGTTCGGCGTCACGCGCGTCCTCAAAGCGATGCTCTATGGCGTGAATGCCACGGACCCGCTGACCTTCACCGGCGTGGCGGTGGCGCTTGCGGCGGTCGCGCTCGCGGCGTGCTACATTCCGGCCCGCCGCGCCACGCGCGTCGACCCGATCATCGCGCTGCGTTAGCGCGGCGCGCGCTCAGAATTCCGGGTAGTAGAGATACAGCTTCGACTTGCGCTCGCTCTGGCCCAGGTACACGGTGCCGTCGAGCCCGAGCGCGGCCGCGCCGATCACGTAAGCCTGCCAGGAGTAATACGGGCGGCGGTTGACGTCCACCATGCCGAGCATCTCGTAAACGCCGCGCGCGGGGTCGTAGGAAAACAGGCGCGCCATTTCGTCGTCGTCGCCGCCGGCTCCGTAGAGCTTGCCGTTCCGCGCGAGTACGAGCGCGCGGACGCGGTACTGGTTCAGAGGCTTGCCGAGGTTGTCCATGCGCAGGCTGGCCGGGTCGAAGCGGAAGAGGTAGCCGTCCGAGCTTGCGCCGTAGAGCAGCGGGCCGCTATTGCCCGCTGCCCACGCGTCGATCCGGTTGTAGGGCTCGCGGCCGGGCACGGTGGGGACAGTCACGTCGAGTTTCTCCAGCTTGCCCCAAAAGCGATACAGGAACCCGCCCTGTCCCGAGGTGTAGGCGTATCCGTCGGCGCCCACCGCGATCGCGCGGCCGATGTTCTTCTCCGTTTCGAACTTCTCGCCGGGGATGTTGTGCTCGGCAACTTTGCCATGCACCGCGAATTGCCCGCCGGCCAGGCTGTAGGTGAAGAAGTGCCCGTTCGGCGACGTGAGGCCGTAGATCGTCTCGCGGCCACGGTCGATCGCGAGCGCGCAGATGCTTTCGCCGGCAACGGGCGCGCCTAGGTCCACCGTTGCGAACGGCGCGTTCCTCGCCGGCGTGTATTTCAGGAGCCGTCCGCCGGGCGAAGTTCCGATATATACCTCGCCGGTGCGCGAAACGACGAGTGATCCCTCAACTGCCGTGACATCCTTCAACACGCCCAGCGGCACGACGTATCCGTGCACGGGCGAGAGCGAGAACAGATGGCTTCGCTTCCCGCTGGTGGCGCCGTAGAGCGTCCCATCGGGCGCGACCGCGAGCGCGCGAATTGCGGATTCATCGGACGGAATCACGTCCTTGGGCGGGTAGCCGAGGTCGCGCAGATCGATGCGCACCTGCTTGACTACCGAGTGGTCGTACTCCGGCGCGCGCTGCGCGGCGAGCGGCAGCGCCATCAAGGCGGCGGCGAAAGCGGTTTTCTTCAGCATGGCTTCAATGCGGACGGTAGATGAGCAGGGCGAGCCGGTAATACACGCCGCCGATCTTTCCCGCGGCCTCGACCGGCTTGCCGGCCTGCGGGCGGACCTCGATCGCTCCGACCATATAGATCGTGCCGTCGGGGCCGGTGTCGGCGGCGTTGGTGCCGAGCACACGCGCGCCGTCTTCGAGCAGCATCTCTCCGAGGTCCTCGCGCTTGCCGGCGTTCAGGTCCCACGTGACGAGGTGCGAAGTCGCGACCCCGGCGCTGGCGCCGTAGTCGAACTCGCGCCCCGCCGCGCCGTAGTAGAGCTTGCGGCCGGGGCCGAGCGTGAGGCTCAGGGTCGCATACGGAATGTCGCGCGCGTCGTCGAAGGCCGGTATCGAAAGCTGGCCCAGACGCCGCACCTCGCCCGCGCGCGGATTGAACGAGAACAGAATCGTGGCGCTCTCGTCGATCCCATAGAACTGGCGCGTTTGCTTGTCCCACACCACCGTGCGCCAAGCGGTCTCCGACTTGTCGTAGTCGCGGCCGAGCGAGATTCCCTTCTCGCGAATGGGAATGCGCGCGGCGAGCTCTTCGATCTCGTCCGTGCGCGGGTCGTAGCGGAAAATCTCGCCGCGCCCGAAGCTGCCGTACACGTAACCTTCATCGTCGATGCCGAGCGTCCGGCAGATGGATTCGAAGTTGTTGATGCGGCCCTTGTCAACGGCCTTGCGCGTGGCGACATCGTAGTAGACGAAATGCCCGCGCGGGTGCGTAAGGCCGTAGATGCGGTTGAACAGCGGATCGTAAGCGCCGGTGTTCACGCCTTCGTTCGGGACGCCTAGACCGAAATCTTCCACGCGCCCGGTCTTCGGGTCGAACGCCATCCAGTGGGCGCCGGGGTAGCCTTCCTTGGTGGCGAAGCGCGCGTAGTTCCACCACAGGCCGGCGTGTGTGCCGAAGTAGATGCGGCCGTCCTTGCCTTCGCCGAACTTGGCGTGGATCTTCGACTGCGGCCCGCGCCGGAGAGCCGATTCGCCCGCCAGCGCCGTCAGATTCCCCACGTCGTGCATGCGGCCGGTCTTCGAATCGTAGTAGACGAGATGCCCGTCGCCGCCGTGATTCGCCAGGCCGGCGTAGACCTTGCCGTCGCTGGCGGCGAACAACGCGGCCCAGTTGCCGTCCATTTCGGCCAGGCCCGTAAACACGCGGTGATCTACGCGCACGGTGCGCGTGTCCGCGGCCAACATCAACGAGGTGAGAGCGATTCCGGCAGCCAGCTTCACCACGTCACCACCGCGATGGTATACGTCTTCACCGGCGCCGAAAAGGCCACCTCGCCCGCGCCGTTCTTCATTTCGACGGAGCGCGGCTCGCTCAGGTCCGGTGAGTAGATGCGCACTTCCTTCGCGGTCCGGCCTTGCGGCAGCCGGCAGACGACCGGCACAGGGTCGAGCGCGGCGGCCTTCTTCGCGTTGTAGTTCACGAGGTGCACCATGAGGCGGCGCTTGTCCGGCTGCTCGACGACGTTCGAAACCAGGTACCGCGGCCCGCCGGCCGCCACGGGAATGTCGCCGCGCGCGGCCCAACGGATGCCATCCGTGATTTCTTGCGCGTTCTTCGGCGACTTCCAGAACCGCGAATCGACGCGGAAGTAACTCCCGAACTGGGGCAAGGCGCCGTCAAACTGTACAGACGGGATGTACACTACGCGCCCCTTCTCATATTCCTTCCGGACCGGCGCGCCCTTGAGCTCGACCGCCTCGACGGTCTCCTCATAGTCGCGGGCCTTTGGCTGCGCATCGATCAGGCCCTTGAGCCCGGCCTCGGTGCGCCGGCGGCGCCATTGATCGTAGAGCCCGGCCTGCCCCGTCGCCAGAAGCCCGCCGCCGTTCGCGACGAAGCGCCGGATCGAGGCAAGCTGCGCATCGCTCAGGCACTCGGTCGAGGGCAGCACCAGAACCTTGTACTTCGACAGGTCCGCGAGGTGCTCGTCGAACACCAGATCGAACGGGATCTTCGCTTCGATGAGCGCCTGCTCGATCAGGATCGTCGGAAGCTGAACGCCCGGCTGGTTATAGGCGATCGAGGGATACGAACGCAACACCGCCACCGTCGCGACGTCCTTCGACCCCTTGAACAGTTCGCGGTTCTGTTTATAGAACGCGATGTAACGCCGCGTCTCGGGGCCGAGCACACCGACGCCCGCGAAGCCGAAAGTCTGGTTGAACGCCAGGCTCTCGGCCATCGCGACCGGGTCTTCCTGGATGTAAGACAGCAGCACGTTGTTGTAGGCGCGCGCAAGTTTGAAGCTGCGGATGCGCGAGAGCACGCGGCCGTCCGGCTCGTAACCCGGCCGCGAGTCTTCTTCGGTCCAGAACGCTTCGGTCCATTTCAGAATGCGGGAGTGGTCGATCGCCGCCTCCCACGCCCGGTTGCCTCCGGTGATCCCGTGCGGGTTCACTTCAATCGCGACCTCGGGGTTCATCGACTTGGCGTAAAGCGCCATCTGCTTGAGCGCATCGGCCATCAACTGGCAGCGGAAGTCGATCCACTCCTGGATGGCCGGATCGAAGATGACCTGCATGCCGCCGGGCGGGTTCGAGCGGTTCCACTCGGGCGGGTTCACGTAATCCACGTTCTCGAAGCCGAAGCGCTCGCGCCGCTCGGCCGGCGTGTACTTCTCGCGCAGGAACTTGCGGAAGCCGAGCGCGCAGGCGCGGTCGTGGCAGGACTCGGGCTCGGGGTTCAGGTCGAAATTGTCGAAGTGGATGAAGTCGGTCTTCACCTCTTCGACCGCGTACCGGACGATCTTCTTGAGATAGTCGAGATACTCCTGGTTCGCAAAGCACGGCCGGTAGCGGTAAGACTGCTGATATCCGTATTGCAGCATGATGGGCCGGCCGGCGGCATCGCGCTGGACCCAGTTCTCCGCGCGCGGCTCCTCGGCGAAGAACGTCTCGTACATGAGCGTATTCCACTGGATGTAGGTATCGACCTTGAGCCCGAGGCGATGCGCGATTTCAGCCGCCCGCCTGGTCTCCTCCATGCCCTCTTTTTCGGCGGCCATGCCGAAGCCCTTGTAGAGGTGCGTGTGGAAAACTTCGACGCCGGCCGCTTTCAGCTTGCGCAGGGTCTCTTCGCTTTGCGCCTCATCGGCCCGGCGGCGCGCGTCGAGGGGCTGCCCGCCGCGTCGTACCACGAAGATATAAGGCTCGTGGTTTCCGCCCGCGTCGATCAGGCCGTCCTGGATCCACCTGGCGCGCGGCATCTCTCCGGCGGCGGCGCACAGAACGGTCGCAAGAATTACCAGCAGTACACGCATTTAGAGAACCTCGTTGGAATCGGTTTCTTTCATCGGGCCTACCGGCGCAAGCAGCTCGACGCGGCGGTCCGTGATTGCCGCGACGATGTCGGGCAGGTCGAAGGACAGCAGCACATCGCGCACGAAGATGCCGGCGCTGTGCAGGTAGCGGTCCGTCTTCGTCAGGCTCCTGTACGAGGTGAGCCCGCGCTCGGCCACGACGCTGCGGATACGGGTATCGAGCGCGGCGGCGTAAAGGGCCCAGAGCGCGCCCGCGCCTTTGCCGATCAGGTCCACGCCCGAGGGGTCCGCGTCCGCGCGGCTCATCGCGTAATCGACGCCGCGGATCACATCCTGGACGCGCATGCCGAACAGGCAGCGGTCCATCGACCAGGCCATGTAGGCCGCGGCGGTCTCGACGCTGAACAGGTGCGCGTAGGGCTTCCCGTCGAGGTCCTGCGAGTGCGGCGGAGCGGTCGCGCCGATGCCGCGCACGTCGATCGCGATCACGGTGCGCCCCTTGCGCGCGAGCTGCTCGAGAAAGCCGAACTCCATCCCCTCGGCTTCTTTGCCGGCGTCGCTGGCGTAGAGGACCGCGCGGCCCGGCGCTTTGCGCTCGGGCACGAAGACCCATGTGGGAATGTAGATTCCCGGCTCGGAGAGGAACTCGAGCTTCTCGACGCGGTATCCCTTGCGCCCGGTGGTTACGAGATGCCGCGGGGCGAGCGGCCCGCTGAGTGGCGCGATGCGCAGCACGCGGCGGATTTCGTCGGCGCTCGGAGGCGCCGTGCGCGGCGGCGGCAGCTCTTCGCCCCGCTTCTGAATCAGCGAGAAGATCGTCTGCCCCTGATGCGAGTAGCGCAGCGAGCCGTTCGGCGTGCAGTAGAGCGTTTCCGGCGTTTCGAAGCGAAACTCCGGCTCCGTCTTCGGCCCCGGGTGGCCGAGGAACCAGCGGCTGAACCAGTCGGTTGTCGCGAGGCGCAGCTTCACGGTATAGGCGTGTGGGTCGGTCGCTTCGGCCGTCGCGAACTTGTCCGCCGCGCCCAGCTGCTCGTAGCGGCGGCGTATGTGCTCCGCCGTGCGGTCGAACCCCGGCGAGTAGTTCTCGATCAGCGCGAGCAGCGGACGCGGCGCGATGGCGGCGTGCAGATCGCAGTTGTCGACGCCGTAGATCGCGGCCGGGAACAGGTTCTGCTCGACGTCCGAAGGGCCGAAGCGGCCGCCGGGCGCGACCCGCATGGGCCAGCGATGGCGCGTGCCGCCTTCATTGATTACCGCGCACTTCACACGCTCGTCGATAGCGCTGATGAACATCGTCAGCGTCCCGCCGCCCGAGTGGCCCGCGCAGCCGATGCGCGTGCCATCCACCTCGGGCCGCGTAAGCAGGTAGTCGATCGCGCGCATCCCGTCCCACACGCGATAGTGCGTCAGGTCCTGGCCCATCAGGAGCAGCACCTGGCCCGGCATCGAGTGCTCGTACACCGGATCGTCGATGTCGGCGCGCTTCGTGCGCGGGTCCCAATACTGGCGGCGCTCGCCCTGGCCGATCGGGTCGTAGGCCAGCACGACGAACCCGTTCCGCACCAGGTTCTGGTAGACGGCCTGGTAATCGGGCTGCATGCGCGCGAGCTGATAGTGACCGCACGGCGAGATGATCGCGGGAAACGGACCGCGGCCCGTGGTGGGGACGTAGAGATTGCCCGTGACGCGAAAATCGGGGCGGCTCTCGAACATCACGTTCTCGATGCGGTAGCCGTCGCGCTGGTGCGTCCGGACCACCACTGGGTTGAGCGCGTTGCGCTCCGGCAGCCCGTGGATCATCTTCCGCACGGCATCCCGCACGAAACGGTTGCGCGCTTCCACGTCCGCGGCCGTCGCGATCTTCGCGCGCTCGGCGTCCCATTTCGCAGCGAGGGTGTTGAGCTGCTTCGACAAATACGCGAGCAGCATGTCCGGGTATTCGTCTTCGTACGAACGCGGAGATGCGCCGGGCGCTGCGATGCCCCAGGCGCTCGCAAGGGCGATAAATCCTCGGCGTGTGAGATCGGAATCAGGCATATTCGTCAGTTTTCGAGTGCGATTTCCGCGATCCGGGCGGCGATAGCCTCCGCGTTCGCGCCTTCCACGTTTGCGAGCACCGCCACGGTGACGCTGCCCGAGGGATCGGTAAGCAGGTACGTCGATGCGCCCGGCTGAGCGCCGCCATGCCCGACCCACTTCTTCCCGCCGCGCTCCACCACCGCCCAGCCTAGCCCGTACGGCACCGCCTTTCCGTCCGCCAGCCGCGCAGCCGTAAACATGCGCTCGCGCGTTTTCGCGCTGACCAGATCGCCGCGCAGGACCGCAATTGCAAAGCGCACCAGGTCTTCCGCGGTCGAAACGTAGCCCCCGCCCGGAATCTTGTTGCTGGTGTCAACGAGCGCGCAGTTCTCAATCGCGCCCGCGGAGTTATGCCGGTAGCCGCGCGCGCGGTTCGCAATCAGCGCGACTGCATCGTCGGGGCCCGTGCGCTCCATGTGCGCGGGCGCGAAGATGTGTTCCCTCACGTAGTTGAGATATGGCTCGCCGGAGGCGCCCTCGACGGCCGCGCCCAGCAGGTTGAATCCGTAGGTCGTATAGAGGTAGCGCGTGCCCGGCTCGAACTCGAGCGGCTCGCCGGCGAAAATCCTGAGCGGCTCGATGACGTCCGTGTAGTGGCGCGTGCTGTTCACTTCGGCGATCGAGTTGTAGTGCCGTATGCCGCTCATGTGGCTGAGCAGCGCGCGCGCGGTGACGGGCCACTCTTTCTCGGGAAACGACGGCACGTATTTCTGGATGGGCGCCTCGAGGCTGAGCTTGCCTTTCTCGACGAGCTGCATGACCGCGACGGCCGTGATCGACTTCGAAATCGATGCGATGCGGAACACCGTTTCGGGCTCGACGGGCACCCGGTTCTCCACGTCGGCGCGGCCGAAGCCCTGCGTCCAGGTCACGCGCAAATCCTGGCCGATGGCGACGCTCAGGCCCGGAATGCCTGACTTCGCCATCACGGCCGAGACAACATGCTCTATCTCCTGAATCTTCGACGCACGCAGCCGCGCGGGGTTGTCGACTGCCAGAGCGTGCGCTGTGAACACCGCCAGCGCGGCGGCGAAGAGCCTCATGTTACTCTGCCGGGTACAGCTTCAACGGGCTCCACACCGAGTTCGAGATGTTGGAGACGACTTCGGCGTCGCTGAGCCCGGGCGTCGCGCGCAGTTTCTGCCACTCGGGGCTCGAGCCGAACGTGCTCCATGCCTTCGCGCGCGCGGCCAGGTCGGCGAACGCCACCATATAGGTCAGATTCGGGATCGCATTGCCCACGATCGTCTCGCCGAAGAAGACCGGGTTGATGCCCGTCTTGCGGAAAATATCGATCTCGCCGCCTTCCTCGAACATGCCGATCTTGCGCTTGAGCGAGACGTAGGTGGGCGACTCGTAGGTGCGCAACTCGAACGCGCCGGCCCCGGCGGGAAACGCGATTTTCTGCATGGACCCGAAGGCCTTGAGCAGCGTGGCCTCCGCGCGCATGAAGGGCGGCTCGCCGCCCGAGCTGTATTCGGCGGAGGCGGCGGCGTATTCCTTATCCGCACCCAGCCTGTCGATCGTGGCGCCAAAACCCACGAACCACGCCTAAACTTTAAGAAACAGAATCGTCGGGCTGTGCGCCGTGATCGCGCCGGTGAAGAACCCGAGCGGCGCGATGCCCGCGCGGCGCGCCGCGGGCGCGAAGTGCGTCTGGAGAAAGGCGCTGGTTCGCTGCACCTGCGAGCCGTTGCGCAGACGATAATAGCGCAGCTCGATCACTTTGACGCCTCCGGTGTGGGCCGCCTGGGACAGAGCGCCGGTCGTGCCGGCCGCCGCGGCTGCGTGCATGAAGTTTCTCCGGTTCATAAGCCATCGATTACAGCACAGAGGCGGGCCGGCGTGCCCAGGGTGCTGTATGCTGTTTGGTTAACGCCATGACACGCCGTTTGTTCACCATCCTGATCGCCTGCGCCGCCGCGGCCGCGCCGGTCAAGCAGGCCGCTCCTGCGCCGGCAAAGCCCAAGCTCGTGGTCGGCATCGTCATCGACCAGTTCCGGTATGACTACCTGACGCGCTTCCGCGCCGACTACAACAGCGGATTCGCGCGGCTGCTCACGCGCGGCGCCGTTTTTACGAATGCGCGGTACAGGCACTTTCCAACCATCACCGCGATCGGCCACTCGACGTTCATGACCGGCGCAACGCCGTCGCGCAGCGGCATCGCCGGCAATGAATGGTATGACCGCGAGGCGGGCAAAGAAGTTACTTCGGTCGGCGACGATGCGACGAAGCTGCTGGGCGCGGGCGACAGGACCGGCGCCTCCCCCCGCAAGCTCGTGGTGAGCACCGTCGGCGACGAGCTCAAGATGGCGACACGCGGCAAGTCGCGCGTGATCGGCATATCGCTCAAGGACCGCGCGGCGATCCTGCCCTCCGGCCACATCTGCGACGGCGCCTACTGGTTCGACGGCGCCTCAGGGAATTTCGTCTCCAGCGACTTCTATTTCCCGGACCTGCCCGCATGGGTGAAGGACTTCAACGGCTCGCGCCCAGCCGACCGGTATCTGAACGCCGTGTGGAAGCCGCTCGTTCCGAGCCCGGACTTCCCGGCTTTCGAGAAGCGCATGGCGGCCTCGCCTGGCAAGGCCTTCTACGGCTCGCTCGCGCCGAGCCCCTACGGCAACGAGCTCGTCGAGGAGTTCGCGGAGCGCGCGATCGTGGCCGAGCGGCTCGGAACCAGCGGCGCTACCGACCTGCTGACGGTAAGCTTTTCCTCTAACGACTACGTGGGGCATCAGCTCGGGCCGGACTCGCCCGAGGTGCGTGATATGTCGATCCGCATGGACCGCCTCCTCGGCAGGCTGCTCGACTTCATCGACAAGCGCGTGGGCCTTGCCAACACCCTCGTGGTGCTGACGGGCGACCATGGGGTATCCCCGATGCCCGAGGTGCTCATGGAGCGCAAGATGCCCGGCGGGCGGCTGCCGGCCAAGGCGGTTGACAGCGCGATCGAACAGGCGCTGGTCGAGCGCTACGGCGAGGGTAAATGGACGGTGGGCGACGGGTCTTATCTCAACCGCGATCTCATCCGGTCGAAGAAGCTGAACGAGGCCGAGGTCGAGCAGACGGCGGCCGACGCCGTGGCGCGCCTTCCACACATCTTCCGCGTCTACACCCGCGAACAGCTTCTTAAGGGACGGACGATCGGCGATGAGATCACGCGCGCCGTTGAGAACGGCTTCTATCCCAGCCGCTCGGGCGACCTGTTCATTGTCGCGGAGCCCTACTGGATCGAGTCCGGCTCCGGTGCGACGCACGGCTCGCCATTCGGCTACGATTCGCACGTGCCGGTGATCTTTATGGGGCCGAACGTGAAGGCCGGGCGGTACGATGCCGCCGCCGCGCCGAACGACATCGCGCCGACGCTCGCGACTATGCTCGACGTCGAGACGCCGAGCGGGTCTGTGGGCCGTGTGCTTACGGAGATGTTGGCAGGCCGCTGAAACGCGGCGGCTAGTCTTCCGGCGGATAGCCAACGACGGCGAGTCCCGCGGCGTTGGCTTCCTGAATCATGCGCTCGCGGTCGAGCAGCAGCGTGCGGCCGGCATCGACGGCCAGGATCGTGGTGCCCGTCTCGATCATGACCGGAATGGTGCTCACCCCGGCCACCGGCACGTCGAACAGCAGATGCCCGCGGCGGCGCCCTACTTTCACCAGTTGCAGCGGCCGGCCGTTCACGAGCGATGCCGCGCGCCGCAGCATGGCATCGGTGCCTTCCATCGCCTCGACCGCCACGCACGCGCCTTCCGAGATCACGACGCTCTGGCCGATGTCGAAACCCGCCAGCGCATTCGCGATGCGGCGCCCGTACTCGACGCCGGTCAGCTCATCCTTGGTCGGCTTGCGTTTTGTGAGCACGCCCTGCCCCGCCAGCATCGGCTTGAGCAGCGCGGTCGAATCGAGCAGCCGTATTCCCTCGCTCTCGAGCACTTTCGCGATGCCGCCGATCAGCGCGTCGGTGTTCCGCTCGGGCAGCGAGGCGAGCAGCTTGACGAGCCGCCAGTCCGGCCGTATCCCGGAAAACAGGCTGACGTGCTTCACCTGGCCGGCCATCGTGACTTCGGTGACGCCTTCCTGCTTGAGAATGTCGATCAGCTTGCCCAGCTGGCCGATGGAGATCCAGTGGCAGGACGCGGCCAGCGCCTCTACTTCCGGCGAAGCCTCGCCTTCGATCGCCACAACGACGATCTCGTGCCCGAGGCTGCGCGCCGTTTCGAGCGCGAGAATGGGGAAGCGTCCGTTGCCTGCGATGAGCGCGTAGCGGGTCATAGATTTCAGCCGCAGATGTTCATTTGATCACGCCGCGTTCCGAGGTCCGGATGAACGCGAGCAGTTCCTCGATTTCCGCGGACGGCTCAATCTCCGCACGGATGCGCTCCACCGCCTGCGACGTGTTCAGCTCGCCGCGCGTGAGCAGCCGGAAAGCCTTGTGCAGCGCGTTGCGCGTTTCCTCGCTGAAGCCGCGGCGCTCGAGTCCCACGCGGTTCGCCCCGTAGGTCTTCGCCTCACGCTCGCTCACAGTCATCGAGAACGGCAGCACGTCGCGCGTGATCACGCTGTAGCCGCCGACGAAGGCGTGCCGGCCGATGCGGCAGAACTGGTGCACGCCGCTGAAGGCCTCGATCACCGCCCAATCGCCGACGGTCACGTGTCCCGCGAACGTCACGGCGTTGCCGAGAATCGTGTGGGCGCCGATGTGCACGTCGTGCGCCACGTGCACGTACGCCATCAGCAGGTTGTCGTCCCCGATCGAAGTGACCAGCCCGCCGCCCTTGGTCCCGCGATGAATCGTCACGAACTCGCGGATCCGGTTGCGGTGGCCGATGCGCGTCTCGGCGCGCTCGCCTTTGTACTTGAGGTCCTGGGACGCGACTCCGACGCTCGCGTACGGAAAGAAGATGTTGTCCTCGCCGATCGAGGCCGGCCCCTCGAGATAGACATGCGCCATCAGGCGCGTGCGCGGACCGATCTCGACCTCGGGCCCGATCACGCAGTAGGGGCCGATCTCGGCGGTGTCCGCGATCCGGGCCGCCGCATCGACGATCGCGGTGGGATGGACGGACATTACTCTGGCTGCGCGGCGGCGGCCGGCTTCACGTCGGCCAGCTTGCACATCACCTCGGCCTCGGCCACCACCACGCCGTCCACGGTCGCGGTCCCGAACACCTTGGCCACGGTGGCCTTCCGCTTGCCGACTTTCATCTCGATGCGCAGCGTGTCGCCGGGCGTCACCGGGCGGCGGAACTTCGCCTGCTCGATCGACGCCAGAAACACCGCCTTCTGCTCTCCCAGCTCCCTCAGCACCAGCACGCCCGCAACTTGCGCCATCGCTTCGACAATCAGGACGCCGGGCATCACCGGAAATTCCGGAAAATGCCCCTGAAAGAAGGGCTCGTTCGCCGTCACGTTCTTGATTCCCACGATGCGATCCGGCTCGAGCTCGACGATGCGATCGACCAGCAGGAACGGATAACGGTGCGGCAGGATGGCCTTAATTGCTTGTATATCCAATATGGGCATGGGGATTCGTATTATATCAGGTGAGTGGACCCGATCCTTTCCTACGCACGCGCGCGGCAGCCGGAAATAATAGCGATGTGCCGCGAGTTCGTCGAGTGCGAATCGCCCAGCGGAAATGCGGCCGCCATCGCCGGCTTCACCGCACTCGTGACCCGGAAAACGGCCGGGTTCGCGCGCACACGCAAGTTCCCCGGGGGTCACGTGCAGCTCGAGTTCGACCTGCCCAGCGGCGCGAAAGATGGCCAGATTCTGCTGCTCGGCCACTCCGACACCGTCTATCCGGTGGGCACCTTGAAGACCATGCCGTTCCGCGAGGCCGACGGCCGGCTGTGGGGACCGGGCGTCCTCGACATGAAGGCCGGAATCGTGCTCCTCATTTTCGCCGTGCGCGCGCTGCGCGAGCTCGATCGCCCGGTGCGCCGCCGCGTCGTCCTGCAGCTCAACGCGGATGAGGAGGTGGGCTCCGATTCTTCGCGGCCGCTCACCGAGCACGAAGCGCGCCGGAGCGCCGCCGTGCTCGTGCTCGAACCCGCCACGGGCCTCGAAGGCAAGCTCAAAACCGCGCGCAAGGGCGTCGGCGATTACACCCTCACGGTCCATGGCAAGGCCGCCCACGCGGGCCTCGACTTCACCGAGGGCGCAAGCGCCATACTCGAACTGGCCAAACAGCTCGAACAGGTCGCGCGCTTCACGAACCTCGACCGCGGGATCACCGTCAGCCCCGGCGTGATCGCCGGCGGCACGCGGAGCAACGTGATCCCGGCCGAGGCGCACGCCGAGATCGACGTCCGCGTAGTACGCGCCGCCGATGCGGGCACCGTCGATCGCAAGTTCCACCGCTTGCGGCCCTTCAACAAGAGCTGCCGGCTCGAAATCTCGGGAGGGCTCAACCGCCCGCCCATGGAGCGCACCGCCGGAACGGTGCGCCTGTTCGAAGCCGCGCAGAAAATCGCCGCGGACATGGGAATCGAGCTCGAGGAATCGCTCAGCGGCGGCGGCTCGGATGGCAACTTCACCTCCGCGGTCGGAGCCGCGACGCTCGACGGCCTGGGCGCGGTCGGCGAAGGCGCGCACGCCGCGCACGAGAGCATCCTCGTCAACCGCATCGCAGACCGCACCGCGCTGATTGCAGGACTATTGCAGGCTTTGTAGGGCGGCCCCCGGCCCTGGGCCCAGAGACCCGGCGCGGATCAAGGGGGGTCCGCTCCATCATGAGACAATAGAGTGTTCGAATGGTGATCGACGGCTTTTGCTACGCCCTGGCTTTAGGCGCTGCCGGAGGCTTTGTCTTCTGGCTCGCGGGGCCGTGGTTTGCCGCCCCGATCTTCGCCGTCGCCCTTTTCTGCCTGTACTTCTTTCGTGACCCGGACCGCGTTATCCCCGAGGGCCCCGTAGCCGTATCGCCCGCCGATGGAAAAGTGGTCGCCGTCAAAGCCGAATCGCCGGAACTTACGCGCATCAGCGTCTTCCTCAATATCTTCGATGTCCACGTGAACCGCGCTCCGGTGGCCGGCCGCATCAAAGAAGTCTTCTACAAGAAAGGTCGCTTTCTCGTGGCGAGTCGCGAAGCAGCCTCGTCCGAAAACGAGCAGAACCTGATCGTGATCGAGAGCGACGGCTGTGAGGTCGCCTTCCGGCAAATCGCCGGCCTGATCGCGCGCCGCATCGTCTGCACCAAGCAGCCGGGCGACCGCGTCACTACAGGCGAGCGCGTCGGGATGATCAAGTTCGGCTCGAGAGTGGATGTCCTCCTCGGTCCCGAGTGGGACATCCTGGTCCGTCCGGGTTTGCGTGTGCGGGCCGGTTCCAGCGCTCTTGCGCGCCGGAAACCGGAGGTAAAGGCTGGATGAACGTGAGCACCTTTTCGAGGAAGCTGACGGGGAAGGGCGATCAGCCACGGCCTCGCGCGGCTTATGCCCTGCCGACGCTATTCACGGCGGGCAACATCTTCCTCGGATTCCTTTCGATCACTCGCTCGGTGCAGGGCGCGCTGCTCGCCGCCTCGGGCTACCACGGCCCGAACACGCACTTTGAAGTCGCCGCCCTGTCCATCGGCTGGGCGGTGCTGCTCGACGGCCTCGACGGCCGCATCGCCCGCCTGACGAACACCGTCAGCGAGTTCGGCCGCGAGATGGATTCGCTCGCCGACGTGATCACCTTCGGCATCGCGCCCGCCGTGCTCGCCTACACCTGGGGCGTGCAGGTCGGCTCTTCGACCGCCGACGTTTTCTTCCGCGACCACCTGCGCCAGCTCGGCTACTTCATTCCGTTCCTGTTCCTGCTGTGCGGCGCGGCCCGCCTGGCGCGCTTCAACATCCAGAAGAACCCCGTGCCGAAGAACCCCGGGAGGGCGGACCGGAAATACTTCGTCGGCCTGCCGATTCCCGCCGGCGCCGCGATGGTCGCCTCGCTGGTCTACGCGCTCGACGGCACGCCCATTCAATCCTGGCCGGCGAGCGTCGCCTGGCTCGCGCTGCTCGCGATGCTGGCATTTCTGATGGTCAGCACGTGGCGCTACCAGAGCTTCAAGGACATCCAGTTGCTGCGCCCGCGTTCGCCCCTGACCGTGGTCGGGCTGGGCAGTTTGATCTACCTGCTGTGGACCTACACGGAGCCCGTTCTGCTCGCCATCACGACGGGCTATGTTCTGAGCGGAATCGTCATCCGCGCGGGCGGCGTCATCCGGCGGCGCCTGCGCCACGCGCCTTCGGCGCCGGAGCACCAGATTGGATAAAACCACGCCAGTCGCCGCCATCGTCGGCGGCGCATCGCTGCTCGGGCGCGAGATTCGCGACCTGCTCGCGGGCTCGCCCATCAAAACGAAACTGATCGGCGCCGACGAGATCGAAACCGGCACTCTCACCGAGGAGGCCGGCGAGCCGGTCGTCATGACGGCCCTCGACGAGGAGAACCTGGCGGGCGCGCGCGTCGCTTTCCTAGCCGGTTCGGCCGACTCGAGCCGCAAGGCGGTCGAGATCGTGCGCCGCCTGAACCCCGGGCCCGCGCTCATCGATCTCACTTACCTGCTCGAAGAGCACCCCACGGCGCATCTGCGCGCGCCCATGGTCGAGCCGGCGCACTACGCCGTGCCCCCCGATATCGAACACGTGATCGCGCATCCCGCCGCGATTCTCATCGCGGTGTTTCTGGTGCGCCTGAGCCAGATCGCTCCTGTGCGGCGCTCGGTCGTGCACGTCTTCGAGCCGGCCAGCGAGCGCGGCCAGACCGGGATCGACGAGTTGCATAAGCAGACCGTCAACCTGCTCACGTTCCAAAAGCTGCCGAAGGACGTCTACGACGAGCAGGTGGCGTTCAACCTGCTCGCGCGATACGGCAGCGAGGCTCGCGACTCGGTCGAGAAGGTGGAAGCGCGCGTCGAAAGGCACCTCGCCACGCTGCTCTCGATCAACGGCCATCTGCCGATGCCGTCGCTGCGCGTGATTCAGGCGCCGGTGTTTCACGGCCATAGCGCCTCGCTCTGGGTGGAGTTCGAGAACAACCCCGGCGTCGAGGCGCTCGAGCAGGCTCTCGGCACCGCGCAGATCGACGTGCGCGGCGCGGCGCTCGACCCGCCGAACATAGTCGGCTACGCGGGCCAGAGCGGCATCTCGGTGGGCGCGATCGCCGCGGACCGCAACGATCCGCGCGCCGCCTGGTTCTGGACGGTCGCCGACAACGTCAGGATCATGGCCGAGAACGCGGTCGCCGTCGCGCGCTCTCTCGCGGGCCAGCACGGAACGGCCAGGCCGCAATGAAATTCGCCGCCTTCGCCGCGTTCGCGCTCCTGGCCACCGGATGCGGCTACCACGTTTCCGGGCACGCCGACATGCTCCCGAAGAACATCAGGACCATCGCGGTCGTCACGTTCGCGAACGCAACCACGCGCTACCGCATTACCGAGACCCTGCCCGCCGCCATCACGCGCGAGTTCATCGCGCGCACGCGCTACAACATCGTCGCCGATCCGAACGATGCGGACGCGATCCTGAGCGGCACCGTCGTCAACTACAACGCGTTCCCGACGACCCTCGATCCCGCCACCGGCCGCGCCACCGCCGTGCAGGTGTACATCCATCTCCAGATCATGCTGCGCGACCGCGCCGGCAACGTGATCTACTCCCAGCCGCATTTCGAGGCGCGCGAGCGCTACGAGATCAGCACCGACCCGAAGGCGTACGTGGACGAAAGCGACGCCGCGTTCGACCGTGTCAGCCAGTACGTCGCGCGCATGGTGGTGAGCGGCGTTCTCGAGAAATTCTGAATGACTCCGCAACAGTTCCTCGCACAGTTGAAGCAGAAGGGGCCCGCGGCGGCCTATCTGTTCGCGGGGCCGGAACCGTATCAGCGGAACTTCTGCCGCAAAGCGCTCATCGAGCGCATGCTGCCGGATGCCGATGCGCGCGAGAACGGGCTCACGCGGTTCGATCTCCAGGAAACGCCGCTCGATGCAGTGATCGAGGATGCGCGTTCGCTCTCTTTGTTCTCGGCGAGCCGCGTGATCGTGGCGTCGAACGCCGAGGCAGCGCTGCCGCGGATGAAATCGGATGCCGAAGAAGGCGCCGGCAAGGCGACGGCAGCGGCGCTCGAAGAGTACATGCGCGATCCGGTCCCGGGCGTGGTCCTCGTGTTCGAGGCCGCGCGCTACGACTTCCAGGGCGAAGACAAAAAGAAGCTCGAGCGCGTGCAGAAATTCTACGCCGCCATTCCCTCGCAGGTCGAGTTCGCGCACATGACGGACTCGCAGGCCCACACGCTGGCCCGCAATCTCGCCGCGCGCGCGGGATTGCAGCTCGGCGAAGCGGAGCTCGACCTGCTGGTCGAATCGCTCGGCGGCGAAGCGGAACGCATCGCCTCCGAGATCGAAAAGCTGCGGCTGTTCGCGGCCGGCGGCCGCCGGATCGGAGCCGCCGAGATCTCACAGCTCGTCCCCGAGGCGCGCGAATCGACTATCTTCGCGCTGGTCGCCGCGCTCGGGCGCAACGATCGCGGCGCCGCGCTCGACGTGCTCGATACGCTCATCAAGCAGAGCGAGTACCTCCCGCTCGCTCTCAGTTTCCTGGCGACGCAGTTCCGCCTCGCGCTCGCCGCGAAGGAAGCCGGCCTGCGCACGCCGCAGCAGATCCAGGCCCACTTCCAGCGCCAGGGCGTGCAGATCTGGGGCTCGCGCGCCGAGCAGGTTTTTCAAACCTTGTCGAGCTTCTCGACGCCGCGCCTCAAGGCCGCGCTCAGCACCATCTTCCAGGCCGATAAGACTCTGCGCGACACGCACCCGGACGACCGCGTCGTGATGGAGGAATTCGTTTTGAAGCTGACGGCCTGATCCGTATCGTATCCTTGAATTCGGATGCCCCTTATTCCCGGAGTCTACGCCGCCGCCGTCACACCCCGGCGCGAGGGCCCGGAAACCGACCTCGCCGCGCTGTTCGAGCTCCTCGACTTTCTCTGCCGCGGCGGCGTCACCGGGATCGTCCTGATGGGCTCGACCGGCGAGTTTCCGCATTTCGCGCTCGAGGAACGCAGCCGGCTCGTGTCGCTTGCAGTGAAGCGTAGCCGCGTTCCCGTGCTCGCCGGCGTGGGCCATTCAACCTTCGACGGCTCTCTGGTGCTCGCGCGCGAAGCCGCCGCTGCGGGCGCCGCGGGCGTGCTGCTCATGCCGCCCTATTACTTCCGCTACAGTCAGGACGATATCCGTGACTTCTATCTGCGGTTCGCCGAGCGGCTCAAGGGCGCCGTCCCGCTCTATCTCTACAACATTCCGCAGTTCACCTCGCCCATCGCGCCCGAAACCTCCGTGGAGCTTCTCGCGACCGGCCGGTTCGCCGGCATCAAGGACTCGACGGCGGAGTGGGACGCCTTTGCGCCGCTGGTCGCCGCGCGCGCCTCGCTCCCGTTCAGCCTGATGGTGGGCCATGACGCTCTGTTCCTGCGCGGGCGCATGGCGGGCGCCGACGGAACCGTGTCGGGCGTGGCCTCCGCGGTCCCCGAGCTGCTTGTCGCGCTCGACCGCGCCATAGCCGGGGCCGACACGGAACGCGCGCAGGCGCTCGACTGCCGCGTCCATGAATTTCTAGACTGGCTGTACGCTATGCCTGCGCCGGTAGCGATCCGCCAGGCATGCGAGCTGCGCGGCATCCGCGTGGGACAGCCCGCCGTGCCGCCCGGTCCCGAAACGCAGCGCAAGCTCTCGGACTTCATCGCGTGGTTCCCGGGCTGGCTCGACGCCGTCCTGAAGGAATCTTCGAATGCGTAAATCACTCGTGCTCCTTTCGCCTGTTTTGCTGTGGGTCGCGGCCGCGGCCGCGCAGGTCGTCGTTCCCGGGCCGCAGGTGCTCACGTTCCTCTCGGACGTGGACGACTCCGATCAGCCCTACGCCCTCTACCTGCCGAAGAACTTCGACGCCGCGAAGAAATATCCGCTCGTCGTCAGCCTGCACGGCGCCTGGTCGAACCACCGCCTCAACCTGAAGCGCGTGTTCGGCAAGGGAAACCGCGCCGGCGAGAGCGACTCCGAGGCTACGCGCTACTTCCCGCCGTTCCGCGACGTCGATTTCATCGTCGCTTCACCGCTCGCGCGCGGCACCATGGGCTACCAGGGCATCGCTGAAAAAGACGTTCTCGACGTGCTTGCGGAGGTGAAGCGCCGTTTCCCCATCGACGAAGACCGCGTCTATCTCACCGGCCTCTCCATGGGCGGCGGCGGCACGCTCTGGCTTGGGCTCACGCATCCGGACACCTGGGCCGCCATCGCGCCCGTGTGCCCCGCGCCTCCGCCGGGCACCGAGGACCTCGCGCCCAACGCGCTGAATCTCGCCGTGCACTTCTTCCACGGAGACGCCGACGACGCCGTGCCCGTCGAGACCTCGCGCAAATGGCAGAAGCGCCTGCTCGATCTCGACACGAACGTCGAATACGTCGAGTATCCCGGCGTGCATCACAACTCCTGGGATCAGGCGTACAAGGACGGCGCCATCTTCGACTGGTTCGCGAAGTACAAGCGCAACCGCTACCCCGAGCGCGTGCGCTTCGTCAGCCGCGCCTACCGCTACAACTCCGCGTATTGGGTGAAGCTGGACGGGCTCACGCCGGGCTTGCTCGCCGCCGTGGATGCGCGCTTCACCGGCACGAACCGCATCGACGTCACGACCGCCAACGTGGACGGCCTCACGCTCAACCTCGGCGGCCATCCGAGATTCTCGAAGACTGCGCCCCTACAGGTGACCATCGATGGCGTGACGCATCGGTCGGATGCCCGCGAGGCGGTCTCGTTCACGAAGTCCGCCGGCGGATGGAAGACAGGGCGCTACGAGCCGCCCGCCGGCGCGAAACGGCCCGGACTCGAAGGTCCCATCGCCGACGCGGTGGCCTCGCGGCACGTCTACGTGTACGGCACCGGGGGCGCTTCCGGCAAGGAAGAGGTGGAGCGCCGTCGCGCGCAGGCGGCGCGCGCAGCCGAGTGGTCCGCGCCGCGGCTGAAATTGTCGCTCACGCTCGAAGCTTTCGCCGACAAAGAGATCGCGCCCGAGGACGCGGGCGCCGGCAACCTCGTCCTGTTCGGAACCAAGGAAACCAACACGCTGATCGCAAAGCTCGCTGACCGGCTCCCGCTTGAACTCAATCCGGGAGCGGCCGATTACGGCCTCATGTTCGTAGCGCCAGCGGGCGAGCGCTACGTCGTGGTCAACTCCGGTCTGCCGTTCTGGACCGGCATGGAAACGGTAAAGCGCGGGCGGCTCGGATTTATCGCTTCAATGCCCGACCTGCTCGGCAGCTTCGGCGATTACATTCTTTTCAAAGGGTCGCTCGAAAACGTGATCGCGGAGGGCCGATTCGACCGCGACTGGAAGCTGCCTGCCGCGGAAGCCGAAAAAATCCGGGCGACCGGAGCTGTGACGATTCGATGAGCAAGTATGTAGAAGATTTCAGGGCCGCGGCGCATCGCGCCGTGGATTGGACCGCGGATTATCTCGAAGACACACGCCGCTACCCCGTCTTCCCGCGCGTCAAGCCCGGCGAGCTGATTGACAGCCTGCCGCCCGCCGCGCCCAACGCCGGCGAGCCGCTCGACGCCATTCTCGACGACTTTGACAGGTTGATCATCCCCGCCGTGACGCACTGGAACCACCCCGGCTTCATGGCGTACTTCGGAACGACGGGCTCGACGCCGGCGATCATCGCCGAGATGCTTTCCGCTGCGCTCAACACGGTCGGCATCCACTGGAAAACATCGCCCGCCGTGAGCGAGCTCGAGCACGTGTCCATGGAGTGGCTGCGCCAGTGGATCGGCCTGCCCGACACTTTCTTCGGCGAAATCTTCGACACGGCCTCGGTGAGTACGCTGCACGCGATCGCGGCCGCGCGCCAGATGGCCGACCCGAACGTGCGCGAAAACGGCAGCCGGCCGAACCTGACGCTGTACACTTCCGAGCAGTCGCACTCCTCCATTGAAAAAGGCGCCATCGCGCTCGGCGTCGGCCAGCGCAACGTGCGCAAGATCCCGGTGGACGCCGAATTCCGCATGAAGCCGGGCGCGCTCGCCGACGCGATCGAACAGGACATCGCCGCCGGCCTCGAGCCGTTCTGCGTGGTCGCGGCCGTCGGGACCACATCGACCACGAGCATTGACCCCGTCCCCGCCATCGCCGACATCGCCGAGAAGCACAACCTCTGGCTGCACGTGGACGCCGCCTACGCCGGCGCGGCCGCCATCGTGCCGGAGCTGCGGCCCATGTTCAACGGCATCGAGCGCGCGCACTCGTTCGTCACCAACGCGCACAAGTGGATGTTCACGCCCGCCGACCTCAGCTCGTTTTTTACGCGCCGGCCGGATATCCTGCGGCAGGCGTTTTCGCTCGTGCCCGAGTACCTGCGCGAAACCGAAGACCCGCGCGCGATCAACCTGATGGACTATGGAATCCCGCTCGGCCGCCGCTTCCGGGCGCTCAAGCTCTGGTTCGTCATGCGGTACTTCGGACGCGAAGGCATCTGCACCCTCATCCGTTCGCAGATCGCAATGGCGAAGAAGTTCGCGTGTTGGGTGGATGCCGACGAACGCTTCGAGCGCGTGGCGCCCGTGCCGTTCTCGGTCGTTTGCTTCCGCTACAAGGGCAGCGACGAGGAGAACCAGGAAATTCTCGACGCCGTGAACGCATCGGGCAAGGTGTTTTTGTCGCACACCTCGCTGAACGGCAAGCTCGTTCTGCGCGTGGCGATCGGCAATATCGCCACCTCGCGGCAGGACGTGGAGCAGGCTTGGGAACTGGTTCGGAACGCCATCCCGAAGTGAGCCGCCTGGCCACGAGCCTGTGCGGCATCGCGCTGCGGAACCCGGTCCTGGCGGCGTCGGGAACGTTCGGCTACGGCGTGGAGTTCGCGGATGTCACGGACCTGAACGCCCTCGGCGCGATCATCGTGAAAGGCCTCTCGCGACGGCCGATGGAGGGCAACCCGCCGCCGCGGCTCTACGAGACGGCGAGCGGCATGCTCAACTCCATCGGCCTGCAGAACATCGGAGTCGAGGCGTTCGTGCGCGACAAGCTCCCGGGGCTCGCGCATCTGGAAACGCCAGTCTTCGCCAACGTCTTCGGCTGCACGGTGGAGGAATACGCCGAGGTGATCCGCGTGCTCGAGGACGCGCCCGGCATCGCGGCCTACGAATTGAACGTCTCCTGCCCGAACACCGGGCGCGGCGGCATTCTCTTCTCGAGCGACCCGGCGTGCCTGGGCGAGGTGGTCTTGGCGGCGCGCAAGGCCTCGACCCGGCCTCTGATTGTGAAACTCTCGCCGAACGTCGCGCGCATCGAGCCGCTGGCGCGGGCGGCGGAGGAATCGGGCGCGGACGCAATCTCGCTCGTCAACACGTTCATTGCGCTCTCGATCGACGCGCGCGCGCGCCGCGCCCGCATCGCCGCGGGCTTCGCGGGGCTTTCCGGACCCGCCATCAAGCCCATCGCGCTGCGTCTGGTGTACGAAGCCGCGCAGGCAGTGAAGATTCCCGTAATCGGGCTCGGCGGCATCGCGACCGGAGAGGACGCGGCGGAGTTCCTCATCGCCGGAGCCACCGCGGTCGAAGTCGGCACTGCGAATTTCTGGGACCCCGGCGCGACAGGCCGTATCGCGAAAGAACTCGATCGGTTTCTCGCGGAGCAGGGCGTCCGGAATGTGCGGGAGATCGTTGGAACCCTGGAATTATGAAAACAGCCATCTCAACTGACAACGCTCCGAAGGCCATCGGCCCGTACTCGCAGGCGGTTGTTTCGAACGGCCTCGCGTTCCTGAGCGGGCAGATTCCGCTCGACCCGGCCACCGGCCAGATGGCCGAAGACGACATCGCCGTCCAGACCGCGCGCGTGCTCGACAACATCAAGGCCGTGCTCGCGGCGTCCGGCTCGTCGCTCGACCGCGTCTTGAAGACCACGGTCTTCCTGAAGGACTTAGGCGAGTTCGCGCGCATGAACGAGGTCTACGCGAAGTATTTCCCGAAAGACCCGCCGGCGCGCTCAACGGTCGAAGCGGCGCGCCTGCCGCGCGATGTGCGCGTCGAAATCGACGTGATCGCATCGGCCGGCTAATCGATCAGCCCCTTGCGCACCGCGAACCGCACCAGCTCTCCCACGCTGTGCAGGTTCAGTTTCTCCATGATGCGGCCGCGGTGCGCATCCACCGTGTAAACGCTAAGCTCGAGGGCCGCGGCGATGTCCTTGTTCGTCTTGCCCTCGGCGATCATCTGGAGCACCTCGCGCTCGCGGCTGCTCAACAGGTCGAGCGGATCGGTGACGTGGCGCCGGTAATCGCTCAGCACGGCCTCGGACACCGCGGGGCTCAGATACCCCTCGCCCGCCGCGACCGCCCGTACCGCGGCGAGCAGGTCGCGGTCGATCGCGTCCTTCAACAAAAACCCGCGCGCGCCCGCGCGCAGGATCTCGCGCACGTAGACCGAGTCTTTGTACATACTGAGCGCGAGCACGCGCGTGCGCGGCAGCGACGCCGCGATGCGCCGCGTCGCTTCGATGCCGTTCAGCTCGGGCATCGCGACGTCCATCACAACGACGTCGGGCTTCAGCTCCATAGCCAGTTCGACGGCCTCGCGCCCGTTGCCCGCCTCGCCGGCGATCTCCATGTCCGGCTGCGCAGCCA
This sequence comes from Acidobacteriota bacterium, assembly GCA_050261515.1. Lineage (GTDB taxonomy): Bacteria > Acidobacteriota > Terriglobia > Bryobacterales > Bryobacteraceae > JBLNDJ01. The sequence goes on along the minus strand of JBLNDJ010000010.1, from coordinate 15,154 downwards.
GGATCATGCGGAAACCCTGGCGCACCATCGCGTGGTCATCCGCCAACAAGATGCGAATCTTTTTGCTCTGCATGCCGATCTGTTCCACGCGCCGGCACCTCCACTTTGATCGATAATCCCTTGCCCGCCGCGGACCGGAAGACCACCTCGCCTCCCGCGTTGCGTGCGCGCGCCCGCATCCCCACCATCCCCATGCCGGACTCGCCCGGCGCGCCCGGCGGCAGCCCTTTGCCGTCGTCCTCGATGGCCAGCTCCACCTTGCCCGCGCGCTCGCCGAGCGCGATGCGCACAGCCTTTGCTTCCGAGTGCCGCGCCACGTTTGTGAGCGCCTCCTGGCAGATGCGGTACAAGTGCGTCTCGGTCTCCTCCGCCAGCCGGCCGCGGAACTCGGACGCGTACTCGACCTCGATTCCGGTGCGCTGCGTGAACCGCTCGGCAAGCCAGCGGATCGCGGCGTCCAGCCCGAAATCGTCGAGGATCGTCGGGTGCAGCAACTGGGAAAGCTCGCGCACGTTGCGTATGGCTTCGTTGACGAGCCCGACGCAGTCCGCGATGCGCCGCTGCGCGGCGCCGTCCGCTCCGGTCTGCGTTTCGAGCGCGTGCAGGTTCGCCTTCACGGCCGTGAGCGACTGGCCCAGCTCGTCGTGCAGCTCGTGCGAGAACCGGCGCGCCGTGGTTTCCTGGTTTTCGAGCATGTGCCAGGAAACGCGGCTCAGCTCATTCGCCTGCCGCTCCATCCTGCGGAACATGCCGAGCGCCATCCGGACCGTGAGGAACGCGCACAGCAGCGCGAGCACCAGGCACGCGCCGAGCAGGAGGAACATGCGCTCCATCAGGTCGGCCATGCGGGCGTCGATCTGGCGGCGCGCGGCGGCGGCGTTCTGGTCCGTGAGCGCGGCCAGCTTGGCGACGATCGACAGCGCCTCCTGGTTGCGCCGGAACAGGTCGCGTGAGAGCAGCGTGGTCGGATTCTCGAGCGCGAGCAGGCGCCGCGCTTCGTCCGAGAACGCGGCCATGGCTGTCTTGAGTTCGGCCCAGAGCGGCTCTTCGGGGCTGTCCGAGACGGCCTCGTCGATCTGGTCCATGCGGCTCTCTGCCTCGTCGAGATCGGCCAGCACCTTCTCCCGGTCCACCGCCTCGGGGTCGCGCGAAAGCTTCAGGAAGACCGCGCTGAGGGCTGCCTGCTCGTGCTGTATGTCGTCGAGCAGCCGCGTGGCGACAATTTCTTCACTCACCAGGCCGGCGACGCTCTCGTGGATCAGCCGTACGCTCTGGAGGCTGATCACCGCCGCCGCCGCAAGCAGCAGGATCACGAGCATGAACCCGGCGATCAGCACACGAAAGATCGTGGCGTGTGTGATCGGTTGGCGGCCCATACTTCCGTATCCAGTCTAGAAGAGCCCGAGGCGGGGCGGCCATCGCCGCGAACGGCTAAAGCCGCGCCCGTTTGTGCGGGATGGGCGCCGCGCCGGGCTCTCGGCCCGCCTTCGCGTTCTATCCCCCGATTTCGGCCCGCCCGTTAGGATACCGGGGCTATCGTCGAATCCGCGCATCCAGCGCAACATGGAAACGTAGCGGATCGGAAAGGTTCGCACGGAGGAATTGAATGAAAAAGCTTGGTATCGCCCTGTTGGCAGCCTCGTTCAGTCTGCCCTTGACATTTGCCGCGACTCAGACCGCGTCCGATCAGACCGCCCAGACGGATACGAGCAAGCCGGCGAAGAAGCACTCGAAGAAGCATCACAAGAAGGCGCCGAAGAACGCTGCGGCCAACAGCTCCGCTCCGACCACGAAGTAACGTCACGTCCCACACCTCGCCGCGCGGCGTTCACAACCGCGCGGCGAAAACTTCCTCATTCCCTTCACAGACTTAGGCGCTTCACCGTCGTGCCGCCGCACCGCTTGCTGCCAATATCGGAGCGGTATGAACAAAGACGAACTCGCCAAGCGCCTGGCCCGGCAAACGCATTGCTCAAAAGCCGCCGCTGCCGATGAAGTGGATCGCGTGGTCCACCAGATCCTCACTCGCCTGCGCCGCGGCGAAAAAGCGGAGCTGCCCGGTCTCGGCACCTTCGTCCCCGGCGAGAAGCCGAAGTTCAAGTTCGACCCGGAAAAATAGCCATGCGGACCACGAGCACCGAGATCGCGCGCCTCGTGCGCGACAGTCTCGAGCGCGGCTGCGCGGTCGAGATCGACGGCCTGGGAGCGTTCCGGCCCGACCCGGGCGGCGGCTTCCGTTTCGAGCCGCAGACGCGCCCAAAAGTGTTTCTCGCCTATGCCGCCGAGGACTACAAAGCCGCCGGCCGCCTCTACGACGAGTTCTCCGCCCATGGATTCGACGCGTGGCTCGACCGCAGGAAGCTGCTGCCGGGCCAGAACTGGCCGCGCGCCATCGAGCAGGCCATCTCGGTGTCGGATTTTTTCGTCGCCTGCTTTTCGGAGCGCTCGGGAGGCAAGCGCGGCAACTTCCAATCCGAGCTGCGCTACGCGCTCGACTGCGCCAGGCGCCTGCCTCTCGAAGAGGTGTACTTCATCCCCGTGCGCCTGGAGGAGTGCCCCGTGCCCGCGCGCATCGCGAAGGAGTTTCAGTACGTGGACCTGTTCCCCGACTGGGACAAAGGCTTCGAGCGCCTGCTGGCGGCGATCACTTCGGCTTCGCGCCGATCTTCTTCCGCACGGCCCCGGCGCGCTTGTCCTCCGGGGCGAGCTTGACGAACTCCGCGTAGGCTTCGGCAGCGGCCTTCTTGTCCTTCAGCTTCTCCTGCGCCTCGCCGAGCCTCAGGTACGCTTCGGCGTAGCCGGGGTTCCAGTTGACCGCCTCGCGAAAACGGCCCGCGGCGGCCTTGTAGCTCCCCTTTTTGAAGTAATAATTGCCGATTTTGAGCTCTTTCTCGGCCTGAATCGGGTTGAAAGAGTACTCTTTGGGCTTCTGAAGAGTCTCGTCTTCTTCGGGCGGCGCCTGCTCGGCCGGAGGCGGCGGAAGCTGCTGCTGCGCGCCGCAGATGAACGCAAAGTAAAGAATCAGCGCGAGTATCCGTGGCACAATTCAAGTATAAGCGCCGCGCTTCGCCGGTATGGATCTCCGAGAGAAAGCCAGCCAGTTGCCCCTGCTGCCCGGAGTGTATCTGTACAAGGACGCGGAGGGCACGGTCCTCTACGTCGGCAAGGCGAAGAACCTGCGCGCGCGCGTGCGCAACTACTTTTCCGACGAGCGGCTCGCGGATGCCAAGACGGGCACCCTGATTTCGGAGGCGCGCGACCTCGAGTACATCCTGGTCGACAACGAGAAGGAAGCGCTCGCCCTCGAGAATAACCTCATCAAAGAGAGGCAGCCGCGCTTCAACATCCTGCTGCGCGACGACAAGACGTACCCCTACATCAAGCTGACGAACGAGAAGTATCCGCGGGTGTACGTCACCAGGCGCATCTTCAAGGACGGCGCCACCTACTACGGCCCCTACTTCCCGGCGAATCTCGCGCACAGGCTCGTGCACTTCATCCACCGGTTTTTCGGCGTGCCGTCGTGCAAAATCGACCTGACGCGCCGGCATCCGAAGCCCTGCCTGCAATACCACATACACCGCTGCAAGGGCCCGTGCGCGGACGGACTGGTCACCGATGAAGAGTACGCGGCGGCCGTGCGCGAGGTACGCATGTTCCTCGAAGGCCGGCACAGGGATTTGATCGCGGAGCTGCGCGAGCACATGCGGGAAGCATCCGAGGACATGCTGTTCGAGCAGGCCGCCGTATTGCGCGACGTCATCACGACCGTGGAGGAAATGGAGCAGCGGCAGAAGATGGCCGCCGCCTCGGGCGACGACATAGACATCTTCGCGTTCCACGCCGAGCCGCCGCTCGTGGCCGCAAACGTCTTCCATCTGCGCAACGGCCGCATCGTGGACCGCCGCGAGTTCTTCTGGGAAGACCAGGAAACCTTCGACGCCGCCGAGTTCATCTCGCAACTGCTCAAGCAGTTCTATCTCGACCACCCGTACATCCCCACCATGATTCACGTGCCGGTGGAATTCGAAGACCGCGAACTGCTCGAGGAGGTGCTCACCGAGAAGCGCGGCCGCAAAGTCGAAATCCACACGCCGCAGCGCGGGCAGAAGAAGGCGATGCTCGCGCTGGCGGAGACCAACGCCAAGCACCTGTTCGACCAGCGGTTCCGCGTACTGAAGCCGTCGTCGAAGGCGATCCAGAAGGCTGTCGAAGACCTGCTCGGCCTGCCCGCCGCGCCGCGCCGCATCGAGTGCTTCGACATCTCGCACATACAGGGCACGGACAAAGTCGCGAGCATGGTGGTGTGGGAAGAGGGGCGGATGAAGAAATCCGACTACCGGAAATTCATCGTCCGCGCGGTCGAGGGCAACGACGATTTCGCATCCATGCGCGAGGTGATCACGCGGCGCTACTCGCGGCTCAAGGAAGAGGGCAAGCCGATGCCGGGACTGGTGCTCGTCGATGGCGGCCTCGGGCAGCTGCACGCCGCGGCCGAGGCGCTCGAGCAGATCGGCATCCTGGACCAGCCGCTCGCCTCGATCGCCAAGCGCGAGGAAATCATCTACGTCTACGGCCAGGAAGACGAGCCGGTGAAGCTCGACCGCTTCTCGCCCGTGCTGCACCTGATCCAGAGCGTGCGCGACGAAGCGCACCGCTTCGCCATCACGTTCCACCGCTCGCGCCGCGACGCGCAACGGCTGACTTCGGAGCTGGAGCAGATCCCGGGCGTGGGCCCGGTGACGGTGCGAAAACTGCTGAAGCGCTTCGGCAGCCTGGAGAGTGTGCGGCAGGCATCGATGGAAGAACTGTCGGCGGCCGTCGGCCCCGCGGCGGCGCGCAAAGTTCACGGGGGGCTGGCGGAGGAAGAGGGATTCGAACCCCCGAGGGCCTTACGACCCTAACGGTTTTCAAGACCGCCGCCTTCAACCGCTCGGCCATTCCTCCCTTTTCAAAGCTAGCCGATTCCGGGGTGGGGTTCAATGCCGCCGGGAGCGCGCAGCCTACTCCCCTACACATGCCGCGACGCACTCGCAGCTTCCGTTGTGAGCTCCCGGTAGAGTTCGAGCACTGCTTCGATGTTTTCGGCGGCCGCTCCGGGCTCGGCTCCGGCGCGCGGCGGCGGATCGGAGAGCAGGCGTTCGATCGCGGCGCACAACGCGGCCCTGTCTCGCGCGGGAAACAGGCGGACGCCCTCGGGCCGCATGGCGTTGTCGGTCGCGATCACCGGCGTGCCGAGATGCAGAGCCTCGCGGACCGCGACCGAATCGCCGTCGTAGTGCGTGGTGCGCAGCAGCGCGTCCGCCTCCGCGATGGCTCGCAGCGTGACCGGATGCGGCACGTCGCCCGCGAGCAGGATGTGTTCCGCCCACGGCTGCGCGGCGATCGCCGCGCGCAGTTCGCTTTCAAGGCTCCCCGCGCCCGCAATCACGAGTCCGGCTTTCGGAAACCGCCGCCGCACCTCGCCGAGCGCCTCGATCTGGAGCGGCAGGTCGTACTCGCGCTCGAGCAGTCCGACGGTAAGCAGCACGGGGCTGTGGGCGCAGAAGAAATCGTGCAACAACGGCGGCAGACCGGCTTCCGGCCGCGAGGGCAGCGCGTGCGGCGCGATGAGGCGGATGCGCTCGTCCGGGACGCCGAAGCGGCGAAACAGCCCGGCGATTTCCGGATTTACGGCGATGATGCGGTCGAAGCGGCGGAACACCATCCCGAGTAGAGTGCGCGGCCCGGCGCGGCGGCCCGCTTCCGAAGACGCGTATCCGCCGGAGTGAAACGTGAGCACCGCGCGGGCGCCCGGAACCGCGGTGCAGGCGAAGGCCAGCGCCGCGAGGCGAAGCGGCACATCGCCCCCGATGTGAAGGTGGACGACATGGGGCCGCAGCCGCGCGAGCAGCGCCAGCGTCGCCGCGGCGCTGGTGGGATGGTAGACGTCTTCGTCCTTTGACGTGCGGAAGCGGTGCAGGTTGATCACCGCGCAGCCGTCACCGCGGCGTCGCAGCAGTTCGCGGATCGCCGCCAGGTTCGCCTGCACTCCGCCGTGCGGCGGCGGATAGGGGCCGAGCAGCAGCACTCTCACAGGAGCGAATCCAGGACGACGGGCAGCACGGTGCGCGTGCGCGCCGCTTCGAGCATCCGGAGGCAGCCGAGAGTGGCGCGCGCGCCGTCGCGCACCGTGACCTCGGGCGCCTTGCCCTCGCGGATTCCCCGGATGAACGACTGCATCTGCGCCGCGTAGCCTTTGTTGGCGAACCAGCGCGAACTGGTGCGCCGCAGCTTGCCCTGCACGGCCACTTTCCTGAAGTCTTCGCTCCAGGCGCCGATGCCTTGCGCGAACACTTCTACGCGTTCGCCGGCCGAGGTGCGGCTCCCAATCGTCGAGTACGTGAGATTGCCCACCGATCCGTCGGCGAAGCGGAATGACGCCGCGAGGTTGTTTTCGCCGATGGGGTCCTTGCGGTCCGCCGGCAGCGAGAACGCCGCCACTTCGACCGGCTCGGCATCGAGCAGCCAGTACATCAGGTCCACGAAGTGGCACGCCTCACCCAGAATCGCGCCGCCGCCCGAGGCGGGGTCGGCCATCCAATACGAGCCCGAGATGCCGGGTGAATCGATGCGGCAATTGATCATCGCAGGCCCCGCGCGGCGCGCGAGCCGCCGCTTCAGCTCGACGTAATCCGGCGCGAAACGCCGGTTGAAGCCGACCGTGAGTTGCAGCCCCGTCTCCTGAACGGCGCGGCAGAGCGCGCGGCATTCCTCGGCTTTGAGCGCCAGCGGCTTCTCGACGAAGACGTGCTTGCCCGCGCGCAGGGCCGCCTCCGCCTGCCGCGCGTGTTCCTGATTGCGGCTCGTGACGACGACCACGTCCACCGCCGGATCCCGGAGCAGCGTTTCGTATTCGGAGGTGCAGTAGGCCGCGCCGAACCGCCTGGCGTAACTCTTGCCGCGCGCGCCGCTCGCCGAATAGACGGCGTGCAGCGAGACGTTCGGGATCGCGGCCAGGTTCGGCAGGTGCGCCCAGCGCGCGAGGTTGCCCGCGCCGGCGAGCGCCACGCGCAGCTCGCCCGCGCCTTTGGGCCGCGGCGAAACTTCGAGCGTGCGGCGCGGCTGGTACGGCGCGGAAGCCGCGGGCTCGCGCTCGGGATAACGCAGCACCATCGCGAGGCTTTGCGACGCGGGGTCGAACAGCATCGCGTAGGCCTTGGCGGCGTCTTCGAGCGGGAACTGGTGGGAGATGAGCGGGCGCACGTCCACACGGCCGGTCTCGACCAGCCGCAGAAACTCTTCCATGTTGCGCTTCTCGGTCCAGCGCACGTAGGCGACCGGGTAGTCGCGCCCGTTCTTTTCGTACTCGGCATCGTAGCTGCCGGGGCCGTAGGCGCGCGCCATGAGCAGCCGGATCTCCTTGAGGTACATCTCGTGCCACGGAAAATTCAGCTCTACGGCGCCGACCACGACGATGCGCCCGCGGTCGCGGCAGATCTCGAGCGCCGTGCGCGCCGGGCCATCGGATTTCGCAGCGGCGGCGACGATGACGCAATCGGCGCCGCGCCCGTTCGTGAGGGCGGTGACGGATTCGACCGACTGCGCGCCGTGGTCCGCGCCGAGCTTCCGCGCCAGATCGATGCGCTCGGGCCGCAGATCAAGGCCTATGACCACGCCGCCCTGCGCGCGCGCAAGCTGCGCGATCAACTGCCCCACCAGCCCGAGGCCGACGACCGCAACCGTGTCGCCCAGGCCGATCTCCGCAATACGCACCGCGTTCATCGCGATCGAACCGAGCGTGGTGAAGCAGCCCTGCTCGAAGGTAACCGCATCCGGCAGCCGCGCGACGAGATTGCGCCCGGCGCACACCATCTCCGCGTGCCCGGTGTATTCGCCGCCGTAGGAGACGCGGGCGCCCACTTCGAGCTCCGCGATCGCAGGGTCCTTATCCACCACGAAGCCCGCACCCGAGTAGCCGAGTTCGGCGTACTCGCTGAATTTCGCCCGTACTTCGGCTACGGTCCGAACGGGACCCGCGACTTTCATCACGTCCCAGATCTTCCGCAGGTGAGACGGATTGCCGGCGACTTCTTTGAGAACGCCGTCCTGATGAATGCTGGCCATCTCGGTGCCGCTGCTGATGAGCGAGCACGCCGGCTGGATCAGGACGTGCTGCGGTTTGAGGACGGGATCGGGCACCTCGTCCACAACGATGTCCTTGAAACCCCTCCGTAAGACCTGTCGCACGAGCCCAGCCCCCCTTCGAGCACGTCGCGGGACGTTGATTCGATGATACAGAAGGGCCGGCCGTGCCATCAAATGGACGCAATCCGATTTGACATACTGAGTGACGGGTGCCGCATGGACGAACAGAAGATCGTCGTAGTGGGTCTTGGATACGTCGGGTGCGTGACGGCTGCGTGTCTGGCCGATCTCGGCCACCGCATCGCCGGGGTGGACCGCGACGAATACAAGGTGAAGACCGTTCTCGAAGGCCGTGCGCCGTTTTTCGAGCCGGGCCTCGAAGAACTGGTGGAGAAGAACGTCGCCTCGGGGCGGCTTTCGGCTTCGACCGATCTGGCCGCCTCGCTCGAAGGCGCCTCGATCGCGCTGGTGTGCGTGGGAACGCCTTCGGCGCGCAACGGCAATCTCGGGACCGAGCAGCTTCATCGCGTCGCCTCCGAGATCGCGCGGCACCTGGCCGGGCGCACGGAGCCGCTCATCGTCGCCATCCGCAGCACGGTCTTCCCAGGTACGTGCGAGGAACTGCTCGCGCAGCTCGGCGGCGGCGCGCCGGTCAGCATCGTTTCGAATCCCGAGTTCCTGCGCGAAGGCGGCGCGGTGCGCGATTTCCGCGAGCCGTCGCTCGTGGTGGCCGGCGGATCGGACCCCGCGGCCGTGAAGCGCGTGGCGGACCTCTACGCGCCTCTCGGCGTCGAGCCCTGCCTGGTTTCGCTCCGGACCGCCGAGATGATCAAGTACGCGTGCAACACATTTCATGCGCTGAAGATCGCCTTCGCAAACGAGATCGGCGCGGTCAGCGCCGAGTTGGGCATCGACGGCGCCGAGGTCATGGCCACGCTCTGCCGCGACGAACGGCTTAACATTTCGCCCGCGTATTTGAAACCCGGGTTCGCCTTCGGCGGCTCGTGCCTGCCGAAGGACCTGCGCGCGCTGGTGTACCGCGCGGGGCGGCTCGATCTGAAAGCGCCGCTGCTCGAATCCGTGCTGCCGAGCAACACCGAGCACCTCAACCGCGCGATTCGGGCGGTGCTCGACCTGCCCGCCGGGCGCATCGGGGTCTTCGGCCTGGCGTTCAAGGAGAACACGGACGACCTGCGCGAAAGCCCCGTGGTCGCGCTGCTCGAAACACTGATCGGCAAGGGCCGCAACGTGCGCGTGTTCGATCCGCAGATCCGCCTCGACCGGATCTACGGCAGCAACCAGCAGTTCATCCTGGCTGCGATTCCGCACATCGGCAAGCTGCTTTACTACAGCCTGGGGGAGATCCTGGGCTGGGCGGAGTGCCTCGTCATCGCGCAGAAGCCGTCCGAGGCGATGGCGGAGCGGATCGAGAAGAGCGGCATTGAGGTGCTCGACCTGACGGGCACGTTCGCCGGAGGCAACCGCCGGGAGATCGCGGCCGGGCATTAAAGTCGCGCCCGCGTTACAATCCGGGCAGGGACGCGATGAAACCCAAAGGCAGGCGCGAGAGCACCAACCCCCTGGTGCAGGTCAGCCGCACTCTCAACCTTGCGTTCATCCTCCCGGTCAGCTCGCTGGTGGGTTACGTGATCGGCTGGCTGCTCGACAAGCTCTTTCACACGCACTTCCTGTACCTGGTCTTCCTTGGGTTCGGCATGGTCGCGGGACTCCTCGAGGTTTTGCGCACCCTGAACGCCGATGCGCGGCGCGATGGAGACTGACCAGGCGCTGGCACGCGTGCGCCGCATCATGGGGTGGATGGCGGGCGGCATCGCCATAGGGGTGGCTCTCTGGGCGGGCTGGCTCGCCGCGCTAGCATTCCTGCTCGGCGCCGCGGGCGCGTACTTGAACTTCTCCTGGCTCAAGCAGATGGTGGCCTCGCTCGGGCCGGACGCGCCGCCGGCGACCAAGCGCGTCTGGGTGCTATTCGTGATCCGGTATGGCCTGCTCGCGGCAGGAGGATATGTTATAGTGAAGGTCTTTGGCATGAACGGCATAGCCGCCTTGGCGGGGCTGTTCGTGCCGGTTGCCGCAATCTTCGCAGAGATCCTTTACGAGCTAGTCCATGGAACATGAGATCTGGCTGACAGCCCTCTTTAACAAGTATCTGGCTCAGCCCGCAAACACGGCTTTGTCGCTGGTAGGCATGAAGGCGGAAGACCCCGCCCACCCCTGGGCGAATTACGTGACCATGGAGATCCTGGTCGCCGCGATCGTCGTCGTGCTCTTCGCGCTTTTGCGCCCGCGCCTGTCGATGGACCGGCCGGGCAAGTTCCAGCACATCTTCGAGCTGATCTATGGCTTCCTGCACGGCCAGACCGACGACGTCGTCGGCCACAGCGGCCAGCGCTACATGGCCTTCTTCGGCACGCTTTTCATCTTCATCCTGTTCGGGAACCTGATCGGGCTCATCCCGACCCTGGAGTCGCCCACCATGTTCGTCGCGGTGCCGCTCGGCTGCGCACTGGCGACGCTGGTTTACTACAACTGGGTGGGCATCAAAGAGCAAGGCCTGTTCAAATACCTGAAGCACTTTGCCGGACCGATGCCGGCGCTTGCGCCCCTCATGTTCCCCATCGAGATCATCAGCAACATGGCGCGTCCGCTCTCGCTCACCATCCGTCTCTACGCCAACATGTTCGGCGGCGAGAGGGTGACGCTGGCGGTAATGGGGCTGGTTCCGCTGCTGATCCCGGTTCCGTTCCTGTTTCTTCATATCTTCGTAGGCGTTCTTCAGGCGTACATCTTCGTGCTGCTGACGATGGTGTATGTGGGCGACGTGGTTCATAGCGAAGAGCACTGATACCGGCATTTTGCCGTTCGCAGCGTGAGACCGCCGGTCCAAAGAGGCGCGGCGGGAACCACCTCCTGCGGGCGAACTTAATAGGAGAAAACACGTGAAAACCAAACTGTTCCTGATGCTGCTGGCCATGCTCGCCGTCGCCAGCCCGATTTTCGCCCAGGGCGGCGCGCCCGCCGGAGCCGCAAGCAACACGCACTGGATCTGGATCGCTTCCGGCTTCTCGATGGCCATCGCTTCGGGCCTGTGCGGCCTCGCGCAGGGCAAGGCGATCGCGGCCGCTTGCGAGGGCATGGGCCGCAATCCCGGCGCGGCGGGAGCCATCCGCGGCGCTTTGATTCTCGGCCTCGTGCTGATCGAATCGCTCGCCCTGTACACGTTCGCGATCATTTTTGCCAAGATCGGCTAGTTGTCGTTCCCCGGGGGCGGGGCCTCACGGCTCCGCCCCGCTGCACTCATGAAACTCCAAGGCATTTACCCTCCGATCACCACTCCGTTCGATCACAACGGCGATTTGTACAAGGCCAAGGTCAGGCACAACATCGAGAAATGGAACCTGACGGGGCTTTCCGGGTACGTCGTCTGCGGCTCCACCGGCGAGAGCGTCATGCTCACGCCCGAGGAGAAGTACCAACTCTGGGAGTGGGTGGCCGAATACGCCGCGCCGGAGAAGCTGCTCATCGCCGGAACGGGCATGGAGAGCGTTCGCGAGACGGTCGATCTCACGAACCGGGCGGCCGCGCTGGGCTACAAAGCCGCGATGGTGCGGACGCCGCATTACTACAAGAACCTCGTCAACAACGCGGCGGCCCAGATGCTCTTCTTCCGCGCGGTGGCCGACCAGGTCAAAATTCCGATCATGATCTACAACTGGCCGCAGGCGACCGGTGTGGATGTTCCGGCCGAGGCGGTCATCCAGCTTTCCGAGCACCCGAACATCATCGCGGTGAAGGAGAGCTCGGGCAGCATCGAAAAGCTCATGAAGATGGTACGGGAAGCGAAACCGGGCTTCCAGGTGCTGAGCGGCTCGGCGCCCACGCTGTGGCCGTGCTTTATGTGCGGCGCGGTGGGCGCGGTGCTGGCGTACGCGAACGCGGCTCCGTACTCGACGATCGCGATCTGGGAAGCCGCACGCACGCGCGAAATCGAGGCCGCGCAGGACTGGCAGAACCGCATCTCGCGCGCCGCGGTGCTGGTAACGGTGAAATACGGCATTCCCGGCCTGAAGTACGCGATGGACCTCAACGGCTACTACGGCGGCCCGCCTCGCCTGCCGCTGACGGTGCTCAACGCGGAGGCGAAGCGGGAGATCGAAGAGGCATTCAAGGACCTGAAGGGCTAACCCTTCCGGCTCGAATACTTCGTCAGCGTGCTCACGAAGCCCTTGGCCGCGGCCGGCGCGGCCAAGCCGCCTTCGATGATTTCCTTGTTCGTCAGCTTCTTGCCATAGATCGCCTGGTTCGAATCGAGGTCTTGCCGGAGCGTCGCGCCCGAAAGCGAGATGCCGGCGAAGACGCCGCGCGCGCGCGACCAGGTCAGGATCTGCGCCGTCATGTAGGCGTCGGTCTCGGCCGTCGCGGTGCGGCCGACGGGTCCCGCCGCCACCGACGCGTCGCCGCCCAGCGTGAACTTGCTCGACAGCAGCCGCTCGGCGCCGCGCTCATTCATGACGAGCATGACGACGTCGGTCTCAGAGCCGCCGATCTGGAGCCCGAAACTGCCGCCTTCCACGCGGACCGCAGCCGGGCCGGTCCATCCGTGCCCGCTCTTGGCCCGGCAGGAGAAGAACCCGCGTCCGTACTTGCCGCCCACGATGAACGCTCCCTTCTTGAGGCCGGGAACCACGACGATGCACTGGGATTTGTCGAGCAGGTCCTGCGGGATGCCCTTGTCGGGGGCTCCCATGATTTCCTGAAAGACCGTAGAGGCGCGCTCCAGGCGCTCCACATCGGGTTTCTCGGCGGCGCTGAGCATGAACGCGCAGGACAGGGCCGCAACAGGCGCAATGAGCTTCATTTTCTCCTCCTCTGGAGTCCACCTTCAGGTGTAGCACGCCGGGAGGGCATAAAAAAGGGGCGCCTCCAGCCGGTTCTGCGGGCAACCGGATGCAGAGCGTTGGCGTTTCAGGATTTCGACACTGAGGGCTGCGACGTCACAGAATATCTTTCGAAGGTCGGCCACCTGGGCACAACGGTCAACATCCTCCCCAATGGTGCTGCTGCGCTCGGCCTTCGTATAGCGTTTGAATAGCCACTGCTCCCGTAAATTGAAGCAGAAAAGGGGCACCCCGAAGGGTGCCCCCCAGGAAGCGGCTTAGCCGATTCTAGAACTCGAAGCGCACGGAGAACCGCGCGTAGAACGGGCGGTGATAGGTCTGCGTCTTCAAGAAGTCCGCATTTAGTTCGCCAGGCGCGATCTCAAAGTTCTGGTTAATGTCAGTCGTGGTCTTCTGATTGAAAACATTGAACAGATCGGCCGAAAGGTGAATCTTCTTCGAGTCGCCGTTGATCGGGATGCGGTAGTCCGCGCGCAGGTCGGTGTAGTGCTGCACGGGCGAACGTCCGTAAGCGCCGCGGCCACCGACCGGAACTTCGCCTTCGTTGCCGTAGTCGGGATGCGACATCAGCTTGGAAATCGGAGAACCCGACTGAATGTTCCAGCCGAGGCCCAGGTTCAGGCGGTTCTTGACGAGATAGCTCCCGTAAGCATTGGCGATGTGACGCCGGTCGGTCGGCAGCACGCCCACCCTGAACTGGTCGGAGAGCAACGGGCTCCACATGAAGTCGAACAATGACGTGATGCCCGGGTCGGCCTGCCCGTTGTCGTTACGGAAGAAGCCCTCGTAGTTGCCGAACACCTTGGCAAGGCGGTAGTTCGCCATCACCGACCAGTTGTGGCCAAAGCGTTTGTCGGCGGTTACCTCAAACGCTTTGTAAACACGCCGCGGGTCGGGGTAGCTGTCGGGAATGCCATCGGGACCGTACTCGCCGGATGAGTACGTAAACGGGCCCAAATGCCCGTAGACGGGATCATCCACCTGATAGTCCAGGTTGCAGTCCGGACCGCTGGTGCAGGAAACCGGATTGTGGAAGAGGTCGAGCGCCATGCTCGGGTTGGCGATCGCGGACTGCTGCGGCACGCCGGCGAGGTTGCCTTCGACGGTAGTGCCGGAGATGTCCTCCAGGATCCGCTTCAAACTGCGGTGGAGGAAGCGGCCCGTGACAACGACGCCGCCCGCGAACTCATGCTCGACGCCCGCGACGATTTCCTCCTGATACCCGGTTTTCGTGCCGGCGGCAAGAATGGTCGGGAGGGTGTTGTACGGCGAAAACTTCGTGCTGCCGATAAAACTTTCCGCCGTCGGCGGCAGAGCGCTAAAGTAGCCGTTCATGTACGCCATTTCGCCCGACATGGCGCGCACGGCCATATCCTGCGGCACCTTCTCATAGAACCTGCCCCAGTTGGCGAACAGCTTCGTCTTGCGGCTTCCCGTCGGATCGACGACGAAGCCCAGCCGCGGCGCCCAGTTGCCCGTGAAGGTGTAGGTGCTGATGTTCCCGACCAGCTTCTGTTCTTCCCAACGGACGCCCACCTTGGCCGTGACGTAGCGGTTGATCTGCCACGCATCCTGGACGAAGGCGGAGTGATACTGGGTATCCGTGCTCACTGCGGGATCGCTGTAGTTACCGCGGTACAAACGGTAGGCGGTCGGGTAGACCACGCCGTTGATCGTGCGGTCCGGGTAAAGGTAGAAGTATGCGCCGTGGGTCGGCTGGCCTACCATGTCGTCGGGGATTCCCGGAGCTGCCGGAAGAGCCCAATCGCCGCCGGTATAGTAGCTCAGGTTCGCATACTGCACTTTGTTATATGCATAACCGATGTCGATCTGATGCCCGCCGAGCAGGTTGAGGTTCCGGGTGAACATGCCACTCCACTGCTTGTTGTCGCCCCCGTTATCCTGCATGTGCCCCATACCGCCCGAGCGAATACCGGTTGCGACGTTGTAGATCGCGAAGGTATTCTCCATCGGGTTCTCATTGAAATAGGGGCTCTGAGCAGGAATTCGACAGGGCGGCCATTTCATGCGGCTTTTTGAAGGACGAGGAATTCGGTTTTGGTCGCCGCCATCCGCTGGGCCTTCAGGAGCAGGTAACGAAGGTTCTTGTA
>JBLNDJ010000009.1:0-106947 GCA_050261515.1 Acidobacteriota bacterium | reverse complement strand
GGCTCAAGACATTGCTCACGTCGACGGAGGGTAACCCCCGCTCGGGATCAATGTCCTGCCTTAGCTCCGTTGGCCGGTTTTCAGCCGTCCCTCATTGGCCGGTTTTGAGTGTCCCCCGAGGTCGCGTACAGCCCGAGCACATGGCTACCTTCGTGTAGAACGGAATAGGTGAACACAGCGACCACCGCGATGCCTAACCAGCTCGCGCTACAGCGGAGCGGGTGCCAATCAGTCCTCAAGTAGAAAAGAATTGCCGGCATCACCACGCACGCGAATACTTCCATGGTGGAAAGTCTGTGCCGCGGGTCCGGATCGATGATACCAAGCAGGAGCCAACTCACGAACAGATTAACGGCGCACAGGCCCAGGATCTTGTACCAGGCACGAGCGTCCGATGCGGCCACGCCTCACATCGTAGTCCCTCTCAATTGTCGACGTCGAGAGCCTAAAACCCACCTGTCTTCCGGGGCTGCCGGCGCCGACCGCGCGGGCGGGCAAAACCGCCAGAAATGCCGCCGTTTTGTTCCGCCATCAACAGCGCTAGACCTCACCATGCATCAACGTCCTGGCTGGCCGGCCGGCCGTAACATTGGAGCCAGTCGAGCAAGGAGCGCACGCTTGAGGACGCCATCGCAACGCACGTATCGGCAGCGCCGTAGTAAAGATTCAAGGTGTCGCCGTCCGGCGCAACGGTGTATCCACAAGGGAATACTATGTTCGCCACGTCGCCCTGGCGCTCGTAGACCTCCTCCGGCCCAAAGACCCACGTGTCACCGCGTAAAATGCAGCGTTCCGGCGTCTGCGAATCGAAGAGGGCGAGGCCGAGGCGGTACAGGCTGCCCGATGCCGTCGAGCGAACGCCGTGATAGATGATCAGCCAACCCCGATCGGTTTCGATCGGGGGCGGTGAAAGCCCAATCTTATTCGCGTCCCACCAGCCGCCCTGCCGCGCCCGCAGGATCAGCTTGTGGCTGCCCCAATGCCGGAGATCGGGAGAATAGGAGATCCAGATGTGTGCCCCCTGCCAGGTCGTCACCGGACGATGGATAAGGGCCCAATGCTCGCCGATCCGGCGCGGCAGAAGCGCGGCATCTTTGTCTTCCGGCGGCATCACCACGCCATACCGTTCAAATGAGCGAAAATCCCGAGTCAGAGCGAGGGACACGCCTGGGCCGCCGCGCGAGTACGACGTGTACACGATCGCGTACTTGTTCAATTCCGCGACGTACGTGATTCGCGGATCCTCGATGCCCCAGATCTCCTCGGGATAGTTCTCGACATCGGGTCGCATGGTCGGCGACGGATCGATTTCCCATCCGGTCACGCCATCGCGGGATCTGGCGGCGCACAGATGCGAGCGCCCGCTTCTATCCTCTACCCTGCAAAGCAGAAGGGTCCTTTGGTCCGGAAGAATGGTAGCACCACAGTTAAATACTGAATTGACCGGATACGGCCAATCCGAAGCGGTCAGGATGGGGTTCTTCGGATACCGGTGAAAGAGAATTGCGTGACCGTTTTCATCAATAGAATGCATACCCTTTAGGACGCGACTGCGACTCTGGCCTTCGAACCAGCGATCCGAGATGCCAGCCTGGTTTCGACGAGGGCAGTGAGAAACGATAGCGTCGCTTCGGCGCCCTCGTTCTGGTTGGCTCTATCCGAATGCAGGCCATCCCGGCACCCACCGGTCCGGCCGTCATAAAGGCTGAGCCTAAGATCGTTATGGCCGAGAAACCATTCCAGCGCCCGGTGCGCCGCGCGATGCCAGTAAGAATCGCCCGAGATCCGCCACGCCTCCAGGCATGCAGATGCCATGGCGCCGGCCTCAATCGGCTGCTGATCAAAGCGAGCCCGTGAACCGCCCCGACGATAGAATCCGTTCGAGCCTATCGGGGTGAAATAATCCTCCTCGGACTTTTGAAGTTCCACCAGCCAGCGAAGCGTATCCAAGCCGATTTCCGTAAGGTCATCACGCTTCAAATCTGTGCCGCAGACCAGCATGGCATGCGGAAGCGATGGATTGGAGTACGACACAATGTCCTCGAACCAAATCCAGTTCTCGGATCGGTGTTCCTCGTACAGCCGCACAAGTTGTTTGACAAGCGTATCCCTGACCAACTGGGCTGCCCGGTCTCCGGAAAATCGCTGGAGGTACTCGTGGCAGCCCAGCAGAATGAATGCCCAGGCGCGCGGACTCGTGAATGCAAACGATACCGGCAACGCCAGATCGAACAGGCGGCCAGCCAGGCCGCGTAGCCCATCGTCCTCGGAGCGCCCGACAGCCGTCCCGAGTGCCCAGACAGCCCGGCCGTGACTGTCCTCGGAACCGAGCCGTTCGGTCCAATGGCGGTCGTATCTCATGAAATTGCGAAATCGATTGACTTCCGGGTTGAAGGCATGCCATAGAAAGGCAAAATAGCGTTCGGCGCCCGGAACCGTGATGCCGGATAGTTGAGCGATCACGGAAAAGAGGGCCGCCCGGGCATTGTCATCGGTTGTATAGCCTTCCGAATAATTCGGAACTGTGAATACCGCGTGCTGAAAAATGCCTGTGGAATCGGTCAGCCTCAAGAGGTGATCGAGGTTTGGCTCCGGGAGTTCGGCCGGCCGCTCGGCGAGCGTGGCGGCCATGAACGTCAGGTGCGGGCTTCTCATTCGTTCCTCCCGGGCTCGCGCGAACGTTTCTACATAAGACCGGGCGACACTCGGCCAGGTCATTTTTCGCGCAAAGAGATAGGCCTTCTTGCGCATACTATTTCGCAGGACGTCGTTGTCGAGCAGGTCGATTAGCTGCGACGCAAGCGCACTGGAATCGTTGAATGGTACAATAATCCCCCGTCCGTCGGCCAGAAGTTCTTCGGCATGCCAGTAAGGTGTTGAAACCACCGCCTTCCCGCAACCCACGGCATAGGCCAATGTGCCCGACACAATCTGCGCGGGATTCAGATAGGGTGTGATGTAAATATCGGTGGCTCCTAAGAAGTGGGTAAGATCTTCCAAAGACACAAAGCGTGCATGGAAAACAACGTGCCCGTCAACACCGCAGCTCCTGGCCAGACGCTGGAGCGAGAGGCGATACGATTCGCCATCCTTTCGTTGTACATGGGGGTGGGTGACTCCCACGACCACATACACGACATCCGGGTGACGCGCGACGACGGACGGCAAAGCCTCAATAACCTGCTCGATCCCCTTATTCGGCGACAACAGTCCGAACGTGAGCAGCACCTTCTTGCCTTCCAGCCCAAACTGATCCTTGTAGAAATTCGAATCGACGAAAGGAACGTCGGGGATGCCGTGCGGGATGATGTCGATCTTGGAGCCGGGGATGGCGTAAATGTCTTCGAGGAACTCCGCGGCGCGGTTCGTCATTACAACCAGGCGATCGGAAAGGTCCGCAATCTCCTCCATCACCGCTCGCTGGTCTGCGTCGGGCTCCTTGAGCACGGTGTGGAGCGTTGTGACAAGAGGCACGCGAAGGTCTCGGAGGAGGTGTAAAACATGGCTCCCAGCCCGCCCGCCGAAAATTCCATACTCATGTTGTAGGCAGACTACATCCACGTTGCTGATGTTCAGGAAATCGGCGGCAGCCGTGTACGTGGAGAGGTCGTCCTGGAAAAGCTCGAAGCGGACTCGCTCCGGGTAAGCATATCCTTCGGGTCTATCGTTGACAGGAACAGCGAAGCAGTCTCCGTTGGGCAGCGCCCGTACCAAAGCTTCGCAGAGATCGGCCGTGAAAGTGGCGATTCCACACTGTCGCGGCACATAATTGCCGACCAGTACTACTCGGGCGGCCCTTCGGTCGGCGTTCGAATGAGAGCGACTGCCGTCGCGGACCGGCGAAGCCTTTGCGATTTCTCGCGTCATGAGGTGTGTCTTTACGGTCAACTCCTGCGTGTTCATGTCCTCCTCTTACCGTCAGTGCTTACTCGCTCTCGAACCTTACGCCGCATGCGGGAAGTACTCAGAGCTGACTTCGTCAAGTTCCTGCTGACACCTAATGCAGAAAGATGTCCACGGTATTGCCTTCAGGCGCGCGGTGCTGATAAGTTCATCGCATCGCTGGCAGACCCCGTACGTACCCTCTCGAATCGGCTCGTATGATCGAGTTCCAAGACGGCACGCTCCTGATCGACGGCAGCCTGGATCTCATCTATGACATCAGGCGAGCGATCGACCGCGATCCCCTCCCGGTGTCGCGTCGCCGCGAGCAGTTCCGCGTGTTTGGTCTCGAGCATTCGCTTGTATCGTTCAACCTGGATTCGCATCCGCACCTCCAAAGCGCCGGCTGTCTTCCGCTACAGTTGGCTATGCGGCGGAGGTAGCGAGGTGAGCTTTGGCAAACTGGGGCAGGCTGTCGCGCCTGGCCGGAAGTGAGCATGCCAGCGACACGACCCGCCGAACCTCGTCAGCCACGAACGGCTTTATGAGCACATCGTAGCCTCCGAGATTAAGAACCTCCGCCCAAAGCCGCTCATTTGCAAGGCGAGAGGCGACGATCAGTCTGGGCGGCCGCAAATGAGCCTGCGCGTGCCGCAAAATTCGCGTCCAGTCGCCATCGCGCAATACGTCACTGGTGATGATTGCCGGCGCCAGACAGGAAGAAAGACGCCGAAATGCTTCTTCGCAGCAATCGGCCGCCTGGACCTGCCAGCCCTCGGGTTGAAGGATGCGCTTGAGGACAGCGTGATCCTCGGCCACGGGACTAATTGAAAGAACAACGTCGTCCGCACTGTGAACTCCGCGGCTGGAGGTTACCTGACGTTGTCGCCACTCCATTGCTTTCCTCCTCAGCTTCAAAAAAAACGAAGGGTTCGAGTAATGAAGCGTTACCGCGAGTGGATTAGCGCACTCAGCGAAAGTTATCTTCCGAATAGATATTTTAACCATCGCGCCGCCGCTGTCAAGAGTCCCGGCGGCGTTCGCGGAACTGTCCTCGCTTGCTCTACCCATTCTTCGAATGACAAATATTTTTCGGTGCGCGCGTCATAGCAAGCAGCCAGAGGTTTTCCCTGGCTGCTTTCACCCAGGCGCTGGGCCCGTTCTCTGAGGACCTGTTCCAGTTCTTCGTCCGAAAACCCATATTGCCGTGCAAGACGTCTGGTTCCAGGCCCGTTTCTTTCTAGTGCCGCCTGCCAAAGAGCTTCGCATTGAATGTCGTGGATCTCGTTGGGCGGCAGACCCATTGACGCAGCAATGGCAGCAGCCCTGACGAAATTCTTTCGGCCCAGCTCGAATTGCAGCTCGCTACGAGGCTGTCGATCCTCACCGGGCGGCGTGCGGCCGCTGCCGCTGCGCAAGTCCGGCCGCGAGGCGTTCGCCGCTAACGAACGAGTTCCACCAAATCGTGCGCTGCTTCGCATTTGGAGTAGCCTCTCAAGTCCCACTCTTCAACGCTTGTAACGTCGAGTGAAGAAATGGCTGGGCGCCCGTTCACGCGTTTAAGCTTGGCAGCGGGAAAGATCTCGCCTTTCAACCCGCTGGCCTCTACGGCTGCGACCCGGGCGATCAGTGCCGGGTCGCGCAGACGGTAGTAGCTGTCGGGCAGCCAGTGGAAAGGCTGTTGTGGAGAGGCTTCCGAAATCGCATCATACATACGCCATGTGCATTCCTCACAACTTATGCCTCGACCCGGCGAGGGAACAGTCCGCTGGACCGGCCGTGTTTCGTGTACATCTCGGGCCTTTTGATGATGGACATCGGCCCTTCGATGCGGGCTTCTGCTGCGAGCAGCGCGAACACCAGGGCGCCAAGCGCGCCACCGAGCAGCAGAAACACGCTGTCAAGGGAACCTACCTCGCGGGATGCAATCCAATCAAGCGTGCAGACAAACCCCAAAACCGAGGCAAGTGCCACGGTCAGGCTGAATAAGTAACGCGTGTTCTTGTTCAAAACAGTCATGGTGTTGTCTTCACGGTCGCAAGCGACTTATCGCGCTTCCTCCACACCTATAAAGTGATTCCCGGAGTGGATGCAGCACATAAGTGCAGGCGTCCGCCGCGATCGGGAGTATTGTTCGGGGAGACGCCCGCCTTCGGATTGAGCTTAATTCGAGAGGCGAGCGGTCTCCCAGTGTTATGCCTTGACTAAGGAGGTCCGCTGCTTATGCGGCGATAGCCTTCCGGCTCTCACTGCTTTCGATAGGGATGAGCCGCGGCTTCATCGACTCGATGATAGGAATCTGGATGTCGAGCACCCCATCATGCAACCGGCAACGGATCCGGTCCTGGTCGAGGCCGTTGGGCAGGTCGATCGCGCGGTAGAACTTGCCGTAAGGCAGCCGCAACGAGCCCCCGTTTCTGGCAAAGTTCTCCGGTTCCCTCCGTTCCCCTTCCACCACGAGCTGGTTGCCCTGGACGTTGACCTTCACGTCGTCCTCGGTGACGCCGGGCAGAATGACGCGCAGATTCAGGTTGTCATCGTTCCAGCCAGTCTCCACGGTGGGCGCGAAAGTCCACTCGGTTCCGTCCGAGGTGGCGGCGCGGAAACCGGAAGGGGCAAAGAAGTCACTGAGCGCCTGGTCCATCGTACGATGGAAGTGCTCTAGTGTCTGTTGGATATCACGAGAGAGCATGGTATCAAACATTCGATTCACCTCATCGTATAAGCGTTCAGACTGACCGTCTGGGGGAGCCTGAACCTTGCTCCTGTTTGAAACAGACGAAGAGGGGGCCGGCTGGGTTACAACATGAGCACTAGAGACTCAGCGGGAGGCAGTGCCAAGTTCTCATATATGAGCCTTGTGCGCTAATATAATATTCCACGGATATTGACAGTCAGGCGCTTCTGTGCTAAATCTGTGGATAGTTTCGGGCAAAGACCGGCCTGCTTCTCAGGCCTGCCGAAGCCTGAACCAACTGTGAGCGTGCGGGTACGAGGCCTAACGCTCGGGTTGGAGTTGTGCTCTCCCCAGCCGTTCCCGCCGCGCGGCCCCACGCTTTTAAGGAGGAACTGAACACAATGGCTAGCTTGATTCGCTGGGGTTGGGACCCCTTCAAGGAAATGGAGAAGGAGATGCAAGAGCTGACGGATCGTTTCAGCCGCGTGCTTTCTCGCTGGCCATCGCGCGTCACCGGCGCACGGGAAGCTCTGCAAGTCGCCGACTGGACGCCCATGGTGGACATCTCCGAAACGGACGCGGAATACCTCGTGAAGGCCGAGATCCCGGAAGTAGACAAGAAAGACTTCAAAGTGACCGTGCAGGACGGCCTTCTTACCATCCAGGGTGAGCGTAAGCAGGAGAAGGAAGAGAAAGGGAAGAAATTCCATCGCATCGAACGGTCTTACGGCACCTTCATGCGGACCTTCGACATCCCGGACGGCGTAGACGAACAGAAGCTGAGAGCCGAGTTTAAGGACGGCATGCTGCTGGTGCATCTGCCCAAAACGGAGAAGGCGAAAACCAAAGCGATCGAGGTGAAGGTCGAATAGGCCGGCACGCTCCTTCTGGGGGCGGGATCGCGGCGCTGTCCCGCCCCGCTTCTCCAATCGTTTTTGCTTTGCTGGATATGCGCGCAAGTGTACTGCTGTTGCTCTTCTTTGCAGCGTCCAACCTGTTCTCGCAAGATCCGGGCGGGTGCTTTCCGCGGGGCGTGACGACGCCGGATCGCTCGACCGTTTACCTGCTTTGTGAGGACGGGATCGCGCTCAGGCGCGTTGACGACGGAGCCTGGGAGATGATTCGCGTTCCGGCTTCGCGCCGCTTGCGGGCTCTCCACTTTGTCACTCCGGACCGAGGATTCGTGACCGGCGATTCCGGCCTTGTACTGGAAACCATAGATGGCGGCAAAACATGGCGCTCCGTAGACCTGGACACACAGGAGAACCTGACTGCCGTTCAGGCGGTCGGTGACAAAGTCTGGGTCGCCGGCTTCGGAGGAGTCGTTTTTCATTCTGCAGATGGCGGCAAGACCTGGCGACCGCAACGTACTTTCGTGACTCAGCCCATCGATGGACTGCACTTCATCGACGAGAACCGCGGATGGGCTGTGGGCTGGTCCGGCCTTCTCCTTCGCACTACCGACGGAGGGAACTCCTGGCAGCAAATCAAGGTGCCTGGGGTCTGGGAGAACCTGAGCGACATACGCTTCCGCGGCCCCCAGAATGGCTGGGCCGTGGGAATGTACGGCGTTATGCTACGTACGCGGGACGGCGGTGCAAGCTGGCAGAGGCAGCCGGTCGCCACACGGGCGTGGCTGACTTCGCTGGATTTCGGCCCGGATGGGACAATGTGGGTTGCCGCGGAATATCACCTGCTACGCAGCGATGATGGCAGTGAAACATGGGAAGTCCTTCCGCACGGCAGTCCGATGGCTGTCACACGAGTTGTTGCCACAACAGACTCAGTATTGGGACTCGGACCCAGCTTCTTACTGACTCGATCCGGAAACGAAAGCTCGTGGCTGAGGGCTAATCTCGATGAGCTGGTCCGGTCTGCTCGCGAACTTTCGCAGGAGAAGACCGGCGCGCGGACTTCGGGAGGTCCTTCATGAGCGGTTGCTTTTAACTCCGCAGCCACTTCTCGAGCCACTGGAAGGCCTCCTCCTGCATGGCGGGTGAAAACGAGTGCGGTACGTCATGGAAAACCCCGCGGAAACGCTCGGAGGCGCCGGCTTTCGTCCAGATTCCAAGAAGCTTCTTCACCGACGACTGCATGCCCTCCTCCGGATATAGGATATCGCGCGAACATTGCTGGACCAGGAGGGCATTCGGCGCCATCAACCCGGCCGCGTCGGGCAGGTCCATGGCCGCATATAACCCGGGTATGTAGATCATCCAGGTATGATGGCGAAGATGGTTACGAAGCTGGGTCCGGAATTCGGTCATCCACCCGGTGATGCAGGCGGCTTTGATCCTGGGGTCGGCGGCGATCAGGTGGGCGGTCCTCAGGCCGCCGATCGACAAGCCGAGGCAACCCAGGCGGTCCGGATCCACCTCCGGCCGGCTGGCGAGATAGTCGAGGCTGCGCCGGTCATCCCAAACCAGCAGACCCGGCCAGGTGATGCCGGCTGAAAAGAGGGTCTTGGCCGTCAGGTGTTCGTATTCCTGGCAGATCCGGTCTGCCATGGCATACCACTCCGAAGACTTCGGCTTCAGCGCGGCGAGCGAAACTAATGCCTTCGCCGCCGCGGGAGGCGCACCGGCGGGTTGCAGCGATTCGACAGCCAGCCGCCGGAGGCCGAAATAGAAGGCGTCGATCACCAGAACCGCGAAGCCGCGGCGTGCCAGGTGCTCCGCGTAGGGCCGGCCATAAGCATTTTGACGATACCGGACCAGGTGCTCTGGATCGTCCGGGTGGCTCAAGATCTTTCCGTGCCCCCAGACATAGCAGCCGCCATGGCAATGCATGGCCAGCACTCCGGGCAGGCGTCCACGGCGTCGCGACGGCATAACCAGCCAGGCCGGTATGCGGTGAGCTTCCGTGGCATGAATGCTCAGGGTCTCCACCTCGAGTCCGTCACGTAGCTCGCGGTCGAGTGTGTCGGCGCCAAGCGGCAGGGCCGGTGGATCGAAACTGAGTTGGCGCAGGAACAGCGGCCGGGCGATCTCTTTCCAGGCGGAAAGGTCCTTCCAACGCGGATCGAGGAAGGACAGCGCCAGGCGGTTCTTGCCTGCGGCCCAACTCACGAAGTCATAGAGGTTGGCCAGGTCCGGATTTTGCCCGGGCGCCGGCGGCGTCAGAGTGAGTGCCCAAGGCACCCCGAACAAATCTCTTCTTGTCATGGTTGCTTGACCGGGCGAAGACGCAATAACAGGCTGTCCTTGAACGCCATGTTCAGGCGCGGGTTGGGACCGGTTACGGTGCCCAGCGCGCGGCGGTTGGCATAATCGTACACTTCGTAAACAACGCCCTGCCGCAGGCCCCGCAATTCGATCTGATGGCGGTCTCGCGGCCAGACATCCGCGAAAATGCCGTAGTAGAGGTCCGCGCCCTTGCGCAACACATGCACCTCGGGCTTGTCGAACGCCAGATCGTAGAGGTTCAGGTACTCCGCGTGGCCCAGGTCCAGCTCGCGGTATTCGCGGAACCAGCGTGTCCAGGGCCCTCGCTGGGATTCATCGAGATGGGTGTAGAAGGTAGTGAGTTGCGCCCCGGTGCCCATGGCGCTTTCAAAGGACTCCGGAACCGAGTAGCCGGTCCATTCCTGAATGGGAATCTGGTAGCAATCCCCCACCGCGAAGGTCCCACCGCGAATGGCCTTTTCCACCTTGATTCGGCTGCGCACCTGCCAGGTGCTGACCGGATCGGAAGCGTTGGCAAGGTCGTAGAAGGGCATGTTGTACGGCGAGTGAGGCAGCGAGCAGATGCAGACTTCGTGGAGCGAATCGGGTTTCAGGCTGCGCAGCGTGGTCTGGATCATCTCGAACATCCGTGGGACCGCCTGGAACGAATCGAGTGGCGACTTGTGATGATGGTGAGGATTGAAACAAGCCGGCACCGCCGAAAGGCCCTGGTAATCGCTGTACACGCCGTCGAAGCCCCACACGGAAACGGCGCGCGTGAGCACCTGGCGGAGATGCGCCAGGGCCGGCTCGTACGCCGGACAAAGCTGGTAGAAGTCATTGGGGTCCAGGGGAAGGGAACCGTCTTCACCCTGAACCAGGAATTCGCGGTGTTCGGAAGCCAGGCGGCTGCGGGGGCTGACTCCGAGCGGATACCACCAGAAGCTGCTGCGGAAGCCTTGTCTGTGTAGCTGCTGGATCAGATCGACGATATCCGCATCCCCGCGGGGGAATTTGTCCGGCGCGCGGTTCGGTAGCCAGTCGCCCATGTAGTCGTACCATCCCATGTCCACGTTGGCGACCCGGATTCCCATCGATTTCAGTTCGGGAAGAATGTTGAGGATTCGTGCAACCGTGAAATGCTCCATCCAACCCCAGCTCTTCCAATATGGCTCATGGGCGTAATCGGAGGACGAATCGGGAATGGAAACGCCCCGCCGGCGCAGCAACTGTCCGTACGTCCGCAGGCCGTCGAAGTAGTCCAGATGATGAAACACGAGCGCCGTCAGCACTGTGGTGTAGGTTTCACCCGGTTTAAGCCATTCGGGCTGTCCGAATTTGGCGAGTGGAGTCTCGCGGACGCTCATCTCCACGCGGCGGTCCGGACGCACTACCACAGGCAGGGAAAGCCACTGCGGCGTCTTCTCGAGGTGCATGAGGGCCACGCCCATATCGGGCGCCCAGACGTCAACGAAAGGCATGCCGCCGCCCACTCCCTCCGGCCCTCGAACGTCATCCACGCCCTGAAAATTACTTTGTCTGAAATCCGGGTCCAGGCGGATGACGGCGTATTCCTGCCCCCATTTGTACGCGCCGCCCTGGAAGGACGCAAACTCGTAAGGGCGGGTTTGCGGATCGGCCAGCGAACGGTCCAGCAGAAGCCGCTGGCTATGGACGCGATCCACATGCAGCGAACGCGTTCCGAGATTGCGGTACGTGCTGGTGAAGAGGGCGGAGTCGGGGAAGGCGTCCGGGAGTAGCACGCGCGTGATGCGCTCCAGATGGACCTGCCGCTCTTTATCCTTCACGACGCCGGTCACCACGGCTTCGAGAGCGGGACCGAACTCCGGGTCGTTTATACGGCGCTGGACGGTGCGCTTGGGATCCAGCGGGAAGCCGCTGTATTCAGCGCCCGAGATGACGATTCCGTCCTGAGCCGAGGGTTGGTGTGCGACAATGCTGCGCCGCGCGCCTTGCCAGTGCAGGCTTCGCCTGGACTGGTCGTCGAACTCAAGCGTGATCCGGCCGGTTGCGACGGTGAACCCGTCTTGCGCCGGCTGACCGTGCGCGGGGCCGAGAACGGTCAGTGCAATCAGGAATGAGAAAACGAATTGTCGCATCAACCCTTCATCTCTACCTGCGCCCGGAGTCCCGCCGCGCCGAAGGCGATCAGTCGTGCCAGGAACTCCTCCGGATCGTCCAGGATGGAGTGGCCTGCCTGCAGGTTCTCCAGGTCTTGGACGGACAGAAACGTGTAAACCACTCCACCGAACAGGAAGTGCGTCCAAAAGAACGTATTCCCCGCCGACAACCCGGGAAGGGCGCGGGCGCCGGCGGCCAGGAAACGGCGGATCAGGTCCTCGTAGAGCCGCAGAACGAAGCTGAGGAGCTCCGTATCCGGTTCACTATGCAGCCGCCCGATCATGAGGATGAAGTTCGGATTCTCCCGCCACTCTCTCACCATGGGTTCGAACAGCGCGTTGAGGACGGCTTCAATGGAGAGCGGGCCCTCGCCCGCCGCGGCTTCGGCCTCGTTCAGCAACCGCAGGCGCTCCTGGTTGAGCGGGCCGAAACTGCGTTCGTAGACGGCCCTGACAAGCGCGTCCTTGGAATGGAAGTGATAGTTCACCGCCGCGATGTTGATCGCGGCCAACTCCGTGATCTCGCGCAACGAGGTCGCCCGAATGCCTTGCCTGGCAAACAGGTGCTCGGCCGCGTCCAGGAGCCGTTCGCTGGTTGTCTTTTTGACTGCTTTTTGCTTCCGGGTGAAAACAGGGCGCATGTTAAACGACCATTTGAATCATGCGATTCAAGCGAGTTCCGTGTCAAGCCTTAATTTGGGCAATAATATACTTGACTAATCCAGCTTTTCCGGCTACCATAGAAACATGGAGCCAGAGCCGCCCTACGAGCCAACAAGTCTAAGGGATGCAATAGTTTACTTCTCCAAGCCTGAAAACTGCCTGAAGTACATGGCGGCGAAGCGTTGGCCGAACGGCGTCGTTACCTGCCCGACTTGCGGCAGCGCCCATGTCGGCTTCCTTGCCAATCAGCAACGCTGGCAATGCAGTTCCCGGCATCCCCGCCGCCAGTTCTCCATCAAAACCGGAACGATCTTTGAGGATAGTCCTCTTGGACTGGACAAATGGCTCCCCTGCGTTTGGCTCGTGACCAACTGCAAGAACGGCGTCTCATCGTGGGAAGTCCACCGGGCGCTCGAAGTCACCCAAAAGACCGCATGGTTCATGCTCCATCGGATTCGTCTCGCCATGCAGGACGATGAGACAGGCGGCAAACTCGGCGGTCAGATCGAAGTCGATGAGACGTTCATCGGCGGCAAGTCTCGCAACATGCACAAAGACGTTCGGGCACGGAAGATCACTGGAACGGGCGGCAAAGACAAAACCGCCGTCATGGGCATACTGCAACGAGGCGGCAAGGTCAAAACCAAAGTCGTGGCGAACCGCAAGAAGACGCTACTACAGGCCATTGTGAAAGCGCATGTCGAGCCGGGAGCCGAAGTCTACACGGACACCTTGAAGTCGTATGAGGGTCTGGACGGCGAGTATCTACATCAGTTCGTAGATCATGCTGTCGAATACGTGAACGGCCAAGTCCATACGAACGGTATGGAGAACTTTTGGAGCCTGTTGAAGCGGACCATTGGCGGCACGTATGTTTCGGTCGAACCGTTCCATCTGTTCCGCTATGTGGACGAACAGGCGTTCCGGTTCAACAACCGCCAGCCGATGAACGACTCGAACCGCTTCAGCTTCGTCCTGCGGAAGATCGTTGGCAAGCGACTCACGTACAAGGAACTGACCGGGAAGTTGGAATTGGCCGCAGAACGCACACCAGACCCGATAATTGTCGTTCACGACTCTCAGACACTTTAGCACGAGCTATATCGGAGAACGTTACACGATGAAGACGCAACTCAGAGAGAACAAATACTTGGTCATGAAAGCATACCTACGAGGATTGGAGTGGCATTGCATGTGCAACACAAACGACCTTGAGAAAGCCCTTGCGGATTATAATGAGCGTCGGGCAAATGAGCCAGATACAGACTTCCTACTCGCTGCGACTATTGAATCTACGATGGAGGGATGACTCGCCGGGTCTATTCTTGCGAGACGAGCCGCCAGCCGTCATCGTAGAGTTCAAAAGCTGCAATGCCTTTCCCGCTTCCAATGTCCGAACAGCATAATTTCAGACCCGGACGGCGGCGATTCCAGTCGATCTTCCACGAGTATTCAACTTTTCTGCTCGTGGGCTTGTCGCCTTGGGTGATGCCAGTGACCTCGAACACAAACGGTCCTTTGAAAGCGATATTGGTGATGTAGTGCTTGCCGTCTCTGTACGTAAGCAGCGGAACCCGTTCATCCGGCCATCCGTTTTTCCAGAACTGTACACCGTCGAAGCTGGCTATTCCATCCGGCAGCAGATAGTCACGCCAGTACATCGTCGTGTGGAAGTTTATAGCACCGTCTATACCCTGTGTCCTGAAATACTTCTCATAATAACTGGAAGCAACTTCTTGTGGGAGTTTGTCGTAGAAGCCTTGCTCGTTCGCCCACAAATTGCTCTGAAAGCCGCACTTATAAAGTCGAGCGCCGTCATCGACAGCAAGACTTACTGAGATTGGCTTATGCCGCCCCTCCTGTTCCAAGAGCGAAAGCGCTTGGGCTCTGGAGAGTTCTTTGCTGTTGCAGCCGCAACACATTCCCACGACGGCCACAAGAGATAGCAAAGCCGCCGTACTGAGGATTGAGGAATCTGGCATGGCGATCAGGCTGTCGTTGGCAGGGTCACGTATAGGTAGTCAACCGTGGCGGCGGTCAGCGGCATCTTCAGTGCCGTCCTCAATGCCGCACGGAAGGCGTTGTACTCGGACCCGGCCTTGGAGGGATCGGAAAGAAGGGTGTCACGAACAGCTTGGGCTTTCTGCTTACGAGTGGTCATGTGTACCAGTATCGGCTGCTATGGGCGGCTGTCAAGTTAACCAACGATAGTATCACTGGAGACGAATAGTAGCAGCGTGATAGATTACCAAGTATGGCCGACAAAAGGTACATCGTTTCGTTTAGGAAGCCGAGAAGCACGCCACACGAAGTAGACGCCGCAACCGTCAAGCGGCAGGACGGTAGACTGATTTTCATCGACAGCACGGGCGAAGAGACCGGGAATTTCAATGATGCCGACGTGATGGGCTACTCGCTGAAACCAGTCGATGATGAAGACGACATGCCTCCGATTGGCGAAATGGCCTGAGATTCACTTTCCGCCACCTGTGGCGAGTTTGTGGTAAGCGTGTTCAGCAATGTACCAAGGTAGGTCGAGAGCGAGAAGCAACTTGCGGTACGCCTCGTTGATGTCCTTTGCCCCAACACGACATCGGTAGATTCGGTCAACGACTCGGCCATCTGCGGTCCTTCCATCGGCTACGATGGACAACTCAAAAACAGGCCGAACTCGAAAGTCGATTGGTTCTACGTAGATCGGGTCCAGAGTAGTACACATGCGGCGTGATCCTCTGGCAGTATTTAGGAGTGGAAAAGGCGCAGTCCTACCGCTGGCGCTTCCGTCCACGGAGCTTCCGCTTCACGATCTCCCGATGCACGTCAACGATCTTGTTCTCGATGGCTTGCTTCTCGGCTTCGAGTTTGGCGAGAGCTTCCTGTTGCGCCGCCGCAAGGATCTCGGCCTTCCGTTTCGGTCCACGGCGGCGGGGATTGGCGTCAACCTGTTTGCGGTATTCTGCCTCTCGCTCCACCAGCACGGCCCGTGGGACCGCTAGGAGCTTCGACACAGCAGTGTCGAACCGCTGAAAGGCTTCCGGGCCTTCGGCGCATTCTGGAGGGTTTTTGGCGGCTTTAGACGGCATAGCGTCCGGTCCCATCATGGCATAGACCGGGCCGGGTTGCGAGTTGCCGGGATGGATTAGCCAAGTATATTAACGCCTTAATTTGGCCTTGACAGGGCATCCAATCAAATGTAGGATTCAAATGATTGTTTGGTTGGGGGTATGGCCCTTCGGACCCTGGTTTCGTCACTGCTTCTATTCCTGCTCACGCAGGTGAGCTTTGCCCAGCGGCTGAGAATCGGGGCCGCGGAGTATCGGGACAAGGTCTATGCCTCGTGGTTGGGACAGTGTGCCGGGAACATCTACGGGCTGGCGCACGAGCAGAAGTACTTTGAGCAGCCCGGGCCGGACCAGTTCCCCCTGGGTTACAGCGGCTGGGGCGCCGCCCGGATGAAGGCGGTCAACGGGGCCTTCTCCGACGACGACACAGATATCGAGTACATGTACCTGCTGGCGATGGAGAAGCACGGTATTGAGCCGCGCTACTCCGAACTGGCCGAATTCTGGAAGCGGCATGTGCGCAGGGACGTCTGGCTGGCCAACCGTGCCGCCGTGGCCGCCATGCGGTACGGCTTCGACCCCCCTTGGACCGGAAGGAAACAGGTCAATCCGCACTGGTTCCAGATCGATCCCCAACTGGTGAACGAGATTTGGGCTGTAACTGCTCCCGGCATGGTGCGCTATGCGGCCGCAAAAACGGACTGGGCGGCCCGCGTCATGAGCGACGACTGGGGAGTCGAGCCGGCAGTATTTTACGGCGCGATGTACGCCGCGGCCTTCTTTGAGCAGGACATTTCGAAGCTGATCGAGACCGGACGGCAAGCCCTGCCGCCGGGCGCGCGCTTTGCGCGGACGGTGGATGAAGTCATCGCTCTCTATCGGAAACATCCCGCGGACTGGAAGGCTGCGCGCCAGGAGGCCATCGCGAAGTACTACCTGGCCGAAGAACCGGGATGCCGGACCGCCACCAATGCCAACCTCAACGGAGCCTTCGCCGTGCTGGCATTGCTGTACGGAGAGGGCGATTTTCAACGCACGCTGGATGTTTCCTGCGCGCTCGGCTTCGATGCCGATAACCAGGCCGCCACCTTGAGCGGACTCCTCGGAATCGTCCGGGGCACCCGCGGCATCCCGCGGGAACTGCTCTTCCCGGAGCAGGGTTGGAAGGAGCCTTTTAACGATCGCTACCAGAACGTCACGCGCGCGGATCTGCCCGATGCCGGTATGCGGGACATCGGACGGCGCCTGGCGCTGGTTGGCGAACAGGTGATCCTGCGTCACGGGGGGCGGGTCGACGGCAACTACTACGAAATAGATCCGGAGGCCGTTTTCAAGCCGCCCTTCGAGTTTCCGGCCGGCCCGCTCCCGGTGGTGGAAGCCGGGCGGCCGGTCCAATTCGAATTCGAGGTCGTGGGGGCAGGGCAGGCTGCCAGGTGGACGCTGACCGGAGAACTACCGGAGGGACTGCGCTTCGAGGGCGGGCGTATCAGCGGATCCGCGCTGAAGCCGGGAGTCTATCCCCTCACAGTCGAAGTCCGTTCCGGCACGGAAACGCGCAGCCGCCGCGTTGAGTTGACCGTAAGAGGTGAGAATCTGGCCCGGCGGGCGCAGCGCATTCTGACCCCCGTCGAGAAGCCCGATCCGCGGCTCTTCGGAAGTCTTTATCGGGACACGCCGCCGGCGTGGCTCGCCGGATCCGCCGAAGTCTTGCGGGATGGCGCGCGCGGCGGGCCCGGGGCGACGTTCGCGAGTATAAGCTCGGGCGGCAAGCCACCGGCCGAGTACTACGGCTACGAATGGGCGGAGGAGCAACAGATCGGAGCCCTGGCCGTTACGGTCGGATTTCTCGAGGAGACTTCAGGTTGGTTCGGCCACGTGGCGGTTGAATATCGGGACCCTCGAGGAACCTGGCTGCCGGTGGGGAAACTGCATTCTCAACCAGCATTCCCGGAGACAGACGGCTACTTCGACAAGGCGCACTTCGCCGAGTACCTTTTCTCTTTCGAGCCGGTGACCACCCGTGCCATTCGCGTCGGCGGTCCGGCGGCCCAGGCCTCCAATAAGCCGGGCGGCTTCACGTCTCTCAGCGAACTGAGTGTATACCGCGCATCCCCGCGATCCCAAATCAGGCGCGGACGCGGGATTGCGGGCAGCATGCGGAAGCTGAACTCTGCCGGCAGCGCCGGCGCGAGGACTCGGATACCCGGAGATGAGGTCCCGCATGTCCGCGGCGCGCTCGACATCCTGTCCCGGCTCGACCGCGGCCCATAGGGAATTATTTCGCCTGTATCAAGAACCGCATCGAAGTAACTCGCAAAGTAAGCTCACCAGCCCTCGATTCAACTTACAACTCTTACAATCCTGAAGCTATAAGTACGTCGTGTAATTACGATGAAACGTTTTACCGAAGACCTCGCACATGTTAGTCGCTGTGCATAAAAATTATCGGGTGATGGCGGGTAAAACGATAATGTTTTCTCTTGTAAGTTCCCGCCTGACTCTGTTAGAGTTGACACCATGGCGCCTGGCACTTAGGGCGGGCAGCCAGTTAGAGGAGGTCTATGAAACACCACTTAGTCAGTTACCGCATAGTGCGGCTTTTGCTGATTACTCTCATCATCGGGGCCTTTCCAGCAATCGCTCAGATCTATAGCGGCTCGTTAACGGGAGTGATTACCGATCCGAGCGGCGCGGTAGTGCCGAACGCCGGTATTACAGTCACGGACATAGCCAAAGGGGTCGCCTACAAAGGTACGAGCGACGCGGTCGGCAGGTACCTGGTCCGGCCGCTGCCGCCCAGTACCTACCGCGTCACCATCGAGGCCGAAGGCTTCAAGCCCCACACGCAGGAGAACGTCGTCCTGACGGTCAACCAGAGCGGCAGCCTCGATATCAGGCTGGCCTTAAGCGGGGACACGCAGACCATTGAAGTGTCTGCCTCGGCGATGCGGCTCGCCACCCAGGACGCCGTTACAGGCCAGGAGCTCGACAGGAAGTACATCAACGACCTGCCGCTATTGGGCCGCAACGTTTTCGATCTGGCGGGCCTGACGCCCGGGATCACCCAGCCTTCGGGCGGGTTCAGCATTTCGTTTTACTCCACGAATTTTGTCTCCAACGGCAGCCGGACCGCACAGACCGACGTGCTGATGGATGGGGTGACCACGACCAGCTATGAACCCAACTCCGGGGTCATCATCCCGCTCTACCAGCCTTCCGTCGATGCCGTGCAGGAGTTCAAGGTGCAGCAGTCCAACTTCAGTGCCGAAATCGGGTTCACGGCCTCCACGGTTGTGAACCTCGTCACGAGGTCTGGAACGAACCAGTTCCACGGATCGGCGAACTGGTTTCTGCGAAACAACGTGCTGACCGCCAACGACTGGTTCAGCAACGCCTACGGCCAGGGCATGGCGCCCCGCCGCTATAACCGCGTGGGCGGCACAGTGGGCGGACCCATCAGACGGGACAAGACGTTCTTCTTTTTCAATTTGGAAGGGCTGAGGGACGTGAGCGCCACTACCTTCCAGGCCGGCGTTCCGAGCGAGGCCATGAGAAACGGCGACTTCGGCGAGATCTGCACCGCCGGATTCAGTGCCAACGGGCGCTGCGAAGATCCGGAAGGGCAGTTGTGGGATCCCTATACGGGCGTCTACGATCCGGCCGAGGGCGGTCCCGTCCGCAGCGGCTACATCCCATTCAACAACCTGGCCACCTACGAAAGCCCGGGCGCCGCGCGGCTCAACGGCACTTCGCAACAGCTTCCCAGGGGGCCCGGCAACCTTATCGATCCCGCGTCGCAGAAGGTCATGAGCTATTTCCCCATGCCGAACGTGAACGTCGGGCAACCCGGCTATAACCGCTTCGTGAACTGGTACGGAGTCGGCTCCAATCGTATTAAGGCATGGCAGTCGGACACGAAAGTGGACCACTGGTTCAGCTCCGCCGACCAGAGCAGCTTCAAGTTTTCCCGCCAGATCGGCAAGAGCCTGGGCGCCAGCGCCTACAAGAATCTCTTCAACCCCACCTACACCGGACCCGGGATCGAAGCAGCGGTCTTGTTTGCGATGAACCACACCCACACGTTCGGCCCCCGGACGGTGTTGACGTTCTCCTATGGCTACACCCGCAGCATGACCGACAGCCAGGACAACGCACAAAGCTACGACGAGGATGCCTTCGACGTGCTGGGGATGCCGTCCTACATGAAATGGTCGGGCTTCAAGGCGGCCCCATCAGTCGCTATTTACGACTACGCGGCGGCCGCGGACGTAAATATCGGCTCGCTGCCTTATGCGCTCCTGAAAATGGCAATGGACACCCACCACGTGAATGCCGCCTTGAGCCGTATCCAGGGCCGGCACGAACTGAAATTCGGGACCGATAGCCGTATGCACCGCACCAACTTCGTGCAGCCCGGATTGCAGGCGGGCGGGTTCAGCTTCGACCGCGCAATGACGGCGCAGCACTACGGCTGGGGCGGCGGCGATGCCATGGCCAGCTTTCTCACCGGCGTGGGCGTCGGCGGCAGCTATGACATCCCGGCCTGGGTGAGCACGCAGAATTTCGCCTATTCCGGCTACTTCCAGGACAACTGGCGCGTGACGGACCGCCTCACCTTGAATTTGGGGCTGCGCTACGAACTCGAGACGCCCCGCACGGAGAGGTTCGACCGCCAGAGCTTCCTGGATCCGGACTACCCGTCTCCGCTGCAGGTTCCCGGACTCCCCAACCTGAAGGGAGCACTGCAGTTCGTCGATAAAAATAACCGGTCGCCATGGGGATGGGACAGGAACAACTTCGCTCCGCGCTTCGGCTTCGCTTACAGACTCGACAACCGGTCGGTAGTCCGCGGCGGATACGGCGTATTCTATGCGATCACCGACCGGGGCGCCTCCGGCACCGGCGGCGGAGGATCCCTGGGATACAGCCGCTCCACCGCCTGGCTCACCAATTACATGCAGGACGGCCAGACGCCTTGCTGCCGGTTCCACGATCCGTTTCCCGATGGCGGACCCAATCTGCCGATCGGTTCGAGCCTGGGCGCGATGTCTTTCCTCGGCGAAGGCGTGAGCGGCCCGATGCGCAACCAATACAATGCCACCCCGTATGAACAGTCCTGGAGCTTCGGCCTCCAGCGCGAGACGCGGGGCGGATTTCTGTTCGACGCGAACTATGTGGGCAAGAAAGGGACCAAGTTGTACTTTGGCGGGAGTGGACAGCTGAACTATCTGGGTCCCGAGATCGAGTCGTACACGGCGGACCAGATCACCCAACTCAACACCATGGTGGACAACCCGTTTTACGGCGTCCTGCCGGCGAGCACTCCCTTGGGCGGCCCTCAGCTGGCCGCGTACCAACTGCAGCGTCCCTTCCCGCAGTACACGAGTTTCTCGACTTGGAATCGTCCGTTCGGGAACTCTTCGTATCACGCTCTCCAGCTCAAAGCGGAACGGCGCTTCTCCGGGGGGTTCCAGGCGCTGGTTACCTACACCATTGCGAAGTCCCTGGACGATTCTTCCACTCACAATTGGATGACGGGCATTGGGAGCAGTCTGCAGGATCCCAACAACCGGCGTTTGGAGCGGTCGTATTCGAACTTCGACATCCCGCAGGTACTGGGGATCAGCTACGTGTACGAGCTTCCGTTCGGGCGGGGCAAGGCCGTGGGCAATTCCTGGCACCCCGTGGTGAACGCGGTTCTGGGAGGCTGGAGAACGAACGCTATTTGGCGTTTCTCGTCGGGGCTTCCCCTGGCCCTGGGGCTTTCCCAGAGCAAGGCCTTGCCGACATACGGGCGGCAGCGGCCCGACCTGACCGCACCGTTGGTCAAGACCACCGGCGAGAACTTCCGAGAGCAATACTTCGCCAACCCGGAAGTCGCCGTGAAGCCGGCTCCGTTTACGCTCGGCAACGCTCCGCGCACGATCGGCAGCGTGCGGGCGCCGGGCGTCCAGAACGCCAATCTGTCCCTTCTCAAGGAGTTCGCGATGTCGCGGATACGCGAAGGAATGAAGCTTGAGTTCCGGACCGAGGCGTTCAACGCTCTCAACCACGCTCAATTCGCTGGGCCGGTCACCACGGTAGGCGATTCGAACTTCGGCCATGTGTTCGGCACCAGTGCCGCGGCGCGAGAGCTTCAACTCGGGCTAAAGCTGTACTGGTAAAGCAGAGCCGAAGCGGCGCGGACTTTCGAGTCTGCCGTCCGGGTTCAGGCCCGGCGCGGCAGACGGATTGTCCGCGCCGCCGAGTCGAAGCTCATCGTCAACAAGAGGAAACGCATGAGACACATTCCATACTTTTTGGCCGCGGCTTCCGTATTGTGCGGCCTGTTCAGCCCGGCGGTCCGTTGCCAGACCACCGCGGCCACGCCTGCCGCCGGCTTCCCCGGCATCTCTTCTCTGTTCCAGCTCCGGGATGCCGAGACACGCTCCATTTCTTCCGAGAACCCCACCGGCGAGCGGGGCGGCGGAGCGCGCGCCGTTCCGACGCCGATGAGCGATGCTTCGGCACTGGGCACCGGGTGGAAAGTCAGCCCGGACATCGTCCTGCAGAGGCGCCGGACCGTGACCATCGCAGACATCCAGGGGCCCGGCATCATCCAGCACATCTGGATTACGGTGCACGAAATGGCCTACCGGGACTGCATCATCCGCTTTTACTGGGACGACGAGAAGGAGCCCTCCATTGAATCGCCCGTGGGCGACCTGTTCGCTAATGCCCACGGCATGCGCTATCCGGTCAACTCGCTTATGATCGCTTCCAATCCGAGCGGCGGGTTCAATTCGTATTGGCCGATGCCTTTTCGCAAGCGGGCGCGAATAACCGTTGAAAATCAGCGTCCCGAAGACATTCCCGGCTTCTTTTATCAGATCACGTACTCCCTCGAGCCGGTACCCGATAATGCGGCCTACTTCCACGCATCCTGGCGGCGATCGATGACCACCCGCGAACATCCCGAGCATACGATTGTGGACGGCATCAAGGGCCGGGGCCATTATGTCGGCACTTTCATCGGATGGGAGCAACTCTCCAACGACTGGTGGGGCGAAGGCGAAGTGAAATTCTACATGGATGGCGACGACAAGTTTCCGACCATTTGCACCACCGGCACCGAGGATTACTTCGGCGGCGCCTGGAACTTCGGCGACACTACGTTCTCGACTCCCTTCCTGGGCTATCCCCTGTTCCACAAACGTGCGGGACAGATTCCGAAACACGCCGTGTATCGCTGGCACGTCGCCGATCCGATCAGGTTCAAGGAGAACCTGCGGGTGACCATCCAAACCTTGGGCCACTGGCCCAATGGGAAATTCCAGCCCTTGACGGACGATCTGGCATCGGTGGCCTACTGGTACCAGACCGAACCGCACCGGCCGTTTCCCGCCATGCCGCCCCGTGAAGCCCGTTTCCCGAGGTAATCGCATGCGCCTTGCTACCTGGTTACTCGCGGCGGTCGCTCTGGCTCCCTTGGCCGCTCAAACGGCCATCGACTGGCAGCCTGATGTAGTGTATGGACGGCGCGCCGGACTCGGCGGTCTTGCCGGCGCCCTTCAGCCCCGGGAGGCGCGCGGCCAGTCCGCGAAAGTCGCCGAAGTGCTCGCCAAATACACGCGGGCCATGGGCGGGGAGGCCGCTTTGCGCCAGGTAACCAGCCGCGCCTTCGCCGGTTCGATCTTCATCGCCACTTACGGAATCCGGGGAGAGTACCGCGAGTTCGCCGCCGCGCCCGACAGATATCTCCGCTTCATCCGTTTCCCGGGCCAGGCGGTAATTCAGCGTGGCTTCGACGGCACGCATGCCTGGGAAGAGAGCCCCGAATACGGGATCGAGACTCTTTCCGGAGAGCGCCTGGATCAGGTCCGGCGCCTGGCGGTCTTTCATCCCGCGCTTGCCTGGAAGAGTCTGTATAAGCAGATCTCTTTCAAGGGACGGGAATCTTTCGACGGCCAGGATGCCGCCGTGTTGTCCGGCGTCAGCGGCGGCGGCGCCGAAGATACCCTATGGTTCGACGCAGCCGGAGGTCTGCTGCTGGGCATCGAGTGCGACGAGACCTTCGCCAACGGGGTCAAGCAGCGTGTCCGCTATCTGTTCGAGGACTACCGCCCCCTGGACCAGGTCCAAGTTCCGCACCGCATTCGCTATGAGAGCCCTCGCATGATTTGGGTGGTGAGTCGCCAGGGCAGGCAGAACGTGCCCCTCGAAGATTCGCAATTCCGGCCCCCGGAGCAGGAGAAGCCATGAGCGGAGATCCAGCGAACCCGATGATCAGCCGGCGGACCCTGCTCCAATCCACGGCCGCCGTGAGCGCGGCCGCGCGGAAGGGGGCGGCGAGTCCTTCCAGCACGGCGCCGGGCGCTCCGGGCGGCCGCGTCTTTCTCGGAGAAGGCCTGCGGGAGATCGCTTTCCCTCTGGGAGGAATCGGGACCGGGACGATATCCCTGGGCGGCCTCGGAAACCTGCGCGACTGGGAGATCTTCAACCGTCCGAACAAAGGCGGCACGCTGCCGTTTACTTTTGCCTGCCTGCGGCTGGCCGGCGGCGGATTGAAACGGCCGGTGGTCCGCGTGCTCGAAAGAGCGCCCCTGCCGCCCTACTCGGGTGGATTCGGAGAACACCGGGAAAGGGCGCTCGGGCTGCCCAGGTTCCGGGAAGCGGTGTTCGAAGGCGCGTATCCGTTCGCGCGGATTCGCTTCGAGGACGCGAAGTTGCCCGTGACCGCCTCGCTAACGGCTTTCAACCCGATGATTCCCCTGGATGTCGAAAACTCGAGTCTGCCGGTGGCCGTCCTGACCTACAAACTGAGTTCTCGAGCTTCGTCGCCGCTGAATGTGGCCGTCGCGATGTCGGCCATGAATCCGGTCGGCTATGACGGGAAAACCGGGCTATGGGGCCAGATCTCGGACCGGCGCGTTCCGTTCTTCGGCCGGAACGTGAACGAATACCGTTCGGACGGCAGCGTACATGGGGTGTTGATGACGTCCCGGAAGTACGGCCCGGATTCGCCCCGCTATGGTTCGATGGCGGTTTCCACGCTGGCATCCGACGTCTCGTATCGCCTGGCCTGGGAACACGGCGAGTGGTGGGACGATTTCCAGAAGTGGTGGGACGAGTTTTCGGAGCGGGGCCGGTTCTCGAACGCCCCCGCGGAAGCTTCCCCGGACGGCGCCACCGAATACGCCACGCTCGCCTCCCATTTCACGCTCGCGCCAGGAGAGACGAAGGCCGTTGATTTCGTCGTCAGCTGGCACTTTCCCAACATCGAGAACTACGCGGAGCCCCAGCCCGCCCGTGCCGCGGCCCGGAATGCCTATGGCGCCCGCTGGCACTCCGCCTGGGAGCCCGCGGTCTACCTGCTGAAGAACCTGCCGTCCCTGCGCCGCCGCTCGGAACGGTACCGCGACGCTCTCTACAGCTCCAGCTTGCCGCCGGCTGTGGTGGATGCGGTTTCGAGCCAGGCTTCCATTTTGAGAACGAACACCATTCTTGTGGGCGAGAACAACGTGGTGATGGCCTTTGAAGGTTGCGGGGACCACGAAGGCTGCTGCCCCATGAATTGCACTCACGTCTTCAACTACGAACAGGCGCTGGCCCACCTCTATCCGAGCCTGGAGCGCAGCATGCGCGAGCTGGACTTTCTGGTGAACATGCGTCCGGACGGCAGCATGAGTTTTCGCACCACGATTCCTCCACGGCCCGGCGGAGACCGGAATGTTCCCGCGGCTGACGGCCAAATGGGCTGCATCATGAAGGTGTACCGCGAGTGGCAGCTTTCCGGCGACGAGACCTGGCTGCGGCGGCTATGGCCTCAAGTGAAGCGGGCTTTGGAATACGCCTGGGCGCAGTGGGACGCCGACCGCGACGGAGTGATGGAAGGCATCCAGCACAACACCTACGACATCAATTTCCACGGCCCGAACTCGATGATGGGTTCGCTCTACCTGGGAGCCCTGGCTGCCGCGGCTCGCATGGCGGAGCATCTGGGCGAAGGCGAAACCGCGGCCGTCTATCGGGATCTCGGACGGAAAGGCGCCGCCAGGCTGGACCGGCTGCTATGGAACGGATCGTATTACGTGCAGAAAGTGGATGCGTCCAAGCCGGCGAAATACCAGTACGGAGAAGGCTGCCTTTCAGACCAGCTTCTGGGACAGTGGTTCGCCGAGGTGATCGGGTTGGGCAAACTGCTGCCGGGCGAGCATATCCGCACTGCCTTGCGCTCCATCTGGCAGAACAACTTCCGTCGCGGCTTCGACGATTTTGCCAACGCGCAGCGGATTTACGCCCTGAACGACGAAGCCGGCCTTCTGCTGTGCAGTTGGCCCCGGGGAGGGCGGCCGGAACTCCCGTTCGTTTACGCGGACGAGGTGTGGACCGGGGTGGAGTACCAGGTGGCCGCGCATCTCTTTTACGAAGGCATGGTCGATGAGGGGTTGGCTATCGTCGAAGCCGTTCGCGCCCGGTACGACGGAGTGCGTCGCAATCCGTGGGACGAGGTGGAGTGCGGCCACCACTACGCTCGCGCGATGTCGAGCTGGTCGCTGCTGACGGCCTTTTCCGGGTTTCACTACTCGGCGCCCGAACGGGAGATGGAGTTCCGCCCGCGCAAGGACATGGGCGAGTTCCG
Organism: Acidobacteriota bacterium; assembly: GCA_050261515.1. Lineage (GTDB taxonomy): Bacteria > Acidobacteriota > Terriglobia > Bryobacterales > Bryobacteraceae > JBLNDJ01. The sequence goes on along the minus strand of JBLNDJ010000009.1, from coordinate 80,737 downwards.
CTGCCTCTTCGTGGCGGGATCGTCCTGGGGAACCTACTCGCAGACGGCTGCGGCCGGCGTCCTCCAGGCGGCAGTCGCCGTCGAAGAGGGCGAACTCGAGTTGCGGCGTCTCAGGATCCCGTTCTCCGGCTCGAGGGCGCGCGTCCAATGCCGCGTCCCTCTCAAAGCAGTCGTAGACCGGGGCGTCCTTCTCCTCGAATTCGAGCAGCCGCTTCGCGTCACGGCGGGTAGTCGAATCGATGTCGACGCCCGGGAATTGTGATGAGGAGCGGCCTGCCAGTGGCGACTATCAAGGATGTGGCGAAACGGGCTGGGGTCTCCATCAGCACGGTTTCCAATGTAATGGCGGGACGCACTTCGGTCGGCGAAGCGCTCCGGGAGCGCGTTCGCGCGGCCATTCGCGACCTGGACTATCATCCCAACCAGATCGCCAGAAGCTTGAAGGTAAAGCAGACGAATATGATCGGGATGGTCATTCCAGACATCACCAATCCATACTTCCCGGAGTTGATGCGAGGAGCCGAAGATGCCGCCCGCGAGCGCGGATACCTGCTGGTCACGGCCAACACCGATGAGCGTTTGGACCTGGAACGGGAGGTGATCTCCGCTTTTCGTTCGCGCTGCGTTGACGGCCTCCTGCTTGCATCCACCGCGGCCGGAGGCGAGGTCAGTCACATCCGGATCGTATCGGATTCGGGTGTTCCCGTAGTTCTGGTCGATCGCGTTCCGGAAGGGCTTCTGCTCGATGCGGTCAGCGTCGATAACGTCAAAGGCGCTGAGTCCTGCGTCCGGCACCTGATCCGGACAGGGCATCGGGATATAGCGATCATTACCGGCTCCCTGACAACGGATGTCGGCCGGGAACGGCTCGAGGGCTACCGGTCCGCCCTCGAAGAAGCCGGTATGGAGATCCGCTCCGAGCTGGTTTTCGAGGGAGACTTCCGCGAGCGCTGCGGTTACAGGCTGGGGAAGGAGATTCTTCTTCGACGGAGTCCCCCGTCGGCGCTCTTCGTCTCGAACGGGGCCATGGCGCTCGGGGTTCTCTTGGCACTTGACGAGACCGGCTTTGCCTGTCCCCGGGATATCGCATTGGCTACTTTCGACGATTTCCCGGTCGGCCACGCCTATCATCCCCACCTGACAGCCGTTGCCCAGCCGGTCTATGAACTGGGCTCCCGGAGCGCCACGCTGGTGATCGATCGCATCGAGGGGAGAAGGACGGGCGGGCCCGTACACCTTCGCCTGCCGGCTGAACTGAGAATCCGCGAATCGACTACGGGGCGACTCCAGGAACCGGTCACGCCCGACCGCGAAAACCCGCGCCGCGCCGGCGCAATGGCGGACCGGATCTGATCCGTCGCAGTGAGCGCCCAAGGACTTCTTTGACAACGCACTCCCGGCCGGGGTACCTCTGAATGAAGCATGAAACACACCACCGCTATCGCAGCACTGTTTTTGCTTTCCGGGGCGCTGTTTGCAGCCCGGGCTCAGTCGTCTGAGAAGGGCCAGTTGCCTCGGGCTATGCACACGGCCATGGAAGAACGCCCGGTACTCCGGGTGGGCCAGCATGAGGGCGATATCAGGGGTTCGGACCAGCGCGCGCTTCAGGCGGCGGTGGACTACGTCGCCGCGCTGGGCGGCGGTACGGTCGAGATCGGGGAGGGGGTCTACCTGATGCGCGACTCGCTGCACTTGCGCTCGAATGTCACCGTCCGGGGGCAGGGAAGCAAGACCGTGCTGCTGAAGGCGCCCGCCGCCTCTTCTCCCCTCGCGCTGGACGGCGACTACGGCGAAGAGCAGATCACGGTGGCCGATGCGGAAGGCTTCCATGTGGGCGATGGCGTGGCGGTGTGGGACCCCAACTCCGGCGGCTTCCATACGACTGTGGCGCGCATCTCGGGCAAGAGCGGCAATTCGTTTTCGATCACGACGCCACTCGGGTCGGACTACATGGTGAGCGCGAAGGCGCAGGCCGCGACCGTGTTCCCCGTCATCAGCGGCTACAACATCGAGGGCGCTCGCGTGGAGAACCTGACGGTGGACGGGGCGCGCGACCGCAACCCGCCGCTGAACGGGTGCCGCGGCGCCGGCATCTTCCTGTACCGCGCGTTTGGCACCGTGATTCGCAATTGCCAGGTACGCAACTACAACGGCGACGGCATCAGCTTCCAGCAGTCGAACGACGTGCAGGTAATCGCGTGCCTGTCGGAAAACAACTCGGGCCTGGGGCTGCACCCGGGCAGCGGTTCGCAACGCCCGCTGGTGCGCGACTCGGTCGCCCGGAACAACGGCAGCGACGGGTTGTACCTCTGTTGGCGCGTGAAGTACGGCACGTTCGAAGGCAACGAACTGGCCGGCAACGGCGGACACGGGATCTCGATCGGACACAAGGACACCGACAACCTGCTGCGGAAGAATACCGTGCGCGGAAATGCGGGGTCGGGCATCTACTTCCGCAAGGAAGACGAACCGATGGCGGGGCACCGCAACCGGCTCGAAGAGAACCGTATCGAAGACAACGGCAGCACCAGCGGCGACGCGGGGATCCTCGTGGATGGCGCTACGCGCGACATCGTGATCCGGGGCAACATCATCCAGCAGAAGACCGCGATCCGGCTCGGCAACCAGGCCGGCGACGTGGTGATCGAGAAAAACGAAATCCGCGCCGAGAAAGAGGTCGACGACCAGCGGCGTTAGCTTGCTCCGGCATGAATCGGGTCCGCATTTACCGTTGGCATTTCCGATAGTGGTCCGCGTTGATTTCAGCGAAATCGGCCCACTTCGCCGGAAGATCATCCAGGGCAAAGATGGCCGAGACCGGGCAGACCGGAACGCACGCGCCACAATCGATGCATTCCTGCGGATCGATATAGAGCTGAGTCGCCGAATCGAACTCCGCCTCGTCCTTTCGTGGATGAATGCAATCCACCGGGCAGGCGTCCACACAGGCAGTGTCTTTCACTCCTATGCACGGTTCTGCAATGACGTAACTCATGATCCCTCCATAACTGCGATTACTCCTTCACACAGCAGAAGGCGGCGGCCTCCAGGTGCCCGGCGTATTTCCGAAACAGCCGGCGCATGCTGATGACACGTCGCCGCGCATCCCGCCGGCGCAGCACATTGAAGCCGAAACGAAAGGCTCCGAACAATCCTTCATCCCGCACTAGCCGCCAGGGTTCGAGCAAGCGCATGGGCGCGCGCTCTTCCCACACGACTCGGAATCCGGCGCACTCGAGCATCTCCCGCCACTCCGCCCCGAGAAGCGGTTGGACGCCGGTGTGGATGTTCAGCGACAAAGCTCGTTGAATCTCATTACGGATCTCGCTGCCGGCCTGGTCGGGCACAATGCAAAGCTCGTGGATGCCGTACCTGCCGCCGCGCCGCAGAAGCCGGCGCACCTCGCTGAGAATCCTCAACTTGGCCTGCCTGGCCTGCATCGTGAGCATGGCTTCGCCATAGGCGACTGAAAAAGCCTCCGGCGCCAGCCCCGTGTATTCCGCGTTTCCACGAATACAACGTCCGGACGCGGGCAGGAACTCGGCGAGCCTTCGGGCGGCATTTTCATCGCGTTCGATGGCCGTGTAGCTGGCGGGCTGCCTCTTGAGCGTGAGCCTGGCGGTCACGCCAAGCCCCGGGGCGAGTTCCAGGACATCGTCGCCCTGGCCGATACCCAGCTTATCCAGCAGGCACGCTGTCAATTCCAGGCCGCCTGGCCGTAACACTCGCTTGCCCAGGCTCGCCAGCAGCCAGTGGCCCGGCATTCTCTCGGCGGATATGTTTCGCAACCCGCCGAATCCGGGCGCGTAGCGCGTGTCGATCAAGTGCACGATAAAGCCTCCCCTGGACGGCTGATCGCAGCGGGCAATTGCCGGTGGCGCTGCTGCCTATAAGATGGATAACAAATACATCTTTGATAGTCAAGAGAATTGTGGGGAGAGAAGGCGCGATTAGAGGCAGCGTGGAACTGGGTGCGGCGCCCACATGATCGTACACTTGCAATGTGGCGGCGCATCCTGTATAAGAAGTAAATAGCATGCATCTTAAGTCGCCCGGGACTTCGCGCCAATGAGGCTGACAGACTACACCGACTACAGTCTCCGGGTTCTGATGTACCTCGGCCTCCGGAACGGGAGGCTGGCTACGATTCATGAACTTGCGGAAACCTACGGGCTGTCCGCTAATCACCTGATGAAGATCATTCACAACCTCGGCAAGCTGGGCTACATCGAAACTGTTCGCGGGCGGGGCGGCGGGATGAGGTTGGCCGGCAGTCCCGATGAGATCAACCTTGGGCAAGTCGTCAGAAGGATGGAGCCGGACTTTGCCCTGGTGGAGTGTTTTGAGCGCCCCCGGCGCGGCAATTGCGTGATCGCCTCGACATGCCGCTTGCAGCTGGTTCTCGACAAAGCTGTCCGGGCGTTTCTCGATGTCCTCGACAGTTGTACGCTGGCCGATCTGTTACAGGACCGGACACGGCTGGGAGCTTTGCTCAATATCGATCCAACGGAACTGAGGCCAGGTGCATAGCGTATCAGGAGGGATTTGGAAGATGCCGGTAGTGATCGGAGCCAAGCCGGAGAGCAGTTTCGCGGACCCTTTCGGATTGTTGACGGGCTGTCATCGCCGGATTGAAGGCTTTCTGTCCGTGCTGGTGCAAGTGGCCGCGGAAGCCCAAGGCGGGCCGCTGACGGCCGAGCAGCGCTCGGCGCTCGATACGGCCCTACGCTATTTTCGCGAAGCGGCCCCCAAGCATACCGCCGATGAGGAACAGTCTCTGTTCCCTCGCCTGCAGAACCTGGACTCTCCCAGAGTGAAAGCCGTCCTCGCGCAGGTGGACGCTTTGAAAGGCCAGCACATCGAAGCCGACCGGAGTCACGCCGAGATCGACCAGCTCGGCCAGTTGTGGTTGAGCGACGGTTTTCTGCCGGCTGCCGATACGGTGCGGCTGTTAGAGCTGCTTACCAGACTGTCTGAGCTTTACAAGGGCCACATCGCCCTCGAAGAGGGCCAGGTGTTCCCGGCGGCGGCCGAGGAGCTCGGCCAGCTCGACCGCAAGGCCATTGGAAGTGAGATGGCGGCCCGGCGCGGCCTGAGTCAGGTCGAGTAGCAGCCGCGCCTCAGCTCGCGCCGGCTTCCGTCATGCCGTTCGACCGGGCTGGGGAAGGCGATCGTGTTGCGGAATATCCGGTGTGCGGCCGGCCGGACGCGCATCGCGCGGTGAGGGACAGTGATCACCGGACACGGAGACCGCGCGATGATGTCTCCGATATTTGTGCCAAACTCCCAGAGGCCGGTTCTGCGGCCGCGTCCGACAATGACGACATCCGCCCGCCACTGCTTTGCGAATTTCAGCAAGACCTCGGCGACGTCTCCGACCTCTATCTTCACCTGCCAGGGCACGCCGATCGGCGCGGCCATCGAAGCTACTTTGCGATGGGCCATTTCAGGGAGCAGTTCCACTTCTCCGGAATCGCCGGAGCCGTATGTCATCAGCATGGCCTCGCTGATTCCACACACAGCGTGTACCACCAGGATTTCGCCATCCCAGGCTTCGGCCCACCGGGCAGCGCAATTCAGCACCGACCGGCCCTCTGCCCCCAGGTCCACTCCGCACAAGACGCGCTTGAAGCGAATCGGCCGTTCCGTCTGTACGAATTGCGGTTTTGCGATCCAGAGCGGTTGGTTCGCGATCCGGAGCACGTCCATGGTCGTCGAACCAAACAGGAGTTGGCCGGGCAATCCGCGCCCCCGGGTGGGCATGAGAATCAGATCCGCGTCGATGGAATTCGCGTAAGCGGCGATCCTCTCGGCAGGCCTTCCGGTAATCACCGCTTTGTGAGCGGCGGAAGCTCTGGTTGTTTCGTCCCATTCCGCAGGCCATGCGTAGGGACGAGCGCGGCCGCCTGAACCGGCGACATGCAGCAGCCTCAGATTCGCCTTCATCGCCGCGGCGAGTTCGATGCCGTATCGCATCGGCCGGCGGCAATCCCGAGTGAGATTGAGCGGCAAGAGAATCGTTTGCATCATCTGTGCTCCCTAAAGCGCGAGCGGAGGCCGCAGACGAGTGTGCCTGATCACCGGCACGTCAAATCATACGGAGGCGAAACGGCGTCTCGGAACTCTCCAACCGGCTGTTCCACAACTGGACCCGCTCGCGTATCCGTTCGATATTGCGGGGCGTCGCCGGGAGATCTTCCAGGCGAACAATAATTGTTTGCGGCTCGGGTTCTACTCCGGTCCTGCGGCCAGAGCCGTTGTTCTGTCGTTCCAGGCGCCTTTCGAGATTCGACACGATTACCTCCGTGAGAACTCCGTCACCAGTTGCACCGATTCGGGCATCGCCAGAAACCCCGAGGGAGAGAGCCATCGGCCGCGGGCCGGGGTGACCACGTGGCCTCGCAGGATTCGCACTGAAGCATCCGGCCGTATTTGTTCAACAGGCGAACGCCCAGTTTAGCCATCTGGGCGCCGAGCACCCGGCGCTCATCGCGCGATGTGCATACCTTAGCCTGCATTGCAATTACCTCCTCCCTTGCGTTCCGAAACCGTTCCTGCCTCGGACAGGGACTCCTGCCATCTTCGAGCGCACTCGTGAAGCACCGGCGGCTGGTGCTTTTTCAGCAGATCGCCAATGGCCCCGATCGCTTCAGCGCGCGCGGCATCGCCGATCCGGCTATCGGCGGCGCCCAGCATGCGGCTTACAGCGTTGCCGGCCAGTACGCGCGTGTCCAAATCCATCTCCTCGTCAGCCAGAACGCGAACCGTGGCCCGAAGGACCTCGTCGCCCGCCGTCTTCAGTTCGGCTGCCGCGCGGAGGCCGGCCTGCCTGAGCTGCCAGTTGGATGGATAACGCACCAGGCGCGCTAACTCAGGCTGGTGTTGATCGAGCGTGCCATCCTGGCGGAGCCGCCGGACCTGATCAAGAACCCGGCCCCACTCCTGTAGATCGCCGAATAAGTAGTGGCTCATCGTTTGGGAGCGCTCCGTTTTGCTCCGCCACCGATGGAGCAAGTACCGGACCAACCGGAGGCGATGGTTTTGCGCGAATCCGATGCATTGCGATGTCCAAAAGGGCGCACCGCTGCCTGTTTTGAGGCAACCGCGGTCGCAGTGGGGGCCTCATGGGCCCTAATTGAACCGCAAGGAATGGCGGCTGGTGTGCAGTTCAAAGAAGCATGCTAACCGAGGACTTTCTATGGACGGCCGGCGTTCTCCTGGCTGCCGCTCCGGTTGCGCTTGGAATTCGCCGATGGCGGGTTCGCCGGGTACGCACCGGCAATACGCAGGCGGGTTCGCACGCCGCAGCGGCGGCGCAGGACGACCTGCTGCGCTCGGACCTACGGCGAGATCTGTCGCTCGCCGGCGAGCACGTGCGCAGCATCCGGGCAGTGCTGGAAATCGCCAGGCAGCATCAGCAGCCGATCCCGGCCGCGGCGCTGACAAATCTCGAGCTGGTCTCGAAACATCTTTCACAGCTAGGGCGGCGAATCGAAGCCGCGGGGGAAGAAAGGGTCGCGGCAACGGGACTCAGCGCAACGAAACATCGTCGGGAGACGCCATCTCCTCCTCATCGAGGGCGGCCTTCCTTCGGATGCCGTGCTTCTCCATCCGATATATCAACGCCTTGCGACTGATGTCCAGGTACTTGGCGGCATGAGTCTGATTGCCATGGAACTTGTCCAGCGCCCGCAGGATCAGCTCCTTCTCCACGGCTTCGAGGCTGAGTCCCTGCGCCGGAAGCTCCAGTTGCAGCATATCGATGGCGGGCCTTTCCCGCCGCAGGAAATCCGGCAGGTCGGCCAGCGTGATCTCGTCGCCTCGCGCCAGCACCACAATCCGCTCGATCACATTTTCCAACTCACGAATGTTTCCGGGCCAGCGATAGTCCTGGAAGCGCGGCAGCAGCCCGGGCGGCAGCACAAGCTCGGGACGGCCTTGCGCTGTCTTCGCCTTCGTGAAGAAGTGCTGCACCAGCTCGGGGATGTCCTCAGCGCGGTCGCGGAGCGGAGGCAGTTCCAACGGGATCACCGCGAGCCGGTAGTACAGGTCTTCGCGAAATGCCCCGTCCTCGATCATGGCCTTCAGATTCCGGTGCGTCGCCGCGACGAACCGCACATCGATCTTCAACGGCGACGTGGCGCCGACCTTCTCGAGTTCTCCTTGCTGGATCAGGCGGAGCAGCTTCACCTGTAGATCGCCGGGCATCTCGCCGATCTCGTCCAGGAACAATGTGCCGCGATCGGCAAGCTCGACCTTGCCGGCTTTATGCGCCATCGCCCCTGTGAACGATCCCTTCACATGTCCGAACAGCTCCGATTCCAGAAGGTCGCGCGGGATGGCGCCGCAGTTGATGGTGACGAAGGGCTTGTCGCGCCGCCGGCTGTTGAAATGAATCGCTCGTGCCAGCAGTTCCTTGCCGGTGCCGGTTTCGGCGTGAATGAGAATCGTGGAATTGCTCTGCGCCGCCCTTGCGGCCGTGTCGAGAACCGAGAGGAGAGCTTCCGAGTGGCCGATGATATTTTCAAAGCCGTACTTCCGGTCGAGGCTCGCGCGCAGTGCCCGGACTTCCTCCACCAGGCGGAAATGCTCCAGCACGCGGCTGACGGAAAGGCCCAGTTCGTCATAGTCGATGGGCTTGGTCAAGTAATCGTAAGCCCCCGACCTCATCGCCTGAACCGCGTTCTGAATGGTGCCGAAGGCCGTGATCATGACAACCGGGATGTCCGGGTAATCGCGGCGGATCCGCTCCAGCAATTCCATTCCGGTCATGCCGGGCATTTTCAAGTCGGTGAGGACGAGCGACGGCGGTTCCGCGTCCATCGCCGCGAGCGCCGCGGGGCCATCGGCGGCGGTGGTTACGGCGTACCCCATCTGCTCGAGCTGCGTCTGGAGAACCCAGCGAAGATTATCGTCGTCGTCAACAACCAGAATTCGTGGAGTGTTCATCAGTTCCGGGCCTTGGCCGGGAGGACCACGGAAAACGTCATCCCCCGTCCTGCATTTGCGCGCGCCACCAGGGACCCGCCCATCTGCCGGACAATCTGGTGTGCCACCGGCAGGCCGAGCCCGGTTCCCTGTTCCTTGGTGGTAAAGAAGGGATCGAAGAGGCGATCGATGTGGGCGGGTGCCACGCCGTGTCCCTGGTCTACTACGTCGATGGCGATTCGGCCGTCTTCGAGGGCGGCCGAGAGCGTCACGGTTCCCCCGTCGGGGCTGGCTTCGATCGCATTGATCATCAGATTCAGAAGCACCTGCTCCAGTTGCTCGGGGTCGCATTCGACGGGCTGAAGTCCGTTTTGAACGCCCTTTTCGAAGCGGACTGCTTTGCCCCGCACTCCGTGGCTGGCGAGTTCGAGCACGTTCTCGAGAACCGGCCCAAGCTGCACGGTCTGGAGGCGAGGCGGACGAGGCCGCGCGAAATTCAGGAAATTAGTGAGCAAGCCGTTCAGCCGCTCGCTCTCGCTTGTAATGATCTCCAGGCACTTTGCGCTTTTGGGATCGAGGGAATGGCTTCTGGCCAGGATTGCGGCGGCTCCGGAGATGCTGGCTAGCGGATTCCGGATTTCATGGGCCAAACCGGCGGATAGCTGCCCAATCGCGGATAAGCGCTCCGCACGCTTCATGCCTTCGAAATTTGCCTGCACTTTTTCGTACACGTTACTGAGTTGTTCCGCGATCTGCTGATAGTGCTCGCGCAAACGGCGCTCGCGGCCGGTTGCCAGCACGGCCGCGCAGGCCAGCAACAATAGGGCGAGTGATTCGAGCGCCTTTATAGCGAGCGCCTGGTGAGAAGGGAGGGCGAACAGGACGGCCGAAGCCAGAAGCGAAGCGCCAAGCCCTCCGTACCAGCCGTTCAGCACGGCCGCAAGAACCACCGGAATGGCATAGGCGACCGCGGCGGCGCCATGCGCCAGCCAGTCCACGAACGCAGCGCCCGCCAGGGCAGCAGCACACACTGCCCACCGCGACCACGGCCGAAGTGACATCTCGATCCCCACCTTCATCATCCGCGCAAGAGCCAAACCGCGGCAACCGGATCATGCCTCCGGCATACTTCTCACGAACTGGTAACCAGGGGCGCTCCTGATTTCTGAGCGATACTTTCCATCGCCAGCCCGATCCGCCGCAGCAGATCGAGGAACGGATCTCGAACGCTCTCCGGAATCACGCCGTTGAGCGCCTCCTGGTTGTGCACGAGCACTTCGCTGTGCCGGTTGTCCCCTGTGATGACGACGGGCTGCGGAATCGCAAGGGCGGCGCCCCGGTGAAAGACTACGGCTTCGAGCAGGACGGCGGGATCGTCTACATAGAGCACCAGGCAAGGCGCCACTCCCGCTCCCAGCTCCTGCCGGATTCTCGCGGCGACGTCCAGTTCGGCCGCAGCGCGCAGCCCGTGCCGCTTCAGGGCCGTCCGTACGGTGCGCACTGCGACGTCGTACGACGCGGCGAGCGCATACGTTTGCAGGGGTGGTCCTTTGGTCATATCTGTTTCCTGTGTGTACCCGCCTGCCGAGTGCAATCCGCAAGCCATTTGCCGATTGCCGCCAAGAAAGTTCCGGAGAAGCTTTCAACCCGCTTTGGAGCCGTGGCGCCAGGACATAAGCGGCCAGTAGTGTGCGTTTTCAGGCAGCGTGCGCCGGCCCACTGGCTTCCGGGCTTGCGATTGGAGGGTAGAGATTTGGTATCCAGCGTGCACTTCTTCAGTCCTCAAGCATAGATCCGCGCAGAGTTCACGAGGAGGTCCGACAATGAGGGACCACATATATATCACCAATGCCGATTTCGAAAAACTTCGACGGCTAATCGCGGGCCGCCGCGGAGCGAGTTCCGTTGACCAGGAATACCTGGACACGCTCGAGCAGGAACTCGACCGTGCGGAGGTGGTCGAACCGGACGCCATCCCACGCGACGTCGTGACGATGAACTCGGAAGTCCAGCTAAAAGACCTGGATTCTGGGGAAATACGCGTCTATCGCCTCATTTTCCCGAGCCAAAACCGAACCGAGAACAGCGTCTCCGTGCTCGCTCCCATTGGAACGGCGATGCTCGGCTACCGCGTCGGCGATGTCATTCAATGGCAGGTTCCCAAAGGGATGCGGCGGCTGAAGGTGATGCGCGTCATCTATCAGCCCGAGGCGGCGGGCGCCGTTGGGAACTGAATCCGGGATGGCTTTTCCTTCCGCGCGAGTTGGCCTCGATCCCGGGACTGCCAACATGTTGATCTACGTGAAGGGCCGCGGAGTCGCGGTGAATGAGCGGTCTCTGGTGACGGTCCGCGCCGGCACGGGCGAAATCGAGGCGGTCGGCGGAGAGGCGGAAGCCGGCCTCGGCCGGACACCCAGGAAGTTCCGGACGGCGCGCCCCATCCGCGCCGGCAGCATCAGCGATCTGAAGCTCTTCGATGGCATGCTCCAGCGCTTCCTTCGCAAAGCGCGCGTGAGCGGACCCTGGCCGCGGCTGAGGGTTGCCATCGCGGTCCCGAGCGGGATGACCAACGTAGAGCGCCGCGCCGTGGTCGAGTCGGTCCGGAACGCAGGTGCGGCCGAGGTTCTGCTGGTGGACCAGGTTCTCGCCGCGGCCAGAGGCGCGGCACTGCCGATTGAGGAATCGCGCGGCCACATGGTGGTCAACATCGGTGCGGGCGTCACGGATGCGGCGGTTATTTCGCTCGCAAACACGGTGTCCGCGCGATCGGCCCGCGTGGCCGGCGACGAGATGGACGCGGCGATCGTCGAACACGTGCGGACAACCCACCAGCTGCTCATCGGCGAACCGACGGCGGAGCGCCTCAAAATCCGGATCGGGTCGGCCGTTCCGTGCCGGCCGGAATCGACTCTGGCCATCAAGGGACGCTGCGCCCGGGAGGGCGTTCCGCGCGAAGTGACGATCCGCAGCGGGGAAGTGCACGAAGCGCTTTCGGCGCCACTCGCGCGGATCATGAGCACGATTCGGGAGGCGCTCGAAAACACGCCTCCCGAACTGAGCGCCGACCTGGTCGAAACCGGGATCACGCTGACCGGCGGTTCGGCCCTGCTTCGCAATCTCGATCAATTCGTAAGTCAAGACTGCGGGCTTCCCGTGAGGGTAGCCAGCGATCCGCTATCCTGCGTGATTCAAGGCCTGGCGTACCAACTGAATGGCCTGCGGCCGCGCGAATGGCGGCGTTTCCGAAATGGTTTGTGAGTGGACCAACGCCGCTCAGAAATTTGAACCCCATCCACAGGCTCACCACGAGCGCGGCCGACAGGAGCAGTAGAAGCGCGCGCAACAACAGTTTATCCAGGCAATTGGGACGTTTGCCCGTACCGCAGTCCACCGGACAACCGGGTTTCAGGCACCGGAACATCGGGGTCCTCCGCTGCCGCCGCCTTCCGCGCGCTTCATCCAGGCATGCCGCGCCCTCGAAGCCGGTGCCTTCGGGGCGGAGGCGAGGGAAACCGCTGCGTCGTGGGTCGCGCGGGAGGGCCGCGGCCCGCGCGTTCGTTGAGTTGCGCCGTACGCGTTAGCAGACACGTGTTCGTCCTTTCTTTACTGGTTGTTACCCGAGAGGAGCAATCTCGTCGCCAAACAGTGCGGCGGCGCGCCCGGCAGGCGGCATGGATTGTGGCGAACGCCGGATGATCAGCCGTTGTAGAGCCGGGTTCGAATGGCTTCCCGCCGTTCGGCCACTTCCCCAACGTCAATCCGGTCCCCGGATGTCACGGCCTCGGCCAGGGCCACCCCTACCTCGGCTTCGCCGGCGGCGACGACATCGGCGCCGACACGCCGGAGCGCGGCGGCATCTCGGAGGTGAGAGCAGCGCACAAGAACGCGAAGGGCGGGGTTGATGAGCCGCGATTGCCTGATGATCTCAGCGGCGTCCTCAATATCGGCGCTCAGAATGAGGCTTCCGGCCGTGTCTATGCCCGCTTCGTCAAGGGTTCCCGGCCGCAGAACGTCGCCATAGATCGCTTTGACGCCCTCCGCTCGCAATTTCCGCACGGTGTCCAGGTTCAGGTCGATCACTGTGATTTTCGCGCCGCGGTCCTCCAGAAGCCGGCGCACGATTTTTCCGACCGGACCATAGCCGACCAGAATGCATCGCTTGGGATCGGGTTTCGGAAGAGGGTTTGCAGCCACCCTGCTGAGGCTGGCTGGTGCTGACGACAGGCGGCGGGCCCAGCGATAGATTGACGGATTCAGGACGATCGAGATGATGGACGCAGCCACCAGCGCGTTCCATCCGATATCGCTGATCAACCCGAGTTCGCGAGCGAGCGCGCCGAGGACGAAGCTGAATTCGCCAACTTGCGAGAAAGCCGCGCCGACCGGGATCGCCGTCGAAAGAGGTTCGCCGAGAATGCGCACAGTCAGCAGCGCGGCAAGGGGTTTGATAACGACAACCACCAGCAGCACCATCGTGACGGGCAATGGGGCGTTAATGAGGCTGAGCGGGTCGAACAGCATACCGACCGAGACGAAGAAGAGCACCGCGAAAGCGTCGCGCATGGGTACAGCGTCGCTGGCCGCGCGGGCCGCGAATTCGGAGCGCCCCACCGCCAGCCCGGCCAGAAAGGCGCCCAGCGCCATGGATACTCCGAAAACCACGGCCGAACCGACAGCGATTCCGATGGCGAGGACCAGCACCGCGAGCGTAAATAGCTCTCGTGAGCGTGTCTTCTCGATGCGCTCCAGCGCTCCGGGGATAACCCAGCGGCCGAGCACTACCACGACCCCTACGAGGCTGGCGACCTTCAGGCCGGCCACCCCCAGAGCAACTCCGACGCTCTGGCCGGCTTCTACACCGTTGGTGAACAGGATCGGCAGGAGCAGCAGCATCGCCACCGTCAGAAGATCCTCCACCACGGTCCAGCCGATGGCAATGTAACCGATGCGGGTGTGCAGATCATGCCGCTCGGAGAGCACCAGAGCCATTACGACCGTGCTGGCTACCGAGATTGCCATTCCCAGGATGATGCCCGCGGTCCAGGTCCAGCCCAGCAGGTGCAGCAGCAGGGCCAGCGCTACCGTGGACATGGTGCTCTGTATGAGCGCGCCGGGCACAACAATGCGCCACATCGCAATCATTTCGCGGAGGTGAAAGCGAAGCCCGATGCCGAACAGCAGCAGGATCACACCGATCTCGGCGAACTGCTCGGCGACAGCGCGATTTGCGACGAAGCCCGGCGTGAACGGCCCGACTACAATACCGGCCAGAAGGTAGCCCACGATAGGAGCCACCTTCAGCCGGTGGGCAAGGAAGCCGAGGACCAACGCTGCGGCCAGGCCGCCTGCGAATGTTACAAGGATGCTGAGGTTGTGCATCGTCGGTTCGAAGCCCGGGAACCAGTCAACGCAGGTTGCTCGGGAACTTTGCGCCTATGCGGTTCGAATCGTAGCACGATGCTGGCGCTGATCAGGGATCTGCTGCCGGTGCATGTGCCGGCCGATCCGATAACCGAGCCGCCTCGCCGCTCTGCCGACGACGCTCAGAAGGTCATCGCCCCTCTCCAGAATCAGCACCGTTCGTGCGCCGCGGATATCGGCTGTGATCTGGCAGAGCTTGTCGTTGCCACCCCGTGGACCGTTCACGTCGCTCAGGTACACCGAGATCCGGTCTACCCGGCTCCTGTGGCGGTCAACAGCGAATTCGATGCTGCGTTCAACCTGCCGCTTCAGTTCCTCGTTCCAGCCGATATGGCGAGTGCGGACCACGATTTCCATCGCTACCTCCCTGTCGTTTTTCGTTCGGCAAATTACCCGCAATTAACGGGCCGCCGCAAACGCTAGGATTCAAGGACCTTTGCAGGCAGGGACGGCTGATTAGTGCCTCAAAAGGCGCACCCTGCCGCGAATCGGCACTGAAAAGAAGGTATATAGCCAGTTTGTGGCTTTGCGCGGGTATGGGCTACCCCGGAGCCTCGACCTCCTGTTGCAGGCCGGCACGGTTCAAAATCTGCACCTGGCGCCCTTGAATTGAGATGAGGCCTTGGGCCCGAAACCGGCTCAGGTTGCGAGAAATCACTTCACGAACCGTGCCCAGCCGGGAAGCAAGCTCCTGATGAGTTGCGGTGAGGTCGAAGGTGTCCGATCCGGCCGCTGCCGATGCGTCCAGAAGCATGCGGGCCACTCTCTGCGTGACGCTGCCGAATGTCATCGATTCGACCAGGCCGACCAGATGGCGCAACCTCCCGCCGACTACCGCCAGTATTTTCAGTGCGACATCCGGGTTTTGCCGGCAGAACTGCTGGAAGTCGTTCTTGTTGATAAATAGCGTCAACACAGGTTCGACCGCGCGGACCGAGGCCGGGTATGCGCCGCCGTCGAACAGCGGCAGCTCGGCAACCGTCGCCGGCGCCGTCTCGATCGACAACATCACTTCACGCCCGCCCGAAGATGTTCGAAAGAACTTAACGCTACCCTCAATAATGAGATAGATGCCGGCGCAAGGTTCGCCTTCCCAAAAGAGCATTTCCCCGGCATCGAAGCGCTTTTCCACGGCTTTCTGCGCCAATGCCTGAAATTCGCTTTCACTGAGAGTCGCGAACAAGGCGATCTGGGAGAGTGCCGCGATTCTGGAGTTCATGCTTTATACCAATAACCCGCTCTCTGAAGATACAGGATGGGCCGTCCGCCCGGCTAGCGCACTGCCGGAACCGCCGGTCTCCGCTTCGCTTGGCGTGGCTGATAAATACACCGGGGCTCTTCGGCCAGGTAATCGCCGGTCAGCGCATAGGCGCGCGATCGGGAGCCGCCGCAAAGATTCCGGTATTCGCAGTCGCCGCATTTGCCGCCCAGATTGCCGGCGTCACGCAGGGTGCGGAACAGGGGCGAGTCCCGGTATACGGCTTTGAGAGAGTCGCGCCGCACATTGCCCGCGGCAATGGGCAGGAAACCGCTCGGGTAGATATCGCCGGTGTGGGAGACGAAAACAAACCCTTTCCCATCGTTGATCCCGGCCTGGCGTTGAATGATCTCCGGCGGCGCCGGACGTTTCGCGCCCCCGTTTCCTTCGGCTTTGCGCCGCTGCGCCGCGTACCGGCGATAGTGTTGCGCCTCCGTGGTCTTGATATCGAAGGCCGCGGTTTTGGATATCTGCCAGAGAAAGTCGAAAACCTGCTCGTATGCTTCGGCTGTAAGGTCCTGCGAAGCCGACGCCCGGCCGGTAGGGACGAGGAAGAAAACGCTCCACAGTTTCGCTCCGTACTTTTCGACCAGCCCGGCAATCTCCGCCAGCCGGGACATGTTGTGGCGGGTGACCGTCGTGTTGATCTGGGTGGGAAGGCCGATTTCCTGCGCGTGCCGGAGCGCTTGCAGGGTTCGCTCGAAGGAGCCGTCCACCTGGCGAAAGCCGTCATGGGCGGCGGCGTCCGGACCATCCAGGCTGATCGCCATGCGGGCCACACCGCATTCCCGAAATCTGTCGATCGCCTCCCCGGTAAGCAGGGGAGTGGCGCTGGGAGTCACTGTGGTGCGTAAACCAACCTGCACGCTCTTTTGCAGTAGCCGGAACAGGTCGGGCCGTTTCAGCGGATCTCCTCCGGTAAAGACCATCAACGGATCGCCGAAGGCTCGAATTTCTTCGAGAAGCCGGAAACCCTCTTCTGTGCTCAGCTCCAACGGGTTCCGGCTCGCGATTGCGCAGGCGCGGCAGTGCACACATGCGAGGTCGCAGGCCTGCGTGAGCTCCCAGATCACGAGAAAAGGCGCTTCGTCGAAGTTCTTCATCCGTCACCGCTACTCTCAACGTACCCGTGAACGGGAGGCTGGTCAGTGACCCCCGTCACGACCGGGAAAAAGAGCGCGTGACTTCAGTCACTTCGATAAACTCAATATCAAACGATACTGGAGCGGGGATGACCAATCGGCGGCATGTCCTGTTAGGCACCGTTTCCTTCACAGTGTGTTTCGCAGCCTGGGGTCTGATCGGCGCCTTTGCTACCCAGTTTCGGGACGTCTATCGTCTCACGCAGTCCGAAACCGCGCTGCTGGTCGCGGTCCCCGTGCTCCTGGGTTCACTGGCTCGAATTCCAATGGGGATTCTCACAGACCGTTTCGGCGGCCGCACAGTGTTCTCGCTCCTGATGGCCGTGGCGGCGGTTCCCGTGTGGGCGGCGCCCCGGCAGACTTCCTTCTCGGGATTGCTGGCGGTCGCTTTCCTTCTCGGTCTCGCCGGCTCCTCGTTCGCGGTCGGGGTTGGATACGTTTCGAGCTGGACGCCTCCGCGGGAGCAGGGCAGCGCGTTGGGTATTTACGGGCTTGGCAATATCGGCCAGTCCGCCGCTGTTTTTCTCGGCCCCGTGATTGCGGCCCATATAGGCCTGGCGTGGGTCTATCAAGGTGTGGCCGCACTCCTTGTGGTTTGGGCGATCGCGTTCAGCGTTCTGGCGCGCGACGCTTCGGTCCCCGCCGGCACGCAGCGAAAAGGACTCGGCGCGATGGCGGCGGTTCTGGCGCGAGAGAAGCTCTCGTGGCTCCTGTCCGCCTTCTACTTCCTGACCTTCGGCGGCTTCGTCGCTTTTTCGATTTACCTTCCGACGCTCCTCAAAGACGAGTTTCACCTGTCGCCTGCCGATGCCGGTTTTCGGACCGCCGGGTTTGTGGTGCTGGCCACGTTACTTCGCCCCGCGGGTGGATGGCTTTCGGACCGGATCGGCGGCGCGCGGGTCTTGTCTGCTGTCTTCCTGGGCGTAGCTCCCTTCGCGGTGCTGCTCTCCTGGCCGTCCATCATTCCCTTTACGGTCGGCGCTCTTGGCTGCGCGGCATTGCTCGGCCTTGGTAATGGTGCTGTTTTCAAACTCGTGCCGCAGTATTTCCCGAACCAGACCGGAACCGTCACAGGACTGGTGGGCGCGATGGGAGGTCTCGGCGGGTTCTTTCCGCCGCTCCTGCTGGCGTTCTTTCGCAGCCGCACCGGGACCCTCTGGCCCGCATTCGCCCTCATGGCCGCCGTGGCGCTGGCATTGTGGTGGGCCAATCATCGCGTGTTCGTGCCGAGGCAGCAGGATCTCGACATCGCTCTTCCCGCGAACCTCCGCCGGACCGCCGGCCGCGTGCGCGCCGGTTCCTGGGCGACACTCTGGACCGCCCTTCTGGTAGCCGCAATTGTGGTCGGCTCACGTAACTTGCAGAATTTCGATCCGGCGCTGGTGATCTATACTTTCGCCGTGGTCTTCGCGACCTGGGGAGTCGTATACCACTACAACGTCTGGCTGGAGAAGCCTCCCACCCGCGTGTACTGGGACCGCGGCTGGGAACTGTGTCGCAAACGAGGCATACTTGGCAGCCTGGGCCGGCTCCTGGCGCTCGCCGTCACCAACCTGGCTGCGCAGCGATTCATCGCGAAGCGTTCCCGGTTGCGCTGGTGGATGCACCAGTGCCTGTTCTGGGGATGCCTGCTGGCGGTGGCGATCACTTTCCCCCTGGTTTTCGGCTGGATTCATTTCCGGACATTGCCCGGAGACCAGCTCACCTACATCACCTACCTGTTCGGCTTTCCGATGGGAACCTTTCGATTGCACACGCTCACAGCCGATCTGCTGTTCCACGGCCTGGACATCTCGGCTGTTTTGGTCCTGGCAGGCATTGCGCTTTCTCTATGGCGGCGCATGACCGACCAAGGCGCGCGCACGCTCCAGCAGTTCGGCATGGATTTTCTGCCGATCATCCTGCTGTTCGCGATCTCGGTCACGGGGCTCGCTCTGACCGTGTCGCAGGTGTGGCTGCGCGGCTCGGCATACAGTTTTCTCGCCATCGTCCACGCCATCACGGTGATAGCCGCTCTGCTCTTCTTGCCCTTCGGCAAGTTCTTCCACATCTTTCAACGGCCCGCGCAACTCGGCGTCAAACTTTACGAGGAAGCGGGTCTCGACGACCCCGGCGCCATCTGCACCCGCTGCGGAGAACGGTTCGCTTCGAAGATGCACATCGATGACCTGCGGACGATCCTCCCGCAGCTTGGGTTCGACTACGCGATTCCGGGACCGGCCGGCCACTGGCAGGCGCTGTGTCCGGCGTGCAAGCGAAAATCGCTTTCCGCGGCGCAGCTTCGCATAAAGGGGGAATCCCGTGGCTAAAGCTCCGGCGGATTTGCGCGAATTGCAGCACCAGTTTGGTCCCCATCTCAACTACAATCCGCCGGGCGGATGGCAGGCGCGATCGCATGAGGGAGACGAGAAGCTGGTCAAGACGCATTGCTGCTTCTGCGGCCAGCAGTGCGGCATTCAGTTGAAAGTCCGCGGCAACTCCGTAATTGGATTCGAGCCTTGGGAGGACTTCCCGTTCAACCACGGCATGCTTTGCCCGAAAGGGGTGAAGCGCTACTTGCAGGGCAGTCATCCGGACCGTCTCCTGAATCCCCTCATGAGGACGGACACGGGGTTTCGCGCCGCGAGCTGGGATGAAGCCCTCGACTTCACAGCCCGGCGGCTGCGCGAACTCCAGGAGAAGTACGGGCCGGACTCGGTGGCCGTCTACGGCGGCGCGTCCCTTACCACTGAAAAGTCGTATCTTCTCGGCAAATTCGCGCGCGTGGCGCTGCGGACGCGCCACATCGACTATAACGGCCGCCTGTGCATGGTATCGGCCGGGACGGCCTATAAAGGCGCGTTCGGCGTGGATCGGGCGCCGAATCCCTGGAGCGATATTGCAAAAGCCGAAGTGCTGATGGCGATCGGCGCCAATATCGGTGAGTGCGCTCCCATCACAACCGATTACATCTGGCGGGCCCGCGACAACGGAGCCAGGCTGATTGTCGCCGATCCACGATTCACCCCCATTGCGCGCAACGCCGATTTGTATCTGCCCGTGCGGCCGGGAACCGATCTCGCGCTGTTGATGGGTATGCTGCACGTGATTATCCGCGATGGCCTTACGGACCGCGAATTCATCGATGCGCATACGAGCGGATTCGAGAAGACCGCGGAATCGGTCGCGGAGTGGAATCCGCGCAGGGCGGCCGAGGTCAGCGGCGTGGCGCCCGAGGCAATCGAGAAGGCCGCGCACCTGGTGGGCGAATCCCGCCGTGCGATGTTCATGCACGCGCGCGGGCTGGAGCACCAATCGAAGGGCGTCGAGAATTGCGAGGCAGTGATTGCCATCGCGCTGGCCACCGGCAACATCGGGCGTGAAGGAGCCGGTCCGGTCATGGTGACGGGCCAGGGGAACGGGCAGGGCGGGCGCGAACATGGGCAGAAGTGCGATCAACTGCCCGGCCAGCGCAGCCTCACCGATCCGGCCGCGCGGCGGCACGTCGCCGCCGTCTGGGGTATTTCTCCCGACGAACTGCCGGGACCGGGCTACACCGCGGTCGAGATCATGAACGCCATCCACGCCGGCGAAATCAAGGGGCTGCTCTCGATCTGCTTCAATCCGCTGGTTTCGCTCCCCCAGGCCCGTTTCACCCGCGAAGCTTTGGAGAAGCTGGAGTTCTTCGGCGTCATCGATTTCTTTCTGTCGGAAACGGCGGCCCACGCCGACGTCGTGCTTGCCGGAAGCTTGCAGGAAGAAGAGGAAGGCGTCACCGCCAATGTGGAGGCGCGCGTCATCCACATTCAAAAGGCAGTGGACCCGCCGGCAAACGCGCGCCGGGATTCGGAAATCATTTGCGATCTGGCGCGCCGTCTCGGCAGCGGCAGCTTTTTCCCATTTCGAGAGCCGCGCGAGATCTTCGAGGAGCTGCGGCTGGCTTCCCAGGGGGGCCTCGCCGACTACTACGGAATTACCTACGAAAAAATCGACCGGCAGCAGGGTGTCTTCTGGCCTTGCCCAACGCTCGATCATCCTGGAACGCCGCGCCTGTTCGAGGACGGCCGGTTCTTTCACGAGGATGGCAAGGCGCACTTCATGAGCCTCGCCTGGCGCGAAAGCGGCGATCCGGTGGACGCCGATTTCCCGGTGTATCTCACTACCGGCCGGGTGGTGAGCCAGTATCTCTCCGGCACGCAGACGCGCCGGATCGGGGCGCTGGTCGATCAATATCCCGAGCCAAAACTCGAGATCCACCCAAGGCTGGCGGCGCAGCACGAAATTGCGACAGGCGACTGGGTGAAGATCACTTCCCGCCGCGCGCAGATGCTCCTTCAGGCCATGGTGGTTCGCACCATACGGCCGGACACGGTTTTCATCCCGTACCATTGGCCCGGCAGGCGCAGTGCGAATCAACTGACGCATCGCACGCTCGACCCGCGCAGCAAGATTCCCGAATTCAAGGTGTCGGCCTGCCGGATCGAAAAATCCGCGGCTCCGGGGGAGCGCCCGTAATGTTCGGAATGGAATTCTATATCGATCCTTCGCGATGCATCGGATGCCAGGCCTGCCTGAAAGCCTGCGAGGAATGCGACACCCACCGCGGCGTTTCGATGATCAACTTCGATTTCGTAGATCGCGAGGAGACCATCGCCACGGCGGCATATGTCTGCTGGCACTGCGACGATCCGACTTGCGCGCAGGTCTGCCCGGCCGACGCCATCAAGAAATATGAAGACGGGATCGTCGGATCGTCGCTGAAGCCCCGGTGTATCGCTTGTTCCAACTGCGTGCTGGCGTGTCCGTTCGGAATTCCGAAAATCGTTCCGCAATACGAGCAGATGATGAAGTGCGATATGTGCTACGACCGCACGTCAGCCGGCAAACGCCCCATGTGCGCCACCGTGTGCCCCAGTCAGGCGCTGGCGTACATCACACCGGAAACGGCCGCCGCCACGCGGCGCGAAAAGCCGGTCAATACGTTTTGGTTTGGCAATCAGAAGATCACCACGAAGGTCTACATGATGGCCCCGGCCGGAGCCACGGAAGTTGCTATCGACGTCGCCGACTACGTTTGGGAGGGAGACCATGAGCTGGTTCCGCAAGCCTTCTAGCACTCCGTTGTGGCGCGACGAGTTTTCCGTGTACACGGCCGACGAGCGGTACGTGACCCGGCGGCAGTTCACCAAATTTCTCACGCTGACCAGCTTCGGCATGATGGCGGGGAATCTGTGGATCCTGGCAAAGTCCGTGCTGCACCGCTCGCCTTCGTACCCTCGCGCCGCCGTTGCCGGACTGGACGAAATCCCCGTGGGCGGCGTAAAGACATTCAACTATCCGACGGCGGACGATCCGTGCATCCTGGTGCGCACAGCCGCTGACAACTATGTCGCCTACAGCCAGAAATGCACCCATCTTTCCTGCGCCGTGTACTACGAAAAAGAACGCAACCGGCTGGAGTGCCCCTGTCACGAAGGGTTCTTCTCGATCGCCGACGGATCAGTCTTGCAGGGGCCGCCGCAGCGCCCGCTGCCTCGCGTTGCTCTCGAGAGGAAAGACGGCCAGCTGGTGGCCATCCGGATGGAAGGCGAAGCTCTATGAACGCCAACCCGTCTCAGAATCGCGGACTAACGGCCATCGACGGCGCGATGGTGCTCATCGTCGTCCTCCTGATCGTGCAGATCTGGCTGTTGTCCGCGACCCTGGAATCGTACCTGGCCGGGCACCGGGAGGTGGCTGTGCCCGGGGCGATCCTCTCTGCAGTGTTGTTTGCGGCCTGTTTTGCCCTCTATCGCTTCGTCGATCGAATCGATTCCGACGTGCGGAGGGGATGAGATCAACTACAACGCCCGCGCGAAATAGGTAACGTGGCTGCGGCCATCCGGCACGCAATAGGCTTGCGCGCCCGCCCGGCGCATCGTGTCGATGAGCGGCTGCGGGCGGAAGGGAGCGCGCAGCAGGACCAGCTCCCCCGGCCCGAGCGCGGCGACTGCCTCCCGGACTTTTCCGATAGGGTGAATGCCGCGCGCCAACATCCCTTCGGCATCGACTTCCTCTACGACTCGACCGCCGGTCACCCAGGCGGGGACTTCTCCCGGTTCATCCCCGATCGAGGGGCCCTGCACATCGACACCGCATTCTCCGGTCGAGATCCGCAGTTTCTCAATCATCGTGCGAAGGCTGATGCCGCCGATCTTCGCCGCCTGCTCCAAGGTCGCGATTCTGGCTACGGTCCGCCGGACCACCGGATTGCGAAGCTTGGCGAAAGCGGGCGCAAGCTCGATGAGCACAGTTTCCGCTTCGGGGTAGGCTTCCAGCAATGCCCCGACTGTCGTGTCGGGATCGATACGCAGCTTCATCAGGCAGCCCCCACCGGAGTGTCGTACTCGAGCAATCGCCGTTCCCCTTCGAGAGCGCGAATGTGGCTGATGTCCTGGGTCACCTCCAGGGTGCCCAGGTACCGGCCCTCCTGATCCCGTACCGCAAAGTAGCGAATGTGAATAAACCGGCCCGTGAACTGAATCCAGAACTCGGCGACGTGTCGCTTCCCTTCACGAAAGTCGCTCAGGATTCGATCCACCACGTCAACACTGCGCGGAGGATGGCAGTTTTGCACCTTCCGTCCGATGATTGCCCGGCTGCGGGCGAAGACGCGGTTCGGTCCCTCCGAGAAGAAGGCCACCCGGTCGTCTGCATCCACGAACGTGAGATCCACCGGAAGCGTAGAGAAGATCGCGGTAAGTTGTTCGAGCGTCAGATTTCCGGTCGGCAGCATCACTCCTTTGCCGGCCGCCGGCTGAGCGTCGTCCTGCGCGATCTGCGGCCGGTATCCCTCCCGCGGCTCTACCAGGCACCAGCCGTAGCGGGGCGATGACGCCCAGATCTCAGCCCACTCATCCGCTGTGAATCTTTGAAGACAGATCGGGAAGAGGATATGCTCCTCTTTGTAGATCATCTCTTTCAGCGCATCGGCAGTCGAGGCCCCGGCCGTGGACGCCAGAAGTTTGCACTCCGCCGCCGTTATGTCCGCCTCCCGCAGGGCGGCGCTCAATTCCTTCAGCAGTTCGCGGTTCTCGTCATCCTTGCCCCACATCACCTTGGACGGTCCCGAAACACCATGCCGCTCCAGGCACGTGAACAGGAGATGCTCTTTTCGCTGATAGTGCTTGTCCACGTCCTGCAATTCGTTTACGCTTTGGCGCCACAGCAGCAGCGCGGGCCTGGGGTCGTCTTCATCACCCAGCTCCAGGATCTGATCCATCGCCTGCTGCATTCTGGCGATCGACTCGCGAAGAGCTTCGTTCTCCCGCCGGAACGTATCGACGGGGTGTCCGGGAGCCAACGGAGCCGGCGCCAGTTGCACCAGCACTTCCCTTGTCACCTGGGAGTGGAGATCGCACATGCCCTGAATTTCCGAAACGGGCATCCCATCGGCGATGAGTTCCTGCTCCATCGCCATGATCTCCGCGTAATCCGTCTGCTTGACCAGCTCTTTCAGTTCCTGCCGCACTTCATCCTGCGGCGCTCCGGCATGCAGCTTCTTGATGATCCCTTTCAGAATCCGCACTCGCTGCGCCTGGTTGTCGATTAGTTCGCTCATCGTTCGTCCTGTTCTTAGGTTAAACGGTGCGGTCAGGAAACGCAGTGACCGGGGTCACGCACCACTTCCGGTCCCCGCGCCGCCGCCGTGGGAGGCGGCAGCACCAGGGTGACGGCCATATTCAGGGCGAACAGCGTCACCGCGGTCAATTCGGTGATCGCGGATATCGGAAGGAGTGCCCACGCCAGCCGCACGTTCGCTTCGTATGCCGGAATTTCGGACAGCACCCGCAGGGCGCATCCGGCATTCAACGCGATCAGGGAAATTCCCATGAGGCGTTTGCTGAAGAGCACTCGCATGCCGCAGAAGGCGGGCAGGACTCTCTGACCGATCGCGAAAACCATGGTGGCGAGGAATCCAACCGTCAGCGCATGGCGCGAAGCGCCCCAGACGCCGCCAAAGCGATCCGAATATGCCGCATAGATACCAAGCGCCGCTGCGAGCAGGAGCCAGACATAAGCGCCTCGCACAAAGAGCGGGAACAATGCGGAGACCCCGAGAGTCTTTGCGGGCCGCTCCGCTCGTCGAAAGATATTGAGCGCATCGGCGGCCAGGCCGCTCGCGCAGAGCAGCAGGAGCGCCGCGGCGCGAAAATGGCCGGCCGCGGCGGCGGCGAGACTGGCGACAAGCACCCCCAGGGCCGTCATGAGCTTCCGGCTGTGCGGCCCGCGAAGTCCCAGGAAAACAGGAAGCCACTTGGCGTTGAATCCCCAAACGGCCAGGACTGGGAAGCCCCAGGCGGCCACAAACAGATAACGCTGATCCAGCCGGTGAGGAATTTCCGGTTGGGCCGCCGTCAAAGCCAACATGACGGTTCCCGCCAGATTCGCCAGCAGCGCCAACCAGAACAGTACCGTGGATGCGATCACAAGCTTCATCCACGCTGCGATTGGCTTGCGCTTCGTCGAGGGTGTCGATGGCTTATGCCGGCTCACCGTAACGAAGAAGATCGTGAAGGCGGCCAGTTGAAGAGTTGCCGAGGCCGGCAGCAGGAATCTCCAATCGATCCCGGTGACGTTGGCGACCCACCGGAGGGCGACCCCAATGGTCCACAGGGCCCAACTCACCCATCCCCGGCTTACGGCGAACGGCATCAGTCCGCCCATCTTTGAGAGCGAGTAATAGCCAATGCCGATGATGAAAGTCCCCAGCCAACCGAAGATTTGAGCGTGGCCGTGGGCCTGGAGCCAGGCGGGAGACAGCCTTCCGAGGGAATGCTGGCTGCTGATCGAAATCAGATTCCAGACGCCGAGGAAAGTCCCTGGCAGCACCAGAAACAGCAGGCCTGTTACGACGTAGACCGTCACCATCCTTTGCAGGGCGGTTTCAATTTGAACGGGGCCGGCGGGGCGCATGCTGCTCCATTCCTGCCGCGGGGACTGCGGTTGAATTAACGCTTCTCCACGGCAATGGCGCGCGGGAAGAGAATGTTGTTTTCCAGATGAATGTGAACGTGGAGGTCCTCTTCGAGTGCCTTCAACCCATCGTACAGCGCCCGCACGGTAGCACAGGCGTAAGCCGGGGGAGTGAAATCGCCGGTGAGGTTTCGGATCTCCTGTAGCGCATCGCCGGCGCCGGCATGTTCACGTTCCATCATCGCGATGGGATTTGCGATGGAACCGAACGGCACCGGCGGCGCCGGTTTGTTCTGCAACTCCGCGATCCTGTACTGCTCGATGAACGGAAACAGAATCCGCTCTTCTTTTTGCATATGCATCTCCAGTTCGTTGCGCAGGCCGCTGAAGACCGCTGCGAGGCGAGGCAACTTCTGGGGATCCCGGGCGCCGTGTACGCTTACGACCTTTTCGATGCGAGCCTGCAGAACCGGCAAATCCAGCTTGAGATAGGCGTGGTGAGTCTCGACGATGTGCTTCACGAGTTCATCGAGCGGCGCGGTTTGCCAGTCCCGGCCGGCGGCTCCGGCCACCGCCGCATCATCGACCTCTCGCAGGATCTGTGCGGGTTGGAGCCCCTTCGCGAGGCATGCTTCTTCGAACGGTTGCTTGCCTCCGCAGCAGTAGTCGAGGCCATATTGTTCCAGGATTCGAATTGCGGCCAAAGACTTGGCGGCCAGATCGGCCAAAGTAACGGTGGCTGTCATTGACTCTCCTCCTTTGTCCCTCTGGTTTGATTGTGGAGCGGAGCGGGTTGGGAGGCAGTGACTCCGGTCACGCCCTGCCTCGGGGCGGTTCCTCCGGCGGCCTACCTGCTTTCCGGTTTCGCGTTTTGGGCGAGGACCGGCTCAGGCGACGCCGCGCTTGCGGCCGTAGCCGGGCAGCCGGGAATCGAGCGGGCCGGGGATTTGCCAAGCCGGCCGATGTGGACGGTCAGCGGCTGCCAGCCATATTTCCACGTCCCGAGCGAGCACATGCGGAGTTCGCCGCACCGGGCCGCGCGCCGGGCAAAGGCGGCGTCCGAATTCGCTTGCTCGGGCCACAAACTACCTCGATTCCGAGCGTTGCACGCAGGTCTCGGCAATTCCTCCGATAAGCCGGAAAACGCGAAGAGCAGAAGCGCAGCGATCCATCTCACAGGTGTTTATCTCGCCTCTGCTCAGAGTATGGACTCGCCTGCTCTAAGGCGCAAGACGGACTCGTACTAAGGCTTGCGGGGGTAGCGCAGCCGCATTCACCTTAGAAGTGCGTGGGCGGCCGGTCTACTCGGGCAGCGGCACGCCCGGCGGCAGTTCCAGAATCCGAATGTTGCGGAAGTAGATCTTCCCGCCCTCGGACTCCAGGCAGATATACCCTTTCTTCTGCGTGGACCGGCTGATGCCGTTGACGAACTTGCCGTTTACAGCGAGCTTCAGGACGCCATCGACGGCGACGATGTCGTAGGTGTTCCACTCATTGCGCGGCTTACAGCGGTTCTCGATCGACTTGCTGCGTTCGCCGCGCGGGTTGTCGGGCGTGGTCTTCACCTTGCCGACGCCGAACAACTCGCCGTGAACGTAAGCGTCGGGCGGCGCAGGCTTGCCCGGCTTTGTGTTGAGTTTGACCCAGTCGAGCTCGAGCATCTGCACCTCGACGCCGTTCGGGAACGGGCTATCGGGATTCGGAGTCGCGCCGCTCCACAGGAACGTGCCGGAATTCCCGCCGGGCTCGGTGTGCATCCACTCAACGTGCAGAATGAAGTTCTCGTACTGTTTGTCGGTGCGCATCACGCCGGTGGGGCGGCCTGAGCAGACGATCATGCCGTTCTCGACGTGCCATGTGTCGGGCGGCGTATTGACGAAGACCCAGCCCGAGAGGTCTTTGCCGTTGAACAGATCGCGGAAGGCGGGCACGTCGGCGGCGCGCGCGGCGCGGGGGGCGGCGGCCAGGCAAGCCGCCAGAATCAGGAGGGCGGATTTTTTCATCGGCCAATTTTAGCATTCACCGGCGCCGGAGCACGATATGATGTGCCGCGCTTGGGCACAACCCGGCGCCCGCAGTGTTTTCTAATAAGATCGAGGGGGCACATGGAATACAAAACGCTTGGAAATACCGGCATATTCGTGTCGCATTTATGCCTCGGCACCATGACGTTCGGAGGCGGCCAGGGGCCGTTCAGAGCGATCGGCGCGGTGGGCCAGGCCGAGGCCGACCAGCTTGTCAAAGCCGCATTCGACGCCGGCGTCAACTTCTTCGACACCGCCGACGTCTACTCGGAAGGCGCGGCCGAAACCATTCTCGGCCAGTCGCTCAAAAACCTGAACATCGCGCGCAAGGACGTCGTCATCGCGACGAAGGTCTTCGGCCGCACCGGCCACGGCCGCAACGACGCGGGTGCCTCGCGCGGCCACATCATGGACGCGGTGGAGGCCAGCCTCCGCCGTCTCCAGACCGGATACATCGACCTCTACCAGATACACGCCACCGACATCATCACGCCCGTCGAGGAAACCCTGCGCGCGCTCGATACGCTCGTGGAGCACGGCAAGGTGCGCTACATCGGCTGCTCCAACTGGCAGGCGTGGAAGCTCGCCAAGGCGCTTGCGATCTCCGAATTCAAAGGCCTCGCGCGCTTCGACACGCTGCAAGCGTATTACTCGATCGCCGGCCGCGACATCGAGCGCGAAATCGTTCCGCTGCTCGAGGAGGAGAAGACCGGGCTGCTCGTGTGGAGCCCGCTCGCCGGCGGCCTGCTCTCGGGCAAATACACGCGCGAGAACCAGAAGCCGGCGAATTCGCGGCGCTCGGAGTTCGACTTCCCCATCGTCGATAAGGAGCGCGCGTGGCGCATTCTCGATGTGATGGCTCCGATCGCGAAGGCCCACAACTGCACCCCCGCGCGCATCTCGCTCGCCTGGCTGCTCACGCGGCCGTTCGTGACCTCGGTCATTATCGGCGTCAGGCACATGGGCCAGCTCGCGGACAACCTCGCCGCCTCCGAGGTGAAGCTCACAAAAGACGAGGTCCAGCGGCTCGATGAAGCCAGCGCGCTGCCGCCCGAATACCCCGGCTGGATGATTCCGTTTCAGAACGCCGACCGCGTTGCAACGAACACGCGCACGGCCTGGGAGCGCGTCCAGGCGGCCGCAAAAAAATAAGGAACCGACATGGAAAAACGAAAACTCGGGTCGCAAGGCGCGGTCGTCTCCCGCATGGGCCTCGGCTGCATGGGGATGAGCGAATTTTACGGCGAAAGGAACGACGCAGAATCCGCCGCCACGATTCTGCGCGCGCTCGAGCTCGGCATAAACTTCCTGGACACCGCGGATATGTACGGCATCGGCGACAACGAGGAACTCGTGGGCAAGGCCATCCGCCCGCGCCGCGGCGAGTTCTTCCTCGCCACGAAGTTCGGCAACGTGCGCAAGAAGGACGACCCGTCGTACTGGGCCGTCAGCGGGCGGCCGGAGTACGTCAAGTCGGCCTGCGACGCCTCGCTCAAACGGCTCGGAACCGATCATATCGACCTCTACTACCAGCACCGCGTCGATCCGCAGACGCCGATCGAAGACACCGTGGGCGCAATGGCCGATCTGGTCCGGGCTGGGAAGGTGAGGTATCTCGGTCTTTCGGAAGCGTCGCCGGCGACCATCCGGCGCGCGCACAAGGTGCATCCGATTACGGCGCTCCAAACGGAGTATTCGCTTTGGGAGCGTCACGTGGAGGCGGAGATTCTGCCCGCGGTCCGCGAACTGGGAATCGGCTTCGTGCCGTATAGCCCGCTCGGCCGCGGCTTCCTGACCGGCGCCTACAACAAGCCGGCGGATTTCGGTCCCGGCGATTTCCGCGCGGAACGCTATCCGCGGCTTGCCGGCGGCGCGTTCGAGAAGAACCGCGCGCTGGTCGAGCGGGTGCGCGCTATAGCGACGCGCCGCGGCGTAACGCCGGGCCAGCTCGCGCTCGCGTGGGTTCTCTCGAAGGGTGAAGACGTCATCCCGATCCCGGGCACCAAGCGCAGGAAGTATCTCGAAGAGAACGCGGCCGCGGCGGAAATCAGGCTGTCGCCCGCCGAAGCCGCCGAACTCGAAGCCGCCATGCCGCAATCGCAGGTCGCGGGCGAGCGCTACGCGCCGGCGTCGATGGCGTCAATCGATCGTTCGGCCTGAGAGTCGCCGCGCGAAATCGGCTCGCCGGATGGGAGCGGGGAGCCCCTTTGCCTCTTCCCCGGTGACCATGTCGTCCGGACGAAAGTGGAGCGAATCCTCCGCGGGCGGCATCAGGCCGTTGAGGGCCGCCTCCTGGATGGCGGCGAAGGCAGGATGCGCCGGCGTCACGTCGTCGAACCAGACTAGAGGATGCCCCGCGGCCAGCAGCCGCAACTGCACGGCTCGCAGCCGCTGCGGGTCGCGATAGATCTCGGCAGGATGGCGGAGGGCTCGGACCGCGGCGGCGGCCAGCGTGCCCACGGCTTCCCCGATGGCCCACTCGGTGGGATGCTCCCGGTAGGCGCCGTTGGTGATGTGCGTCACGCCGAGGTTCTTCGCTCCAGCCAGCAGGTTCGGAATCTCCCGCGAGATGAGTGCGCCGAACGGAATCTGGTACGGCTTGGCGCGCGGCAGCGGCTTGGGCTCGCGGCATCCGTGTATGTCGAGCGGGTAGAATCCGATCCCCGCCGTGTCGTTGTACGCGCGTGCGCGCGCGCCGGCCTGCCAGGGCTCGGCGACGTCCTGCTCGCGAACCGTCGTGAGCGCGGCCATCCGGCGCGCCTCCCGGATGTACGGGTAGAGCGACAGTCCGTCCGCGCTGCCGAGCACGTCTCCCCGCAGCACCAGATCCGCGAACCCGCGCCCGCCCGCGTTCGGAGCCTCGTGCTTCAGCCACCACGCGAAACCGAGCGCCACCTGCTTGCCGTACTGAAACGCGCGCGCGGCGGTAAGCGGATCCTCCGAGATATAACCGGGGTTGCATGCGTCGTTGCCCGGCCAATTGATCATCGCCAGGTCGGCTCCCTCGGCCGCGATCAGCCGGCGGTATGTCCAGAACGGCCCCGGCGTGCCCTCGCGGTGATCGTACATGCCGTACTCGAGGACCTTGCCGCCTCCGTAATCGATGCGGAAGCTGTACTGCGCCGACAGTTGCTCATAGGCGGCCGGCTTCGAAAACGGAATCCCGCCCGCATCGCCGCGCGAGAGAACAAACGGATACGTGAAGCTCTGGATTGCCCCGGGATCGGCTACGGCCGGAGCGTCCGGCTCACCGGTCTCGGCCCGCGACTCGGCTCCCGTCCTGAAGCTGGCGCCCGCCATCGGAAGCAGGTCGCCGAGTTCCGTGGCGTCGATGAAAACGCGGCCGCGCAGGTCGGTGAACGTCCGCGTCTCGAAGCTGTAAGTCCTCAGAACGGAGATCGTGCCGCGTTCCCGCCGCGCCTCGACCGGCACGGTGCGGAGCATCACGCGCACGAGCCCCGATTTCACGTGCGGGGCGAGCAGATCGTCGAGCACGCGCACGCCGGCTGCCGGCTCGAAGCACAGCCGGCTCACCCAGCACGCGCCGGGATTCGGCCGTCCGCCGTATGCGCTGCGAATCCGCCGGCGCAAGTCCTGGTAAGACCGCGCCGCGCCGGCGCCTTCGATCCACTGGTTCTCGTCGAGAGCGGAAACCGCTTGCGCGGTCATCTGGCCGCCGAGCCAGCGCGTGGGCTCCGTAAGGCAGGCGCGGACGCCCTCCCGGACCGCGGCCAGAGCCGCCGCCACCCCGCCCACCCCCCCGCCGGCGATCACCACCGGGCAGTCGAGCCGCTGCACGCGGGCAGGCTTCGCGACGCTGACTACTGCGACCGACGGGTCTCCCGTAGCTGGAACCGCGGACGGATCGAACAGGCGATATTCACCGGCGGCAGCTAGCGACGCCGCGGCCGCGACCAGGCATGCAATCTGTCGGAGCAAGTGTCAGAATACACCGGCTCGCCCAGGACGCGCGCGCCCATCTCCCGGAGCCGGACCAGCAGCGCGGCCCCGGCTGCCCCGGTCGCCGTCACGCCGGAGATATCGACGACAAACTCCTTCCCGCGCGCCACCGACTGCGCCGTTTGCCACGCCTGCTCCAGTTCTTCCACCGCTTTGCCCGACAACTCCCCGCGTAGCACGAACCGGAACGTCGTAGCTCCGTCGTGCTGGTACATGTCCATCATCGCCGCCGGCGTCCTCGCACGCGCCGTTCCAACAAGCCCGCCAGCCGCGCCCGGGCCAGGGACCCGCTCATCGTTTCGAAAGCTCCCGCACCAGGTAGGACGTGTACACGCCGCTTGCCAGCAGGTGCACGCCCCTGGACGCCATGCGGCACAGCATCTCGCGTCCGGAGGGATCGACCGCCGCGACGTCTCGCAGGAACAAATCGACCGGCGCGCCCCGCGTGAGCGCCTGAAGACAGCACGCCTCCAGCACTCGCGCGTCCTCCGCCGAGAGGCAGCCGTCCACCGTGATCGTCGTGCGCCCGCGCTCCTCTCCCGTGGTCACGCAAATCATCGCGCATACCTCACGCTGGAGAGTGTGCACTCCGGTAGCCAATTCGCCGCGGCAAAGACCCGCGAACTGCAAGACGCCCCGGTCAATCGAATCCTCGAACTGGTGCTGCGCCTCCGCCCCGCGCGAGTCAGGCTGGCGAGCCGCCCGCTGGGTGCATCTTCGCGCAGGTTACTGCCTGCGTCTCGGCGGACATGGTCACGGAAGTGCTGCCATGCCGGCTTGGCGGCAACCCGGAGTGCAGCGAATGCGAAGGCATCGCTTCGACGGGGCTGGCGGTGTTTTTACTGAGTGCCGGTTCCGGCATCTGACTTAGCAAATGACGAATCTCCGGCACGCTGTACTCATTCTGATTTCGTCGCCGCCTCGCGCGCGATCCGCTGGGTCCTGAAGCAAGCTGCGCACGGATTCCAGGAAACGACGGGAAGCTTTGACTAATAAGATCGGCGTTCATCCGTGTTCATCACGGCTGAATTTTTGCGGCTTGATACCATGATACCTGTGGCAATTCGGGATTCCGAGATCTATCGGGCTCTGTTCGATCTCTCCCAATCGATCTCCGGGCACAGCGATCTGGCCACGCTCTGCGACGGACTGGCCGTCTCGCTCCGCCGGGTAGTAGCGTTCGATTTTCTGTCGCTCGTCCTGCACGACGCCGCCCGCGACGTGCTGCGCGTGCACGCCGTCTCGACCGACATCCCGTACACGCACAAGAATACGGGCGAGATCTCGACTGCCGCGGAACATGCCGGCGCCTGGGTCTGGCGCGAGCAGAAGCCGCTCGCGCTCTCCCCGCTCGAAGACAAAACGCGCTGCGGAGACGGCCTCCAGGAAGCGATCGAAAAAGGAATCCAGGCCCTGATTCTGGTGCCGCTTTCGACCGGCGGCCGCCGCCTCGGCATCCTCGGTTTCGGCTTTCGCGAACCTTACCAGGCGGACGAAGAGGAACTGCGGTTCCTCGAGCGCGTCGCCTCCGAGTTCGCGGTCTCGGTGGACGGCTACCTCGCGCGCCAGGCGCTGCAGCACGAGCACGACCGCATGCGGGCGCTGTTCGACATCACCAACGCGCTCGTCTCGAAGCTCCCGCTCGAGGAGCTGTTTCCAGCCATCTCCGAGCAGCTCTCGCGTGTAGTCGCCCACGATTCAGCGGTGATGACGCTGCTCGACAAGGCCACCGGCGAGGTGCACCTCACCGGCCTGCACTCGCCGGCGGGCCTGGAGATGGTGATTCCCAAGGAGACCTCCGGGCGTCCCGAAGGCCTCCCGCTCGGCGAAGCGATCGCCACCGGGAAGCCGGTCGCGACCGTAGGGTGCGATTTCGAGCGCTTCCCCTCGCCGATCTACCGCAAGTACATCGAGTTCGGATTCCGCTCCGGCTGCTCCATTCCGCTGGTTTCCGGCAACGGGATCCTGGGGGCGCTCGACCTGATGCGGCAGAGCGGCGAGCCGTTTAGTGACGACGAGATCGATCTGCTCTCGCAGGCGGCGCGCCAGATCGCCATCGCCACGGAAAACGCCCTCGCCTATCGAGAACTCTCCGCGATCAAGGACAAGCTTGCCACCGAGAAGTTGTACCTCGAAGACGAGATCCGCCTGGACCAGAACATCGGCAGCATGATCGGCGAGAGCCCGGCGTTTCAAGCCGTGCTGCACGGGGTGCGCGTGGTTGCGCCCACCGGCGCCACCGTCCTGATCGAAGGCGAAACCGGAACCGGCAAGGAACTCGTCGCGCGCGCGATTCACGATCTGAGCCCGCGGGCGGGGAAGTCGTTCATCAAGGTGAACTGCGCCGCCATTCCGGCCACGCTGCTTGAAAGCGAATTGTTCGGCCACGAAAAGGGCGCATTCACCGGAGCGTTCGCGCAGAAGGTTGGGCGCTTTGAACTCGCGCACCAGGGGACGCTGTTTCTCGACGAGATCGGCGAGATTCCGCTCGAGCTGCAATCGAAGCTGCTGCGCGCCATCCAGGAACAGGAGTTCGAGCGCCTGGGCGGCAACCGCACCCTGCGTGTCGACGTGCGCTTCATCGCCGCCACCAACCGCAATCTGAAACAGATGGTAGACGAGGGGAGATTCCGCAGCGACCTCTACTACCGCCTGCACGTCTTCCCGCTCACCGTGCCGCCGCTGCGCGAGCGCAACGGCGACATTCCGCTGCTGGTCCGCTTCTTCACGCAGAAGTACGCGAGACGGCTGAACCGGCCGATCGAATCGATCTCATCGGAGGATATGGAGCGCCTCGGGCGCTACCAGTGGCCGGGCAACATCCGCGAGTTGCAGAACGTGATCGAGCGCTCGGTAATCCTCAGCCCGGGCCCCGTGCTCCAGATCGCACTGCCCGAATTTGCCCGCTCACTATCGGCTGCCCCGAGATCCGCCCGCCTGCAGGAGTCCGCCGAGCGCGAGCGAATCCTCCGCGCGCTCGAAGAGTCGGGAGGCAAGATCTCGGGCCCAGACGGAGCCGCCGCCCGCCTCGGCCTCCGCCGCACCACCCTCCAGTCGAGAATGAAAAAACTTGGCATCGAGCGCCAGTACAGCTGAAACATGCACGCCTGCTTCACCAGGAGTGAAGCATATCCCTTCGCCCCTCACAGCTTGTATGCTGTCCTAGGAGGCGAGGCATGAAGCGCAGAGACTTTATCGGAGTGGCGGGCGCGGGCCTTACGCTTGGGTCGCGAGCGTTAGGGGAGGCGAAGCCTGTCCGCCTCGGCGTCGTCGGAACCGGCGGCCGGGGCAGCAGCCTGCTCGAAATCGCGCTGCTGTTCGAGTATGCGCACATCACGGCGCTGTGCGACACCAATATGGACCACCTCGCCAAAGCCCAGGACATGGTGACGGCGTCCGGGCGCGCCAGGCCCGAGGGCTACACCGGCGAGGAGGACTACAAGCGCCTGATCGCGCGCGCCGACGTCGATGCCGTCCTCATCGCGACGCCCTGGGAGCTGCATACGCCGATGGCAGTCTACGGCATGCGCGCCGGCAAGTACACCGCCGTCGAAGTGCCCGCCGCGCTCACGATCGAGGAATGCTGGCAGCTCGTCGATACGCAGGAGCAGACCAGGACGCCCTGCATGATGCTCGAGAACTGGAGCTTCCGCAGGGACAATCTCGCGGTGCTGAACATGATCCGCAAGGGCCTGCTCGGCGAAATCACGCACGCCCACTGCGCCTACGCGCACGATTGCAACGACGTCTGGTTCTTCGACCAGGGCGTACCCCGCTGGCCCGCGAAGTATCTCATCGACCGCAACGCCGATCAGTATCCGACCCACGGCCTGGGCCCTGTGCTGAGCTGGATGGACATCAACTGCGGCGACTACCCCGAGTACCTGACCGCCACCGCGACGCGCGCCGCCAGCGTGAACCGGCACTTCGAGAAGAAGTTCGGCGCCGGTCATCCGATGGCGAAGCAGAAGTTCAAGCAGGGCGACATCGTCGTCACGGTCATCCGCACGATCCAGGGCAAGACCATCGTGGTCTACAACGACATGGTGTCGCCGCGGCCTTACGACAACCGCTGGCAGGTTTCCGGCACCAGCGGCGTCTACAGCCACGAGCACAACGCGATCTACATCGAGAAAGGCGCCGCGAGCGATCACGCCTGGGAAGACTTCGAGCCGTATCAGGAAAAGTACGACCACGTCTGGCACCGTCAGGTGCGCCAGGCCGCGAGCACGCTGAAGACCGGCGAGGTCGCCCACGGCGCGCCCGATTACCTCGAAATCAAGCTGTTTCTCGAAGCGGCGCGCGACGGCAAGCCGCTGCCGCTCGACATCTACGACTCGGTGGTCATGACCGCGCCTGTGCCGCTTTCCGAGGCATCGATCGCCAAAGGCAGCGCGCCCGTGCCGTTTCCGGATTTCACGCGCGGGAAGTGGAAGACGAACAAGCCTTACTTTGCCCTGGAGAGCTGATATGTTCCGAACTTTTTCGCAGTTGATTCTCGCGGCAGCGCTGGCAATGGCATCCGAACTTCCGCGCGCCGATCTGCACGTCCATACCGATAGCGAGGGCGGCAGCGGGCCGAAAGAATTGGCGCCGGCCGAAGTGACGGCGCTGTCTCAGAAGCTCGGCGTCAAGTTCGGCGTTCTGGCCGAGGGCGGCTGCGCGGGCGAGATCCACGACGACGCCACGCTCGCCGCCTTTCTCGACAAATTCCAAGGCCAGCCGGTCTATCGCGGGCTTCAGGTCTACGGCTTCGAGTGGCGCAAGTGCCTGTCGAAGGACAACCTCGCGCGGCTCGACTACATCGCGGCCGACGCGCTGATTTTTCCCGATCGCGGCAGGAACGTCATGCTCTGGCTTGACGGCGTGCGCTTCGACGACGCGCAGGATTTCATGGAGCGCTACGTCGCCTTCAACGAGAAGGTGCTCGCGCAGCCCATTCAGGTCTGGGCAAACCCGACCTATCTGCCCGAAAGCATGAAATCCCGCTACGACGAACTGTGGACGCCCGAGCGCATGAAACGCCTGATCGGCGCGGCCGTGAAGAACCATGTGGCGATCGAACTGAATACCAAGTTCCGCATCCCGAGCCCGGCCTTCGTTCGCGCCGCCAAAGCCGCCGGCGCGAAATTCACCTTCGGCTCGAACGGCCACATTAAGGGGATCGGAGACATCTCCTACGGCCTCGAAATCGCGAAGGAGTGCGGGCTCACCGGCAGCGACTTTCTGACGCTACGCTCCCGCTAGCGCGACCTCGATTCCATTCGCCGCCAGTTCTTCGCGAAGCAGCGTCGAGCCCCGGTGATGGATCGTCCGCATGCCCATCGCGCGCGGCGCTTCGAGGTTCTGCGGCCGGTCGTCGATTAGGATGCACTCGGCCGGCGTGCGCTGGAGCATCTCGAGTGCGCGGCAGTAAATCAGCCTGTCCGGCTTTCGAACGCCGAGGAAGCACGAGCTGAAAAACACGCTCAGATAGTCCCGCAGATTGAACTGGCGGATGCGGTAGAGGTTGAGCTCGAGCGACTCGTTGTTGATCGAAGCCATCGTGTAGCGGCGTGTGCGGCTCAGCTCCCCGATGAGCTGCATCGCCTTCCGGCACGCCTGCGATTGGGCGAACATGAACCGCTTGAACTCGGCGGGCTCGAACGGCCGGGGATCGTAGAACACCGTTTCCCAAAGGTATTCCTGAAGCGTGATCTCGTGGGTTTCGAATGCGGCGACCACCTGCCTGTGGCGCGTCTCAAAGGCCTCGGCCTCGAGGCCGAAATGCTCGACGGCGCGCATCCGCTGTATGTGATCCCACGCGTTGGTGAGCAGCACGCCGCCGATGTCCCAGAAAAGTGTGGTGATCTCAGCCATGAAAATAACGGAGTTCGATGGCCTTGACCTTGGCAAGGCGGCGCACGTGGCGCTCCTCGCCCGAAAACCGCGCGCCAAGAAACGCGCGAACCAACTCGCTCGCCAGCGCGGGGCCGATGACGCGCGCGCCCAGCACCAGCACATTCATGTCGTCATGCTCGACGCCCTGATGCGCCGAGTAAGTGTCGTGGCAAAGCCCGGCTCGTATGCCGGGGTGTTTGTTCGCCGCCACCGACGCGCCCACGCCGCTGCCGCAGATCAGCACGCCGCGCTCGGCACGCGTGTCCATCACAGCCGCGCCGACGGCTTCGGCGTAGTCGGGGTAATCCACCGGATCTGTGTTCGACGTTCCGAGATCGAGCACCTCATGACCCAGACCCGCAAGCTCGGGCGCCAACCGCGCCTTGAGCGGAAAGCCTGCGTGATCGGAAGCAATCGCGATGCGCATCGGGTACTTCCATTTTAGCCGCCGGAAGCCGCCCCGAGCGCCTTCCCGCTGCGCGGACTCGAATTGCGCGCCCACCACGCCGGTTTTCCGATCCACCGCAGACGCACTAAGATAGTGGGGATGACCATGAACCGGAGACACTTCCTCATGAGCACTGCGGCCGCCGCCGGCGCGTTCGGCGGGAGCGCCCTTTCGAGCCCCAACGACACCGTGCGCATCGCCTGCGTCGGCGTGCGCGGCCAGGGCAGGTCGCACATTGAAGAGTACGCGCAGATGCCCAACGTCGAGATAGCCGCCCTGTGCGACATCGACGAGAGCATTCTCAACGACCGCGTTAAACTCGTCGAGACGCTCACGAAGAAGCGTCCGGCCGCGTTCACCGATTTCCGGAAGTTGCTCGAAGACAAATCGATCGACGCCGTTTCGATCGCCACGCCGAACCACCACCACACGCTCCAAACCATTTGGGCGTGCCAGGCGGGCAAGCACGTTTACTGCGAGAAGCCCTGCTCGCACAACATGTTCGAGGCAAAGCAGATCGTCGCGGCGGCGAAGAAATACGGGCGCATCGTGCAGCACGGCACCAACAGCCGCTCGGGCATCGCGATCATGGACGTCATGAAGAAGATGCGCGAAGGCCTGATCGGCGACGTGTACATGGCCCGCGGGCTCTGCTTCAAGTGGCGCGACACCATCGGCCGTACCCCGCCGAGCGCCGTCCCCGAAGGCGTGCACTACGACCTGTGGCTCGGCCCCGCGCCCAAGCGCGAGTTCACGCGCAACCGCTTCCACTACAACTGGCACTGGTTCTGGGATTACGGCAACGGCGACATGGGCAACCAGGGCATCCACGAGATGGACATCGCCCGCTGGGGGCTCGGCGTGACGTATCCGAAGCGCGTCACCACCGTCGGCGGCCACTTCATGTTCGATGACGACCAGGAAACGCCGAATACCCTCACCGCGCTATTCGAGTTCGAAAGCGGCGGCAAGAAGAAGATGCTCGAATTCGCCGTGCGCCACTGGATGAGCAACCACGAAGACCGGATCGGGGGCCGCGCGCCGCGGAAAGACGACACCCGCACTCCCATCACAAACACCGTGGGGAACCTCTTCTATGGCTCGAAGGGTTATGTAGCGATCGACGGCTACGGGAGATACTGGAGCGTCCTCGGTCCGTTCAAGGGAGAGAAGGACAAATACCAGGAGCCCGGCCCGGCGATGGCGGAAGAAGGCAACAACTGGCAGAACTTCATTGACGCCCTCCGCAGCGGGAAGTACTCCGATCTCAACGCCCCGATCGAGGAAGGCGCCATCTCGACCGCGCTCGTCCATTTGGCGAACATTTCCTATCGCCTCGGACGCTCGATCCAATTCGACGAGAAGTCCTACACGTGCCCCGGCGACAAGGAAGCGACGGCGATGTTCAAGCGCGCCTACCGCGCGCCGTTTGTCGTTCCGGAGAAAGTGTAGATGACCGCACTCGGTTACCTGGGCGAGCAGATCGAAGCCTGGAAGCAGGCGGGCTCGTACCAGCGGCTGCGGGCGCTCGAAAGCCCCTGCGAGCCTGTGAGCCGCTTCGACGGCAGGGAAGTCATCAACCTCGCCTCGAACAACTACCTGGGCCTGGCGAACCATCCGAAGCTGGTCGAGGCCGCGATCGATGCCACGCGCAAGTACGGCGCGGGCTCGGGCGCGGTCCGGACGATCGCGGGCACCATGGATATTCACCTCGAGCTTGAGCGCCGCATCGCGGCGTTCAAGCACGTCGAGGCGTGCGTCGTGTTCCAGTCGGGGTTCGCGGCCAACTCGGGCACGGTCGCGGCGGTGCTCACTCCGGACGACCACATCGTCTCCGACGCTCTCAACCACGCCAGCATCATCGACGGCGCGCGCCTCTCGAAGGCGAAGATCCACGTGTTTCCGCACCGCGACGCAGCCGCGGCGGAGACGATCCTAGCCGGGCTAGACGAGCAGCCCGGCCGCAAGCTGCTGATCACCGACGGCGTGTTCTCCATGGACGGCGACATCGCGCCGCTTCCCGCGCTGGTCGAAGCGGCCGAACGCCACGGCGCGATCATGATGATCGACGACGCGCACTCCTCCGGCGTGCTCGGGCGCAACGGGCGCGGCACCGTGGACCACTTCGGCCTGCACGGGCGGGTGGATATTCAGGTGGGAACGCTGTCGAAGGCGATCGGTGTTCTAGGCGGCTACGTCTGCGGCAGCCGCGACCTGATCGAGTATCTGTACCACCGCGCGCGCCCGTTCCTGTTTTCGACATCGCATCCGCCCGCCGTCGCTGGCGCCTGCCTGGCCGCTTTCGACCTGCTAGAGAAGGAGCCCGAGCGCATCGAACGCCTCTGGGACAACACGCGCTACTTCAAAGCGGGACTCAAGAGCGCCGGCTTCGACACGGGCGCGAGCGAAACCCCGATCACGCCCATCATGGCCGGCGAAGCAAAACGCGCGCACGAGTTCTCGGCCGCGCTCTTCGAGGAAGGCCTCTTCGCCACCGGCATCGGCTTCCCAACCGTGCCCAAAGGCAAAGCGCGAATCCGAACCATCGTTACCGCGACGCACACCCGCGAACACCTCGACCGCGCGCTCGACATCCTCGCGCGCACAGGCAAGCGGCTCGGCATCATCGGCGACTGAAGAAGCCAGCCGCTCCGCAGCATTTCAAGCCACAGACCGCGTCAAATCGTGCCGCTCGGGATGAGCAAGATACGGTCGTAGCTCCAAACGGTAGCGGCTTTCGAGCACCGCAGGGTCAAGAGGGGCCGCGCGGGCGACGAATCGGATGCGAATCGCGCAGCGCCCTGCCGGCGCCGAGCGCTGAGCAATTCGCCAGTTTCTGCCTGGAACCCGACGTGACGATGTCGTGAAACTCTCGAAGGCACCACGCCGGCGACACGGCAGAGCTGGCCGTCGAACGAGCCGGCCTGAAACAGGCGGTCCGCGCCGTGGTAGGGAAGCGGCTTAAGCGTCGCGCTCCACAAAACCCGGAACAGCGCGATGTTCATTCCCGTTCCGAGCCCGATCGTAAGACGGTCCAGCCGGCGCCACCGTCCGGCTTCGTAGAACCGCTCCTCGGCCGCCGTGACGTTGCCGAACGCGCGGCGCGCGGCGGCGAGACGGCTCCCGCCGCGCGCAGACCGCCAGCGCGCTCCCAGTGCATTCCGTCCGGCTCCTAGGGGTTTCCGCCGATATTACTTTCTCTCACCCGCTGATATTTTGATAGACGGCGCGAAAAGGAGACGCGGGATGGAAGACTGGAAGCCGATGGTTGTCGATTACGGGCAGGCCGAGCATGGCCCGGACGTGGTTGAGTACGCCCTCATGCTCGGGTTCATCGCCGTGTCCTCCGGCGCGCTCTTGCCGAATGTGGCCACGGGCATCAGCATCTTTCTGAACAGGCTGCTGGCGCTCGTGGCCGGGTAGACAGACTCTCCTCTTCAGTGGCTCGGGGCGAGTTCGGCGGCCTGGACCAGCACATCGACAAGATTGCCGTCGCTGTTGAACTCCAGTTCGCGGGGCTCGCTCACTATTTCGAGATTCGGGTTCTGCTTGATCTCGGGTAGCAGGGTCTCGCTGAACGCGAACAGCCCCAGCTCCATCGTGTTCCGGATCCAGGCGATCGTGACGTCTTTCTGGTCGAACTTACCGACCGTGGTCGCGATCCTCTCCAGACACTCGCGGTCGGTCGCGAAATGGATCGGCGTGCGGATCGCGGTCGGCGTCGAAGCCGTCAGCGAGTTGATGTGCGTCGCCTTCCAGTCCACGCGGTTGACCAGGCGGTCCGTCGTGATATCGGCCATCCCGATTCCGACAGCGTTGTTGTAGGTGAGGTCGCTCAGGTCGCGCACGAAGATGCGTTCGATCGTCGGCAGATCCGGCCACGGGTTATAGTGGCACTGGATCGAGCGGTTGATCACCTTGGTGTCCATGCCCGCGCCGCTGATGTTCTTCCCAATCTCGTCCACCACCAGGATGTCCACCTGCTTGACCGGGATGCGCCCCATCCACGACTTCACGAGCGCCTGCAACTCCTCCTCGCGCTTCTCCATGTTCTCGACCGGGACCGCCTCGAGCTTGCCGGTGTTGTGGTTTGCATCCTCGAGAATCGCCAAACCGCCGAGAATCTTGCCTGACTTGAGCACCTGCCGCCCCACCGATCGGATCACGGCTTCGAGGCCCATGCGATAGCCGAAGGTGTGGTAGCGCTGCGCGCCGGCGAACTTGCCGAGACCGATCGCCATCATTTTGTACAGGCCGCTCTCGATGGCGCCGGCGAAATCCGTGTGCCATTTCACGCGCCCCACCAGCATCACGCCGTCGGCACCGTAGGCGTTCTTGTCCATGAAGGTGTCGATGCCCTCGGGCGTGCGGCCGAGCGGCACGACGTCGAGCGAGCTGATGACCGGGCAGCCCATCGTGGCTTCGTGGATGCCGTAGTGCGCGAGCACATCGGCCTGCCCCTCGGCCGTGGCGGCGCCGTGGCTGCCCATGGCGGGGAACAGGAACGGCTGCATCCCGGCGTCCTTCCAGAAATCGACGACAGCGCGCACGATCGTGGCGATGTTCGTGATGCCCCGGCTGCCCACGCCGATGGCGACTTTCGAGCCGGGCTTCAGCCGCGCGGCGAAGCCCGACGAGTTTAGCTCGCGCCGGACCTCTCCGGGGATGTCTTTCACACTGCGATCGGGGAAGTGCTGTCGTACTAGAACGATTCGAGAAAACGGCATAAATTGGATTTTACCGCCGCATCGGTCACGGCCGGTAATTCCACAGCAGCTCGACCGTCACACCGCCGGCGACGTCCGTGGCGATATAAGTGAAGCGGCCCCAGCCGGGCTTGTTCTTTTCTCCCCACTCGCCCGACTGCACAACCTCATACCCCGGCGCGGACCACTGCGCGACCGCCTTCTGCATATCCGGCACGTCGAAGGCGATGTGGTGGAAGCCCTCGCCGTGCGCCTTGATCTGGTCCCTGTAAACGGTCGGGCCTTTGAGCGGCTGGATCCATTCGTAAACCACCTTGCCGTGGCGCTGCCAGCCGAGCTGCTGGTCGAAGTGGCCGGCGCGGCCGTGGTAAACGAGGTTCGTGAGCGGCGGATGCGTGAACGACATCTCCGGGAAGCCCAGCTTGTGCCAGTAGGCCGAGACCGCCCGCAAGTCGCGCACGACGAAAGCATACTGGCTGACGACCGGTTCGGAGGCCGTGGGCGGTTCCGAGTCCGCGCCGGTGATGAGGCCGAGCGAATACTTGCCCTCGCGCTCGGTGTCGAAATGCACGTACGTGACCGGCCCCGCGGTCCCGCGCTGGAGCACGCCCGCTCCGGCGGCGCGCATCCGCGCGATCTCGTCGTCGAGCGCCTTGGTGTCCGGCGCGCGGTGCATCAGGCTCATGACGCCGTCGCCGTGTTTGGCGAGGAACTCCGTGTAGGCGTTTTCGCCGCCGATCGGCTGCACCCATCGCACGTTCAGCGTGCCAAGCCGCGCCGCGGCGGCGTGCAGCTTGACCTTCACGGCGCGGCCGCGGAACTCCGCCTCGTGCTCCGTCACGCCGTAGTCCTCGACCACCGCGCCGAGCTTCTGCCAGGCCGCGGCGACCGGCGTCAGGTCCTGCACCACCCACGTGACCGAATCGACGGATTTGTAGAAGTCCGGCGCCTGCGCCCAGGCGCACGCCACCAGGGCAGGCAAAAGCACGACGAGCTTGCGCATGGAAATGAGTATACTGTCCCGGGTTTAAGGTTGCGCGCTGACTTCGTAGCGCTGGGTCTTGGCCCACTTCTTTTCGCGGTGGACGATGAAGTCGTCGTAGAAGGCCGCGGCCACCACGGGAATCCAGAGCTGGCAGTAGGTGAAGTACATCACGAACGTCAGCAGCGTGTTTAGCAGCGTATCTTCGCCGGGCTCGCAGGAGATCGCGATGACGAGCTGCCCCACGAACGTCGCGTAGGCGAACAGCCACACCCTGCCGTACGGACCGGGCACGTCGATGCGGATCACCCCGCACGCACTCAGCACGAACAGCACGTCCGAGATCACCACCGCCAGGAAGAACACGTAGTAGAGCGCGAGCGAATGGAGCAGCTCCCATCCGATGCGCCGCGGCTTGGTCTTGAGCAAAGTGCGTGCGTATTTCTGGAACAGGTAGTTCGACCCGCGCACCCAGCGGCGGCGCTGGCGGAACCAGACTTTCAGTCCCTCGGGTTCCTGCTCCCAGGTCACCGACGCCGGAATAAGCTGTATGCGGTAGCCCGCCTGGTAGATGCGTATACTCATCTCGGCGTCTTCGGTGAGCGCGGATTCGTCCCAGCCGCCGAGCTGCTCGACCACCGAACGGCGGATCACGTAGTTCGTCCCGGGCAGCGTCGTGAGGCGCATCAGCATCCAGCGGCCCGCCTGCAGAATCCACTGGAACCCGATGCCTTCGATATTGAGGAACCGCGTGAGCCATGCGCGCTTGCGATTCCACGCGCGGTACATTCCAATAGCCGCGCCGAGCGTGGGGTCGAGCACAAGCTGGGCGGCGAGAGGCCGCAGCGCGCCCGGTTCGGGCATGTTGTCGGCGTCGTAAACGGCGAGCACGGGGTGCTTCGCGTGGCCGAGCGCGTAATTGAGCGCGCCCGATTTTCCGCGCGCCGCGCGCTCCTTCGGGACGTCGAGCAGCCGCACGCGCGGGTCGGCGCCGCACTCGCGCACGACGTCTCGGGTGCGGTCGGTCGAGCCGTCGTTGATGATCAGGATCTCGAGCTTATCGTGCGGATACTCGAGCGCCTGGAGCGCGCGGATGGTGTGGGCGATCACGCGCTCCTCGTTGTGGCACGGAACCATGATCGTGACGGCAGGCAGGCCGGCGTCGGCCACCACGGGAAGCTTCGCCTTCTGGAGCCGCATGCGCCGGTAATACTGGTGCCCCATGAAAAACAGCAGGCACTGGTAGCCCAGCATGAACCAGATCAGCGTGACTGCCGCAACGAACAGCCCATCTATGAAAATGCTT
This sequence comes from Acidobacteriota bacterium, assembly GCA_050261515.1. Taxonomy (GTDB): domain Bacteria; phylum Acidobacteriota; class Terriglobia; order Bryobacterales; family Bryobacteraceae; genus JBLNDJ01. The sequence goes on along the minus strand of JBLNDJ010000009.1, from coordinate 35,748 downwards.
GAGTACATGAATCAGGCGCGCCGCCGCACGATACGCCGCAGGCGGATTTCAAAATAGATCAAAACCATCAGCACCGTGGCGATCCAGCCGAAGGCATTGATCGCCGAGGCCGAGAACCAGCCCCACAGATTCACTGCCACGCCCGCGTTCGTGTTGGTGACGACTGCGACCCAATGTTCGCCGGCGGGGAAGGTGACGGACCAGTCCGTGCCCGCCTGCTCAATCGAGGCCCGCACGCGGCGGCCGTCGATCAGGACCTCGCGCGGCCGCTGGTTGAATACCGCGACGTTTCGGCCCGCGCTCGCGTAGCGGAACACGATTCCGGTGGGCATCACGCGCGCGTCGAGCAGGTCGCCCGAGATCGCAACCAGCCGCGCCGGCATCGCACCGGGATCGAGGAAGTGATGCCAGGGGCGGTTCGTCGAGAGTGTGTGGCGGCCGGCGGGAACGAGCACGCCGTCGCTCGAGACAACGGGCCAGAGGCGGCCGTCAAGGTAGTAATCGCGGTCCTCGGCCGGCGTCAGCATCACGGGCTCGGCGCTCGCGACCTTCCATTCCTTCGTGCCCGGGCTCACTTCAGAAGCGCGGCTGAGGGCGATGCGCAGCAGCGTCCAGTCCTGCACGGGAACGGTGTGCTCGGAGTAAATCGCCACGCGCCCGGAGACCGAAGCGGCGGCAACGGCTGTGCGCGCAAGCTCCGTGCCGGTCGCCGTGACCGAGGGCAGGCTCGTGGTCGAAATGTCGCGGTTGTTCACCACGTTGATGTCGAACATCAGCCGCTTGGGGTCTTTCACGAGCTTCCGGTAGGTCTGGGCGAAGCGCGTGTAGCGGTCCGGCGGCTTCATCCAGAACTCGGCCGGGTCCTCCACCTGGAGCGTGAAGGGGTAATCCTTCATGAGGCCGATGATCGCGCGGGAGTCGATGCCGAGCGCGCGGCCCCAGTTCCGGCTGTGCAGGCTGTCGAGCGCGGTGACGATCACTTCCCAGTTGCGCGCGCGGCGCATCGGCTCGAGTTCCTGGAGCACGCGGCGGTGCAGGTCCGTCACGAGTCCCTCGCGGTACTTGAGGAACTTTTCGAGCGCGGCGTGGTTGCTCTTGTAGTAGTAAGGCGAGGAGGCGTCAAAGAGCGCCACCGGGTCGAAGCCCGCCTTCTTGCGAAACGCCGTGCGCACGTCGGAGTTGAACGGCACGAACTTGTCGGGCTTCAGAAAATCGGTGAAGTCGGCGTCGTAATTTAGCTCGGTGAGGTTGACGCCGTCCCAATCGGATGCCTGAAGTATCCCCTTCATCCAGTCCATGGCGGCCCGGAAGCAGGCGGGATTCTGCATGTTCATCTGCTGCCGCCACCCGATGTTGCCGTCGGCGCCGGTGGCGGTCTTCTCGCGCCACTCGGGGTGCTCGTCCCACATCTTCTTCGTCACGCCGGGGAAGGCGAGCCAGGCGTAGACCGCGATGCCGTTGCGGTGGCAGGCGGCGACAAGCTGCGGATAGTAGCCCGGGTACGTGTTCCACGCGTTCGCGTAGATGGTGTGGATTCCGGATTTGCGCCACTGCGCCGTGAGGCGGCTCAGGTCGGCGCTGGGGTGGTAGGCAGGGTCGAAGTAGGCTTCCAGGCGGGGGCTGCGCAGCGACGTGTTGGCGCCGAAGATCTCGGTGAGGTACTTCGGGAAATACGGGTAGTGGCTGGTGCCGTCGTTGGTGTGCGGATCGAGCGGCGCGGCGAGGTAGATGAAGTACCCGCGGCCGTAGTCGTCGGAGTAGGCGAGCACCTGGTCGCTTTCGGCGTCGAGCATGAGCTCGCGGACGTCGTCGGGTGTGGTGAAGCGCTGTATGTGGTCCTGGGAATGGCGGCCCGCGGGCACGCGCCAGCTCAGCGACATCTCGGGGAAGAGCTGGTCGGAAACTTCGCCGACGGCGAGCTGGCGGTCCTCGAATTTGATGCCGAGTTTGCCGAGCCAGGGCTGGCGGCCGTCGGCGACCAGGCGCCCTCCGGCCTGAAGCCAGGCAAGCACTTCCTGCTGCTGCGCGGCCGTGAGCTGCGCGCCCGCGGCCTCCGGGACGACCAGGATCGTATCGTGCGCCGCCGGGCCGCGCACGAACTCGGCCGCGCGCACCAACTGCACGTCATAGCCGAATGTGTCGAGCACGTTGCGGTAGCTCTGCTGGTCGTGCGACGCGGCCGGCGCCGGCTTGTCGAGCCAGAGAATCCAAGCCTTCTTCGATGAGACGAACGTGTGCGCGACCGGCGTGCGTTCGGCGGCGAATTGCACCCACCACTGGCGGGCGCGTGCCACGAACGAGGGCTCGGCGCGCTCGACGGGGCGTTCCTTGAGGCAATCGATCGCCGCCCATCCGCCCTGCGGCACGTCCACCGCGATTTCCGTCTTGCCGTTGCGCTTGCCGTCCGACAGGCGCGTCTCGACGAGATTCCCGCGCTGGTCGTAGAGCCTCAGCCGCCAGAATTCGTTCTGCGGCGCTACGGTCGCTTTGCCCGAGGCGGTCCGCACGACGTAGCGGCCCTGGAAATTGACCTGGCTCGCGAACTCGCGGATCGAAACGAAGTGGTAGCCAAGGTCCTGTATGCCGCGCACCACCTCATCGAGCAGCTTCACGTTCAGAAACGGGTGGAAGTAGAACGATGCCACGCCGTCGCGCACCACGCGCAGGTTGCGCGCCGCCTTGAGTACCTCCGTGGTTACCGGCTTTTCGACCGGCACGTAGCCGAGGTCTTCCGGGATCACGTAGCGGCCCCAGTGATCGGTCACCGGGTACGGAAAATACTGCTGCGAGTTGAGGCTCGGGGTCGAGATGGTGCGGTCGTAAAAGAGCGTGAAGGAGCGCATCAGCGCGCGGTAGTCGGTCTCGGAGGCGGCGTAGTGAGGCACCTCGAACGCCACCGGGTAGATGCCCGCGCCGAAGCACTCGGAGAGGCCGAGCTGCATGCGCTTCTGGACGAACTCGGCCGAATCGCCCGCGATCGGGTGGTCGTAGTTATCATCCCAGAATTCGTAGTCGTCGCCGCTCTCGCCGTGATACTGGTGCGTGATGCCGTGCATGACCGGCGTCGCGCCCTTCGAGATCATGTAGTGCACGGAGTCGGCGAAGGAGCGGCGGTCCGAGATGCGAACTTCCAGCTCGCGCGACGGGTTGCGGAAGATCGGAATCAGCGCGATCTGGAACGGGATTTTGTAGCCGGCGAGCAGGTCTGAGACGCGTTTCAAGTCGGCCGGGTCCTCGTCGATGGAGACGTCTTCGATGCGGGCCAGGGCGCGCTGTTCGGGCTTGTGGTCGATCTCCAGGATATCGTGCAGCAGGTCGCAGAAGGCGAGGTAGTAGCCGCCTTCTTCGGGGTACGAGAACGGGCTGTCGGCGAAATACCAGAAGCGGTTCTTGCGGAGGACGTAGGGCAGCGAGACGTTCTGCTTCGTGAGCGCTGTGGCGACGACCTGGACGCCGCGCGTGTCGGTGACGGTGACGATGTTGATGTCCGGATCGACCTTCGGCAGCGGAGTGTTCTTGTAGACGATGCGATTGACGCCGTTGTTGCGTACGTATTGCGACCACGCGAACCCGAACTGTCGCCGGCCCTCGCGGCTGTTGACCAGCGCCTCGACGTGCTGCCCTAGCCAGCAGAACGGCTGCTTGTAGGCGCGCACATCTTTGATGAAAGCGGCGGGAAGGGCGGCGCCGGGTGCGACCCCGACGAAGAACGCGGCGCGATAGCGCTCGAGCCGGCCGGGGCGGTAATCGGCAATCTGGATGATGTCGCCTCTGAGCCCGAAATGCCCGAGCAGGTTCTCGATGAAGAGTGCGTGGATGTAGCCTTTGATCTGGCAGGCGGGCGCATTGGCCTCAACCTCTGCGCGGCCGTCGTAGATGATGGCGACCTGCTGCGGCGGAGGGTCCTGTGCGGCGGCGAACCCCGCACGGGCGAACAGGAAAACGAGCGCCGTAGCGACAAAGCGAAGCCCGGAACGAAGCTCCAAGCGAGGGGGTGTGCTCATTCGCAGGTAACTCTTCTAAATACCACGTTTATAGACACTTGAGCAAGCGCCGGCCGCAGGGGGTTACCGTTAATATGCCCGCCGGGGGGCAGCTGCGCTTGCAATTCCCGGAACCGAATCGTCTACAATAAACCCAGCCAGCGGGCGCGGGCGCCCCCGCAACTCAGAGGAGGACGGCTATGGCAACAGCGGGGTTTTCGGACCTGAAGCCGCGGTTGCGCGGCGAGGTTCTTCAGCCGGGCGATGATCAGTATGACGCCGCCCGCAAAGTCTACAATGGCATGATCGACCGGCGGCCGGGCGCCATCGCCCGGTGCGCCGATGTGGCCGATGTCATCGCGTGCGTGAATTATGCCCGCGAGAACGGGGCGCTGCTCGCGGTCCGTGGCGGCGGGCACAACGGCGGCGGCCTCGGAACCTGCGACAGCGGGCTCGTGATCGACCTTTCCCGGATGCGCGCTGTCCGCGTCGATCCCGCGCCCAGAACCGTGCGGGTCGAGGGCGGCGCCACCTGGGGCGACGTGGATCACGCAACGCACGTCTTCGGCCTCGCGGTCCCGAACGGCATGATCTCCACCACGGGGGTCGGCGGGCTCACGCTTGGCGGCGGCATCGGCCACCTCGCCCGCAGGTACGGACTCACCATCGACAATCTGCTCGCCGCCGACATGGTGCTGGCCGACGGCAGTTTCGTCACTGCCAGCGCCGAGCACAATCCTGATCTGTTCTGGGCGATTCGCGGCGGCGGCGGGAACTTCGGTGTCGTCACATCGTTCCTGTTCCGCGGGCGCCCGGTCCGTATGGTGACCGCTGGGCCTACGCTCTGGCCGCTCGAGCGCGCTGCCGAAGCGATGCGCTGGTATTCCGAATTTCTCCCGAACGCGCCCGAAGAACTCAACGGCTTCTTCGCGTTTCTTACCGTGCCGCCCGCGCCGCCGTTTCCCGAGAACCTGCACCTGAAAAAGATGTGCGGCGCGGTGTGGTGCTGCACGGCGCCGCCCGAGCAGGCCGAAGAAATGCTCCGTCCCGTGCGCGCCTTCGGTCCGCCCGCGTTCGCGTTCCTCGGTGAAATGCCGCACCCGATGCTGCAAAGCATGTTCGACGCGCTCTACCCGCGCGGCTTGCAGTGGTACTGGCGCGCGGACTTCGTGAAAGAGTTGAGCGACGGTGCGATCGCGAAGCACATCGAATACGGCGCGCAGCTCCCCACCATGTATTCGACGATGCACATGTATCCGATCGACGGCGCGGTCCACCGGGTAGGAAAGAACGATACGCCGTTCAGCTTCCGCGATGCGAGGTGGGCGCAAGTGATCGTCGGCGTCGATCCCGACCCCGCGAAGAACCCGCAAACGATCGCGTGGACGAAGGCGTATCACGACGCGCTGCACCCCTTTTCGGCCGGAGGCGCCTACGTGAATTTCATGATGGACGAAGGCCAGGAGCGCATACAGGCGACCTACCGTGATAACTACGCACGCCTGGCGGCGGTGAAGCGGAGGTACGACCCCGGCAACCTGTTCCGCGTGAACCAGAACATACGGCCGGCGGAGGATAAACTGGCGGCCGTTTAGAGGCTTGCGCGCGGCGCTCCGGCCATAACGGGTCCGGATGCATCTATCCTAGTGGGGAGAGGCTCCCACTCAGGAAAGGAATCACCGTGTTGCGAACGTCTATTCTTGTTTTGGCGCTGACGCCGGTCTTCGCGCAGGCGCCCGGGGACCAGCAGCCGTTCTCGAACGAGCCCCCGGTGTTTCGCGCCGAGGCTGTTTCGAAGAGCATCGCATCGATCAACTACCAGTACCGCAGCGGCTCGACCCGGATCGGGTTCCAGGGTACGGCGCTGGCGCCCAAGGCCAAGGGCGAGGCCAAGGTCGAGAACAAGAACGGCCGCATAACGATCGACGCCCAGTTTCGCGACCTGCCGCCCGCCAACGGGTTCGGCACCGAGTACCTCACCTACGTCCTGTGGGCCATCACGCCGGACGGCCACGCGCGCAACCTGGGCGAAATCAAGCTCGACGGGAACAGGAGCAGGCTCACCGTCACCACGTCGTTTCAGGCCTTCGGCCTGGTCGTGACCGCCGAACCGTATTTCTCGGTCACCGAGCCGAGCGACCTGGTCGTGATGGAAAATACCGTGCTTCCGGAGACGCGCGGGAAGATCGATACCATTGACGCCAAGTACGAGCTCCTGCGGCGCGGGCACTACCAGAGGCTGGCAAACGTCCTGAACCTCACGCTCGACCCGAGCGTTCCGATCGAGCTTTACGAGGCCCGGAACGCCGTGCAGGTCGCGCGCACCTCCGGCGCTGACAAGTACGCCGCCGATACGTTCCAGAAAGCCCAGAGCGCGCTCGATCAGGCCGAGGATTACTACAGGCGCAAGCAGCGCAACCCATCGATCATGACGGCGCGCGAGGCGGCGCAGACGGCCGAGGATTCGCGCGTGCTCGCCGTGCGCCGCATCGCCGACGAAAAGGTCGCGCGGGAGAAGGCCGCCGCGGCGCAGCGCGAGGCCGAGGCCAAGGCCAAGGCCGCCGAAGAGGCGCGGCTGCGGGCCGAGGCCGATGCGCAGAAGCAGAAGGCCGAACAGGACCGCATCCGCGCCGAGCAGGAAAGAGCCGCCGCCGACCGGCAGCGCCTGGAAGCCGAACTGGCCGCGGCCAAGGCGGCGCAAGCGAAGGCCGAGGCCGAGGCCGCGCGCGCGGCCTTGGCGGTCCAGGAAGAGCAGGCCCGCCAGGCGGCCGAGAAGGCGTCGCAACAGGCCCAGCAGGCGCAGCGCGAACAGGCCGAACTGCGGGCCGCGCTGCTGCGGCAGCTCAATCAGGTGCTCGAAACCAAGGATACGGACCGCGGCCTGGTGGCGACCATGGCCGATGTGCTGTTCGACACCGGGAAGTACACGCTTCGGCCGGAGGCGCGGGAGCGGCTGGCGCGGCTGGCCGGAATTGTGCAGGCACATCCGGGCCTGAAGCTCGAGGCGGACGGATTCACCGACAGCACCGGGACCGACGAGATCAACCAGCGGCTCTCGGAGCGTCGCGCGCAGGCCGTGGCGGATTATCTGCAGACACAGGGAATTCTGGAGACCAATCTGACGTTCAAGGGGATGGGAAGCTCGATGCCCGTGGCCTCGAACGACACGGCACAGGGGCGGCAGAAAAACCGGCGGGTGGAGATTATCGTTTCGGGCGAGGCGATTGGAACGAAGCTGAACGCGCCGGCGCAGTAGGGTTGGAGCGGACCCCCTGGTCCGCGGACAGGGGGTCCGCCGTACTTTATGCGTGAACCGTCTTGCCGCCGCGGGCTTTCTCCAGGTTCTGCCCGACCGCTTCCCACGACAGGTTCTTGAAGAACACGTCGATGTAGCTGGCCCGCGCGACCCCGAAGTCGATGTAGTAGGCGTGCTCGTAGACATCCAGGCCGACGATGGGCACCGCGTTCCACACCGGGTAGGAGTTCTGCGCGTCGCCGGCGTAGTTGAACAGATAGTTCCAGTCGCGGTCCCATGCCGTCCAGGCCCAGCCGCGCGAGGAGATGCCGGTGGCCTTCAGGTCGGCGGCCCACTGCTCGACTGAGCCGAAGCTCTGCTCGAGGAGCGTCTTGATTTCCGCCGGCGGCGTTCCGCCTTTGCCGCCGAGGTGGCCGAAATAAAGCTCGTGGTTCTTCACGCCGCCGATGGCGAAGCTGAGATCCACTTTGAGAGAGCGCACGTCGCTGAAGATCTGGTTGGCCGCGCCGCGGTCGGCGGCATCCAGCTTGCCCATGATTTCGTTGTATTTGTTGACGTAGCCCTGATATAGCTTGTAATGCTCGGTCATGGTGCGGGCGGAGATTCCGTCCAGATCACGCATGATGGCGTCGAATTTTTTGGCTTCCAGTTTGTGTGGCATCCTGTCTCCTCTAAGTAGATGAAAGGGCGCCCCAAAAGTTGCAGCCAGGTGCGTGATTTTCAGCCTTCGAAGCCGCCGGCCTGTTCGAACGCGCCGGCGAGGCGGAACATTCCGGCCTCGTTGAAATGGTTCGTCAGGATCTGCATGCCCACCGGGAGCCCGGCCGCGGTCCTCCCGCAGGGAACGCTCATGCAGGGGATGCCGGCCAGGTCGCCAGTGATCGTGTAAATATCGGACAGGTACATGGCGAGCGGGTCGTCCACCTTCTCGCCGAGTTTGAAGGCGGGGAACGGGGAGACCGGGGTGAGGAGCGCATCCACTTCGCGGAACGCTTCGGAAAAATCGCGCGCGATGAGCGTGCGCACCTGCTGCGCCTTCCGGTAGTAAGCGTCGTAATAGCCCGCGCTGAGCACGTAGGTCCCGAGCATGATGCGGCGCTTGCATTCGGCGCCGAAGCCTTCGCCGCGCGTGTTGCGATACATCGCGCTGAGGGTCTCCGATTTCGGCGAACGCGACGTGTAGCGGACGCCGTCGTAGCGCGCCAGGTTCGAGCTGGCCTCGGCGGTGCAGATGATGTAGTAGCAGCCGATCGCGTACTCCGTATGCGGCAGACTGACCTCGCGGACCTCGCAGCCCTGCTTCTTGAGCAGCTCGACTCCTTTCAGAATCAGGTCGCCCGTCTCGCTCGACAGGCCCTTGAAATACTCGCGCGGGAGCCCGATCTTCAGGCCGCGGACGTTGCCGTCCAGCGCGGCGGTATAGTCGGGGACGGGGGCGAAGGCGGAGGTCGCATCGCACTCGTCGCGCCCGGCGATCGCACCGAGCGTCAAGGCCGCGTCGCGCACGTTGCGCGCGAACGGGCCGATGTGGTCGAGCGAACTGGCAAAGGCGGTGAGGCCGTAGCGCGAGACGCGGCCGTAGGTCGGGGTCACCCCGACGACTCCGCAGAACGACGCCGGCTGGCGGATGGAACCGCCGGTGTCCGATCCGAGAGCGACGACGGCGGTGCCCTGCGCGGTGGCGGCGCCGGAGCCTCCGCTCGAGCCGCCCGGCACGCGGTCCGGCGCGACCGGGTTGCGCACCGGGCCGAACGCCGAGTTTTCGTTCGAAGAGCCCATGGCGAACTCGTCGCAGTTCGTCTTCCCGATGATGAGGCCGCCTTCGCTCTCCAGGCGGATCACGGCCGTTGCGTCGTAGGGCGCGATGAAGTTTTCGAGCAGCTTCGAGCCGCAGGTGGTGCGCAGGCCCTTGGTGAGGATGACGTCCTTGACCGCCACGGGTACGCCGGCCAGCGCGCCGGGCTCTTCGCCGCGCGCGATCTTTTCGTCTACGCGCCGCGCGGTTTCAAGGGCGCGCTCCGGGGAAAAGTGCAGGTAGGCGTTGGTCGCCGGGTTTTCCGCCTGCGCGAAGCGCACGGCCTCGGTGGCGAGTTCCACCGCGCTGAAGCGCTTGGCCAGCAGGCCTTCGCGAATGCCGCCGATCGTGAGGGTGCGGATGTCCATGGCGCTCACCGTTCGATCACCTTCGGGACTTTGTAGAATCCCGCGCCGGCGAGCGGCGCATTGGCGAGCGCGGCTTCCTGCCCGAGGCCCGGACGGGCGGCGTCCTGGCGCAGCGTGGCCGTCTCTTCGGCGTCGTAGAGAACCTGCGCCATGGGCTCGACCGCGGAGGTGTCGAGTTCGTTCAGCTTCTCCATGTGGGTGAGGATGCCGGCGAGATCGTCGCGCATTTTTGCGATCTCTTCGGGCGTGAGGGTCAGGTTCGCGAGGTCCGCGACGTAACGCACTTCCTGTTCGGTCAGCTTCACTTGTGCTCCAAGATTTACTGTAGCTGACGCCGGGCCGCTAAGCCGAGCGCGCGCGGCTGGAGCGGTAGACCATCCGCAGGATGGGATCCTGGATCTTGTCCGCTTCATCGGCCTGGGCGCGGGTCCCTTCGGCGCGCCGCGGCTCGCGGCGGGGGACGCCGGGGCGGAACTCGAGCTTGCGGACCGCATCCTTGCCCGCGATTTCCTGAACGCGCGCCAGAATGTGGCGGCTCATCGTGCGCAGGTGCTGGAGCCAGACGCTATCGTCTACTTCGATGACCAGGCAGCCGTCCTGAAATGACACGGCGCGAGCGCGGGCGGCGATGCGTTTGCCGGCCGCTGCGGGCCAGGCCGCGCGGGCCAGCTCCTCGGCGGGAATTGATGCGCCGGGCAGTCCCAATTTGCGCAGTACGTTCCCGGCCCTTTGCATGGTGGTTGAGTGGTCATTGTAGCGCAGTCAGCCGGGCCCGGGACTTGGTTCGCAGCGGCTTTCTATGATGAAATAGTGTTCATCCGGGTTGGCCGCTGCTAGGATCTTTTTTATGCTGATTCTGGCTTCGCGGTCGCCGCGGCGGCAGGAGATTCTGGCACGGGCGGGCATCACTCACGTGGTCCGGCCCGCCGAAGTGGATGAGTCGATCCGTGAGGGGGAGGATGCCGGGAGCTACGTGCGGCGGTTGGCGCGCGCCAAAGCGGAGGCGGTCGACGCCACCCTGGAGGACATCGTGCTCGGCGCCGATACGGTAGTGGTCGCGGGTGGGGAGATTCTCGGTAAACCGGCCGATCGCGAGGACGCGCGGCGCATGCTCGGCCGGTTGGCGGGCGGCTGGCATGAAGTGCTCACGGGGATCTGCCTCAGGCGCGGTGGCGAGGTTTTCGAAGACGCCGAATCGACGCGGGTGCGTTTCGTTGAGCTGACGGAGGACGAAATCGACGAGTACGTGGCCTCCGGGGAGCCGATGGACAAGGCGGGGGCGTACGCGATCCAGGGCCTGGCTTCGAAGTTTGTGGACCGGATCGAGGGGTGTTACTTCAATGTGGTCGGGCTGCCGGTGGCGATGGTGTATCGGCATTTGGTGGAACGCTCTAGTACCCCAGTTTGAGGTTTGCGTGAGACGCCTGCCGTATAATTGTCTCGACATGCGTGAGATAAGCTCGATCGCAGCGCTCTTGCTGGCGCTATTTCTGACGCCGGCGTACGGGGTGCAGGCGGCCCAGGAAGGCGCCCGGACAGGGGCCGACAAGCCGGCCGCGGCGGCTCCGGATTCATCCAAGCCGGAGTTGGCGACCGATCCGGCCAAGCCCATGGCGATACCGGTTTCGGTCGATCCCAACACTTACACGCTCGGGCCCGACGATGTCATCTATGTTCGCGTCTGGCGCGAGCCCGACCTTTCCGGAACGCTGGCGGTGCGGCCGGACGGAAAGATCACGATGCCGCTCATCAACGAAGTCAAGGCATCGGGGATGACGCCGGTGCAGTTGTCGGCGGCGATCACGAAAGGGCTCTCCGAGTACATCAATAACCCGCAGGTGATGGTGGCGGTGCAGGCGGTCCGCAGCAAGCGCTACTTCATGAGCGGGGAGATCTTCCGCCCGGGCGCGTATCCGCTGGCCTCGCGCGTGACGGTCTTCGACGCGATCACGATGGCGGGCGGCTTCCGCGAGTTCGCCAACAGGAAGAAAATTACGATCGTACGCGGCACAAAGCGCATGAAATTCAACTGGAAGGAAGTCGTGAAGGGGAAGAATCTCCAGCAGAATATCTACCTCGAAAACGGCGACCATGTCATTGTTCCGTAGACGCCGGAAAAATTCAGCAATCGTGTGGAGAGGGGAGTAATGCAACCGACTCAAGAACCGCTTTCGATTCCCCGTCGCGCGCTTGACGTCGAGGACTATATCGACATCGTCCGGCGTCAGAAGAGCTGGATCATCGGGCCGGCGTTCGCCGCGCTGGTATGCGCGGTGGTTGGGGCGTACATGTGGCCCGACACGTATGTTTCGGAAGCCAGCATCCAGGTGGTTCCTCCGCAGGTGCCCGAGCGCTACGTGGCGTCGAACGTGAACGTGGAGATGTCGCAGCGCATCAACCAGATGGCGAACACGGTGCTGAGCCGCGACAAACTCGTCAACGTGATTACGAGCAACGGTCTTTATCGAAGGCAGTTGCAGCGCAAGCCGATGTCGGACGTGCTCGAGGACATGATCCGGGACATCAAGATCAGCCAGGTCGTGAGCATGCAGCAGCAGTCGGGGCGCGCGCCGATTTCGGCGTTCCGTGTGTCGTTCTCCTACGAGAATCGGTTCCTGGCCCAGAAGGTGACGCAGGAGCTGGTCAGGAGCTTCATCGACGAGAACATCTCGGCGAACTCGCGGTCTTCGACGCAGACGACGCAGTTCCTGCAGGACCAGTTTGAAGCGAGCCGCGTGGCTTTGCAGGACCTCGAAACCAGGCTGGCGCAGTTCCGCGAGCAGAACGCCGGGCGGCTTCCGGACGAGTTGCAGGCGAACCTGACGACGCTCCGGACGCTCGAGCAGCAGCTTTCGGGCGTCAACGAGAACATCGGGCGGATCGGGCAGGAAAAACTGCTGCTCGAATCGCAGATCCGGATTTACAAAGACCAGCTCGCGGCGCTGACGCAGGGCGCCCCCGACACCTTCACGGCGCAGGCTAAAAGCGAGCGGCTGTTGCAGGCAGAGCGGCAGATCGCCGCCACCGAGACCTTCCTGGCGCAGTTGCGCGAACGTTACAAGGACACGTATCCGGACGTGCAGGCGGCGCAAGCGCAGCTCGCAATGCTGAAGAAGAACCGCGACGCGTTGCTGAAAGAAGAGTCGGAGCACAAGCCCGCGCCGGTTGCGGTGAAGACGCTGAATCCCGAGCAGGTGCAGGGCGGCCGGCAGCTTGAAGCGACGATTCAGAGTCTGCAGAGCCAGATTCAGGCCAAGGATCTCGAGCTGGAGCAGCGGACGAAGTCGCGCGACGAGCTGAACGCGACCATCAACAAGTACAATGCGCGCATTTCGACTAATCCGCAGGTGGAAAAGCGGTACGCGGAGCTGACGCGCGACTATGCGCTCGCCAAGGCGAAGTACGACGAGTTGAACACCAAGAAGTCGCAGTCGGAGATCGCCACGAAACTGGAGCGAAGCAGTCTGGGCGAGGCGTTGCGGCAACTGGACCAGGCGTCGCTGCCCGAGACTCCGACCAAGCCGAAGCGGTTGATGGTGATCGGCGCCGGAGCGGCGATCGGGCTGCTGCTGGGCATCTTTATCGCCGGGGCGCGGGAGATGAAGGACAACTCTTTGAAGAACCTGAAGGATGCGCGGGCGTACACGAACCTGCCGGTGCTCGGCACGGTTCCGCTGCTCGAGAACGACCTGGTGGTGCGGCGCAAGCGGCGGCTGGCGTGGCTGGCGTGGTCCGCGGCGAGCTTCCTGGGAATCCTGGCGATGAGCGGTTCGGTGTATTACTACTACGCCACTCGCGTCTAGCGGAAACGGGAGATTAAATGAGCCGAGTTCACGATGCATTGCGCCGGGCCGAACAACTGGGCGGAGCGCACGAGGCGCCCGCGGCGGCGCGAGGCGGCCCGAGCCCGGGGGAGGCGGCGCCGGCCGCTTCCTACGACGGCGCGGAAGTCGCGCCGGGGCTGCTCGAGTTGGTGCAGGAGGTGCCGTTCACTCCGGCGCCCGAGGCGATCCTGATCGACGTCAACCGGCCGCAGGACGCGCCTAGCGAGGAATTCCGCAGCCTGCGCACGCGGCTCAACCATCTGCAAAACTTGCAGCCGATCCACCGCGTGGTGGTCACCAGCCCGTCGCCGGCCGAGGGTAAGTCGTTCGCGGCGGCGAACCTTGCGCTGGCGGAGTCGCACATGGCGGGCAACATGACCCTCCTGGTGGATTTCGACTTCCGCCGGCCCGTGATTCACAACCTGTTTCAGATCGAGCGCACGCCCGGCGCGACCGATTATCTGCTGGGCAACGCGCCGCTGGCCGAATGCCTGAAGAAAGTCGCCGGGACGAACCTCTATCTGATGCCGGCGGGCACGGCAGTCAAGAATCCTCTCGAACTGCTCAACCTGCGCGAGGTCAGGACGCTGTTCGAGGAGCTGCCGCAGACGTTCAACTGGGTCATCATCGACAGCCCGCCGCTGCTGTTTTCCGCGGACGCGAACCTGCTCGGCACGCTGACCGACGGGACCATCCTGGTTGTGCGGATCGGCGCGACCACGATCGACACGGTGCATCGCGCGATGCAGTCGCTGTGCGAGAACAACGTGCTCGGTATCGTGGTCAACGGCGCGCGGGCGGGCGAGTTGTACAGCAAATATACTTACTATTACTCGAAGTACGGCTACGGAGAGAAAGACTCCGAGGCGGACGACGAGGAGCCGGCCGGATAGGCGAACCGGCCGTCAGGGCCGGCAAGCGGGTCTATACAGTCCGTGGGTGCGGATGTAGTCGAGCACCGCGGGCGGCAGCTCGGGCGGGGAGTCTCCCGCGGCCAGGCGGGCCCGGATTTCCGAGGACGATACTTCGAGGGCGACGGTCTCCAGGCGTTCGACGCGCGCGCCGGGCGGGATCTCGTAGCTGTGTCCGGGGCGCGTCACCACGATGAACGCGGTTTCCCTCGCCACATCGCGCCAGCGATACCAGGTTTGAATTTCCGCGAAGGCGTCCGAGCCGATCAGGAAAAACATCTCGTCTTCCGGCGCGAGCGTTGACTTCAGGCGCTCGATCGTCTCGATCGAATAGCTTCTCCGGCGGCCGGCTTCGAGCCGCGAGGCTTCAAAGCGCGGGTCGGCCTGGCAGGCGAGCGCCACCATGTTGTAGCGGTCCTCATAGGGCGCCCCAGTGACGTTGGTCTTGTGCGGTGGGTGCGAGGCCGGGACGAACAGCACGCGATCCAGAGAGAAAGCGTCGGCCGCCTGCCGGGCGACGGTTAGATGGGCGCTGTGGATCGGGTCGAAGGTGCCGCCGAAGACCGCGATTCTCATCGTGCGTCAGCGCGCGGCGGCTCCTGTGCTCGCGAGATCATAAGCCGGTAATTGTACATCGCGCGTGTATCCCTTGCTGAAGCTCTGCGCCGCGGCGGCGGCGGTGGCGAGTTCGTCGGCGCGGTTGTTGTCGTCGTGATCGGAGTGGCCGCGCGTCCAGGTCCAGTGCGTTTTGTGGATGCTCGCCAGGCGGTCGAGCGCCATCCAGAGATCCTTGTTCACGACGGGCTTTTTGGCGGCGGTCATCCAACCCTTGCGCTTCCAGCCCTCGATCCACTGCGTGATGCCCTTCATGACGTACTCTGAGTCGGTGATGATTTCGACCTCGCAGGGCTCGGTGAGCGCGCGCAAGCCTTCGATGACGGCCGCAAGCTCCATGCGGTTGTTCGTCGTGTGGGGCGAGGAGCCGAACAGTTCCTTCTTGTGGCCGTTGTAGCGGAGGATCGCGGCCCATCCGCCGGGCCCGGGGTTGCCGCTGCAAGCCCCGTCGGTGATCAACTGGACTTTTTTCATGCAGCCGCCAGCTCGCGCGCGAAGAACTCGTCTACCAGCTCGAGAATGCGCGCGGGTTCCTGCGCCGTGTAGATGTCCGCGCGCAGGCGCGCGCCGTTGCGCACCCCGTGCGTGAAGTATCCGGCGAACTGTTTCATCTTTCCTGCCATGTCGGGCGCGCCGCGCTCGATCAGGGCGGCGTAGTAGCGGCGGATCAGGTCGTAGCGGTCGCTCTCGGCGGGCTCGTCGTAGCGGCCCGTGGCGGCGTACTGCGCGATCTGGCGGAAGATCCACGGGTTGGCCGATGCGGCGCGGCCGATCATGACGGCGTCGCAGCCGGTCTGTTGGAGCATGCGCTCCGCGTCTTCCGGCGTGTGGATGTCGCCGTTTCCGATCACGGGAATCCTGACTGCCGCCTTCACCTCGGCGATGCGCGACCAGTCGGCCGAGCCGCCGTAGCCCTGCTCGCGCGTGCGCGGGTGGAGCGCGATTGCCTGGAGCCCGTGGTCTTCGGCCATGCGGGCGATCTCGACCGCGACGATCTCACGCTCGTTCCAGCCGGCGCGGTATTTCAACGTGAGGGGAACGGTGATGGCCGCGCGCACGGCCTTCAGAATACGCTCGATCAGCGGCAGGTCGCGCAGCAGTCCCGAGCCTCCGTTGCATTTGACGACCTTCTTGACCGGGCAGCCGAAGTTGATATCGACGATGTCGAAGCCGAGTTGCTGGCAGACTCCGGCGGCGCCGGCCATCACATCGGGATCCGAGCCGAACAGTTGCGCCGTGATGGGGTGTTCGTCGGGTTCGAAGGCCAGGTAGCGCATCGTGCGGCCCGGCTTGCGTCCGTTGGCGGAGTGGAGGACGCCGTGCGAGCTGGTGAACTCGGTCATGAGGAGGCCGCAGCCGCCGAGCTGGCGTATGAAGCGGCGGAACACGGTATCGGTGACCCCGGCCATGGGGGCGAGCACCGTGGCGGGGGCGATCTCGACCGGCCCGATCCGGAAGCGGCTGTTGGAAAGACGGCTCATGCGTTCGTTTCCCTATTGTAGCTGGCCGCCAGCCATCAGCCGCCTGAAGCCCGGCGCGGCCGTCGTGCCAAACGGCCCGGGTGAAACGCCCGGGGGCCCGGATACGTTAGCTTAGAGAGAGGACAAGGAGAGCGCGATGAAAGCCGTCCAGATAGGTATCTTAGCCGCGCTGGTGGTGTGCGCGGGGTTGCTTTTTGTGGTCTATCGAGGCCAGCAGCCGCCTGCGGCGGCTCCCACTGCGCCCGCGTCTGCCGCGCCGGCGCCCGCGTCTGCCGCGCCGGCGCCCGCGCCGGTCGAGCCGGCCGTCGAGCAGGCGGCGCCGCCTGCCGCCGTTCCCGCCGCCGCCCCGGAACCGGTGAAGCCGTCGCCCGCGCGCCGCGCGCCGAAGAAGAGCCGCGAGATCGTGGCGGAAAACCGTGCGCCCGAGCCGGCCGCGCAGCCGCCGGCCCCCTCGCCGCAGCCGGCTGCTCCGGCCCCCGCTGAGACGCCCGCTCCTGGCGAGCCCAAGGACACGACGCTCCGGTCCACCGAGCCGCTCCCGCCGGCTCCGCCTCGCGAGCCCCACAAGGTGACGATCGCCGCCGGGACAACGGTGACGGTCCGGCTGGGAGAAACGATCAGCACGGAGAAGAACAAGCCGGGCGATACGTTCTCGGGCACGCTCGATCAGCCGCTGGTGGTTGACGGTTTCGCGATCGCCGAGCGCGGCGCGCGCGTGCAGGGCAAGGTGGTCGATGCGCAGCAGGCCGGCCGCATCAAGGGCGTGGCGCATCTCGCGCTCGCGCTTACGAAGATCCACACGTCGGACGGGCAGGAGATTCCGGTCCAGACCGAGAAATTCGTCAAGGAGGGGCCGACCTCGCACGGCGACGACGCCAAGAAGGTCGGGATCGGGGCGGCGCTTGGGGCGGCCATCGGCGCGATCGCGGGCGGCGGCAAAGGCGCGGCGATCGGCGCAGGCGTCGGCGGCGCGGCCGGCGCCGGGACCACGGCGGCAACGCGTGGCAAGCCGGCCGAACTGCCGGTCGAGACGCGCATGACCTTCAGCCTGCAAGCGCCCGTAACCGTGACCGAGCGTCTCAAGTAGGCCGCATGCCCGATCAGCTTAACTTTTCGCTCTGGCTGCGCGCCTTCGATTCGGAAACCATGCTGCGGCATTTCGAGGAGATGCTGCGCGTGTTCCCGTTTTCGACTCTGCGGCCGGGAATTGCCGCGGTCCGGATTTATGCGGTGGATTACACCGAGCCCGCCGTGCTTGAACAGGCGTTCGCGGCCGAAACGGACATCGACACCGTAATTCAGGTTTGCCGGGACTTCGACAATCCGGACTGCGCGTACCTGGTCGAAGGCTGGTGGAACCTGTGGCGCTTCGACCAGAGCTGGCAGCTCACCCCCAGGCGCGTGACGCTGGCGTGCTTCGGTCCCGAGTTCGACAACGAAGTGAAGGACCACCTGCGGATCGAAGTCGGCGACGAGGCGGATTTCCTCCCCGCTGCGGCCGCGCCCGAGAGCACGCGCAAAGCGCAATCGAACCTGGCAAGCCTGGTGCGGCTGGCGCGGGAGCTGGAGCAGGCGATGCCGGTGGAGCGGCGGACCCTGTGGTCGGAATCGGGTGAGAATTTTGCCGACCGGCTTGATGACGCGTTTTACGATGAGGCGCGGTGATCTCCGCTTGCTTACACGCGCGGCTCCGCGTCGCCGTTACGCACCGCTTCCAGTTTCGCGATTGATTCGGCCAGCATGCGCGGGGTAAAGGGCTTTTGCAGAAAGCCGATCTGGTGCTGGTGCGAGGCGGGCAGCGTCGAAGCGTCAAAGGGGTAACCGCTGCAGATCAGGATCGAGATGTCCGGGTTGAGGGTGAGCATTCTCGACAGCAGCTCGGAGCCGGACATCTCCGGCAGCGTCATATCGGCCACCACGAGCCGGAACGACGCCGGATCGCGCTCAAAAGCCTCCCAGGCTTCCTGGCCGTCGCGGCAGGCCACGACCTCATTGCCGAGCCGCCTCAGGTATTGCTCCATCACGATGAGCAGCGACTGCTCGTCGTCCACCACCAGAATCCGGTTGCGAGTTTGTTCGTCCACAGATCACCAAAGCGCGAGCGGGTACTCCGACGGGCTCCATCCGAAACCGAGCGTCGCCCGATAGTACGCCCGGTTTAATTCCGAGCTTTGCACCTCATAGTGCCGCTGGTCAATGCGGCCGAGCAGCGAGAGCCCTTTGGCCAGGAGATAGCCGAAGCCCACGCCTCCCGAATAGCTGCGGTAACGCCCGATCGAAAGGGTCAGGCTGCTGTAGCGTGTGTAGTTGGCGCCGGCCTGGATACTTAGGCGGCGCGAGCCCTGGTAGGACAGCCCGAAATTCGCGATCTCATAAGAAGACGTGGCGTAGATGCCGTTGCCCGCAAGCACGGTGCGGTCGTAGCCGAACGTCGCCGAGGCGCGGCGGAAGCGGCGCGTGAGGTGTGCTCCGTAGCGGGGTATGTACACCACGTCGTAGAACTTCTCGATTCCGAACTTCTGGCCGAGGATGGCGGCGATCACCGGGTCCAGCTCCACACGCGTGTTGCGGATGGACTCGACGCGGAAAGCGCCGGCCAGCAGCGCCAGCTCCCAATTCCTGCCGATGCGGACGGAGTAGCCGGCCATGACGCCGTGCATATCCGACTGGCCGTAGAGTTTCTCGAAATCGAAGTGCGTGAAGCTGTAGCCGACCGAGATGGTCTGGTAGCGTGTAAGGCGGTAGGCCACGTCTCCGGTCGCGGTGGCGCCGTTGCTTCCGAATAGCTCCTTCGAGCGCCGCCGCACGAAGAATCCGTTTCCGCCCGCGCTGAAGGAGAGGCGCGGAGTCATCTGATGCACGATGCGGCCGCTCGTGAGCAGCGCGAGGGTCGGGGTATCGAACAGATCGTTCGTGGTCAGGCCGGCGAAGTTCGGGTCGTAGGCGTTGAAGCCGGCGTTGTAGAAGCCCGAAATCGGCAGCGAGAAGGCGCGCGAGTAGTAGGCCGCGTTCTGGCCGAGCACGACGCTGGTACGGGGGCTCAGCCTCTTCTTGTAGGCCAGCTCCAGGCTGTTGTCGAACCCGTCGTAGTAGCTGTTTTCGGTGTAGTGGCGCAGCGAGCCGCGGTAGTCGAGCTCGAGCGCGGCGGTACGCCAGGCGTGCGCTCCGGTGACGCCGAAGATGGACTCCACGCCGAAAGCGCTGTGGAAAGGAACCTTGCCCTCGCTATCGAGGGTCGTAATGGCCAGGCCGCTGTCGTAGATCCCGTTCAGCGTCACGAAGGGACGCAGGTTGACGAAGTCGCCGCCTTGGGAGATGCGGGCGCTGCCTCCCCGGCTGAGGATCGCGGGCCCGCCGTAATCGAGCGGCCGGGGCGCGTCGGCCGAAACGGTTTCTTCGGGCTCGACTTCCGGGGGCGCTTCGGGGACCGCCGGCTGCTGCGGCTGTGGCTGCGTCTGCTGCCCGGCGTCAGGCGGAGGCGATGCCTGGGGGGCCCGAGGTTCCTGGGCGCAGGCCGAGGCGATGAACAGTAGAGATGCGATGAACACGAGCTTCAAAATGCCTTCCTCCTGAGTCTGGAGAAATTTGCTTCGCGGCGGGAGCCATATCAAAGCCGGCGCGTGAGTGACGCGGAACAGTGCCCATTGTATCATTCCGATTGATGCGGTTTTACACGGAATACCTGACTTTCAACACCAGGAAGCACCGCGAGTACATCAACGTCACGCCGCAGGTGGAGAGCGTGCTGGCCAAGAGCGGGATGCGCGAAGGGATGATCCTGATCTCGGCCATGCACATCACGGCCGGCGTGTGGGTGAACGATGCCGAGGACGGGCTGATTGCCGATATCGACGAGTGGCTGGAGAAGCTCGCGCCGTTCCGCGAGGATTACCGTCACCACAGGACCGGCGAGACCAACGGCGATTCCCACCTGAAGAGCCTGCTGGTGCACCACGAGGTGATCGTGCCCGTGACCGCGGGGCGGCTCGATCTGGGACCGTGGCAGCAGATCTACTACGCCGAGTTCGACGGGCGGCGTCCGAAGAAGGTCATCATCAAGGCGATGGGCGAATAAAGGAGCCTACTCTCATGCGGGCCTTTCTGTGCGTTGCGCTGATGGCGGCGGCCGCCTCGTGGGCGGAGCTGCCGGTTACGGAGGTCGTTCTCTACAAGAACGGCGTCG
The DNA here is from genome assembly GCA_050261515.1 of Acidobacteriota bacterium. Taxonomy (GTDB): domain Bacteria; phylum Acidobacteriota; class Terriglobia; order Bryobacterales; family Bryobacteraceae; genus JBLNDJ01. The sequence continues at coordinate 15,332 of JBLNDJ010000009.1, read as the reverse complement.
GGTACTTCGTCCGCGCGGGCGAGCTGAAGGCGGGCGAGAGCGCCGCGCTGCGGTTCAAGGCCGGCGATATGAACGATGTGTTGAAGTCGCTCACGCTGGTCGAGGCCGGCGGCGGCGCGGTGACGGGGCTGCGGTACGATGCGAGCGAGCCGCTGGGGATGAAGCTCGAAGCGTTCCCGTTCCGCATGCACGAGCGGCAGCCGCTGAGCGCGCTGCTCGACCAGTTGCGCGGGGCGCGCGTGGAGTTGAGGACGGGCGCGGAGGCGGTTGCGGGCCTGATCGTGAGCGCGCGCGAAACCGGCGGCGCGCAGCAGTTGCCGCGGGAGCAGGCGGCGTTGCTGCTCGATTCGGGGGAACTGCGCACCGTGGACCTGGCGGGCATCACGGCCGTGCGGTTCACGGACGCTGCGATTCAGGGTCAGTTGAAGGAGTATCTCGCGACGGTCGCGACCAGCCGTTCGGAGGAGAAGCGCAGCGTCTACATCGACTCGACCGGCGCGAAGGCGCGCCGGCTCACCGCGAGCTACGTGATTCCGGCGCCGGTCTGGAAGTCGAGTTACCGGCTGATCTTCGGGGAAACGGGGGAGCCCGCGCTCGAGGGTTGGGCGATCGTGGACAACACGACAGGCGAGGACTGGAGCAAGGTGCGGCTGGCGCTGGTCTCTGGGCGGCCGGTTTCGTTCGTGAGCAATTTGTACGAGCCGCGGTATGTGAACCGGGTTTCGAGGGATGTGCTCGAACAGCAGGCGGCGGCGCCGGAGCTTCATAGGGCGGCGGTCGCGGCGGCCCCGGCGCCCGCCGCGGGCCGGTTCAAGGCGGCGGATATGGCGGCCGCGGTGAGCGAGCCGGTCATCGTGCCCAGCACGGTCGCATCCCAGGCCGGGGGCAGCGAGCGCGGCGAGTTGTTCGAGTACCGCTTCGACGCGCCGGTCACGGTGCGGAGCGGGGAATCGGCAATGCTGCCGTTCCTCCAGCAGAAGATCGCGGCTCGCAAGCTGCTCATCTACTCGGACGAGGAATCCGAGCATCCGAGGAACGCCGCGGAGCTGACCAACTCGACGGGCAAGACGCTCGACGGCGGCCCCATCACGGTCTTCGACGGCAACGCGTACGGCGGTGAGGCGCTGGTCGAGACGGTGAAGGCGGGCGATAAGCGGCTGATCAGCTATGCGGTCGATCTGGGGACGCGCATCACAACGGCCTTCGATTCGTCGCGGGGCATGGTGCGCGAGGCGCATCTCCGCCGCGGTGTCTTGACGTTGCGCTACGCGGCGCAAGAGACGCGGACGTACACGATCCGCAACGTGGACCGGAAGGCGAAGACGCTCGTCGTCGAACACGCGATCCGGCCGGGTTACAGACTGACCGGGGCGAAGCCTGTCGAGACGACGGCGTCTGCGTACCGCTTTGAAGTGAAGCTGGGGCCGGATTCGACTGCAAAGCTGCCGGTGGCCGAGGAGCGCGTCTACGATCAGACGTTGGTGCTCACAAACGCTACGCCGGATGTGTTCGTCAGTTACGTGCAGAACAAGGATCTCGATGCCGCGGTAAGGAAGCAGCTCGAGGCGATCGCCGCGAAGAAGAGGCAGATCGCCGCGAGCGACACCGCCCTGCGCGACGCCGAGCAGCGGATCGCCGAGATCGTCCGCGACCAGGACCGGCTGCGGCAGAACATTGCGAGCCTGAACCGGGTCAGCGGCCAGCAGGATCAGGTTCAGAAATATGCGGCGCAGCTTGCGGCCCAGGAGGTCGCGCTGGCTTCGCTGCGCGACGCGCAAAGCGAGGCGCGCAAGAACAAGGCCGCGCTCGAGAGCGAGTTAAACCAGATGATCGAAACGGCGGAGTTCTGATGGACGTTGCGCTGATCGGCTTCGGAAACGTGGGCCGCGCCTTTGCGCGCCTGATGGAGAAAAAGCGCGGGTCGTATCCGTTCCGGATTGTGGGGATCCACACGGCGCGGCACGGCACCGCGGTGGACAGGCGGGGCATTTCGGGCGAGCCGGCGTTCGGTCCCGCGGCGTCTTCGGCCGACGAGTTTCTGGACTGCGCGCGGGCCGAGGTCGCGATCGAAATCACGCCGCTCAATCCCGCGACGGGCGAGCCCGCGATCGCGCACATACGCGCGGCGTTCGCGCGTGGCATGCACGTCGTCACCGCGAACAAAGGCCCGATCGCGCACGCCTACGCGGCCCTGCGCGAGGAGGCGCGCCGGGCGGGCGTGCACTTCCGGTTCGAATCGACCGTGATGGACGGCGCGCCGGTGTTCAACATGGTTCGGGATCACCTGCCGGGAGTGACGGTGCTCGGCATCACGGGCGTGCTGAATTCGACCAGCAAGATCGTGGTCGAAGCGATGCGCGACGGGCTGCCGATGGAAGAGGGCATCCGGGTGGCGCAGCGGCTGGGCATCGCGGAAGCCGACCCGTCGTTCGATCTCGACGGCTGGGACTCGGCAGCCAAAATCGCGGCGCTCGCGAACGTTCTGATGGACGCCTCCATCACGCCCGGGCAGATCGAGCCGCGAGGCATCGCCCGTTTGACGCCGGCCAAGGTGCAGGAACTCGACCGGAAGGGCAAGACGGTGCGAATCGTCAGCCGGGCCCGGCGCATCAAACAAGAAGTAAAGGTGCGCGTGAGGGCCGAGGTGCTTGACAAAACTGACGTGCTCGCGGCTGTCGAGGGCACATCGAACCTCATCCTGCTCCACACCGACCTGATGGGAACGCTGGGAACCGTATCGATTAACCCCACGGTTGAACAGACAGCCTATGGGCTGTTCAGCGATCTGGTGGCGGTGGCGAGGGAAGCCTGAAGAAGGAGCCAGAAGTCAGAAGACAGAAGAAAACCGGGGCGTGGCCCTTCTGGCTACTGACTTCTGACTTCTGAATTCTCTCTTCCTGTTACACTAAAATTTATGGCTTCCGCTTTGCTGACGGGCCTCAAACGCTTCATCCTTTGGGATTACGCTCGCGCCACGTGGCAGTACGACGTGATGGTCGGGCTGATCTTGGTTTTCCTGTTCTTGACGCCTCGGGCCTGGTTCCGCGATCAGCAGCGGATTCCGGGCGCGAGCCGGATCGCGATTCTTCAGGGCGCGCATGGCACGAACGTGTATTGGATCGATGCGGAACTGCTCTCCTCCGTGCCCGAGGACAAGCGGATCGACAAGGTTCGCGAGATGCTTCGCGCCCGCGGCGAGGCCCGGAACATCGTGCGGCTCGAGCCCGCTCTCGATTCCGAAGCCGAGACGAAAGGCTACATCGCGTTCGCGCGGCAATGACGGCATGATTCCACGCTCTCTCGCCGTATTTCTCCTGGCTTGTGTTTTACCGGCGTGCGCCGAGACCGTGCAGGCGGTGCTGGCGCGCATGGACCAGGAAGCTTCGTCGTTCAAGCAGGTTTCGGGCAAGCTCAAGCGCACCGAGTTCACCGCCGTGCTCAACGACAAGACAGTCGAGAACGGGGAGATGTCGCTGAGGCGCTCGGGGCGCACGCTGGCGATGCGCATCGACTTCACCGATCCCAACGCGCGCTCGATCGCCGTTCAGGGCAACACGGCCGAGATCTACTATCCGAAGATCAACACGGTCCAGATCTACAATCTGGGGAAGTTCGGCGGGCTTGTCGATAAATTTCTCGTGCTCGGCTTCGGCGGATCCGGAAAGGACATCGCCAAGGACTACACGGTGACGGCGGCCGGCGAGGAAACCGTGAACGGGCGGAAGACGACGCGGCTCGATCTCGTGCCGAAGGCGGCGAAGATGCGTGAGCAGATCAAAAAAGTCGAGCTCTGGATTCCCGCCGACGCCGGACATCCGGTGCAACAGCGTTTCGTGCAGGGCAACGACGATTACTACCTCGTGACGTATTCGGACCTGAAACTCAACCCCGGCCTGGCGGACTCCTCGTTCCGGCTGAACCTTCCGGCGAACGTCAAGAAAGAGTATCCGCAGAAATGACGGGCGGCGCACAAACCGGTTCGAAACGGCTCGCGTTTCTCGACTGGGTGCGTGGCCTGGCGGCCATCACCATGCTGAATGGCCACGCCTTCCACGCCTTCACGAAAACCGAGCTGCGCAACGACGGCCCGTATGTGATCACACAGTTCATCGGCGGGATGCCGCCCGCGGTGTTCCTGTTCCTGCTCGGCGTGACGTTTGCGTTTCTGATGCACTCGGGCGAGCGCAAGGGCCTGTCCGGCGGTGCGCGCGTGCTGAAGGCTCTTGGAAGGTCGAAGTATCTGTTCATGGTCGCGTTCCTGTTCCGGCTTCAATTGTGGGTCTTCGGACTGCCGGGGAGCCCGTGGACGGATTTGTTGCGTGTGGACGTCCTGAACTGCATGGGCCTTTCGGTGGCGCTGCTGTCGGTGATGGCGGTGTTCACGACGGTGGACCGCGTGCGGCTGTGCGCGGCACTGGGCGTCGCGATTGCGGGCCTGTCGCCGCTGGTTTCGCAGCTCGAATGGAGCGGCGTGCCGGCGGTGCTGAAAGCTTACATCGCGCCCGACGCCGCGGCGTTCGGCTTTTTCCCCTGGGCGGCGTTCGTCGCCTTCGGAATGAGCGCCGGCAGCATCATCCGGCTGACCTCGGCCGAGGAGTACGACCGCCTGGCGCAGTGGAGCGCGCTGGCGGGCTTCGGCCTGATTCTGGCCGGGAATTACTGCTCGAGCTTCCCGTATTCGATTTACGCGAAGTCGGATTTCTGGCTCAACAGCCCGTGGCTGATCTTGATGAAGACCGGCGCGGTGCTCCTGCTGCTCTCCTTCGCGCACTTGTGGACGCGGCACTCGGCGGGAAGCTGGAGCTGGGTGCGGCAGTTCGGGGTCACGTCGCTGCTGGTCTACTGGGTGCACATCGAGCTGGTGTACGGGCGCTGGTTCTGGTTCTGGCGCGAGAGCCTGAGCGTGGCGCAGGTGCTCGCGTGCTCGGCGGTGCTGATCGTCCTGATGCTGTTCCTGTCGCTGGCGCGGACGCAGTGGAAGAACTGGGCGCGGCTGAGCTTTTCGCTGGGCTGGTACTTCTTCAACCCGAGGACCTCGCGACCGTAGCGGTGGGGAACCCCCGGCCGCGGGCGCGGGGCAGCCTGAGCGCGCACGCCCCCTTCCCGTTATCGTCCGCGGGGTGCTTCGCCATGAAGCGGTGTCTTAATGTCCAGATTAAGCTTTGCTATCCTATGTAAAAATGAAGGTGCAGGCCCGAGGCGGATTACGAGGGTCATGGCCCCGCCAACCATCCCGCGGAAGGATTAGGAAATCTTCAGATTGGCGTTGGCTTTGTGGTATGTTCATCGGTGTGAATGATTCCGAGCCATGAGCATGCTCCTCGGGGGCCTTTGGGAGCACAGCAGTGAAAAATGAAGGAACAGATGCGAATACTGGTCATTGAAGACGAAAAGCGCATCGCTGATTTTGTCGCTCGCGGACTGGAAAGTGCCGGATACGCAGTGGACTCGGCAGGGGACGGCGCTACCGGCCTCGAGATGATGCACGCCACAGACTACGACCTGATCATTCTCGACCTGATGCTGCCCGACATGGACGGGCTGAAGGTCCTCGAGAAGATCCGGAACCGGAAGGCAAGCCCGCCGGTTTTGATCCTGAGCGCCCTCGGCGCGGTGGACGATCGTGTAAAGGGCCTGGAACGGGGCGCGGACGATTATCTCGGCAAGCCTTTTTCGTTTACGGAGCTTCTGGCGCGCGTTCGAGCCCTGCTCAGACGGGGACAGCCGACGCCGGAACGATTGCAGGTCGGCGACCTCACGCTCGACTGCATACGGCGCAAGGTGACGCGCAACGGCGAACCGATCGAGCTGGCTCCGAAAGAGTTCAGCATCCTCGAATACCTGATGCGCAACCGGGGGCGGCCGCTCAGCCGCACAATGATCGTCGAGCACGTCTGGGACATGGACTACGACGGGCTGACGAACATCGTGGACGTCTACATACGCCACCTGCGCAGCAAGGTGGACGACCGCTGGCCGCAGAAGCTGATCCACACGGTGCGCGGCGTGGGGTACATGATCGAAACCCCCGAGAAGCAGAGCGAGAAGGAAACCGAGCAGAAGGCCGGCTAACACGGCGATGGCGCTGGAGATCGCTCAGAGAGCGCGCGAAGGCATCACGATCCTCGACCTGAAGGGACGCCTCACGGTCGGCGACGCCGCCGGAGCGCTGCGCGACAAGCTGCGCGAGTTCACTTCCGCCGGCACCCGCAACGTCATCCTCAACCTGGCCGCCCTCGAATACATCGACAGCACGGGGCTCGGTGCCCTGGTCGTGGGCTTCACCTCGATGCGCAAGCTGGGCGGAAAGCTCAAGCTCGAGAACCTGAACCGCCGCAACATCGAGCTGCTGCTTTTCACCAAGCTCACCACGGTCTTCGAGCTGTTCAACGACGAGCAGGACGCAGTGAACAGCTTCTTCCCGGACCGGGCCGTGCGGCACTTCGATATACTGAGGTTCGTGAAAGAACAGGAAAGCTAAGAAGCCGGAATTCAGAAGTCAGAAGCCGCCCGCGAGCGGTCTTACTTCCGGCTTCTGGCTTCTGAATTCTAGCTTCTGAATTCTGGCTTCTGAATTCTAGCTTCTGCCTTCTCCATGCGTCTTGTCGTGATCGGCGGGGTCGCGGCGGGGATGAGCGCGGCCGCGCGCGCCCGCCGGCTGGATCCTTCCTTGGACATCGTGGTTCTCGAGAAGAGCCGGGCTGTGGCCTGGGGCGCTTGTGGTTTGCCCTATTACGTGGAGGGGCCGGTCGCTTCGCTCGAGCAGCTTGTCCGCTACAGTCCCGAATACTTACGGCGCGAGCGTAACATCGACGTTCGCATTGGGGCTGAGGTCACTTCGATTTCGCATGCGCGGCGGGAGGTCTCGATTGCGGGCGGCGAGCGGATTCGATACGACCGGCTCATCATTGCGACCGGCGCCCGGCCCTCGCTCCCGGCGATCGAGGGGGCGGGGCAGCCGCATGTGTTCACGCTGTCTTCGATGGGCGATGCCGAGCGGCTGAAGCAGTTTCTTTCGACCCGGCGGCCTCGGCGGGGCGCGGTGATCGGGGCTGGGTATCTGGGGCTCGAGATGGCCGAGGTGCTGCGCGCGTCGGGTGCCGTGGTGACGGTGTTCGAGGCCTCCGATTGCGTTCTCGGACGCCAGGACGCCGCGCTGACTTCGCTGGTTCGCTCGCATCTGGAACGCTTCGGCGTGGAACTTCGCTTGGGCGAGCACGTAAAGCGCATCGGCTCCGAGTGGGACGTCGTGGTGGTTGCCGCCGGGCTGCGGCCGAATGTGGAGTTGGCCGTCGAAGCGGGAATCGAGCTGGGGCGCACCGGAGCGATTCGCGTCAACGAGCGCATGGAGACGAACCTTGCGGGCGTTTACGCGGCGGGCGATTGCGCCGAGACCGTGCATTTAGTGACGGAAAGTCCGGTGTATCTGCCGCTCGGCACCACGGCGAACAAGATGGGGCGCGTGGCCGGCGCGAACGCGGCCGGTCGGCGCGAGCGGCTGGCGGGCGTCGCCGGCACGCTCATTGTCCGCGTGTGCGGGCTTGGGATCGCGGCGACGGGGCTGTCGGAATGCCAGGCTCGCCGCAGCGGGTTCGACGCGGTGGCGGCCGCGATCGACGGCATCTCGAAGCCTCGGTATTTCTTCGGGACTCCGGTGCGCGTCGAGCTGGTCGCCGAGCGCGGGAGCGGTCGGATGCTCGGCGGCAGCGTCGTGGGCGAGGACGGCGTGAAGGGGCGCATCGATGTGATCGCCGCCGCCGTGACGAGCCGCATGCGGCTGGAGGAATTCGAGCAGCTCGACCTGGCGTATGCGCCGCCTTTTGCGACCGTCACCGACCCTCTGCTGATCGCGGCGCGGCAGTTGAGAAAGCTACACTGAAAACATGGCCGGTTCGAGACAGCGCAAGTTGCTGGCCGAGGGCGCGCGGGCTCCGGAGTTCGTGCTGCGGGAACTGAAGGAGAGGCTGGCGCGCGGCCCTGTGCTGCTCGCGTTTTTCAAGGTGAGCTGCCCGGTGTGCCAGTACACGTTTCCGTTCCTGGAGCGGATCGCGGGCGCTGGCCTCGAGATCGTCGGCGTGTCGCAGGACAACGCCGCCGCGGCGCGCGAGTTCAGCCGCGAATACGGCGTTACGTTTCCGATGCTGATCGACGATGCCGCGGCGGGCTACGCGATGAGCAACGCGTTCGGCATCTCATCGGTGCCGTCGCTGTTCCTGATCGAGCAGGACGGGACGCTGTCGCTGAGCGGCGAAGGGTTTTCGAAGCGGGATCTGGAGAAGGCCGGCAGCCGCGCCGGGCTCGCGCCCTTCCGCGAAGGCGAGCGCGTGCCGGAGTTGCGGCCTGGTTGAGGGTCGAAGAACTAGGCTTCCGGGGGAAGCCGCAAGAGGGATATGGATGCCAACGGTAAATGAAGTGTTAGGCTCGGCCGCGGCGATCGCCAAGGGCATGGGGGTGACGTTCCGGGAGATGATGTCGCCCACCGTGACCGAGGAGTACCCGGACGCTCCGCCTCGGTTCCAGGAGCGCTACCGCGGCGTGCACCGCCTGGAGCGCGACGAAAACGGCCTGGAAAAGTGCGTCGCGTGCTTCCTGTGCTCCGCGAACTGCCCCTCGAACTGCATTTACATCGAAGCCGCGGAGAACACGGAACCCGTGCGCATCAGCGGCGGCGAGCGATACGCGAAGGTCTACAACATCGATTATTCGCGGTGCATTTTCTGCGGCTATTGCGTGGAGGCCTGCCCGACCGACGCGATCGTCCACGGCCACGGGTTTGAGATCGCGTCGTACAACACGTCTACGCTGATTTACCGAAAGGAGCAGTTGCTGTCAGATCGTCCTGCTCAGGTGTAAGAGCGGCTCGAGGTCCTCTTCACAACGTCAGCTTGCGGTAGGCGCGCCGGGCAACGATAAGCTCTTCGTTGGTCGCCAGCGCCAGCACCGCCACCCGCGCGCCGGGCGCCGATAGAACGCGGTCTCCCTTGGCGCGCTCGTTGCACTCCGGATCGAGGCGGATGCCGAGAAACTCCAATCCCGCGCAGCAGAGCGCGCGCAGGCGCGGGGAGTTTTCTCCGATGCCTCCGGTGAAGGCAACCGCATCGAGTCCGCCCATGGCGGCCGCGTAGGCGCCGATCGTTTTCCTGACCTGGTACGCGAACGCCGCGAGCGCGAGCGCAGCGTCGGTGTTGCCCGAGGCTTCGGCCTTCTCGAGATCGCGCACGTCGCCGCCGGCGACTCCCGAAAGGCCCGCGAGGCCTCCCGTTTTCGTCAGCTGCCGGCGGACCTCGTCGAGCGTCCAGCCCCGGCGCTCCATCATGTAGAGCACGGCGAAGACGTCGAGGTCGCCGTGGCGCGTCGCGTTTTCGAGGCCGGATTGCGGCGAGAACCCCATCGTCGTATCGACCGAGCGGCCGCGGTCGATCGCGCAGATCGACGAGCTTCCTCCGAGGTGGCAGCTCACCGTGCGCAGTTCGGCGGCGGGCTTTCCGAGCAGCTCGGCCGCGCGCTCGCCGACAAATTGGTGTGAGGCACCGTGGAAGCCGTACCTGCGTATGCCGTATGTCTCACGCCACTCGGGAGGCACTCCGTAGCGCGCGGCGTACTCGGGCATGGTGGCGTGAAACTCGGTCTCGAACGCCGCGATGAGCGGCACGCCCGGCATCGCTTCGGCGAAGGCCCGGATCGCGTTCAGGTAGATCGCGTTGTGCGCCGGCGCGGCGGGCAGGAATTCCTTAAGCGCCTCGAGCACTCCAGCGTTGATGCGAAACGTGCCGCGGTAATGCGGGCCCGCGTGCACGGCCTTGAAGACCACCGCATTGATCGGCGTGTCGGCGACTCCAATCTGCCGGATCGCCTCGCGATAATCGGCCACGCGCTCGAAGCGGCCGCGCGCGAGCACGCGCTCCGAGGGCATTTCGAGAATCTGGTATTTGAGGGATGTAGAGCCCAGGTTGGGCACGAGAATGTTCATCTGATGTGGTATTGCCCGCGGATGGCTTTCGCGTTCGCGCGCGCTTGCTGCTGGAAGCGGCCCGGAATCGCCGCGCACTGTTCGCTGAATTTGAGCGCGTCGCGGGCTCGTTCGGTCTGTCCGGCCGCGGCGAGCTTGTAGTTGGCGAGGCCGGCATAAAACAGCGCCTCGGCCTCCATCTCCGGGCTGCCTTTCACGCCCGGCAGCGCGGCGCGCAGTTCCTTGTCGGCGGCGGCCCAGTTGTTCTCGCCGGCGTAGGCGAGGCCCGCGGTCCAGTGGGCGCGTCCGGTGATTTGCGTCTTCCACTTGGCCCAGTCGGCGTCGGCGACGCCTTCGGGCTTGGGCTTGCTCTCGGCCGCTTCGATCGCCTTCTTCGCGAACGCGATCGCTTGCGCGGGCTGCTTGTTCGCGTTGGAGTTGCCGGCGAGCGCGAGCAGCATCTCGACCGTGCCTTTTCCGGCCGCGACGGTCTTTTCGGCCAGCGCGATTCCTTTGGCGGTCTCGCCCGCCTGCACGTAGGCCTGGAACCGCTGGTCGGCCATCTGCGGCAGGTACTGGCTCTCGGGATTCCGCGATTCGAGCGCTTCACCGAGCGCCACCTTCTGTTTGGGGTCGGCAACTTGCAGCATGGTCGCGTAAAGCGAATACTCGGTGCGGACGACCATCTGTCTGGCGTAATCCACGTTCCGCGCCCAGCCCTCGGCCTCGCTTTCCGCGGTGGGTTTAGGGAGCGCGGCGAGCTTGCGCGCGGCCTGCGACGTGGCGTTCGACCACTTGATGACGAGCGCGGCGTCCTTGCTCGCCTCGGCCGCCTGGAGGCAGGCGTAGGCGGCTTCGACGTCGTCCGGGTCGAGCGCGATGAGCTTGTCGCCGGCGGCGAGGGCCTTGTCCGGCTGCCCGGCCTTCACGTAGGTGGCGACCATCTGCTCGTAGACCCAGGCCGCTCCCGAGTGCTGCGGATACTTCGCCGCGAAGTCTTCGAGCAGCGCAAGTTTCTTCGCCTCGTCGGACTCGTTGCCGATGTTTTGCAGCAACTGTCCCTCGGGCGTTTCGGTGTTGATGTCAAGCTTGTGGCGTTGCGCGGCAGCGGTCGCCGCCGACGCCAGGAGAACCAGCGCGATCGCCAAGACTCTCATGGTGCCCTCCGTGAGTAACGCTTTCCGACGGGATGCTATCATAACAGCAAAACGGCTGGGGGTGATCCCGATGACTCGAACCAATGTCTGGGTTGCCATTGTTGGCTTGATGCTGTGCGCCGCCTTCCTGGCCGCGGCCGGCGCGCCGCTGGGGCGCTGGGAATGCATCTCCTCGGCGCCGGGCGGGGGCGAAGTCCGCTGGACCCTGAACGTGAAAGAGATCGACGGCAAGCTTGTGTGCACGGCGGGGACCGAGGACGGCGAGGTGGCGGTGGACGATCTTAAGTACGAGAACAACGTCCTGACCTTCAAGGTGCCGCGCGCCGATGGCGCGTACGACGTCACCGTCAAATTCAACGGCGATAAGCTCGACGGAACGTGGAAGGGCAACGGGGAAACGGGCGCCATCAAGGGAGCCAGGAAGGTGTAATCTGCGAGAGTGCGCGCAGCGCTGCGATTGTTCCTTCTGCTGGCTTCCGTGGCGGCCTGCGCCGCCGCTGAGAAAGTCGAAATCCTGAGAGACGGCTTCGGCGTGCCGCACATCTTCGCGGCCACGCCCGCCGGGGCCGCGTACGCCTCCGGCTACGCGCAAGCGGAAGACCGCCTCGAAGAAATGCTGCGCAACTACCGCAAGGCCGAGGGCACGATGTCGGAGGCCTTCGGCGAAGCGTTTCTCGAGCACGACTTCCGCCAGCGCCTTTTCCGCCACCGCGAGATGGCTCGGAAGAACTTCGGGCGCGTGAGCTTCGAAATGCGCGCCGCGTGCGAGGCCTTCATCGCGGGCGTGGGGCGTTACATGAAGGAGCATCCCGCGGAGGTTCCCGCGTGGGCGCCGAAGCTCGAGCCGTGGTTCGTCCCGATGCTCGGCCGCTACATCATTTGGGGATGGATGACGGACGAAGTGGGCGGCGACCTGCTGCGCGCCGGCATTCGTCCCGATCCGCGGGCCTACCGCGGCTCGAACCAGTGGATCCTCGCGCCGTCGCGGACCGCTGTGCGCGCCCCCATCGCGCTCATCGATCCGCACCTGAGCTGGTACGGCGAGTTCCGCTTCTACGAGATCAGGATCTACGCGGGCGAGCATGCTATGTCGGGCGCGGCGATTCTGGGAATGCCGTTTCCGACGCTCGGGCACAGCCGCTGGGCGTCGATCGCCATGACCACCGGCGGGCCCGATACGTCCGATGTGTTCGAGGAGGAGGTCGCCGGCGGCAAGTACAAGTTCCGCGGCGAGTGGCGGCCGCTCGAGGTTCGCCGGGAGCGCATCGGCGTGAAGACGGGCGACCGGGTGGAGTGGAAGGAATACACGATCGAATCGACGCACCACGGCCCGATCGTCGCGCACAAGGACGGCAAGGCGTATTCGGCGGCAATCCCGTATGCGGACGAGATCGGGATGCTCGACCAGAACTGGGCGATGATGAACGCGCCCGGCCTCGCCGCGATGAAAAAGGCGCTCGCCATGTTGCAGCTCATGCCGCAGAACGTGATGGTGGCGACCGTGGCGGGCGATTCGTATTACGTGCGCAGCGGGCGCGTGCCTGTGCGGCCGGCCGGGTGCGATTCATCGCGGCCCATGCCGGGCACGGGCGCCTGCGAGTGGCAGGGGATACACGCGTTCGCCGACCTGGTCCAGATCGAGAACCCGCCCTCCGGCTATATGCAGAACTGCAACGCGGCGCCGGAGTGGCTGTTCAAGGGGTCTCCGTTGACTCCGGCGAAGTTCGGCGAGCGGCCCTATCTCTACAACGCGCCGGCGGGGCCGCCGCACCAGCGCGCGGCAATGGTGCTCGATCTGCTCGACGGAGTGAAGGACGCGACCGTCGGGCAGGCCATCGCGATCGCGTTTGCGACGGGGGTGTACAAGGCCGAGGCATGGCAGGAGCGCATCCGCAAGGCGGCGCCGCCGGACTCCGATTTCGCGCGGCTGCTGGTTCAGTGGAACCGGCGCGCGGACGCCGATTCGCGCGCGGCGCTTGCGTTCTACGCTTTCAAGGCGGCGCTGGGGAAGCCGGGAAGGGAAGTGGAGCCGCCCGCTTCGCTGACTGACGCCGGGATCCGCGCGGCGCTCGAGCAGGCGGAGAAGCGCCTGGCCGCGGACCTTCCGATGAACGCGACCTTCGGCACGCTGTTCCGCATCGGTCGTGAAGGCGCGGGGCGCACCTACCCGGCCGCGGGCGGCTCGCTGGGAGAGGTCGGCATGGCGACGCCGCGCGCAATCAGTTTTCAGAGGACCAGCGACGGCCGCATGCTGGGCCGCGGCGGCCAGACCGCAACGCAAATCGTGATCCTCACCCGCCCCCCGCAATCGTTCATGGTGATCCCGCTCGGCGAAAGCGACCACCGCGACTCCGGCCATTTCGACGACCAGGCAGAGAAACTGTTCAGCCGCTCGCAGATGAAGCCCACGTATTTCCTGGACCGGAAGGAACTCAAAAAACACGTGGAGCGGACCGAGCGGTTGCGGTACCCGGACTAGCCACCGGCGGCCGGTAGAGCGCGCGGACCACGCACGCGCTGAAACTGCGATGGTCAGCAGACGGCAAGCCCGTACCTCCCGCCACTCCGGAGAACTTGCCAGCGTTCTGGCATCGGTGTTCGCGAGATTCGGGGTACCACCCGGTGTCGTGAGTGTAGCTCCCATCGGCCCGCCTACTGCGCTGACAATCGAGCAAGTCGCAAAATTGCAGAACGTTCGTCCACTGCGGTTCGTTCCTTCCACGGCATCGGCCGCCCTCCTCGATGCCTGTCTGGATACCCCAGCCTCGCGCCACCTGTAAACCATGTGTCCGGTCTAAACTGTAAACTATGTGTCCGGTCCGGACCACCAGCGGGCTGCTGCTGTACGAATATGATGGGAATGGAAACGTTACCAAGCGGACGGACGCGAGAGGCGTGGTGACGCAGTTCGCGTACGATGAGCTGAACCGGGCGACGCGGAAGATGTACACGGAACCGGGAGTGCCGAGCGATCAGAAAACCCCGAACGTGACGTATTGCTACGACGGGCTGACGGCGGGGGGCACCGACGGGGTGTGCACGGGCTCGCGGGCGGCTTCGGTCTACGGGCGGCTGAGCGAGACGTGGACAACTGCATCGAGCACGAAGCAACTCGGCTATGATGCGTTGGGGCGGGTGGTATTGAGCCGGCAGACGACTGACGGGCAGGCTTACGATTTCGGCACGGGCACGGGAAACCCTGGATACCAGTACAACCTGGCAGACGGGCTGACGATGCTGAAGCTGCCGTCGGGGCGGACGGTCTTGTACGGGTATGATGCAGCGACGGGCCAGGTGAGCACGATCGGCAGGAGCGACGGGACGAAGTGGGCCGATCAGTTCAGCTACGCCGCGGGCGGAGCGTTGAGCGGGATGCGACTGGGCAACGGAGTGGTGGAGAGCTGGCACTACAACAGCCGGCTGCAACCGGTCTCGATTGCCGCCGGGACGCTTACGCTGGGCTACGGCTACGGCACGGCATCGGCGAACAACGGGAACGTGCGGTCGCAGACCATAACGGCGGGCTCGACCACGTTCACGCAGAGCTACGATTACGACGGGCTGAACCGGTTGACGAAGGCCGAGGAGACGGCGCTGGCGGGGCAGACGGGTTGGCTGCAGGAGTACGTCTACGACCGGTATGGCAACCGGGCGGTGTATTCGGCGGAGGGGCGGTATATTCCGGATCCCGCGGGAACGCCGCAGGTGACGACGAGGACCGAGACTGCGGTCGCGACGATCTTCGGGAACAACCAGTGGAGCGGGGCGGCCTACGACGGCGGAACGGCGAGCGCGGGCAATGTGACGTCGATTCCGGGATTCACGTTCACCTACGACGCGGAGAGCCGGCTGAAGACGGTGGTGCACGGGGCGGCGACGATTGAGTACCGCTACGGCGGAGACGGGCGGCGGGTGGAGAAGGTGCAGGGGACGGCAAAGACGGTGTACGTGTATGACGCAGCCGGGAACCTGGCGGCGGAGTATGCCACTATGCCCGAGACGGGGCCTTGCACGACGTGTTACTTGACGGCGGACCATCTGGGCTCAACGCGGGCGATGACGAGCCAGAGCGGGGCGGCGGTGGCGCTGCACGATTATCTGCCGTTTGGGGAGGAGATCGGGGCGGGGGTTAATGGGCGCGGGGCGCTGTACGGGGCGGAGCTTCCGCGGCTGAAGTTTACCTCCAAAGAAAGAGATGCCGAAACAGGCCTCGATTACTTCGGGGC
>JBLNDJ010000008.1:0-20307 GCA_050261515.1 Acidobacteriota bacterium | reverse complement strand
CCGGCACGAACTTCGTCTCCGGAGCGACCGTTGCCGTCTCGGGGACGGGCGTGACGGTGAGCGGGGTGACCGTGGTGAGCGCGACGCAGATCACGGCGAACTTCGTGATCGGCGCGTCGGCAACCACCGGGGCGCGCAACGTCACGGTCACGACAACCGGCGGCACGACGGGCGCGGTCACGTTCACGGTCAGTGCCCCCGCGGCCCCGACGCTGACGGCCATCAGCCCCACGAGCGGAACGCAGGGAGCGACGGTGCCGGTCACTCTCACCGGCACGAACTTCGTCTCCGGAGCGACCGTTGCCGTCTCGGGGACGGGCGTGACGGTGAGCGGGGTGACCGTGGTGAGCGCGACGCAGATCACGGCCAGCTTCGTGATCGGCGCGTCGGCAGCCACCGGGGCACACAGTGTCACGGTCACGACAACCGGTGGCACGACAGGCGCGGTTACGTTCACGGTCAACACTTCCGGTACGAGCGGCGGCGCCATCAGCATCTGGAACTCCTCGACCACGCCGACCATCGTGGATTCGGATACCGCGGCAGTGGAACTGGGGTTGAAGTTCCGCTCGGACGTGGCCGGCACGGTGACCGGCGTGCGGTTCTATAAGGCGTCCGCGAATACGGGAACGCACACCGGACATCTGTGGTCGGCGTCGGGCACGCTGCTCGCCAGCGTCACCTTCAGCGGCGAGACGGCGTCCGGCTGGCAGCAGGCCAGCTTCTCGACGCCGGTCGCCATCAACGCCAATACTACTTACGTGATTTCCTATTTCGCGCCGCGTGGCCGCTATTCGGTCACCGAAAATTACTTTGCCTCGACTGGCGCCGACAACGCGCCGCTGCACGCGCTGCGGAGCGGCGTGGACGGGCAGAACGGCGTATACCGTTACGGGTCGTCGAGCGGTTTCCCGAGTTCCAGCTTTAATTCCAGCAACTACTGGGTGGACGTTGTTTTCGTGCCGTCCAGCGCGCCGCTTGCGGGCAGCCTGTCGCTCCAGGAAGGTGCTCGAGAGACGCTGCCGCCGGCAACGGGCGGAGCCCTGTAGCACAGAACATTGTGAGGTGAATCGAACGTGTCAGAACAGGAAACCAGACCGAGCGAAGGCGTTCAGCGCATGTTCCGCATGGTTGTGCGGCGGCGGTGGTTCCTTCTGGGACCGGCATGCGGGATAGCGCTGCTCACGGCCGCCATCCTGGCGCGCATACCTAACGTGTACAGCTCGGAGGCCACGCTGGTCATGCAGCAGCAGGTACTCCAGCGCTACGTTCCATCCGCGGGGGCAGATGCCGACATAGTGACCGCCATGACGCGGCAAGTTCTGTCGCGCAGCCAGTTGCTGGGGGTCATCCGCGAGTTCGATCTCTATTCGGGCCAGAAGAAAAAGCCCGATATCGTACGCGTGGAGAGGATGAGAAAGGACATCGAGATCCTTCCGCTCGATCCGAAGCCCCAGTCGGACTTCAACGCGTTCAAGATCGCTTTCAGCGCGGCCGACCCGAAAGTGGCGCAGGCGGTGACGAGCCGGCTCACACAGCTTTTCATCGACGCGAATTACCGCACGCGCGAGAGCCAGACCGCCAGCACGTCTAGTTTCCTTTCGGATCAGATCGAGTCCGTGCGGCAGAAGCTGGCCGAGCAGGAGCAGAAGATCAAGGACTTCAAGACGCAGCATTCGGGCGAATTCGGCGACCAGCAGATCGCAAACATCACCGTGGTGACGGACCTGCGGACTCAGCTTCAGGCCGCGCGCTCGAGCCTGAGCCGCGCGCGCGACCGGCGCGCATCGATCGAGGCCTCGGTGCGGAGTATCCTGGCGAAGCTGAAGGAAGACCGCGCCACGCTGCTCGTGCGCTTTACGCCGCAGCATCCGGATGTCGTCAAAAAGGACGGCGAAATCGCGCGGGCCGAAGCCGTGCTGAATTCGATCGGCAAAGGGGGGCGCGGAACGGCGCCGCTGCCTTTGGATCAGCCCGCGCTCGCCGACCTGGCGTCGCAGGCGATGTCCAACGATCGCGAGATCGAGGAACTGGCCGGCCAGGAGGCGCGGCTCGAAGCGGAGCTGCGGCAGTATCAGGGGCGGCTGACTCTCGCGCCGGTCCGCGAGCAGCAGTTGACGTCGATTTCCCGCGATTACGAACTGCTGCGGCAGCAGTACGCGGAACTGGTCCAGAGAAAACAGCAATCGCAGATGGCCACCAACCTGGAGCAGAACCGCGAAGGGCTGCAATTCCGGCTGGTGGATCCGCCGACGCTTCCGTATCTCCCTTCGGGCCCCAAGCGCGTCAAGATGGCGTTCGCGGGCCTGGTTGCGGGCATCGGGCTCGGGCTCGCGCTGGCCTTCCTCATGGAGACCCGCGACACGTCGTTCCATTCCCACAGGCAGTTGCGCGAACGCTACGAGCTGCCCCTGGTGGTTTCGATTCCGAAGCTGCTGACGCCCATCGAAGAGCGTGCCCTGAAGTTGAGATGGACGTTTGAATGGGCGGCCGGCGCAACGATGGTCGTCGCGGTGGCTATCGTCGAATACCTCGTGTGCTCCCAGGTCTAGCGCCGATGACAAAAACTTCGAAACCCGCAAACCTGAAAGGCGTCGTGCTCGCCGGTGGAACCGGCAGCCGCTTGCTTCCTCTGACGAAGATCACGAACAAGCATCTGCTTCCGGTCTACGACCAGCCGATGATCTATTACCCGATCCGCACGCTGGCGGACGCGGGTGTGGAGGAGATCATGGTGGTCACCGGCGGCCGCAACGCCGGGGATTTCCTGCGCCTGCTCGGCAACGGGAAGGAGTTCGGGCTGGTGCACCTGAGCTACGCCTACCAGGAGGGCGAGGGCGGAATCGCCGAGGCGCTCGCGCTGGCGGAGCACTTCGCCGACGGCCAGAGCGTTTGCGTTGTCCTGGGCGACAACATCATCGAGGGGACGGTCCGGCCGGCCGTCGAGGCTTTCCGCGCGCAAGGGGGCGGGGCGCGCGTTCTGCTGAAAGAGGTGCCGGACGCCGAGCGGTTCGGCGTCGCCGAGGTCAGGGGCGACCGCATCGTGGGGATCGAAGAGAAGCCGGCGCGGCCGAAGTCGCGACTGGCCGTAACAGGCATCTATATGTACGATGCGACCGTGTTCGACAAGATCAAAACGCTGGTGCCGTCCCAGCGCGGCGAGCTCGAGATCACGGACGTGAATAATGCGTACATCCGCGAAGGCACGATGGCGTTCTCGCAACTGGAGGGCTGGTGGACCGACGCGGGCACGTTCGACTCGCTGCTGCGCGCGAGCAACCTGGTGGCGGAGTCGGCTTGGGCCCGCAAGGCGCCGGCGCTCGCGCAGGGGGCCCGGTGAGAATCCTCGTGACCGGCGGGGCCGGGTTCATCGGGTCGGCGTTCGTGCGGCTGATGCTGGGCTCGCCGGGCTCCGTCGAAATCCTCAATTTCGATAAGCTCACTTACGCGGGCAACCTCGAGAACGTCGAGGCCGTAGCAGGCGATCCGCGCTACCAGTTCGTGCGCGGCGATATCTGCGACGCGGCGGCGGTCGAGTCTGTGTTCGCGGAGTTCAGGCCGGACGCGGTCGTGCACTTCGCCGCCGAGTCGCACGTGGACCGCAGCATTCTTTCCCCCCTGCCGGTCTTCGAAACCAACTTGCGCGGCACGTTTACGCTGCTCGAAGCGGCGCGGGCCGCGCGGACCGGGCGCTTCGTCCACGTCTCGACCGACGAAGTGTACGGCTCGCTCGAGGCGCCCGCGGTTGCCGATGAGCGCTTCCCCCTCCGGGCGAGCAGCCCCTACTCGGCCGCCAAGGCCGGCTCGGACCTGCTCGCCCTTTCGTACTTCACGACCTACCGCCTGCCGGTGCTCGTGACGCGCGCATCGAACAATTACGGGCCATATCAGTTCCCCGAAAAGCTTATCCCGCTCATGATCGCCAACGCGGTGGAGGGGAAGCCGCTGCCGGTGTACGGCGACGGCATGCAGGTTCGCGACTGGCTGTATGTGGACGACCACTGCCGCGGTATCGCGGCCGTGCTCGAACGCGGCGCCGAAGGGGAGATCTACAATATCGGCGGCACGCGGTCGCTGCCGAACATCGAAGTGGTGCGGCGCATTCTCGAGGCTACCGGCGCGGACCCCAACCTCATTCGCTACGTCACCGACCGGCCGGGCCACGACCGCCGCTACGCTCTGTCGAGCGCGAAACTCGAGCGCGAAGCCGGCTGGGCGCCGCAGGTGGATTTCGAGGCCGGGCTGCGCGAAACCGTTCGCTGGTATCGCGAGCACGCCGGTTGGGTCGAGCGCGTGCGCAGCGGCGCCTACCAGGAGTATTACGCGCGCAACTACGGGGCGCGCGAAGTCGCTACAGGAGCAGCACCGCAATCTTCTTGACGATTCCCGCAGACCGCCTTCACTCCGGGGAAGGTCTTCACGATCTGGCCGCCCCTGATCGCGGGCGGGGAAGAACGGCGGCCCCGTCGCCACGAGCATGCGGCGCGGCGCGCGGAAACTTCCGGTTCGTCGCGCACGACTTCCGCCCGAAAACCGCTGACCTCATCGATCCCCCAGCCGGTCGGCGTCAGTAACTCTCCCATCCCCGCCTGCGTGATTCCGTCGGAGAAAACACGACGCGATCGCCGGGTCCCGCCTCGATCTCCGAATAGACCAGTCGACATCAGCGGCGCGTCATGCGCGCTCGCTTCCCGCGGGTGCGAACGCCCGCACGATGTCGTCGAGCGTCATCCCGGATAGCGCCTGAGCGCCGGCTCGGGAATAGCCAGGAATGTATCCATCATCGGCCCCCTGTTCGAGAAAGAGTTCTCGATCTGACAAGGCTCTGGATACGCACTTCTCCGGCTATTGGCCCACACGAGTCGTATAGCAAGCGAATTCAAGCTTGACGTCGCACGAGACGTAAAGCGCGGGCATAAGCTTGCTATAACGGAAGTTTCTCATGCCCCGCTCTCTGCGACTGGTTCCGATCCTCGCGCTCGCGCTGGCGGCGCTGCCCGCCGCGCACGCCGCCGTTTCGACGCTCCACCCGCGCATCTACGTCCGCAACGACGCCGCGCGCGTCGGCCGCGGCCTCACTCTCGCACAATTCCGCGCGCGCCTCCACCAGCCCGAGTACGCGCGCTGGCGCAGCGGCGAGCCCACCGGCGGAGCCGCGGGCATCGTAGAGCGCGCGGCGCGCTATCTCGAATCCGGCGACGCCCGGGACCTCGCCGCCGTCCGCGACTTTCTCCTCACACGTACCTTCTCCTACGAGAAGCACGACGTCGGCGGCTTCCTCGCCGGCGCGGAAATGGCGACCGCCTTCGATTGGGTCTACGCCGGCCTCACTGCCTCCGAGCGCTCCGCCGCCGCGGCCAACATCGTCACCACGGCCGACAGCTCGCTTGATTTCCTTCGCAACGGCCAGCCGGACATCAACCACAACTACACCTACATGGCGCTCGCAAGCGTCGCCATCGCCGGACTCGCGCTCGACGGCGAGCCCGCCCCCCACGGCGCCAGCGCCCGCGAATACCTCGAAACCGCGCGCGAGTTCCTCGAGGCCCCCGGCAAGGTGATCGACACCTGGAACGCTCGGGAGGGCGCCTGGGCCGAGGGCGGCCACTACACGTTCCACGAAACGCTGCGCAATCTGGTGCTCCTGCTCCAGGCCTACCGCACCGCGAGCGACACGGACTATTTCCTCCGCATCGACATGGCCGCCGCCGGCCGCTTCCTCATCGCCTGCACGCGGCCCGACCTGACCTTCGAGCGCACCGGGGACACCAGCCCCAGCCGCGCCCTCGCCGCCCTTACCGTACCCCTCACCGTCGAGATGCTCGCCGCCGGAGTCCCGGCCGCCCAGGATGCCGCGCACCTGCGCTCCTTCGCCGATGCGCTCGTCGAACGCGACGGCGGCCGCGCCGTACACGCGAGCTACGGATGGGGCATGCGGATCTTCGGCGACGCGCGCGCCTCGCGCACGCCCTCCTACCGCACGCTGCCTCTCGCGATGCGCCTGGGCGCGGGCGCCTACGAGCAGATCATGTTCCGCAACGGCTGGGACCCCGGCTCCACGCTCGTCACCATCCTGGGCGGCAGCCACTTCACAGACCACCAGCACTTCGATAAGGGCCAGTTCCTCATCTACCACCGCGGCGGACTGGCCATCGACAGCGGCGCCTACGACGGCATGTACCAGCCCGGCCGCCACTCGAACGAATACGCGCAGCGCACGCTCGCCCACAACTGCCTGCTGGTTTACGATCCCGCCCAGCAGTGGCCCAAGGGCTACACGAACGACGGCGGACAGCTCGTGCTCCGCGGCATACAGCACCACGCCACCTGGCCCGAGTACCTCGCCCACCGCAACAAAGAAGGGCTGGACGCCGCCGAAGTGACCGCCTTCGACCACGCCGCGGCCTACGACTACGTCCGCGTGAACCTGCAGCGCGCTTACGGTCCCAAAGTGACTTCGTACGACCGCCAGTTCGTCTACCTGCCCGCCCCGGATTTCCTGGTCGTCTTCGATCGCGTCACTGCGGCCGATGCGCAATTCGACAAGCGCTGGCTGCTGCACTTCAGCGAACGCCCCCGGATCGAGGGCCGCCTCACGGTCGAGCGCCGCAACGAAGGAACGCTGTTCGTCGAGACGCTTCTCCCGGAAGATCCGGCCATCACCGCCGTCGGCGGACCCGGCTACGAATTCTACAATCCGTTCACGGGAATCAACTACCCCGTGTCGCGGCCCGAGGTCGCCGCCGAACCCCGCGAATCCGGCGCCTGGCGCATCGAAGTCGCCCCGCGCCGCCGCGCCCAAAGCGACCTCTTCCTGCACGCGCTCCAAATGGCCGATGGCGCCGCGGCCGCTCCCGTCCCCACCCGCCTCGTTTCTTCGGACCAGGCCACCGGCGTGCACTTCCTCTCGCAAGCCGGGAACCAGGTTGTCGTCTTCGCCGCCGCACCGCCGTTCACCTACGAGGTCTCGTCCTCGGCTCCTGCGCTCCACACGCTCGTCGAACTGCTGCCCGGTCTGCCCGTGACCGTCGAAGTGAACGGCAAGCGCCTGCGCCCATCACGAGCCAACTCGCAAGGCGTCCTCTCGTTCCGCGACGCCGGGACCGGAACCCGCAGGATCGCGATTCGACCGCCCCACTAGCGGCCGGCCGCATTGATCGCCCCCGGGACCGCTGCCTGCCCCGGTTGTCGATGCAAGGGCCAGATCTTCGTCAAGAAGGGTCTTGCAGCCAGGCATCGAGGCTGCGGCCGAGCAGGGCTGCGAGCTTCCCGACGTCTTCGCGGTAAAACTCGAGCAGGTAACGCCGGTCGGCGGGATCCATGCGGATCTCGCCCGGCTTGCGGAAGAGCTTCCTGTGAAGGAGCGGGCGCAGACGCTGCGGTACCGCTTTGGCAACTCCGCGCCACAGTCCGGAGCGCCTGAGCCGGCCGAGCGCGGCCAGGCGCGGGGCCTGCGCCTCGAGATGACGGACCGTCATGTCGGGTGAGAACTCCGGATCCACGCCGAGAAACCGGCAGATGTCCTGGAAGGTCTCCATGGGGCGGCTCTTGAAATCCTCGTACAACCCGACCCACACGTTCCGCCCGAAGCGCTCCATGTACCGGCCGAGCTGCTCGGAGTAGAGACCGAACTCCAGAAACGGATAGTGAACGCAGAACTCCCTGGAGCGGTGGCGCAGATTGCGCTCGATGTGTTCGCGGAAGCTCCACCGGATGGCCCCAAGCCCGACGCCATGGAGATACTGGGAAAACGCCCGGTCGGCGGGGTTGCGCAGCATCACCAGGATCCGTGCGTCCGGAATCCTTTCGGCGATCCGCCCCGCTGCCGTCGGCGACCATAGATAACAGACACTCGCCTCGCCCAGAGCGGATTCTTCGCCGGCGTTGGCAAACAGCCGCAGGTAATCCTCCCAGTCCGCCACGATTCCTCCAAAGCGTTTCTGCCGCATCGGACCGGACAGAAACTCGCGCAGGCCGCGAGCGTCGCGGGCGGCGGCACGGCGGAGATCGGCGCCGAAATTCTCCTCCCGGATCTCGGCCGCAAAGAAGTGCGGCTCCTTGATCGCGCTCATGTAGACCTGAGCATGTTGGTCCAGGTAGTGGTAGAGAGACGTCGTGCCGGCCTTGGGGGCGCCGACAATGAAGAAGTTCGGCAGCCGGGACATCGAGAGCCACAGAAATGCTAACATCCGGCGGTCAGGCGATTCAATGCGGGCCGGCGCGCGGGCGATGCCTAAACGCCGCACTTCCTGCCAGCCCGTACCAGGGCGTCTTGCCGACATGGGCGATCGCGGGCTTACCGGTGGATTCGTCGATATCGTGGGGCATGGAAGTTACGCTGTTCCGACAGAAGTTATAGCCTCATGCGGCATGGCTTCGAGCAGGCGCTGGCTTGCGTTCTGCGAGTCGTCTAGGACGGAAACCCCGCATATCGGGAGGAACTGCTCGACATCTCCGCTCTGGGATGTAGTTCTGGCAGACGTGGTAGATTAGATTTCCTGGCCCTCTCAGTGACAGCGCGAAGGTGATTCTATGGCGATTGATTATCGCTTCTCCAAGCAGCAATTTGAACTAGCAGCAGAAACCAATTCGGGCTCACGAACGCTTTCTGACCAGTTGGAAACGGAAGTGCTGCAAGTGCTCCACGCTGCAGTCACGGACAGCCTGGGGCGAGTCGTCGAGCAGTTGAATCAGATGGGCCATCGATTGCGTACATACTATCCACCGGAACCCGGGGATATCGCGTTCAGAGACGATCACGGGTCAAATGGAAGCTATGTCTGCAACCTCCGCCTGGGGGTAGATGTTGTCGTATCGGCAGGATTTCGGGACACCATTCGGGGCGCTACTGAATCGGAATCTACCTGAAGCTCGCGGCAGGGAGAACTCCGAAAGAGCCCACTATCACCGGGGTACGGTGGTTGTCGACGAAAAATGCCGTTTGCGGACTTCATCCCCGTGGGGGAGGCATTCCGGGCCGGTCAAATTCTGCAAACCCCACTTTCGAATTACGTCAGTAATTCACGGTCGGCCGAACGGGCGCGGCGATCAAATGGACGCGGGTAGGTAAGCGAAGCTCAATAACAGGATTCTCGGGCATCTCAGCCTCCGTCTTTCGCAACTCGTACACGAACTCCGTTTCGACCTCCGCATTTGCGGATTTCTCGAACCGCCAGCTACGGATGTTCTGCACGGTCGACTGTACGAGCAGCGGATTGTCTGAGGCGCGGACGTGGGCATCGACAACTGAACCGTTCGCGATCTTGACTTTTACGACTACCCTGCCGGAGATCCGCGCCTGATTCGCGAGCGGCGGATATGTGGGGACCTCGCCGCCGACGACTAGAGGCGTCAGATCTCCAGCCTCGGCGAACCCGCCTGACAACGAGAGACAGAGCGACACAGCCAAGAGCATGGATCTCATAGATTCCCAAGCGCCAATTCTACGTCGGAATGCAGTGAAGCCGCTGTCAAAAAATCGAGGTCGAAAAACGCCGTTACCGTAGAAGTGGATTTCGGGCTTGGTCAGGCGGCGGCACTTTACCGGTAACCCCCGGTCCACCAAGGGTCCTCTAGAGATGGTGGCGGGAGGAGCAGCAGTTTGAACGTGCGCACCCTGACCGGAACGATTTCGATAAGCGCTTCCGTAAACACAGAAAACGCGATCGGATTTCAACACCAAGACCATCGCATCGAGTTCCACGGCGAACGTGTGGGGGGGTTCGAAATGCCCCCACGACCCCCAACACGCCCGCTCAAACGCAAGGTACAAATCATCCTTCTGAATGCGAGGTAGGCACGGGACGTGGCTTACCTCTCCACGCGGACAGTTCATCCGGGAAGCGAATCCTGATCGCATTCGTATGGCCGCTATTGTAGAGCGAAACCCCCATGTGGTGGCAGTAGAGGAATCCTGCGATGTGGATACATTTCCGGTTCAAGTACGCAGCTTCGGACTTGACCTGATCCACTGTGAGCGGAGCCGCTGTGCGACTCGGTTCGATCCGAGCGCGGTTCGGTAACGGCGCAGCGGCCAGCTTTTCACGCTGAAGAAGGGGCGGAATCCGGAGCGATGAAAAATAGAGACGAGCCCTGCGGGTCGATCACCGCAATCCCCTATTAATTTCAACCGTTTCTTCTTGCACTTACGCCATCTGTCCTCATTCTCCAGCGTTCATGTGCCTCATCCTGAGACGATGAGCACCGCACGCCCCAAACACAGCGTCAACGCCGCCGCCCCGCGGCTCCCGGAAAAGCTGATTTTGCGAAACGAAGCTAATCCCGAAATCGGACACTCCTTGGCGATGGGCACCGCCCTACTGGCTGGGCAGTCGCGTTTACCCGAAAACTCAATTTCGCAAAACGAAGCTGATCCCAAAATCGGACAGTGCGCAAGCCGCCGGGCGGAGCCGCGGCAGCTTCGCGTTGACATGTCTTCGACACCTCGGAACCGTCGCATTCTGCTGGCTCACACTCGTCCCGAATACCGCGATTGCCGCCAACCCCGCCCGCGTTAACCATCAACCCTGTCAACAGACCCTCCCGCGCTGGTGTATGCTGTCTCTCTAAGGGTCTTTTTCAGATAAAGCTATTCGAAAGTCCGTTCCGGGGGGTTCTCCTTTTATGCCCAAGACTTCGGCGCAGCCTCAGCCGGCGGTAGAGGATCAGGATTTCGTGGACCGCGTCATCGCCGCCCACACCGGCAAGCCCGGCGCGCTGCTCACCATCCTCGAACGCATCCAGGAACACACCGCGAACAAGTACCTCGCGCCCGAGACGCTCGAGTACATCGCCGCCAAGGCCGACATCCCGCTCGCGCAAATCCAGAGCGTCGTCACCTTCTACGCGCTGTTCAACCTCGAGCCGCAGGGGCGCAACACGATCTCGGTCTGCCGCGGCACCGCCTGCCACACGCGCGGCTCGCGCGGCCTGCTCGAGCGCCTCAAACTCGAAATGGGCGTCAGCAGCCACGACGAAGATTCCGAGGCCGACAAGCTCTCCATCACCACGCCCGACCGCAAGTTCACCATCCGCACCGTCGCCTGCTTCGGGCAGTGCGCCCTGGCGCCGGTCGTCGAAATCAACCACGAGATCTTCGGCCACGTGAACGAGCGCGCCCTGCGCAGCCAGATCGACGCGCTCGACGGCCGCGCCGCACGCCGCGCCCCCGCGCAGCCCAAGCCCAACGGCCGGCCCAAAGGATAGGCAATGCGCATCCAGGACCTCAGCAGCTTCAACGCAGTCAAGGAAGCCGGGCTCGCCAAGCTCATGCCCTACAAGCCGCGCATCGGCGTCGGCATGGGCACCTGCGGAACGGGCAACGGCTCGGAGGGCGTCTACCACGCCTTCGTGGATGAGATCGAGCGCCGCGGCCTCGACGTGCAGCTCGCGCGCGTCGGCTGCTTCGGCTATTGCGCCCAGGAGCCGCTCGTCAACGTGTGGCTGCCCGGACGCCCGCTCGCCATCCTCCGGCGCGTGCAGCCCAACAACGTCCCGCACATCCTCGATGAGCTTTACCTCGGCCGCGTCCCCGCCGAACTCGCCCTCTGCAAGGTCGAGGATTGGGACCACCTCACCGGCCAGATCAAATACGGCTCGGGCTACCCGGAAATCCCCTCCTGGCGCGAAGTGCCCTTCTTCAAAGGCCAGAAGAAAATCGTGCTGCGCAACTGCGGCCTCATCAGCGCGGACGACATCGAAGAGTACATCGCCGTCGGCGGATACCAGGCCCTATATAAGGTCCTCATCGATAACACGCCCGAGATGGTGATCGAGCAGATCAAGGCCTCTAAGCTGCGCGGGCGCGGCGGCGCGGGCTACCCCACGGGCCTCAAGTGGGAAGTGCTGCGCAAGGCCAAAGCCGAAAAGAAATACGTCATCTGCAACGCCGACGAGGGCGACCCCGGCGCCTACATGAACCGCAACGAGATCGAGAGCGATCCCCACGCGCTGCTCGAAGGCATGATCATCGGCGGGTTCACCATGGGCGCGCAGGACGGCATCATCTATATACGCGCCGAGTACCCGCTCGCCGTGCACCGCCTCACGCGCGCCGTCGAGCAGGCTCGGGAGTACGGTCTCCTCGGCGAAAACATTCTCGGGCGCGGGTTCAATTTCTCGATTCAACTCGTCGAAGGCGCAGGCGCATTCGTCTGCGGCGAAGAGACCGCGCTCATCAGCTCGCTAGAAGGCCGCGCGGGACGGCCGCGTCCGCGGCCGCCGTATCCCGCGCAGAAGGGCCTGTACGGTTTTCCGACCAGCATCAACAACGTCGAAACCTGGTACAACGTCTCGCCCATCGTCGCCAAAGGCCCGGCCTGGTTCACCGAAACCGGCTCGACCAAGAGCGCCGGCACAAAGGTGTTTTCGCTCGTCGGCAAGGTCAACAACACCGGCCTCGTCGAAATGCCCCTCGGCACCCCGCTCAAAACCTTCGTCTACGACGTCGGCGGAGGCGCGAACGGCAAGCAGGTGAAGGCCGTCCAGACCGGCGGCCCCTCCGGCGGCTGCATTCCGCAGGAGATGTTCGACACGCCGGTCGACTACGAGACGCTCGGCAAGCTCGGCTCCATCATGGGCTCCGGCGGCATGGTCGTCATGGACGAAGACAACTGCATGGTGGACGTCGCGAGGTACTTCATCGAGTTCACGCACTCGGAGTCCTGCGGCAAGTGCGTCCCCTGCCGCGTCGGCCTCGACAAGGCCCTGCGCATCCTGAAAAACTTCGCCAACGGCAACGGCGTCGAAGAGGATCTCGACGCGCTCGACGAACTGGGCCGCATGATCCGCGACATGTCGCTCTGCGGGCTCGGCCAGACCGCGCCCAACCCGGTCCTCACGACGATGCGCCACTTCCGGCACGAGTTCGAGGACCACATCCGCGCCAAGCGCTGCCGCGCGGGTGTTTGCGAAAACCTCGCGCTCTCGCCCTGCGAGAACAGTTGCCCGCTGCATATGAACATTCCGAGGTTCTTGCAGCTTTATAAAGAGGACCGGCTCGACGAAGCCTTCGAGTCCGTCATCATGGACAACCCGCTTCCGGCTTCGACCGGGCGCGTGTGCCAGCACCCTTGCGACAACCGCTGCCGCCGCATGAACATCGACGAGTCGGTGAACACGCGCGACGTGCACCGCTTCATCGCCGACTCCGTATACAACTCGGACCGCTACCCGGCGCTGATCGAGCGCATCCGGGCGAAGAAGCTCGAGCCGACCGGGAAGAACGTCGCGGTGGTCGGGGCCGGCCCAACCGGGCTCACCTGCGCCTTCTATCTCGCGCTGCTCGGCCATAACGTGACCGTCTACGAATCGAACCCCAGGCCTGGCGGCATGCTCCGTTACGCGCTGCCAGAATACCGCCTGCCTAAGAAGGTGCTCGACCGCGAGATCGAGCTGATCGAAAGCGTCGGCGTGAAGTTCATCTGCAACACCGCTGTGGGCTTCGACCTCCCGCTGAACGATCTCGACGCGAACTACGACGCCGTCTTCCTCGCCATCGGAACATGGAAGGAATCCTGGGTCTACATCCCCGGCACGGAGCTGAAGGGCGTGATGCCCGCGCTGCTGTTCCTCGAAGCGGTCTCGAAGGACGAGCCGGTGAACCTCGGCAAGCGCGTGGTCGTGATCGGAGGCGGCAACGCCGCGATCGACTCGGCCCGCACCGCGCGGCGCATGGGCGCCGATGTCACGGTCGTCTATCGCCGCGAGCGGAAAGACATGCCCGCGATCGTCGAAGAGACCGAAGCGGCCGAAGCCGAGGGAGCGAACTTCGTCTTCCTCGCCGCCCCGCACCGCATCGTCGGGTTCCACGGCGTCGTGAAGGCGATCGAAGTGGTCAAGACGAAGCTCGGCGAATTCGATTCCTCCGGCCGCCGCAAGCCCGTTCCGACCGACGAGATCCAGGTGCTCAAGTGCGACACCGTGATCCTCGCGGTGGGCGAAACCGTGGACATGGATTTCGCGAAGGCCTCCGGCCTCACGCTGAAGGAATCGGGAGTGGTCGAGGTCGATCGCTTCTCGCTCGAAACCAGCCGCGAGAAATTTTACGCGGGCGGCGACGTGATCAGCGGAGCCTCGAACGTCTCGAACGCCATGGGCTACGGCAAGAAGGCCGCACGCAACATCGACGAAATGCTGATGGGCGCCAAGCGCTTCTCGCAACTGATGCGGACCTACGAGTACGACCAGACCCCGCCCGCGCAGCCGAGCGCCGCGGGCCGCCAGATCCCGGATGACGTCCCCGCGCGCGAGCGAGTCAAAACATTCCACGAAGTCAGCCTCGGCCTGACTGTCGTCGAGGCGCTCGAAGAAGCCAACCGCTGCCTGCGCTGCGATATTCGGGCGACAGACCGATAGGAAAGGAGCCAGCCACTTGCCGCAAAAAATCGCAATTCGAATCGACGGCGAATACGTGGAAGCCCGTGAGGGCCAGACCATTCTCGAAGTCGCTCGGGCGAGCGGGAAGTACATCCCCTCGCTCTGCTACCTCGACGGCCTGACGGCATCCGGCTCCTGCCGCCTCTGCGTGGTCGAAGTGTCCGGCGTAGGCCGCCTCATGCCCGCCTGCACCACCGCGGTCCAGGACGGCATGTCGGTCACGACGAACTCCGAGAAGCTCTCGCGCTACCGTCTCATGGCGCTCGAGCTGCTCTTCGCCGAGCGCAACCACTACTGCGCTATCTGCGTCTCGAACGGCCACTGCGAGTTGCAGTCGATGGCTACGCGGCTCGGCATGACCCACGTGCGCTACCCGTACACGTACCCGAGGCTGCCGGTCGATGTCTCGCATGAAAAGTACGTGCTCGACCACAACCGCTGCATTTTGTGTACGCGCTGCGTACGCGTCTGCGCCGAGCTCGAAGGCGCGCACGTCTGGGACATCGCCTCGCGCGGCGTGCAATCGATCCTGGTGAGCGATTTGCAGCAGCCGTGGGGCAAGTCGAAGAACTGCACGAGCTGCGGCAAGTGCGTTCAAGCCTGCCCCACCGGCGCGCTGGCCGAGAAGGGCTACGCCATCGAGGAAATGACCAAGACGCACGAGAACATCAGCCGCCTGGCGACCAGGCGCGGGGTGCACGCATGAGCGCGAAGAAAGTCCAGCTCGCGACGGTGTGGCTCGACGGTTGCTCGGGCTGCCACATGTCCTTGCTCGACATGGACGAGGCGATCGAGATGGTCGCCAAAAAAGTGGACATCGTCTACGGCCCGCTAGTCGATGCGCAGAAGTTCCCCGAGAGCGTCGATGTGACGCTCGTCGAGGGCGCCGTCTCGAGCCAGGAGGACATGGAGAAGATCCAGAAGATCCGCGAGCGGACGAAGCTCCTGGTTGCGCTCGGCGATTGCGCGGTGACGAGCAACGTCCCGGCCATGCGCAACTCGGTCCCGGTAAAAAAGCTGCTCGAAAGGGTGTATGTCGAAGGCGCGCAGGCCGCCCCCGGTGTGCCCGCCGAAGGCGTGCCGAAGCTGCTCAAGCGCGCCGTCCCCGTGCAGGAGATCGTCAAAGTGGACGTGCACGTTCCGGGCTGCCCGCCGCCCGCCAAAACGATCGTGTTCGTGCTGACGGAACTGCTCGAGGGCCGCCTGCCCGATCTCGCATCGAGGATCAAGTTCGGATGAGGAAGCGCCCCATGAAGAAGATCACGATCGATGCCGTAACCCGAATCGAAGGGCACGCCAAAATTTCGATCCACCTGAATGGCGACGGCAAGGTCTCGAGCGCGCAACTGCACGTCACGCAGGTGCGCGGCTTCGAGAAGTTCACCGAGGGCCGGCCGTTTTACGAGATGCCCGGCATCACGGCGCGTATATGCGGAATCTGCCCGGTGAGCCACCTGCTCGCGTCGGTGAAGGCCTGCGACGCGATCATGGCCGTGCGGATTCCGGACACGGCCGCGCTGCTGCGCGAACTGCTCCATTGCGGCCAGGTCGTGCAATCGCACGCGCTCAGCTTTTTCCATCTCTCCTCGCCCGACCTGCTGCTCGGCATGGATTCTGACCCCGCGAAGCGCA
Organism: Acidobacteriota bacterium; assembly: GCA_050261515.1. GTDB lineage: Bacteria > Acidobacteriota > Terriglobia > Bryobacterales > Bryobacteraceae > JBLNDJ01. The sequence goes on along the minus strand of JBLNDJ010000008.1, from coordinate 4,299 downwards.
ACGTCCTCGGCGTGCTCGAAAAGCATCCCGCGCTCGCGCGCGACGGCATCGCCCTCCGCAAGTTCGGCCAGCGCGTGATCGAAGGCCTGGCGGGCGAGCGCATCCACCCCTCGTGGACCGTACCCGGAGGAGTCAACGCTTCGCTCGCAGCGGAAGTGCGCGACCAGATCCTGCACGAACTGCCCGGCGCGAAAGCGATCGCAAAGCGCACGCTCGATTTCTACAAAGGCGTCCTCGACCAGTTCAAGGAAGAGGTCGCGGCCTTCGGAAACTCGAAGACGATGTACGCAGGCATGGTCGATGCCTCGGGAGCGCTGCAGCTTTACGATGGCCGCCTCCGGTTCCGGGACGCGGAAGGCGCGATCGTACAGGACCAGATCGACCCGCGCGACTACGCCCGATACATCGGAGAGGCATCGGTCCCGACGTCGTACCTGAAAGCGCCCTACTTCAAGCCGCGAGGCTATCCCGAAGGAATCTACCGGGTAGGTCCGCTCGCGAGGCTGAACGCCGCTGACCGCATCGCAACCGCGGACGCGCAAAAGGAGTTCGAAGAATACCACCAGCGCTGCGGCAAAGTCGTCCCGAGCGCGTTCCACTACCACTACGCACGGCTGATCGAAGCCCTCTACGGCCTCGAGCGCATCGGCGAACTGCTGGAAGACGAGCGCATTCTGGACGAGCGCGTGCGAGCCCGGGCCGGCGTCAATTCAACCGAAGGCATCGGCATGATCGAAGCCCCCAGAGGCACCCTCATCCACCACTATAAAGTGGACGACAAAGGCGCAATCGTCTGGGCCAACCTCATCGTAGCGACCGGCCACAACAACCTCGCCATGGGCCGCTCCGTCGAGCAAGTCGCGAAACACTACGTGGACGGCAACAAACTCCAGGAAGGAATGCTGAACCGCGTCCAGGCGGTCGTGCGAGCCTACGACCCCTGTCTGAGCTGCTCCACCCACGCCGCCGGCCAGTTGCCCCTCAGGCTGCAGCTACTGGCCGCCGACGGAACGCTCCTGGACGAACTAACGACCGCGTAGATTACGAGGCTCGAGCAAGAGGCTCGATATATTCGCAGGTGCTGGTGGGCAGGGGAACCTGTTCGCCGTGTTCGCGCAAGCTGTCAAGGTGAATCGCAATTCCCTCCGCGATGAGCCGTTCCACTTCCTCGCGCGTCTTGGCCACGGCGACGCAGCCCGGCAGATCCGGCACGTAGGCCCCGTAGCTATCATCACCTTTTTCGATCACAGTCTCCAGGAGCCTGATCGCCTCCCGCACCTTCGTCCTATGGTAGTGCGCAAAGGGACCGTTTTGTCGCGATCAGTATTTCGGGACGCTCGGGTCGATCTTGTCGCTCCAGGCCAGGATGCCGCCGGCCAGGTTCACAACGTTCGTGTAGCCCGCCTTCTTCAGCAGCTCGACAGCCTTCGCGCTGCGGGCGCCGCTCTTGCAGTGGACGACGATCTCGTCGGCCTGGTTCAGCTCGCCCACGCGCTTCGGCAGCTCTCCCAGCGGGATCAGCTTCGAGCCGGGAATCCGGCCGATCTGGTATTCGTGCGGCTCGCGCACATCGACCAGCACGAACCGGTCGCCGCGGTCGATCTTCGCTTTCAGTTCGGTGACGTCCATCTGCCCCTCTGCTTTCTGTAGTGCGGGCGCCTCGCGCGGCACCCCGCAGAACTGATGATAGTCGATCAGCTCGCGGATCGTCGGATGGTCGCCGCATACCGGACACTCCGGGTCGCGCTTGAGCTTCAGCTCGCGGAACTTCATGTTCAGCGCGTCATAGAGCAGCAGGCGCCCGGCCAGCGTCTCGCCGATTCCCAGAATCAGCTTGACCGTTTCGGTCGCCTGAATCAGGCCGATCACGCCCGGCAGAATGCCCAGCACGCCCCCCTCGGCGCAGCTCGGCACAAGGCCCGGAGGAGGCGGCTCGGGATAGAGGCACCGGTAGCACGGCCCGCCCTCGTAAGCGAACACTGTGGCCTGCCCGTCGAAGCGGAAGATCGAGCCGTAGACGTTCGGCTTGCCGAGCAGCACGCAGGCGTCGTTCACGAGATACCGCGTCGGGAAGTTGTCCGTCCCATCGACGACGATGTCGTAGTCCTTGAGGATGCCGAGCGCGTTCTCGCTGGTTAGCGCGGTCTCGAAACGGTCGATCTGCACGTTCGGGTTGATCTCGCGCATCGACTCCGCGGCCGAGTCAAGCTTCTTGCGCCCCACATCGCTGGTGCCGTGGATCACCTGCCGCTGGAGGTTCGAGAAATCGACCACGTCGAAATCGACCACGCCGATGCGCCCCACGCCCGCGGCCGCCAGGTACAGGCCGAGCGGCGCGCCCAAGCCGCCGGCGCCGATGAGCAGCACCTTCGCGTCCTTCAGCTTGAGCTGGCCCTCCATCCCCACTTCGGGGATGATCAAGTGGCGGCTGTAGCGCAGGATTTCGTCGTTCGAAAGGCTCATGCGCCTCCTGCGATGCTCGGCACGATCGTGATTGTGTCGCTTTCGTTCACTTGTGTCGCTTCCTTCTCGAGATGGCGGATGTCTTCGTCGTTCAGGTACACGTTGACGAAGCTCCGCAGCTTGCCCTCGCCGGTATAGAGGTGCTTGCGCAATTCGCCGTGCTCCGACGTCAGCTTGCCGAGCAGCTCTCCCACCGTGGTTCCGCTCAGGTCCACGGAATCCTTGCCGCCGGCGAATTGCCGCAGCGGCGTGGGGATCAAGATCTTGGCCATTCAATTCTCCTCAGGAAATTGCAGCGGCTCCGCGTCTGCCCGCGTCTGCTCGGCATTCGGGAGCCAGCTTGTCGCATGGTCGAACCTGCCGCCGCGGACCGAGACCACGACGAAGGAATACCAGGGGCACGAGTTCTTCAGGTCCGTCTGCGAGAAGTAGGCGTCGCAGTCGGGATGCGAGTGGTAGATGCCGATCAGGTCGAGGCCGTCGCGGCGCGCGGCGCGGTCGGCTTCGAGCAGGTCCTCGGGCCGGATCTCGTAGCGGGCGGCCTGCGAGCCATCGTAGGCGTTGTCGAGCGCCACCGCGCGCAGGACCGACTTCTCGCCGTCCTCGAGGCGCCCCAGCATAGCTCCGCAGCACTCGTTGGGGTACGCCTTCTCGGCGTGCGCGCGGATGGCGGACCAGGCAGCGGCGTCAATCCGGATCATCCCAGAAACTCTCCGTCAGATATTTTTCGCCGCCGTCGCACAGGATGGTCACTACCACGCCCCTGCGGCCCTCGGAGGCGAGTTCGCCGGCGATGCACGCGGCAGCGGCCACGTTCGCACCCGCCGACACGCCCACCAGCAGCCCTTCCTCGCGAGCGAGCCGGCGCGCCATGCGCTGCGCGTCCTCGGTCTCGACGAACAGGTTCCGATCGGCGAGCGCCGGGTCGTAGATGGCGGGCCGCACGAGCGATGCCTCCATGTTCTTCGTGCCCTCGATCCCGTGAAAGCCGGTAGAGGGCTGCACGGAGACGCACTCCACGCCGGGCACGTCCCGCTTCAGCCGGCGCGTCGTTCCGGTGAATGTTCCGCTGGTGCCGAGCGCCGCGACGAAGTGCGTGACGCGGCCACCGGTCTGCTCGATGATCTCCGGTCCGGTCGTCTCGAAGTGCGCCTTCCAGTTCGCGGCGTTGCTGTACTGGTCCGGGTAGAAGTACAGGTCGGGATCGGCCTGGTAGATCTCGCGGCAGCACAGAATCGCGCCGTCGGAACCCGCGCCGGGATCGGTCAGGACCAGCTCGACGCCGTAGGCGATGAGCGTGCGCGTCCGCTCGAGCGACGCGTTTTTGGGGATGCAGATCTTGGTGCGGTACCCCTTGGCCGCGCCGATCATCCCGTAGGCGATCGCAGTGTTGCCGCTCGAAGCATCGAGGATGGTGCGCCCCGGCCGCAGCGCGCCGGTGCGTTCGCCTTCGAGGATCATGTTGAGGGCGGGGCGGTCCTTCACCGAGCCGCCCGGGTTCATGAACTCGGCTTTGGCGTCAATTTCGACGCCCGGGAACTGCGCCGAAAGGCGCGCCAGCCACATGAGCGGCGTGTTGCCGATCCGATCGACTACCGGCGCTGCGAAAGCAAATCCCAAGCATCTCCATTTTATGAATCTCCTTAATCTGAGTCAACATTAGGGTCTTTGTGGAAAAGGGGACAGACCCCTTTTTCGAGGAAAAAGGGAAAAAGGGGGTGCGGTGTGTCAAGGATTGAGACACGGCAACTGGGGACGCCTTTCCGATCGCTGCATTTTTGTAGGCTACGGAAGGATTCCGTTCCAGAATGGTCCTGGCAGGAGAAGCGGAAGCGG
>JBLNDJ010000007.1:0-179054 GCA_050261515.1 Acidobacteriota bacterium | reverse complement strand
CGTCGCTGCATCAGGGTTTCCCCCATTGTGCAAGATTCCCCACTGCTGCCTCCCGTAGGAGTCTGGCCCGTGTTTCAGTGCCAGTGTGGCCGTGTGCCCTCTCAGGCCGGCTACCGATCTTGGCCTTGGTAGGCCGTTACCCTACCAACAAGCTAATCGGCCGCGGGCTCCTCCTTCGGCGCCTTTCGGCTTTCTCCTCTCGGAGTTATGCGGTATTAGCCCCGGTTTCCCAGGGTTATTCCCCACCAAAGGGTAGATTACCCACGTGTTACTCACCCGGACGCCACTTTACTCAGAGGATTGCTCCCCCTTTCTCGTTCGACTTGCATGTGTTAAGCGCGCCGCCAGCGTTGATTCTGAGCCGGGATCAAACTCTCGTTTGATCTGTTTGAGACAAGTTATCGCCTTGGCAAAACTCGAACTCAACGAAGGTCTATGCTTTGCGTCCAACCAGATTGTCAATGATCTAGACAGCCACACCGGAGATCCGAAGAAGTCCGTGCCGCTGCTGGCCTCAAAACTCGTATTGACCGCACTTCGCCGCGCTCTGCCTTTTCAGCGGAGACGAATACGGCCGAAAAATAGCGATTAAAATTAAGAGCTTTTGGAAGGCTTACTGCCTCCCGACGCGATTTCTCGCATCAGGCTTTACTGCCGTTTGTCCACTTTAGCACACTCGACCGCTCTGTGCAAGTGCCGAGGGGTGCTACCGGAACCAGCGGCCAACTTTCACAGCTTGACAGCTTTTTCCCGCTTCTGCAAGCACCGGCCTCGCCGGTCTCAGTCGCTCGTCGCTGTCCTGCTGCGTTTCTAAGAATATCAGACGGGTCCCGGGGATGCAACATTCGCCGATGCTTTTTTTGACAAAAGATCATCCCAAGCAATTTCAATGACTTGCAAGCGACACCGCCACCCGGCCGCCAGAACCGCCCGCCCCATGCGTAGAATAGATGAAATATGAGCGACAGCCGTAACGAGTTCTACCGGATCAGCAAACTGCCTCCTTACGTGTTCGCGGCCGTCAACGAACGCAAGGCCGAGCTCCGGGCCCAGCAATTCGACGTCGTGGACATGGGAATGGGCAACCCGGACGGCGCAACGCCCGCCGTCGTCGTTAAGAAGCTCGTTGAGGCTGCCCAGGACCCCCGAAACCACCGCTATTCCCTCTCCCGAGGCATACCCCGGCTCCGCGAGGAGATCGCCAAGCGATACAAGACCAACTACGGCGTGGAGGTGGACCCCCATCAGGAAGTCATCGCGACGATGGGGGCGAAGGACGCGCTGGCGCACCTGCTGTTTGCGGTGATCGGGCCGGGCGACCCGGTGGTGTCGCCGAACCCGGCCTATCCTATTCACCAGTACGGAGTTTTGATGGCGGAAGGGCAGTCCTGCGCACTGCCGATCTCGGATCCCGCGGAGTTCCTAAACCGCCTGGAGGACCTGTTTCGCACCGCAATTCAGAAGCCTAAGCTCATTTTAGTGTCGTTTCCGCACAACCCTACGACGGTGTGCGTAGAGCTCGATTTCTTCACCGAATTGGTACGTTTGGCGCACAAAAACGGCGCTATGATCGTCCACGACTTCGCCTACGCCGATCTCGGCTTCGACGGCTACAAGCCGCCCAGCCTGCTCCAGGTCGAAGGCGCCAAAGACATCGGGGTCGAGATCTTCTCAATGTCGAAAAGCTACAACATGGCGGGCTGGCGCATCGGTTTCTGCCTGGGGAACGCCAGAATGATCGCCGCGCTGGCCCGGATCAAGAGCTACCTCGACTATGGCGCCTTCCAGCCGCTCCAGATCGCCTCGATCGTGGCGCTGCGCGAGTGCGAGGAAGACACCAAAAAGATCTGCGCCGTCTACAAGAAGCGGCGGGACGTGCTGGTGGATGGTTTGAAGCGGGCCGGGTGGCCCGTGGCCCCGCCGCGCGGCTCGATGTTCCTCTGGGCTCCGATCCCGGAGCAGTTCCGCGCACTCGGCGCGCTTGAATTCTCGAAGCTCCTGCTCGAACAAGCCCTGGTAGCCGTCTCCCCGGGCACTGGTTTCGGCCCGCTCGGCGAAGGCTTCGTCCGCTTCTCGCTGGTCGAAAACGAGCACCGGATCCGCCAGGCTACGCGCGCCATAGGAAAGGTACTGAAGGTATAATTCGGGCAGTAAAGGGGGGCAGCATGCGTTGTCTGATCACCCTGCTGGCTGGCGTTTTGGCGCTGGCCTCCGGCGCGCGCGCCCAAACCGATCTCACCGGCACCTCCTGGCGGCTGGTGAAATTCCAGGGCGGCGACGGAACGACGGTGACGCCCAACAACCCGGCAAACTACACCGTCGCATTCAACCCGGGGGGCCGCGTGAGCGTGCGTATCGACTGCAACCGCGGCACGGGAACCTGGAAGTCCGAAGCGCCCAACCAACTCCAGCTCGGACCGCTGGCGCTCACACGCGCGGCCTGCCTGCCCGGATCGATGCACGACCGCATCGCGCGCGACTGGGGCCTGATCCGCTCCTACACAATCAAAGACGGCCATCTGTTCCTGTCGCTGGTGGCCGACGGCGGCACGTACGAATACGAGCCGGAGAGCGCGCCGGCGCGGATCCAGCAGGTCGAATCGAAGGGGCCGGTGCAGTTCGACTGCGCCGGGGAAGACGGCGCCAGAAGCATTCTGACGGCGACTTTCTACCACACCACGCCCGAGTTGGCGCTGATAGAACGCGGCGGGCAGACGCGCCCGGCATTCCAGGTGATCGCCGCATCGGGAGCGAAATACGAGGGCCACGACGTCACGTTCTGGGAAGCGCACGGCGAAGCTACGGTGACCTGGGAGGGCGCCGAGTTGAAGTGCAAGCCTATCGCCGCACGGCAATGAGCGACTTCGTCCACCCCAGGAAGCGTTCCCTGCGGATGCGGGCGTCCGGGAACAGGCGCTGCAACTCGGCGCGGCCGAGCAGGCGGATGTCCGCCAGGTAGTGCATCAAGTAGAACTCGCGCTCGACCGGCGCGGGCCGCATGATCCATTCCCACGGGGCCAGGCGCCTGACGAGCGCAGCTTGCCATCGTTTCGGCAGCCAATGGACGAGCGGCATCCACAGGTGCTGCTCGGCGAAGAAATAGCGGTTGGGGGTCTGGACCCAATATGCCTTTCCGACCCGCTGTATCTCGGAAGCGAACCGCGCCTGGCTTTCCGCGTCTCCTACGTGCTCGATCACGGAATTGCTGAACACGACTTCGAAGGACTGGTCCGCGAAAGGGAGAGCCAGGCCATCGCCGAACACGACGGGAGCGCCGCCGCGCGCCTCCTGGCCAGCCCTCGGATGATTCAGGACGACGAGCCGCGGCATCGCCGGCGCAAGGCGCCAGATATCGGGGGTGCCCCCGACGTCGAGCACGCGGGTATCCGCCCCGATTCGAAGCAGACGAACGCAATCTTCCATACGCCTCGCGCGGAACCGGCGGCTGAGCGCGGCGAAAAGGCGGAGGAGCACGTTGCAAGTGTGGCATAGGAGAATGGCCGTCAGCCATCGGCTGGGGCTAAAGCCCGCCGTTTGAATGCGTGCGTGCTATTCTCTTTTTCGGATGTTCAGCGGACATCATCGTAAGGCACGGCTGCTGTTCGGCTTATCCGACGTCGTCCTGACCGCCCTCGCTTTCGAGGCCGCTTACCAGAGCCGGATGTGGCTCCCTCTCGAGCGCACGTTTTACCTGAACCTGCAAGTCAAAGCGCTCCTGCTCGGATTTTCGATGCTGACCTGGGTCGCACTCGGGCTGTGGCTCAAAGTCTACGAGAAGCTCGACGCGGGCGATCCGCGGGTGATCCTGCGCGATAGCTTCCGCCAATCGATTTTCGGGCTCGCGGCGGTCGTACTGCTTCAGTACCTCGTGCGGCTCGAGCACGAACTAAGCCGCTCGTTCCTGGCCCTGTTCGGCGTCTATAGCTGGCTGCTGTTGTGCGCCTTTCGGCTTTCGGCGGGCAACCTGGTTGGATTCATACGGCGCGAGTTCGGAGGCCAGCACTTCGTGATGGTGGTGGGAACGGGCGACAGCGCACGGCGCCTCGGCGAGGCGCTCGAGCAATCCGCCAAATACGGAATCCGCCTGATCGGATTCCTGGCTGAAGATCCGGCCACCGCTCCGAGCCGCATGCGCCTCAGGCACGAATACGAAGTGACGCCGCTCGCCGAACTGCGAACGCTGCTGCGCAAACGCGTCATCGATGAGGTGCTGTTCGCGGTCGAAAGCGCCAACCTCGCCGGGCTCGAAGACATCCTGGTGTTCTGCGATGAAGAAGGCGTGCGCACGCGCGTGGCGCTCGACTTTTTCCCGCACGTCAACAGCGAGATGTACCTGGACCGCCTCGGCCCGCTGCCGCTGCTGACCTTCGCCGCCGCGCCGCACGATGAGATCCGGCTGTCCCTCAAGCGGACCTTGGATGTGGTGCTGGCGGCGGCGGCGCTCGTGCTGCTGGCTCCATTCATGGCGGTGATCGCAGTGCTGATCCGGCTCACGTCGCCCGGGCCGGCGATCTTCAAGCAGATCCGCTGCGGGCTCAACGGCCGCCGCTTCACGCTCTACAAATTCCGCTCAATGTGTGAAAACGCCGAGGAGTTGAAGCCGTCGCTCGAACATCTGAATCAGAAATCGACTGCGTTCAAGATTCCCGACGACCCCCGCCTGACACCGATCGGCCGGTATTTGCGGAAATTCTCCGTGGATGAGTGGCCGCAGTTGTGGAACGTGCTCAAGGGCGATATGTCGCTGGTGGGCCCGCGTCCGGCGGTGCCCTGCGAGGTGGACCATTACAAAGCCTGGCAGCGCCGCAGGCTGCGAATGCGCCCCGGCCTGACCTGCCTGTGGGCTGTCGAAGGCCGCGATCAACTCGACTTCGATACGTGGATGAAGACGGATATGCGCTACATCGATAACTGGTCGCTCGCTCTCGACTGGAAAATTCTCATGCTCACGATTCCTCGAGTGCTAACCGGAAAAGGAGCTTACTAAATGCACATCGTACCGACACAAGACGAAGTTGTGGACCTGCTGAGGAAGACCGGCGCGCTGCGCACGGGGCATTTCGAATATCCGAACGGCCTGCATTCGAACGAGTACCTGCAAGTGGCGCTGGCGATGCGCTACTACCAGCACGCCAAGGTGCTGAGCGTCGGCCTGAGCCGGTTGCTGCGGGCGAACCAGGAAATCCGGGCGATTATTCCCGAGCTGTCGATCGTCGCTCCGGCTACGGGGGGGCTGCCGGTGGCCTATGGAGTGGTCGAGGCGCTGCGCGCGCACCAGGTGTACTGGGCCGAGCCGGACGAAGCCGACGGCAAGATGCGCTTTCGCCAGTATCTCGAGCAGGTGAAGGGCGAACAGGTCGTGCTGGTGGACGACATTCTGCGCACGGGCCGCAAGCTCGGCGAGTTGAAGAATCTGATCGAGTCGAACGGCGCGAAGGTGGTTGGGATGGCGGTGATCATTTACCAGCCGACGCCGAAAACACCCGATTTCAGCCCGCTTCCGCTCTATCACCTGGCGAAGCTCGATGCAATGTATTACACCGATGCTGCGTCGTGTGAGTTGTGCAGGAAGGGCGTGCCGGTGGAGAAGGTTTGGGTATGAAGACGATCGCGGCCGCTCTGCTTCTGTGCGCGAGTATGTTCGGAGCCGGGTACAAGGCCGGCGTCGCCCGGGTAAAGATCACGCCCGAGAAGCCGATCTGGCTTTCGGGGTACGCCAGCCGCAATCACGCCTCCGACGGCGTGATCCAGGACCTGTGGGCCAAAGCCCTCGCCATCGAAGATGCGAAGGGCGGGCGCGTGGTCATCGTTACGACGGACCTGATCGGCATTCCGCGGCCGCTTGCGGAGGTGGTCGCGGCGCGCGTTCAGAAAGACTACGGCCTGGAGCGGTCGCAACTGCTGTTGAACGCTTCCCACACCCACACGGGGCCCGCGGTGCGCGGAAACCTGGAGGTCATGTGGGATTTGAAGCCGGATGAGGCCGCCACGCTTGCCGAGTACACCGCGAAGCTCGCCGACAACATGGCGGCCGTCGTGGGAGCGGCACTGAGCGATCTGAAGCCGGCGCGGATCTCGTTCGGCGAGGGCACGGCCGGGTTCGCGATGAACCGGCGCGAGCCACGTGCGAACGGCATCACGATCGGCGTAAATCCGCAGGGGCCGCGCGACCCTGCCGTTCCCGTGTTGAAGATCGCCGGCGAGGATGGGACGCTGCGCGCGGTGTTGTTCGGCTACTCCTGCCACAACACCACGCTCACCGGCGAGTTCTACAAGATCAGCGGCGATTACGCCGGGTTCGCCCAGAGCGCCGTCGAGGCCGCGCATCCGGGCGCGACGGCGATGTTCCTACAGCTTTGCGCGGGCGACCAGAACCCGTCGCCGCGGAGCACACTGGAACTGGCCGAGAAGCACGGCCGGACGCTCGCGGCCGAGGTGGATCGCGTCATGGCGGGCGGGATGCGGCGCGTCGAGGGGCCCCTCCGCACCGCGTTCAGGGTCATCGAGCCGGAGTTCGCTCCAACGACTCGCGAGACGTTCGAGCGGGAACTGGCGAGCAAGAATCCGTCGCAGGTGCGGCGCGCGCAGCTCATGCTGAAGGCATACGACAGCGGGCGGCCGGTGCGGCGCATTCCCTACCCCGTGCAGGCGGTTCGCTTCGGCAAAAGCCTGACCGTGGTCGCGCTGGGGGGCGAAGTGGTGGTGGACTACGCTCTGCGGATCAAGCGCGAGACCGCCAGCGCGAAGGAGCCCGTCATCGTGGCCGGGTATTCGAACGACGTGATGTGCTATATTCCGTCGCTCGCCGTGCTCCGGGGCGGCGGCTACGAGGCCGTGGACAGCATGATCTACTACGGCCAGCCGGGGCCGTTCAGCAAAGATATCGAGGATACGGTGATCGGCGCGGTGCGGAGCACGCTCAAGCAGGTGGGGCGGTAGCGCGGGGCAGGGTCCGCCCCACTACGTCAGGCGGAATTCTTCGCCGATACGCTTCAGGCTGATGCGCCTGGTGTCCCGTCCGGCTGCCGCCTGGAGCCGCTCGATGGGTTCGTAGAAGGGCTCGCGGCCGAGCGGGAAGGTCTGGTGGTGCACGGGGAGGACGTACTCGGCGCCGGCGTCGTTGGCCATTTGCAGGGCCTGCTCCGGATTGCAGTGGCGGCGGATCCAGGGATCGTAAGCGCCGATGGGCATAATCGCAAGGTGCACGGGATGCGAGGTGCGCATTTCGCGGAACGTGGTCGTTTCGGCCGTATCGCCCGCGAACAGGATCCGGTAGCGTCCCGCCTCGATCGTGTAGCCGTTGTAGCCGCGGTAGTGGTCGGTGCGCATGCGCGCGCCCCAGTGGTTCACTTCGAACGCTTTGATGCTGGCGGGACCGATGCGCGTGGTCTGGCCCCAGGCCAGTTCCCTGGCGCTCTTCCAGCGAGGAACGCGCAGCAGATCGCTGTTGCGCGAGGCGCTGACGACGGCTGTCCGCCGGCTTTCGAGAGCGCGCAGCGACGGGAGGTCCGTGTGGTCCATGTGGGCGTGGGAGAGCAGGACGAGGTCGATCTGCGGCAGCTCCGGCGGCCGGAGGGCCGGGGCGACCAGGCGCTTGACGCCGAGCGTGATGAGCCCGAGGTCGATGCCGGCGCGCTCGCTGAAAACGGGGTCGGTGAGGATGGTGAAGCCGTCCACCTTGATCAGGACAGTGCTGTGGCCGAGCCAGGCCGCAAACAGCCCGCGGTCGGGCCAGCGGCGGGGATGCGGCGTTGCAGGCGGCTCCAGGATGGGACGCCGCGAGTCGCGCGCGTACTGCCTCCAGAACTGCGGCGCGGCGCTATAAGCAAAGGCCGCCAGCCCGCCAACTCCGGCTACACCAAGCCCTCCGATCCATTTGCGGCGGGGCCATCCACGTTTCCCAGAAACTGACATCGACATATCCATCGTAGCAAGCAATTCCGTGAACAGTTACTAATCTCCTTGAGAGAATGCCGTCTCAAGCGGCACAAATCCTATAAGAGGACTTGTCGCTGTGCGTTGGATTGCGTGTGCCTTCGTGGCCGTGTTGGCTTTGCAGGCGGCTTCAAATCGCGGCGACCGCGCCGAGTACATCGGCGGCACGCTGGCCGACCTGCCGAAGGCGGGCGGTTACATCGACGTTACCGGCGAGGAGTGCTTCCGGTTTCAGACGGGCCGCACGTTCGTCGAAGTGCCTTACAGCAACATTAATATTCTTGAATACGGACAGAAGGTGGACCGCCGGTACATCATGGCGATCGCGATCTCGCCGCTGCTGCTGCTCAGCAAGAAGCGCGCGCATTTCCTGACCATAGGCTACGAGGACGCCGACGGCCGCCAGCAGGCGCTCGTGTTCCGCGTGGAAAAGGGGCACATACGGGCGGTCCTGGTAAGCCTGGAGGCAAAGACGGGGCGCAAGGTGGAATACCAGGACACGGAGGCACGCAAGGCGGGGGCAAGCTAGATGCCTTACTTACTCGCGGTCCTGCTATGGGCGGGTCAGATGGCGGCCCCCGCTCCCGAGCGGGATAACCTGGCCCAGTTACTCACGGTCCGGCGGGTCTACGTCGAAAAACTGAGCGGCGGCGAGACGGCGGACCATCTGCGCGACATGATTATCAGCAGCCTGGACAGATCGAAACTGTTCGCCATCACGGAAGATGTGGAGCGGGCGGACGCCGTGCTGCGCGGCTCGGGCGAGGACCTGGTGTTCACCGAGCAGTTCTCGGCGAACGACAGCATCAATGCGCGGGCGAACGTAGGCGGATCGGCTGGGTCGAGTTCATCGAAGAACCACCGGGGCGCGTATATGGGTGGCGGCGTGGGCGAGCAGGATTCGGTGCACAAGTCGGAGCGCAGGCACGAGGCGACTGCGTCGGTGCGGCTGGTGAGCCGGGAGGGCGATGTGATCTGGTCCACAACGCAGGAGAGCAAGGGGGCTAAGTTCAAAGGGGCGAGCGCGGATGTGGCGGATAAAATCACCCGGCAGTTAGTAAGTGATTTTGAGAAGGCACGGAAAACGTTAATTTTCGGTAAGAAAAGGACAACTGGGTACGGAGATGGTGTAGACTGAATTCAGTCAGCTATAACATAGCATCCCCGGCGACGGGACCCAGCCCGTCGCCCGCCCCTCTGAGTGAAGCCCCAGGTTCCCAGCCTGGGGCTTTTAAATTTCTCTTGGGGCGCGCGCCCTTCTTCGAAAGTTAAGAAAAGTTTAGCATTGGTGCAGCGGGAAAGCAATCTTCTTCATGATTCACCTCAAAAGGGCACAGACACTCTTCCGGGAAGAAAAGGCGTCTGTCCCCTTTTTGCTTTTTTGCTGGAAGAAAAGGCGTCTGTCCCCTTTTTGCTCTTTTTGCTTTTTTGTTCCTTTTTGCTATTGCGGTTCGCCGCGGGAGTCGAAGCGGACCCGGCCGGCCATGGTTGTTCCCGAGGCGAGCACGGCTCGTAGGCGGGCACGGTTCGGGCCGGATTTTTCGGCTGCTTCCAGCAGGGTGCGCAGGGCGTCTTCGGGAGCCGTGTCCGCGGGGAGGCGGAAGATCCAGGGGATGTTCACCGCGGTCAGGGATCTATCCGCCGAAACCGCGATCAAGGGCACGAAGGCCTTGATGGCGAGCTGCTCGGCGAGATGCGCGGCTTCGCGGCCGGTGGAGATCATGCCGATAGCGCCATCCTGGTAAAGCAGCTTCACGAGCTGGTTCGAGGCCTTGCCCCAGGGCAGGTCGGAGGCGACCGGCACCAACTCGTAGCGCCCCTTGTAGGGCTCGAGCAGGCTTGCCAGCCGCGCCGCAGTCTCGCCGGCGCCGGGAGCGAACAGCGCGATGCGCAGCGGGCCCCGCGGGGCGTCGGCTACCGCGGGGCCGTTGTATTCGACCCGGTTTTCGCTCACGTTCGCGTACTCCTTTTCCATGCCGTAGCGCCGGTAGGTGACCTTGCCATCCTTCACCGTTCCGAGAAACATGGGCACGATGTTCTTACAGTTCGGGTCGAACACCATGTTCTCGGTGACGCCTTTGTAGCTTTCAAGACCGGTCAGGGCGTCGCGGATCTTGCCACGGTTGAGCCCCGCCTTGCAGATGGCCTGGAGCAGGATGTTCATCGTGTCGTAGGCGAGCGAGGCGAACGTTTCGGGCTCCTTATTGAAGCGCTTGCGGAAGCGGTCCTTGAAGGCAAGCCACTTCGGGTCATCGCGGTTGGGGTCGTAGGGGAACACGGCCTCGAAACCGTCGGCGGCAGGGCCGGCGAACTCGAACAGGTCGTCGCCGATGGTCCGGAAGCTGCCGAACGCGCGCTGCTTCATCCCGAGCTCGCGCATCTGCCTGAGCACGTTTCCGGCTTCCTTGGCGTCGCCCCAGATCACGACGCCGTCCACGCGCGACTCGTTGATGATGCGGAGCTGGCGGCGATAATCGGTGTCGCCCGGGAGCCACTTCTGCTCGATCACAACCGGGTGGCCGAGGCGGCGCGAGACGTCCTTGAACTTGCCGACGCCGAAGCGGCCGTAGCGCGAGTTGACGCGCAGGAGCGCGATGCGCTGCAACTTGAGGTCGCTATAGATGCGGCGCGCAAGCGTGTAGCACTGGACGCGGTCGTCCTGGATGGTGGTGAGATACCACGGGATGATGGTCTCGGGGATGGTTGGGTCGGTGGCCGCGCTGTTGACGATGGGCACCTCGCTCTTGAGCGTGACGCGCAAGGCGATGTGGGTGGAGTCGCCGGAGATGGAGCCGAGCATGGCCCAGACCTTCTCGTCGTAGGCCATTTTGACGATCTCGTTCGAGGACTGGCCCCACACGGCCTGGTCGTTGTGGACCATGAGCTTAAAGGGCTTGCCTCCGTAGCCTCCGGCAGCGTTGGCTTCTTCGATGGCGAGTTCGGAGCCGGCGAGCATCATGCGGCCGAGCGCTTCTTCGGGGTGCTTCTCGATGGGGCCGAGAAAGCCGATGCGGACTTCGTCGACGTCGGACGCCTTGAGCGTCACGGCGTCGCGCGCGGCTCCGTTGTATTCGACGAGCGCTCCGTAGTGCTCGTAGTACGGCGTGCCGAACTTCGAATACGGCCTCATGTCTTCGGGCGTGTTCGCATACGGCCGCAGTTCGCGGTTCTTCGGCGGCCCGGGGGGGTTCGCCCCGCACGAGCAGGGTCCGGCGAGACCCTGCGCCCATACGAGCCCGGCGGCGCCGAGAAGCCCACCCAGCCAGCGCATCCAGCGCATGTCGCTACTCCTTCTTGAAGATGGCGATCGCTTCGATTTCGACGAGCAGGTCGGGCCGGCAGAGCTTGGCCTGAATGCCGGTCGAGGCAGGAAGCGGATCGAGCTGCTGCTGCTTATAGAACGCGGTGCGCTCTTCGTTGAACGCCTCGTAGTCGCGATCGATGTCGCGCAGATAGCAGGTGGTGCGGACGATGTCCTTCCAGGTGGCGCCTTCGCTTTCGAGCAGGCGGGTGATGTTGTGGAAGGTGCGCCGTGTCTGCGCGCGGAAGTCGCCCACGTGCACCGTGCGCCCCTGGTTGTCGATGCTCGCGGTGCCGGAGATCAGCAGGACAACAAAGTTGCCGAATTCCAGGCGCAGGCCGCGGGAGAAAGAGCTGGGCTTGGCGTAGGCGTATGCCTCGTTCAGCACATCGTAGCTGGTGACGGGCTTCTTCTGGATGGTGTGGGCTTTTGCGATCTCGCCCAGCACCTCACTCATGGTCATCGAATGATGCCTCCCTTGCGAATTTCGTCGGGCACGGTTACTTCTTTGCGAGCCGGTCCGGCTCGGCTTTGATGGGGATACCGCGGCTCAGGCCGTGGGCTGTGGCGACCCAGATATCGTCGCCCTGGAAATCGACGCCGAGGATGTAATGGTGTGCGGGCGCGGTGGTGACGGGCACATTCGTGACGGCGCCGGCCGCATCGCGCACGAGCATTTCGGGCTTGTGCGTGTCCAGCGTGGGGCGGTAAACGGCCCAGTTGGTCCCGTCGTAATAGGCCAGGCCCTTGTCGGTGGAGAACCACGCGCGATCGTTGTCCACGGCCTTTACCTGGTTCGTGAAATTGCTGGGCAGGCCGCTGTCCTTGGTGAGGAAACCCTTCCAGTTCCGGCCGTCGTAGCGGCTTGCGCCGAAGTAGGTCGCCACCCAGACGACTCCCTTGCCCGGGTAGCTCACCGAAGTCGTGATCTCGTGAATGAGGCCCTGGTCCTTGAGGACGACCATTTCGGTTTCGCCGTCGGGATCGTTGTAGTCCTTCCAGCGCTGGGTCTTGACGTCGTATTCGAGCATGCCGCCGCCCCAGACGGCGTAGTAGACCTTGTCCTCGGCGGTGGAGACGGCGTAGGTCCAGATCTCGTACATGGGAGTGTTGCGCTCGTTGAACTGCTCCCACTGGTTGGTTTTGGTGTTGAGGCGGGCGGCGCTGCCGGCGGTGGCGACCCAGACGTAATCGCCCTGGACGGCGCAGCCGTAGACGACGTCGTTGGGCAGGCCGCTGTTGAGCTGCGTGTAGTTGTCGAAGCGTCCGGCGGAGAAGCGGCTGAGGCCGGCCATGGTGGCGATCCAGACATCTCCGGTGCGCTTGTCGACGTCGACCCAGAGGACGGCGCGGTGCACGAGGCCGTCTTCGGGCTTATAGACCTTCCACTTGCCCTTTTCGTAGAGCGCGAGCCCGTTTTCGGTGCCCACCCAGACGCGGTCGCGATCCACCTTCACGTTGAAGACGTGATCATTGGGCAGCGGGCTGTTGGCCGTGGTGAAATTCTCAAAGCGGAAGCGGGGCATATCCGGAGGAGCGGCCGCGGCGGCACACGAGAGGGCAAGAATGGCACCGAAAATCTTCATACGTTAGACTCCCAACCGACGTCCGCAGGATTATAACATTCGGATCTCAAACCTAGAAATAATGGGAAAATACTAATGGAAACTCTTTAGCGCAAAGATACGGCTCCCGGCGGTATTCTTTACGAAAGCCGATGAACACCGGCATAGCGTCGCCGACCAACCGCCTGCTGATCGGGCTCGTGATCATACTGGCCGCAGTAGGGGTATTTTCGCTCTACGCGCTGCACCAGTTCGCGGGGCTGAAGGATCTGCAAACGCGCACGGTGGACCGCAACCGCAAGGATTCGCTCCAGCTCCTGCGCATCCAGAACGATCTTCACACGTTGGGCCTGGCGATGCGCGACATGCTGGACGGCAGCGAGCCGTATCCGCTGGTGGCGTGGCGCGGACAGTTCAACCGCATCCGCGTGGACCTGGACGATGCGCTGAAGATCGAAGCGAATCTCGCGCCCGGCTCGCGGGGCGGGCAGGAGCAGATCGCGATTTCGCTCGCGCAGTTTTGGACGTCGGTGGAGCAACTGTTCGGCATGAGCGATCCGGCGCAGGCGCGAATGTTCATCCGCACGTCGCTTCAGGCGCAGCAGGCGGCACTGACGAACCGCGTGGCGCGGCTGCTGGTGGAGAACAACGAAGTGGAGCAGCAGGCGGCGGCGCGCATCCAGGCGATCTACGCGCGCGTGGAGAGGCAGATCTACCATTTGCTGGCCGCGGTGCTGCTGGCGATCTCGCTGACGAGCTACTACATGATCCGGTCGAACCGCGCGATCTTCGACCGGCTGGCGCTGCTTTCGACGCATCGGAGCGAGCTGGCGCGTAAGCTGATCACGGTGCAGGAGGAAGTATTCCATTCGCTTTCGCGCGAGCTGCACGATGAGTTCGGTCAGATCCTCACGGCGATCGGGGCGATGCTGAGCCGCGCCGAGAGGAAGGGGCTGCCCGCCGACTCGCCGTTCCGCGTGGAACTTCAGGAAGTGCGGACGGTGGCGCAGGCGACGATGCATAAGATCCGCAGCCTGTCGCAGGTGCTGCATCCGACGATCCTCGACGATGGCGGGCTCGAAAAAGCGATCGACTGGTATCTGCCGACGTTCGAGAAGCGGACGGGCATCGCGGTGCAGTACGAGAAAACGGGAACGAGCCCCGAGGTGCCGGACCGCGTGGCGATCAATGTGTACCGCGTACTGCAAGAGGCGCTGAACAATCTGGCGAAGCACTCGGGGTCGCGCACGGCGTGGGTGCGCGTGCGGTTCGAACCGGACCGGCTGCGGCTGGACGTGGAGGACCACGGTGTCGGAATCCCGGAGCGCGGATCGGGACTGCGGCAGGGCACGGGCCTGATCGCGATGCGCGAGCGGGCCGAGTTGCTGCATGGCAAGATCGAGTTTTTGCGGGCGGGCGAGAAGGGGACGCTCGTACGCCTCGACATTCCCCTTGTGGAGGACGGCACGGCATGAGCAGCCAGATCACGGTCCTGCTGGTGGACGATCACGCGCTGGTGAGGAAGGGCTTTCGCCGGATGGTGGAGGACGACCCCGATATACGCATCGTCGGCGAGGCGTCGAACGGGCGCGAGGCGGTGGAGCTCGCGCAGGAGCTGAAGCCGCAGGTGATCGTGATGGACATGGCGATGCCGGAGATGGACGGCGTGCAGGCCACGCGCGAGATCATCAAGCATCAGCCGAAGACGTGCGTGCTGATGCTGAGCATGTACGCGCAGGAGAATTACGTGCGCAACGCGTTCGACGCCGGAGCGCAGGGGTACGTGTTGAAGAACGCGAGCGACATCGACCTGGCAAGCGCGATCAAGGACGTCGCGGCGGGCAAACGCGTGCTCGACCCGGGGCTGGTGTCGGCCGAGCGCGAGCCCAACGATGCGTTCGACCGCCTCACGCCGCGCGAGAAGCAGGTGCTGCAGTTGATCGCCGAGGGGAATTCGAATAAAGAAATCGCGGCGATGCTGAAGCTCAGCGTGAACACGGTGGCGGTGCATCGCGCGAATTTGATGGATGCGCTGGGGGTGCACCGGACGGCGGAGTTGGTGGTGTTTGCGATCAGGAAGGGGCTGGTCAGGCTGCCGTGAGGCGTAGAGATTTTCTTTTCGGGCTGCCCGCGGGCGCCGCGCTTCTGCACGCGCAGAGCGGCGGGGGACTGGGGTTCCGGTTCGCGGACGTCACGCAGGCCTCGGGCGTACGGTTCGTGCACAACAACGGCGGGTTCGGCGACAAATATCTGCCGGAGTGCATGGGCTCCGGGTGCGCGTTCCTCGATTACGACGGCGACGGGTGGCAGGACATCCTGCTGATCCAGGGCATGGATTGGCCGGGCCACAAGAGGCAGCGCACGACGATGCGGCTCTACCGGAACAACCGCAACGGCACGTTCACCGATGTGACGCGGCGCGCGGGGCTCGATATCGAGATGTACGGGATGGGCGTCGCGGTGGGCGATTACAACAACGACGGGTTCCCGGACCTTTACATCACGTGCGTGGGCCAGAGCCGCTTGTTCCGCAACACGGGCAAGGGCACGTTCGTCGAGGCAACGGACAAGGCCGGGCTCGGCAACCGCACGGCATTCAGCAGCTCCGCGCTTTGGTTCGATTTCGATCGCGACGGGCTGCTCGATCTGTTCGTGTGCAATTACGTCAAGTGGTCTCCCGAGCTGGACGTGTTCTGCTCAGTCGATGGGAAGCAGAAACAATACTGCACGCCCGAGGCGTATCGCGGGGCCACGTGCTGGCTGTTTCGCAACCGCGGGGACGGGACGTTCGAGGACGTGACTGCGTCGAGCGGCATCTTCGACAGCAGCTCGAAGTCGCTTGGGGCCGCGATGTTCGACTACGACCTGGACGGGTGGACCGACCTGTTCGTCGCCAACGACACCGAGCCGAACAAGCTGTATCACAACCTGAAGAACGGGAAGTTCGAGGATGCCGCGGTGCGCGCGGGCGTCGCTTTCAGCGAGGATGGGAAGGCTCGCGGGGGCATGGGCGTCGATACGGGCGACTTCGACAACTCGGGCATCTCGGGGCTCGTGGTCACAAACTTCGACAACGAGATGCTCGGGTTTTACACGCCGACAAAGCGGGGCATGTACGTGGACCAGGCGCCGCGCTCGGAGCTGGGCCGCCGCTCGCGGCGCAGCCTCGGGTTCGGGACGTTCTTCTTCGACGTGAACCTGGATGGGCTGCTCGATCTGCTCGTGGTCAACGGGCATATCGACGACTTCAGCACCGTGCAGCGCGACGTGCAGTACGCCATGGCGCCGCACCTGTTCCTGAACCGCGGGCGCGAGGGCTTCCGGGACGTCGCCGCGCAGGTGGGTGCGGGCTTCGGCGAGGCGAAGGTGGGGCGCGGCGCGGCGTTCGCCGATTTCGATCGCGACGGCGACGTGGATGTGCTCATCACCACGAATCACGGCCCGGCGTATCTGTACCGCAACGATCAGCTTTCGGGGAACCGGTCGATCCGCTTCCGGCTCATCGGGACGAAATCGAACCGCGACGCGATCGGGGCGACGGTGCGGATCTTCTACGGCGGCGAGAAGAGTTCGAGGCTGGTGAAGAGCGGGTCGAGTTATCTTTCGCAGTCCGAGCTGGCCCCGACGTTCGGCCTGGGGAAGCGCGACCGCGTGGAGCGAGCCGTGATTTCGTGGCCGAGCGGGCGCGTGGAGGAGTACAAGAATCTCGCCGCGGGGCGCACGTTCGAATGCACGGAGGGCAAGGGCATCTGGGATACGGGGGGCTTCTAGAACACGTTGAGACTCCGCTGCGTGGTTTCCGCTTTATGCCTGGCGCACGGCCTGCTCGCCGCTCCGATCGGCAAACATCCCGCAAACCCTCACTATTTCATCTATCAGGGTAAACCGGTGGTCCTGATCTCCACCGACCACCATTACGGCGCGGTGATCAATCTCGACTTCGACTATGTTCCGTTTCTGGACCGCCTGCGGGAGTACGGGATGAATCTCACGCGCATCTATCCGGGCGGCTACGTGGAGATGAAGGGCCAGTACACGCCAGGAAATCCGCTGGGACCTGCGCCGGACCGCTACATACTTCCCTGGAAGAAGTCGGAGGAGACCGGAGCCAATCCTAACTTAGGCCGGCATAAGTATGATCTTTCCGCGTGGGACGACGCCTATTTCCAGCGCCTCAAGGACTATGTTCACCAAGCCTCGATTCGCGGGATCATCGTGGAGGTGGCGTTCTTCAACGGGATGTACGACGACCGCTGGGCGGCGCAGCCCTTGTATCATGCCAACAACATACAAGGCGCCGGAACTTTGAGTTATAAGCACTTCACGACGCTTGCCGATGACGGGCTCGTGAATATCCAGCGTAAGTATCTCCAGAAAGTGGCCTCTGCACTATACGACTTCGACAATGTCATTTACGACATATCCGATGAACCGGAGATGGAGAAACAGAATTCATGGGCATGGAACAGCGCCCTGCTGGACGCCCTGATCGAGGTGGACGGCAAGCGGCACATCTATGGCGAGACAGCCCACAGCGCCAGTCCCGACTTCACCAAGGACAGCCGCGTCTCCTGGCTTCCGACCGAGTACATCTCGCCCATGGAACAGACGCTGGACGAAAACTATGAGGACGACAAACCGATCATCGACGTCGAGACGGCGTATTATCCGCGGTGGTATGGCGAACATCCCGTGCAAGAGACGCGCGTCGAGGGTTGGTACGGCATGTTGGGCGGGCTTGCCGGAATAATCCATCTCAACGAGGACTTCTCGACCGGGAACCCTTCGGGCGAGGGGACGAGCACCGAAAAGACGATCCTGCCGCAGAAGCGGATCCTGATGGACTTCATGAAGAGCCTCGACTTCATCAGGATGAGGAGGTACACGGATTTTCGCGTGGGCGGTTCCGGCGCGCTGGCCCGGGCGATCGCGGAGCCGGGCGAGCAGTATGCTCTGTATCTGTTTCATGGAAGCCGGAAATGGGAGAAGTGGCCGCAAGGCCCGACCGCGAGCCGTTTCGACGTCAGCGCGAACTGGTTCAGGGACCGGATCACGCTGAAGGTTCCGCGCGGCGCGTACCGTGTGG
Organism: Acidobacteriota bacterium; assembly: GCA_050261515.1. Lineage (GTDB taxonomy): Bacteria > Acidobacteriota > Terriglobia > Bryobacterales > Bryobacteraceae > JBLNDJ01. Next base: position 161,167 of record JBLNDJ010000007.1, on the reverse strand, counting down.
AATGGGTCAATCCATCGTCGGGGGCGGTGATCGCTTCCGGTTCGCTCGATGCGAGGGGGGCCGAGACGGTTCTCAGGACACCGCGATACTTTGTGGACATTGCGCTGCGGATGAAGCGAAGCCGCTCCCTGACGGTCGCGGCTAAGTAAATAGTATGTCCATATTAGTAGGTTCCTACTAAGTTCTGTTTTCGCTTGCCAATTCGGAGGGTGTGGTCGTATTCTTCTGATGGTGGTCTCGTGCAGCCCGAAGGATTCGATCTCGATGCGGCCGTCTGCGAAGGCGTCTCGGAGTGCGGCGCGGAGCAGTTCGCCGCGCTGACATTGACGCGGAAGAAGCACGCGGCGCATCACACGGCGGTGCGGGCGCGCGGAGTGGAGATCGGCGGCTCCGAGTTCGTCGTGATGGCGGGGCCGTGCGCCGTCGAATCCGAAGCCCAGGTGATGCGGACCGCCGACGCGGTGGCACGCGCAGGCGCGAAGGTGCTGCGCGGCGGCGCGTTCAAGCCGCGGACTTCGCCCTACGCTTTCCAGGGACTCGGCGTGCCGGGGCTGAAGATGCTGCGCAAGGCGGCCGATGCCGCGGGCCTCGCGGTGGTCACTGAAGCGATGAGCGGCGAACAGGCGCGGCACGCGGTCGAGTACGCCGATATCATCCAGATCGGCACGCGCAACATGGAGAACTACGAGCTGCTCGACACTGTGGCGCGGTCGGCGAAGCCCGTGCTGCTCAAGCGCGGGATGGGGTGCCGCATCGCCGAGATGCTCACGGTGGCCGAGTTCCTGATGCAAAAAGGGAACCCCAACGTGATCCTTTGCGAACGGGGGATCCGCACGTTCGAGACGGCGATGCGGAACACGCTCGACATCGGAGCGGTGGTGGTGCTGAACCAGGTGACGCACCTGCCGGTGATCGTGGACCCGAGCCACGCGGCGGGCGAGCGCGCGCTGGTGCCGCCGCTGTGCCGTATCGCCGTGGCCGCGGGCGCGGACGGGCTGCTGGTCGAAGTGCACATCGCGCCGGAGAAGGCGTTGAGCGACGGGGCGCAGTCGCTGAACGTGGCGGAGTTCCGGGGGATGATGGACGAGATCGAGCCGTATCTGGAGTTGTGGTCGCGCTGCCGGCGGGATGACTTGGTGGCGTGCCGCCGATAAAACTTCAAAGCGTTTTCAGATATTCGATCAGGTCGTTGAGCTCGTCCTTTTGCAGGTCGTTCGTGACTCCGTGGGTGTCGTCGGGGTTGTAGACTGTCCAGATTTCTTCGAGCGACTTGGCGGAGCCGTCGTGCAGGTAGGGGGCGGTCAGGGCGATGTTGTTCAGTTGCGGCACATCGAACATCGGGGAGCGATCGGTCGGCTTTCCGCTCTTAACGTCGGCGAGGAGCTGATTGGTGTAGTGCGGTCCGGAGTGGCAGACGCCGCACTGGTTGCTCTCGGGGATCGGCTGGCCGGATTTCGTTCGCGTGCGCTCGTAGATGGCCTTGCCGCGCTCCTGCGCCGGCGTCAGCTCACCGTTCGGGAGACGATAGCGGTTCGGTCGCAACGGCAAGGCTTTCACGAACGCCACCAGGTCCGCGAGTTCTTCCCGCGTGTAGCTCTGGGAGCGGTAGAAGAACTTCTCCGTGCGCGGGCCGCACTCGGTTTCGAGATCGGGATTGCCTCCGTTCCACTTGAAGGGGGCGGTAGCGCGGACATCCTCGAGCAGCCGGTTGTCCACGATGTCTTTGCCGAAGCCGTCGGGCTCGAGGTCCCACTGGATGCCGTCGAAGGTCGCCTCGATGTGGCAACTGGCACAACTGAAGTGGCCCTGGAAGGCGAAGCGCGCGTCGTAGAAAAGCTGCTCGCCGCGGCGTTCGGGCGTGAGGGTTGCGGGGCCTCCGAGCGGGATCGTGCGCACCACTTTGCGCGCGGCGGTGTCCACCACGGAGATCGTGTCGTCGCTGCGATTGGCGACGTAGAGGCGCGTTCCGTCGGGCGAGAGCGCGATGCCCTTCGGCGCGCGGCCTACCGCGATGCGGCTCACCACGTAATTGGCCGAGGCCGACAGATCGTTCGCCGCCCGGGCGCGCCCGGCGGCCGGGAGCGCTCCGATATACTTCAGCAGCCGTCCGGTGTTGATCACGGTAATGTTGTTCGAGCCCGTGGCCGAAATGTAAACGGCGCTCTTGTCGGGCGCGATCGCGACTCCGAATGGCGGGTTGTAGTAGCGTTCGAGCTCGTCGATGGAAATCTGTACCGGCTCGCCGACGTCCGCCCCGAAGACCGAGAGGCCGTTGCCGACCACCCAGCCGTGTGCGACGTGCGCGAGTGGCACGAGGTTCTTCGGGCGCATTTCCGCGGCGACGCCGAGGCGGCCGTCGCGCGAGAGGGCCACGTGAAACAGCCCGGCCGCGTTGCGGAGGCGGTAGCGATCAACCACCATCTGCTTCGCGGTGTCGATGACGGTAATTTCCGATTCGGGCGGCGTGCGGTGACTCGTCCAGTTCGGGTAGATGTGCGTGGCGTAGATACGCCCTCCGCGCAGCTCGAGATACGACGCGCCGCGGCCCGCGAGCAGGCGCTTCACTTCGGCGCCGTTGGCGAGATCGATCACCGAAATATCGTTGCTGATGCGGTTCGCTGTGTAGAGAAACGCACCCTTGGCGTCGGTCGCGACCGCGTTTGGCTCGAAGCCCGCGTGCAGGGTGCGTACGACTTCGTAGGATGCGGTGTCGATTTCGGAGACGTTGTCGTTCCAGGAATTCGCCACGTAGGCACGCTTCGCTCCCGGGCCGAACGCGATGCCCTTGGGAACCTCGCCAACCCGAATGCGGCGGACGACCTGGGCCGTGCGCGTGTTGATGACCGCCACCTCGCCGGTGCCTTCGCACACTGCGAAGAGCGTGGTTCCGTCCGGCGTGAGCGCCACTTCAACGGGAGACGGATACCTGAGCTTGGGTGCGGCCGCGAGGGCCGTTGCCAGGCAGGCGAGCAGGACCGCAGTGCGCCGCATCGCTACTTCTCCTCGATGGTGACGACTCTGTCGGCCGCGACGTTTTCGAGCGTCTGCTTCACGCCCGAGGGCCAGGTCACGACGACTTTTTCCGCCTTCGTGGCCGCGCCGAGTCCGAAGTGGACGCGCGGATCGTCGCAGGAGAGATATCCGGTCGAACCGACGCGCTCGCGCTGCTGGTGCTTCCCGCCGGCGAAAACCTCGATCTGCGCGCCGATGCCGTCGCGATTGCTCTTCGAGCCCACGAGCTTGAACGCCACCCAGTGATTCGGGCTCTGGGTCACGTTGTGCAGCAAGTGAGCCGGCGTGCCGAGGTTCACGATGAAAATGTCGATCTTGCCGTCGTTGTCGTAGTCGCCGAATGCGGCGCCGCGGGCGACTGTCTTGATCTTCTCGATGTACGGGCCGGCGGAGGGGGAGAGGTCCTCGAATTTCCAGTTGCCGAGGTTGCGGAAGATCGAGTGCTCCTGCGGAACCATGTGAATGAGGCCGCCGTGCGCGATGAAGAGGTCCGCCCAGCCGTCGTTGTCGAAGTCGTAGACGCCGGTGCCCCAGCTCACGTACTGAGCGGCAAGCTGCGAGATTCCGGCCTGCTCGGTGAAGTCCTGGAACTTGAGGTTGCCGACGTTCTTCATGAGGCGGTTGTACTTGGAGTCGGAGACCCAGAGGTCGATCTTGCCGTCGTGATCGAAGTCAACGAACGCCGGGCCCATGGCGGAGGTGTTCTCGCCGCTCTGCCCGTAGGCGCAGCCGGCGGTGACCGCAATTTCCTTGAAGGTTCCGTTCTTCTGGTTGTGGAACAGGAAATTTTCCGTCTTGTCGTTGGCGACGTAGATGTCGGGGTAGCCATCGAGATCGAAGTCGCCCGCGGTGACGCCCATAGCGCGGCTCTTGTACTCCGCGATGCCGGATTTCTCGCTCACGTCCGTGAACGTGCCGTTGCAGTTGTTGTGGAAGAGGTAATTCGACTCGGGCTCGTAGTCGAGCGGGCCGGGGTAGTTGTCGGCGGCGTAGTAAGCCCGGTAGGCCGGATCGAACTTCACGTAGCGGCCGACGAAGAGATCGACGCAGCCGTCGCGGTCGAAATCGAGAAACACGGAGCCGATGGACCAGCCGGGCACTTTCAGTCCCGCCTTTTCGGTCACGTCCGTGAATGTTCCGTTGCCGTTGTTGTGATAGAGGATCGCGCGGCCGTAGGCGCTGACGAAAAGGTCCGCGAAACCGTCGTTGTCGTAGTCGGCCGCGATCGCGCCCATGCTGAAGACGTTGGCCGCGACGCCCGCCTGATCGGTCACGTCGGTGAACTTGCCGCTGCCGTCGTTGCGGTAGAGACGATTGTGCGGAGGCGGCTCGGGCGGCTTGCGCAGCGGATACGGGTGCATGCCCTTTTCGAGCGGGATGCCGGTGACAGCGTACAGATCGAGCAGACCGTCGTTGTTGTAGTCGAACCAGACCGCGCCGCCGCCGGTGCTCTCGAGCAGCGACCCCAGTTTCCGCGCGCCGAAGCTGTGCGTGAACTTCACTCCGGACTGCTCGCTCACCTCATCGAAGCGAATCGGAGGGCGCGTCTGCTGCGCCGCGAGAACGGCCAGGAGTCCAATCGGGAACAGCCATTTCCAGTGCTTCATTTCATGCCTCCGTTGCCGGAGTGAACGGGGAACTTCACAGGATCGGTGGTGCGCAGCAGGACCGCGGGCGTGGCGTTGTCGGGCGCGCGCTCGGGGCCGGCGTGGCAGCCGACGCAGACGCGCTGCTCGCCGCGGCGCGCCCAGAACCATTCCTTTTCGGCCGCGACGGTCTTGCCGCTCTTGTCGAGCAGTTCGAAGCGGATGGGCCGGTCGCTGGGGACTTGAACGTAGAAAGAGCCGTCGCGTTCGACGGGCGCCTCGCCCAGGGCGCCCGCGTCCTGCATGTAGACCCGCACGGCGGCGATGACACCGTCGGGGATCTTTGCGCCGCGCGATGTGTACGCATTCAGGCAGAGCAGGTTCGCGCCGTTGCGGTCTCCGAGGCTCGAGGGATGCCGCTTCGGCACGGCGTGCGGGCGGATGAGAACCGGATCGAGCGCGTTTCGGTTCGCCGCGGCGGCAACCTTCACGGGCACGGCCTGCGCCTGGCCCGGCTTCACGCGGTGTAGAGCGAACCGTGCGTTCGGGAGCGCGCGATAGGCGACCAGCCATTCGCCGGGCGCGATCTCGGCGATGGGACCGGCGTATTCGCCTTTTGGCAGCGTCACAGGAAGCTGAACGGCGCGCGCCGACGTGAAGCGCGCGAGGGTTGCGCCGGACTGGAAAATCGTGTCGCCTGAAGCGAGCTGACGTCCCGAGTGGCGGTCGCGGCCATGATCGCAGCGGACGGTCTCGACGCCGCTGCCATCCACGTAGACCGTGAAGATCTCGCGCGCGCCGGAGTGCGGTCCGTCGAAGAGCACGCGGCCGTCGGCGAGCACGTCGGTCGCGAGGTGGTCGCCCGCACCATAGGTCAGCCTGAGCGGCGCGCCGCCCGCGAGCGGCGCAATCTCGAGTTGAAAGCCTTGCGGCGTGCGGCGCGAGTAGACCAGCTTGTCGTCCGGAAGATAGAACGGCCGGATGCAATCCTCGGCGGTGTTCGTGACGCGGCGGGGCGCGCCGCCGGAAACGGGCGCTTCCCAGATCTGCCAGGGGCTGTCCGGTTTCTCGCGGCCCGCGAAGAGCACGCGCGCGCCGTCAAACGACACGGCGGCATCGGCTGAGTCGGAGAAGGCGGGCACGAACGCGCGAGGGGCTGCGCCGGCGGCGATCATGAGCCGCGCGGACCGCTTCGGCGTCGAAAGGCCCGGCGATTCCGTGTACAGGTAAGGCGGCAGTGCTGCGCCGCACATCACGCCGCTCACCAGCAACGGCAGAACGGGCTGAAAAAGGATCTTGGGACCAACCACTCCGAAAGATTATAACCGGGGGCCATAGGCCCACCAATAATGCCTTTCTATTAGAAGAAGCAGCGGAGCCTCAGCTATGATTTTAGGATCATGACTCGCAGGGCCGTACTCGCGATGATAGCCGCGCAGGCCGGAGTGCTACGCGCGCAACGAGGAGGCATGGCGTCGCGCGGCGTCAAGCCCACTCCGCGGGGGAAGCCTTCGGGTCTGCCGTTCAACGCTCGCTTCACCGACATCGCGGAGCAGGCGGGCCTGCGTGCGCCGGTGATCTACGGCTATCCGGACCGCGTCGATTACATCGTCGAGACGATGGGGTGCGGCGTCGCGTTCTTCGATTACGACAACGATGGGTGGCTCGACATATTTGTGTTGTCGGGCAAGCATATGGATGGCTCGGCGGCGTCGGCCACCAACCGCCTCTACAAGAACAATCGCGACGGCACGTTCACGGACGTTACGGAAAAAGCCGGGCTTACGCGCAACGGATGGGCGTTTGGCGTAACCGTCGGGGACTACAACAACGACGGCCTCGAGGATCTGTTCGTCACTTACTGGGGACAGAACGTTCTTTACCGGAACAACGGCGACGGCACGTTCACCGATGTCACGAAGGAATCCGGGCTGCTCAAGCCGACGCGCTGGGGCGCGGGCTGCACGTGGGTGGACTACGACCGCGACGGCAGGCTGGACCTGTTCGTTTCCAACTACCTCTCGTTCGATCCGAAGCGCGTGCCCGCGGCGGGGCAAGATCCGAGCTGCAACTGGAAGGGCATCCCCGTGAACTGCGGGCCGCGCGGGCTGCCGCCGGAATCGCACCTGCTGTTTCACAACAACGGCGACGGCACGTTCACGGACGTCACGCAGCAGTCGGGCATCGGGAAGGTGAAGGGTAGCTTCGGCCTCACCGCCGTGGCCGCGGATTTCGACGACGACGGCTGGCCAGATATCTATGTCGCGTGCGACTCGACGCCGAGCCTGCTGTTCCGCAACAACGGCGACGGCACGTTCACCGAGGAAGGCCTCGAGCGAGGCATCGCGCTCAACGAGGACGGCCAGGAGCAGGCGGGAATGGGCGTCGGCATCGGCGACTTCAACCTCGACGGCAAGCTCGACCTCTTCAAGACGCACTTCACCGAGGACACCGCCATCCTTTACAAGAACGAGGGCAAGGGGAATTTCTCGGACGTGACAATCCGCGCGGGGCTCGGCGTCGAGACGCGATACATCTGCTGGGGGACCGGCATCGAGGACCTGGACAACGATGGAAACCCGGACATTTTCGTCGTCACGGGGAGCGTGTATCCGGAGGTGGAGAAGAAATTCCCCGAGTATCCGCACCGCACGCCGCGGTTCCTGTTCCGCAACCTGGGGGACGGCAAGTTCGAGGAGTTGATCGAGCAGGCGGGCCCGGCTATGACCGCGGCGCACGCCAGCCGGGGCGTCGCGTTCGGCGATTTCGACAACGACGGCGACGTGGATATCGTGATCGTGAACCAGAACGAGCCTCCCTCGCTGCTGCGCAACGATGTGACCGGGAAGAACCACTGGCTGAAGGTGAAGCTCGAGGGCACGAAGTCGAACCGCAGCGCGATCGGGGCGCGGGTGCTGGTGAAGTACGGCGGCAAGCAGCAGCTTCAGGAAGTGGTGGGGCAGTCGAGTTTTCTGTCGGTGAACGACCGGCGGCTGCACTTCGGGCTGGGCGCGACTGAGGCGGCGGATCTGGAGATCCGGTGGCCGAGCGGCGCGAAGGAGTCGTACGCGAAGGTCGCGGCCGATCAGCTTGTGACGATCAAAGAGGGCAAGGGCATCGTCAGCGAGCAGAAGTTCCCGTTGAAGGCCAACTGACTCCGGTGAGTTTATTGTGCCCGCGCCACGAGCGGCTCGACAAATTTCACCGCCCGGCGGATGTTGTATTTCTCGCGCCAGGCGCGGTGTTCGGCGTCGTCCGGGAAATGCTCGGAGGCCGGGTAGGGGTAGCGGGTCATGCCGTGGAAGGGGAGCGGCTCGACGGTGTCCGCGTGGGCGGTGTTGGCGTCGGCGTCCTTCGACCAGCCGTCCACGAAGACCAGGAAGTCTCGCTTCCAGCCGGCGGGGAGCGCGGGCAGGCGCGCGGGATCGAAGCGCAGCTTGAGTTCGTCTCCCGAGCCCATGATTACGAAGCGGTCGTCCACCGCCGTTATCAGCTCGCGCACATCGCCGAAGCGCGTGTAAACGCCGGGCACCGGGTTCCACATCGCGGCGGGTCGCCACTGGCCGTAGTCGTAATATTCCGGCTGCTCGTGGTTCGCGTCGATGTAGGCGCGGGAAAAACCGCGCAGGGCTAAATCCGCAGCCTCGGCGTCCATCGCCGTCATGCGCGCCGCGGGCGGGGCCGTGTCTTCGCTGAGGAAAATCTGGTCCCAGTAGACACAGGCGTTCGTCACAATCCGCACTTCCCGCGACGATGACAGGAACTTGCCGGTGAGATCGACCGCAATGGTTCGCGGCTCGCCCGCGGGCACGCCCATGTCTTCGATAACGGTCTGCCAGCGGCCCGCGGCGTCCTTCACCTGAAGGTAAGGGAGGACGATGCCGTTCCCGCCGCCCTGCGAGGCGGCCATGAAAGTGCTGCCGTCGGCCCAGTCGATCCAGCCGCGCAGCATCAGGACGGCGCGGTTGTCCTTCGCCGCGTTCGGGCCGAAGTCGAGCTCGAGCGCGTGCATTTCAGCGACTCCCGCCATGTCGTGTTTGAAGCCGCTCGCGTAGACGCGGTCGCGGCGGAGCACGGTCTGAAGCAGATCGCGCCCGCGGCCGTCGCGCGCCGCTTTGGGAAAGATGCGGCGGTTCACTCCGTAGAGCCGGAAATCGGGGAACGGCGGTGCTTTGAATTTTTCGTTCGTGACGATCTCGGTGGCCGCGGGGTGATCGACCGCAATCAGCCGCACCTGGTCGATGTACGAAATTTCGTGCAGCTCTTCGGTGATGCGGATCTCGTAGCGCCCATCGCGCAGCGCGAGCTGATCGCCGGGGATCTGGACGTACTCGTCGTTGTCCACCGGGAAGTAATCGCCATCGCCGGAGCTCGCGCCGAGCGGGGCCACGCCGAGCACGTCCGCGATGAACTCGAACTTGCGGCCGTCCCACGCGAAGATCATGGGGCAGGAGCCGGAGAGGCGCGGCGCTTCCTTGTATAGGGCGGCGCGGTCCACGGCCTCGTTCATCTGATTCTGGATCAGGCCGTTCGGCCAACTGATGCGAACGGTGTCCACCTGCTTGTACGCGCCAAGGCCGAAGACGAGCGGGACGCCGCGGTAGAGCTTCTTCTGGTAGTGCGTGCCGGCCTTCACTTCGACTTCCGTGCCCTCGCCGGTTTTCAGGTTCTTGACGCCGGTAAGCGCGACGCGGATCCACTGATTCTTCGCCGCGGTCTGGTTCGTGAGCAGGTGGATCGTGCCGTCCTGCGCGACGGCGGCGAGGTCGATGCGGCCGTCGTTGTCGAAGTCGGCCGAGGCGAGCGCTACGGCGTTGACGAGGCCTCCGGCGGGCTTGCCCGCGGCAAATCTGCCGAGGCTCTGATTGCGGTAGACCGCGTTCTTCACGATGACGTCGGAGAAGCCGCGGCCTTCAAGATCGGCGAACGCAAGCGCGGGCGCGGCGGGCGCGATGGGCGTCGCAGCGGCCAGCGTTCCGTCGCGAACGATCGATACAGCGACTCCGGCGGGGGAGGAATACGCGATGTCGATCCAACTGTCGTTGTTCACGTCCACGGCTTCGAGCGCGCGCGCGCCGGCGGGGATCGTATTCGCCGGCTCGGCCGTGTAGACGCCGCGCATCTGGTCACGGTAAAGCACGGCGCCGCGGCCGGCGTAGGAGACGAGCAGGTCGAAGCCCTTGGTATCCGGGACCAGCCGGAACGGCACGGCGTCGATCGCGCGGCCCGCCGCGAAGGGGAACTTCGCGGTGTAGTCGCGGAAGCCCACCTGGCCTTCGTTCCTCAGCAGAGCCGATTTGTCGCCGAGGAGGAACAGGTCCAGATCGTAGTCGTGATCGAAATCGAGCCAGACAGCGCGCTCGAAGCGGCCGGAGGGCAGCGTTGCGGCGAGCTTTTCAAAGCGGCCTTTGACGTTGCGGTAGAGCACGGGACCGGAGACGGTGGTGATGCAGAGATCGGAGAGGCCGTCGTTGTCGATGTCCCCGGCCGCGGCCGAGGTCACGCCGGTGAGGCCGGCAAGGCCGGAATCCGCGGCGAAGTCCTTGCCGCCGCGATAGAGACGCACGCCGCTCGCGGACCACACGAGCAGGTCGGAGCCGCCCGCGCCCATGGCGTCGATGACGAGCATTCCCGCGGTTTTGGGGTCGGCCGTCCCCGCGAGCTTGCGGTCTATGAAACGCGGCTCTGCAGCGGCCCCCGCGGCCGGGGCGGGCTCGGCCTGCATCGGATCGTAAAGCTCGGCGTAGAAGGACCAGTTCATGTCCTCGCTATCGTCGGCGGCCTTCTGCGCCTTCTTCGATTCCTGGAAAATGGCGAGCGCCTTGGCGGCCTCGTCGTCCTTCCCCATCAGCCGGTACATGTTGTAGATCTGGAAGCGCGGCGCGACGAGCTTGGGGTCGAGCTTCGAGGCAAGCTCGAACTGCTTGAGCGCGTCGGCTTCGCGGCCGGTGAGGTTGTAGAGCAGGCCGAGGTTGTAGTGCGAGACGGGCTCGCCGGGGACAAGCTGTATCATGCGCTCGAACTGGCGGACGGCCTCCGGGTAGCGGCCCTCGCTCTTGTACGCGATGCCGAGGTTGAACCAGGTGTGGGGGATTTTGGGGTCCTGCTTCTGGGCCTTCTCGATTTCGGCGATTCCTTCCTTGGAATTCCCGGCGCGCAACAGCGCGAGGCCGTAGTTGAGACGGTCGCGGTAGGAGCCCGGCGCGAGATCGAGCGCTTTCTTCAGCTCGGCGACAGCCTGCGCCACCGTGGTGGGCGTCTCGTAGTATGCCTTGCCGAGGGTGCGGTGGCGCCAGAGGGCTTCTTCGCGCGTTGTGTCGGCGCCCGCGCCGGTGAGCAGAAGAACCGCCGCGCATGCGGTGAGCGGCGCTACAACGAAACTCAGTTTCCTCATCGATGGACCCCAGCAGCCGATTGTATCGAAGCCAGGGAGGGCGTTATTGCGCGATCTCGACGGTGAGGGCGACCGTGCCGCGGATCTCGATGGCGCCGGGGGCGACCGGGGTCGGCGCCGCGTTCGCTTCCGCCATGCGGGCCATCGCGTAGACGGGGTGCGGCACGGCGTCGCCGCCTCCCTGTTCCGCCAGCAGAACGCCGGTGATTTTGACTCCGAGCGCCGCGGCCATCGCTTCGGCGTTCGCGCGCGCTTTGGCAGCGGCCTCGCGCAGGGCCTGGGCGCGCGCGGCGCGATCGTCCTTGAGCGTGAACTGGAGATGCTCGACGTTGTTTGCGCCCGCCTGCGTCGCGGTGTCTATGATCTTGCCGGTGGCGGCGAGATCTGACGCCGTAACACGCACGATGTTGCGCGCCGTGTATCCGGCGAGCTCCTGCGGCGCGCCGGGTTTGGGAAAGCGGTAGTCGGGGTCGAGCGAGTAGCTGAGGGTCTTGATCTCGGAGCCCGCACCCGCCGCTCCGGCGAGCGCGCGCAGCACGGCGTCGAGGCGCGTTGCGTTCTGGGAGGCGGCGGCTTCGGCCGTGCGGGCCTGCGTCACGACGCCGAGATCGATGATGGCGCGGTCCGGCTTCACCGTCACCGTGGCGTCTCCGGTGGCGCGAATGGAAGGCCGCGGCGGCTGCGGCTGTTGGGGCTGCGCGGACGCGAGAGCGAACGCCAGAAGCGGAAACAGAACGAGTCGCATGTTGCCTTGAGCTTACCGCTCCAGGTCAGCCCGGCGGTACAGGAAAAAGCCGTTCCCGGCGTCGTTCATCGCGAGAGCCGTTGAGGCTGCGCCCGGCATCAATAACAGCAAACGGCTGATTGCCGGCGGATGGAGATGACCGGATGCCCCGCGAATCCATTGAGCCGCGCGGGCCGGGCGGCCTCGCGCGTGAGGTCGGCTCGACGTTGGCCCGCTATGTCTGGGGCCAGGTTCTGGTGTCGCTGATTCTGACGGCGCTCTACGCGCTGGGTCTCGGCATCCTGCGGGTACCGTTCTGGTACCTGCTGGCACCGGTCTGCGGATTCCTGAACATGGTTCCGCACTTCGGCTCGCTGATCGCGCTTGGAGCGGGCATCCTGGCGGCGGCGCTCGCGGGCTTCGACGCGGTCCGGATCGCCGAGGTGATCGGCGTCTACGTCGTGGTGTTTACGCTCGAGAGCTACGTGCTTACGCCGCGTATACTCGGGCGCCGGTTGCAGCTCCGGCCCTTGCACGTCTTCGTCGCCGTGCTCATCGGCGGTGCGATGTTCGGTTTTGTGGGTTTACTGCTCGCCGTCCCCGTGCTGGCGGTCGCGGGGGTGATTTACCGTTACTACAAGCGGCAGCGTGAAGGTTGAACCGCGCTATTCCATCTGTTTGCGGCGGCGCACCACGATCAGCGCGAGCAGCACCACCGCGATCAGGGCGCAGACGATTCGAATCGTTCCGGGTTCCACTGGCTCTCCGGGGAGTAGTTCGGCCAAACGCCGGCAATACTTTAGGGCCTGATACGATAGGGTTTACCCCGTATGGCCCTGCGCTTTTACAACACTCTCACTCAGCGGGTAGAAGAGTTTTCGCCGCTCGACGACAAACTGGTCCGCATGTATTCCTGCGGGCCGACGGTCTGGAATTTCGCGCACATCGGCAACCTGCGCACGTTCACCTTCGTGGACCTGCTCCGCCGCTGGCTGCGCGCCCGTGGCTACCGCCTCGACCACGTCATGAACATCACGGACGTGGACGATCGCATCATCCAGCAGGCCACTGCCGCGCACAAGACGCTGGAGGAGTACACCGCCGCTTACACGGAGGCTTTTCTCGAAGACGCCGCCACGCTGCGGCTCGAACGCCCCGAACACCTGGTGCGCGCCACCGCCCACATCCAGGACATGGCCGAGGCGATCCACAAGCTCGAAGAAAAGGGCTACACCTACCGCAGCGACGGTTCGATCTACTTCAAAATCGCCAGCTTCCCGCATTACGGCGAGCTTTCGCACATCGACTTCAGCGGCATACGCGCCGGTGTGCGCGTCGATACCGACCGCTACGAGAAGGACGACGCGCGCGACTTCGCGCTCTGGAAAGCGCCCAAGGAGGACGAGCCGTTTTTCTGGGAGACGCGCATCGGCCCGGGCCGCCCCGGCTGGCACAACGAGTGCTCCGTGATGGCGATGAAGTACCTGGGCCCGACGCTCGACATACACACCGGCGGCATCGACCTCACCTTCCCGCATCACGAAAACGAAATCGCGCAGTCGGAGGCGATCACCGGCAAGCCGTTCGCGCGCTTCTGGCTGCACGCCGAGCATCTGATCGTCGAAGGCCAGACCATGTCGAAGTCGCTCGGCAATTTCTTCACGCTGCGCGACGTGCTCCAGCAGGGCTACTCGCCCGAGGCGGTGCGCTACCTGCTCGCCTCGCATCCCTATAGGAACAAGCTGAACTTCACGTTCGACAGCCTGCGCTCGGCCGCGACCGCGATCGAGCGCCTGCGCAACTACAAGCTGCGGCTCGAAACGGACAAGCACGCCGAGGGCGTGAACGAAGCGCTGATCGAGCGGACCCGCGAGGCCGTCCGCAACTTCGAGAACGCCCTCGACGACGACCTCAACACGGCCGGAGCGCTCGCCGCCGCGTTCGAATACGTGCGCGACACGAACACAGCGATGGATGCGGGCGAGTTCCGCGCGGGCAACGTGCAGCCCGCCCTCGATTTTCTGGCGCAGTTCGATGCCGTGTTCGACGTAATTCGTCCCGCGGCCGGCGCTGGGGGACCGAGCGACGCCGAGATCGAAGCGAAGATCGCCGAACGCAACCAGGCGCGCAAGTCGCGGAATTTCGCGCGCAGCGACGAAATCCGCAAAGAGCTGCTCGAGCTCGGCGTAGTCCTCGAAGACACCAAAGAGGGCACGCGCTGGAAGAGGAAGTGAGATGAATCTGTACACCAAGGCCGTCCACGCGGGCGACCGCAAGAAACCCGGCCGCTTCGTCCCGGTCACGACGCCGATCTACACGGCTTCGACGTACCTCTACGACGAGATGGCGGAGCTCGACCGCGTGTTCGGCCGCGAGGAGTCCGGCTATTCCTATTCGCGGTATGACACGCCGACGAACGCCGCGCTCGAGGAACTGCTCACGTCGCTCGAGAACGGCCACGGGGCGCTCGCATGCGCCTCGGGGATGGCCGCTCTTCAGACCGCGCTGCTCACGGCGCTGACGGACCGCCCGAAGTCGATCGTCGCGGCGAACGCGCTCTACGGCGCTACGATCAGCGTGCTCTCGAAAATCTTCGAGCCGCTCGGGGTCGAGGTGGCTTACGTCGATGTGTGCGACCTCGCCGCGGTGGAGCAGGCGGTCGCGCGGCGGAAGCCCGGCTGCGTCCTGATGGAGACGGTATCGAACCCGCTGCTGCGAGTGGGCGACATCGGCCGCATTGCGGACATCGCGCACGCCGCCGGCGCCGCGTTCATCGTCGATAACACATTTGCGACGCCGATGCTCGTGCGGCCGCTCGAGCTCGGGGCGAACCTCGTGGTCCACAGCCTGACGAAGTATCTGGCGGGGCACGGCGACGTGCTCGGAGGGGCCGTCGTCTCCGACGAAGAGCATTATGAAACGCTCCGGGCGTTGTCGCGCGCCTGCGGGCCGGTGCTCGGACCGTTCGAGAGCTATCTCACCATGCGCGGCATCAAGACGTTTCCGCTGCGGATGGAGCGGCAGTGCGCGAATGCCTGCCGGATCGCGGCGCATCTGAAGCAGCACGCGCGAGTCGAGAGGGTGGTGTTTCCGGCCGACCCTTCGCACCCGGACGCCGCCACGATCAAGCGCCTGTTCCCGGAAGGCCTCTACGGGGCGATGATCAGCTTCGAGGTGCGCGGCGCGGCGCCCGAGGACGTCTTCCGCCTGATGGACCGGCTGAAGCTCATCGTGCGCGGGACTTCGCTCGGAGACGTCCACAGCCTCATGCTGTATCCCAGGATGGCCTCGCATCGGGAACTCTCGCCGAAACAGCGCGAGCGCATGGGCATTCGCGACAACCTGCTGCGGCTGTCTGTAGGGATCGAAGCCGCCGAGGACATCGAGGCCGACCTCGACCAGGCGCTGGCCTAAGGAAGACACCGCTCCGTTTGGACGCCAGTCGATCGCTGCTACCCCGCCGCCCGATAAAGCTCGTCTTCACCAACCGGCGGCGCGGTGTTCGTTTCACCGGCCATGCCTGCGCGCCTGCGGGCCGAGAACATACTCCCCCGCGCGGCAAGCGCCGGAGCGAAGCGCGCAAAGCCGGTGGGCACTTCCATGTTCAGGTACACCGCCTCCATTCCGCCGCGCTTCAAATAGGTCTCGTGCCAGAAGCCGGTGCCGCCGGCATCCTTGAGGAACTGCTGCCACCAGATCTTGTGGGGCTCAGACCGCGACCATCGCTCGAGCGATTCGAAGTCGCGCCAGTACTGCCGCATCCCCACGTGGCGCAGCGAGTAGAAGATGGGCTCGTGCAGCAACAGGCCGTCCGGCTTCGCCTCGACTGATTTCGCGATCTTCGGTCCGAAGCCGAGCAGCGTCTTCACACCCGCGATCGCATTGACTCGCATTCCGAGGTAGATGACGACCAGATCGGGGTACGGCGTCAGATCGACGGTCACCCGGTTCGTCTTCGATGCATTCACAACGCCCCTCCGCGTTCCTCTATTGTGCGCCATTCGGTAGAATCGAGGATTGTCCGAACCTCTGGTGACAGTGGCTATCCCGACGCTGAGCGCCGGGGAAAAGCTCGCGGAATGCCTCGCATCGCTTGAATGCCAGACGTTTCGCGACTACGACGTTTGCGTGATCGACAACAGCGGCAGGCAGCTTGCGGCCGCGGCAGCCGAGCGCTGGCGTGGGGTGGCCGTAATCGAAAACGCGTGGAACGCCGGGTTCGGCGCGGCGGTCAACCAGGCCTTTCGGCGCTCGGGCGCGCGTTATCTGGCCACCCTGAACGACGACGCGGTGGCAGACCGCGGCTGGCTCGAGGGTCTGGTGAGCGCGCTCGAATCCAATCCGCAGGCGGGCATGTGCGCGTCGCAGGTGCGGCTGGCCGGCACGGGCACGCTCGACTCGGCCGGCATGCTCATCTCGAGCGATGCCACCAGCAAGCAGCGCGGGCACCTCGAGCCGGCCGGCAATTACGCGAACCCGGAAGAGGTGCTCTTCCCGAGCGGCTCGGCCGCCCTCTACCGCCGCAAAATGCTCGATGAGATTGGGCTGTTCGACGAGAGCTTCTTCCTTTATTGCGAAGACGCCGACCTTGGACTGCGCGGGCGCTGGGCCGGCTGGACGTGCGTCTACGAGCCCGGCGCCATCGTCGATCACTATTACTCGCGCACCGCCGGCGCCGCCTCGCCGCTCAAGGCTTACTACGTCGAGCGCAATCGCATTTTCGTGCTATTCAAGAATTTTCCGTTTCGGATGCTGCTGCGCGCTCCGGGCGCGACCGTGTCGCGGTATTTGTGGCATCTCGCCTCGGCCGTTCGCGGCCGGGGTACCGCGGGCCGCTACCGCGAGGAAAACTCCGGCGTCGCCGGGATGGGCTACCTCGCCGCGCGTGCCCACGCGGCGCTGCCCCTGCACCTTTTCCGGCTGTTCAAGCAAAGGCGGCAGATCCGACGCGGCGCGCGCATCGGCTCCGCCGAATTCGAGAGGCTCGTGACGAAACACTTCATCAGCCCGCGCGAGGTAGCCGAGCTATGAACGCCCCGCCCCGCCCCGGCTCGCTGCTCATCCTGATTCCCGCGTTCAACGAGGAGGAGGCCATCGGCCCGGTGATCCGCGAGATCCGCGAGGTCATGCCGGACACCGCCATTCTCGTGGTGGACGATTGCTCGTACGACGCAACCGTCCCGGCCGCGCAAAGCTCCGGCGCGCGGGTCATGTCGCTGCCGCACCATCTCGGACTCGGCGGCGCGGTGCAGGCCGGCTACCGTCTCGCCTACGAACTCGGCTACAACTACGTGATCCGCATCGACGGCGACGGCCAGCACGACCCGCGCTACATCCCGAAAATCTACGAGGCCCTGCGCACTTCCGGCTGCGAGATGGTCATCGGCTCGCGATTCGTCAACGGCGACTTCGTGCCGACGAGCTTTCTGCGGGGCCTGGGAATCCGCTTCTTCCGGCTCGTGCTGCGGCCGATTTTAGGCAAGCCCGTGCGCGACCCCACCTCGGGATTCGTCGGCGTGAACCGCGCGGCGCTCCACGTTTTCACTACCAGCTTTCCGCTTGAGTATCCCGAGATCGAGACGCTGGTGGTGCTTCAGCGCAAAGCGTTCCGGTTCCTCGAGGTGCCCTGCCGCATGCGCCCGCGCCTGGCCGGCCGAAGCACAATCACGGCTTTCAAATCGCTTTATTACATCTTTCACGTCCTGATGGGAGTGTTCGTCAACATTCTGAAATACGAGGGGAGGCGCAGGCGCAAGTAAAATGACCGGCCTATTGAATTTCCTCACCGGCTTGAGCATTCTGCTCATCGTGATGGTGCTGGTTTCGGTGCGGCGCTCGCACATTCGGGCGGAGTATTCGGTGAGCTGGTTCGGCGCGGCGCTCACGCTGCTGCTGCTTTCGCGCGCTCATCCGGTGCTCGAATGGGTCGCGGCCGTTCTCGGCATCGCGTCGCCCCCCATGGCGCTCATGATGCTCGTCGGGTGCCTGTTTCTGCTCGTGTTGTTCCGGCTTTCTGTGATTATTTCGGCGCTCAGGGATGCTAATATTGCGCTAGCACAGCGAGTAGCTATCCTGGAATATCACGTCGAAACCGCGCATGCCCAAGGCAAAAATCAAGAATAAGCGGCGCGCACCGGCACCTGAAGCGCCGCCGCACCGCTCGAAAACGTGGCTCTACGGATTGCTGTTTGCCGCCGCGTTCGCCGCCGCGCTGTTCGCCTACGAGCCCGCACTCGCCGGGCCGTTCGTGTTTGATGATCTGTACCTTCCCTTCACCGGGCAGGAATACGCGAACGCGCCGCTGCGCGTGTGGATGACCAACGTACGGCCGCTGCTGATGCTCAGCTTCTGGGCGAACTACAAGTTCTCCGGCATGCAGCCCTTTTCGTACCACTTCGTGAACCTGCTGCTGCATGTTCTGACATCGGGTCTCGCGTTTCTGATCGCGCGCCGGCTGCTCGAGCGCGCGGGAGAGAAGGGCTTCGCTCGCGACGCGACGGCTGCCTTCGCAGGCGGCCTTTTCCTGCTGCATCCGCTCCAGACCGAGTCCGTCGCATACGTGGCCAGCCGCTCGGAACTGCTCAGCGTATTTTTCTTCTATGGCGCGTTCGCGTTGTTCCTCTACCGCCGCAAGGACGCGATCTCGTGGGTGGAATCGGTCGGCGTGCTGCTGCTGTTCGCCGCAGCGGCGAACACGAAGGAGCACACCGCTGTCCTGCCGCTGCTGCTTCTGCTGACGGACTACTACTGGAATCCCGGATTTTCTCTCCGCGGCATTCGCCGCAACTGGCGCGTGTACGGCCTGATCGCGATTGCGGGCGCGTTCGCCCTCCGCATGGTGTGGGGCATAATTCGCCATGCCGATACCGCCGGTTTTTCGATGAAAGAGTTCACGTGGTATCAGTACTTCTACACGCAGTGCCGCGTGATCTGGCTTTATATACGGATGTTTTTCCTGCCTTACGGCTTGAACGTCGACCACGACTTTCCCATTTCATTCACCGTAATGCAGCATGGCGCCGTGTTCGCGCTCGCCGCTCTGATGGCGGCGGCCGCGGCAGCGCTTTATTACCGGAAGCGATTCCCGCTGGCCTCCTACGGATTTTTCGTGTTTCTGCTGTTGCTCGCGCCGACGTCGTCCATAGTGCCGATCGCCGATCCGGTCGCCGAACGCCGAATGTACCTCCCGATGATCGGCCTGTTGTTGGTGGTGGCCGAGTTCCTCCGCCGCTGGAAGGTTTCGCGCGGCGTGGTCGCGGCCCTGATCGCAGGCGTGCTCGTGTTTGCGGCGTTCACGACCTACGCGCGCAGCCTGGTCTGGTCGAGCGACCTGGCGCTCTGGCACGACTCCGCCTCCAAGTCCCCGCTGAAATCGCGCCCGCAATTCCAGTTGGCCTTCGCCTTGTTCGCGCAAGGGCGCTGCGCCGAATCGCTGCCGCACTACGCGGCCGCTGCCGTGCGCGCCCCCTCCGACTACCGGCTGTTCATCGACTGGGCGGTCGCGCTCGATTGCGCCGGCCGCGGCGAGGAAGCGCTCGAGAAACTGCGAAAGGCCATGACGATCCAGAACAGCGCACAGGTGCACGCGCTGTTCGGCGACCTCTACAGGAAGCACGGCAAGCGGGACGATGCGCTGCGGGAGCTGAGCGAGGCCGAACGGATCGACCCGAACTTCGAGCTGACCTATCTTTACCGCGGCGCCCTCTACCACCAGGAGGGCGACATCAAAAGCGCGGCCAACGAGTACCGCCGTGCGCTGAGTCTCAATCCCGCCAGCGAGGCGGCGCGGCAGGGCTTAGCCTCGCTGCAGAGCCGCTGACCGTGCGCATCGGCGTCAACGCGCTGTATCTGATTCCCGGCGGCGTCGGAGGAACCGAGATCTACCTGCGCCGCCTGCTCGCCGCGCTCGGCGCGCTCGACCACGCAAACGAATACTACGTCTTCACCAACCGCGAGACCGGCCCGGACGTCGCGCCGGCGGTTCCGAAGTGGCGCGTTGTGCCGCAGCCGGTGCGCGCCGTTTTCCGCCCCGGCCGCCTGCTCTGGGAACAGACCGGACTTGCGCTTGCCGCCGCGCGCCTGCGGCTCGACGTGCTCTTCAATCCCGGCTTTACGGCGCCGCTCGCGTGTCCCTGCCCGCAGGTTACGACGTTTCACGACCTCCAGCACAAGCGCCATCCCGAGTATTTCCGCTGGTTCGATCTCCCGTTCTGGCGCCTGTTCCTCTGGCAGTCCGCGCGCCGCTCGCGGCTGCTGCTCGCCGACTCGGAAGCGACCCGCGCCGACCTGCTGCGCTTCTACCGGCTGCGGCCGGAGAAGATCCGCGTGGTGCCGCTCGGGGCGGAAGAGGCGTTCTTCGAGATCGGGCGCGGCGAGATCGAGCCGTACTTTCTCTGCGCCTCGACATCGCATCCGCACAAGGGGCTGGTGCCGCTGGTCCGCGCCTTCACGCGCGTGCGCCGCGAGCATCCCGGCTTCCGGCTCGTCATCACGGGAGTCCGCGGTTTTCACGCCGATGCGCTCGAACGCGAAATCGCGGCGCTCGGCCTCAGCGGCGCCGTTCAACTCACCGGATGGCTCGAGCGCGAGGAACTGCACAAGCTCTTCCGCCACGCCTTCGCATTCGTATATCCCTCGACGTTTGAAGGCTTCGGACTGCCGGTGATCGAGGCTCTGGCGGCAGGCATCCCGACGGCCTGCTCCGCCATCGAGCCGCTCGCGAGCATGGCCGGCGGCGCGGCGCTGCAATTCGAGCTGGCGAATGAGGAAGCAATCGCCGCCGCCCTCATCCGCCTGGTCGGCGACGGCGCGCTGCGCGCCCGGCTGGCCGCGGAAGGCCCGCCCCGCGCGCGCGAGTACTCCTGGGAGAAAACCGCCGCCCTCACGCTTGCTGCGCTCAGCGAAGCAGGTCTTCGAGCTGGATCTTAGCGTCGGTCTTCGCGTCGCGGTACTTCACGATCACCGGCGTGTAGAGCGAGATGCCCCAGTCCTTGCCGGGGCCGTGCTGGATGGCGCGCGCGCCCGCGACCACGACCGCCGCTTCCGGAATGATGAGCGGCTGCTCGTCGTTGGCCGCGTACACCTCGCCGCGCACCAGGTCGTAGACCGGCGTCGATCGGTTCAGGATCGTCCCTGTGCCGAGCACCGCGCGGCGCTTCACAACCGCTCCTTCGTAGATGCCGCAGTTGCCGCCCACCAGCACTTCGTCTTCGATCACGACGGGCATCGCGCCCACCGGCTCGAGCACGCCGCCGATCTGCGCCGCGGCCGAGATGTGACAACCCCGCCCAACCTGCGCGCAGCTCCCGACCAGCGCGTGAGAGTCGATCATCGTGCCTTCGCCGACGTACGCGCCCACGTTGATATACATCGGAGGCATGCACGTAACGCCGCGGCCCACGTAGCAGCCGTCGCGTATGCTCGAGCCCCCCGGCACGATCCGCACGCCCTCCGTGCCATCGAACGCCTTTACCGGAAAGGTCGCCTTGTCGAAGAACGGCTGCCGCTCGCGATCGATCGACCAGTCCACGACCCTGCCCAGGCGGAACCCGAGCAGCACGCCTTTCTTGACCCACGCGTTGACGCGCCAGCCGCTCGCAGCCGAGGCGTCCGGCTCGGCCGCGCGCACTTCGCCGCGGTTCAGCGCCAGCTTAAAGCGCCCGAAAAGCTCAAAGTGCTCGTCGCGATACGAAGCGGCCGGATGATCGAACAGTTCTTCAATGTCAGTTTGCAGCATGAACCGGAATCAATCCTAACGTGGTGAGCGTCTTCTCAATCTTTGCGAGGTTCTCCGCTTTCGGCGGAACCAGCGGCAACCGCCACACGGGCTCGAGCAGCCCCATCAACCCCATCGCGGCCTTCACCGGAATCGGATTGGACTCGACGAAGTTGACTTCCATCAGCGGAAGATACTTTCTCAGGAACGCGCGCGCCGCCGCCAGGTCGCCGCGGCGGCTGGTGTCGATGAATTGTGCCATTTCCGCCGGAATTTCGTTCGAAGCCACCGAAATCAGCCCGCGCCCGCCGAGCGCGATCACCGGCAGCGCAATGGCGTCGTCGCCGGCGAGAACCGTGAAGCGGTCCGGCACCTGCGCGAGAATCGACGCAATTTGCGCGATGTTGCCCGACGCTTCCTTCACGCCCACGATGTTGTCGATCTCGGCCAGGCGTTTCAGCGTGGCGGGCTCGACGTTGACACCCGTGCGCCCCTGCACGCTGTAGACGACGACCGGCAGCCGCACCGCCCCCGCAATCGTTTTGTAGTGCTGGTAAAGGCCTTCCTGCGTGGGCTTGTTGTAGTAGGGAGTGACGGAGAGGATTCCATCCGCCCCGATCGCCTCGACTTCTTTGGCGAGCTCGATCACCTCGGCGGTGTTGTACCCGCCCGCACCGGCGAGCACCGGAACGCGATCTTTGCGGGCTTCTTCGACCACGATCTCGACCACCCGCAGGTGCTCGCGCCGGGTCAGGACCGGGTTCTCTCCGGTGGTCCCGCAGGGCACCAGAAAGTTGATGCCCGCCTCGATCTGCCGGCGCACCAGCCGCCGCAGCGTCTCTTCATCGAGTGATTGATCTTTGCGGAACGGCGTCACCAGCGCCGTTCCGCATCCTGTAAAAGTCATTTGGCCTCTCGGTGAAACAATATGTCGCCAAACTCAAAAAAACCCTTCTTGCCTAACACCCACTGGGCCGCCTTCAGGGCCCCGCGCGCGAAACCCTCGCGGCTGCGCGCCGTGTGCCGCAGCGTGATCGTGTCGGCGGCGGAATCGAACCCGATCTCATGCGTGCCGGGATGCCGCCCGGCGCGGTTCGACGCCGTGTCGATCGCGCGCCCGTACCCGGCCTTCTTCATATCCCCGACCAGCTTCAGCAGCGTGCCCGAAGGCGCGTCTTTCTTGGTGGAATGGTGGATCTCCCACGCCCAGGCGCCGTATTCCTCTTCGTTCGCGAGCAGCCGCGCGGCCTCGGCCACGAGCCTCGCGAACACGTTCACGCCGACCGAATAATTCGGGCTCCACACCAGCCCCGTGCCATTGCGCTCCACCGCCGCCCGCACACGATCGATCTCGCCCAGCCACCCGGTCGAGCCCTCGACGATGTTCACGCCGAGTGCCGAAATCCGCTCGACGTTCGCCGCCACCACGGACGGAATCGAAAACTCCACCGCCACATCGACGCCCGCGAAGTTTTCTCGCGTGATGCCGGCGAAATCCGCATTGTTGAACTCATCGAGCTTGAGCGCAACCGAGAAACCGTACTCGGGCGCAAGCTGCTCGACGAGCCGTCCCATCTTCCCGTAGCCGACAATCGCAAGGTTCGCCATTTAATCGAACACCGACGGGTCGAGCTCGCCGAAGAATTCCTCGTGCAGCAGCCGGACCGCGTCCTTGAGGTTCTCATCCGCGATCACGAGCGAGAAATTCCACTGCGAGCCGCCGAGCGAAACCATGAGCACGTTGACGGTCCGGAGCGCACGAAAAATCCTCGCACCGACGCCGGCCGTCCCTCGGATATTCTCTCCCACCAGGCAGACGATCGCACGGTCGTGCTCCACCACCACCTCGGCGAATTGCCGCAGTTCCTCGCAGATCTCACTGAGCCGCGACGTGTTGTCGATCGTGACCGACACGCTGACCTCGGAGGTCGAAACCATATCGACCGGTGTCTCGTAGCGGTCGAACACCTCGAAGATGCGGTGCAGGAAGCCATACGCCATCAGCATCCGCGTCGAGTGAATGTTAACGACGGTGATGTGCCGCTTGCAGGCGATCGATTTGATCGGGTTCTTCGACGGCACCGCCTCGCTGACCACGCGCGTGCCCGGCACTTCGGGCCGCCGTGAATTCAGAATCAGCACCGGGATGTTCTTTTCCATGGCCGGCAGCACGGTCGAAGGGTGCAGCACCTTCGCGCCGAAATACGCCAGTTCCGCGGCTTCCGAGAACGAAATAACTTTGATGCGGTGCGCGTCCGGGACGGTGTTGGGATCAGCCGTGAGCATGCCGTCCACATCGGTCCAGATCTGGATCTCATCTGCGCCTATGCCCGCGCCCACGAGCGCGCCCGTGAAGTCGGACCCGCCGCGTCCAAGCGTGGTCGTGATGCCGTCCTCGGTCGCGCCGATGAACCCGCCCATGACGACGACCTTGCCCGCGCGTGCCAGCGGCGCTACTTCCCCGCAGAGCCGCGCGTAGGTCTGTTCGCACAGCGGCGTCGCCTGCGTGTGCCGCTCGTCGGTGATCATGATGTGCCGGGAATCCACGTGCACGGAATCCATGCCCGCCGCGCGGAATCCGTACATCACGATGCGGCTCGACAGCCGCTCGCCGTAGCTCGAGATCGCATCGACCGACCGC
Source organism: Acidobacteriota bacterium (assembly GCA_050261515.1). Taxonomy (GTDB): domain Bacteria; phylum Acidobacteriota; class Terriglobia; order Bryobacterales; family Bryobacteraceae; genus JBLNDJ01. The sequence continues at coordinate 137,095 of JBLNDJ010000007.1, read as the reverse complement.
GGCGTCAGCTCGCCCAGCACCGCAAGCCCTTTGACCAGTTCGGACAGCTCCTGAAAATGCTCGCCAATGACAGCCTCGACTTCAGCCGCGTCCGACGGTGCGGCGAGCTTCCGCGCGTGCTCGAAATGGTATTCCTTCAGCTCGCGAAGCTGCCGCAGCGCGTCTTCCCGCTTGCCATTAACGGCGTCGGCGGCGAGCGCCAGCAGCCGGTTCGTCGTCTTGCCCATGGCCGAGACCACGACCACGGGCTGCAACGGAACCCGCTCTTTCACGATCGAAGCGACTCGTTCGATGGCGGACGCCGATTCCACGGACGATCCGCCGAATTTCATTACGATCATCAGTCGAGCAGCCCTTCCGAAGCCATCAGCTCCGCGTTGAGCACAGCCGCGCCGGCCGCGCCCCGCACCGTGTTGTGCCCCATGGCGACGAATTTCCAGTCGAAGACCGGGCACTCGCGCAGGCGCCCGACGAAGGCCGCCATCCCGCGCTCGCGCTCGACGTCGCGGCGCGGCTGCGGCCGGTCGCGGTCCGTCATATAGATGACCGGCTGCGGCGGCGCGCTCGGCAGCTTGCGCTCCTGAGGCACGCTTGCGAACGAACGAAACGCCTCGAGCACATCCTGCTCAGAAGGCTTTGCCGAGAACTCCACCGAGACCGTCTCGGTGTGGCCGTCCACCACCGGCACGCGGTTGCAGTGCGCGCTCACGCGCGCCGCGAGCGGCTCGATGTGGTCGCCCCTGCACTCGCCCAGGATTTTTTGCGTCTCCTGCTCGATCTTCGCTTCTTCGCCGCCGATGAACGGGATTACGTTGGCGTTGATGTCCATGCTCGGCACGCCCGGGTAGCCCGCGCCCGAAAGCGCCTGCATCGTGGTCACCACCACGCGCGTGATGCCGAACTGCTTCAGCGGCCCGAGCGCCATGGTGAGCACGACCGTGGAGCAGTTCGGGTTCGTCACGATCTGCCCCTTCCACTTGCGCGCGCGCTGCTGATGCGGGATGAGCTGCAAGTGCGTGGGATTGATCTCGGGCACGAGCAGCGGCACATCAAGCTCCATCCGGTGATTCCGCGAATTCGAGACCACAATGTGCCCGGCCGCGGCGAACGCACGCTCGATCTCGGTTGCCACCGAAGCGTCCATCGCGGAAAACAGCAGGCGCGGCGCGTTGCCCGGTTTGCAGTCTTCGACTGTGAGGTCCGCCACCGTCGCGGGCATCGTGCCATCCAGCCGCCAGCTCGTCGCGTCGCGGTACTTCTTGCCCGACGAGCGATCGCTCGCGCCGGCCCACTTCATTTCAAACCACGGGTGGCCTTGCAGGAACTTGATAAAATGCTGCCCCACCATGCCGGTGGCGCCGAGAACGCCTACTTCGATCTTCTGCATAAACTCTCCTGTCCTTGCGGGGCAGGTCGCCAGACCTGCCCGGCGGTTGTTGACCGCCGCATCCCCGCGTCAAGCCGCGAGCAGCCGCTCCACCATCGTCTTGTACGTGACGACGGCCTCGGCAAGCTGACGCTTGGAAATCTTCTCATCGAGTGTGTGCGCGACCAGAATGCTGCCGGGCCCGATCAGGAACGGCTCGCCCCACGCGCCGCCGAAAGCTGGAATATCCGTCGTGAACGAGACCACCGTGGTCGGCAGGCCGTCGATGGCGTTCAGCCGGAGCGCCGGGATGCACAGCACCTCGCTCGCTTCGGCGCGCCCCGCGGCCGCCTCGCTCACCGCGCGCCGGATCGCGCCGGGGTCCGACACCAGCCGGAACAACAGTTCCGCGCGCGCTTTATCCGGAATCACGTTCGGCGCGCGCCCGCCCGAAATCGTCCCGATGTTCATAGTGCTGCGGCCGAGCACGGGATCTTCGGGCAGCTCGATCCTGCGGATCCTCTCGAGCACGTCGAGCAGCTTCTCGATCGCCGACTCGCCCAGCTCCGGATACGCCGAGTGCGCCATGCGGCCGTGCGCCGTGATCTCGTAGCGCAGCGCGCCTTTCGAGCCTAGCGCGAGCTTGTTCTCGGTCGGCTCGCCGTTGATCAGGTACCGCGACCCGCGCGGCCGGCGCGCGGCGGCGAACGCTCCGGCACTGTTGCGCTCCTCGCCGACCACGAACAGCAGCCCGAACCCGCTGCGCCCCTGTTCGGCAAGCTCCTGCGCTGCGAAAGTCATCGACGCGATGATGCCCTTGGCATCGCACGATCCGCGGCCGTATATGTACTCGCCGTCTTCGCTCGACGGAAAAAACGGCGGCACAACATCGAGGTGTGTCGAAAGCGTCACCACCGGCTCGCCCCAGGACGCAAACACGTTGAAGCGCCCCGGCTCGACCTCCATACGCTCCGCCGTGCCGCCCGTGCGGCCCGCCAGTGCGGAAAGATAGTCGAGCAGGTATTCGCCCGCGGCCTGCTCGTTGTTCGTGATCGACTCGATATCGACCAGCGCTCGTGTCAGTTCAATAACGTTCATGTGCGGCACCAGGCCTCTCGGTTGGGATGGAAGCGAAAAGGAAGGGAGTGCACGAAACACCCTTCGATAGCGCTCCATCCGGCGAGACCCGAATGACAGTGGGCCGGTCTTGACCGTACCCCCCAACCGCCGCGGCGGAAACTAGCGCAGGCGATTTCGGCGGAGATTGTTTACCCCTTTCGAAACGGGTCCTCCGGAGTTCCCCGGATCTGCGAACCCGCCTACTGATGGCCTCCGCGCCTCTATCGAAATAAACTCCAGGATATAGAATCGGGACCGCCCAGGTCAAACAGGAGCCGCCAGCTCGCTTGACCCGCCGGGGCCGCAAACACGACAGTATCGGCGTGCACCGGCGTTCGTTGGCGGCTAAAAAAAACATTTATTGCCGCCGATGAACGCAGATGAACGCGGATTGGCGGCCCCAAGGTCGCTCTACTCCCGGTTTCTGGAGAGTTTCTGGAGAGCAAGCCCGCCGCGCCCCGAAATCCGCTATCATCATCGCGGAGGTTCTGGGCCATGCTGCAAGCCACCTCGGAACAGCCTCTCGCCGCCGTGGAATCCGCGCTGCGGCATGCCGCTCACCTGCGCGGCGCCAGCGTCCACGGATCCGCCCACGTCGGCCAGCACCTGGAATCTCAGCCGGCCAGTGACGCGGTCTCCTTCTCCATCTGCGCGCCCGAACTCTATGGCGCGCTGCTGGCCGCCGACCTGCGCACCGCCGCGTTCCTTCCGTGCCGTATCGCCGCGTACACGGAAGGCGCGGGAGTCCGGCTCGCGGCCGTCTCGCCGGTGGATCTGTGCCGCGCGCTGAACCGCTTCGACCTCGCCCCGCTGGCCGCGCCGGTCGAGGCCCTGCTCGTGTCCATCATGGAAGCAGCCGCCCGCCCCGGCGCGACCGCCCGGCACGCCGTTGCGGCCGCCCACGCGAGCGGGCTCGGCGCGACCGAGGAGCAGATGAACGCCCGCGCCGCTCTCCCACAGCGCATCGATTCCCGCGGGACAAAGCTCGAAGAACTCGGCGGAACCGGCGAGCACGACGCGAGGGGCGGGTAGTATACTGTTCGGCCATGCTGCCCGACTATATCTCGAAATCCGTTCCGAACCCGCCGAGCAAACGGGCGCCGTGGTATGTCAACACCGCGCCAAGCTACGCCGGGGTCTTTCTCTGGGTCGTGTACTACCAGCAGATCGCTCAGGGCACACTGAACAACGCCGGAGTCGCGCTGTCGCTCGCCGGGCTCCTCGTCGCGGGCCTGCTGTGCTACGCGTTTTACTACTACGCGCCCGGCATGCTCGGCATGAAGACCGGCTACCCGCTGTACGTCGTTGGCAGTTCGACGTTCGGGACCACCGGCGGCTACCTGATGCCCGGCCTGCTGATGGGCCTGCTCCAGGTCGGCTGGTTCGCGGTGAACGCGTCGCTCTCGACCACGTTCATCCTGAAGGCCCTGGGACGGCCTTCGGACGCGGGCACACCCGAGTTCACCGCCATCGCGATCGTGTGGGGCCTGCTGATGGCCTACATCGGCGTCAAGGGCATTCAATATGTCGCCCGGGTTTCGCTCTATCTGAACCTGATCGCGTTCCTGATGGTGCTGTTCGTCTTCGTGAAGACGAGCGGCGGCATCGCGCAGTATCACGTTCCTGAAGACGCCATCCCGTTCCTCGGATTCACCGCGGTGCTTCAGACGGTGATCGGCTTCTTCGCTACGGCAGGCGCGGCGGGCGCGGATTTCGGGATGAATTCCCGCGACGCGCGCGACGTCAAGTGGGGCGGGCTGGTCGGCATCACGCTCGCCGCCGTTTACGCCGGCGGGCTGCCGCTGATGTCGGTCGCGGGCGCGCGCGGGCTCGACCCGAACTTCACCGGCACCACCTACGGCGACGTTATCAGCGTCATCGGCGGATTCATGGCCACCGCGATGTTCTTCCTGTTCGCGGTCGCCTCGATCGCACCGGCCTGCTTCTGCGCCTTCATCGCGGGCAACAGCTTCTCGACCATGCTGCCGAAGGTGCCGCGCATGGGCAGCACGATGGGAGGCGCCGTGATCGCGATCATCCTGGCCGTAACCGGCCTGGCGGGCAACCTCGTCAACGTGTTCCTCGTCGTGGGCGCGTCGTTCGGGCCCATCTGCGGCGCCATGACAGCCGACTACATTCTCTCGGGAAGGAAGTGGGCCGGCCCGCGCCAGGGAATCAACCTCGCGGGGTACATCGCGTGGGCGCTCGGCTTCGTGGTCGGGATCATCCCGTTCCTGCCGGTGTCGCAGGCGGTGAAGGATTACACTCAGCCGCAGGTGCTCTACAGCTACATCGCGGGATTCATTGTTTACGCGGTGCTGGCGAAGGCGGGCTTGCAGCCGAAGCCGGCCGCGATCGATCCGCCGAAAGCCAGCGCGGCCAGCGCGTGATCACCGTTTCCGTTCGTGCCCCGATCGCGCTTTCGTCTTCAGCACGATCGGGGTGCCTTCAAACCCGAAGCGCTTCCGAAGCTGGTTCGTGAAGAAGCGCTCCTTCGAGAAGTGCAGCGTGCCCACGCGGTCCACGAAGAGCACGAACGTCGGTGGCCGCACAGCCGCCTGCGTGATGTAGAAAATCTTGGGTTCGCGCTCGTCCTTCAGGGTCTCCACAAACCGGTTCAGCTCGCCCGTCGAGACCCGGTGCGACGCCGACTCGTACAGCTCGCGGATCATCGGGAACAGCTTTTTCACGCCGAACCCGGTTTTGGCTGAGATGAACACCACCGGCGCGTACTCGAGAAACTTGAACTCGTCCCGCACCGCCCGCTCGAACGCTTTCTTATCGCTGGTCGCGGCTGCGTCCCACTTGTTCACGCAGACAATGACCGAGCGTCCCTCTTCATGCGCGTAGCCGGCGATCGTGGCATCCGACCCTACCGCGCCCTCGGTCGCATCCACCAGCAGCAGCACCACGTTCGCCATGCGTATGTGCCGTCGCGCCATCACGACGCTGAGCTTCTCGGCCATCAGCTTCGTCTTGCCCTTGCGCCTTATGCCCGCCGTATCGACGAAAACGTACTCGACGCCTTCGCCCGCGACCGTCACATCGACAGCGTCGCGCGTCGTACCGGCGACGGACGATACGATGGACCGCTCCTCGCCCACCAGCGCGTTCAGCAGCGTGGATTTCCCCACGTTCGGCCGTCCGATGATCGCGACCTTGATCTTTTTCCGCGGCGGCTCTTCCTCCACCGCGTTCCGCGGGAACCCTTCTGTCACGTGATCGAGCAGGTCGTCGATCCCCATACGGTGCTCGGCCGACACGGAAAACACGTCGCCGAACCCGAGCGAATAAAACTCGTTCGTGAGCGCCTGGCGCGACGCAGTGTCGATCTTGTTCACCGCAAGCGACACCGGCTTGCCGATCTGGCGCAGAAGCTGCGCCAGGTCGCGGTCCGGGCCCGTAATTTCGGTGCGGCCATCGATAAGGAAGATCACGTGCGCGGCCCGGTCGAGCGCGTGCCGCGCCTGCTTGAGAATTTGCGTGGGAATGAAATCCGAATCGTTGGGGACGATGCCGCCCGTGTCGATCAGCTCGAAGCGCCGCCCGCGGTACTCGGCGATCCCGTGCAGGCGGTCGCGCGTCATACCCGGCTCGTCTCCGACCAGCGCGCGGCGCTGTCCGGTGATCGCGTTAAATAGCGTGGATTTCCCTACATTCGGCCTGCCGGCGATGACCACCACGGGCAGGCCTTCCGGCTGAGGCATGGAATACTATGATATCAGCCGTTAGCAAGCACCTTCTCAATCGCCGCCGCAAGCTCCTCGTAAGTCATCACGTCGGGATGATACAGCCGCACGATTCCCTGCCGGTCGATGAGCACCAGCGTCGGCACGGTGCTCGCGCCGTAGACCTTAAAATTTTCCTCGCTGAGCGGAACCGGCATCGCGCCGAGCGGCCTGTACAACTCGCGCCGCACTTTGTCGATGTAGGGAGTTTCCTGCGCCGGCGCCGCCTCTTCGCCGCGCGCGACGTAGCCGTAGGTCTGCGTGGGGCCGAGCAGCACGAGCCCGCGCGGCGCAAACTTCCGCTCCACCTCAGCCAGCGCGGGAAGCTGCGCCTTACAATCCCCGCACCAGTGCGCCCAGAAGAACAGCAGCACCGGCTTGCCGCGCAGCGCCGCCAGGCTCAGGGGCTTGGGACCGAGCCAGTGGCTGACTTCGAGCGCCGGCGCTGCCTTACCCTCGAGCGTGAGCAGGTTCAGATTTTTCTGAATGCGCGTGCGCAGCGGCGTGTCCCAGTGAGTTTTCAACTCGCGCTTGAGAAACGCCACGGCCTCGGTGCGCTGCCCGCCGCCGGCGAGCGCGCCGGCTTCGACCTCGATCGCCGCGCCGATGGCGAGCGACAGGTGCCGGTCGCCGTTCACTCCGGCCGCCAGCTTGCGCGTCTCGGCGGCATACTGCCTGGCGTCGTCAAATCGCCTTTGTGCGAGCGCCCCGCGAGCCAGCCACGACATCGCCTCGAGCATTTCGCTGGTTACGCCGTTCTGCTTCCGGTACGCGGCGACCTCCTGTTCCGCGCGCGCGAAATCGTCGCGGGCAATAGCAGCCCGGACATCGGGAACGATCCCGGCGGTCGCGGCAGAGACAGCAAGGATAAGGACGAGAGGCAGCTTTAGCAAAAACTTCTCCGGTTTCTTATCTGCGTTCATCCGCGGCCAATAATGTTTTCTATTCAGCCGCCGATGAACGCAGATAAACGCAGATTTAATTTTAGCCTTTGTTCAGCAGTTGGTGCGTCCAGGCGATGCTCGCCTCGAGGTCCTCGCGCTCGCGCGCGACCGCCTCTTGCTTCGACACACGCGGCGGATCGGGCCGCGGCTCGCCTTTCTCCACCAGCGCCAGGAACCGCGCGAACTCCCACGCCGGCGTGTTGCGATAAGCCTGCCAGAGCTTCGGATCGCGATAGTTGTAATACCGCGCCCCCGTGACGATGATCTCGAGCGACAGCGCACGGCCCGGGCACAGCTGCGCGTACTTGCGCACGTAATCCGCGATCCCGACGTTGCCCTCGCCCATGCGCGTCCACGCCACGGCAGCCCCGCGCGGCGTGTTCCACACGGCCGTATCGCGCACGTGGCTCGTCAGCACGTAGGGCGCCAGTGTCTCGAGCGTCAGGTGCGGGTCCTCGAGCGCCCAAAGCGGATTGCCGGAGTCGAGACACGCCCCGACGAAATCCTTCCCCGCCCCCTCGATCAGCATCTTCAGCTCGCGCGCCTGCATGTCGCCCGCGTGGTTCTCGATCGCGATCTTCAACCCCGCGTCCACCACGCGCGAGCGCATATTGCGCAGCACACGCACGGTGTTCTCGATGTGACCCTCGATGCCCGGCCCGGACGCGCGGTCCTCGGCGCTGCCCAGCACCGCTCGGACGATCGGCGAGCCCACGGTCCGTGCCGCGTGGATCATGCGCCCGAGCTGCTCTTCGGCCGTGCCTTGCGAGCGGTCGAACATCGTCGAGCTCGGGCAGATCGACCGCATCCCGATTTCGACTTCGATGCCGAGGTTCTCCGCGTGCGCCCGCACGCGCTTCAGGTTCGCGTCCTCCAGGCTCCCGATGAAACGGATCTCGCTGAAGTGGACGACCTTCACGCCCCGCTTCGCGCAGTAATCGAGCAGTTCGAAGGGCGTCCAACCCTGCGACCGCAGGCTGAACAGATCGACTCCGAACTTGACCTTGTCCCCGAGAGCCGCGGAGGCGCCGCGAGCGAGCGCGCCACAAGCGGCGGCGAGGAATGTTCTCCGGCGCATAGCGCCATTGTAGCCGTGTTTACTCGGCCTTAGGCACGCCCGCGGCTTTCCGCGAGACGTAATCCTCGAGGTTCAGGCCGCGCAGGTATTCGAGGAACGCGCCGCCTAAATCGTGGCGCCGCAGCGCGAACTCGACGGTCGCCTTCAGGAACCCCAGCTTGTCGCCCGCGTCGTACCGCGTGCCTTCGAACCGGTAGCCGTAAATCGGCCGGCTGCGCAGCAGGTGCTTCAGCCCGTCGGTGAGCTGGATTTCGCCGAGCGAGCCCGGCTCGATCGACTCGATCGAGTTGAAGATTTCCGGCGTGAGCACGTATCGGCCGATGATCGCCAGGTTCGAAGGCGCTTCGCCTTGCTTCGGCTTCTCCACCATGTTGCGTATGCGGTAGAGCCGGTCGCGGCATCCGTTGTGCGAAACCGGCTCGGCATCCACCACGCCGTAGGCTGAAATCTGGTCCGGCGGCACTTCCATCAGCGCCACCACCGGCGCGCCGAAGAAGTCGTACACGTCGAGAAGCTGCCGCAGGCACGGAGGATCGGCCTCGATCACGTCATCCGACAACACCACCGCGAACGGCTCGTTGCCCACCATCACGCGCGCCCGCAGCACTGCGTGGCCCAGCCCGAGCGCCTCTTTCTGGCGTATGTAGGCTACGTCGATCATCTCCGAGATGTCCCGCACCGTCGCGAGCACATCGCGCTTGTTCCGCGTCTCGAGCAGGTGTTCCAGTTCGAAGCTGACGTCGAAATGATCCTCGATTGCGCTCTTGCCCCGCCCCGTGACAATCAGGATGTTCTGAATTCCCGAGTGAACCGCCTCTTCGACGCCGTACTGGATGAGAGGCTTGTCCACCAGCGGCATCATCTCTTTCGGTTGCGCTTTCGTCGCCGGTAAAAATCTTGTGCCCAGCCCGGCCGCAGGGAATACTGCCTTGCGCACTTGCGGGATCATGACCACATTGTAAGCCGCCTGTCAGGCTATTAACAGCAGTTTGCCGGCAAGCGCGCCCGGCGGACCGCTCGCCATTGCGAAGACGGCGATGCGCCCGAACGATTTCGACCTACTGCGCGAGCCATCCGGCGTAAGTTTTCTCGAAGCTCCATCCCTCGGGCCGCTCGACAACGCGGGCCTCTGCGTACTCGCGCCGCGCCGCCGCGATCGATTCCCGGGCGCCGCTCGGACGCGCGGGATTCACGATCCACACCGCCCGCGGCGCCACCGCTGCCGCCAGCTCGGGCAGGTCGAAGTCCTTCAGCACGCCCGGCAGCACCATCTGCACCAGGCCCTCGTGATATTGCGCCCGCGCCATCGCCATATAGGAAATGAGCGAGCCCTCGCAGACAAGCTTGCGAATTCCCGGCTCGATCGCCGCGGCGAACAGGCCCACCACGCCGCCGTTCCCTTTTCCGAATATGCCGATTCGAGCCGCCACGTCCGGCCGCGCGGCCAGCGCGCGATAGGACGCGAGCACGTCGGCCACCTGGAGCCCGAGCATCGAGCGGCCCACCAGCAGCGCGCGCATAGCGGTCCGGTATTCGCCGCCGTGCGGACCCGCCTCCTCCCGGCCGGCGCCCCACCCGCGCAGAACGGGCACGCCTACGATGTTTCCCGCGCGCGCGAGCGCGGCCGCGTCGGCGTGACCGGCGCCGCCATCCTCATTCAGGTAGAGCACCGCGGGTTTGCGCGCGGGGCCCTCCGTCGCACCCAGCACCTTCAGCGGCGGGAGCGCGCCGCCGTCGAGCGGCTTTGAGCCCAGGCGCTCGCGCACCGCCGAGCGCAGCCGCTCCGGCGTGAGTTTCTTGCGCTCCCGCGCCAGCCGTTCGGCCAGCGCCAGGTTGAGCGAGTGCACGGTTTCGCCGCCGAACGATGTTGCCACCTGTCCGGTGGGGGTGCACCACAGCGCCGAGTCGGGCTCGATGTCGAATTCCCCTTCGCGCCCGCTGTCCTCGCGGTGGTTGAGCCAGCGCTCGAACCAGCGGTAGGTGGCCTCGCGGCGCGGCGTCCACCAGCCATGTATGTCGTCGTGCTCGAAGAAGTCCACGCGGTCGCGCGCGCCAAGCAACTCGTAGACGCGGCGCGTTTCCTCAAACGTCGCGCGCGCGCCGGCGATCGGGAAAAAGTCGCGCGTGGCGGTCAAAAACAAAAACGGGCGCGGCGCGAAGGCGAGCGCAAAATCGGCCAGCCCGAGCCCGCTCGCAAGAAAGCCGGCGACGGTCTGCTCTGCGTCCTGCGGCCCCGGGTCGCTCCACAGCGCCTCCGAAGACGTCATGTAGCAGGAGGGCGCCGCCGCCGCCAGCCGGGGCTCCAGCATCGCGAGATAAGCCGATTGCATCCCGCCGCCCGAGTTCCCCGCAACGGCAATGCGGGTCGCGTCCACGTCCTTCCGCGTGACCAGATAATCGACCGCGCGTATGTCGTCCCACATGAAATACCGCGCCACGTTCGTACCGGTGAGGATGCATTGCAACCCGGCCAGCGTGTGCTCCGGCGTGCCCGCGCCGATGCGCGAGCGGCCAAGGTCCGTGTCCCAATACTGAACGCGCTCCCCCTGCCCGGGCGGATCGAGCGCCAGCACCACGAAACCCCGCCGCGCCATCTCGATCCACGCGCGCTGGTAATTCCATTGCGCCTTGCCGGATTCGCTGTGGCCGGCCGTGCCCAGGACCGCGGGGAAGGGCCCCGCTCCCCTCTCCGGCACGTACACGTTTGCGGTGACGTAAAACCGCGGCATGCTTTCGAAGACGAGTTTTTCGATCCTGTAGGCGCCGCGCGCGAGCGTGCCGGTGATGCGCGCGTTGAGCGGCGTCTTCTGCGGGAACCCACCGAGCAGTTCGATGAACTTGGCGCGCACCCGGCCCTGCCGCTCGCGGATCTCCTCCGGCGTGCGCAACCGCGAAACCTCTCGGGCGCGCGCCGTCCAGTACTCCCGGGCGATGCCGGTCAAATAACTGTCCACCTCCGCAGCGCCGGCGAGCCCCGCCAGGCACAGCAGAACCGAAGTTCTCATGATGCGCGCCATACCGCCTATGCTATCCTCGAAACAACCCTGACAAGGAGGAGCAACTCGGAGGAACCATGGCATATGTGATCGCAGAGCCCTGCATCGGAACTAAGGACACAGCTTGCGTAGACGCCTGCCCGGTCGATTGCATACACCCCAAGAAAGACGAAAACGGATTTGGTGAGGCCAAGATGCTGTACATCGACCCGGTCGAGTGCATCGATTGCGGCGCGTGTGTTCCGGTCTGCCCGGTGTCGGCCATTTTCGCTCTCGACGATCTGCCCGAGAAGTGGTCGGAGTTCGCCCAGGAGAACGCAGCTTACTTCGGAAGATAGCCGCTACTGTTGGCTCCGGCTGCCGGACCGCTGGTCGAGCATCTGCTTCACCGGCCGCAGCAGTTGCACCGTGGCCAGATTCACGAGCACCAGCAGCACAGCGATGTCCCAGGCGCCAAAGGCCGCCGCCGCGCCGAGCGCGCCGACGCACCATATGCTCGCGGCGGTCGAGGTGCCGCGCACGCCGGCGCCGTGGCGGAAGATTGCGCCGCCGCCGATGAAGCCGATGCCCGTCATGAGGCCCTGAATCACGCGATCGAGGTTGACGGCCGAAGGGCCGAGCGCGTGCTGCGCGATCAACACGTACGAACAGCTCGCCACGGCGACCAGCGGAAACGTGCGCAGGCCCGAGTCGTGCCGGAGCCGCTCCCAGGTCCAGCCGATCGGCAGCGCCAGAAAATAAGCCGCCGCGATACTGATTAGATTGTCCGCGGTCCGCGGCCAGTCGAACGCAGGCAACATCATGAAGGGAGTATACGCTAGAGCTCGTCGGCCAGTGCGCGCCGGGCGGCGGCCTTGCTTCTCCAGGCGCCGTGCACCGCGTGAAATCCCAGGTAGAAGAAGCTGCCGCCGGCGAGCGCCAGCGCGTAGATCACCCACGCCGTTCCCGCGTGCGCGGTAAGCGCCGACTCGAAGATGGCTCCGAACAGCGTGGCCGATTCGGCAGCCGCGCACAACGCCAGCGCCGCCCAGCGCGGCCGCAGCGAGGCGCGCAGCATGATGCCGAGTGCGATGCCTTCCGGGATTTTGTGGATCGTGACGCCGAACAGCACCGCGGCGGCGAGCCGGCCGGCCGGTTCCTGCTGCGAAGCCGAGATGCCGACGCCGTCCAGAAACGCGTGCAGCGATGCCGCAACGATCAGCGGGCCGGCGAAGCCATGCAGCGCCGTCGAGCAGTGCTCGTGGTCGTGCGTGTGCGAGCAGGACGGGCAGACCTTATAAACGTACCGGTCGAATAGCCAGAGCGCGCCCGCGCCGGCCGCCAGAGCCGCCGCGCCGAGCAGCCAGCCGTAATGCTCCGCGATCTCCGGGAGCACGCCGAAGATCGCGATGCCCATCAGGAGCGCCCCGCTGAGCGGGACGATCCGGCGCGGAGCGGCCGCCGCCGAAGACACGCCGAACACCGAGCCGGCGATGCCGATCGAAGCGGCCAGCAGAGATAAGAGCGTTCCGGATGCGAGTGAAGTCACGGCCAGGGGTCTTTACTAATGTAACACCCGCCGCCGCCGCGAACCTCTACAGCATGAAGCTGACGTCCACCTGCGTCTCGGAATCGATCGGTTCGCCGTTGAGCATCGCCGGGGTGTAGAGCCACAGGCGCACGGCTTCAATCGCCGACTGGCGGAGCAGCGGGGGTCCGCTGACCGCCACGGCCTTCTTGACCTTGCCGTCTTTGCCGACCGTCGCGCGCACGCGAACGATGCCGGAAACGCGGGTCTGCCGCGCAAGTCCGGGATAGACCGGCGCCACGCGGCGGATGAGCTTGGCCTCGATGGCACGCCCTCCGGCCACGGGCGCGGGCTGCTGCGGCTGCGCTTGCGGCGAGGCCGGCTGAGGCGCCGGAGGAGCGCCGGGCAGGCGCGCCTGTGCGCCGATCGGCGCGGCAGCGCCCAGCGCGCTCGAGGAGCCCTCGAGCTTGGGCGGAGCCGGCAGTTCCTGCGGTTCAGCCGCGCGCAACCGGGCGGCGAGCGATTCGGGGCTGGGCGGCGCCGCGGTCACGGCCGGACCCGCCGTCACCTTGGGCTGCTCCACCGGCGGCGGAGTCTGGGCCTGCTGGTGCGGCGCGGCCTGCGCCTCGGTATTCTGCGCCGGAGTCGCGGCGGGCACACTCTTGGGATCGGCGGCGCCGGCGGCCGGCTTCGCCATCGACGGCGGCAGCGCGGAAACGCTCGGGGACGGCCGGCCCGCGAGCACGCGCACCGACTCGCCCGCGCTCTTCCCGTTCTTCAGATCGGTGACTTCGAGCCGGAAACTCACGTCATTTGTCATCGGCGCATAGACGATGCTGCCGTTGTGCAGTTGTCCGAGGTCGAGATCGACGTCTTCCTTGTGGTCGCCGTCGGTGATCGACAGCGTCGCCCGGGTGGCGGTCGCGATGATCGGCGAGTTGCGGTTCCAGCTCAGCAGCAACTGGCCGGCGCTGCGCTCCACCTTGAGCGCGAGCGTGCTGTCGGAGGGCTGGGCCGCTTCCGGCGCCGGCTGCGCGAATTTCAGGTACGCAAAGTACCCGCCCGCGCCCACGGCCGCAACCACGAGCAGGATGATCACCCATTTCAGCTTGCTGAACAGGCTCCGCTCTTCGGGTTCCTCGACCGCTTCGGCGAAAGCGGGCGCCGGCGAGCGCAACGCCGCCGCTTCCAGATGCTCGGGCTTCGCGGGCTCCGGCTCGGCCGGCGCGGAAACGAGTTCTTTCTTCTCCGCCGCCGGGGGCGGCACGGGCGGGGGCGGCACCGGCGCGGCCGGCACAACCGGCGGCGCGGCCGGCGTCACTGCCGGCTTCTCTTCGACGGGCTTGGGCGGCGCCAGCGTGATCGCGGCTTTCTCTTCGCGCTTCGGCGCCGGCTGCGGCTTTTCTTCCTTCTTCGAAACCAGCGTCGGACCGGCCGGCCGCTCTTCGCGCTTCAGCAGCGGCGGGCGATCTTCCCTCCGCGCCGAGACCGGAATGATCGCGGGCCGCTCCTCGCGCTTGAACGTGATCTGCGGCGGCTCTTCGCGCTTCGCAACCGGCGCGGGCTCTTCCCGCTTCGGCATCACCAGCGGCTCTTTGGCCTGCGGCGCCGGCCCAGCGCCGGAACCGTCCACGATGAACTGCGCGAAGCTCTTCAGCAGCTCGGCGCGCTTGAACGGAAATTGCAAGTAGCTCGCGTCGCCCTGAATCTTCCCGTCTTCCCAGATGAAGAACGCGCCGGCGCTGGGCTTCATCGCGAAGGGCCGCACCAGCAGCGCGACGTTCGCGGGATCGGAAAAATGCTCCGAGATGATCGCCAGATCTTCTTCGTCGAGCGCGATGTCCCGCCGCGTGTTGCTGCGGAAGAAGCCCGCCGCCACCGCGCCGGAGCTCCGTACGCGGTCGATGGCGTCCTTCAATCTCTCTTTGTCGGCATCGGCAAGCAGGAACAGGGGGCCGCGGGAGTAGTCGCACTCTACGGGCTCGAACCGGTCGATGACCACGGTTCGCGGATTGCCGGGCAGCACATGGCCGGCCAGAACGCCGCCGATCTCCGAACCGCGTTTCGTCACCGCCCGGAAACTTTCTAGTACTTCGCGTTCCAGGCGATCGAGTAAGTCAAGACTAAGCTGTACCGCGATCGGCTTGCCGGCGACCTCCCAACGGTAAAACGACGCGGCCGCAGACGAAGCGCCTAAAGACTCCGCTGGAATGGTCGTGTTGGTCATGGGACATCCTCCCCCAAGATAGATTCCGGGGTCTAGTCGGTTCCCGATTTTACAACGAAACATTGGCATTTTCCACAATGTTTCGTGAGATTTTCGGGTGATGCGCCACCCTTATTTTGGGGAGCCATAGCAAATCGGTAATCACACTTACGGAGCACCCCGATACTAACTTAAGTTAGTCCTGGCGCCGCTTTGTCTGCATTCCAGAGTATTTCAAACATACTTTCCGGCTGCGGGAGTATTTCCAACTAACTACCGCAAGTTTTCCAATGTACCAGTACAAACGTTTGGACCTGCCACATCTGCGATGCGCCATGCCCGCACCCGCGACGCCCGCGCAGCCGTAGAATCTAGGAATGCAAACTTCGCCCCCGGAGACGGCAATCGAGCGCGGCAGCGCCTTCTACGTCTACCTCATCGCCGCCGTCGCGGCCATTTCCGGACTGCTCTTCGGCTTCGATATTGCCGTGATCAACGGCGCCATCATTTTCATCCGCGAACAGTTCGGCCTGACGGAGTTCCAGACCGAGATCGCGGCGAGCAGCCTGCTGGCCGGCTGTGTGCTCGGAGCGAGCATCGGCGGCGTGCTGAGCGATCGCTTCGGCCGCCGCAAGACGCTCCTGTTCTCCGCGCTGCTTTTCGCCGTTTCTTCGCTCGGCGCGGCGCTGCCGCGCAACCTGCCCGAGTTCACCGTGGCGCGCTTCATCGGCGGCATCGCGATCGGCGTCGCGTCGCTGCTGGCACCGCTCTACATCGCCGAGGTTGCGCCGCCAAAAATTCGCGGGCGGCTGGTGGGCCTGAACCAGATGGCCATCGTCTCGGGCATCCTGCTCGCCTACCTCATCAACTGGTCGCTGTCGAACACGGGGCCGCAGGGCTGGCGCTGGATGTTCGCCTTCGCCGCCGTCCCCTCGGCCGCGTTTTTCTTCGCCCTGCTGTTCGTGCCCGAAAGCCCGCGCTGGCAGGTCGAGTTCGGCCGCTCGGACCAGGCGCTCGCGACTTTGACCCGCGTGGGCGGCCGCTCGCAGGCGCTCGAGCAGATCGAGCAGATCAAGGAAGCCATCTCTCAGGAGACCGGAACCCTGGCGGAGTTGTTCCGCCCCGGGCTGCGGACGGCGCTCATCATCGGCATCGTGCTCGCCGTCCTGCAACAGATCACCGGCATCAACACGGTGTTGTTCTACGGCTCGATCATCTTCAAGGACCACGCCGCCAGCGGCCAGTCGTCGGCGATCTTCGCCAACGTGATTGTCGGAGCGGTGAATTTCCTTTCGACCATCGTGGCGCTGTGGATCATCGACAAGGTCGGCCGCAAGGCGCTTCTCATGTTCTCGGCCGCGGCCATGGCCCTCTCGGAGATTGCGCTCGGCATCGCGTTCCTGGTGCACCCGGCGCCGGCGAACCTGATCCTCTGCATCATCCTGTTCTGCGCGGCGAGTTTCGCCGTGGGCCTGGGGCCGGGCGTGTGGGTCGTGATCGCCGAACTGTTCCCGACGCGCATACGCGGCCGCGCGATGTCGATCGCCACAGTGAGCCTGTGGGTTGCCTGCGTGGCCCTGACGGCGACGTTCCTGTCGCTCGTGACCGCGATCGGCACCTCGGGCGCGTTCTGGCTCTACTCGAGCATGTGCATTACGATGTTCCTGTTCGTCTGGCGCGTGGTGCCCGAGACGAAGGGCAAGACGCTCGAGGAGATCGAAGAGATGTGGCGGAAGCCCGCTACTCGCCCCCGTAGCTGATTTCCATCTTCCTGATCCGCACGGCGGCGATGGTCACCACCGCGGCCGTCAGCAGCAGCAGGCCGGGAATGGCGAGGTACGGCGGTGCCGGCGCGGCCGTAATCGCGAAGATCGCCCCGAGGTCGCCGTCGAACGGCACGCGGACCGGACACAGCGATTCGAGATAGAAGATGACGCTGATCTTCTTCAGCAGCGCCGGGACGAACATGATCAGCGACTCCCAGAGCAGCACGAGGATCGCGGGGATGATCGGGTTGCGGAATAGCATCCCGAGCAGCAGGAACACGGCGCCGTAGCCGAGGCAGGCAAGCGCGGTGACTCCCGCGTAAGCCGCCATGTGCTTCATCGCGGGCCCGGCGAGGGCGCGCGCGTCGGTGAGCGCCAGATGCTGCAGCGTGACCATGTAGCAGAGAACAGTGCTTACCGCGAACACCGCGATGGCCGTGATCGCGCCCGCCAGATATTTCCCGATGACCAGCACCTCGCGCCGCACCGGAGCGAGGAAGTAATAGTGCAGGCTTTTCTGGATCACTTCCCCGCGAAACAGGCGCAGGAAGATCACGACGCATCCGAAGAAGACGATCAGCCGCAGGATGAAAAGCTGGAAGACGCCCGCGAAGAACGCGAGGTCGGAGGAGCCGTCGCAGTGCCGCCAGCCGCGCAGGTGCGCCATCGCGTGCCCGGCGAAGATGACGAACGGCATGAACGCGAGCAGGTAGACGGGGAGCGCCCGGCCGAGCGAAAAGCTCGATTTCAATTCGAGCCGCGCGACAGCCAGCGCCTGGCTGGCCCACAGGCGAAACTTGGGATTCATCGCGCTCATGCCGCACCTCCTCCGTGTCCGATCAGGTATTCGTATACCGAATTCGCGTCCTCGTCCGCCGGCGCGACCGATTCGAGCTCCGTCACGCCTTCGAGCACCAGCCGCCCGAGCAGTTGATAGAACAGTTCCGGGTCGCGAGTGCTCACAAGCAGGCCGCGACGGTCGTGGTGCACGCGTATATCGGTCACGTGATCTTCAGTGAACAGGCGCGCGGCCACCGGCCCCGGCGCGCTGCACCGCACCAGAATCTGGAGCGGGTGTTCCTCGTGCATCTCGCCGCGCACGTCCTGTATGCGGCCCTCGGCGACTACGTAGCCGTTGCTCATCATCACGACCTGGTCCGAGATGCGGTCCACCTCGTGCAGGATGTGGCTCGAGATGATGACGTGCAGCCCCTCGCTCGCGAGCGTGCGAAACAGCTCGATCGCCTCGGCGCGCGCCATCGGGTCGAGGCCGTTCAGCGGCTCGTCGAGCACGAGAACCGAGGGCTGGTGCGCGATCGCCTGCGCCAGCTTGATGCGCTGCCGCATGCCCTTGCTGTAGGACGCGACGCGCCGGTGCGCCGCCTCGCCCAGGTTGACCCGCTCGATCGCTTTCGCGGTGAGTTGATCGGCCTGCCGCGCTCCCATGCCCTGAAGCCGCAGGAACGAGTGAATGAACTCGTATCCGGTCAGGCCGCGCGGGAAAGAGTCGAACTGCGTGCAGTAGCCGAGCACGGAGAACAGCCGCTCGGGGTCCGACGGCGGGATGCCGAGCACGCGGATCCGGCCGCGCGTCGGCTTCACCAGGCCGGTCATGAGGTTCATGAGCGTGGTCTTGCCCGAGCCGTTCGGCCCCACCAGCGTCGTGATGCCCGCGGGAATCGTGAGCTGCACGCGGTTCACGCCGAGCACGTTGCCGTAGAACTTCGAGACGTCTTCGAACACGATGCCGTTCATGAGCGCTCCACGTGATATGCCCGCAGCTTCTTCGCGAGCAGGAAGTAGCACAGCCCGCAGAAGGCGGCGAGCGACACCCAGGCCTGCGCGGCCGGCATCTTGAGGTCGCTGTCGCCGAACATCGACCGCCAGATCGTCTCGATGATCGCGACGAGGTTGACCGCGTAACCGGCCTTCGTCCGCAGCGCCTGGTTGAAGGCTTGCCCGAAGCCCGCCGCGACGAAGACGATGCCGAAGATGAGCGCACCGGCGGCGATCCGCCATTTCACCCACGCCGACATGGCAAGCGCGAGGAACGAGAGCGTGACGATCCACGCCCAGGAGCCGATGAACACGCCCGCCGCGATCCGCCAGTTGTCTATGAGCCAGCCGAAGCCCGCCAGGTAGCCCTTGAAGCCGAACAGCAGCAGGCCCGGGACCCACGTGATGGCCGAGAGCAGAATCGCCAGCACCGCCATCTTGCCGAGGACATATTCCGCGCGCGAGAACGGACGGCAGAAGTAGAGCGGGAGGCCGTTGTTCGCGAGATCGGGCGAGACCAGGCCCGGCCCGAGAAAGCCCGTCAGCAGAAACGCGAGCGTGCCCGCCTGCCACGCCAGAAATTTCGTGAAGAAGGCGCCGTCGATGGGAAACAGCTTCCTGCCCTCGAGGAATGTTTCGAGCGCCGCATTGTAGGGCAGGTAGATCGCGCCCGCGCAGACCAGCGGATAGATCGTGCAGACGACGAAGAAAGCGATCAGGAACCGCGACTCGAACACGCGCCGGTAGGCCTGGCGCGCGATGATCAGGAAGCGCGACCACTCCGGCGTGAGGCGGCCTTCGTAGGGCTCGTAGCCGCGTTTATAGACGGCCATGGTGGTTGGTCTCCCTCGCCCCGTTCTCCATCGCTTTTAGAAAGATGTCTTCGAGGCTGTCGCGCTTGTAGTTCAGGCGGCGGATGCGCACGCCGCGCGCGGCGGCGGCCTGGTAGATGTCGCGAATGCCGACGCTGTCGCCCGTCACCATCTTGATGCGGCGGTCGCCGGACTGCGCGCATTCGCACCCGAGGCCGCGCAGGCTCTCGGCGAGCGCGCCGCTCTCGATATCCGTTTCGAGCTCGATGAACTTCCGGTTCAGGCTGCGCTCCAGCTCGAGGTTCGCGTGGTGGACGATCGCGCCGTCCTTGAGAATGAGCGCCTCCTCGCAGGTCTCCTCAACGTCGCGCAGCAGGTGCGAACAGAGGATCAGGTGCAGGTTGCCGCGCTCGCGTATATCGCGAATGAGGCGGATCATGCGCTGGCGCGCGGGCGGGTCGAGGCCGTTGGTCGGCTCGTCGAGAAACAGCACGCGCGGGCCGTGCGCGATGGCCTGCGCGAGCTTCGCGAGCTGCTTCATGCCGAGCGAATACTCTTCGAGCTTGCGGTAGCGCGCCTCGCCGAGCCCTACGTAGAACAGCGCCTCGTGCGCGCGCTCGAGCGCCGCGTCCGAGGGCAGGCCGGACAGCTCGGCCATGTAGCGCACGAAGGCGACCGCGCTCATGCCCGCAATGAACGCGTCGTTTTCCGGCATGTAGCCGATCAGGCCGCGGACGGCGCGGATCCGGGTGCGTATGTCGTGCCCCATGATGCGGGCGGTGCCGCGCGATGGCTTGTAGAAGCCGAGCAGCGTGTTGATGAGCGTCGACTTCCCCGCCCCATTCGGCCCCAAAAGCCCGATGGCCCGCCCCGAGAGCGAGCCATTCAGGCTGTTTAGGATGGTCCGGTTGCCGAACCGGACCTCCAGGTTTTCGAGTTCAATGACAGGTTCCATCAGTGTTGGTGTTTGGGGGCGTGGGCGGCGTGGGCGCCGCCCAACCCGAGCAATTGCTGGAGCCGCAGGCCGAAGAACGTTCCGGCGCTGGCCAGTTCGATGCGGTCCTGCTCGCCGTACGCGAGCACAAGCGTCGGCGGAGCGCCGGCCGCGGCTGCGGCGGCTGCCTGCCGCTGTTCGGGAGTGAGCACGATGTTATTGACCAGCGGCGCGAGCGCCGTCCCAAGCTTGTGATACGCCATCGCCGAAAAATTCGTGTGGCCGTCGCGCGGCAGCAGGGCTTTGAACTGCGCCGAGGCGACTAGTGTGTTGCCCGCGGTCCGGTATTCAAGCGCGCGCAGCAGCAGGTCGCGATTGGGAGCGGCGATCAGGAAGCCGTCCTCGTAAATGAACTGCGGATCGAAGGGGAGCTTCGTGCCGGTGAGCGTGTGGAACGTTCGGCCGCCGGCCTGCTCCTTCACGATGCGGATTTGCGGGAGTTTTTCGAGCGCCTGCTCGAACCGCGCCGGGTCGCTGACTTCGAGCACGAGCTTCCACGACGGCACGGGGAGCATGGGCCCGTCGATCGCGAAGGCGAACTCGCCCCCGAGCGGGCGCGCCAGGTCTTCGCGCAGGTTCACGCCCGTCTGCGCCTCGAACTCCGACAGGTGGCGTGCGGCCTCTTCGCCGGGCGCCATGGCGAGCACGTCGTCGATGAGCAGCGCCGGATCTTTGACGAGCGCGGCGGTGGCGAGGGTGGCATCGGCCGAGACGAAATCGAGCGCGCGGACCGGCGCGGGCGCGGCCAGCCAGGAGGCGATCCCGCGGCGCGCCTGCGCGAAGCTGAGCACCGCGCGATTCTCGGTCTGGCCGGCGATTTCCTTTCGCTCGACGACGAGATACTGCGCGTCGGCGAAGCCGGTGGCGTTCGGCGTCTTGCCCGCGACCAGCGCGTGCATGTCTCCGCACAGCAGCCACGCGACGCCGTTCGTGTATGCCTGCGCAATGCGCGCGTGGAACGGCGTGCCCGCGAATCCCGTGCGTCCGGAAGCGATGGCCTGGAGCGCGGGCAGCTGTTTCGCGGCGGCGACCAGGTTCGGACCCACCCAGATCCACGCCTCGACGCCCGCGGCGGGCGCGGCGGCGAGCGGATCGTCGATGACGCGCACCGGCTTGCCGTCGATCTGCTTTTCGATGAAGTCGCGCAGCCCGGGCTTCGCCACTTCGGCCATCACGACGGGCGACTGGGCGCCCTGCGTGAAGGCGACCGCGATTTCAGGCCCCAGGTACGCGCCGAGCGTCTGTATGCGCGCGAGCGCTTCGTTGAACTTCGCCTCGCCTTCGGGCGACTGCATTTTTTCGGTCCACCACTGGCGCAGCGGCTCGCTCTGCGAGAGCTGTTCCTGGAAGATGCGGCTCGCTTCGCCGACCGTCGGGCCGATGTTCGGAATGGCGGCGTAGAACACCGTTCCGGCGGGCGCGAGGTCGAGCAGGCGCGTCCCGTGGCGCAGGCCGGGACCGGGCAGCGCCTCGATCTTCCGGCTGAACTTCGTCAGTTCGGCCAGCACGGCGGCGTAGCGGTCCGCGTCGCGGCTCCAGGCGATTTCGGCGTTCACGGGCACGGGCGTCAGGCTGGCGCTGGTCGCGGTCTGGTCGCCGGGATGGAGCACCTCGGTCGAGCCCGCGTGCGCGACCCTGACTTCGCCTTCGACCACGGCGACGCGCGAGCCCTTCATCCCGCGATTCACCGAGAAGATGGTGCCGGTCACCGAGACGAGGCAGTCCGGCGTCGCGACGTAGAGATGCTTCGAACGCTGCTTGGCGGCCTGGACGATGATGCTGCCCGAGGCGAGCCGCACGGTGGCGCCGCCGCGGCGCTCGGTTACGGCAAGTTGCGTACGCTCGCGCATTTCGACCAGCGAGCCGTCGCGCAGGCGGATGACGGCTCCCGAGCCCATCGCGGTCCGGACATCTTCGTCCTCGGCGATCGGCGCGCCGGGGGCAAGCGCCGTCCGCCCGGCCGAGGCGACGCGATAGAGCGTGCCGTCGGCCGCGGCGACCGTGGCGCGCGGCCCGTCGGGAACGCCGAGCCGGTCGGCAACCATCCAGGCGCCGGCGGCGGCCGCGGCGACAAGCGATGCCGCGAGCGCCCATTTCCAGACCGGCGCGGCGCGGCGTGCGGGCGCGTGCATCGCAACGACCGGCTTGCGCGGGCCGGCCGCGGCGTTGCGGCAGGCGGGGCATTCGTGCAAATGATCCTGAAGCAGCAGCGCGCGCGCCGGCGAGAGGCGCCCTTCGCGCCATTCGGGGAGGAGCGCCTGGTAATCGGCGCAGGCAGGGGCCTCCGCGGCAAGCCGCGCCCAGACGCGATCCGCGGCGGCCTTCACCGCCTCGGGATCGATCGATTCGTTGCGAATCCCGGAAATTGCCTGGTCCAGGATCGGATCGTTACCTTCCTTGCTCATATGCCAGTCTCCAAAATGGGGTCTGTCCCCTTTTTAAGTTCGGCTTGCAGTTGGCCGCGCGTGCGATGCAGAGTGACGGCGACCGAGGCGGCGCTGATCGCAAGCATCTGCGCGATCTCGGCGTTGCCGTACCCCTCGAAATACCGCAGCGCAAACATCTCGGCGGCTTTCGGGCTGAGGCGTGC
Source organism: Acidobacteriota bacterium (assembly GCA_050261515.1). Taxonomy (GTDB): domain Bacteria; phylum Acidobacteriota; class Terriglobia; order Bryobacterales; family Bryobacteraceae; genus JBLNDJ01. Next base: position 114,213 of record JBLNDJ010000007.1, on the reverse strand, counting down.
AAGGGCGGCGCGCAGCATCGCGCGCAGTTCGCCCGCGGCGTGCTGCCGCATCACCGGCTCGACGTCTTCGAAGGGGACTTTCTTCGAATCGCGCCGCGCGCGGACGATGTCCAGAGCCGCGTTGACTGCCGCCCGGCGGAGGTAGGCTTCTACGTTGTCGACCGAATCCGGCGACCAACCCTGCCGCAACAGCCGCAGGAACACGGTCTGGAGCACATCCTCGGCGTCATTCAGGTCGCCGGTGATGCGCCAGGCGGCGCGGAATACGAGTTCGTGGCGCTCGCGGAAGATTTCTTCGAGAGCGACCGGCGTTCCGGCCGGGATTGCGGTGGCAGCCACCCTGTCCTCCTTGCTCGCTTCACCCATGGAGACTGGCTTTGGGGCTTGATTCTTACATTAGGGGATACGAAGAATGTTGTGGGCAGGTTCGGCCGTGTTCGCTCACCTGATCTCGGAGATCATTCCGTACGGCCCGTAAACGGCGCATGACTCGCGGCCGCCGGACCGGCGGAACTGCACGATCTGTCGATCCTCCCAAATTCTGCCGTCTCTGGTTTTTAGCCTGGATGGCACGACTACAAATGGACCAAGGCGGTTCCCGCCTTCCCGCACTACCTTCCCGATGGACACCACTTCGGCGAGACTCCTGTTTTCGCGGCCAACAATGACGGACCTCACGAGTTCGTCGCTCCAAGCCCTGGTCAGCGGGCACAGTTTCCGGATCGTCCCCAGGTCGCCCGCGATCGCCGCCGCATACACCTGTCCGAGAATCGATCGCGCGGCCTGCTCCCGCGTCAGTCCTTCGGCCGGGATGCCCTGATCCGGGCCGCCCAGCATCGCCAGGACCGGCTCAGGCAAGACGATGGGTCTCGGCCTATATGTCGCGCCGGCTGGCGCATCCACCCTCAGTGAACCCTCCGGCGGCTGCTTATAGTAGGTGATTCTCAGGCCCGAGAGCGCCGGCGTGCCGCTGCGTCCGGGGTTGGACCACTGCTTGAAAGCCATGGGCAGCTTGGTTTCTTTGTCGAACTCCATGGACCAGGAAACGGGACCGCCCGCGGTCAGCAGGCTTCCAGTCATCACCACAACATCGCGTCCGGTAGCGGGGTCTTGTTCGAATGTGGTCCGTGCATCGTCCGCTCCGGCGATCATTCGGAATAACTCGGGCCCCAGCCAGGGCGTGAACCCAGCCGTTTTGGCGTCGTCCACTTCCACCGTGTTGGAGGCCCGGTCATAGTAATATGTCCGGTTATCCTTGACCCAGACGGCGGAGCCATTGCTGCCTTTCATCGTCATGTCGCCGGATAGTTCGCCCGAAGGCTCCGCTTCCGCCCAGAGGTCGTAGACGACGCCCGCTGCGTCGATCAAAGTCAGGTTGCAGGCTTTGTATTTCTGCAAGGCCGCGATCGCCTGGTCGAGTGCCCACACGGGGCGGCTGACCCGGCCCGCGATGACGACGATCAGGATGGTGGCCACGGCGACCGCTGCCAGCCTCGCCGCCCACCGGCGCGCCGGCGCCGGCTGCGCGATCGCCTCGCGCATTGCTGCCGTCGCGTCCGCCAGTGTTCGGGCTTGGCGTTCGGAATCCGTCGGCGGCGCCTGCAATTTCGCCAAATGCTCCTTCACCACACGTTCCGTCTCCCTCATCTCACGCATGACCTTCACTCCCGTTTACGGCGGCCCGGATCTTCTCCAGGCCGTATCGGTACCGGCTCATCGCCGTATTGAGTGGGATCTCCATCAGGGCCGCAATCCTCCGGAACGGAAGCCCGGCCTCGAGATGCAGAATCACGACTTCCCGTTGCTCGCCCGGCAGCCGCGCCAGAACGCTGTCAAGCGCGGCTCCAAGTTCGCGCCGCATGGCCGATGCCTCAGGGTCCGCTCGTTCGGAGGGCCACTCGCCGTCGCTTGTGGGCTGGGCCTCGCGCCGTCGTTTCGACCGGTTGAAGTCTCTGGCGCGGTTGGCGACGCATACGGACAGATAGGCCTTGAGGCTTCCGCTGAGCTCAAAGCGCCCCGCAGTCTCCGCAAAGCTCACAAAGACGTCGTGGATCACGTCCTCGACGAAACTGCGATCTTCGAGCAGAGCGGTAGCCACGCGCATCATCCCGCCCCGGTGCTCTTCGTAGATCCGGCGCAAGGCGCCCGCGTCCCCGCGATTGAACCGCCAGACCAGGATGCGTTCTTCAATCATCCACATCGGATTGCGGCTCCTCCGAAGACCGCCGTCATGGTGGAAACGTATATCTCAGGCACTTTAGTCTAGCGGGGCGCATGTTAATCCGGATTTTGCCGCCGCTGGCCCATTCCAACCGCAGTGGTGGTTTGTGGCCAGGACGCGGCGGGTGGCTGATTCGCAAGCCGCTTGTTTGCAATACAATGGCTGCGGCCCCCAGCTTGCATATAAAGAAGCTGGAAGGCGGTAAAAAAATGAAGACCGCAATTCGGAAACTGGCGGTGGTTGGCCTTGCGATGATGATCGCACTCCCCGCGGGTTTTGCCCAAACCCCGGCGGAGCCTCCCGCGGCGGCGCCGGATACGCAGCAGGCCGGGCCGCTTCTGTCCGCCGAAGAACTCGACAACCTGGTGGCGCCGGTCGCGCTGTATCCCGATCAACTGCTCAGCCAGGTGCTGGCGGCGAGCACGTATCCGCTCGAAATCGCCGAGGCGAAGCAGTGGCTCGATCAGAACCGGAATTTGCAGGGCTCCGAGTTGATGGACGCCGCGCGGCAGCAGAACTGGGATCCCAGCGTCCAGGCGCTGGTCGCATTTCCCGATGCGCTCTCGCTGCTGGCGAACGACATAGGGTGGACCTCGGACCTCGGCAACGCGTTCCTGGCCCAGCAGAACGATGTGATGGCCGCGGTTCAGCGGATGCGCGCGCGGGCTCGCGATAACGGCAAGCTTACGACGACGCCGCAGCAGACCGTGAGGGTCGAGACGCAAAACGGCCAGACCGCGATCGAGATCGTGCCTGCCAGTCCGCAGGTGATCTATGTGCCGATCTATAGCCCGGCGTACGTCTGGGGGCCGCCGATCTGGGGCGCGTACCCCGACCTGTGGTATCCGGCGGGATTCGGTTTCGGGTTCGGCTGGGGCCCGGGCATTTACATCAACGCCTTCTTCCCGAGTTGGGGCGGTTGGGGTGGATGGGGTTGGGGCTGCGGATGGTTCGGCCGCGGCGTGTACGTGAACACCGTGTTCTTCCACCGCTACGGGTATCGTGGCTGGTATGGCGGCGGATACCGCTACGGATACGGGCACGGCGGCGGATACCGGTTCGGCGGGCCGCGGACGGCTTGGATGCATAACCCCGTCCACCGGCTGGGCGCTCCTTACGCAAGCCGCGCCGTCGCGAACCGGTTCGGCTCGGCGCGGTACGTGGGGAACCGTTCGTTCCGGAACTCGAATACGGGCGGATGGCGGAGCGCCGGAGTTGGCGCGCGCTACAGGACTGCGCCGAACTCCGGGTGGCGCTCGGCGGGGCGGCCGAGCACGACGGCCCGGGCGTACCGGTCTTCGTCGCCGGGGTACCGGGGGACGACGCCGGGCTACCGGAACTCGCCGTCCTATGGCCGGTCCACGACGCCTAACTACTCGGCGTCTCGCGGAAGCACGTACTCGGCTCCTCGCGGCGGTACGTACTCGGCTCCTCGCGGCGGGACGTACTCGGCTCCGCGTGGCGGGACGTACTCGGCTCCTCGGTCGAACTCCGCGCCGAATCGCAGCTACTCGGCTCCGCGGGCGTATTCAGGCGGCGGAGGGGCGCGTGCCTCTGGCGGCGGCTTCTCCGGTGGCGGGCACGGCGGCGGAGGCCGGTCAGGCGGCGGATTCTCCAGCGGCGGGGGCCGCTCAGGCGGCGGATTCTCGGGTGGTGGCGGCCACGGTGGCGGCGGGCACTCGGGCGGCGGGGGCGGCGGGCACCACAGGTAGCGGGCTCCCGCAGTACACTGGCGCCTATGAGGCTTAGCTTCTTCGGGCTGGCGATCCTGGCCCTGGCTGCATCGGGCGCACAGAGCGAGACACGGCACGGAACGGTACAACGCGTCACGGTCCACGGCAAATCGCTCGAAGGAAATCTCGAGGGAGATTCGCCTGACCGTGACGTCGCCGTTTATCTGCCGCCCGGCTACGACGCGGCCGCGGGCAAGCGCTACCCGGTCGTCTATCTCCTCCACGGATTCACCGATGACACCGACAACTGGTGGGGCGTCAAGCCGCATTTCGTCAGCGTTCCCGCGGTCATGGACCGCGCGCTCGCCTCAGGCGTGCGCGACATGATCGTCGTCATGCCGAACGCGTTCACGCGCTACCAGGGCAGCATGTACTCGAACTCGGCGACCACGGGGAATTGGGAGGATTACGTCGCCGGGGACCTGGTCGCCTACATCGATGCGCACTACCGCACGATTGCCGGCCGCGAGGGCCGCGGCCTGGCCGGTCACTCGATGGGCGGCTACGGCGCGATCCGCATCGGCATGAAGCATCCGTCGGTGTATTCGAGCCTCTACCTGCTGAGCCCGTGCTGCATGGCGGCCGGCAGCATTCGCGCCAGTGCGAAGGCGGAGGCGGTCCGCGATCCAGCCGAGGTCGAGAAGGCCGACTTCTCGACGAAAATCGTGCTGGCGTCGGCGGCCGCGTGGTCGCCGAATCCGAAGAACCCGCCGCTGTTCTTCGATCTGCCGTACAAAGGCGGAAAGCTTCAGCCGCAAGTCGCCGCCAAGTGGACCGCCAACGCACCACTGGCGATGATCGATCAGTTCATCGCGAACCTGCGGCAATACCGCGGCATCGCGATGGACGCCGGAACCAGGGACCGGGAGATCGCCGGCACCGTCGAGCAGCTCGACAAGGTGCTGAGCGATTACGATATCGCGCACGTCTCGGAGATCTACGAAGGCGACCACGTGAATCGCATCGCCGAGCGGCTCGAGAAGAAAGCGCTGCCGTTCTTCGCGGCCCACCTGAAGTAATTTGCGGGGCAGCCCAGCCGCGCGCGGTGACGAAATTCGAAAGGCGGTGGATGCGGTGCGAAAAGCGCTCAACGATTTGATCGCGCGCGGCGGAACGTCGCGACGCGGGTTCCTCATGGGGGTTGCGGCGCTGGCCGCGGCGCGGCGGAGCGAGGCGGCGAGTGCGCCGGTTCTCGCCTATGCCGGTTGCTTCAGCTCGCCCAAGGGTCCGGAGGGCAGCAAGGGCCGGGGCAGGGGAATCTGCCTTTTCGAGATGAACCCCGCGACCGGCGCGCTGACAGAACGCGCGCTCTTCCCGAGCGGCGCGAGCCCGTCGTGGCTCGCCTTCGATCCCTCGCGGACGCATCTCTACTCGGCGAACGAGATCGACGAGGGTTCGGTGAGCGCCTACGCGATCGACCGCGCGAGCGGGCAGTTGACGCTGCTGAACACGGTCAGCTCGCGCGGCGCCGGGCCCACGCACCTGAGCGTTCACCCGTCGGGCAAGTGGCTGTTCGTGGCGAATTACTACGGCGGCACGGTGGCGGTGCTGCCCGTGCGGCCCGGCGGAGAACTGGGCGAAGCCACCGACGTGCACGTAGACCGCGGCACTGTGGGGCCGGAGCGCGCGGCGAGCGCGCCGCCGGGCAGCTTCGCGATCAGCGGCCACGACCGCCCGCACGCCCATATGGTGCAGCCCGATCCGGCCGGCCGCTACGTGCTGGCGAGCGATCTCGGACTCGACTGCATCTTCGTCTGGAAGTTCGACGCCGAAAAGGGCAAGCTCATCGCGAACGATCCGCCGTCGGTCGCGCTGCCTCCGGGCGACGGACCGCGCCACTTCGTGTTCCACCCGAACGGGCGCCGGCTGTACTCGTTGCAGGAAGAGGCATCGACGCTCGTGGCCTTCGACTACGACGCCGCGCGCGGGCGCCTCACGCCGAAGCAGACCATTTCCACCCTGCCCGAGGGTTTCCGGGGCACGAACTTTACATCCGGGGTCCTGATCTCGCACGACGCGAAATTCCTTTACGCCGCCAACCGCCTGCACGACACCATTGCGTGGTTTTCCATCGGCGCAAACGGCACGCTGGCGTTCGCCGGCGAGGAATGGACGCGCGGCGACTATCCGCGCAGCTTCACTTTCGACCCCACGGGAAATTTCCTGTATTCGTGCAACCAGCGGGCCGACGCGATCGCGGCGTTCCGGGTGAACCGGAAGACGGGGGCGCTGGCGTTCACCGGCCAGTACACGGCGGTAGGGACGCCGTCGATCCTCATTTTTCTGACGTAGGGAGACCCGGCGGCCTAAGTTCATGCCAGCTTCTGGACGGTCTCGAGCGTGTCGGCCGCGCCGGCGGATTTGTCGGGCCGGTAGCGCTTCACGCGCGCGAAGCGCAGCGCGAGGCCGCTCGGGTAGCGCGGGCTGGTCTGGATTTCGTTGAACGCGATTTCGACGACGAGCTTCGGCTCCACGTAAACGGTGTAGGCGTCGCGCGCGATCTCGATTTTGAGAAGCTGCTCGGTCTGCCATTTGAGCATGTCGTCGGTCAGGCCCTTGAAGGTTTTGCCGAGCATGGCGAAGCCGCCGTTCGCGGTGTCGCGCGCGCCGAGGTGGAGGTTGCTGAGCCAGCCGCGGCGGCGGCCGTGCCCCCATTCGGCCGCCAGGATCACGAGATCGAGCGTGCGGGCCTTCTTGATCTTGACCCAGTTGCGGCCGCGCGCTCCGGCCGCGTAGCCGGAATCGAGCGCTTTTGCCATAACGCCTTCGTGGCCGCGCTCGAGCGCTTCGCGGAGAAATTCTCCGGCGCGTTCGGGGTCCGCGGTGACGATGCCGGGCGCGATGGCGGCCGCGGGCGCGAGTTGGCGCAGCGCCGCGAAGCGCCGCGCCTGCGCCTCTTCCGTGAGCGGCTGGCCGTCGAGGTAGATCAGGTCGAACCAGAAGGGCGTGAGCGGCAGGGAGGCGCGCATGCGGTCCACGTCGAGCTTGCGGCCGAAACGGCGCATGGTGACCTGAAACGGCTGCGGGCGGCCTTCCGGTGTGAGGCTGAGAACCTCACCGTCGAGGATGAACTCGCGCGCGGGCAGCGCGAGCGCGGCTTCGACGAGTTCGGGCGCGGCGGCTGTCACATCGTTGAGGCTGCGCGAGTAGACGGCGACGCGATCGCCCGAGCGGTGGACCTGCACGCGCGCGCCGTCGAATTTGTACTCGAGCGCGGCCTCGCCGAGATCGCCGAGCGCGGCTTCGACGTCGTCGGCGGTCTGGGCGAGCATCGGCTGCACCGGGCGGAAGAGCTGAACCTGGAAGCGGTCCAGGCCCGATGCGCCGGCTTCGAGCGCCGCCCGCGCGACCTCACCCATCTCACCCGCCATCATGGCCGCGCGGCGCACACGCTCGACCGCGATGCCGGAGGCCTTCGCAATCGCTTCGAGCATTACGCCCTCGAGCGCGCCCTGGCGAAGTTCGCCGGTCAGCAGGCCGGTGAGGAACTGCTGTTCTTTCGCCGTCGCGCGGGCAAGCAGCGCGCGCAGGCGTTCGCTTTTCCGCGGCCCGGCCATGGAGCCTAGGGCGCGGTCCACATCCAGAATTTCGAGCGTGGCGGTTTCAGCCTGCTCCGCGGCGGCATCGCGCAGCGTCGCGTATCCGATGCCGATGCGCCCCTGGCGCGCGCCGCCTGAAAGGAACGCCACCACCGGCTCGATTTCGTCGGCGGCGAGGCGGCGCAGCAGCCCGGCCACGAGATCGATCTTTTCGAGGCGGCGGGAGGTCGCCGCGACGCGCGCGGATATCTCGACCACTTCGGCGAACAGCATGCGTTTCGCTGACCGCATTCTGCCACAGATCGGCGCCGCGTAAAATGAGAATCACGTGAATCGAACCAGCCTGTTGTTCTTCGTTGTGCTGCTGGTGGGGTGCTCGGAGAGCCCGAAACCAGCGGCCGAACAGAAGCCGCCCGAGCCGGTCACGGGGCAAACCGCGTTTTATAAGATCTGGGCCTCCGCGCGCATGTGGGCAGCCGACGCGCAGCCGCTGCGGGTCGCCGAGATCGACGTGGACGAGATCAAGGCCGAGGGCGGGAAGGCGGGCGCGTGGGAAGCCGTGTTCGTCTCGCCGGGCCAGCGCACCTTACGGCGCTTTATCTATTCCGTGATCCACAGGCCCGCGCGGAACCTGCGGGGCGGCGTGACCTCGGACCCGCCCGTGGGCTGGTCCACCGCGGGCGGCGCCGAGCCGTTCCTGGTGCAGGCGTTCAGGAAGGATTCGCCCGCCGCCTACGAGGTGGCGATGAAGCAGGGGCGCGAGTACGCGCGGAAGAACCCGGGTGTGCCGGTGCGGTTCCTGCTCGAGAAGACGGCGCGGTTCCCCGACCCCGCCTGGCGCGTGTATTGGGGCGAGTCCGTTTCAACGAGCGCGTATTCGGTGTTTGTAGACGCCGTGACCGGCGAGTACCTGGGGACAGCCCGCTAGGCGATGCCGCCGGCGTGCCTCTCAGCCGGGGGATTCCGCCAACGTCCGCCCTACCGGACCACGCCCGCGAGCGGGCTGCTGGCGGCGGCGTAGAGGCGCTTCGGCATGCGGCCGGCTTCGTACGCCAGGCGGCCGGCTTCGACCGCGGCTTTCATGGCCCGTGCCATCTTTTCGGCGTCTTCCGCTTCGGCGATCGCGGTGTTCATGAGGATGCCGTCGAAGCCCATTTCGAGCGCGACGGCCGCGTCGGAGGCCGTCCCGACGCCCGCGTCCACGATGAGCGGCACTTCGGTGATCATCTCGCGGATGATCCGCAGGTTCGCCGGGTTCTGGATGCCCATGCCGGAGCCGATCGGGGCCGCCAGCGGCATGACCGCCGCCGCTCCGGCGTCGATCAGCTTCTTCGCGTTCACCAGATCGTCGTTCGTGTAGGGCAGGACGACGAAGCCTTCCTTGGCCAGCACGCGCGTCGCTTCGAGCAGGCCTTCGTTGTCCGGGAACAGCGTCTTCTGGTCGCCGATCACCTCGAGCTTGATCCAGTTCGACAGGCCGACTTCCTGCGCCAGCCGCGCCGTCCGGATCGCCTCGTCCGCCGTGTAGCAGCCGGCCGTGTTCGGCAGGATGAAGAGCTTCGTGCGGTCGATGTAGTCGAGCAGCGATTCCTTAGACCGGTCCGTCAGATTGACGCGGCGGACCGCGACGGTGACCATCTCAGCGCCCGAGGCTTCGTGGCAGCGTGCCATTTCCGGAAAGCTGCGGTACTTGCCCGTGCCGACAATCAGGCGCGAGCGGAATTCCCGCCCGGCGATCTTCAATGTTTCAGACATAAATTCCATTCTAGCCGGGCCGGCCGGGAAACCGCCGCGGACCAGGCGTTCCGGCCCACAAAACGCATTTTTTGTTGCGGGTGGCGCGGGCTTTGCGTCATAGTGGTTTTGAACGCGATGTAGAGCGCATCACAGCGGCACGGCCAATCAAAACACGCCCTTGGCGCGCTCGGGCTGCCCGGATGGGCCAGGACGTTTTTCGATGCCGGAACTGCTCTATTTCACGGACATCCTCGGTCTCAGGGTCTTCGACCTCAAGGGGCGCCGCATTGGCCGCATCGAGGACGCCGCGCTCGTCCCCCTGATCGATCCCGTCCGCGTGGACCGCTACCTGGTGGGCGGCGGCTGGGCCTGGCTGACGATCCGCCACGACCAGATCCGCACCATCTCGCTCGACGGCGTCCACCTGCGCGATGAAATTCTGACCCCGTACCACGAAGACGAGTACATGCTGCGCATCGCGCGCGACCTGCTCGACCAGCAGATCATCGACTCGAACGGACGCAAGGTGGTCCGGGTCAACGACGTCACCTTCGAGGTGGTCAAGAGCCGGGAAACCGGCGACGACGTCCTCCAAGTGCTCGAAGTCGATATTGGAGTGCGGAGCATCCTGCGGCGGATCGTGCAGGGGTGGCTGCCGCGGCGGTGGATCCGGCGGCTTCAGGCCGCGGTTCCGCCCAACTCGATCCGCTGGGAGTTCGTCAACATCGTCGAGCCGGATCCGCAGCGCCGCCTGCGCCTCAACCTCGATTACCAGAAACTCGAGAATCTGCACCCGGCCGACCTGGCCGACATCGTCGAGGACCTCAGCCCCGAGGAACGCAGCGCGGTCATGGAAACGCTCGACAGCGAGGTCGCGGCCGAGACCCTCTCCGAGGTGGACCCGAAGATGCAGGCGAGCATCCTCGAGTCCCTCGACACCGAAAAGGCCGCCGACATCGTCGAAGAAATGTCGCCCGACACGGCCGCCAACGTCATGGCCGAACTCGAAGAAGAAACCTCCGAGGAAATCCTCGAGGAGATGGAGGCCGAGGAGAAGACCGAGGTCGAGGAACTGCTCGAGTTCGAAGAGGACACAGCGGGCGGCATGATGAACACCGAATATGTAGCCGTCGCCGAGGAGGCGACCGTGGCCGACGCGCTGGAGGAGATCCGCCGCAACGAAGACCTCATCGAGGGCCTGAATACGCTATTTCTCACCGACTCGGGCGGCCGCCTTAAAGGCGCCGTTCCGGCCGGAAAACTGCTTGTCTCGGCGCCGGAGACGCCGCTGAAGGAACTCGCCGCCGGCACGCTCATTCACGTCTCCGTCGATGAGAAACAGGACCGGGTGACGGCGCTGTTCGACAAATACAACATCCTGACCTTGCCGGTGGTGGACCGCGAGGAGAAGTTGGCCGGAGTCATCACGGCGGACGATGTGATTACCGTGCTGAGGCACCGATGAGCGAGGCCGATGCTGAAGCGTTTTCGATACCAGATCCTGCTGTTCTTCGGCGTGATCGGGCCCGGGTTTGTCACCGCGATGGTGGACAACGACGCCGGCGGCATCCTCACGTATTCGCAGGCGGGCGCACAATATGGCTATCTGCCGCTGTGGACCCTGCTGCCGATCACGATCCTGCTCGTCGTGACGCAGGAGATGAACTCGCGCATGGGCGCGGTGACGGGCAAGGGCCTCTCCGATCTCATCCGCGAGGAATTCGGGCTGCGGACGACGTTCCTCGTCATGGCGGCGCTGGTGCTGACGAACCTGACCAACATCATGGCCGAGTTCGCGGGCATCGCCGGATCGCTCGGGCTGTTCGGCGTGAGCCGGTACATTTCGGTTCCGCTCGGCGCGGCGGCGGTGTGGCTGCTGGTCGTCAAGGGCACCTACCGGAGCGTTGAGAAAATCTTCCTCGGCGCGTGCGTCGTCTACGCCGCCTACATCGTTTCGGCGATTCTGATCGGGCCGAACTGGAAGGCGGCTGCCATCGGCTCCATACACCCGGTGCTGATGCTCGACCCCGGCTACATCATCATGCTCATCGGCATGGTGGGCACCTCGATCGCGCCCTGGATGCAGTTCTATCTGCAAGCCGCGGTGGTCGAAAAAGGCGTCACAGAGAAGGAATACTCGGCGTCGCGGATTGAAGTGATCGTCGGCTGCATCGCCATGGCCGTGATCGCGTTCTTCATCATCGTGGCCTGCGCGGGCTCGATCTGGGTCAACGGTCCCCGGAGCATCAAGACGGCTGCCGACGCGGCCGCGGCGCTCCAACCCTTCGGCGAGTACGCGTTTCTGCTTTTCAGCGCGGGGCTGTGCAACGCGTCGCTGTTCGCGGCTTCGATTCTGCCGCTTTCGACGGCGTACTCGGTATGCGAGGGCCTGGGGTTCGAGGCCGGGGTCAACAAGCGCTTCGGCGAGGCGCCGGTTTTTTACTGGCTGTACACGCTGCTGATCGCCGCCGGCGCCGGAGTTGTGCTGCTGCCGGATTTCCCGCTGGTGAAGATGATCCTGCTTTCGCAGGTGCTCAACGGCATTCTGCTTCCGGTGATCCTGATTTTCATGATCCTGCTCGTCAACCGGAAGGAGTTGATGGGAAAGTGGACGAACTCGCCGCTGTATAACGCGATCGCATGGTCCTCCGTGGCCATCCTGATCGGGCTGACGCTGGCGCTTGCGGGCATCACGATCCGCCACATGAGATGAGCGATGACCACCAAGCAAACCGGCCACGACCTGCTCACCAGATTCCCGCGCAAACCGCGCCAGATCGGGCTGCGCCTGGTCTGGTACAAACTGGCGGCGTTTTTCGCCATCCTGGGGCCGGGGTTCATCACAGCCAACGTCGATAACGATCCCGGCGGCATTCTCACCTATTCGCAAGCCGGCGCAAAGTACGGCTATTCGCTGCTGTGGACGCTGGTGTTGACGACCATCGCCCTGATCGTGGTTCAGGAGATGGCGTCGCGCATGGCGGTGGCCACCGGCAAGGGGCTTTCCGATCTGATCCGCGAGGAGTTCGGCCTGCGTATGGCGTTCTTCACGATGGTGGTGCTGGCGCTGGCCGATCTAGGGAACATTTTCGCGGAGTTCGCGGGGATTGCGTCCGGCATGGGCGTGTTCGGCGTAAGCAAATACATCGCCGTGCCGGCCGGGGCGGCGCTGGTGTGGTACGTGATCGTGCGGGGCACCTACAAGCCCGTCGAGCGCATCCTGATCCTGTTCTCGCTGGTCTATTTTGCGTATCCGGTATCGGCGTTTCTCGCAAATCCGGACTGGCGGCTCGCGCTCGAAAAGACGATCATTCCCGAGTTCCGCTCCGACCCGGGGTACATCACGATGATGATCGGGCTGGTCGGCACGACGATTACGCCCTGGATGCAGTTCTATTTGCAGGCATCGGTGGTGGAGAAAGGCGTCACGAAGAAGGATTACGGGCTGGCGCGATGGGACGTGATTCTGGGTTGCGTCGTCACCAACGTGATCGCGTTTTTCATCATCGTTGCGTGCGCGGCGACGCTTTTCAACAGCGGGCACGGCGAGATCAACGACGCGGCCGAGGCCGCGCTGGCCCTCAAGCCGTTCGCCGGGCAGTTCACAACCCTGCTGTTCGGGCTGGGACTGGTGAACGCCTCGCTGCTTTCGGCGGCGATCCTGCCGCTGGCCACGGCGTACAACGTGTGCGAGGGGTTAGGGTTCGAATCCGGCGTGGACAAGCGGTTCTCAGAGGCCAGGATTTTCTATTCGCTCTACACGTTCCTGATCGTGCTGGGGGCGGGGTGCGTCCTGATTCCGCAGATGCCTCTGTTGAAGGTGATTCTGCTTTCTCAGGTGGCCAACGGCGTCCTGCTGCCGTTTGTCCTGATCTTCATGTTGAAGTTGGTGAACCGGGAAGAGCTGATGGGCGAGATGAAGAACCGGCGCTGGCAGAACGTAGTGGCGGGCATGACGAGCGTGGTCATGATTGTCCTGACGGCGATGATGTTGTGGACGTCGATTGCCGGTTAAGGATAGACTGTCGCGGACAAAACCCAGCCCCGCAACTGTGTTAAGCTAACTTGAGTATGGCAATACCCAACGTGACGCGATTTCGGCCCTTCTGCCCGACCTGCAACGACAACTTTACGTTGATGGCCGTGATCCCGAAGAACGGCAGCGTCGATGTTGATAAGTACATCGCCGAGGCTGTGGCTCGTCACGATCACAAGGCGTTTCAGGAAGCGAAGGCGCAGCACGTCAAGGTGCGCGTCGGCCAGCAGAAACAGAAGAAGGCCAAGTAGTTCGAAGACCAATTTTCCTTCTCGGTGGAGGGCGCCGGCCATGGGCCAGGCGCCCTTTCTGTTTTGTGGGGTGGCCGGGGAGCGCCCGCAAACCAGGGTCCGCCCTACTGCAATCTTGCCTTCAGGGTTCGGGCGGCGTTCAGCGCGGCTTGCGCGACTTCGGTGTCGGAGTCGTGGGTCAGGTCGTTGAGGACCGGCACCGTGTCCTTATCTCCGCTCACGGCCAGAATTTGCGCCAGCTCGATTTTTTCGTCGCGGGTTCCTTGTTTCACAGCCTGCTGGAGCGAGGCCCGGATCGCCTGCTCTCGGGCGAGCTCGATCAGAAACGCTCGCGAGACGCCGCGCCACGAGGAGGAATTCAGCGTGTTGATGAGCGTCTGGAGCGGACTCATCTCGGAGATCTCGGTGCGGCCCAGCATGACGAGCGCGAAGGCGCCTGAAAGCTGGGCGTTGCGCTTCTGCTCGCCCGCGTAGGCCTTTTCGATGACGGGCAGGTCGGCCTTGTTCCTCAGCCGGGCGAAGCCCTCGGCGGCGGCAGCGCGCAGCGCGTCGTCTTTGTCGTTCAGGTATTGCTGGTAGATGGGGCGGCTGCCTTCGTCGGGGAGCATGGCGATGGCGGTCAGGGCGGCGCGCCGGACCTTCGTGGAGCGCGCGCGGGTGAGCGCCTCCCGAAGCTGGGGAAGGGCGTCGCGGTTCTGGAGCAGCCCGGTGGTCTCGATGGCCGCGATCTGCACCTTCTCGTTCAGGTCGCGCAGCAGAAACGCGATGCGGGGCGCGGCCTCGGGGTCGCGGATCTTCTGGATCGCATTCAGGCTCTCGTAGATGACCTGGTCGTCCTTCGAGCGCAGCGCTTCGTAGAGGTCGGGGAGCGCAGCACGGCCGCGCAGGATGCCCACGGCACGCGCCGCGTTGGCCCGCGACTCCATCGAGATGCCGCCGCGCGCCAGCTTGCCCAGCGCCGCGACCACCTCGGGCCGCACCTGCACGTAGTTGCCGATCACCTGGTCGTTCGTGTCGGTGAATTTCGCCTTGATTACCTTGCCGGCGCGGCGGAGCTTGGCGCTCAGGCCGCTCTGCACGTAGCCGGGCAGGTAGAAATTCACCAGTCCGTCGGTGGCGCGGATCTGCACTTCTGGGTCGTTGTCGCGCGTGGCCTGGATGAGCGGGTCGAGGCTGGCGGCGGTGTCCACTTCGACGATGGCTTTCACGACTTCGATGCGGACGTCAACGTCGGGATCGGTCAGCATCGCCTGGAGCTTCGGAATCGCATCCGAGCCCAGCTTGACGAGGTCGCGCGCCGCGCGGGCGCGCTGCTTGGGGTCCGAGGCGTCCTGCGCCAGCGCGCAGCCGCAAATCAGCACACTACAGACGAAGGCGTAGAAATACCGCATAGCCCACTATTATGACAGCGGAAGGACTTTCTAGCGTATGAATTCGGCCTGAATGCGGCGCGGGAGCATGCCGCACTCGTAGCCTGCATCGTAAAGCGTCTGGACGCCGCGCTCGACCCTCTCGTCCGCATCGACCGTGAAGTGGTTCACGTACATGCCGATGAACTTTTCGGCGAGCCGCGGCTCCATGTCGCGGGCGAACTGCATGGCGTAGTTGAGCGCTTCTTCGTGGTTGTCGAGCGCGTACTGGATGCTGTCGCGCATCAGCCGGCAGCACTCGGACTGGATCTCGGGGGCGAGCGAGCGCAGCAGGGCGTTGGCGCCGAGCGGCAGCGGCAGGTCGTACTTCGCCTTCCACCACACTCCCAGGTCGAGCACCTTATGGAACCCGGCGCGGGCGTAGGTGAGCTGGCCCTCGTGGATGATGAGGCCGAGGTCGGCCGAGCGCTCCGAGACCGCTTCGAGAACTTTGTCGAACGGGACGACGACCGCTTCGAAATCCGGCTCGACGATTTTGAGCGTGAGATAGGCGGTAGTGAGCGTGCCGGGCACCGCGATGCGCTTGCCCTTGATTTCGCCGGCGCCGTAGGGCCAGAGCGCCACAAGCATGGGGCCGTAGCCATCGCCCACGCTCGACCCGCTCCCCATCAGGACGTACTTGTCGGCGAGGTACGGATAGGCGTGATACGAGATGGCAGTCAGGGCGTAGCAGCTCTGCTCCGCTTTGCGATTGAGCGATTCGATGTCGTCGAGCACGTGCCGGAAGGTAACCAGGCTGGACCGGATTTTCCTGGTCGCCAGCGCATAGAACATGTAGGCGTCGTCGGAATCCGGACTGTGCGCGCAGGCGATCTCGGTGGGAACGGCTGGTTTCATACGGCGAGACTTCAACTATAGCAGACGCGGCGGCGGAAACGCGGACTTCTTTTTTAACGTTCGAGCTGGCGCGCCAGGGCGGCGAGCGCGTCCGTGAAGCGTTCGATTTCGCGTTCGAGAGCCGAGCAGGCTTCGGCGGCCGGGGCGAGGTCGCCCGAGCGGCCGAGCATTTCCAGGCGCAGCGCGGCCTCGCGCGCGGGCCCGGCGCCGAGATTCGAAACGGAGCCCTTCAGGGAATGGGCCGCGCGCTCGAGCGCCCGCGGGTCGCGGTTTGAGATGGAGCCGCGGATCTCGGCAAGCAGCTTCGGGCAGTTTTCCGCAAACAGGCCCGAGAGTTCACGCAGGAACTCCGCATCGCCGCCGACGCGCTCGAGGATGGCACCGCGGCTGAGGATTTCGGGGGAGTCCGGTTCCACGCCCCGCCTATCGGCGGGGCGGAGGGAGAACTTTAGAGCGCCAGCAGCGTGACTCCCGAGGCGACCAGCGCGGCTCCGGTCCAGCGGCGCCAATCAACGCGCTCGTTGAGCAGCACCTTCGCCAGCAGGGTTTCGAGCATGTAGCTCACGGCGGTGGCCGGGACGGCGAAACTCAGGTCGGCGACCGACAGCAGCGCCAGCAGGGCGAAGAATGCGACAGCCATGCTCAGGATTCCGCCCAGGATGAAGGGGTTGCGCGAAAGGCTCCAGGCCAGGCCGGCGAGCGCGCGGGGGCCGAAGCGGCGAACCTCGCCGTGCCGCTTCATTCCGGCGGTGTTGAGCAGGTCGGCGGAGGCGTTGCACGCGACGATGACACCTACGAGCGCCCACTTCACGGCCGCGCTCCGGGGGTGCGCGGCACGGTGGCGCCGACGATCGCGACTCCGGCTGTGATCAGGACGATTCCGCCCCACCTCGCGGGCGAAATCGATTCGCCGAGCAAAGCCCCGCCCAGAATGGCCGTCCCCACGTAGGACAGCGCAGTGACGGGCAGCACGTAGGTGAGATCCGCGCGGCTGAGCAGGGACAACTGCGCGACGGTCCAGCCGATCAGCAGCAGCACGCCGCCCAGCACCCAGGGATTGAGGAGCGCGCGGATGTAGGGAAGCGGCGACAGCGTGACCAGCGCGCCGATGTCGTGCATGCCGCGGCTCAGCAAAAAATTCCCCGAGACGTTGCCCGCGACGGCGAAAGCGATCAGAAGCCGCATTCCAGCCGGTGGAACCACTGTTCCCTCCTTGTTGCTTCTTCCATCTTCGACCAGGAACCGACCCGGCGGCTATGATGAGAGACAATGCCGCGCCGGATCGCAGTACACGGTCACCGGGGCGCCCGCGCCGCCATGCCGGAGAACACGATCGCCGCATTCGCGTATGCGATCGACGCCGGCGCCGATTATATCGAGCTCGACACGGCCGTCACCGAGGACGACGTGGTGGTCGCCTGCCACGATCCGGTGCTGCTCAGGCGGCGCTGCAAGGGGCCGTGGGGGACGCGCGTGGTCCGCAAGATGACGCTCGAGCGGCTGCGCATGTTCGACTGCGGAACGCTCGGGAACCGGCGGTTTCCGAAGCAGGCGCGGGTTCCGGGCGCGTGCATCCCGACGCTCGAGGAGGTCTTCGCGCTGGCGGGGCGCGGCAAGTTCCGGTTCAACATCGAGGTAAAGACCACGCCGCATCGGCGGCACACGCCGCCGCCGGAGGACTACGCGCGCCTCGTGGTCGAGGCAATCCGCAAGCACAAACTGGTCGAGCGCGTACAGGTGCAATCGTTCGACCTGCGGATTCTGCGCGCGGTGAAGCGTCTGGATGCGGCGATTCCGCTTGCGGCGCTGTGCCAGTTTCCACGGCGCGGGTTCGCGGCGGTGGCGCGCGAGGCTGGGGCGAAGGTGATCGGGCCGTACCACCGGCTCGTCACCGAAGCGAAGGTGGAGCGCGCCCACGCGGCGGGAATCCAGGTAGTGCCGTGGACGGCGAACCGCCCGCGCGACTGGGCCCGACTGATCCGCGCCGGCGTGGACGGCATCATCACGGACGATCCCGCCGGGCTCATCGCGTTCCTGAAAGAGCGGGGGCTGCGCTAGTCCGTGTGGAAAACTTCCTCGAGCTCGGTCCAGCGCTCGCCGGGGATGTGATTCGGCAGGGGCTCCTGCATCGGGTCCATAATGGCCCACCACTCCTGTGTCTTGGGGCAGGCGGCCATCTTCGCCATGTCGGCCGCGAAGTCCGTGCCGTGGTACTCGAAGTAGGCGAACAGGCGGTCTTCGATCAGGAAGATGGAATAGTTGTGAATGTTGCACCTGCGAATGGTGTCGAGCACCTCGGGCCAAACGCGGGCGTGATACTTCTTGTACTCCTCAATGGCGTCAGGTCTGATGCCGATCAGCCGTGCGTACCGCTTCATGTGGTGTCCTCCGCGAAGCGGAATTGTACTTGCGTTGGGAAGGGGGAGTCAATGCGTCAGCGGGTCAGCTGGCCGCCACCGGGGCGGCGGTAAGGACCTGGATCGCCGCGCGGCAGAAGGCCGGGAGGTCGTCCGGCTTGCGCGAGGTGACCAGGTTGCCGTCCATCACTACTTCGGCATCTTCGAATTTTGCGCCGGCGTTGATGACGTCGTCCTTGATCGCGAAGAAGCACGTCGCGCGGCGGCCCTTCAGCACGCCGGCCGAGCACAGGACCCAGGGCCCGTGGCAGATGGCCGCGACGAGCTTGCCCTGGGCGTCGAGGTCCTTCACAAGCTTGTTGGCGGCGGCGTGGCGACGGATGAAGTCCGGCGCGTAGCCGCCGGGCACGATGATACCGTCGAAGTCTTCAGCCTTCACGTCCTGATAGGACCGGTCGGACACCACCGGATAGCCGTGCTTGCTGGGATAGGTGACGCCCGCTTCGGCTCCCAGCGTGACCACTTCCGCCCCGGCTTCTTTCAGGCGGTAGTAGGGATACCAGACTTCGAGTTCCTGGTAGAGCTGGTCGACGAGCAGCGCGATTCGTTTGCCCCTGAGTTCATCCATAAGTTCCATTTTAATCGGGCCGGGCAGGGGCCCAGGGGGGTCCCGCTCTACAAGGTGTGGCCGTAGCGGTTCGCGCCGTCCAGCTTCTCGAAGAGCTTGTAGATCATAGCGGTGACTTCGGGGACGGGGTTCCTCCCGCCGGGGACGAAGGCCGACATCACGCTGAGCGCGAAGGGGCGCCACGGCAGGAACACGATGCCCGTCTCGCAGTACACGCCCGGGATCTCTCCGGGCTTCGCCGCCACTTCGATCTTTGACGGAACGGCCTGGCGCATCCCGGCCTCGACGCGCTTCAGGATCTTGAGCATTTCAGCCGTGTCTGCCTCGTGCGCCGCCTTGCCCCGGTAGAGCGCCTCCATCAGGCGTGCCATCTCGAGCGGGGTCGAGATGTTCTCGCGGTGGTCGGTATCCACCCAGTCCATCATCTTGCGGCGGAGGCGAGTGTTCGGGAGCCCGAGTTCGTCGAGGGTATGGTTCACGGCGTCCATCCCGGCCAGATCGATGAGCTTGTTCGTGGCCGAGTTGTCGCTCACCTCGATCATCGCCTCCACCAGTTCGCGCACAGTTGCTTTCGCGGTCCCGTTCCTCAGCATCACTTTGAGCCGCGCGCTGCCATCCACCAGGTCGGCCGGCGCGAGCGGGATCTCGCGGTCGAGCGGAAGCGCGCCCGCACGCGCCTTGCGGAAGACCTCGATCATGATCGGAACCTTGATCGAGCTGGCGGTGGGGAAAACGGAATCGGCGTGGTAGGTGAGCGCGCGGCCGGTGGTCAGGTCGATCACGGCGACGCCGAGCGCGCCGTCGAGTGCGCGGTCCAGCTCCTCGATCCGGCTGAGCGTCTTGCTTTCGAGCAGCTCCCGAACGTCGGCCTGCCCCCACACCAACCCCACGGAGAGGAGAAGGCCGGGCAGGAGCCGTTTCATAGAAGAGCTACCCTTCCCTGTATTCTCCGAAGACACCGCGCAGGCGGCCGGAGATCTCCCCGACGGTCGCGTAGTGGCTGGCGGCTTCGACGATGAACGGCAGCAGGTTTTCGGTTCCGCAGGCGGCTTGCTGGAGACGGTCGAGCGCGGCCGCGACGGCCGCCTGGTCTCGCGAGGCACGAACGTTGCGGACGCGCTCGACCTGCTCGCTTTCGACCGACGGGTCCAGCCGGAACGTCGGCACCGCCTGGCGGTCTTCGACCTGGAAACGGTTGACGCCCACGACGATCCGCTCGCCCGACTCCACCTTGCGCTGGAAATCGTACGCCGAGTTCTGGATTTCGTTCTGGACGTAGCCGGTCTCGATCGCGCGGAGCGCTCCGCCGGCGGCGTCGATCTTCTCGAGATACGCCTTGGCGCCCCGCTCGATCCTGTCCGTCAGTTCCTCGATATAGTAACTTCCGCCGAAGGGATCGGGCGTCGCCGTCACGCCGCTTTCGTAGGCGATGATCTGTTGGGTCCGCAGCGCCAGCCGCACGGATTCCTCGGTGGGGAGCGCCAGCGCCTCATCCCGCGAGTTCGTGTGCAGCGATTGCGCGCCGCCGAGCACGGCCGAGAGCGCCTGGAGCGTGACCCGCACCAGGTTCACGTCGGTCTGCTGGGCCGTGAGGCTCGAGCCGGCGGTCTGGGCGTGGAAGCGGAGCATCATCGAGCGCGGGTTCTTCGCGCCGAAGCGGTCGCGCATGATGTGCGCGTAGAGGCGGCGCGCGGCGCGGAATTTCGCGATTTCTTCAAGGAAGTCGCTGTCGGAGCTGAAGAAAAAGGACAGGCGCGGGGCGAAGGAATCGAGCTCGAGCCCGGCCGCAAGCGCCGCTTCGATGTAGGCGATCGCGTTGGCGAGCGTGAAGGCGACTTCCTGCGTGGCGGTCGAGCCGGCCTCGCGGATGTGATAGCCGCTGATGGAAATCGTGTTCCAGGCGGGCGTTTCGCGGCCGGCCCAGGCGAACAGGTCCGTGATGATGCGCATCGCGGGGCGCGGGGGATATATATAGGTCCCGCGGGCGATGTATTCCTTCAGGATGTCGTTTTGAACCGTGCCGGAAAGCTTTTTCGGATCGGCGCCCTGGCGCCGCGCGACCAGCACGTAGAACGCGAGCAGGATGGCCGCCGTCGAGTTGATCGTCATTGACGTGGTCACCCGCTCGAGCGGGATGCCGTCGAACAGGCGCTCCATGTCGGCCAGCGAGCAGATCGCCACGCCGACGCGCCCCACTTCACCCGCCGCGAGCGGATGGTCCGAATCGAGGCCCATTTGCGTGGGCAGGTCAAAGGCGACCGAGAGGCCGGTTGTCCCCTGCGAGATCAGGTAACGATAGCGCTTGTTGCTTTCGGCGGCCGTGCCGAAGCCCGCATACTGCCGCATGGTCCACAGACGGCTGCGGTACATGTCCCGGTGAATTCCGCGGGTGTAAGGAAATTCACCTGGCTTGCCAACCTGGTCGGTCATCGTGATTTTGGCACCTTATGCGCGCGCCAGAACGAGTACACGCAGAATCCCCCCATGAGCGCGACGAAGATTCCACTGAGAAGCAGGTGAGCGACGCTCTCAGGGTCCCCGTCAAATTCACGTACGTTCGTGATGGTACGGGGGACCGCCCATACCGTAAGTACCAGGAAGAAGAACCCTATGATCTGGTTCCAGAGCACACGGAGAGGGCGGAGAACCGCGGGCAGCACATGCTTGACGAACTGGCGTCCGTGGGAAATCGAAAACATCGGCGAGAAGTCCCTCCCTATCGTAGCAAAGCTCGTTTCCGAGGCAGGGCCGGCGGGGGGACGCCTGCCAGAGCCGGGGCGGGGGCGGCTCTGAACGCCTAGAGCCGCCACCGGAGATCGCGTCTTCCCGAACAAACGCTACAGAACTGGAAGCGCCGCGCCGATGATGTAATTGGGCCTTGTGGAAGTCAGGCCGGTTCAATACAATCAAGGCGGGTCGTGATGCCGCCTCCGATTGGTGAAACGGAGGTCTCCAGCGGGGCATCAATATTTTAGATGGTGTTATCCTTAGAGTGGCCCGGGAATTGAAAGGGGCAATTCGTGGAAGAGAAACTCAAGGTTCTCATGCAGGAACTCGGCAACGCGATCAACGAATCGCTTTCCGACTCCGACCGGATCGCTGGCGCGATTGGTGAAATCCGGCGCGCCGGCTACGACGTGTTTCTCGTCCTGGAAGCCA
The DNA here is from genome assembly GCA_050261515.1 of Acidobacteriota bacterium. Taxonomy (GTDB): domain Bacteria; phylum Acidobacteriota; class Terriglobia; order Bryobacterales; family Bryobacteraceae; genus JBLNDJ01. The sequence goes on along the minus strand of JBLNDJ010000007.1, from coordinate 92,285 downwards.
CGATCGGGTTCAACAAACGGGACGAGGCCGAGGGGGCCGAGACCGAAACGGAAGGCACGGCCGAGCCCGTCGCCGGACGGGAGCCGAAAGCCAAACTCAAGTGGACTTCGCAGGATCAGAAGTTTCTGCGTGCTTTGAAAATCGCGTTTGATGAAGAGACTCACTAAAGCAGTTCGGTATAAACCGACCAGGTTTTTGACACTGCGGCCTGCCAGGTAAAGCAAGCCGCCCGGCGTCTGCCGGCGCCGGCCAGTTCCTTCCTCAACTCCACATTTCCCGCAAGCTTGTTCAGGTTCTCAGACAGGGCATGGGTGTCTTCGGGATCGGCGAGCAGCGCCGCGCCGCCCGCGACCTCGGGTAGCGCAGAGCGGTTCGACGTGAGGACCGGGACTCCGCGGGCCATGGCGTCAAGAACCGGCATTCCGAAGCCTTCATCGAGCGATGGAAACGCGAAGATGGAGGCGCGTTCGTACCAGCGCTCGAGTTCCGCGCCTGGAATGTACCCGGTCACTTCGATGCGCGCGCGGGCCGGGCTCCGGTCAATGGCCTGCAGAACGTCCGGCGCTCCGTAGCCGCTCGATCCCGCCAGGACCAGGCGCCACTCGGGGCTCATGCACTCGAAAGCCTGGACGAGCCGCGTGACGTTCTTACGCTTCTGGATCGCGCCCACGTGCAGGACGATGGGCTCGCGCGCAGCGAAGTCCGGCGGATCGTGCGGCGGGGGAGTCGCGCCGTGGTGGATCACGCGGAGGCGGGAGCGTTCGACCCCGAGGCATTCCTCGACCTGGCGCGCGGTGAACTCCGAGACGGCGATGATGAGATCGGCGCGCGCGGCCGCGTCCTTCGCCTGGATTTCAAAGCGCCGGCGGAATTCGGGAGTCGAGTAGTCGCCGGTGATGACGAACAGGTCGTGGAAGGTCGCGACCGTGCGGCGCAGGCGGGCGTGAGGAAGCCGCTGGTTGAGGCCGTGAAAGATGCGGGCGAAGCGCGGGACGAGCGGCTCGTAGAGCAGGCGGCGCGAGCAGTTCGGGGGCAAGGGGCGCCTGAAAGATCGCAGAAACCTGTGCGGGCGGTAGCAGTAGAGGAAGTGCGCCTCAGGATGAGCGGCAGCGACGCCTTCCATGATTTCGCGCGAATACACGCCGACGCCCGAGAGGTTCCGTCCGATGCTATAGGTGGCGTCGAGAGCGATTTTCATGCCGCATGGGTCAGGTTAGCTTAACCGGGGGCCGTCATAGGGCCGCCAGGCTTCGGCGGCTAAAAAAAAACATTTCTGGCCGCCGATGAACGCAGATAAACGCGGATTAGGGGCCTCCAAGGGTCGCCCGTTTCTGGAGAGCCCCTGGCCGTCAGAAACCTCGAGCCGCGCAGGATGGCTACATGATTTCCGGGCGCCGATGCACTCGGATTACATCCGATACAGCTTCAGCTTGCGATACAACGTCGTCCGTCCGATGCCGAGCAGGAGGGCGGCGTGCGCGCGGTCGCCACGCGTGAAGAGCAGCGCCTCGGCGATCGCCTGCTTCTCCAGTTCTTCGAGCGAGAGCACGCGCTCGGGCGGGACGCGCACCGCGGACGGCTTTTCATTGAGCCGTTCCACGAAGAGCGAATTCTGGAGCTGGGAGGGCAGGTCCGCCGTGCCGAGGGCCGGTCCGGAATTCAGCGCGACCATCTGCTGGATGCAGTTCTCCAGCTCGCGCACATTGCCGGGCCAGTCGTAACGCATCATGGAGGCCAGCACTTCCGGGGAAAGCTCATGCCGCGCACCGCAGCGCGCCAGGAAGTGCTGCGCCAACTCCGGGATGTCTTCCCGGCGCTCGCGCAGCGGGGGAATCCGCACCTTCACGACGTTTAGGCGGTAGTAAAGATCCTGGCGGAAGCGGCCGCGCTCGACTTCGGCGCCCAGATCGCGGTTCGTCGCGGCGATGGGGCGGAAGCGCGCCTTGCGTCCGCTCACCGAACCGAGCGGGCGGATTTCCTTTTCCTGAAGCACGCGCAGCAGCTTCGCCTGCATGTCGATGGGAAGCTCGCCGATCTCGTCGAAGAACGCCGTACCGCCCTCGGCCATCTCGAGCAAGCCCTGCTTGTTCGCCACCGCACCCGTGAACGCGCCGCGCGTGTGGCCGAACAACTCGCTTTCGAGCAGCGTGCCGATGAGCGAGCAGTCGATAGGCACAAAGGGACCCGAGCCGCGAGCTTCGTGGATCGCTCGCGCGACGACCTCCTTGCCCGTTCCCGTCTCGCCCAACACCAGCACGGGCGATTCCGTGCGGCCAAGCTTCTGAATCAGCGCGCGGATATCCCGCATTCGCGGGGACTGCCCGATGAGCTCCAAACTCTATAAGTTGCTTTCGGAGGCGTCAACTCTCACGACAAATGCATGTGCCCCGCTCGATTTGATGCGTGCGGCGATCGATTCGGCGTCCGCCTGGGCCGCTGCATGGCCTACGAGTACCCTCCAGAGCGGCGGATTCCCCTCGCGATACGAGAGGCGCGCGGCGCCGAAGCGGTCCGCCATCTGTTTGCGGACGCGCTCGGCGTTGTCGCGGTCTTTGAACGCGCCGGCCTGCACGGCGAAGTAACCCTCCGGGGCGGCGGCGGGCAACCCGATGACGCGCAGGCGCACTTTCGCGGTGCCGGGCCCGAGCATTTTGATCTCGCGCGCGGCGGCGCGGGAAAGATCGATGATGCGGCCATCGACGAAGGGGCCGCGGTCGGTGATGCGCACGTCGGTCGTGAGATCGTTCGTGAGGTTCTGCACGCGCACGACGACGCCGAACGGAAGCGTGCGATGCGCCGCGGTCATCTTCTCCATGTCGTAGATCTCGCCGTTCGACGCGCGGCGGCCGTGATAGGGATGGCCGTACCAGCTTGCGATGCCGGTTTCCTCGTCGCCGATGCGCGGCATCGCTGCCCCGGCGGCGGAGGGAGCGAGCGGAGGCGCGGCGGCCTTGTGTTTTTTCTTCGCGCAACCGGTTACCAGCAGCGCGAGAGCGAGCGCGAACAGGACACGACGCCTCATTTGTCCAGATCGTACCGCAAACAATTCCGTCATTTCACGTTTCGGTGCTCGGAGCGAGGCAAGTGGTGTGCCACTCATGCATTTTTTTCTTGACTTTCGGACGGAACGACTTTATATATGAATCACACTGCGATCTTTTAAGGTCGCAGATTTTGATGTCAAGGGAGAATCGATCGATGAAGAACGCCACCAAGAAAGCTGCGAAGAAGAAGGCCGCCCCGAAGAAAAAGGGCAAGTAGCCTCACAGGCAGCTAGAGTTCTCACACAGGCCCCGAGGTTCCTCGGGGCCTTATTATTTTTGGACCCTCCTCTGTAGCAGCACACGGAACGTCTCCCCCATCCCGAACAGCAGCGTCTTGAGTTGAAGCCTGCGGCGCGCTTCTTCGGCAGCATCGCTTGCCTCGAGCGCGGCGGCGAACGCGCCGCGCTCTCCGGTGTCGAGCAGCATGCGCGCGAGCGTTTCGAAGCGCACGGGCGCGAGGCCGGAGCGCGCGCCGTGCTCTTCAAGCGCCGTGAAGGCGACGTGCGCGGTGATGTCTCGCTCGCCTGGCGACGCCAGCACCTCCTCGATCGCCGTGTGATGCCGGTAGCTCATCAACGTCCCCTGAGGAAAGCGCACGGATTCGCGCCGCGTGTAGCCGTAGTCGATGGTGAGAACGAAGCCGCACTCGAGCGAAGCCGCGATGCGCTCGATCCAGGCCAGGGCGTCGAGGTTGATTTCGACGCGCTCGCCCTCCTCGCGCGCGGGAAAGTAGCGCTCGATGTAGCCGGCAATTGACGGCGGTGCGGCTTCCGCCTCGATCCAGACGAAGCGCGAGCCGTCCCAGCCCACGCGCAGCATGCGGAACGCTCCGGAGCGGCGCACGGCGACATCCACCGGCAGCGCATCGAAGAATTCGTTCGAGAAGACGACGCCGGTGAAGCCCGCGGGCAGCGCTCCGTGCGCAAGATCGACGGGCACGTAACGCCATTCCGAGAGCGCCGGCGACATTTCGCCACGCCCCGCGCCCAGTTCGGCGACGGTGAACTCATCCGGGCGGCCGAGTTCTTCGTAGAGTTCACGAATCTTCGCGGCGATGAGCGTGCCGAAGACCGGCTGAACCTGCTCGGCGGTGTAGAAGTCGCCTTCCTTCCCGAACGGGTCGCGCGTGCGCCGGTAATAGCCGAGTTCGGGATGGTAGAGCGCGAGATCCATAAAGCGGCGGAACGGCACCGGGCCCTGGCGGGCGATTTCATCGCGGATGAATTCGGCGAGGGGAGTCATGAGCCAAGGGTGCTGACGATCACTCATTGTAGGCTACGATATGCGTGATGGCGCTGCCGGAGACGATCCGGGTCAAGATCAGCTCGGAGGCCGCGGAGTCGATCTCGCTCACGCCGGTGGTAGTGCGCGAGATGCCGGCGCGCGAGTTGATCGAGGCGATGCTGGGCGTGGCGGGCAAGGACGCGCCCCGGCTGCACGAACTGCTGCTGCGGGGCAGTCTGGTCGCCGGCGCGTCGCGCCTCCGGTGGGACGGCCTGGACGCGGACCGCGCCGCGCTCGACGCCCTGCTCGCGACATTCCCCGACCCCGACCCGAGCCGCGCGTTCGCGCGGGCGTGGTGCGTGCGGGCTGCGCTCAAGGGCCGCGGCGCGCGGATCGAGATCGCGCGCGAGGCGGCGAGCGAAAGGCGGCTGTTCCGGCGTGCAAGCTTCTGGGATGGCCTCATGGACGCGGCCGAAGCCGCCTCGCCGCGCTACGCCGGGTATTCCTACAAGGACCGCGCCGACCACTACACGGCCGGGCTCGCGCCCGCAGATGCCGCGCGCATCCGGGACGCCGCCGCGATGCTGCGCTACTCGGGCCTCGCGGCGCAGATACGGAATGCGGCGCTCGATTCAGCCGAATTCTGGGTTGAACGGAGATAGCGTGGCGGCCGGCCCCGGACGAGGGCGTGCGGCCTACGCGGCGAGCCAGTCTCTGACCTTCGTGAGCTCGCGGGCCTCCAGTTCGTGCCCGGCGTCGGACCAGCTCAGCGTGACGTCGGCGCCCGCCAGCGACAGGAGTTCCGCGAGCTTCTGCGGGTGCTCCGTGCCGGCGATCGGGTCGTGGCGCCCGGCGGCGAGGTAGACGCGTTTGCCGTGCAGGTCGGGGGCGCGGTCCGGCACCAGGGGAACCATCGCGCGCAACAGCACGCCGCCCGCCAGCGTCTCCGGCCTCAGCAGCAGCATCGCCGCCGCGATGTTCGCGCCGTTCGAGTACCCCAGCGCGTGGACGCGCGCGGGGTCGAGCGAGTAGCGGGCCGCCGCGGCGGCGACGAAATCCGCGAGCTGGCCCGCGCGGAACCTGATGTCATCCTCGTCGAAGACTCCTTCGGCGAGGCGGCGGAAGAAGCGCGGCATTCCGCGCTCGAGCACTTTGCCGCGCGGGCTGAGCAGGGCCGCGCCGGGCGCGAGCTGCCGGCCGAGCGGCACCAGGTCGTCCTCATTGCCGCCGGTGCCGTGCAGGAGCAGCAGCGTGCGCCCGTCGGCCGCACTCTCCGGCCGATCGAAGCGGTGAATAAAGTCGAGTTGCGCCTCAGGCACTTACGCCCCCTTCGCCAGCGCGGGTAGCCGCAGCCGCGGAAGCGCGTGCTCGAGTTTCGCGCGATGCGGCTCGAGCCACGGCGGAAGCATGAGCTGCGATCCGAGCCGCTCCTGGGGCTCGTCGATGGCGAATCCGGGCGGATCGGTCGCGATCTCGAAGAGCACGCCGCCCGGTTCGCGGTAGTAGATCGATTCGAAATATCTCCGGTCGATCACCGGCGTGACGTTCAGGCCGGCCTTCGCGATCTCGTCGTGCCAGGCGGCCTGGTCTTCCCTGCCCGGAGTGCGCCAGGCGACGTGATGGACCGATCCGACCGCGACACGCCCGGGCCCGAGGTCGGGCGAGCACTCGACGTCGACGGTCGCGCCGGGGCCGCCCGCGCCCGTCTCGAACCGGAAGCGGTTGCCCTCTTCGTTCGTCTGGCGGAACCCCATTGTTTCGACCAGCAGCTTCGCGGTGCGCTCGTAGCCTTCCTCGGAAAGCGTGACGCCGTAGAGCCCGCGAATGGCCTGGCCGGCCGGCACCGGGCCGCCTTCCCAGCCCTCACGCGAATCCTGGCCGGCGATCAGCTCGAGTTTGAGCCCGTCGGGATCGGCGAACTTGAGCACACGCGCGCCGAACCGCGCATGCTCCTCGATCACGGCCCCGTGTTCCCTCAGGCGGCCGGCCCAGTAGTCGCCGGAATGCACGGGAATCGAAAACGCCGTGGTGCGCACCTGGCCCGCGCCTGCGCGCCCCTTCTGCGCGCCGGGCCAGGGAAAGAACGTCAGGATGCTGCCGGGATGTCCTTGCGCGTCGCCATAGTAGAAGTGGTAGGTGCCGGGGTCGTCGAAATTGACGGTCAGTTTGACGAGCCTTAACCCGAGAACTCCGGCGTAAAAGTCCAGGTTCCTTTGCGGGTCGCCCGCGATCGCGGTGACGTGGTGGATGCCGGGGATTGACTTGCCCATGGCTATTGGATGAACGGATCCGATGGATCAACTCGCAAATTGCGTAACAATGGACTCGATGTCAGGCGCCGCCAGAGCGATCTTGAGGCAGGGGAAAAGGCCAATCCGGTCCGCGCGGCATTCGCTGCCGTTCCTGTGGGCCCTGACGCGCGCGGCCTTCGTCAGGGCCTACCGCGACGGGGCATTCGGCTACGCCAAGGGCGCCGCGTATTCCGCCCTGCTGGCGTTTTTTCCGCTTCTGGCGACGACGGCCGCCGTTCTCGTCCGTGCGCGCGCCGACTTCATTTCAGATTCGCTCTCGAACTTCCTCTCGGACGTGCTGCCGCCGGGCACGCAGGACCTCGTGTTCCACTATTTCGCCACCAAGGGCAACCGGCCTTCGTTTGTGCCCATCACGGGTGCGCTGGTTTCGCTCTGGGCGGGGTCGGGCGTCATCGTGAGCCTGATGGAGGGATTTCACGCCATCTACCGCGTGCCGTGCGGACGCCCCTTTGTGAAGGAGCGGATCATCGCGATTCTGCTCGTGTTCTCGGCGGCGATTCCGGCGCTGTCCGCCTCAATCATGATTCTGGCCGGCTCGCATGTGGAGCGCTGGGCGATCCATATGCTTGGATTCGCGCCGGCGGGCGACGAGTTGCGCGGATGGGTATCGGTGATCGGCGAGATGGTGCGGTACCTGATCGCGTTCGGCGCGGTCGTGCTCGGCGCGTGCATCCTCTACCGCGTGGCCCCGAACCGCCCGCAGAAATGGAGCCGCGTCTGGCCGGGCGCGGTGATTGCGACGCTGCTCTGGCTGATCGCGACATCGGGCTTCGCCTGGTACGCGCGGCACATCGCCAACTACAACGTGTTCTACGGCAGCATCGCGACCGTGATCGTGCTGCTGGTGTGGATGTACCTGCTGGCCATCATCGCTTTCATCGGCTGCGAGTTCAACGCGGAACTCGAAAAGGCCGAGGGCGGCACGGCGTAGCAGGGCCGCGACCGAGAGAGAGCGGTGCCCTTACACTGAAATTATGCAGTTCCATCTGGCTGTCGATTACCAGCCCCGGGGGGACCAGGAGCAGGCAATCGATCAACTGTCGAGGGGCGTTGCGGACGGCGAACAGCACCAGGTCCTGCTCGGCGTCACCGGTTCGGGCAAGACGTTCACGATCGCCAAGGTCATCGAGCGCGTGGGGCGGCCCACGCTCGTGCTCGCGCACAACAAGACCCTCGCTGCGCAGCTTTACCACGAGTTCAAGACGTTCTTTCCGGCAAACGCCGTCGAGTACTTCGTCAGCTACTACGATTACTACCAGCCCGAGGCCTACATCCCGTCCGGCGACGTTTACATCGAGAAAGAAGCGACGATCAACGACGAGCTGGATAAACTGCGCCTCGCGGCGACCAAATCGCTGTTCGAGCGGCGCGATTGCGTCATCGTCGCCAGCGTTTCCTGCATCTACGGCCTGGGCTCGCCCGAGGCGTACTACGGGATGCTGCTCATGCTCGAGAAGGGGCAGAAGATCAAGCGCGAGGAGATCCTGCACCGGCTGGTCGAGATCCTCTACGAGCGCAGCGACGCCGATTTCCGCCGCGGCACCTTCCGCGTGCGCGGGGACGTGATCGAGCTGTACCCCACCTACGACGACAACGCTTACCGCATCGAGCTGTGGGGCGACGAGATCGAGAGCCTGTCGCAGATCGATCCGCTGCTCGGGCAGGTGCGCCAGACGTACCTGCGGCTGCCCATCTACCCGAAGACGCACTACGTGATGAGCGACGAGACGCGGGCCAACGCGCTCGCCTCGATCGAGAACGAGCTCCAGTGGTGGCGCGCGGAGCTCGAAAAGCAGGGCAAGACGATCGAGGCGCAGCGCCTGTACCAGCGCACGATGTTCGACCTCGAGATGATCCGGCAGATCGGCTACTGCCACGGCATCGAAAACTACTCGCGGCATTTTTCCGGGCGGCTGCCGGGCGAGGCTCCCCCGACGCTGCTCGACTACCTGCCCCATGATGCGCTGATCGTGATCGACGAAAGCCACCAGACCATACCGCAGCTTCACGGCATGTACCACGGCGACCGCTCGCGTAAAGAGACGCTCGTCTCGTTCGGCTTCCGCCTGCCGAGCGCGCTCGATAACCGCCCGCTGACGTTCGAGGAATTCGAGAACCGCGTCAACCAGGTCATCTACGTTTCGGCCACGCCCGGGCCGTACGAGCTGACGAAAACGGCCGGCGCGGTGGTCGAGCAGGTGATCCGGCCCACGGGGCTGGTCGATCCCGAAGTGGAAATACGGCCGATCCGCGGCCAGGTGGACGATCTGCTCAACGAGATCCGCCGCCGGGTGGAGTGCCATGAGCGAGTGCTCGTCACCACGCTCACCAAGCGCATGGCCGAGGACCTGTCGGAGTATTACTCCGAGGTCGGCGTCCGCTGCGCCTACCTGCATTCGGAGGTGAGCACGCTCGACCGGATCAAGATTCTGCGCGACCTGCGGCGCGGCGATTACGACGTGCTGATCGGCGTCAACCTGCTGCGCGAGGGGCTGGACCTGCCCGAAGTGTCGCTGGTGGCGATCCTCGATGCCGATAAGGAAGGCTTCCTGCGGTCGGGCGGCTCGCTGATCCAGACCATGGGCCGCGCGGCGCGCAACGTGAACGGCAAGGCGCTCCTGTACGCGGACGTCATGACCGACTCCATGCGCTACGCCATCAGCGAGACGAACCGGCGGCGCAAGATCCAGGTGCAGTACAACGAAGAGAATGACATTACGCCGCAGACGATCATCAAGCCGATCGATATGAGCCTGGTGGCCATCGCCGAAGGCGATTACGTGACTGTGCCGCTCGACACCGGGGAGCCGGAGCAGGAGATGAGCGCGGAGCAGCTCGACCGCTTCATCGCCGAGCTCGAGGAGAGGATGCGCGACGCCGCCAAGAGGTTCGAGTTCGAGAAAGCCGCCGAGCTGCGCGACCGCATCAAGGCTCTGAAGGCGAAGGTCATCGACGCCGAGCCGACGGCAGTGGAATGAGGCCGCGCGTCGTTGTGCTCGTGGGCCTGCCGGGGAGCGGGAAATCGACGTACCTGGCCCAGCTCGGCGCGCCCGCGTTGTCTTCTGACGAAATCCGCGGACTCCTGGCGGACGACCCTGCGGACCAGACCATCCACCACCGCGTGTTCGCCACGCTGCGCTGCCTGCTGCGCCAGAGGCTCACGCTCGGGCGTCCGGTGACCTACATCGACGCGACCAATCTCACGCGCGGCGAGCGGCGCGCCTACATCCGCACGGCCGAACTCTACGGCGCCACGGCCGAGGCGGTGTTCTTCGACGTGCCGCTGAGCGTCTGCCTTGAGCGGAACCGCTGCCGCGAGCGCGTGGTTCCGGACGAAGCCCTCGAACGCATGGCGGCAAAGCTGAGGCCTCCGGCGCTGGAGGAAGGCTTCACGCGGGTCACGGTTATACGAGAGTAGTAACTCAGCAGGCCGTGTAGAGGCCCATGCGGCGCTTCACTTGCTCGACAGTCGCGTTGGCGATCGGGGCGACTCGCTCGGCGCCTTCCCGCAGGATGCGGTCCACGTAGCCCGGCTCGGAGACGATTTCCTGGTAGCGCTTCTGAAGCGGCTCTAACTGGCTCACCACCATCTCCGCCACCTGCTTCTTGAGATCTCCGTAGCGCAGGCCTTGGAAATGCGCGCGCATCTGGTCGTTTGTCCAGCCGCTGAAGGCCTGGTAGATGCCGAGCAGGTTAGCGACTCCGGGGCTGAGCACCGCGAAATCGACCGCCGGGGCCGAGTCCGTCGTCGCCCGCATGATCTTCTTGCGGATCGCCGCGGGCGGGTCGAGCAGCGCTACTGCGTGCCCCGACCCGGACGCCGATTTGCTCATCTTCTTTTCCGGGTCGTCGAGGCCCATCACGCGCGCCCCGACGGACGGCAGGCTCGTGCCAGGCACCACGAACGTTTCCCCGTAGAGCGAATTGAAGCGCTGCGCAATGTCGCGCGTAAGCTCCAGGTGCTGCGACTGGTCGTCCCCCACGGGCACGATCGCGGCGTTGTAGAGCAGGATGTCGGCCGCCATCAGGACCGGGTATTGCAGCAGGCCGTCGCCCACCGTTTCCTGGTCGGCCGCCTTCGCCTTGTACTGCGTCATCCGCTGGAGCCAGCCCACGGGCGTCACGCAGGTCAGCATCCACGCGAGTTCGGCGTGCGCGGGCACAGACGACTGCACCATGATGCTACTCTCTTTAGGGTCGATTCCCGCGGCAAGATAGAGCGCGGCCAGTTCGACGATCTTCGCGCGCAGCGCAGCGGGATCCTGCGGCACAGTGACGGCGTGCAGATCGACGATGCAGAAGATCGCTTCGTAATCGTGTTGGATCCGGACCCAGTTCTTCAGTGCCCCCAGGTAATTGCCGATGTGGAGGTTGCCGGAGGGCTGCATTCCGGAGAAAACTCGTGGTTTCATTCTAGTAAGGTCGAATTTTTATCCTACGTGATGGCTGACTCCGAAACAAACCGCGAAGTCGTAATCGAAAAACTGGTCTATGGAGGGCAGGGCCTGGCGCGCGCCGATGGGCGCGTCGTGCTCGTACCGTTCGTGCTGCCCGGCGAGACCGTGCAGGTGCGCGTTGAAACCGAGCGCCGCGGCGTGCTCGAAGCGCGGTTGGCCGGAATTTCCACCCCCTCGGCCGTGCGCACCGAGGCCCCGTGCCCGTTCTTCCTCCGCTGCGGCGGATGCCAGTACCAGCACGCGACCTACGAGGCGCAGCTCGAACAGAAGCGCGAGATCCTGCGAGAGGTGCTGCGCCGCGTCGGGAAGATGGACGCGTCTCCCGAAATCGCTACCATCGCGGCCGAGCCGTGGGGTTACCGCAACCGCACGCAGTTTCACCTCGCCTCGGGCGAGATCGGCTATTACGGCTTCGGTTCGCACCACCTCGTTCCGGTGGACCGCTGCCCCATCTCCTCGCCCCGGATCAACGAAGCCCTCGCCGCGCTGCGCGACATGATGGGCAACCGGCGCTTCCCGAACTTCGTTCGCTCGCTCGAGCTCTTCACGAACGAGACGGACGTGCAGTTGAATGTGCTCGAAACCGCGCAGCCGGTCTCGAAGCGCTTCTTCGACTGGTGCGCCGAACGCATTCCGGGCTACGCGGAGGACGCGATCGAGTATGCCGCCGGCGCGGCGACGTACCGCGTGCGGCACCGGTCGTTCTTCCAGGTGAACCGGTTTCTGATCGACGCGATGATGCGCGCGGCGCTCGAAGGGGCCGAAGGCGAAACGGCGCTCGACCTCTACTCGGGCGTGGGGTTATTCTCGGTCCCGCTGGCCGCGCGGTTTGCGAACGTGACGGCGGTCGAGTCGAGCATGAGCGCGTCGCGGGACCTCGAATTCAACGCCGCTCGCGCCGGGGTGTCCGTAACCGCGGCGCACGCGCCGGTCGAGGCTTTTCTCACGGCGCTTGAAACGCGCCCGGATTTCGTCCTCGCCGACCCGCCGCGCGCGGGCCTCGGCAAATCCGCCGTGCGCGAACTGCTGCGCCTCAAGCCGCCGCGCCTGAACATCGTCTCCTGCGATCCGGCGACTTTCGCCCGCGACCTCGGCGCGCTCGCGGCCGGGGGCTACAGACTCGACGCGCTCACGCTCATCGACCTGTTCCCCCAGACCTTCCACATTGAAACCGTCGCCCGCCTGAGGCTCGAGGAGTAGCCGCCGCCATGCTCGCTCGCGTTGGCGCGGCCGCCTTCGCCGCGGACCTGCGAGATCTTTATCGGTGTATAATCCCGGGAAGTACAATGGAACCGTAGGCTTTTCGTTTCCGGTCTTTACATGACTCTACTCCTCAGCCCGGCCTTGTTTCTGGCGGCCTCGATGTACCAGCAGATGCGCCGCGCCCTTCTGGACAACACCTTCGCGGGCATCTATCAACTCGATTGGTTCGACTGGGCTATCCTGATCCCGTACTTCGGCCTGCTCGGCATCCTTTCCATATACGGGCTGCATCGCTACGAAATCATTCGCACTTATTTCAAGCATCGCAAGAAGCTACCGAAGGAGCCGCCGTCCATCTTCACCGGGCTGCCGCCGGTAACGATCCAGTTGCCGCTTTACAACGAGCGCTACGTGGTCGAGCGGCTGCTCGACGAAGTGCTCAAGATGGATTACCCGCGCCACTTGCTGCAGATCCAGGTGCTCGACGATTCCACCGACGAGACCCATGCCTTCGCCGAGCGGCTCGTGGCGCACTATCGTGCGCTGGGCCACCCGATCGAGTATCACCACCGCACCAACCGCGCGGGCTTCAAGGCCGGCGCGCTGCAGGAAGGCCTCAAGACCGCTACCGGCGACCTGGTAGCCGTCTTCGATGCCGATTTCATTCCGCCTCCGGATTTCCTGAAGCGCACCGTGCACTTCTTCGCCGACCCGAAGATCGGCGTGGTGCAGACTCGCTGGAGCTACATCAACCGCGACTCGAACGTCCTCACCGAAGTGCAGGCGATTCTGCTCGACGGCCATTTCGTGCTCGAGCACGGCGCGCGCTACGGCCGCGGCCTGTTCTTCAACTTCAACGGGACCGCGGGCATCATCCGCCGCGCCATGATCGACGACGCGGGCGGCTGGCAGCACGACACTCTCACCGAGGATTCCGACCTCAGCTACCGCGCCCAGCTCAAGGGCTGGAAATTCGTCTACCTGCCGGGGCTCGATTGCCCTTCGGAACTGCCGGTGGAGATGCACGCTTTCCAGGTCCAGCAGTCGCGCTGGGCCAAGGGGCTGACGCAGGTGGCGCGGAAACTGCTGCCCACGATCCTGCGCGCGAATGTTCCGTGGCGGGTCAAGCTTGAAGCATTTATGCACCTGACGCCGAACATCAGCTATCCGATGATGATGGTGGTCTCGGCCCTGATGCTGCCGGTGATGATCGTCCGGTTCTACATGGGCTGGATGCAGATGGTGTTCCTGGACCTGCCGCTCATCGTTGCATCGTTCTGGTCGATCTCGGCGTTCTACGTTCTGGCCGAGCGGGAGCTGTACCCGCGCACGTGGCGGCGTACACTGTTCCTGCTTCCGGCGCTGCTGGCCGTCGGGGTCGCGCTCACGGTTATCAACACGCGCGCGGTGCTCGAGGCGCTGCTCGGCGTGGAGACGAGCTTCGTCCGGACGCCGAAGTACGCCGTCGACAAAGGCACCGCGGCGGCCGCGGCCGTGAAATACAGGCGCCGGAGCGGCTGGCTGCCGTTCATCGAGATCGGCATCGGGACCTACTTCGTCGCGATGGCGGTCTTCGCGATCGATGTTTATAACTTCTTCTCGCTGCCGTTCCTGCTGCTGTTCGTCGCGGGCTATTACTGGGCCGGCTTCGGCACCCTGATTCAGGAATACCGCGACCGCGTGCGCACCGGGCGCAGCCAGGTGGCAGCCGAAGCGCGGGCTCAGACGGCGCCGTAAGGTGGGCACACTCTACGATCTCGATCCCGGACCCGAGTACCCCCGCATGGTCCGGGTGATCGTCGAGATTCCCAAGGGTTCCCGGAACAAGTACGAGTACGACGGCAAACTTGGCGTATTCCGTCTGGACCGCCCGCTCTACTCGCCCATGCACTACCCGGGCGACTACGGCTTCATCCCGGGCACGTTGGCCGAGGACCACGACCCGCTCGATGTGCTCGTGCTGGTCGAGGAGCCGAGCTTCACGGGCTGCATGATCGAAGTGCGGCCCATCGGCATGCTCGACATGGTGGACCAGGATCTCCCCGACCAGAAGATCCTCGCCGTCCCCGCCGCCAGCCCGCTCTACCATGACATCGCAAGGGTGGACCAGGTGGCGCCGCACGTCCGCCGCGAGATCGAGCACTTTTTCACCATCTACAAAGAGCTCGAAGGCAAACGCACCCAGATGCGCGGCTGGGAGGACGCCGACGAAGCCCGCGAAGCGGTGCGCCGCAGCCGCGAGCGGTACCAGGAGCGGCACGCGTCCTGATGAGCGCCCGCCTCGTCGTTTTTTCCGGCCCGGCCTGCTCGGGCAAGACCGTGCTTGGCGCTGAGCTGGCACGGCGCCTCGGCGCGCCGCATCTCCAGATGGACACGACCCGCGCCCGCCTCATGCCTGATTCGCAGCACACGCGCCACGACCGCGCCATTGCCTACCGCGCTATGCACCTGGCGGCGGAACTCCTGCTCGGCTCGGGTGTGAGCGTTATCCTCGACGCGCAATACGCGCATCCGGAGGACCGCGGCGAAGTGGACACGGTCGCCGCACGCACCGGCTCGCCGATCTACCTCATCGAGTGCAAGGTCGCCCCCGAGATCGCCGTGCGGCGGTTTCGCGAACGCGCGGCAGACCACCCCGGCCTCGACCTCACCTCGGACCTGGTCGCCGGGATGGCGCGCACGTTTCCCTACCGCGGGACCGGGTTGCTGATCGACACCGGAGAACTGCCGCCCGAGGAGTGCAGCCGCCGGATCGATGCGTACGTCACGACGGCAGATACTGGCGCAGCGGGGTGAAGAACGCCTTTACAAAATCCGCGGCCGTGGCCGTGGCGCCGGCGATGTCGCTCCCCGCAACCGGCACGACCACGCGCACCAGCGCCGTGTCCGTGCGGTTATAGCGGATCGCGTCCTCCACCAGGTAGAGCTTCGCGCGGTACTCGCTCGCGATCGCGCGGTCGCGCGACTGATACCAATAAAGCACCAGGCTCTGGTCCTCTCCCCGCGAAACCACGTAGCGGTTCACGCGAATGGGCTCGCTGCGGCCGGGAACGGCGATGTCCATCATGCCGGATTCCGAAGGCACCCATCCCGAGCCGGGCAGGCAGTTCTTCGGAGAGTGCGGCGCCTGCCCCGTGCGCTGCGATTTGAAATACGCCACGAACAGGTTCGCCGTGCGGTTGCCGGGCGCGGTGTAGTTGCGCGTCAGCACGTCGTCGGCGCGCAGCACGTCCATGATTTCCTTCTCGACCGAGCCTTCCTGCGCCAGGCTCCAGCCGCCGAGCGTCCGTGGAAATTCCGCCAGCGGGCGCGCCGGGGGAACGATCTCCTTGCGCGAAACGGCGAAGACTCCGATCAGTTGCGCCACCAGCGCCAGCGTCAAAACGCGCGCCGGACCGCGGTTCAGGAATCCCAGCGCGCTTTCAGTTCCGGCCATGGACAATCCTGTAAGTCCGGTTGATGAGCGTGTGCACGGCCACCAGCAGTGCCAGCCCCACCATGAAGATGACCCAGCCGGACGCCGTGTGGAACATACCTTCGGAGAGCTCCGGGTTCACCTCGCTCAGCAATCCGCTGACGGTGACGCGGCTGGCGTTGGCGACCAGCGCGATCGGCACCGTCGCCACGAGCAGCGCCGCGCGCATCCAGACTTTCTTGTCGAAGAAGTAGGCGTAAACCAGAGAGAGGAACGAGAGCGTAAGCAGCGAACGGATTCCGCTGCACGCCTCCACTACCGAAAGCTTCTGGCTCGCGAGTTCGAGAATGTTGCCCTCTCTGAGGACCGGCACACCGAGCGCCCCCAGCGCCAGTTCCGCCAGGCGGCTCGCCAGCAACTGAAGCTTGAAGGTGACCTGGTTGTAGATGATGGCCGGAATCGGAACCATGAAGAACAGCAGGAAGATCGGGAACGCGACGATGCGCAGCACCGGCATGCCGCCAAGCAGCAGCACGGCGCCGGTCAGCGACACGATGAACGCGGTCCGGGCGAGAAACAGCTCCGCCCCGAGCGTCGCCAGATAGAGCTGCGCGGCGCCCCAGCCCACTAGCGCGAGGCCCCACCAGCTCGGCGACGCCTTTGCGGCCAGCAGTTCGCCGCGGCGCTGCCAGGTGATATAGGCGGCGACCAGCGGGACGAAGAAGCCGTGCCCCATGTCCTCGTCGTGCGCCCATTGCCCGGCCAGGCGCAGCAGCACCGGACCGTAACAGGCGACGAGAAGCAGCCCGAACCAGGCGATGAGCAGCCACGGCACTCGCTGAAGCGAGGAACTCTGGGCCAGGTTCCGCCCGGCGGCGGTTCGGGTACCCGCGGACATTGGTAACTCTAGTAGAACACAGGCCGGGGACCCGCCACACGCCGGTGTTATCTTGAAGCCGTGGTCCTCGCGATTGCGCTTCTGGCGGCCTCGCCTTGCCTTTCGGCCAATGCGATCTACGGCCGCGTCACCGCGCCGGCCGGCGGCGCCGCGAACGTGACCGTTGCCCTCGAAGGGGCGGGCCGGCGGCTCGAGCTGGCCGCGCGCCGCGATGGCAGCTTCACGTTCCCCGGCCTGCCCGCCGGCCAATATCGTGTTTCGGCCAGGAAGGGTGCGTATGCCGCCTTCGAGACCGTGCGGCTCGCGGCCGGCTCCTGCGCTGAAGTGGCGCTGCGTATGCAGGCGGACCGCCGCATCCGCGGCCGTGTCATCGACGCCGATGGCAAACCCGCCGGCGGGATCGCGGTAACGCTCCTGGACGCCTCGAAGATCCTGAGAACGCCTTCCCGCATCATCACCCCGCTCCGTTCACCCGTCACCGGAACCGACGGAGAAGGCCGCTTCGAGTTCCGGGGCCTCCAGCCCGGCGACTACTACCTCGGCATCAATCTCGACCGCCCCATCTCCACGGCGGTGCCTTACAGCCGCGTCTACTACCCCGGCACCGAGGACCTGGAATTCGCCGAAACCATTCGCATCTCCGAGGAGGCGGGCGTGATCGAAGCCGATCTGCCTCTGCCCCCCGCGCAGAGGGAGCGCGCGGTCACGGGCGTCGTCGTCTGGCCCGATGGCCGGCCCGCCGCGGGCGCGTTGATTTACCTCGAAGACCCGTACTTCCCGACGCGCACCCTGGTGCCTCAGGCCACCGCGGACCCGCAGGGCTTGTTCTCGGTGATGTGCTTCGACCGGACGCGCTACGTGCTCCACGCTGTCAGCGCGTGCAAGGAACTCGCCGAGTGCCGCTCGGCCGCGCCGTACGAGATCGCGCCGGGCGTTGAGCCGAGCCTGCGGCTGGTGCTGGCCATCCCGGGACACTCCGCCCTGGAAGCCTACAAAAAGACGCTCCAGTAGCTCTACACTGTAATTTCGCCATGAAATTTCCGCTCATCTTCCTAGCCGCCGCTGTGTGCGCGGCGCAGATCCAGAGCATCTCCGGGGAGCGCATCCGCGCGGATGTAAAGTTCCTCGCGAGCGACCTGCTCGAGGGACGCGGAGTCGCCGCGCGCGGCGGCCAGCTGGCCACCGAGTACATCGCCACCCAGTTCGCGCTCGCCGGAGCCAAACCGGCTGGGGATGATGGAACATACTTCCAGAAGGTGCCGCTGGTGGGCGTCGAGACCGAGCCGGGCGCGCAGCTTTCCGCCTCCGGCGGCGGCCGCACGCTGTCGTTGAAATGGTCTGACGACTTCGTCGGGGCCGACGAGCGCCAGCAGCCCGCCGCGAACTTCGAAGCCGAGGCCGTCTTCGTGGGCCACGGCATCGTCGCGCCCGAGTTCCAGTGGGACGACTTCAAAGGCATCGACGTGCGCGGAAAGGTCGTCGTGCTGTTCACCAACGAGCCGGACTCGACCGATCCGAAGTTCTTCGGCGGACGCGCCCTCACCTACTACGGCCGTTGGACTTACAAGTACGAGGAAGCGCTGCGGAAGGGCGCGCTCGCCGCGCTCATCATCCACACGACACCGACCGCCGGATACGGCTGGAGCGTGGTTCGCAATTCGTGGGGCGGCGAGCAGTCCTACGTGCGCGTGCAGCCGGGCGGGCAGGCGCTGGCGTTCGCCGGATGGGTCACCGAAGATGCCGGGAGCCGCATCCTGGCGCTTGCGGGCCGCAGCGTTCCCGAACTGCTCGCTGCGAGCAACTCGCGCGACTTCCGCCCCATCCCGCTCGGCGTGAAGATCGCCGTGAAGCTGCGCTCGAAGGTCACCGCGCAGAACACGCGCAACGTGGTCGCGATGATCCCGGGCAGCGATCCCGAGCGCAAATCCGAAGCCGTCGTGTTCAGCGCGCACTGGGACCATTTGGGAATCGGGACGCCGGTCGCCGGCGACGCGATCTACAACGGCGCGGTCGACAACGCATCGGGCTGCGCCATGCTGCTCGAAATCGCGCGCGCCTGGGCGGGCCTCGAACAGAAGCCGCGCCGCACCGCAATCTTCGTCTCCGTCACCGCCGAAGAGGACGGCTTGCGCGGGTCGGAATACTACGCCGCGCACCCCGCCGTCCCCGCGGCCAAGACCGCGGTGGATCTCAACCTCGATGGCCTGTTCGCCTTCGGGCGCTCGACGAGCGTCGTCGTGACCGGAGCCGAGCGCACCACGCTCTGGCCGCTGGTGCAGGAAGCCGCTCAGCGCATGTCGCTCGCCATCACGCCCGACCCGGAGCCCGAGCAGGGGCATTTCTACCGCTCGGACCACTTCTCGTTCGCCCGCGCCGGAGTGCCCGCGTTCTCCATCGGCCAGGGCCCG
Source organism: Acidobacteriota bacterium (assembly GCA_050261515.1). GTDB lineage: Bacteria > Acidobacteriota > Terriglobia > Bryobacterales > Bryobacteraceae > JBLNDJ01. Next base: position 73,324 of record JBLNDJ010000007.1, on the reverse strand, counting down.
GGGCTGGCGGGCAAGCCCGCGGGAGCCGGCGAAGCGCTCATGCGCGAGTACGACGAAAAGCACTACCACCAGCCCTCGGACGAGTATCAGGCGGGATGGGATTTTTCCGGGCTCGAAGAGCTGGCGAAGTTCACCATGCTCATCGGAGTGAACACGGCGAACCTGGAAGCGCTGCCGACCTGGCACGCGGGAGACGAATTCCTGGCGGCGCGGGAACAGAGCGGGGTTAAGTAGAGGCCAGCGTGACCACGGCCTGGGCCTCGCCGGACAGTCCCTCGCCCACGGGCCCCACCTTCTCCGCCGTCTTGAACTTCACCGACACCTGCTCGGGATCGAGCCCGAGCGCCGCGGCCAGCTTCTCGCGGATCGCCTGCCGGTAGCCCTTCAGCTTCGGCCGTTCCAGGATCACGTTCGAGTCCACGTGGATTAACCGGAACCCGCGTTCCTGCGCCAGCGCCAGCGCGTGTCTCAAAAACACGAGACTGTCCGCTCCCGCCCACCGCGGATCCGTATCCGGAAAGTGCATCCCGATGTCGCCGAGCGCGGCCGCGCCGAGAATCGCGTCGGTGATGGCGTGCGAAAGCACGTCGGCGTCGGAGTGACCCTCGAAACCCACTCCGGAAGGAATCTCGACCCCGCCCAGGATGAGCCGCCGCCCCGGCGCGAGCCGGTGCGTGTCCCAGCCGATGCCGGTCCGGACCTCGCTCACGAGGCTTTGCGCTCGGCGAGTTCCTCGGCCAGGAACAGCCTTGCCAGGTCCATGTCGGAGGGCTTGGTGATTTTGATGTTGCGGTCGCTGCCGAGCACTACGGTGACTTCGACCTTTTCGAGCCGCTCGACCAGACTGGACTCGTCGGTGGCGATAAAGCCGTCCTCGCGCGCCTTCTCGAACGCTTCCTTCAGCAGCGCATATCCGAACACTTGCGGTGTTTGGGCGAGCGTCAAGCCCTCGCGCGGGATCGTCCCCCGCACCTTGTTCTTCCGGACCTGCTTCACCGTATCCACCGGCACGATGCCGACGATCGCCGCGCCCGTTTCAGCCGCCTCCCGCAGCACCTTGTCGATCGTCTCGAGATCGATGAACGGCCGAACGGCATCGTGCACCGCGACCAGTTCGGTATCCGGCGCCAGTTCGCGAAGCGCGTTTTCGACCGACTCCTGCCGGCTGTCGCCGCCCTGCACCAGCCGCACGGGCTTCGGCAGACCCTCCTTCCGGAGCATCTCGCCGACCCAGCCGATATCATCGGACCGCAGCGCCACGACGATCTCCGAAACCGCCGGAGACGCCACAAACTTGCGGATCGTGTGCAGCAGAATCGGCGAGCCGTCGAGCAGCATGAACTGCTTACGGCTGGTGCCGGTCTTCTCGGCGTTGTTGCGCCCCATGCGGGTGCCGAGGCCGGCCGCGGGCAAAATGACAGCGATCTTCATGGTCGAGATATTGATTGTATCCCGGTTCAGGACTTCGCGCTCAACAATGATGGCGCCGCCCGGCCTACGTCGCCGGAGGCGCCGATGCCGTCGCCGTCTGCTCGCGATGCGGCGGCCGTTCGTGCTTGTCGCCGTGCTGCGCCGGCTTGTCGTAAATCGTGTGGATGCGCTCGTCAAACCGGCCGAAAATCATCTTCCCGGCCGTGGTCTGGAGCACGCTCGTCACCGTAATGTCGATGGTCTTCGAAATCAGGCGTTTGGCGTTATCCACCACCACCATCGTTCCGTCGTCCAGATACGCCACGCCCTGGTTGTATTCCTTCCCTTCCTTGAGAATGAACACGCGCATCATCTCGCCCGGCAGCACGATCGGCTTGAGCGCGTTCGCCAGCTCGTTGATGTTCAGGACCTCGACGCCGTGCAACTGCGCCATCTTGTTCAGGTTGAAATCGTTGGTGACGATCTTGCAGTCGTACACCTTGCCCAGTTCGATCAGCTTCATATCGACGTCCCGGACGTGCGGGAAGTCGTCCTCGATGATCTGGACGTTCAGGTGCGCCATCTTCTGGACGCGTTGCAGGATGTCGAGCCCGCGCCGGCCCCGGTTGCGCTTCATCGAATCGGCCGAGTCGGCCACCAGTTGCAGCTCCCGCAGAACGAACTGCGGGATAACCAGCGTCCCGTCCAGGAACCCGGTTTCGGCGATGTCGGCGATGCGGCCGTCGATGATCACGCTCGTATCGAGGATCTTAAAGGCCTGTTTGCCTGTCTTTTCGCCGCCGAAAATGCCGCCCAGCGCGGCCAGGTTCAGCATGTCGCCCTTGTTCGCCCCAATCACCAGGCCGATGTACGTCATCCACAGCAGCACAGTGATCTGGAGGAACGGCAGCATCGGGTGATCGCCGCGCAGGGCCCACCCCAGCACCATCGCGATCAGAAAAGCTCCCATGATCCCCAGCGTCGAGCCGATCGCGGCTCCGATCAGCCGCTTCAGGCTGACTTCCTTCACCCGCACCTCGAACACGACGATTCCGAGGCCGAGAACAAGCCCGATCACGCCACCCAAAATCTGGAGTTGCTGGTTTTGAGAGTTCTTAATCGGAGAAAGAAAATATCCGGCTACACCAAGCAGAACGACGAATAAACCACGTAACGTCAGTATGTTAGTCATTCACGCATCCTCACTAGCTCCCGCTTCGAGGCCATCGCCTCATTAAAAAACGTACATACAACTGGCGATGAGTATACCACTAACCGAAGCAGGATAGCACGAAAACGCAAGACATCCTTTTCTAAGATATAGATGCGGCGAAGGAAGGAAGAGATGCGTGGCGGGCGCCGGAGCAGGGTGCGCCACGAGGGGAAACGGGTGTTGCCGGCTACAGCTCGCCGCTACGCCGGCCCCAGGGATTAACGATACGAGGTTCGCTAAAGGGCCTTTGCCAGTTCGGCCGCGAAGGCGCTCTTGGGAGCGTCGGAAGCCGATCGGCCGCCCTTACGGTTCGCAGAATGACGCCTAAAACCGCGGTCTTCGGTTCTCGAGTGTGTCTTGGGTTTCGGCGGCTGTGCGGGATTGGCGCGCAGCAGCTTGCCTTCGAGCGGCGCGCGGTCGAACCGGCGGATGATCGCCTGCATTTCTTCCTGGTTCGGTGCGTCGATGAAAGCGAAACCCTTGGATTCCTGTGTTTCGGGATTGCGAATAACCTTGATCGCATCGGCGACCATGGCTTCCGCGTTGAGCCACGACTGGATATCGTCGGCAGTCACCCAGGCCGGCAGATTGCCGAGAAAGACTGTGAAACTCATTCCTTGCTGTTGATTACTCCGTTGGTTGGGATTGGGGGGGAGCAAAATCGAGGCGTCCGTCCTGTTTCAGGATATCAGATCAAAGCCAGTATTGCCAGCGATTCGACGCAAGCACGTAGGCCGCGAGCGAGGCATTGGTGACGGCATGCGCGAGGATGCAATCGGCGAGGCTGCGCGTGCGCAGCATCCACCAGTTGTACGCGATGCCGGCGGCCAGGCCGACGTCCCAATACGGGCCGTGCTCGCTCGCAAACAGCAGCGCCGTCGCCCAGAACGGCAGCACGCGCAGCATCCAGGCGCGCCAGAACAGCTCCTCGACCACGGGAACCAGTAAAACGGAGCCGGAGATCCGGAACGCCAGCCAGAGCGCGTTGTGCGCGCCCGCCGGCTCGCCCGAAGGAACCCGGCCCGCGACGGAGTTCTGCAACAGCCAGTGCTCGCGGTAGTGCGGCGCCAGCAGGTCGGGGCCGACCCAGATCGCGAACACCGCCAGCCCTACCGCCACGCTCCCGAGCCACTGCGACGGCCGCAGCTTCACCACGCCGCGCGAAACGGCTAACAGAACCGCCAGCACGGCGAGCGTACGGAGCGGGTAGCGGAAGGACTCCGGAACCGGCAGATAAGGCCCTGCGGCGAGTATCGCCATCAGGGCCGCAAATGGAAGAACGTAGGGCCGCGCGCCGCCGGGGAGCTTATCCGGGAACGCCCGGCTCAACGGACGCGCTCCATCAGCTCCTTGATTTTCGCGGTCTCTTCGGGCGAGGGCTTGCGCTCGAGCGCGCCCTCGAGGGCCTTCTTCGTCTCCGGCTTGTCGCCGCGCTGGTAGAGTGCCATCGCCAGGTGATAGCGGTAAGTGGATACCTGCGGCTGCTTGGCCACCAGGTCGCGGAACAAGGTCACGGCGTTGTCGCTCAGGTGCTTCTTGATGTAGATCCAGCCGAGCGTATCGGCGACGTCCGGATTGTCCGGCATACGGTCGCGCGCGCGTTGCGCCAGCGCCAGCGCCTGGTCGAGGTCGCCGCCGGTCTCAGCCATCATGTACGCGAGGTTGTTGAGCGCCACCGGATGGTCCGGCTGGAGCTTGAGCACCTGTTCGTAAATCGGCCGCGCCTTCGCCTGCTGCCCGGATTTTTCGTACAGGATCGCGAGCTGCAAGTACGGCTGTGGATCGGCCGGCTTCAACTGCTTCGCCTTCTCGAAGGCCTGGAGCGCCTGAGGCGTGTCGCCCTTGGTCAGGTATGTCTGGCCCAGGCGGATGTAAGCATCGGCCGACTCGGGCCGCGCCCGGATCAACGCCTGGAACTGCTCGACGGCGAGCGGGTAATTCCCTGCCCGGTAGGCCACGTTGCCCAGCGCGTTCCGCAATTCCAGGCGTGACGGATTCTTCGCCAGCTCGGCCTTCAGGACGTCGATCGCTTTGCCGTATTGGTTCTGGATGACATAGGTCTCGCTCAACCCCAGCAGCGCGCGCAGGTCCGAAGGGTTCGCCTTGTACAGCTTCGCGAAGGCCTCCTCGGCCTCTTTCGGGCGCCGCTCGCGCAGGTCGAGCGCCGCAAGCTGGAGGCCGGCTTCGCTGGAGTTCGGGTAATCCTTGATCGCCTGGACCAGCTCGGCGCGCGCCTCGGAGCCGTTACCCATCGCCGCAAGCGCGCTCGTGCGCACAAGCTTGGCCTGGAGGTTCCGCGGCTCGGTTTTGAGCGCCGCATCGGCCTCCTGGCGGGCGTTGCCGTACTGCTGCTGAAGCAAGTAGACGTTGGCGAGCGCGAGCCGCGCGGCGACATACCCGGGGTGGATCCGGATCGCTTCCTGCAACTGCACGCGCGCCTGGTCCGCCTGGCCTTGCGCCAGCAGCGCGCGGCCCAGGTTGAACCGCAGCACGGGGTTATGCGGATGCTGCCCGACCACCGACTGCAAATCCGCAACCGCCTGTTCGACCTGCTTGCGTCCGCCCGTCTCGATCAGCAGCGCCGCCCGCATGGCGCGGGCCTGGTCGTCCTTCGGATTGCCTTTGAGAATGTCGTCGAGCGTGCGCGACGCCTCGTCATTCTTCTTCTGCGCCATCAGGACTTGCGCGATCTCCTTCCGGTACTCGTCTTGCTTCGACGGGTCCTCGCGCATGGCGGCCTGGAACTGGTCGATCGCGGCGTCGAAGTTCCGGATGATGGCGTAGAACCGCCCGGCGCGGCGGCGGCCTTCGGGGAAATCCGCTCGGTTCGAGCTGAGCTTGTCGAGCGCCGCTTTCATGTCGGCGGGGCGCTGAGTGAAGTAATAGAACTGCGCAAGCTGGAGCAGCGAGACCGAGTCCTTCGGGTTATTGGCGGCTTTCAGCTTGAGGACCGCTTCGGCGTCCGCCACGCGGTTCTCGCGCCGGTAGGCGTCAAACAGGCGGTCGTAGACCGGCAGAAAATTCTTGTGCTTCGCGATCAGGTTGCGGGCCAGCTCCTCGGCCTCGGCGTTCTGCTTGCCGAGCAGGAGAGCCTCGACCAGCGGCAGGGCATACTCGGGGCTGAGCGGCGAGATCTGGTTGGCGCGCCGGAGCTGCGCGATCGCGCCCGGCGTGTCGTTGTCCACCAGCAGCTTCACGTAGCCGTCGAGCCTGAGCGCGGGGGCCGAGTCCGGCTGCTTCTTGATGAGCTGGCCGGCCACGCCCTTCAGTTCATCCTGGAGCGACGCCGGGCGCGGGCTGGGGCTGCTCAGGTACGCGAACAGGAGGATATTGCCGGCCTGCACGCGAGCATCGGGGTTGGTGAAGTTCGGATCGGTATCGATGGCGCGGCGGAAGTCGCGCAGCGCATCGACCCGCCTTCCCATTTGAAGTTCGGCCAGACCGGCTTTGTAATATGCCTCACTGTACTTCGGATCCTTTTTCAAGGCGTTCCGGTACATGATGTAGGCTTCTTTGTATTTATGCTTTTCGAAGTAACGATTGCCGTTCTGGAGATACTTCTTCTTGACGACCTCGGGATCCCGACTGCACGAAACCCCCGCCATGACTATAACAACTGCACACACGATGCGCCGCAGCATGGATCTCCTCATGGTCGATTCTACTTCAGCACAAGCAGGCGTGGGTCGCAATGAGCCTGGGGCGGGGCCTCAGGCGACCCAGAAAACACAGTTTTCACCGCAGAGACGCAGAGGACGCAGAGAAGACCAAACCAGTTTTTAGATCTTTCGCGTTTCTCTGCGTTCTCTGCGTCTCCCGGCCGCCGCGCAGCGGCGGCCGGGCGGTGAGCATTACCCCACTTTTTCCGCGATCGACTTCGCTTGCAGGAACAGCATCAGGTAGTCGGGGCCGCCGGCCTTCGAATCCGTGCCCGACATGTTGAATCCGCCGAAGGGGTGCGCTCCGACCATCGCACCGGTGCACTTGCGGTTAAAGTACAGGTTGCCGACGAAGAACTGCTCGGAGGCCTTGCGGATCTTCTCGCGGTCGTTCGTATAGACGCTGCCGGTGAGGCCGTATTCGGACGAATTCGCGATCGCCAGCGCGTCGTCGAAGTCCTTCGCTTTGGCCACGGCGAGCACCGGCCCGAAGATCTCTTCGCGGAAGATGGTCGCCCCCTTCGGAACGTCGGCGATCACCGTGGGGCGGATGAAGTAGCCCGCGCCCTCGGCCGGCGCGCCGCCCGCCACCAGGCGCCCTTCGCGCTTTCCCGTCTCGATGTAGCGAAGGATGCTCTGGCGCGCGCGGTCGTTGATCACCGGACCCATGTAGTTCCCGGGGTCGCAGGCGTCGCCCACCCGGATCGCTTCCGCCTTCTTCGCGAGCTTCTGTACGAACTCGTCGTAGACCGCTTCATCGACGATCGCGCGCGAGCAGGCCGAGCACTTCTGCCCCTGGTAGCCGAAGGCGGAGACCAAAACGCCCTCGACGGCCTTGTCCACATCCGTGTCGCGATCGACGATGATGGCATCCTTGCCGCCCATCTCCGCCACCACGCGCTTGATCCAGATCTGGCCCGGCTGCGGCTTGGCGGCCAGCTCGTTGATCCGCAACCCGACTTCCTTCGACCCCGTGAACGACACGAAGCGCGTTTTCGGGTGCGTGACCAGCACGTCGCCCACTTCAGCGCCGCTGCCGACCAGCAGCCGGAAGCTGCGCTCCGGAAAGCCGGCCTGGCCGAGCACCTCGGCGAACTTCGCCGCGATGGTCGGGGTGTCGCTCGAAGGCTTGACGACCACCGTGTTGCCCGTGACCAGGGCCGCGACCGTCATGCCCGCCAGAATCGCGAGCGGGAAATTCCATGGCGGAATCACGACGCCCGCGCCGAGCGGCAAATAGACGAGGCGGTCCTGCTCCCCCGGCAGCTGGTGGAGGCCGGGCGGATGCGAGAGCCGCAGCATCTCGCGCGCGTAGTATTCGCAGAAGTCGATGGCTTCCGAGACGTCGGCCTCCGCCTCGGGCCACGTCTTACCGGCTTCATAGACCAGCCAGGCGTCGAACTCCAGCTTCCGCTTGCGCAGGATCGCGGAGGCGGCGAGCACAAGCTCGACGCGCCGCGCGGCGGGCGTGCGGCTCCACTCCGGAAAGAACGCGTGCGCGTCCTCGACGGCGCGGCGCGCCTCCTCCGGCGTGGCTTTCCGGTGTATGCCGACGATCTCGTCCGGACGGGACGGGTTGCGCGACTCGAGCTTCCAGCCCGCACCGGTCCCGTATTCGCGCCCGAGTTCGGCGCGGACGCCGGCCAGCGCGCGCTCCATGGCGGCGCGGTTCTCCGGCAGCGAAAAGTCCGTGTAGGGCTCGTTCGCAAAAGGCGGCAGGTTGTCGTGAGGCATGGCTCAGCTTGTCAGTTCCGCGACCCGCTCGCGAATCTGCCCGGTGGCTTCGACGATCGAATCCCGCGCGTCGCCGGCCTTGCGGCGGAGGTGCTTGCGCGTATCCTTGCCGGTTTTGGGGGCGTAGAGCAGTGCGATTCCGGCCCCGATTGCGGCGCCGATCGCCACCCACAGCACACGTTCAGCAGTTCTCATGAGCAAACTCCCCTCGCCAACATTCTACTTCGGGGGCCCCCCGCGGGCCGTGCGCCCGCCACCCGCACCCCCCTGGCTCGTGTACCATGCTCTGACATGGACATCTCACGAAGAACGCTGATGCAGTCGATCGGCGCCGGGGCACTCGCGCCCGCGGCCGCGATCGCCGGCGCGCCCTCGTCCTCATGGCCCGTCCTCGAAGGCCCGGGTACGCCGAAGATCTGCCTGCTGACCGGCGCGAAGGACGCGGCCACGCTGCGCCGCATCAAGCAAATCGGAGTCGATTACGCGATCAGCGGCGGCCCCGCGATGCCGTGGACCGAGGCCGAAATCCGCGCCCGCATCGAACGCTTCCGCGAGGGCGGCCTCACGCTCTACAACCTCATGATCGGCGGGTTCAACAACGCGATCTACGCGCGCGCAGGGCGCGACGAGGATATCGACAAGTTCCGGCAGTCCATCCGCGCGGCCGGCAAGGCGGGCCTGCCGGTGATCGAGTACAACTGGTACGCGCATCGCGCCATGGAGGGATATTACGAAGCCACCGGGCGCGCGGGCGCCGGCCACACCGCGTTCGACTACGCGCGCATGAAGGACCTGCCGCCGCTTCCCGAAGAGGGCGCCCGCACGGCCGATGAAATGTGGAAGAACATCACGTACTTCCTGAAAGCCGTCGTGCCGGTGGCCGAGGAGTCCGGCGTGCGGCTCGCGCTTCATCCCAACGACCCGCCCGTGCCGCTCAGCCGGGGCTCCGAGCAGATCATGTCGACGCTCGCGGGATGGAAGCGCCTGGTCGGCATCGTCGATAGCCCGGCGAACGGCATCACGTTCGACTGCGGCGTCACGCGCGAACTGGGCGAGGACCCGGTCGAGGTCTGCCGCTACTTCGCTTCCCGCAAGCGCATCAACCACTGCCACTTCCGCAACGTCCGGGTCGAGAAGCCCTACGAGAAGTACACCGAAGTGTTCATCGACGAGGGCCAGGTGGATATGTGGGGCGTCATGAAGGAGCTTATCCGCCAGAAATACAACGGGACGATCTACCCCGAGCACCCGCGCGCGCTCGACTACGACCGCGAGCGCGGGCCGATTCGCGGCTATCCCGGCGGCGGAGGATATGCGGGCGAGGTCTATAGCGTCGGCTACACGCGCGCGATGCTGCAGGCCGCGCTGTCGTCCTGAGCAGGGCTGCCTGGGAGGCCGCCGCAGGCCGGCGGCCCGCCCCGCACGGACTAGTTGACATTCTACCTGAACAGGCCCATACTCTGGTAGGGAATCTACCAGAGCCATGGGCGACGAACGAATCGAACTGTTACAGGGCACGCTCGACATGCTCGTGCTGCGGATGCTGCTGTTCGGCCCGCGGCACGGGCATTCCATCGCGACCTCGATCGAAGAGAGCTCCGCGGACGTGCTGCAAGTGGACCACGGGTCCCTCTACCCGGCCCTCCATCGCCTTGAGCGCCAGGGCCTGATCGCCTCCGAGTGGGGCGTGTCGGACAACAACCGGCGCGCCAAGTTCTACAAACTGACCGCGGCGGGCAGGAAACGCCTGCAGTCGGAATCCTCCCGCTGGGACCAGTTCGTCGCCGCCATCGCGCGCGTCATGCGGCCCGCGCCCGAGGAGGAATGATGCAACCCCGGCGCGAACGCGACCTCGACGACGAAATCCGCGCCCATCTCGACATCGAGACGGACCTCAACATCGCCGGCGGCATGACGCCCGAAGACGCCCGCCTTGCGGCACTCAAAAAATTCGGCAGCGTGGCGCTCGCGAAGGAGGCCAGCCGCGAGGCGCGCGGCTACCCGGCGTTCGACCGCCTGCGGCAGGACGTGCGCTACGCCTTCCGCATCTTCCGCCGCACCCCCGGATTCACTGCGGCGGCGGTGCTCTCGCTCGCGCTCGGCATCGGCGCGGCAACGTGCATTTTCAGCGTGGTGAACGCGATTCTGCTGCGTCCGCTGCCGTACGCGGACCCCTCGCGCCTGGTGACGCTCGCACTGACGAACACGAAGCTGAAGCTCCCCTTCGATGAGTTCCCCCTGAGCGCTCCGGCGATCCAGGCGTGGCGCGAGGCTTCCTCGCTCGAAGAGATCGCTGCGTCCCAGCCCGGAAACGCATTCAACCTGACCGGCTGGGGCGAGCCCGAGCGCCTGCGCGGAGCGCGCGCGACGGCGAACCTGTTCGCCACGCTCGGAGTCAGGCCCGCGCTCGGCCGCACGTTCACCGCGGAAGAGGACCGGCCCGGCAACGACAACGTCGCCGTGATCGGCGACACACTGTGGAAGCGCCGCTTCGGAGGCAACCCCTCGGTGCTCGGCCGGCGCATCCTGCTCGACGGGCGCCCGTTCACCATCATCGGCGTCATGCCGCCGGGATTTCAGTATCCCGCGACCGGCGAGACGTCGGACGTCTTCAAGCGCACCGAGCGAACCGACATCTGGAAGCCGATGGCGTTCAGCCCCGGGGAACTGAGCGACCCGGGCAACTTCAGCTTCATGCCGGTCGCGCGCGTCAAGCGCGGAGTCGGCGTGGAGCAGGCCCGGGAGGAACTGGCCGTGATCGGCGAGCGGCTCCTGCAGCAGGCGCCGCGGGAGCTTGGAACCGGATGGGCCGTCGTCGTGAAGCCGCTCGCGTCGCAGGTGGCCGCGAGCGTGCGCCCCGCGGTCCTGATGCTGTTCGGCGCGGTGGGTTTTCTGCTGCTGATCGCGTGTGTGAACGTCGCCAACCTGCTGCTGGCGCGCGCGGCCCGGCGGCGCGACGAGATGGCGGTGCGGATGGCGCTCGGAGCCGGCCGGCTCAGGATCGTCCGGCAACTCCTGAGCGAAAGCCTGCTGCTGGCGCTCGGCGGCTGCGCGCTCGGTGTCGCGTTCGCGGCCGCGGGCATACGGCTGTTCGTCTCGCTCGCCCCGGCCGGCATCCCGCGCCTGGATGAGGTCTCGATCGACGCCAGCGTCCTGGCGTTCTCGCTCGCCGTTTCGATCGTCACCGGAATCCTGTTCGGCCTCGCCCCGGCGCTCGAATCGGCAAGGCCGGTCAACAGCCGCACCGGTTTCGGCGGCCGCGGACGCCGCACGCGCCAGGCGCTCGTCGTCGCGGAAGTCGCGCTCTCGCTCGTGATGGTGGCGGGCGCGGCCCTGCTGGCGAAAAGTTTCGCGCTGCTGACGAGCGTCCCGCCCGGCTTTCACGCCGAGAGCATCGTGACGATGAAGGTGCCTCTGACCGGCGCGAAATACGAGAACATCGAGCGGCGCGTGCGCTTCATCCGCGAACTCCTGGCGAACTGCGGCACGCTGCCGGGCGTGAAGAGCGCAGGCATCATCGACGTGCTGCCGCTCCAGGGCGAAAACAATATCAGCGACGTGACGGTCGAGGGCTACGCGCGCGACGACGCATCGAAGGTGCCGTTCGCGGATTTTCGCGGCGTCTCGCCGGGCTACTTCAGCGCCATGGGCATCCCACTGGTTGCCGGCCGCAATGTCACGTCATGGGAGCCGGCCCCGGTCGCCGTCGTGAGCCGCACGGCGGCGCGGAAGTTCTGGCCGGACGTCCCGAACCCCGTCGGCAAGCGGTTCCACCGCGGCCACGAAGCGGAGATCCCGTTTGTGACCGTGATCGGGGTTGTCGAGGACGTGCGGTCCTCGGGCCTCGACATGCCCACACGCCCGCAGGTCTATCAGCCGTACGAGCACTTCGGCTCAATGGACACCAACGTGGCCGTGCGGTCCTCGGGCGACCCCGCGCTGCTGATTCCGGCGCTCCGGAATGCTGTCTGGAAACTCGACAAGGACCAGCCCGTGACGAACGTCCGGCTCATGAAGGAAATCGTCGCCGAGTCGGTCTCGGGGCGGAAATTCCAGATGCTGCTGGTGTCGGTGTTCGCCGTGCTGGCGCTGGCGCTCGCGGTGGTGGGCATCTACGGCGTGGTCGCGTACTCGGCGGCGCAGCGGACGCACGAGATCGGCTTGCGTATGGCGCTCGGCGCGCAGCGCGGCGACGCGCTCGCCCTGGTGCTGCGCGAAGGAATGGGACTCGCGCTCGCGGGCGCCGTGCTCGGACTCGCGGCCGCGCTTGCCATCACGCCGGTGCTGCGCGGGTTTCTCTACGGAGTGAAGGCAGCCGATCCCGGCGTCTTCGCGGTCGCGGCCGGCATCCTGCTCGCGGCGGCGCTCGCGGCCTGCTACCTCCCCGCACGCCGCGCGGCGAAGACGGAACCGATGGCCGCGCTCCGGTACGAATAGCGGGCGTATGCTGGGAGCATGGCAGAGGAAAATCCGTCTCACGACCTCGATCTCGTGACAGTATTCGTCTCCGACGCGCCGGAGGCCGAACTGCTCGCGACGCAGATCCGCAGCATCCTCGACGCACAGGAGATTCCGTCGGTGCTCGTGAGCGGCACGATGTTCCCGAGCCTTCCGTTCGAGGTGCGCGTCCCGCAGAACCGCCTCGAGGACGCCCGCGCAGCGATCGCCGCGGCCGAAGAAGCGGGCCCCGCGGCGGCCGAGGAAGCCGAGTGGGAATCGGAAGGCGACAAGGGCTAGAGACCCGTGTAGCACCCGCTCTCGAACCGGATTCGCTTGCCGTCGGAAATTACCGACACCAGGCCGCACGCATCCGTGCGCAGCAGCGTCGCCTGCCTGTCTTCGTAGCGGCTCACGACGGCCGGGTGCGGATTGCCGAACGAATTTTCGAACCCGGCCGAGATTAGCCCGAACGCCGGGCGCACGGCTTCCAGAAACGGCTCGGTGCTCGACGTCCGGCTGCCGTGGTGCGGCACTTTGAGGACGTCGGCGTGCGCGAGGCCCGCCTGGACGAGTTCCGATTCCACGCGCCGCTCGATGTCGCCGGTGAACAGGAACGCGTGCCGTCCGTAGCTCATCCGCAGGACGAGCGAATCGTTGTTCGGCGCTTTCGCGGAAGGCTCGTGGCCGGGCTCGGGGGCGAGCACTTCGATCCCGGCGCCTCCGTAGCGGAACCGGCGGCCCGCTTCCATCGCGACGATCCGGACTCCGCACCGTGCGGCCTCGGCGCGCAGGCGGCGCCACTCCGGGCAGTCGGCCACCGCGCCCGTCCACAACTCCTTCGGGCGGAAGTTCGCGACCACGGCCGCCAGGCCTCCGATGTGGTCTTCGTGCGGGTGCGAGAGCACGATCGTATCGAGCCGGCGGATCGAGCGCGTCCAGAGATAAGGCGAGACAACATCTTCGCCGATGTCGAGGCGCGGCTTCGGGCGCGCGCCCATCGAGGGGAAGCCGCCGCCGTCGAGCAGCATCAGCTTGCCGTCGGGGAAGGCCAGGAACAGGCTTTCGCTCTGGCCGACGTCGATGGCGGTCGCCTCGAAGACGCCCGGCGCGACCTTGCCGGCGAACGGGTGCCAGATCAGCAAAAGCAAAGCCACCGCAGAGACGCAGAGGACGCAGAGGCGCTTCAATGAAGACAACCTGAAGGCCAGAAGCATCAGCGATGCCGCGAACGCGAGCGCGAGCCATACCGGTGGATTTGGTATGCGCCACTCAGGCTCCCAGCGGACGTGCAGGCGCGCCACCCACCCAGCGGCCGCGAGCAGCCAGCCGGCCGCCACCGCCATGAACTTCCAGCCGGTGAAGATCGCGATGAACCCCACGGGCACCACCGCGGACATCAACGGCACCACGAACAGGTTCGCCGTCAGGCCCGTGATCGACAGCCGGTGGAAGTAGATCGCCATCGGCAGCGCGAGGCCGAACTGCACGATCGCGGATACGACCACCAGTTCGTAAGCATAGAAGAAGGCGCGCAGCCCCAGGCCCAACGCACCGAGGCACGCGCGCTCGGGGATGCGCGTCCATAGCGCGAGCGTCTGGGCGACAAGGCGAACTTCAACACGGAAGTGCGCCGCCCGGGGATCGAGGCGCGGGTCGCGGCCGATGTCCGACAGTCCGCGAAGCCCGCGCGCGAGCGGCGCCGATGTCCGGTCGATCACCGGCACGGCCAGCGCCGCGATTGCCGCCACCGAGAGGAACGAGAGCTGAAAGCTCGCGTCGAACATCTGCTCCGGGTCGAACGCGACCAGCACGCCCGCGATCAGGGCCAGAATGTTCAGCAGCCGCGGCCGGCGGTAGAAATACCGCGCGGCGACGAAGAGCGTGAAGCCCGCGGCGGACCGCACCACGGGCGCCGTCCAGCCCGAAACGAGCGCGTAGAGCCACGCGGCAAGCGTGGTCGCGGCCAGCGCCGGCGGCTCGGGCACGAAGCATATGCGGAGCAGGAACAGCAGGAACCCGGCCAGCACCGTAACGTGCAGCCCCGAGATGACGAGCGCGTGGTACGTTCCCGTGCGCCGGAAATCCTCGGTCCAGATCTTTTCGAGGTTCGCGTTCTCGCCGATCAGGATCGCCTGCATCATGCCGGCGTTGTAGGAATCGCCGCCGTAGAGGTTCGCGATGCGCCCGAGCGCGGCGCTTCGCAGATCGAAGAGCGCCTGCCGGAACCGCGATCCGCACCGGCCCGCGAGCACGCGCACCGACGACGCACGCCCCGAAGCGTTCCAGTAAATATCCTGCCGCGCGAGGTACGCGGCATAATCGAACGAGCCGGGATTGCGGAAATTGTGCGTGCGGCGGACGCGCGCTTCCATCTCGATGCGCTGGCCGTACCGCAGGTCCGGCAACGTTTCACCGGGCCGCGCGTACAGGCTGACGCGCGCGCGGGCGCCGGGGTCCAGTTCGAGCGTGAACTGCGCGCGGTCTTCGGAGAACACCGCGGGCTCGACAACGCAGCCTTCGACGATGACGAGCTCGCGCGCGCCCGCATCGAGCTGCGGGACGGGGCGGCCGCGGTGCGCGACTCCCGCCAGCGCGCCCGCGAGGGACAGCGCGCCGAGGAAGGAGACGAGCGCCGCCCGCCGCCTGCCCTGAAAAGCTGCAACGGCGGCAAGCAGCGCGAGCACCGCGGCCGGACACAGCAGTTCCCCGGTCCCGAACGGTACGAACCGCGCCGCCAGCAGACCTCCGGCGAGCGCGGCGAATGGCGCGAGCAACGGGTCCCGCAAGATGTCCTGGAACGTAGTGCGCTGGAGACGGGAAAAATCGCGCGCGATCTAGCCCAGGTAGGCTTCCAGGGCCGCCAGCGCGCGGCGGCAGACTTCCTCGTGGCGGGCACGCTTGTCGCGCCGCAGCCGCAGGCGCGTCTCTTCGTCGAGCGC
This sequence comes from Acidobacteriota bacterium, assembly GCA_050261515.1. Lineage (GTDB taxonomy): Bacteria > Acidobacteriota > Terriglobia > Bryobacterales > Bryobacteraceae > JBLNDJ01. The sequence goes on along the minus strand of JBLNDJ010000007.1, from coordinate 57,929 downwards.
CGGCAGCAAGTCGAAGGTAATGTTGGCCGGCTGATAGCGGCGCGGGTCGGCGCCCGAGACGTAGCGGCACAGCGACCCGAGCGCCGTCCCCTCGGGCACAGGCGCGAGCCCCGCGGCGTGCCGCCCCGCGAGCAGCCCGGTCGCGATCGATTCCACGTAGCCCTCGACTCCCGAGATCTGCCCCGCGAAGAAAATGCGCGGGTCGCTCTTGAGCGACAGCGCCGGTGTGAGCAGCGCGGGCGCGTTGATGTACGTGTTCCGGTGCACCTGCCCGTAGCGCAGAAACTCGGCGCGCTCCAGGCCCGGAATCAGACGCAGCACGCGCGCCTGCTCGGGGAACCGCATGTGGTTCTGGAACCCGACCAGGTTGTAGCTGTCCGCCCGCAGGTTCTCCTGCCGCAACTGCACGACGGCGTACGGCCGGCGCCCGGTGCGCGGGTCCGTCAGGCCCATCGGCTTCATCGGCCCGAACCGCAGCGTGTCGCGCCCGCGCCGGGCGATCTCCTCCACGGGAAGGCACGCCTCGAAATACGGCACGTCGTCCGGAATGTGCGCCGAGACGCTTTCCGCCGCGACGAGCGCGTCCAGGAACCGGTCGTACTGGTCTTTGTCGAAAGGGCAGTTGATGTAGTCGTCGCCGCCGTCGAGCGATTTGCCGTAGCGCGACGCGCGGAACGCGATCGACATGTCGATCGAATCCGCCTCGACGATCGGGCTGATCGCGTCGTAGAAGAACAGCCGCTCCGATCCCGTCAACCGCGCGATATCGGAAGCCAGCGCGTCGCTCGTGAGAGGGCCGCTCGCGATGATGACGGTCCCGTCCGGGATCTCCGCGACCTCCTCACGCCGCACCTCGATCGCGGACTCGCACGCGATCGCCGCCTCCACGCGCTCCGCGAACACGTCGCGGTCCACGGTAAGCGCGTGGCCCGCGGGCACGCGCGTCTCATCCGCAATCCGGATCAGCAGCGACCCGAGCCGCCGCAACTCCTGCTTGAGCAGCCACGGCGCGGAGTTCTCCTGCTCTGTCTTGAGAGAGTTGCTGCACACCAGTTCCGCCAGCCGCGCGGTCTTGTGCGCCGGGGTCGCGCGTGTGGGGCGCATTTCGTGCAGGACGACGCGGCAGCCCGCTCGCGCCGCCTGGAACGCGGCCTCGCACCCTGCGAGCCCTCCGCCGATGATGTGTATGGGGTGGTTCAAAACCAATTGTAACCACCCCGCCCTGGCATCAGGCTTTCTGCGTGCGCTGCGCCATTTTGGCCATTTCGACCTCGGCGCGTTTGCGCATCTCTTCCTCGCTCACGTCTTCCTTGTGCGTGGCGACGGCCCAGGAATGGCCGAACGGATCGGTGAACCTGCCGAAGCGGTCGCCCCAGAACATGTCCGCCGGCGGCATGTCGGCCGTCGCGCCGGCATCGACCGCGCGCTTGAACAGCGCGTCCACGTCCTCGGTGTAGATGAATATGCTCACCGGAGTGCCCCCGATCGACTGCGGCGACCGGTGGCCGGCGCCGGGGAACTCGTCCGACAGCATCAGCATGGAATCGCCGATTTGGAGTTCGGCGTGCCCGACTTTGCCGTCGGGCGTCGACATACGGAACCGCTCGGTCGCGCCCAGCGCGCGTTTGTAGAAATCGATTGCCTTTGCTCCGTCGCGAACCACGAGCATCGGCGTAATGGTATGGTAACCTCGCGGAATTGCTTCTGCCATGATCCCCTCCTGAGTTCTGAGTAATGCTCCGACTCCCCACAGTCTACACCCGCAGGGTCGCTACAATGATCAATTGACCTACCCAGTGAGTCCCGAACAGATCCGCGCCGCGGCGGAGCGGATCAAGCCGGTTGCCGGCCGCACCCCCGTCCTCACGTCGCGCACCTTTGACGCCCAGGCGTCCGTGCGCGCCGTCTTCAAATGCGAGAACTTTCAGCGCGGCGGCGCGTTCAAGATCCGCGGCGCGTCGAACTTCCTGTTCTCGATGGACCGGGGCGCGCTGCCGCGCGGCGTCGTGGCGTTCTCATCGGGCAATCACGCCCAGGCGGTCGCGATCGCGGCCGAATTCGCCGGAGCGCCCGCCACGCTCGTCATGCCCACCGACGCCCCGCGCTCGAAGATGGAAGCCACGCGCGCCCACGGAGCGAAGATCGTCACGTACGACCGGCTCAGCGAGGACCGTGAAGCCATCGGCCGCCGCATCTCCGAGGAAACCGGAGCGACGCTCGTCCCGCCCTACGATCATCCCTGGACCATCGCCGGCCAGGGCACGGCTGCGCTCGAACTGATGGAGCAGGAGCCGGATCTCGACGCCCTCATCACCCCCGTGGGAGGCGGCGGGCTGCTCTCCGGCTGCGCCATCATCGCGAAAAGCATCAACCCGAAAATTCGCATCTTCGGAGCCGAGCCCGCCGACGGAAACGATACTTATCTGTCGCTGCGGGCCGGTAAGCGCCTCGAAATCCCGCCGCCCGCGACGATCGCCGACGGCCTGCGTTCCACGCATCCCGGCGAGCTGACGTTCCCGGTCTTGCAGAACCTCGCCGAGGACATCCTCCTCGTAACCGAAGACGAAATCCGGGCAACGGTGAAGTTCCTTCTCACCCGCATGAAAATTCTGGTCGAGCCAAGCGGAGCCGTCCCCGCCGCCGCGGTCCTCTACGGCAAACTCCCGAAGGATGTGCGCTCGGTCGGCGTCGTGCTCTCGGGCGGCAACGTGGATTTCGACGTGCTCCAGAGCCTCTGAGAAATGCCGATTATGGCTCTTCCGGGATCGCCCCCGCCTCGCGGATGAACGCCGCGTACTCCACCGTCGCGCTGCTCCGGGCCGGCAGCCAGCGGTACGACGGCACTCCGAACATGCTCCCGCGTTCGATCATCGCGCGCCGCGATTCCGGCACCGGCGACACACCGAACTCCATCCCGCGCGTGACCGTTTGGCCGTTCCACGGCGCCGATTTCCGCGCGTGGTTCTCCTCCCAGATGCCGAGCCACGGAAAATCCGCGCGCTTCCACACGTAGCCGAAGGCCACGCGCGACTCGGGCTCGTACGCGATGAAGAACGCCTGCTCGCGCGCGGGGTCCATCAGGTGCGAAGTGAAGCCGGCCGAGACGGGCGCGGCGGAAAACACGCGCATGTCCACCGTGCCGCCGTCCTTGTGAGGCACGTGCGGCCACTCGAATTCCGCGCCGGTCTTCTGGTATCCGAGACCGCCGGTGAAATCGGGCTCGGCCACCTTCGAGCGCGTGGCCGGCGCGCGGAACTGCGTCGCGCCTCCGCGCAGAAACGGAGGCCCGAGCGTCACATGCTGGGTCCACGCGATCGGGCGGTCGTACGCCGAGAGGTTCTCCACCGTCTCTGTGAACCGCACGGCGTCCTCCAGCCGGATGCGCCGCTCGAAGCGCAGTTGCGCCTGCGGGAACACGGCCTTCGCGATCAGTTCCGCGCCGCGCGCCTCGATCTCATACGGCGCTACCGGCGCCTCCCCGTGCACCGTCAAGCCTGCCGCGGCTTCCTCCGGCGACGGCCCCCCGAAAATATCCATGCAGAGGTTGTGGCCCATGATGCCCGCCAGCAGCTTGCTTTCGGCATCCGCGCCGTACTCGGGATGCTTCGCCGGCGAATACGTCGAGGGCTCGATGGACGGCCACGGCGGTGTCCATAGCGGGTTCACCCCGCTCCGCTTGTCGAGGATCTCGGCGACATGGCCGCCCTCCACAAGCACGGTCACCCGCACCTTCTCGTTCTCAATCGCCACCGCGCGGCGGTTCCGGTAAGTGATCTGTGCCATCGGCTGTATAGGATAATCGAAACGCGATGCGCGTGCTTCTCCTGGCGCTGTTGGCATCCCTGCCGTTCTGGGAGTCGAAGCCGGCGGCCGACTGGTCCGACGCGGAACTCGAGGAGTTCCTGACCGAATCCCCCTGGGCTCAGCAGGCCGTCTCGGCGAAGGAGACCTCGGGCGCGCAGGTCTATCTCGCTTCCGCGCGCCCGGTGCGGGAGGCCGAAGCCGAGAGGGCGCGGCGGAACAAGCCGGCCGCCGAAGATCCCAACGCCGATGAGTACGCCGAATTCCTGCGCGCGAACGAAGGCCGCGTAATCGTTCTGGCCGCCGCTCTCCCGAACGCGGGCGCGCTCGCGAATCCTGCCGAGCTGAAACGGATGGAGGAGGAGTGCGTGCTGCGCGTGGGCCGGAAGACGTACAAGATGACGGGGCATTTCCCGCCTTCGCCTTCCGACCCATGGCTGCGGCTGGTCTTTCCGCGCGCGGTCACGCCCGCGGACAAAACCTTCCGCTTCGATTTGTACTTGCCGTCGGTCCCGGAACCCTATCGCGTCGCCATGTTCCGCGTGAAGGAACTGAGCTACCGGGGACGGCTGGAGATGTGACTCAGCCCTTCGCCTTCGCGGCGGGCGTGCCGAGACCCATCTTCTCGATTTCGTTGAAGTACACGCGGCGGCCCTGGTCCATCGCTTCGTTGGCCAGGATCACCATAATCGAATCGGCCAGGCCGATCTCGACGTCAGCCAGCGGCTTCTTGCCCGTCTTGGTCGCTTCGAGGAAGCTCTCCAACTCGACGTCCACCGGGTTGCGGTCTTCCGTCGGCACCATGACGCCCTTCTTGTACAGGTACTGCCGGGCGAACTTCATCTCGCGCTCGAGGAACGACTCATTGCCGGTGACTTTGTCGCGGGCCAGCATGATCGGCAGGCCCCGGCGCCCGGCGGCGGTGCTGGTCAACGACGCGCTCGCGACGGCCGCCTTCTCCTTCGCCGTTCCGGCCGGGGTCGCCTTCGGCGGGCCGGGCTCGTAATACCACAGTCCCAGCGCGGGCTCGTTGTCGGTTCCGACCGTGATCTCGATCGTCCCCTCCGTACCCATGATCGTCTCGCCGAACTCCGTGCGCGCCCCCTGGAAGATCGACAGGTGCTTGTTCGTGCTGATGGACTGGTACATCATCTTCTGGCCCTTCGGATACCGGAAGATGAGCTGGATATTGTCGTACACCGTGCGGCCGTCGTTGATGAATTCATTGCCGCCGACGCCCGTGACGAACTCCGGGCTCGAGCCGAAGATCCAGTCCGCCACGTCGATCTGGTGCGAGCCGAGCTCGGCCGTCAGGCCGCCCGAGTATTCCCGGAACAGGCGCCACACCGACGTCTTCCCGCGCGCGTCCGGATTCATGCGCCAGCCGGGGTTGCGGTTCCACTGGGCGTTGATGTGCGTCACCTTGCCCAGCATGCCTTTGTCGATCATCTGCTTCGCGGTCTGGTAGAACTGGCTGTACCGCCGCTGGAGCCCGACCTGGAGGATCTGCTTGGGGTGCTCGGCCGCCAGCTTCCGCAGCGCGTGGACTTCCTCCGGCTTGAACACCATGCTCTTCTCGCAGAACACGTGCTTGCCGGCCAGCAGCGCGTCCCTCATGATCGGGAAGTGCTCGTAGAGCGGCGTGGCGATGAGGACCGCATCCACGTCCTGGCGCGCCAGCAGCTCGCGGTAATCCTTGTAGCCCTTCGGATTCGTCCCGATCGCCTTGATGCCCTTTTCCAGGGCCGGCTGGTAGATGTCGCACAGTGCGACGCAACGGCCGTTTTCGATCGTCGTCAGGTGCTTCAAAAGGTACTGGCCGCGCGAGCCGGTTCCGATCATGCCGTAGGCGACCGCGTCGCCCGCGGCTTTGACCCTTTGCACGTTGGGCGCCGCAATGCTGGCGGCAGCTACGGCAGTCACGGCGCCTGCGGTCTTGAGAAGGTCGCGGCGGCTGAGGTCGGTCGATTCAGGCATATAGTCCTCTTAATGAGAGCGCTTTCGAGGTGGGATTGTCCGCAAATTAAGAGTATAGGTGCTAGGGTTCGGCTGTTGCAATCGGGTTCCGGCGCTCGATGGCCGACCGCGCCGCCCACTCCCCCCCGGCCAGGATAATCATCGAGTTGAAGAAGCTCCACAGAATAATCGTCACCGAAAAGTAGAACGGCCCGTACTCGGCCCGAAGCTTCGTGCGCCAGACCGGCCACATCAGCAGGTTGATGTACTTCAACGCCTCGAGCCCGAGGCCGACGAAGATCGCCGGCGGGATGACGGACTTCGCCGAGATCTTCGCGTTCGGCAGCAGCCAGTAGATCAGGAACAGCATCAGGATCGACATCGGCACCGCGGCCATCTTGAAGAACAGCAGCGTCTGCCACTGCGAAAGCACGCCCTCGCCCAGCGACTTCGCGTTCAGCCCCGTCAGCACCGACGAAGCCAGCCCGAGCGTGCCGCAAATGAAGATCAGCCCCAGGCTCACCAGCTGGTTCTTGACAAACGTGCGGTTCTTCGTGATGCCCCAGCATTTGTTGAGCGCGACCTCGAGCGGCTCGAAGACGCCGTTGGCGGTGAACAACAGCAGGAGGATGGAAGCGATCTGAAGGCTGCGATGCAGTTTCAGGTTCCGGCTGACCAACTCGCCCATCTGCGTGGGCAGAAAATCGCGCAGCACGACGTCGATCGCGTCGCCCGCGCTGCGAAACCCGAGCACCTGGTCGCAAAGCGAATAGATGACGATGAGAAACGGAAAGAACGACAATAAAACGTTTGCCGCGATCGAGAATCCGAAAACATGGACCTCGGTCTGCATCCAGTAATGAAAAGTGTGCTTTAAGCGCTGCGCCAGGATGGAACCGGCCGGTGCGGGCGGAGCTGACAGCTGCATTGATATTTAAGGGTAACGCAGGCCGAGGCCGGCCGAGCGCTGAGTGGGGCGGCTCCCCCTGGCCGGCTTTTTGCCGATGACCTAGAATCTGCCTATGAAGTTCTGCGCCCTCGCCGTCGCGGCCTTCCTGGCGGCCTCGGATTGCCGGGACGCCGCCTGCTGGAAGGCGCTCGGAGCCGCGCAGGCGGCCCGGCAGCAATTCGCCCTGGCCGCCGTCTCCTTCGAAAAAGCGTGCGCTCTCGATGCGAAGCTCGAGGATGCCTGCTATTACCTCGGCCGCGCCGAGTACGTTGCCAACCGCTACGAGGCCTCGCTGGAAGCGCTCGAAAAGGCGCTCCCCGTCGAGAAGCGTCCCTGGCGCGTCTACACCGCGATGGGCGAGGCGTTCGAGGCACTCGGCCGCGCGCCCGAAGCCGAGCGCAGCTTCAAAAAGGCTCTCGACAATTGCCGCGGCTCGAACGAGCGCCCGGGCCTCGCCTACGGAGTCTTCCTGTTCCGCCAGGGGCGCACCGAAGACGCCCTGCGCCAGTTCCAGGACGTGCTCGCGCGCTTCCCGGATTCCCCCGCCGCGAATTTCGAAGCCGGCCGCGCCCTCTGGCAGTTGAACCGCGTCGCCGGGGCAATCCCGCTTCTTGAAAAAGCCGTAAAGCTCGACCCGGCTTCCGCGCCGGCCCGCCTCCTGCTCGACAAAGCCTACACCCGCGCCGCGCGCGCCCCTCAGGGTTCGCGCACGGTCAGGTAGCGATCCGCCCGGACATTTTCCAGCGTCTGCCGCGCCCCCGACGGCCACTCGATTTCGACTCGCGCCGCTACGCCGGATTTGCCCAGCCCGAAATGGATCGCCGCCTCGCTCGACGACGCATACCCCACCGCGGTCGTGACGTGGTTGACCTGCGTCGTCGCGCCCGCCCGCACCGTCACGCGCGCCCCTACAGCATCGCGGCTGCTCTTCGTCCCCACCAGCTTCAGTCCCAGCCAGTGGTTCTGGGCCGCCATCACGTTCCGCAGCACCACCGGCGGTCCGGCCCATCTCGTGACGACCGCGTCCACGCGCCCGTCGCGGTCGAAATCTCCGAATGCCACGCCGCGGTGGATCGCCGGCGCGCCGACGAAATGCGCGGAAAATCCCCCGCGTCCGTTGTTCAGGAGCAGCAGATTCGCCTGGTGCGACTTGCGGCTGGAATAAAGCTCCGTGTTGTCCTGCACGTCGCCATTGGCCGTGAACACGTCCTTCCAGCCGTCGTTGTCGAAGTCGAAGACGCCCATGCTCCACCCGCTCAGCGGCAGCGTCACGGCCCCGAGCCCGCTGGGATACGTCATATCGCTGAACAGCCCGCGGCCGAGATTGCGGAAAAACGGGAACGTCTCGTTGGCAAGCGCGCTGACGAACAGGTCCTCCCATCCGTCGTTGTCGAGATCGCGAAAATCCGCGCCCATCGACGACAGCGCCCGGCCGTCGTCGTTCATCGCCACTCCCGCGCGCAGGCCGGCTTCGCGGAACCGCCCGCCGCCCTCGTTGTGGAACAGGAAATTCGGCGTGGTGTCGTTGGCGACGAACACGTCCATGCGCCCGTCGTGATCGTAATCCGCCACCGCGACGCCCATGCCCTTGCCGCGATGGCTCGCGATGCCGGAAGCCTCGGACACATCCGTGAATGTGCCGTCGCCGTTGTTGTGGTAAAGCAGGTTGGGCAGCGGCTCGTAGAACTTCGGATGGCAGTAAGCGCGGTAGCGGTTGAGCGGATCGCCGCAGCGCGGCTCGCTCGCCGGGTCCCACTTCACGTAGTTCGCCACGAACAGGTCGAGCCGGCCGTCGTTGTCGAAATCGAACCAGGCGGCCGCGACCGCCCAGCCCGCGCCCGCCACGCCGGCTCGGCGCGTGACGTCTTCGAACGTGCCGTCGCCGCGGTTCCGCAGCAGCGTGTTGTGCCGCACGCCCGCCACGAACAGGTCCACGTGCCCGTCGTTGTCGAAATCGCCCGCCGCGACGCCGATGTCGAATCCGGTTCCGCGCACGCCGGCCCGCTCCGTCACGTCCTCGAACGTCCAGTCGCCCTTGTTGCGATAGAGGCGGTTGTAGTACTCGGGACCGGTCTTTTCGAGCGAGGGCTGCGGCGCGCCGTTGACGAAGTATATGTCCGGGTAGCCGTCGTTATCGTAATCGAAGACCGCGACCCCGCCGGCCATGGTCTCGATCTGATGCTTCTCCGGCGTGATCGAATTCTGAAGACGGAAGTTCACGCCCGACTGCGCGCTGCGGTCCTCGAAAGACATCGCAGGGGCCGCGGCTAAGAGCGCAAGCGCGAAGATCATTCCACCGCCGTCGCGAACGCCCGGAACAACGCAAAGTCGGCCGGATGCGAATTCACGCGGTCCTCCGGATGCCACTGCACGGCAACGGCGAAACGCCTGTCCGGCACCTCGATCGCCTCGACGACGCCGTCGTCCGGATGGCGCGCGGTGACGAGCAGTCCCGCGCCGGGCCGGCCGGCCGCCTGGTGATGCCGCGAGTTCACCATGTACCGCGCCGCCCCGACGATTGACGCGAGCTTCGAGCCGGGCTCGATCGCGACCGCGTGCGCATTGATCGCTTCCTTCAATCGGTGGCCCGGAACATCCTGCCGCAGCGTGCCCCCGCGCACGACGTTCAGCAACTGGAGCCCGCGGCAGATGGCGAGCACCGGCAGATCCGAGGCAAGCGCCTCTTCGAGCAGCCGGGCTTCAAACTCGTCGCGCGCGCGATCCGGCGCGTCGTTCGCCTCGACCGGCGTTTCGCCGTATCGCGCCGCGTCGATATCGGACCCGCCCGTGAGAACGAGGCCACGCAACCCCGCCAGCCCCACCGGCGCCCCGGGCGATACCGGCACCGGCTCGAGCCCCGCTTGCTTGACGGCCGCGGCGTACGGCCCAAGCTTCCGCTCCAGGCTGTACGTTACCGCAACCTTCGAAACCATAGGCATAGTTTGGCACAGGCCCGCGAAGTTTCCCCGCACCGCCCGCCAAGCCGCGCACCCGTACCGCGCGCCGCACTTCGCGCCCAGCCGCGCCCCCGCAACCCTCAACCGCACCCCGCTCGCAGCCGCGCCCCCGCACCGCGCGCCCAGACGCGCGCCCGCACCGCGCGCCCAGACGCGCCCCCCCGCACCGCCCAACCGCTAAGCTGGACACATGTGGAGACTCGGAATCCTGTTCGCCTGCCTCGCCGGCGCATGTGTCGCCGAGGTCCGCACGCTCACGCTGCGCGAGGCCGTCAATCTCGCACTCAAACAGAACCCGGATGTCCTGCTGGCGCGCCTCGATGAACGCAAGGCCGCCGAAAGGGTCCGGCAGGCGCACGCGGCTTTCATCCCGCGCGTCGTGGCCGGCAGCGGACTTGCCTACAGCAGCGGCTTTCCCATGAGCATCGAGGGCGCCACGCCGTCCATCGTCCAGGCCAACGCCATAGGCAGCGTGTTCAACCGCCCGCAAAGCCTGCGCGTCGGCGCGGCGAAAGAGAGCGTGCGCGGCGCCGCCATCGACACGGCGATCCGGCAGGACGAATCCGTCTACCAGGTCGCAAGCATGTACATCGAGGCCGAGAAGGCTGCAAAAATCGCGGACATGGAGCGGCGCGAGATCGAAGCCCTCACCGGCGTGCTCGATTCCGTGAAGGCGCGCGTGGCCGAGGGCCGCGAACTCCCGGTCGAGATCAAGAAGGCCGAGCTGAGCCTGGCGCGGGCGCGCTACCGGTCCGCTGCGGCCGAGGCAAACGTGCGCGCGGTCAACGCATCGCTGGCCGCGCTGCTCGGCTTTGGCCCGGACGACCAGGTGCGGCTCGCCACGGGCGACCGCGCGCTTCCCTCCGTGCCGGATTCGCCCGAGGCCGCGGTCGAGCAGGCGCTCGACGGCAACAAGGAGATCCGCTCGCTCGAATCGAAGCTCGCCGCCAAGAACCTGGACGTGCGCTCCGAGCGCGCCGCGCGCTTGCCCAGCCTCGACCTGGTGGCGCAATACGGCCTGCTCGCAAAATTCAACAACTACGAGCAGTTCTTCAAGGCGTTCCAGCGCCACAACGGGCAACTCGGCGTCTCTTTCCAGATTCCCCTCTGGACCGGCCCGGGCCCGAAGGCCGCCGCGGCGCAGGCCGAAGCCGAAGCCGCCCAACTCGGCATCCAGATCCGGGCCACGCGCGGCCGCATTGCCGCCGACGCTCGCAAAGCCTACGACGAAATGACGCAGGCCGCCGCGGCGCAGGAAATCGCGCGGCTCGACCTCGAGGTGGCGCGCGACGAAGTCTCCGTCCTGCTCGCCCAGATGCAGGAAGGCCGCGCTGCGCTCCGCCAGGTGGAGCAGGCGCGCTCCCTCGAAACCGACAAATGGATCGCCCTCTACGACGCTGCCGCGAACCTCGAAAAAGCGCGTTTCGCGCTGCTGCGCCAAACCGGCGGCCTGCTCGCCGCACTGCAATAGAGCTGTGATAGGATAAATACGCCCCGATGCGAAGGGGACCAAGAAGTTATCAATTCAGGGTCAAATCCGTTTGACGCGGCGAAAGAGGGTGCGCGAAAGCGCACCCTCTTTCTCTTAGCAGCACCAGCATTTTCGCCGCCGCCCCGCGCGGCGTCCGCCGCGCGGGCAGCGGAACGAATCGCCCTCCAACTATAGTCCGCAAGTAGCCCTCAGCACCCACTGCACATGTCCGAGACGGGGACAAACCGTCAAGTTGGATTCTCATACGCTAAAAACGAGAGTAGTTCCGCGATAATGGAATGGTGCAGCCAGATATCCCAGATATCATCGCCGAACGGGCCTACTATTTGGATGGCCAACCGGACTCCCCGGTCATTCTGTTCCAACTTCTGCGTCCTGTTCAGCCTAAGAGCAAGTATCCGAGATGCCGTTACCGCCTTATTGTTAACGGCAACACCGAGGAGAACGAGGTTAGCGGCGTCGATTCGATTGATTGCCTGGCGCTTGGTCTGGCCGTCTCCGGCTCAAAAATCGCTGGGCTGAACGAAGCCGTTTACGAGAATAAGCTACGCTGGGAAGGTTCGTCAGGAGCCGGAGACATCGGGCTACCTACCATCGAGAATTCTGTGCTGACCAAACATGCATATGGGGAAGCGCACCGTTGGTCATACGAGCAGAAGTCCAGGGCACAAGACGACTCCGAAACCTAGTCCGCACTGCGCAGGGTTCCGCAGCGGTAGCATTGATCCTGCCGGGTCACCCATAATTTGCGAACGCTTCAGGAAGCCATGTGGCTGAAAAACGCCCCATGTGTGGATGTGGTCCGGCTGGGCCCGGCTGATGGTCAGCCACTCGACTCCGCGGCGCCCCCTACAAATCCAGCAAATGACCCATCTTCTCTTTTTTCGTCCGCAGGTAAACCTCGGACGACATTACCGGGGCCACAATGCAGGGCACGCGCTCGACAACCGAAATCCCCGCCGTCTCAAGCGCGTTGATCTTGTCCGGATTGTTCGACAGCAGCCGCACGCGCGCCACGTGGAAGTACTTCAGGATCTCCACCGGCAGCCCGTACCCGCGCTGGTCCGCCTTGAACCCGAGTTGCAGGTTCGCCTCGACCGTATCGGCCCCTGCGTCCTGTAGCTCGTACGCGCGCAGTTTGTTCGCCAGGCCGATGCCCCGCCCTTCCTGGTGTTCGTAAATCAGCAGGCCGTTCCCCTCGTCGGCGATCTGCGTCAGAGACAGCTCCAATTGCGCGCGGCAATCGCAGCGCAGGCTGTGAAACACGTCGCCGGTCAGGCATTGCGAGTGGATGCGCACGAGCGCCGGCTCGGCCCCGTCCACCGCGCCCATCCGGAGCGCCACGGCCTCCTCGAGCTGGCCCGCGTATGTTCCCTCGAAGCCGTAGATCCGGAAGTGCCCGAAGCGCGTGGGGAAATCGGCCTCGGCGACCTTGCGAAACCCGGACCCGGATTGGTTCCCGTTATGCGACATAAACCGAGACACTAAGAGCCCGAAAGCAATAGTGCGTTAACCTACTCATTATAATGAACACCGGAGCCTCCGGTGGACGCGTGTTCCGGAGGCGTTCGCGTCATGCACCAGGACTACATCGTTATCTTGCTGATCCGGCTGGGCGTAGTCGCCTCGCTAGCGAGCATCCTGGTCCGCTTCGGCCGCTTCAAAACCATGCTGCGGCGCGAAGACCGTACCATCAACCAGCGGCTTCTGCTCGGCCTTCTGCTCGGCAGCATCTTCGCCTCCGGCGTGGCGATCCGGCTGATCGCGCCCTCCTACACGGCGATCGATCTCGGTCTCGAAGGCAGCTTCGTGGCAGGCCTGGTGGGCGGCTATGTGGTCGGCGCCATCTCGGGCGCTATCATCTCCGTCCCCGCCATGATCGGCCACGAGCATCTGACCATGCCGCTGCTCGTGGGCATCGGCGCCCTGGGCGGCCTCATCCGCTACTTCGCGCCCGACCCGGAAGAGATCTGGAAGTTCTCGCCGCTGTTCGATCTCAGCCTCTACCGGATCTTCGCCCGGCGCCAGGATCACGCGCGTGCCTCCTTCCAGATCTTTTTCCTGCTCGCCATCATCGCCGGCGATTTCCTGCGCCAGACCCTTCACCACGTCTTCAAAGGGCCGCCGCCGCGCGTTTTCGCGATCTACCCCGAGTGGGTCCATCCCCACCCGCTCAACATCGTCGCGGCCTACGTCACTACGCTGTTCGCCGTCACGCTGCCGCTGAAAATCTGGAACAACGCGCGCAACGAGATGAAGCTCGAGGAGCAGAAGCGCCTCCTGCTCCAGGCGCGCATGGACGCCCTCAGCCGCCAGATCAACCCGCACTTCCTGTTCAACACGCTGAACTCGGTCTCGTCGCTGATTCGCACCAACCCGCAGCAGGCGCGAGCCGTGGTCTACAAGCTCTCTAACATCCTGCGCCGGCTGCTGCGCAAGCACGAGAATTTCACCTCGCTCGGCGAGGAGCTGGATTTCATCAACGATTACCTCTCGATCGAAGTCATCCGCTTCGGCGACAAGCTCCGCTTCGAGCGCGACATCGACCCGGAAACGCTCGACCGCCTCGTCCCCAGCATGCTCCTCCAGCCCCTGATCGAGAACTCCGTCAAGCACGGCCTGAGCAGCAAAGTGGACGGCGGCATGGTAAGGTTTCGAAGTAGCCTGAAGGAAGGCCGGCTGCATCTGCTGGTCGAAGACGACGGGGTGGGAATCCCCGAGGTAAAGCTCGCGACACTGCGGGAACAGGGGATTGGCGTCAGCAACGTTAACGAGCGCCTCCAGGTCCTCTTCGGCAGCGACTACAAAATGAAAATCGACAGCAAGCCCGGCCAGGGCACAAGAATCGAAATCGAGATCCCGGAACTGCAAGCCAGCCTGGCACCGGCGGCCTCCTGATGGGCGACATCGAAACCGCCGTGCTGGCGCTGGGCTCGCAGCGCCTCCCCCGGACGATCGCGGATCGCACCCGCCGCGTATACGACCGCATGGCCTGCGTCTACCCGGCCTCGACGTTCTTCTTCCACGCGCGCGCGCATCGCCGCGCCCTCGAAGCCTCCGGATTGCGCAACGGCATGCGCGTGCTCGAAGTCGCCACCGGAAGCGGAGAGATGTTCCGCCGCCTCGTCAAAGCCAACTGCGCCGGCGAAAACATCGGCTTCGACCTCTCGCCGAATATGGCGCAGCGCACGCAGGGCCGCATCCGCAAGGAATTTCCCGGCGCGCGCACGCTCTGCCACGCCGTAGACGCCCGGCACATGCCGTTCCGCGACGAAAGCTTCGACGCCGTCTTCTGCTGCTACCTTCTCGAACTACTGGGAGCCGAAGACATTTTGAAAGCCCTCGCCGAAATCCGGAGAGTGCTCCGCGCCCACGGCAAACTCACGCTCATCTGCATCGGCGAACAGACCCCCGTCTTCAACCGCCTCTACAAAATCGCCGGAGCCGTGGCCCCGGCCTTCTGGGGCCGGCAGGTGGAGCACCACATCCCCTCTTTGCTCGAAGCCGCCAGACTGAGCATCATCGGAGACCACGCCGTAAGGCAATCCGGCTACCCCTCGCGAGTGCTGGTGGCGCGCAAGTAGGGCGGCCCCCGCCGCGTTGCGGTGATACAGTGTATCCGATAAGGAGACAGGCCCCCATGGACCGCAACCGCAGAGACTTCCTCAAATCCGCCGGCTTCGCCGCCGCCCCCCTGTTCGTTCCGCGCAGCGCCTGGGGCGCGAACGATAAGCCGGCCTACGGCATCATCGGCACCGGAGGACGCGGCCGATTCGTCAGCAGGTCCTTCCAGAAGCAGGGCGCCGAGTGCGTGGCGGTCTGCGATGTCTACGAGCCCCACCTCGAAGCCGCCCGGAAGGACGCCCCGGACGCCAAGCCCTACGTGGATTACCACGACCTGCTCGCGCAGAAGGGCATCGATTTCGTCCTCGTCGCCACGCCCGACCATCAGCACTGCCCCAACCTGCTCGCCTCGCTCGACGCCGGCAAGGACGTGTACCTCGAAAAGCCCATGTCGCACTCCATCGCCGAGAGCAAAAAGATGATCGCGGCGGTGCGCAAGACGAAGCAGATCGTGCAGGTCGGCATGCAGCGGCGCAGCTCGGCCATGGTGCGCCGCGCCAAGGCGCTGGTCGATCAGGGCGTGCTCGGCCGCATCGCGCTCGTCAAGCCGATGTGGAACTGGAACATCTCCGGCCCGCTCGACAATTCCCCGCTCCCCGGCAAGCTCGACTGGAAGCGCTTCCTCGGCCCGGCGCAGCAGCGCGATCTCGAGCCCATGCGCTTCCGCGCCTGGCGCCTGTTCTGGGATTACTCCGGCGGCAATATGACCGACCAGGGCACGCACCTGATGGACGTCACCCAGTGGCTCACCGGAACCTCGGAATCACTCGCCACCTCGGCCGTCTGCCACGGCCAGATCGTCAAGTACGTGGGCAGCGAAGTCCCCGACGTCTTCTGCGCGGCCTTCGAGTATCCCAAGCACATGGTCACCTGGACGCTCGACTATTGCAGCACCTACCAGGACGGCTGGTCGATCACCTACCAGGGCGACCAGGGCACACTCGTCATGGATGAGGAAGGCTTCCGCATCTACAACGAGCCCTGGGCCAAACGCGAGAACCGCGAGCCGGCGTTCTACGAACGCGGCGGCATTCCGGTGGATTCGCACGTAGCAAACTTCCTCGACTGCATCAAGACCCGCCAGGAGCCGAACTGCCCGGTCGAAGTCGGCGCCTCCGGCGTCTCCGCCCCGCACCTGGCGAACCTCGCCTTCAAGCAGGGCCGCAAGGTCAGGATGAGCGAGGCCGCGTAAGCACGCGATACGGGGAGCCGCGCGCTCCCCGCACATCGACCGGCGCCGGCACGCCCGCCTCCGTACTCAACGCATGCCGGCCCGGGGACACGTCGATGGCGAAGATCATCCCCTGCTTCAACTCCGCCGCCACCGCACCGTCGCACGAAACCGCGAGCCAGGAGCGCGCGGCCGTCGGCCGCTCGGCATACAGATAGATCCGCGCTGAAGGTTCTGGGAGAACGGCGGCCAGGGCCGCCATCACAACGAGCGCCGGCAGCAAGCGCCTACCGCACCGCGCCGAGCGCGACCAGTTCGCCCGGCCGGACGCCCGAGAGCAGCGCGATCCGGGTCGGTGTCCGCAGGCCCACTTCCACCTGCCGCCGCTCGAAACGGCCGCCGTTCTTGACGAAGACCACGTTCGTGCCCGCCTCGGCACGCACGGCCTCGGCCGGCACCACAAGCGCCTTCTCCTGCCGGTCCACCGGCACGTGCGCCCAGGCTGAAAGGTCCGGAATCAGCCGGTCGTCGCGGCCCTCGATCAGAATGCGCACCGGGATGTTCCGTATGTAATACGTCTCCCAGATCCCTTTCACCGCCAGCGCGCCGATGCTGTAAATCCGGCCCTTGAACCGAAGCTCTGGGAACGCGTCAAGCCCGATCGTCGCGGTCTGGCCGATGCGGAACTGGCTCGAATCGGCCTGGCTCACGGTCCCTTCGAGTTGCATGCTCGACGGGTCCACGATCTTCATGAACTGCTGGCCGGGATAGACCTGGTCGCCTTCCTGGATCTGCCGCATCTCGCCGCCGCGCCAGGTCTGGAGCATCACCACCAGCCCGTCCATCGACGCGCGCATCGTGAACTTCTTCAGGTCGCGGACATGGTTGCCGCGATGCACCTTCTGGCGCTGCGCCGTGATCTCGAGCATGCGCAGTTCGGCCTTTTCGGCCGCCTTCCGGTTCGCCAGGTCCCTCTGGAGTTCCTTGTACGCGCCCTCGGACTCGTCCACGGCGAGCTTGAGCAGTTCCCGCTCGATGTCGGTCTTGACCTCGGCCGCCTGCATATCGAGCCGGGCTTTATCCACTTCAGCCTTGGCCACGCGCAGGCTCTGCTGGAGCGATTCCCACTCGACTTCCTGGTCGGCCTTCTTCTTCTCGATGTCGTTCTCGGCCTGTTGAACCGTATCGTTGAGATCATCGATGTGGTCGCGCAGCGACTGCGGATCGAACTCGGCCACCAGGTCGCCTTTTTTCACGTAGGAGCCGGCCTTGGCGACTTTCATGAGCGTCAGGTCCCTGCCGGAATCCGGACCGGCGAAGACCGGAACCATGATGGTCTCGAACCGCCTCGCGGACGTCTGGCCGGAAATGCGGACCACGCGTTCGAGGGGGGAGGCCGTGACCGCAGCCGTCGGCGTGGTCGTGGCCGTGCCCGTGGTGTCCGTCTTCTGGCCTTGCCGCAGCAGCAGATACAGCGCGCCGCCGAGAATCGCCACGGCGGCCAGAAGCGCCGAGAGCTTCCACCGCGAAGGCGGACGCCGCGAGGGCGCGGGCACAAGGCGCGGAGCGGGCTCCGTGGAAGGCCTCACCGGGGCTGGAACTGGCTGGCTCGAAGCAGACATCGGGTCCTTTTGATTGTAGGCGTTTTCTGCCCGCCCCGAGTTACCGCGCCGCCCTCAATACTTCGCGCGCGTCGCCCGGCCCTCGGTCTCACCCCGCAGCCAGACGTAGACCGGCGCGTGCGGCGCCGGAGCCGGCCACGAGAGCGGAATCCGCAGGGTCTGGCGGTCGCGCTCCCCCGCCACCGGGCGCGGCAAATCGTTCACGGGCAACCCCACGTGCGGATCCCAGCCCGCCCGCTCGATCGTTTCGAGATCGTAGCCGGTCAGGACGCCCACATAAGCCGTATCGCCGGCCCTCTCGTCGGTCAGCGTGAACCCGGAGATCCGCGGCAGCCGCACCACGCGTCCCAGTTCCCGGACATCCGATTTCCCCGCCTCGTCGGTCTCGACCACGGCCGTGAGAGTGCACCCGGCGCGCCCGATGGCGCCCGCATCGAGCGAGACGAACAGCGTCCCGGGCCCCGCCGAATCCACACGCACCGAGTTCAGCCGTTCGCCCGACCGCAGCGTCTGAGCAGCTAGCGTCTTCTCGCTCTCGGCGCACGCGATGTGGACCGCCGGGCGCGAATCCACGTTCTCCACCCGCATCGAGATGCTCGCGAACGATCCGGATGGCAGCTCGCCGTCCTTCAGCGTCACCCCGAGGTCCTCGGCCACCGAGACGCTCATCTGGGCGATGCGCGGCCTCGGACCGGCGATCTCGATCGCCCCGGGCATCTGGAGCGGGCTCTCCATCCCCTCCACCTTCACCGCGAGCGCGATGCGGTCACCTTTCTTTGCCGTTTCGGACAAGCGGATGAAAAGATCCCGGCTCGCATCCTCCGCCGCGCCCTGCCCCAGTTCGATCGACGCCTGGTCGGATTCGATGCGCTCGATGCGCGCCAGGCCCTTCCCGCGCAGCACGATCCGCTGCTTCTCCTCGCCCAGGTTCGCGCGCAGCGGCAGCCCGTCGATTTTCGGATTCGGCGGCAACACGCGCACAGGGATCTCGGCGATGCTCCCATCGGCTTGCTGGAGCGCCAGCTTGTAGGTGCCCGCTTTGAAGCGGTTGGTATCGACGGCCGTCTCGAGCGACGTCTGCGGCCCGCCGCGCCGGCCGGCAGGCAGCTTGAACTCGAGCGGCTGTTTGTCGAGCGTGATCTTTTCGACGAATTCCAGGTCGGGCCCCGTCAGTTTCACCGGAACCAGGCCGGTCGCCTCGACCAGCCGGTCGCGCGACTCGGCCGGCACGATGACTGTCTTCAGATCGCTGAGCGCATGGACGTTCACGTCGCCCGCGACTTCGAACGAATCCCAATCCCACTTGGCGGCCAGGTGATAGGTCCCCGCCGGCACGCCTTTGAGGTCGAGCTCGAGCGCACGCGCCTCGCCGGTGGTCTTGACCGCGACCGGCACAGGCAGCGGCTGGCCTTCGGCCGGCACCAGCGTCCAATCGTGCGCGCGCGCCGCGCTGGCCCACTCTGGCGCGGTAGCGGCAGTCGCGGCCACCGCCGATTTCAACCCGGCCGGCACGTGAACAGGCGCGACGAGCGAAAGCTTCGGCGCGCCGGCGTCCGGAACGCGGTACGCCCACAGATAAGCCATGCGCGTGCGCTTCGCCGCCTCGCGTTTCGCGCATAACGTGAAACCGTTCTTCTCGGCCGGCTGCGCGAGCGCGGACCGGAAATCCGTCCCCGGGAACAGCATCGTGCGGAAATTCTGCACCATGGCGGCCCCGCCAGCCGCCAGGCCGACGTTGCTTCCCAGGAACAGGGCCGCCACCGACGCCGCCAGGCCCGCCGACTGCTGCATGCGCGAGGCCGCCGTCGGCGCCAGCGGATCGTAAGCCCCCAGCGCCGGGTTGAGCGCGCTGAACAGCGCCGCCGCCTGCTGGTCGGTCGATGCCGAGCGGTCGAGCTTCGGGACCGTGGTTCCGTACTGCGCCGCAAAGCCGCTTAGCGCGGCCTCCAGGTTGCGCGACGGGGCCGGCCCCTGCTCCGCGCTGCGCAGCGTATCGATCAAGGCTTCGACCTGCGCGGTCTGCTGCGCATAATCGGCGAGCTGCGTAATCAGCTCCTTGTCTTTCGCCAACAGGTTCTCGACTTTCTTGTGGTCGAGCCCCTGCGGCCCGTAGACGACCCCGATCACCGCCAGGCGGGCCGGAGCGGTCCATTCGGCGCGTTTATTGGCGGGAAGCGGGTCCGTAACGCTCAATTTGGCGTTTTTGTCGGACGGAACGAGCACCAGCGAGATGCGGGCCTTCTTGGCGTCGTCGCCGGGGTTGCCGATCGGCGCGTAAACCAGCTTGTCCCCGCTCCGAACGATATTGACGTCGCGGGCCGAGCGCGGCGCGCCCGCCCCGGGCGGCTGCACGGTCAACTCGAAACTCCCGAGCGGCACGCTCGCCGGACACGACCGCGGCACGGCGGCATCGAGCCGGAACATCAAGAAGAATAAAGACACAACAACGGCTGCGCGAATCATGTTCACCCGGTATGGACGCCTGAGCGAACCGGAAAGTTTACATAGCGTCCTATAATGGTATTTTCCCCCAATGGAAGAACATAGCTTCGATCTAAAGAAAACCGTCAACTTGCCGAAGACGGAGTTCCCCATGAAGGCAAACCTGCCGCAAAACGAGCCCAAACTGCTCGCTTCCTGGCAGGAATCGAAGCTCTACCAGCGCATTCGCGAGGCGCGAGCCGGGCGTCCGAAATACATCCTGCATGACGGCCCGCCTTACGCCAACAACCGCATACACTCCGGCACCACCTTTAACAAAGTTCTCAAGGACTTCATGGTCAAGTCGAAGAACATGGCAGGCTTCGACGCGCCATACGTCCCCGGCTGGGATTGCCACGGCCTGCCGATCGAAAACCGCGTGGATCAGGAACTCGGCCCGCGCAAAGCGAAGATGACCGCGCTCCAGATCCGCGAGGAGTGCCGCAAATACGCGCTCAAGTGGGTTGACGTTCAGCGAGCGGATTTCGTGCGGCTTGGCGTGCTCGGCCGCTGGGACGACCCGTATCTGACCATGACGCCGGGCTACGAGGCGGCCACGGCCCGGGCGTTTGTCGAGTTTCTCGACCAGGGTTACGTCTATAAGGGACTGAAACCCGTAAACTGGTGCCTGTTCCACCGCACCGCGCTCGCCGAGGCCGAGGTCGAGTACGAGAACCACTCGAGCCCGTCGATCTGGGTGCGGTTTGCGCTCACGTCCGACGCCGCGCAGATCGACCCCGCGCTCGCCGGCCGCCGCGTTTACGGCCTCATCTGGACCACCACGCCCTGGACCATCCCGGCCAACATGGCCATCGCGTTCCATCCGAACTACGAATACGCCGCGGTGGACGTGGCGGGCGACGTGTACCTGGTCGCGGCCGACCTGGTCGGAGTCACCGCGCAGAAACTGGGCTGGGGCAACCCGGCCGAAATCACGCGAATCAACGGCGCGAAGCTCGAAGGCGCCGTGTTCCGCCATCCGTTTCTCGAGCGCGATTCGGTCGGCGTGCTGGCCGATTACGTCACGCTCGACCAGGGCACTGGCGCGGTCCACACGGCCCCCGGACACGGCCAGGAGGACTACGTCACCGCGCAGCGCTACGGAATCGCGACTTACTGCCCGGTCGATGCCGCGGGCCGTCTTTACCACGCCGAGGGAGCCGCCGGGCGGCTGCCCGAAGAACTGATCGGAAAGACGGTTTGGGAGGCGAACCCGGTCGTCATCGGAATTCTGCAAGCCAAGGGCGCGCTGCTCGGGCAGGAAAAACTCGAGCACAGCTACCCGCACTGCTGGCGCTGCCACAAACCGACCATCTTCCGCGCCACCGAGCAGTGGTTCATCGGCATGGAGCGCAACGAACTGCGCCAGAAAGCCCTGCGCGCCATCGCGGAAGTGAAGTGGATGCCCGAGTGGGGCCAGGAGCGCATCTCGAACATGATCGCCAACCGGCCGGACTGGTGCATCTCGCGCCAGCGCGTCTGGGGCATGCCCATCATCGCTTTCTACTGCGAAGGCTGCGCCGAGCCGATGACGGAGCGCAAGGTGCTCGACCGCGTGGTGGACCTGATCGCGCAACACGGGGCCGACGTCTGGTACGCGCGCACCGCCGCCGAACTCATGGGCCCCGGCGTGAAATGCGCAAAATGCGGCGGCGCCGAGTTCCGCAAGGAAAACGACATTCTGGACGTGTGGTTCGAATCCGGCTCGAGCCACCTTGCCGTGCTCGAACACGACGCGAGCCTGTGCTGGCCCGCCGACATGTACGTCGAAGGCGGCGACCAGTACCGCGGCTGGTTCCACAGCTCGCTGCTGGTCGGGACGGCCCTGCGGGGCCGCGCGCCTTACCGCCAGTGCGCCACGCACGGCTGGACGCTCGACGAGCAGGGCCGCGCGCTGTCGAAATCGCTCGGCAACTACGTAGACCCCGAAGCGCTGATCAAGCAGTACGGCGCCGACGTCGTGCGGCTCTGGGTGTCATCGGTCGAGTTCACCGACGACATCGTGATGTCGCCGACCATCCTCCAGCGGCTCTCGGAGGCCTACCGCAAGCTGCGCAACACGTTCCGCTACGTGCTCGGCAACCTGCACGATTTCGACCCGGAGCGGGACCCGGTGCCCGCAGGCGAACTCACCGAACTCGACCAGTGGATTCTGGTGCGCGCCGAGCAGCTCGTGGCCGATTGCCGCCGCTGGTACGAGGAATACGCGTTCCACCGCGTCTACCGCGCCATCTACGATTTCGCGACCGTGGACCTGAGCGCGATCTACTTCGACGTTTTGAAGGACCGCCTCTACACCACCGCGCCCGCATCGAAGGCGCGCCGCAGCGCCCAGACCGCGCTCTACCGCGTCGGCTACGCGCTGCTGCGGCTGGTTGCGCCGCTCGTCAGCTTCACCGCCGAGGAAGTCTGGAAGTACATGAAGAAGCCCGCCGGCGCGCCGGACAGCGTCCACCTGCTGCTGTTCCCCGAGCCGGCCGAGTTGACCGAAGGCCTCACGGCCGGGCAGCGCGAACACGCGAAGAATTGGGACCGGCTCATCGCCGTGCGCGACACCGTGCTCAAGAGTCTCGAGACCGCGCGGCAGGAGAAGTTCATCGGTTCGCCGCTTGAAGCGCGCGTGCGCCTGCGCGCCAACGGAGACCTCTATCCGCTGCTCGAGAAATACGCCGCCGAACTTCCCGGGCTGTTCATCGTCTCGCAGGTGGCGCTCGAGCCGCAGGCGGGCGAGGAACTAGCGGTCGAAATCGGCCGCGCCACCGGAACCAAGTGCGAGCGCTGCTGGAAGTACACCACCGACACCGGCTCGGACCCGCGCTTTCCGACCATCTGCGCAAGCTGCGCCGGCGCCGTGAGCGACATCCTCGATAATGAATAAAGTGGCATTGCGCGCGCTTCCTTACGTCCTAGCCGCCGCGGTCTTCGTTCTCGACCGCATCACGAAGATCGTCATCAAGCAAAATTTCTCCGTCTGGGACACGTTCGCGGTCATCCCCGGGTTCTTCAACATCGTCCACACGGAGAACACGGGCGCGGCGTTCAGCCTGTTCGCGGGCGCGCGGTCCGGGTGGCGCACGTTTTTGCTGGCGGCGCTCTCGGTGGCGGCGCTGGCGATCATCGGCGTGCTGCTGTGGAGGACGCCGGGCGGCAGCCGCGCGACGCGCATCGGCCTGGCGCTGATCTTAGGCGGCGCGCTCGGCAACGTGTACGACCGCCTGATTCACGGCGCCGTGACCGATTTTCTGGAGCTGTACTATCGCAGCTTCAGTTGGCCCGCGTTCAACGTCGCCGACAGCGCAATTTCGATCGGAGCCTGCCTGGTGGTGCTCGATATGCTTCGCACCCGGCGCGCTCCCCAGGCAACATAAATGTTCCCGCAAGTTTTTCACATCGGACGTTTCTTTCTGCCCACCTACGGGATGCTGGTGGCGAGCGCGTTCCTGATCGCGCTGTGGCTGGCCGGACGCCTCGCCCGGCGCGCGGGGCTCGACCCGGAGGGCGTCATGAACCTCGGCATCCTCACGGCGATCGCGGGCATGCTGGGCGCGAAACTCCTCCTGATCCTGCTCGACCTCGGCTACTACACGCGGAACCCGGGCGAGCTTTTCTCGCTCACCACGCTTCAGGCGGGCGGCATTTTCTACGGCGGATTGCTGGCGGCGCTGCTCACGGCGTTCGTTTACATGCGGCGGAAGAAGCTGCCGGGGCTGGCGACGGCGGACGTCTTCGCGCCCGCCATCGCGCTCGGCCACTCGATCGGACGCATCGGCTGCTTCGCCGCGGGCTGCTGCTGGGGCGCCGAGTGCCGCCTGCCGTGGGCCGTCACGTTCAAGAACCCCGAGGCGCACCGGCTGGTCGGAGTGCCGCTCGGCATCCCGCTTCACCCCACGCAGCTTTACGAAGCGGCGGCCGAGGCCATCATTTTCGCGATCCTGTACTGGCGCTTCAAGAAGCCGCACCGCCCGGGCGCGATCATCGGGCTGTACCTGGCACTCTATTCGACCGTGCGGTTCCTGGTGGAGTTCGTCCGCGCGCACGACCAGTCGAACCCGTACTACGGGCCGTTCGTCGCGGAGCAGTGGATTGCGCTCGGCCTGCTGGTGTTGGGAATTTCGCTGATGCGACGCCGTACGGCTCCGGTGAGGGCCGCGGCCGTCAAGGCTCACTGACGCGCGGCCCGGTGCCCCGCGGCCAATTGGTACGCCGGCGAGAGAGCGAAGTCGATCGCGGCCACGAACCAGGCGGACCATTCGAGCGCGGCGACTGGCCAGTCCAGTAAGAAGCTGCGCGCGGCCCAGCCGGCGATCTCGCCCGCGGCCGTCACCAGGATCGCGACCGACAGCAAGCTCCAGCAGCGCCCGATCATGCCGCCGTTCATTCGCGCGGCGGCCCGCCGCAGCGCCAGCGCCTCAAAAACCAGCACACACAGGAACACCGAGGCCGCCGTCGCGATCAGTCCCGCCGGTTCAATCGCTCGCCAGACGGCGAATGCGCCCACCGCGCCCGTGAGCGCCCAATCCACGGGCCGCGGCCGCTCACAGAAGCCGAACTTCCGCATCGTGCGCAGCGCCGCGAATAGGCCTCCGGCGAGCAGCGCCATCGGAAGAGCTTCGAGCGCCGCCGCGCGGAAGATCGCCGACAGCATAATCAGAAGCCACGCCGGACGCAGCGCCGCGCCCTGGGGAAAGCTCCGCAAAACGAGCGCGCATAACCCGGCCTGGAGCACGGCCATGCCCGCGGCCGAAGCGCCGCCGGCGCCGGTCCACGACACACGCATCGAGAGCGTCTCGCTCAGGACGTGCCAGGCGTACAACGCGAGCGCGCCAAAGGCGACATGGGAGCCGGTGATGAGCAGAATCCAGCGCGGCGCGGAATCGAGCTGGCCGAAATTTTCCAGGCGTGTCATCGCGCACCTTCGAGTATGCCGTTCATGACGGCATCGGCCGCATCGGGGCCGAGAAACGCTGTCGCGAGCGACAGCGCCCGGGCGAGCATTTCATCCGGACCGATGTCCGGGCGCTCCGCCAGCGAGGCTGCGGCCCTGCCGAAATACGTCTCCATCTCGTCGCGCACGCGGCGCCTGAGGCGCGGGGAGGCCGCCGACGCCGCGCCCTGCCGCCACTCGCCGATCGCCGCGAACACCGCCGCGAGGCCCTCGCGCGCATCGGGCGTGGATTGCGGACCGGGCCCGGCCGCGGTACCCAGATCGACTTTCTCGTCCTCGATGCGCCGCAGCCGTTCGCGGCACTTCGCGCACGTTTCGAGATGCCGCGCCACGCTCCGGCTGCGTTCCGGAGCCGGCTCGGAATCCGCGAACGCGACCAGCGCCTCCGCTTTAGGATGCATAACGCTTCCGCGCCGTCATCGCGAGCCCGAAGGTTCCCGAGCGTTCGCCCGCGGCCTGACGGATCTTTTTGTGCGCGCGCGTCAGAAGCGCGCCGATCGTGCCGGACCGCACGCCGAGCACCTCGGCGATCTCCTCGTATCCGAGTCCCTCGGCGCGCAGCCGTACGCATTCGATCTCGCGCGGCGTGAGCGCCTGAACGAGCGTCCTGCGAAGCAGCTCGAAGCGGCTGTAGTCGGCCTCCGGGTCGAGCCCCGCCACCGGCGCGTTCGCCAGCGATTCGAGCCCGACCTCGTTCCGCGAGCCGGCCTTTTTCTGGTCGAGAACGTGGTTGTGCAGCACGCGGTACACCCACGCCCGCGGACTCCGGATTTCCTGCCCCGCCGAACGCATGATGAACAGGCGGAGAAACGCCTCCTGCACCGCGTCGCGCGCGGCTTCCGCATCGCCCGCAAGCGCCAGGGCGTAACGAAGCATGCCGGCCGCATCCTTCTCGTAAAGCTGCTGGACCTCCTGCCGTATTCGGTCCATCGCTGTCTGATCTTATTACGGGAAATCGAGCCGCCGATACTGTCTTCGGGCTGCCATTTACTAGTGACTTTGGTTAATAGCGTAAAGAATGCGGCGGCGCGAATCGTCTCAATCCCTGGAGCCGGCAATGCAACCAGCTAGACATCGCAGGCGCGCGAACAGCCGCGGCGCGACGACCATCGAGTTCGGCCTGGCCGGGATTCTGATGATGGCCTTTCTGTTCCTCATCATCGACGTGTCGTGGGCCATCTTCGTGCGCGCGACGCTGCAATACGCCGTGCGGGAAGGCTGCCGCTACGCCATCACGAGCCAGACCAGGAGCGACGTGAAGTATAAGGGCAACTCGCTTGGACACCTCGACTCGATCAAATACACGGTACAGCGCAACGCGCTCGGCACGCTCGGGAGCACGATCGGCGATGCCGGCTGGAGCAAAATCGACGTGCAGTTCTACGATCCCGCCAAGAGCCTGGCCTCCCCCGAGCCGGTTCCGACCGACCCGGGCTCTCCCAAAATCAACAAAGGCGGCAACATCGTCGAGGTTTCGGTCGTGGGCTTCCGACTTGCCCCACTGCTGCCGTTGATGCGCGACGCCCAGCCGCTGACCTTCACCGCGCGCTCGAGCGACCGGATGGAAGCCTCGCCCGGCGGCGTCGCGCCGAATTACTCGACCGGCGGCGGCTACTAAGTGAGGACAACCATGCGAAAGAGAGGCAGGCGCGGGACGGCGATGATCGAGTTCGCGCTCCTGACGCCGTTCTGGGTGGCGCTGCTGCTCGGTACGCTCCAGGTCGGCACGAGGATGATCGTGAATCTTCAGACAATCCAGGTAGCCCGCGACACGGCGAGCATGTATGCGCGCGGCGTGACGTTCGACGGCGCGGCGAACCGGCAGCTTGTCGCCAGGCTCGGCCAGGAGTTGGGCTTGAAGGTTTCCGGCGGAAACGGAGTCGTGATCCTCTCGACTGTCAAGTTCATCGGCCCGAAGCAGTGTAATGGCTGCACAAACTTGAACAAGTGGGTGTTCACGCAGAGGACTAAGTTCGGCCAGACCGGACTCCGTGACAGCAGCTGGGGAGACCCGGCGCCCTGCGGACTGGACGAAAAGGGAAACGTGAGCGCAGACAAGATGCTCGGGGACACTTGCGCACAGGTCAAGAACTTCAACCTCCTGGGGACGCCGTCGGACGACGCGCCGGGCATCAAGCCGGGCCAGGAGGCATATATCTCGGAAGTATACGTGGACACGGCCTGGGGCGCGAAGTCCTACGCGTACGCGATTTTCTGACCTGACACTGACGGGGATAACATGCGACGAAGAGGTTTCTGGAAAGGACGCCAAAAGGGTCAGGTCGTGATCCTTTTCACGCTGATGCTCATGACCATCCTGATCCCGATGGTCGGCCTGGCGATCGACGGCACGAAGGCGTTCATCATCAAGGCCAAACTTTCGACGGCGGTCGATGGCGGCGCCATCGCGGCCGCGAATATGTTGAGCGCGGGCGCCAATGCGGCCGACCAGGCGGCCAGCGCGGCTGCTACGGGCAAGCAGTTCGTAAAGGCGAACTTCCCCGCCGGCACCTGGGGGTCGCAGTTGCAGGCCGGCCAGCCCTCCATCTGCGTGGATAACGGAGACGGCAGCGATCCCTGCGGGCTCGGGACGGCCGGCCAGGTCGGCGCCTACAAGGTGAGGAACGTCGTGATCAGCGCCAGGGCCGACGTGCCCTTGTGGTTCCTCCGCATTTTCGGGCTCTCCTCGACGAGCGTAGCCGCCAGCGGACGCGCCTCACGCCGCGACAGCCGCGTCGTCCTCGTGATCGACCGGTCTACCTCGATGGGCAACAAAATCGACGACGTCAAGCTGCACGCCCAGGAATTTGTCGATAGGTTTGCCCCGAACAGAGACGAAGTCGGCCTCGTCGTCTTCGGCGGCAGCGCGATCGTGGCGTATCCGGCACGAGATGCGACCAAAGACCCGACTGACCCGGCAAGTTTTAGTCCGCCGGATAAGAACTTCTATCCTAAGGTCCGCAACCTGATCGGCCAGATCAAATCCACGTCAAACACGGGCATGGCAGAGGCGCTGTACCTGGCGTACCAGACGCTGAAGGCCGACGCGGCGACCAATCCCGAGGTGCAGTACAAGATGAATGCCATCGTGCTGTTCACCGACGGCCTTCCGAATGGCATCACTGCTCAATTCAACAGGACCGGCGAGAACTGGGTTTCCTCCAGTTCGTGCAACTACCGCGCAAATTCGGCGGCGTTCCCCAGCTCTACTGCGATGGTGGGCTGGTTTGCACAGTGGAACGGCTTTAAGGACGACACCGACGGAGCACGCGGCCTGCTCCAGCCGATGATGATAACTCCCTACCAGGGCTATACAGGACGTGGAGACGACATTGATAAATGGATGTCAGGAAAGGACTACCCGAACGACGACGAAAAGGTGACCAGCATGGCGCAGGGCTGCAACTGTGCAAAGACGGATGCCAGCGGCAATCCGACCAGAAAACTCGCCCCCGACTTAGCGAAGCTTCCCACGCACGACCTGTATTGGAACAGCACCACCCGAGTCGGATGGAACGGCCTCAATCCGGGCACAGGGGACGATTCCATGTACAAAAACAGTTACATATACCAGAACTTCGGCAAGCGCAGCCAGAACATCAATGCTGCCAATAACAGCTACCAGGTTGGCCTCGCATCCTGGAACGCCACGGCGGATCAAGCCTGGAAGATCTGGAACGATAAGTACTACGACAAGAATGACGCCGTCGCTCCCATCAAGACCGACACGCATCCGATCAGTCCCGTTATCTTCACCATCGGGTACTATAATGGCGCGGGCGCCGAGGCGCCTGACCAGACGCTCATGAAGATCATCTCGAACACCGAGGACAGCCCCGTTTCAGTTGCGCCGGACAAGATACACGGCAAAATGTACTACACCACCTCGACGAGCCAGGTGGGCAACGCGTTCGCCGAGATCGCTTCCGAGATCCTCAGGATCGCGCAGTAACCTGCCGGGTGGCGGCGGCGAGCTTTCTTGCAAAGCCGCCCCGCCCCGCGATTCGCACTTCATCGAGCCCCATCCACCGCGCCAGCGTCCGCAGCTCGCCCGCCAGCGCTCCGGCCGTCTCGCCGGCTGGGGCGCCTGCTTCGAGATACGCAGCGGGGACAAGCAGGCGGCGTGTTTCGCGGTCCGCCTTGACGTCCACGCGCGCCGCCAGCCGGTCGCCCATCAGGAACGGCAGCACGTAGTATCCCCAGCGGCGCTTCGCCTCCGGCACCCAGATTTCCAGGCGGTAGTCGAATGCGAACAGGCGCGCGGCGCGCGGGCGGAACCACACCACCGGATCGAACGGCGAGAGCAGCGCCGCCCGGGTGAGGTCCCGGGGCGCGGGCGCTTCGCGATCGAGGTACGCCGGCTCGCGCCAGCCTTCCACGCGCACCACGACCAGTTCGCCCGCCTCCACCAGCTCCGCGATTCGCGGCCGCGCGTCGCGGACCGGCATGCGGTAATAGTCGGCCAAGTCGGCGGCCGTCCCCAGGCCGTGCGCGCGCGCCGCGCGGCGGAGCAGCTCGCGCTCCGCTTCCTCGCGCTCCACACGACGCCCGTAATGCTCGGCCGGAATGAGGCGCGCCGCCAGGTCGAAGGCGCGCGCGAAATTCGGCCGCCGGTCCGCCACTGCGAGCACGCCGCGCTCGAACAGCGCCTCGAGCGCGGCACGCGGCACCGAATGCCAGGCGCCGGGCGCGCGCCGCGGGATGCCGTCCGGACAAGGCAGCTCGCCCGCCGTCAAAGGACCGCCCGCCCGCACCGCCTCGAGCACCGCGTCGACATACCCCGCGTGCTTTTCAAGAAGCCGCGGGAAGCCCCACAGCCTCAGCTTCTGCGCTTCTCTGCGATAGCCGAGCAGCGGCCAACATTCGATGGGCAGAATCGACGCCTCGTGCGCCCACTGCTCGATGAACTCGCGCCGGCGGTAGATTGCCTCGTCGAGCAGCACGCGGTCGTAGGGGCCCAGCCGCGAGAACGGCACCAGGTACTGCGACGGCACCAGCACGTTGACGTAGTCGATCTGGAGCAGGCCCAGTTGCCTGATTGTGCGCGCCAGCTCGCGCGCGCCCGCGCGGCGCGGCCTCGGGCGATCGAAACCCTGCGCCGCGAGAGCGATGCGGCGCGCGTCCTTCAGCGTCAGAACGTCCACGTTCATTTTTCCAGCAGGACCGCAGCGTACACCGGGATGCTGCGGATCTCGACCTGCACGCAGCCTTCGGGCCGCTCGAGCGGAAGCTGCGTGTCCGGGCTGTCCGGAGTGTACAGGCGCGCCGCGCGGTAATCGCCGTTGATCCGCACCGTCACACGCGTGGCGGGCGCGGAGGCGTAATTGACGAGCTGCACGAGCAGCCGCTTCCCCGAATCGCCCGAGCTGACGTAGGGCAGCACGGACGGCGTATCGAACACCCTCACGCCCAGCTCCGCGCGGCCGATCAGCTTCACCAGCTTTTTCACGAGCGCGTCGGGGTCGGGCTCTTCATCCGTCAGCACAATGCCGCCGCGCGCGGCGAACTCATCGAGCGGGCGCCGCTCGGCAAGCCCGATCGCGAGCACGGCCTTCAACCCGTCGAGCGCCCCCGGCGCCGCGAGATCCGCACGCTCGACGATGCGGTACGGCACGCGCCGCTGCGCGAGGATGTTCAGGCACTCCTCTTCTAGGGTCTGCGCCGCGCCGGCCGGATCGTCAACGATGCCGAGCGGCCCCGCCGGTGCAAACCCGTTCCAGTCCGCGTGCCGCTCGAAGAAGGAGACGTACTCCGCGGCGTGCCGCGATGCTCCCGGCGAACCCGCCCACGCCCCTCCCGCAACCGCGGCATCGGCGATCGCGCGCAAGGCGTCGTTCGCGGCAAGCTGCGCGCCGGGGATGTTCACACGGACCGCCTGCGCCCCTCGCGCGCGCAGCAGGCGCACGCGCCAGGCATTGGCTTCTATGGGCGGTCCGCTGGTCGGCTTGGCCTCGCCCGCATCCACGCGCACGCGCGGCGCGACGCCGTCGAAGACAACCGCCGATGAGACCCACAGCAGGAGTGCAAACGGAAACACGAGACCCACCATGATAACGTGGTCTGGTGCTTCGCTTTCTCACGCCTGCGCTGCTGGCGACGGCGCTCTGCGCACAGCCCGGCGGCTGGCAATCGCTGTTCGACGGCAAGACCATGGACCGCTTCGACGACCCGCGCCTGAAGACACCGCCGGGCGACGCCTGGACGATCGAGGAAGGCTGCCTGAAAGCCCGCGCCAACCCGCGCATCACCGAGGACCTGTTCACGCGCGACACGTTCCGCGACTTCGAGCTCGAGTTTGAATGGCGCATCGCTCCAGGCGGCAACAGCGGCGTGAAGTACCTCATTCAGGACCACGCCTTCCTGCTCGACGCGCCCGCCAGGCGCTTCGAGGATCTCGTCAACCGCTCGCTCGAACGCCGCCGCCCGGACCGTCCCGCCCAGGGGCAGGACTACGTGATCGGCTTCGAATACCAGTTGATCGACGACGCGCGGAACTCGGACGCGAAGAACGGCCCGCTGCACCAGACCGGGGCCCTCTACGACATGCTTCCGCCCGCGCGCGCCGCCGCGCGGCCTGCCGGCGAGTTCAACCACACGCGCATCGTGGTGCGCGGCGCGCACATCGAACACTGGCTGAACGGGGTCAAGGTGGTCGATGCGAATCTGGGCGCGGGGGAGGTCGAGGCGCATTCGGCGAAGCGCTGGGGCGCCGGCTCGCCCGTCTATAATCTGCTCGTGAAGCGTCCCCGGCGCGACTGTCCGATCTCGCTCCAGAACCATGGAGCCGATACGTGGTTCCGCAACATCAGAATCCGCCGGATGGGTTGAATTCCTGCCATACTGTCGGCGGAAGGAGGCCAACATGACCAAAGCACTCACGTTCCTCTTCGCCGGCCTGCTTGCAGCCGGAGCGGTGTCCCTCAACGCACAGGTCCGGAAGAAGACCGAGAACAAGCTGAGCCCGTCCGCCAGCGCCAGCATGCAGTTGGCCGGCGGCACGGTTACGGTGGAATACAACGCTCCGTCGGCGCGCGGGCGGCAGGTGGAAGGCGGGCTCATCCCCTACGGCAAGGTGTGGCGCACGGGCGCCGACGCCGCCACCACCCTGACCACCGACGTCGATCTCACCATCGGCGATCTCAAAGTGCCCAAGGGTTCCTACACGCTCTACACGCTCGCCGCGCCCGACGGCTGGCTGCTCATCGTCAACAAGCAGACCGGCCAGTGGGGCACGCAATACGACGAATCGCAGGACCTCGGCCGCGTGCCGCTGAAACTCACCGCGCTCAGCGTCCCGGTGGAGAAGTTCGAGATCACGCTCGCCTCGGACACCTACAGCATGAAGTGGGGCAAGACCGAAGCCAGCGTTCCCGTGAAGGCCGCGAAGTAGGCCGCGCTACAGCGGCAGAACTTCCAGCCGGTCCGGATCGAACTTCAGCCGCCGCTTCTCTTCGTAGGACTGCACGGCAAGCAGCGGAGCCAGAATCGAGATGCTCGCCACCGCCACGTCCGCATTCGGCAGATTGCGCGACTTGCAGCAGTCGAGGAAATTGCGGACGTGGTCCGCGGTAATGTCGCCCGGAATCCTGCGCTCGACCGGCGCCGCGTTCTCCCCCGCCGGCGTGAATACGTACCGGTTGCGGTTCACGAACAGCTTGCCTTTGTCGCCGTAAAACGTGATGCCGTAATCGCTGCCCGTCCCGTACGCGTTCGACTGGAACAGCACGCTGAAGCCGTCGTATTCGAACAGCGCGTTGCAGGTGTCGGGCGCGGTGCGGCCGTCGTGCCGGTCGTAGTAAATCCCGCCGGCGAAGACCGCCGAACGCGGCGCGCGCTCGCCCATGTACATGTGGACGACGTCCATCCAGTGGTGGCCGAAGTCGGTCATCTTGCCCCCGTTGAAATCGAGGAAGGCGCGGAAGTCCAGATACTGGGCCGGCGACCAGTCACGATACTTCACGCGGCCGAGGAAGCGCACCCAGTCGAGGTTCGACGGCTTTTTGGCGGGCTCCTGCGGCAGCCGTTCCGGAGGCCCGGAGTGCCACACGGCATCGATGTGCGCGATGGTGCCGAGCGCTCCCGACCGCACGAACTTATCCCGCGGCTCGATGTAGATCTCGCCCGAGCGCTGCTGCAAACCCACCTGGCAGATGCGGCCGTTGACGCGCGCGGCCTTGACCATCTCGGGCGCTTCGTCGCGCGTGCGGCACATGGGCTTTTCGACGTAGACGTCCTTGCCCGCCTCCATCGCATCGACCGCGTGGTCCCTGTGCCAGTGGTCGGGCGAGCCGATCAGCACCGCATCCACTTCCTTCAGTTCCAGCAGCCGGCGATGATCGGCAAAGCCTTTGGCGCCGGGCGCCTGCTTCTGCGCATTGTCGATGCGGGCGGCGTACACATCACAGAGCGCGCGCACCTCGACCTCGGCATTCTTCTGGAACAGCGTCATGACGTAGGTGCCGCGCCCGCCCGTGCCGATGACGCCGAGACCGATGCGGTCGTTTGCGCCCAGAATTCTCGAATAGGACAACGCGGTAACGGCGGCCGCGGCCTTCGCCGCATCTCTGCGAGTGATCATAGCCTTGAGCTCCGGTCCATTCTACATCCATACTCGAAGATGCATATGCGCGCCGCCGCTGCCCCCGTGTTCTGGATTCTGCTGCTGTTCGCCGGCGCCGGACGCGCGGACTGGACTCGCGGCTGGATCTCGGTCGCGCTCTATTTGGCGATGATGGCGGCTGTCGGCCTGGCGGTGCGGCGCTACAACGCGCCGCTCATGAAAGAGCGCGAGAAGTGGCGCCGCGAGGACACCAAGCCTTTCGACAAAGCGATCATGCCCGTCCTGCTCGGGCTGGTGATGATTCAGCCGCTGGTCGCGGGGCTCGACGCCGCGCGCTTCCGCTGGTCTTCGATGCCGTTCGGAGCCGTGTACGCCGGCGCGGCGCTGTTCGTTCCGGCGGTCGCCCTGATCGCGTGGACGCTGGCGGTCAACCGGCACGCCGAGACCACGGTCCGGATACAGTCCGACCGCGGCCACTCGGTCGTCACCTCGGGCCCGTACCGCGCCGTGCGCCATCCGATGTATACGGGCGCGATCCTGATGTACGTGGCGACGCCGTTGGTCTGGGGATCGCTCTGGGCCCTCGCTATAACGGGCCTGCTCATCGGGCTTTTGGTTGTGCGCACCGCGCTCGAAGACCGCACGCTGCGCCGCGAACTCGCCGGATACGAAGAGTACGCCGCGTGCACGCGCTACCGGCTCGCGCCGGGGATCTGGTAGCCGCTACACTGGCGGTCGTGCAGAAATCCTTGTATATTCCGCCGGCGCACCGGGTCGAAGACCGCAACGTCCTTCACGATTTCATGGCCGAGTTCCCGTTCGTCGAACTCGTCACCGCCGCGCCCGGAATCCGCATCACGCATATTCCGGTCGCGCTCGACCGGAACGCCGGCCGCTACGGCACGCTCTACGGCCACGTTTCGAGCCGGAACCCGCAGCGCGAGGCGTTCGACGGCCGAACCGGCGCGGTGGCCGTGTTCCGCGGCCCGCATTCCTACATTTCGCCCGGCTGGTACGCCGCCGCCGAAGCCGTGCCGACCTGGAACTTCGCCGCGGTCCACGCCAGCGGCACGCTCCGCGCGGTCACCGGCCAGAGCGCGCTGCGCGACCTGCTGGCCCGGCTCGGCTTCACTGCCGAGCCCTCCCCATACGTGGACGGCATGATGGCGGGCATCGCCGGCTTCACGATGGAGATCGAGCGGCTCGAGGGCAAGTTCAAGCTCGGCCAGGAGCGCAGCGAGGCGGATCGCCAGGGCATTCTGCGCAATCTGCGGGCGGCGCCACCCGAGCGTTCGCTCTACCAGATCACGGAAGAGCACTACCTGCGGATATCGACCCCCGCACCCGCTCGCGGGCCCGTTCGGCCTGAGTGAGCCGGACCGGGCCCGAGCGCGGGTGGTCGAGATCCATGAACGTGTAGATCGATTGCTCCGCGAAAGCCAATGTCACACCCCTTTCCGGCGCGTCGCGCAAAACTGGCGCTCTATCCGCTCTGGGCTTGAATCGCTAAAGCACATCGCCGCGGTCGAAAGCGGTGAAGCCAGATAGCCATCGTGATAGGATCACAGCGTATGGAGTTGGTTGTCCATATTCAGATCGAGCAACTCCCGGAAGGCGTCTACCTTGCGACCTCGGACGAGCTTCCGGGGTTGGTGGCGCAGGGTCGAACCGTCGCGGAAGCGCTCGACATAGCGCGCGACGTCGCCCGCAAGATCATCGAAGCCCGCCGTGAACGCGAAGGCGAACCGCCCCTAGCGCCGGCTTCCCAGCGCCGCGACTACGCGATCGTGGTGGCTGCCTAGATAGGATGGGCCGGCTTTCCGGATTCCGCTACCGCGACATCGCGCGAAAGTTGAGGTCTGCGGGTTCCGGTTTGACCGCCAGGCGGCCGGTAGCCATGAGATCTGGTACAGCCCGGCCGCGAATCGCTACACAACCCTGCCGAACCACCCCGGCGAAATGCCCGAAGGAACGTTGCGCGCAATTCTGAAGCAAGCCGGAATCGACCCGGAAACGTTCATACGAGCGTGAGCCCGGGATCTAGAACACGGCGCCAGGCCCATTGACTTCCGATCCCCTTCAGTATGTGTATTGTTTGGCACATATTGTGCCGTGAGGCGGAACGGTGAGACGCGCTGTGAGCCGGTTTGTGCCGCGCGCTCGCCCGCGCGTTCCCACAGGAATTCAAAAACGCCTACGGTGAGTCGCCCGCACCCTCGCGAGCGCGCCCAGCCTGGGACGTGCTGCCTGATCTCGGCCTGAATGGCTGACGTGGGGCGGGCCCCCGGCCTGCGGCGGCCTCTGAGCCGCCCGGGCAAGGCGGCCGAGGGTCCGCCGCAGCCTGAGAGGCTGCCCCACAGCGGGCACACCACCGGCTAATCTGTAAGCATGGTGGTTGCTGGGCGGGAGAAGTCGATCGCGTTTTTTATCGCGCTCGGCGCTGGGCTGATCTCCGTCATTCTCGTTCTCTATGTCGGCTGGGTGCTGCTCGACTGGCGCACCGGCATTCTGCTCTTCCTCGGCATTCTGCTGCTCGCGCTGATCATCGCCGGCATCGTCGTCAACACGATCTTCCTGGTGCGCGAGGTCCGGCGCAATGCGCAGCACGACGCCTTCATCAACGCCGTCACGCACGAGCTGAAAACGCCCGTCGCCTCGATTCGCCTCTTTCTCGAAACCCTGCAAACCCGCCCGCTCGACGAGGCCAAGCGCAAGGAGTTCTATGGAGTCATGCTCGCCGACAGCGAGCGCCTGCTCGGGACCATCGAACAGGTGCTGCGCACCGGACGCGTGGGCGCCTCGCGCCGCAAGCTGAATCTCGCGCGCACTGACCTCGGCGCTCTCGTCGGCGGCTGTATGGATCGCGCGCGTGCGCTTTACCACGCCTCGGCCGAGTCGCTGAAATACGAGCCCGGGCCGCCGGTCGTGGTTCTGGCCGACTCCGACGAAGTGAGCGCGGCCGTATCGAATCTGATCGACAACGCCGTGAAATACTCCGGGAGCAAAGTGAACGTGACCGTCGAGACCGCCCAAGTCGACCGAAGTTTCGTAGCGGTCCGGGTGAAAGACGAGGGCGTGGGAATCCCGAAATCCGAGCTGAAGCGCATCTTCCGGCGCTTCCACCGCGTGCCCGGACCGCTCGCCGCGCGCGTGAAAGGCACGGGTCTCGGCCTCTACATTGTGCGCTCCGTCGCCAAGCGCCATGGCGGCCGCGCCTGGGCGGAAAGCGAGGGGCCGGGGTGCGGCAGCACGTTCGTCCTGCAGCTTCCGATTGCGTCATGAGCCGCGTCTTGGTGGTTGAAGACGAGCAGCACCTGGCCGACGGCGTGCGCTTCAACCTCGAAGCCGAGGGCTATGGCGTGGAAGTCGCCGAAACCGGCGAAGCGGCGCTCGATCTCCTGAAAGGCCGCCCGCCCGCCTTCGACGTTGTCGTGCTCGACATCATGCTGCCGGGCATGGATGGATTCGCCGTGGTCTCTCAGATGCGCCACGCCGGGCAGTTCGTCCCGACCCTCATCCTGACCGCACGCAGCCACCCCGACGACGTGCTCCGCGGATTCGCCGCCGGCGCCGACGACTACCTCACCAAGCCGTTCGAGCTGGCGATCCTGATCGCACGGATCCGCGGCTTGCTCCGCCGCCGCGAGTGGCTCCGCGCCGAGTCGAAGGACCGCTTCGCCTTCAACGGCAAATCGGTCGATTTCGACCTGCTCGAACTGCGCGTCCGCGACAAGGTGTTTCCGCTGACGCTGATGGAGGCGAACGTCCTCCGCTACCTGATCGGCCACGACGGCAAGCCCGTTTCCCGCAAGCAGTTGCTCGAAGACGTCTGGGGACTGCACGAGGACACCGACACCCGCGCCATCGACAACTTCGTGGTGCGCCTGCGCCGGTATATTGAGGACGACCCCACGCGCCCCAGGCACTTGCTCACGGTGCGCGGGGTCGGATACCGGTTCGTGGCGTCGCCCTGATCGGCCGGGCCGGGGGTCCGGCGCGGGCGAGGGCGTCTGTTCCGCGACGCCAGGCATTTGCTCACCTACAAAGCGCCAAGTACCGCCGCCTTGATACAATCTACAGTCTTGATGGTGAAAACAGAGCGGGAATACCGCCAGGATATTGTCGAGATCGGCAAGATCGTCTGGCAGAAGGGGTGGATCGCCGCCAACGACGGCAATATCACGATCCGCCTCGACGAGAATCGCGTCCTGTGCACACCCACCGGGGTCTGCAAAGGAATGATGCACCCGGACGACCTGATCGTCTGCGACATGCACGGCAACAAAATCTCGGGCACGAAGGAACGCACCTCCGAGATCGCAATGCACCTCACCGTGTACAACCTGCGGCCGGATATAAAGTCCGTGCTGCACGCCCACCCGCCGGTCGCGACCGGATACGCCGCCGCCGGCCGTTCGCTGAATCTCGCGCTGCTGCCCGAAGTCGTCATCGGCCTCGGCTGCGTGCCGCTGGCCGGCTACGGCCTGCCGGGCACGCCCGAGCTTACGGACCCCATGCTGCCGCTGATTCCGAAGTACGACGCGCTGCTTATGGGCAATCACGGCGCGGTCTGCTACGGCGAGGACGTCTACAAGGCGTATTTCCGGATGGAAACCACCGAGCACTTCGCGCGGATTTCGCTGGTGGCCGAGCTGCTCGGCGGCGCCAACGTGCTGCCGCGCGGCGAGGTGGACAAGCTGCTCGAATCGCGCACGCGCTACGGCGTCAAGACCAAAGCGGCCGGGCCGGGATGCCCGCTCGCCGCTGAAGAAATCGGACAGGAAGAGCGGTTCACCGTCACGCGGGACGAACTGGTGGCGCTGGTGGACCAGGCGCTTCGCGCGCGCGGACTGGCGTAGAAAGGCTCTCATGATACTGGCCCGCGTAGTGGGCACGGTGGTCGCCACACGAAAAGACCCGCGCCTCGAAGGCGCCAAGCTGCTCGTGCTCAAGCCCGTCACGCCGGACGGCAAGGACGAATCCGGCTACGTGATCGCCGTCGATACCGTAAGCGCCGGAGTGCGCGAGACCGTGCTCGCCGTGGCCGGAAGCTC
Organism: Acidobacteriota bacterium; assembly: GCA_050261515.1. Lineage (GTDB taxonomy): Bacteria > Acidobacteriota > Terriglobia > Bryobacterales > Bryobacteraceae > JBLNDJ01. Next base: position 19,317 of record JBLNDJ010000007.1, on the reverse strand, counting down.
GGCTCGCATGGCCGAAGGCTGCAAGGACAAGCCCGTGGACACCGCCATCATCGGCATCGTGGACACGGTCAGCCTGGACGGGAAGAAGTAACCCATGAACCTGGGGCGCGTCGTCGGCCGCACATGGGCCACGCAGAAGAGCCAAACCCTCACCGGCCAGCGGCTGCTCATCGTACAGCCCGTCACGCCCGAAGGCGAGCCCACCGGCAAGCAGCTCGTCTGCACGGACTGGACCGGCGCGGGCGCCGGCGAGCTGATCTACTGGGCGCGTGCGAAGGAAGCGAGCTTCCCGTTCCTGCCCGCCGAGGTCGTCACCGACGCGACCATTGTCGGCATCGTCGATGAAGTCCACCTGAAAAGGACCTGAGCCGTGCTGATCGGGAAAGTCATCGGAGACGTGGTCGCGACCCGCAAGCACCCGAGCCACGAGGGCCTCAAACTGCTGCTCGTGCAGCCGCTCGATCTCGACGGCAAGGACCGCGGCACGGCCGTGGTCGCGGTCGATTCGGTGGATGCGGGAGTCGGAGACCGCGTGCTCCTGGCCACCGAAGGTTTCTCCGCCATGACCGCCGTCAACCGCCCGCAAAGCCCCACCGAGATGGCGGTCATCGGCATCATCGACGAAATGAATCTGCTGCCCGGACTGTAGCGCCTTCCTGCCCTTCCGTACACTGGTCTTAGGAGGGCACACCCGATTTGATCAAAGCCGTCATTTTCGACCTCGGCAAAGTTATTGTCCCGTTCGACATCCAACGCGGATACGCCGCGCTTCTACCCCACTGCGCGTTCCCGGCTGAGGAACTTCCCCGGCGCATCGCCGCCACCGGTATCGTGCGCCTGTTCGAGGAAGGCCGCATCTCGCCCGAGGACTTCGTCCGCCAGTTCTCCGACGCGCTCGGCCTCAAGCTCGCCTACGACCGGTTCTGCGAGCTTTGGAGCAGCATCTTCCTCCCCCACACGCTCGTCCCGGACGAATTGCTCGAAGGCCTGAGCCGCCGCTACCGCTTGCTGCTGCTCTCGAACACCAACGCCATACACTTCGCTTCCCTCCGACGGGACTATCCCATCCTCCGCCACTTCCACGACCTCATCCTCTCCTACGAAGTCGGCGCCATGAAGCCGGACCCACGCATCTACCAGGCCGCCATCGAGCGCGCCGGATGCCGCCCGGAAGAGTGCTTCTTCACCGACGACATGGCCCCGTTCGTCGAAGCCGCGCGCCAGGCGGGCATCGACGCCGTCCAGTTCCAATCCGCCGCGCAAGTTGAGCGCGAATTGCGCTCCCGCGGCATCGAATGGCGCTCCTGAGCATCTAAATACAAAAAAGGTATTAAGGCCCATTGCAATCCTCGGAGTAGGCAGCATATAATTGCCCCGAAGCATTGGGCTTCACCGCAGCAAAACGCAACATCGCGGGAAGGAGCAGCCGTGCCGGAGCAGACAATCACAATTATCGATAACAGGACATCTAAGTCTTATACGATCCCCGTCCACAACGGCGCGATCCGCGCCATGGACCTTCGCCAGATCAAAACCGGCCCCGAGGACTTCGGCATGATGTCCTACGACCCGGCCTTCACGAACACGGCCTGCTGCGAGAGCCGCGTGACCTATATCGATGGCGACAAGGGCATCCTGATGTATCGCGGATACCCCATTGAGCAGCTCGCCGAGCACTGCACGTTCCTCGAAGTGGCCTACCTGCTGCTCAACGGCGAACTCCCTACGCCGTCCGAGCTTTCCGACTGGTCGCGCGAAATCTCCAGCCACACGATGCTGCACGAAAACGTGCGGAAGTTCCTCGACGGCTTCCACCACGACGCGCACCCGATGGGCGTGCTCACGGCGCTGGTGGCCGCGCTCTCCACCTTTTACCCGGAAGCCCGCAACGTGCACGACAAGCAGGCGCGAAACCTCCAGATCCAGCGCCTGATCGCGAAGATGCCGTCGATTGCGGCCTACGCGTGGCGCCACAGCCTGGGGCTGCCCTACGTGTATCCCGACGCGGGCCTCAGCTACACCGGCAACTTCCTGAACATGCTCTGGAAGCGCACGGAGCTGAAGTACGAACCGAATCCCGTGCTCGAGCGCGCCCTCGAAGTTCTGTTCATCCTGCACGCCGACCACGAGCAGAACTGCTCGGCGAACGCGATGCGCAGCGTAGGCAGCTCGCTGGCGGACCCGTACCTGTCGACCGCCGCCGCGGCCGCCGCGCTCTCCGGCCCGCTGCACGGCGGCGCCAACGAGGAAGTGCTGCACATGCTGGCCGAGATCGGGTCGAAGGACCGCATCCCCGAGTTCATCCGCCGCGTGAAGGCGGGCGAGTGCAAGCTGATGGGCTTCGGCCACCGGGTCTACAAGAACTACGACCCGCGCGCCCGCATCATCCGCCAGATCGCCTCGGAGGTCTTCGAGGTGGTGGGCCGCAGCCCGAAACTCGACATTGCGATCGAACTGGAGCGCATCGCCCTCGAAGACGAGTATTTCATCAAGAGGAAGCTCTACCCGAACGTGGATTTTTACTCGGGGATCATCTACCAGGCGATGGGCTTCCGCCCGGAGATGTTCACCGTCCTGTTCGCGATCCCGAGAACGGCCGGCTGGCTGGCGCAATGGCAGGAACTGCTCGAAGACAAAGAGCAGAAGATAGCCCGCCCGCGGCAGATTTACGTGGGAAGCGCCCGCCGCGACTACGCCCCCGTGCCCCAAAAAGGCGTGCACGGAGCCGCGTCCGCCTACGAGTATCCTTGGGCAGCGAGAAGGTAGTCCGCGAGCCCGAACGGGAGGCCGCCGCCCCCGCGGCCTCCTGATTCCTCTCTCCCGCCTGCTGTCTCCTTTTTACGGTACATTTTAAGGTGATGAAAATCCTCGCTGTCCTATTTGCAGTTGCGGCTGCGAGTCTAGCAACCGCCGCCGAACCAATGACCAGCTACTACTCGAAAACCGATTTTCCGTTGACAGCCGACCCGAATTCTCCCAACTGGAAGGGCATCAAGGGTGTCATCGCCGCCAATGGGCCGCTGGGCGATGTAATCCCGGGCCATCGCACCGAGATCCGGTCGCGCTGGACCGAGAAGAACCTTTATCTGCTCTACATTTGTCCCTACGAGGAACTGTACCTGCATCCGAATCCCACCCAAACCGAGGAAACCAACGTTCTTTGGGATTGGGATGTCGCCGAGGTCTTCATCGGCACCGATTTCAAGGACATCAAGCACTACAAGGAATTTCAGGTCTCGCCGCAAGGTGAGTGGGTGGATCTCGACATCAACCGGAACACCGAGCCGGCCAACCACGACTGGAAGTGGAATTCGGGCTACAAGGTGAGGGCGCGCATCGATAAGGCCGCCAAGATCTGGTACGGCGAGATGCAGATTCCGATGGCGTCGCTCGACCTGGCCAAGGTCGCCAAGGGCACCGAGATGCGCGTGAACCTGTACCGCATCCAGGGCCCGCCGCCCCACCGGAAGATGATCGCCTGGCAGCCCACGCACGCCAACAACTATCACGTGCCCGAGGCTTTCGGCCGGCTCGTGCTGAAGTAGGGCACGCGATGGCGGCAAAGCAGCTCCGCATTTCCCACGTCGGGTTGCGCGGCGTTGTGGGGGCGGGCATGACGGCGGCCCACGTGCTCGATTTCGCCAGCGCTTTCGGCACGTTTCTCGGCCCCGGGCCCGTCGTGGTGGGCCGCGACCCGCGCGCCAGCGGGCGCATGATCCGCGAGGGCGTCGTCGCGGGCCTCACCGCGTCCGGCCGCGACGTCATCTCGCTCGGCATCGTCTCGACGCCCGTGATCCAGCACGCGATCCGCCGCCTGGACGCCGCCGGCGGCATCTCCATCGGCGCCAGCCATAACAGCGCCGAATGGAACGCCCTGAAGTTCTTCGGGCCTCGAGGCGCGTATCTCTCGACCGGTGAAGCCGGCGAGTTGCTCGACGTCTACCACCTGCGCATGTTCGAGTTCGTGGACTGGACGCGCATCGGCGCCGTCCGCGAGGAAACGGACGCGATCGACGCCTACCTCGACGAACTCGCCAAGGCCTACGACCTGGCCGCGCTGCGGAAGTTCAAGGTCGTCGTCGATTGCTGCAACGGCACGTCGTCGCTCATCCTGCGCCGCATGAACGAACGCTTCGGCTTGCAGGCGCTTCTGATCAACGAACAGATCGAGGGAGTGGCGTTTGCGCACGAGCCTTCGACCAACGCCCGCACCGTGGCCCTGCAACTTGCGCCGCTCATGCGCCCGCTCGGCGCCGACGCCGGGTTCCTGTTCGACGTGGATTCGGACCGCGTTGCGCTCGCGACCGAACAGGGCGTGCCGGTGTCGGAAGAAATGGTGCTTCCCATCCTGGCCGACCACCTGCTGCCGCGCTCCAACGGCAAGCTCGTCATCACGAACCTCTCGACAACGGCGCTGGTCGAGGACGTCGCGGCGCGGCACGGCGGGCGCGTGGTCCGCGTCCCGGTCGGCCGCCAGGCGGCCATGGACGCGCTGCTGAGCTACCGTCCCGAGCAGATCGCCATCCTGGGCGAGGGCTCGGGCGCCGTCATGATGCCGCCGTTCCGGTTCGTGTACGACGGCATCGCGTCTATGCTCGCGGTCCTCTCGATGATGCTCGAGCGCAAGCAGAAGCTCTCGGAAATCGTCAACGGCTACCCGCGCTATTCGATCCTCAAGGGCGAGCTGCCTCTCGAAGCCCAGCGCATTCCGGCCCTGATGGCCTCGCTCGCCGAGCGCAACGCCGGGAGCAAGGTGAACATGCTCGACGGCATACGCGTGGACTACCCGGACCAGTGGTTCCACGTGCGCGTCAGCCAGACCGAACCCATCGTGCGCGTCATCTGCGAAGGGCGGGGCGACCCGCCGCAGGCGCTGTTTGACGGCGTCATGGAACACGTCAGGAGCTTTGCTTAATGGCGCGCGAACACCTGCTGAAGGTCGGAGTCTCGGGAATCCGCGGTGTGGTGGGGCCGTTCCTGACGCCGCAGCTCGCCTGCGCGTTCGCCCAGGCATTCGGCACATACGTGAGGGCCGGGCGGGTCGTAGTGGGACGAGACACGCGCGCCACCGGACCCATGCTCCAGCACGCGGTGACCTGCGGCCTGCTCGCCGCCGGGTGCGAGGTGGTGGACGTCGGCGTGCTCCCGACTCCCACCATCCAGATGTTCGTGAACTCGACGCGCGCCGGCGGCGGCATCGCGCTCACGGCGTCGCACAATCCCTCCGAGTACAACGCGCTGAAGCTTTTCAACGCGCAGGGCCTGTTCTTCAACCACTACGAGCGGAACGAACTGCTCGACCTCTACCACGAAAGCGAGTTCCGGCAGGCGGCGAACGATGAGATCCGCCGCGTGCTCACGGAATACGAAACGCCCGTCCGGCTGCACTTCGAGCGCGTGCTCAAACACGTGAATCTGGACCGCATCCGGGCCCGGAAGTTCCGCGTGGGCCTGGATGGCGTCAACGGCGCCGGGTCGGTCATGAGTGTCCGCTTCCTCAGCGAAGTGCTCGGCTGCGACCTGAAGGCGATCTCGGTCGATCCGTCGAAGCCCTTCCCCCGCACGCCCGAGCCGCGCCCCGACACCATCGGCGAGCTGGCCGAACTGGTGCGAAACTGCAAGTGCGACATCGCCTTCGCGCAGGACCCGGACGGCGACCGCCTCGCGGTGGTCGATGAGACCGGCCACACGCTCGACAACGACGACGTGCTGGCGCTGGTGGTCGATGCGGCGCTCGAGCGCGTACCGGGCGACGTGGTGGTGAACCTGACGACGTCCTCGGTGATCGACGACGTAGCCGCCCGGCACGGCCGCAAGGTTCACCGCACTCCCGTGGGCGAAGCGAACGTGGTCGAGACGATGCAGGCCGTCAAGGCTGCGATCGGCGGAGAGGGCTCGAACGGGGGAATCATCTTCCCGGCCGTGCACCTTTGCCGCGACAGCTACACCGGCATGGCGTTTCTGCTGGACCGCATGGCCGAAACGGGCTTCACGGCATCGGCGCTCGCCTCGCGCCTGCCCCGGTATTTCCGCAAACTGGGCAAGGTGGGGTTCGAGCACGGCCGCCTCGGCCTCATGATGCAAGCGCTCGAGGACAGCTTCCCCAACGCCGTCACGGACCGCTCTGATGGCTTGAAGCTCACGCTGCCCGAAGGCTGGATCCACGTACGGGCGTCGAACACCGAGCCGATCCTCCGCATCGCATCGGAGGCGAAGAGCGAGCAGCAGATGAAAGAGCTGTACGGGCGGGTTCTGGCGTTGCTATCGCCGGAAAGATAGCTCAGAAACCCGTGTCGCGGTAAACATTTCACCAAGCTACTCGTGCGGTCCCGTGGATCGGCTTCGGCTAGCGCACGATGATCTTCCCGACCATGTGCGGATGGAGCGAGCAAAAGTAGTCGTAGGTTCCGGGTTTGACGAAGCTGAACGAATAACCATCTCCGGTGTCCAGGACCGGCGAGGCGGGAAATGCTTTGCCGGTACTGGCGACTTTGTGGGGAGCGTCGTCGCGGTTCACCCACGCGACCTTCGAGCCGGCCGGAACGGTCAAGGTTGCCGGCGCGAAGGTGAAGTTGTCGATCGTCACCTGGTACTTGCCGGTCTTCTCCGGAGTGCCGGTGTCCGGCTGTTTTTGGGTCGCCGCCGCCAGCAACACGGTACACAGCAGACTTCCGCCGACAACACCAAGGAGGAAAGGCTTGTTTCTCATTTCTCAATTCTCCTTTGTGAGATTCTCCTGTCTCTCAACCCTGCAGCGGCGCGTCTACGATCGCAAGGGTGTGGTTGCCGCGCCGGTAATCGACCTCAGTCACTCCGAGTAAGTTCCGCAGCTTGTCCGCCGGGACCTTCATCGGTCCCGGACCCGGCGCAGTACCGGGCCGGGGCTGAGGAAAGGCCGTCGACATCGCGGTGTGAAAGGTAATATTGCCTTCCGTTTTCTGCATCGTCTGGTGGATGTGACCGTTCAGCACCGTGACGGAGCCGAACTGTCGAAGATAGGAAAGCGCCCGCTCGCTATCCTCCGTACCCCACCCCCACTCGGGATACACGGTCCAGAGTGGAATGTGAGCGAAGACGACAACGGGCGTGCTGCTCGAGAGGCGTTCCAGATCCCTCTCCAGCCATTCCAGTTGCCTGGGTCCCAGCCTGCCAAGTCCCCCGGCTTTCAGGTCCACCACGTTGACAAGACCGACGAAGTGCACGCCCTTCTGATCGAAGCTGTACCAGCCGTCTCCCTGCGTGCCCTTGCCGAAGCGCTCCAGATATGGATGGCCGCTGTCGTCGAGGACATCGTGTTCTCCCGGCACGTAGAAGATCTGGTTTGTCCGGATGCCCTTGAGCACTTGGCCCAGCGTGTCGAATTCGCCGGGCTTGGACAACTGCGTGAGATCGCCCGTGTGGATGACAAACGATGGCGGCGTCGAGAGCGCGTTGATCCTGGCGACAGCCACCTCGAGCGTGGCGACCACGTCCGGGTTCGCTGCCTTGTTGAAGCCGATGTGGCTATCGCTGATCTGAACGAAACTCAGCTCGCCGGCGGGAACGCTGGCGCCGTGCTTGCCCATTTCGCTCAGGCTATACGACTTCAGCACACCGCCGTTGATGACACACACGGCGCCGGTGCCTGCCCAGGCCATGCACTTGAGGAAGCCGCGCCGGTCTACTCCGTCGTGTTCATGGTTGTGCGTAATGAATCGCATGTTGAACAACCCTCCGGCTTGCAAGACACGTTTGCTCGGAGAAAAATTCCTAAGGCTTGGAGCCCATCCCGTCGTCGGGCGAGGGCGCGCCTCAGCGGGAGGACCGGCCGCGGTCGCCCGGAGTGGGAGGGCGCGTTGGTAGACTGTGGGTGCCGTCTCCGGTTTCGAATGCTCCCGGCCGGGGAATAAATTCGGGGCTCTCCGGGTCTATGCAATGTGCTGAGCCGAGGGAAAGAAGCGAGTGCAAGATACGAACAAACTTGCACGCTTTGAGCAGGCTGTCGTGCTGCACCTCGACGCCGCCTACAATCTGGCGCGTTGGTTGATGCGCAATGAGCAGGACGCCGAGGACATGGTCCAGGAAGCCTGCTTGCGGGCATTCACGTTCTTCCACAGCTTTCACGGCGAAGACGGCCGTGCATGGCTGCTCGCCATCGTCCGAAACACCTGCTACACATGGCTGAGGAAGAACCGCGCCCAGGAGCTTGATACCGTTTTCGATGAGCAGAAACACAGTGTCGAGGCTGATATGGCGGACCCGGAAGTCCTGCTGTTGCAGAAGGCAGACCGGGAGTTGCTTCAACAGCTTCTGGAGCAGTTGCCAACCGAGTTTCGCGAAGTCTTGATTCTGCGTGAACTCGAGGGTATGTCCTACAAACAGATCTCCGCCATCGCAGATCTGCCGATCGGGACCGTAATGTCGCGGCTGGCGAGAGCCCGCAGACGGCTCGAGCAGCAACTGGCGATGCGCACGAGAATGGACTCCTAGCATGAACTGCAAAGAAGCAGAGAATTTTCTTGACGGTTATGTGGACCGTGAGCTGGACCTGGTAAAGAGTCTGGAGATTGAAGGCCATCTGCGAGATTGCCCGGAATGCAGAAGAATTCGCGAGAACCACCTGGCGCTGCGCTCCGCCTTGCGGTCGCACTCGCTGTACGCTGCCGCACCGGAAGGCTTGCACAAGCGGATTCACGGTGCGTTGCTCGAGCGCGAGAGTCCGGCGGGAAGCAAGACCAGGTCGCTGTTTTCCTGGTGGTGGTCCAGCCGGCTCGCCGTTGCGGCATCCCTTTTGGTGATTGCGGTTGCGATCTGGAGAGTGAGCCCCGACTTTCGGGCGGCTCCGGCGGAGGACTCAATCGCGCGGGAGGTTGTCTCCAGCCACATTCGGTCGCTGATGCCCAATCACCTGACGGATGTGCCGTCTTCCGATCAACATACCGTGAAGCCATGGTTCAACGGAAAACTGGACTTTTCCCCGGCCGTGAAGGACCTCGCCGCCAATGGCTTCCCCCTGGTCGGCGGACGCCTGGACTACATCGGTAGCCGGCCGGTGGCAGCCCTGGTCTACCAGCGGAAGAAACATCTAATCAACGTCTTCATCTGGCCCTCCCGGAGCGGCTCCGATGGGCGGGAAAGAGGGGAGTCGCGTCAAGGCTACAACGTGCTTCATTGGGCACAGTCGGGAATGACCTACTGGGTGGCATCTGATCTGAACCGGAGCGAGTTGCAGCAATTCGCCGCGCTTCTGAGGTAGTCAGATCGCCGTTCACCCGGGATGCCTGCGGTGAGATTTACTTCTTCTGATCCGGCATGTAGATCGACGTCTCGCCCTCGCGCTGGTAGCGCAACTGGCGGCGGATCTCCAGTTCCTGCTCGGTGCGGCTGTCGCGCAGCTTGCGGACGCGCTCCCGCTTCTCGGCGAGCGCCTTCTCGAGCTCGGCGTTCTCCTTCTGGAGCTGGCGGATCGACTCGTGCTTTTCCTTCAGCGTCCCGATGGCCTGGGGCACGCGCAATCCAAAAAAGAGCAGGGCTGCCGCAGCGAAAAACCCTATCACGCGGGCGGCACGGAATACGGCTGATTTCATGCTTACTTTGTTTATAATCCGGTTTGGCGCAATTGGCCAGCGCTTTCTTCCATGACAGACAAAATCATCGTGTTTTCGACGTGCGGATCGGCGGAAGAAGCCGGCAGGATCGCGCGCGAGCTCGTAGAAAAGAGAGTGGCCGCGTGCGTGAATATTCTCACCGGGATCGCGAGCGTCTACCGGTGGAAGGGCGCGGTCGAGGAAGCCGCCGAGGTCCTGCTCGTGATCAAGACCACCCGCGAGCTGTTCCCGCGCCTGCGCGATGAGATCCGCGCGCTGCACTCATACGAGGTCCCGGAGATCGTCGCGATGCCCGTGGTGGACGGCCTCGACGACTACCTCGCGTGGATCGCGGACTCGGTGAAGTAGCAGTTGCAATCGCGCCCGCCGCGTGGTGTGATGAACCCTTCGATGAAAACCCAAAAGCCCACGCGCGCCCGCCACCTCGTCATCTTGTTCGCCGTGACGCTGGCGGTCATCACCTACATCGACCGGGCGTGCATCTCGCAGGCCGCGCCCTACATCCAGCGGGACCTGGGCTTCTCGAAAGTCCAGATGGGCTACGTCTTCGCGGCGTTCGCGTGGGCCTACGCGCTGTTCGAGATTCCCGGCGGATGGATGGGCGACTGGCTGGGGCCGCGCAAAGTTCTTCTGCGTGTGGTCACGTTCTGGAGCGTCTGCACGGCGGCGATGGGCTCGATGTGGAGCCTCACGTCGATGACCGTCAATAACTTCCTGTTCGGCGCGGGCGAGGCCGGGTGCTTCCCGAACCTCACCAAGGTTTTCACCACCTGGCTGCCGCAGCACGAGCGCGTGCGCGCGCAGGGCATCATGTGGATGAGCGCGCGCTGGGGCGGCGCCTTCACGCCGATGCTGGTCGTCTGGATGCTGCGCCACACGACGTGGCGGCACACGTTCCAGATCTTCGGCGTGCTCGGGGTCGTCTGGGCGGTCTTTTTTTTCCGCTGGTTCCGCGACAACCCGCGCGAGCACAAGAGCGTGAACGACGCCGAACTGGCGCTGCTCGAGGGCGCCGACAAGATGGCCTCCGGCCACGGCAACGTTCCATGGAGGAAGGTGCTGTCGAAGCCTTCGGTGTGGCTGCTCTGGGTCCAGTATTTCTGCCTGTCGTACAGCTTCTGGTTTTATGTGACCTGGCTGCCGACGTACCTGCGCGAGCAGCGCCAGGTCGATGAAGCGTACGCCGCGCAGTTGTCGGCGTTCCCGCTCTTCTTCGGCGGAATCGGCTGCGTGGTGGCCGGGCTGATCGCGGCGCGCGTGGCCCGCCTGTTCGGCAGCGTGAAGACGAGCCGCCGGTTCATGGCCGCGCTCGGATGCCTCGGCGCGGCGGTCCTGCTGTTCGTTCACACCGGGATCGAAAGCCCGCTGGGGGCGATGGTGGTCATGGGCCTGGCGAGCTTCTGCAACGACCTGGTCATGCCGAGCGCCTGGGGCGCCTGCATGGACATCGGCGGCAAATACGCCGGCACTCTCTCGGGTTCGATGAACATGATGGGCAACCTGGCCGGCGGAACGGCGCCCGCGGTGACGGCGTATCTGTTGAGCGCGATGAACAACAACTGGGTCATCCCGATCTACGTGATGGCCGCCATTTACCTGATCGGCGTGGTCTGCTGGCTGATGATCGACCCGGTGACGCCGCTCGAGCCGGCCGAGGCGCGCTAGCGCCCCCTGACCTTCCTCCGCAGCCCCTTCACGATGCGCTCGCCGAGCGTGCCGAAGGGTTGATCCGTAGTCAGGTAGGTCCAGGTGGCTCCGCGCTCGAAGCGCTCGCTGTTGCTTGATTCGGGGTTCGCCAGCTCCGCCTCCAGGCTGCGGTGAAAGTCCGCGTAGATCTTCTGCACGCCGGTGAGGAACTCGTACAGCGGGTCGCGGCCGCCCCACGAGACCCAGTGGATGCCCCCGCGCAGTTCGGCGACGTTGGCCAGGTAGTCGGCCCAGAGGTCGTCGAGGATCGCCAGGGACAAAGCGCAGTCGGGCGAGGCCAGCATCCCGCGGCGCAGCGCGGCTACCTCGCGGCGGTGGTTCTCGACGATCGAATCGTACTTCCATAGCGTCTCGCGGATCTCGAGGTTCTGGCTCTCGGCCGTCCGCTGCACGCTATCGATGTCCGGGTTATGCGCGACGCCGAACCGCACCAGCAGGTCGTCCTCCATACTGATGAAGAAGCGCGACGAGCCGGGATCGCCTTGCCGCCCCGCGCGGCCGCGAAGCTGGTTGTCGATCCGCCGCGCCTCGTGGCGCGTGGTGCCGATGACGTAAAGCCCACCGAGCGCGACCACGCGCTCCCGGTCGCGCGGCGGATTGCCGCCGAGCAGGATGTCCGTCCCCCGCCCCGCCATGTTGGTCGAGATCGTGACGGCCCCGAGCGCACCCGCCTGCGCGACGATCGCCGCCTCCGCCTCGTCGTTCCGCGCGTTCAGGACCGAATGCGGCACGCCGGCCGCGGCGAGGCGGCGGCTGAGCGACTCCGACTCCGCGACGCTCGCCGTTCCCACCAGCACCGGACGCCCCGTCTCGTGGACCGCGCTGATCTCCTTCGTGAGCGCCTGGTCGCGAGCTTCCTTATCGGCGTAGACAATGTCGGGGAGGTCCTGGCGGATCACCGGCCGGTTCGTCGGGATCACCGTCACGGGCAGCTTGTAGACCTTCCAGAACTCGCCGGCCTGCGTGGCGGCGGTGCCGGTCATGCCGCAGATCCGCTCGTACATGCCGACCAGGTTCTGCACCGTGATCGAACCGAGAATGCGCCCCTGCGCCTTCAGGCCCACGCGCTCCTTCGCCTCGATCGCCGATTGCAGCCCGGCGGGCCAGCGGCGGTTCTGCGCAATGCGGCCCTTGAATTCGTCCACCAGCTCGACGGCGCCGTTCTTCACCACGTAATCGACGTTCCGCCGCAGCAGCGCGTGCGCGTGCAGCGCGTCCTGTACGGCGGTCAGGACCCGGAGGTTCGCCAGCTCGAACAGGTTCCCGCACCCGAGCGCGCTTTCGACGCGCCGTATGCCCGCGTCGGTCAACTGCACGTTGCGCGCGAGCTCGTCGGGCGTGTAGTGTACGCCGGGCGTGAGCGCGGCCACGATCGCATCGATGCGGTACGCGGCGGCGGAATCGTCCGCCGTGCCGCCCGCGATGACGAGCGGGATGCGCGCCTCGTCGATCAGGATCGAATCGGCTTCGTCGATCACGGCGAAGGCGAACGGCCGCTGCACGAGCTCGTCGGCGGAGCGCGCGAGACCGTCGCGCAGGTAGTCGAACCCGACCTCGTTCGCAGTCGCGTACAGAACGTCGCAGCGGTACGCAGCGCGGCGCTCGTCGGCGGACATGTCCTGCGCGAGATGCGCGACCGTAAGCCCGAAGCGCTCGTAGATCCCGCGCATCCACTGAGAGTCGCGGCGGGCCAGGTAGTCGTTCGCCGTGAGTACGTGAACGCCGCGGCCCTTAAGCGCGTACCAGACGACGGCAGGCACGGCGGCGAGCGTCTTTCCCTCGCCCGTCTGCATCTCGGCGATCTCACCGCGCTGGAGCGCGAGCGCGCCCAAGATCTGCACATCGAACATGCGCAGCCCGAGCACGCGCTCGGCAATCGCGGCCGCGAGCGCGAACGTCTCGACGACGTCGCCTTTCGCCGCGGATTTGAGCGGGCCGTCGCCCAGCGCCTCGCGCCGCGCGAGAATGGCCTGAAGTTGGCGCTCCGGCTCACGCCGCCGGAGTCCGAAGAAACGCAATATGTTTCCTGAAGACACGAGTTCTCTCCTTTCTTCGTTGTTGGGTGGTTACGAGAAGGAAGAGAACGCGGGGGGCGGACGCTGGAACAGAACGGCGGAGTCCGGCTCGGGTGCGGTCCGCGACAGATACGAGGGTGTGGGCCGCGGAACCGGCGTTGCGGCGGGACGCACGAGCGCGACTTCGCGAGGGGCCTGTTTCTTCGCCTCGGTGCACCAGACGATTTCCGCCGCCGGCGCCACGAGTGCGGACGGCACGCCTGCCTGCGCGGAGAAAAACGCAAGCAACGCGGCGAAAACGTATTTTGACACCGCCCGGGCCATCCCCTTGAGTGTCGCATGCGCTGAAGCGGGGCGCCCTGAAACGGCCCGCCTTCCGTTCGCGTCTCTTCCAGTGACCGCAGAACTGGGAGTTCAAAAAACAATGCGCAAATACCTGCTTCTTTTTGTGGCGGCAGCTTTGAACACTTACGCCGCCGGGCCGCTCATCTTCGGAGTGCGCGGCGGCATCCAGGTGACCGACAATTCCAACGGCCTGTTCGGATCGGCGGGCCTGACGGCGTCGAACGTCAGCCCTCTGGTCGGCCCGACGGCAGGGGTCCGGCTCGGCCGCGGCTTTTCGGTCGAGGGCGACGCTCTCTTCAATCGGCAGAGCATAAGCGCCGGACGCTTCGCGGGCTTCGATCTCGGGACCGCGCACGTGAATTCGTGGCAGATCCCCATCATGGCGAAGTACACCTTCGGCGAAGGCGCGATCGCACCGGTGCTTGGCGCCGGCGTGAGCATACGCCACATCGACGGCCTGGGCAGCTCGAGCTTTTTCGGCAACATTCCGTCTTATCTGCTCAACGGCACGACGGCGTCGAACACCGCGGGGTTTGTCGCCGGCGGCGGCGTGCGATTCAAGACCGGTCCGATCGAGATCACGCCCGAGGCCCGCTACACGCGCTGGAGCAACGGCTCGGGCGCGGCGCAATCGATCCTGAACGTGCTTTCGCCGAACCGCAACCAGGCGCAGATTTTGGTCGGGCTCACGTTCTAGCGCCAACGGAGGGCGGAATTCCTTCCGCCCTCCATCCACCGCGCGTTTGTAGTAGAGTGCGGGCATGTACAAAGGCTTGCTCCTTTGTGCTGCGGGCGCGCGGAACGTGCGGATCCTGATCGTTCTGGCGCTCGCGGTAGCCGGCACGCACGCCGCCGATCGATACCTTCCGTGGGAAGGAGGAGCGGAGTATTACCGGAAGTGGACGAACGGGCCGCCCGCCGACCCGAGCTTCTTCCCCATCAGCGTCTGGCATCAGAGCGCGGCCAACGCCGCCCGGTACAAGGCTATCGGCGTCAACCAGTACATCGGTCCCGCCGGCAGTCTCGAAGGTCTCCGCCGGGCAGGGATGGCTCTCGTCGGCGCGCAGAGCAAGCGCAACCTGGCAAGCCCGGACCAGGCCGTCATCCGCGGCTGGTTCCTGTTCGACGAGCCCGACAACGCGCAGGAGAAACCGGGCGGCGGGTGGGGCTCCTGCGTGCTTCCGCCCGAGATGATGAAGCAGTACCGGGAGGTCACTGCGAAAGACCCCACGCGCCCGGCCTTCCTGAACTTCGGGCAGGCCGTCGTGAACGAGCCCTGGCCCGGCCGCGGGGAATTCTGCACGGGCCGCTACGATCACTACCCCGAGTACATCCAGGGCGCCGACATCATCAGCTACGACGTCTATCCCGTGAACGAGCGGCTGCCGCTATGGTGGGTTGGCAAGGGCATCGACCGCCTGCGCGAATGGGCCCAGTACCGCAAGCCGGTCTGGAACTGGATCGAGACCACGTCCTTCAACGGCGGACCGAAGCCCACGCCGGAGAACGCCAGGTCCGAGGTCTGGATGTCGATCATTCACGGCTCAATGGGCGTGGGTTATTTCTGCCACGTGTTCAAGCCGGCATTCAACGAAGCCGGGCCGCTCGACGACGCCCCGATGCGCGAAGCGCTCACCGCGCTGAACGCGCAGATCCGCGAGCTCGCGCCCGCGCTCAACACGCCCTCGGTGGCCAACGGCGTCACGGTCGAATGGTCGAATCCCGCGGCGCCCATTGATTTCATGCTCAAGCGCCAGGGAGGCGCCACGTACCTGTTCGCCATGGGCGCGCGGCCAGGCGGGGCGACGAAGGCCCGTTTCCGGCTGCGCGACTGCCCCGCCGGCGTGACCGCGGCGACGGTCCTCGGGGAATCGCGAACGATCGAGGTGAAGGCGGGAGTATTCGAGGACCGCTTCACGGATTACGAGGTGCACCTCTACAAGCTGGCATTCACCACTCAGACAGACCGCCAGTTTTGAAGCCAAGTGAGCGACGGCCACATGGCCGCGGCCGCGCGGTCCAGCTCGGCGCGTTCCGCCGCATCGAGCGGACAAGCGTTATCGGCAGCCGCGGCGGCGCATTCCAGTTGCTCAACGCTCGCGAAGCCTGCCAACACGCCGGTGAGGCCGTCCTGCGCAACGATGTGGCGGATTGCCAGCGCCGCCACGCCCGCGAGCGCCCCTCCGGCGAACGGCTTGATCGCGAGCGCCCCGGCGCCGCGCCGCCGGACCACGTCGAGCAGGCTGCCTTCCTCCGCGCGCGCCGAGCCACCGGTGAACGGGAACAGCACGACCTCGATCTCGTCCGGATACGCTTCGAGCATCTTCGCGAGCCACGCGCGGTCGTGGCTCGAAACGCCCGTCGCGCGCGCCTTGCCCTGCCTGCGCGCGAGCGCGAGGCCCCCGGCGGCGGCCTCCTCGATTCGCTGCCGCTCCGACGGATCGGCCACGCCATCGGCCGGCAGCGACATCCGCCAGAGATCCACATAGTCAAGCCCCGCCTCGCGCAGGCCCTCCTCCAGCCCCGCCACCAGCGCCCGCGCCGTGCGCCACTCGGGATAGCGCGGCTCGCGCGTGTGCCAGGAGTAGCCGAAGTGCATCTTGTCCCGCCCCCCCGCCAGCAGCTTGGCGTACGCCAGGATCTCGGCCGGCGCGCAGGCGTCCACGAAGTTCACGCCGAGCTCGATCGCGCGGCCGATCACGCGATCGCGGTTCTCGAGAAAATCCGCCGCGCGGATGTTCTCGAAATCCTGCTCGTCGTACCCCGAACCGGTGAACGCGCGCCCCAGCACCGGCGCCAGACCCTTCCAGTGGCCGCCCAGGCCGAGCGCCGACAGCTTCATTCCGGTCCTGCCGAGAGGGCGGTATTGCATGAGTTACTCATTGTACGATCACAGTGACGGCATGAAGACGAACGCGGTGCGGCAGCTCGAGCAGCTCGGAATCCGCTACGAGCTGCGCGAATACGAAGTGGACCCCGAGCACCTGGAAGCGGAAGCGGTGGCGCGGAAGGTGGGGCTCCCGCCCGAACAGGTCTTCAAGACGCTGGTGGCGCGCGGCGACCGCACGGGGGTCCTGATCGCCGTGGTGCCAGGCAACGCCGAGCTGGACGGAAAAGCGCTCGCGCGAATGACGGGAGACCGCCGCGTGGACGTCGTCCCGCTCAAAGAAGTGCAGCCGCTCACCGGCTACATCCGCGGAGGCGTGACGGCGCTGGGGCTGAAGCGCAGCTATCCAGTCTACGTGGACGAGACCATCGAGCTGTTCGATGTGGTGTCGGTATCGGCCGGGGTGCGCGGTACACAAATCCTGCTCGCGCCCGCGGATTACCTGCGCGCTGTCGAAGGAACCACCGGAGCGATCGCCCGCGAGAAGGTTTAGGACGCGCGGCGGCGCCGCCGCAGCAGCAGCATCGCCGCAACCCCGCCGATCCCCATCATCCAGGCCGAAGGCTCCGGCTGATGCAGCGTGATGTCGTCGAGGGCGAAATCGTTGCCTTGCCACGCCGTATTCGTGTTCACGATCCGGAGATCCGGGTGCGCGCTCGGCGCGTCGAACGACACAGTGTACTCCGTCCAGATGCCGGGAGCCTGCGAGAGCGTGAACGTGCCAAGCAGGGCGCCGTCCAGATAGACGGCCAAGCTTGCCGGACTGCCGACACCAGGGCCGCCATGATCGTAATCCCACCGGTAGACTTCCGCCGCGAAGAACGACAGCTCGTACCGAGCGCCGGTCATCAGGTCCAGCCCCGCCCCGTCCGCGATCCACACCGCCTGGTCCGGGGCCGTCGCCGAGTTCACCACCATCATGTTTCCCGAACCCGTCGTGTGGTCGCCGAAGCTGGACCACAGTTGGTGCGCCTCGCTCGGATCGCTCACTAAGGTATAGTGACCATCGGTCATTCCCGTAGGAGGAACCGTCTGCGTTGACGGCGTGTAGCCGCTCGTGAAGGCGGCACTCCCCGTTTCAAAATTCCACATGAGAATCGTTCCGCCGTAAGACGCAAGTGGAACAAGAGCGAGCACGAGTAGCAGACAGAGGGGTCTCATCGCATCTCCACTCACAGTCTGAATCGTTTTACACCGTAAAGCAACACTTGAGGGTACTGTTCCCCTCAATGTTGGTACCGGTACACCTACAGGGGTTAGAAGGTGCGGACGCCCATGGAGACGATGTCGTCCACCTGCATCATCTCCTTTATAATGAACGGTTCCCCGTAGCGCACGCCGATCAGATTCCCGTAAAACCGGGCGATCGCGGCCAGCCGTTCCCGGATCTCGTTCATTCCCGGAAAGATCTCGGTCGCCGCCCCTGTTCCATATTGGGATTCGTAGCTCATCAGCGCGGCCATCCGGCGCTCGAACTGCGCCGAGATATCTACCACAAATGAGGGGGTCACGTTGGCGTAGAGAGACGAGTAGATCACCTTGAACGGGCGGTGCGGCTCGGTGTACGGATCGAGCTTCCTGAGGCCCCCGAGAAAGCACGCTTCGTAGGCGATTTCACCGCAGCGGTAGTGGTCCGGATGCCGTCCCTCCCAGTAAGGCAGAATCACGACGCGCGGCCGCAGCTTGCGGATTTCGGCGGCCACGGTCAGGCGCACGGCGAGCGTGTTTTCCAGGCGCGCGTCGGGCAGCCGCAGGTTGCCGCGCCAGGCGAGCATCAGGTGGCAGGCTGCCCCATCGGCCTCGCGCAGGCGGATCTCCGGACTCCCGCGTGTGCCCATATCGCCGGCCGTGAAGTCGAGCACGCCGGTGCGGTACCCGGTTTCGGCCATGCGTATCAGAGTGCCGCCGCAGGTCTGCTCGACGTCGTCGGGGTGCGCGGCGATTGCGAGCACGTCGAGCGGGGGAGGTTGTTCCGCCATCACCAATGCAGATCCATGCGTCTCCGGAAGGGCTGTTTCGTCCGCAGCACGTAGATGAGCGCGATACCGGCGATGAATCCGCCGACATGCGCGAACCAGGCGACGCCGCCCTGCGAGCTGCGGCTGTACGCCACCGACCCCACCCCGCTGAACAACTGGATCACGAACCAGTAGATCAGCACGAACGCGGCCGGCAGTTCGTAGGTGGTGAGGAAAAAGAAAATCGGGACCAGCGTCAGGATGCGCGAATGGCGGAATTTCACGAGGTAAGCGCCCATCACACCGGCGATCGCGCCCGACGCCCCGATCGCGGGCACGCTCGATCCCGCGTTCAGCGTCAGGTGCGCCAGCCCCGCCGTCATGCCGCACAGCAGGTAGAACACGAGGTATTGCCAGTGCCCCAGGATGTCCTCGACGTTGTCGCCGAAGATCCAGAGGAACCACATGTTGCCGATCACGTGCAGCCAGCCGCCGTGCAGGAACATCGACGTGAAGAGCGTGCTGAAGCGGAAGTGGTCGGGCACAACGCCGTAGGTGGCGATCAGGTGGTTGCGCGAAAACGGATCGAGCGAGATCTCGTAAAAAAAGACCGCGGCGTTGATCACGATCAGCAGGATCGTGATGAGCGGCGGCGAGGAACTGCGTTCGGTATCCCGGAGTGGAATCATGCCGTCAAGAGCTCGCGGCCCGCGCCGTAAATTCGGGATGGCGGCGCCGCTCGCCGCGGCGCATGAGTTCGCAGGCGTCCTCGCGGCGGGCGATGCCTCCGCGCGCGCCAAGCGCTGTGCAGTTTAAAG
>JBLNDJ010000006.1:0-163434 GCA_050261515.1 Acidobacteriota bacterium | reverse complement strand
GATTCCCCTGGAGCGGTTCGAAGCGGCGCTGCCCGTGCTCAAGCCCGGCGCGCAAGCGAGCGTGACGGTGCCGGTGCGGCTGAAGGGGGCGGCGCGTGTGCGACTCGACGTGCTGCGGCCGGCGGGGTTTTCGGCGTACGGACGGGTGGTGGAGCTCTGAGAGCCGCTCAGTTGGTCGCGATCCGGTACAGCCGCGCGCCTTTGTATTCCCTTGCCAGGACGATTCCCCAGGCCGACGGGTCGGCGCTCAGGTCTCGATAGGCGGGGTCTTCGGGGATCGTCATGATGTAGCCGATGCCCTGACGGCGCAGCTCGCTCGAGATGATGCGGCGCATGTCCGCGGGGACGGGGATCTGCGTTTCCTCGGGCGCCTGGGCGAGGGTGCGCCAGGGGCCGGCCGGGGCGGTCTGGCCTTCGAGCGTGAATTTCACGGGGCCCTGGGGCTCGGTGTCGAGGTACACGGCGCCGGCCGATTCCTCGCCGCCGAAATCGATCTCGACGGACTGGCCTTCGGCGGCGGGCTCCCAGGAGCGCCAGCGCGTCATCGGGTTGTTGTCGAAGGCGTAGCCCACTTCCCACGGGTTCGGCTTCGCATGGAGGCGCCAGCGCCCGGCGCGGGGAAGCTCGCGCTCGCCCGAGAGCACACGCAGTTCGTGGATGCTCCAGTTGTCGGCGGCGCCGCGCTTAACGGTCTGGACGACGCGTATGCGCCGCAGCCGCTGCTCGGGAAAGCGGAAGGCGAAGCGGCGCGAGGGCTGCCACTCGCGAATGCGCGGCATATTGAGCAGGTCCGAGGCGTTGTTGTTCCACGCCGCGCGGTAGCCTTGCAGGATGGTGCGCGAAGTGTAGGCCTCGCGCGGCGTGTCGAAGGCGAGCACTTTTTCGCCAGGCGGCACGGTGATCTCGATCAGCCGCGCCATGCCGTATCCATCGAGCGACCGCTCCAGGTACCGCTCCTCGGACTCGATACGAAGCGCGGCTTTGATCGGGGCGCGCCTGAGTTGCAGGCCATACTGGCCGCTATACATGCGCATATACGGCGGCCAGGCGCTGAGGGCGTGCGCGGCCACAACGAGCGGCGCCATGGCGCGCCAGTTCGCGAGCGCCATGCCCATGGCGAGCGAGAGGAAGGGGAGGCCGGGGATCAGGAAGCGCGTGCCGATGTTGGCGGGGTAGGTCGAGAAGAAGACCGCCGCCGCGAGCAGAAGCTGCCGTCCCTGCCTGTAGCGCAGAGCGGCGAGCGCGATCGGCGCAAGCAGGAAAATGGGGCCCAGGATTCCTTGCAGCTTGTCGCCGCGCACAGTCGCTTCGACCGGAATATCCAGCTTGTTGGTGACCCCGCCCCATTGCGTCAACTGCGCGCGGTAGCCCTGTTCGAGGCCGATGTGGATGTAGGGGTTCGGGAACCATGCGTTGTAGAAGGGCGAAAAGGGATTGCCGTACCAGATCCAGTTGCGCAGCACCCAGGGCGCGATCATGACGAGTGCCGGAAGCGCGACCATCGCCACGGGCCGCGCGAGCGTGCCGCCCTTGCGCCAGCTCTTCCAGCCGACGAAACCGATGGTGTAGGGAACGGCCACAAAGGCGGTGTACTTCATCGCGTAGGCGAAGCCGGCGAGCAGGCCGATCAGGACGAGCAGGCCCGGGGCGCGCTCTTCATCCCAGATCTGGAGCAGGTAGAAGATGGCGAAGAGCACGCAGGCGACCGCGACGTCGATGTAGGCCGACGTGCCGTCGAAGCCCACGACGGGGCTCATGTAGACGAGCAGCGCGCCCGCGATGCCGGCGGAGGCGAAGCCGAAACGGCGCGCGTAACAGATCATCGCCAGCGGGAGCGCGCACAGGAACGAGTAGTGGACCAGCGAGGCCGCCGAGTGGCGCCCGAACGTATAGGCGAACAGGAACAGGAGTTCGACGCCCTGCGAAAGGTGCGCGTACATGTCGGTCGTGATCCGGTAGATGCCGTGGGCGCGGGCGTAGCGGCTCACCAGGCCGAGGTGATATGCCGAGCCGTCCGGGCTCGTCTCAGGCGCCATCGCGTTAAAGAAGTAGAGGTAAGTGAACGCGGCGAACAAAACCGCAGCGAAGATGCGCCAGGCGCGCGGGACGGGCGCGAGCGGCGCCTCCGCGGGCCGGCGGAGGCGCCGGGCGAGCGCGATCGCGGCGATTCCGAGCGCGAGGAACACGCCTTTGTACGCGCCGCGCGCGCCCGCGATCAGGAACACGACGAAGCTGAGGCACGCGGCGCCCGAAACGAAGGCGAAGACAAGTTCTTCCCGCCTGTGGAAGCGGAGCCCGAGGCGTGCGAGGAGCAGCCGGCCGAGCGCGACCATCGTCGCGACCGTGAACGCTGCGCCGAACAGGATATAGAAAGACTGCGGGATCAATGGAAAATCCTACGGCGTAGAACGACCTGGACGCAACCGGCTTCCAGGGCGTTTCAGTGAAGCGGCTGCGTTTCGAGCCAGGACTGATCGACCTCATCGCGACCGGGCGCGGTAATAAGATGAGATTTTGTGAAGACTGCGCCGCCGCTTCTCTGCCTCTGCCTGATCGTCCTTCTGTTCGGGGTGAATATGTACCGCGCCTCCACGCAGTCGATCACCGGCGACGAGGCGATGACGTACAACAAGTTCGTCTGGCCGCCGGTCGCGGAGTCGTTCACCACATACGACGCCAACAACCATGTGCTGCACACGTTTCTGTGCAAACTCTCGGTGCGGTGGTTCGGGCTGACGGAGTTCGGACTGCGCGTGCCGAGCCTCGCGGGCGGGCTGCTGTTCCTGTTTTCGATCTGGCGGCTGGCGCGGTACACGCTCGGGCGGGGGTGGATGTGCCTGTTCGCGGTCGCAGCCGTCGCGCTCAACCCGCTCGTGCTCGACTACCTTTCGGCAGCGCGCGGGTACAGCCTGGCGCTCGGGTTCTACTTCTGGGGATTGTTTCTGCTCACGCGGTATCTGGCCGAAGACTATGACCGGCCCGTGTGGCTGCTCCCGCGCGCGGGCGTTGCGTTCGGGCTGGCCGTGGGGGCGAACCTGGTGTTCCTGGTGCCGGTGGTGGCGGCGGGCGGCGTGTTCACTTTGCTGACGCTTCGAACGTTCTGGCGCACGGTGGACCGCTTCTGGGGACCGGTGATCGTTCCGGCGTTCCTCATCCTGGTGCTCCCGCTCACTCGCGCGGGCGCGTCGAATTTCTACTACGGCGCGCGGTCGCTCGAGGATATGATTCGCAACCTGGTAACGAACTCGATGATCCACAAAGCGAGCATGTGGAGGATCGCAGAGTTCGTGCCGGGGTTCGGCAGCTGGTCCGGCGTGGCGGCGGAAGCGCTCATCCCTGCGCTGGCCTTATTCGTGGTTGTCGTCGCCGCTGTGCGCCGCGAGCGGACGCTGGTGCTGCTGGCGGGGACCGGGGCCGCGGCGCTCGGGGCGCTGATTGCGGGGCATGCCCTGACGGGTGTGCCCTATCCGCTCGGGCGAACCGGCATCTACTGGCTGCCGCTGTTCACGCTGGCCGTGATGCTGGCGATCCCCGCGGCCTGGCGCGCCGGGCTCGCGGGGAAGGCCGCCGGGGCGGCGTGCGGGTGCGTGATGGCGGCGGCGTGCGCGCTGTTCGCCGCGGGCATCACGACCGATCAGTATCCCGAGTGGCGCTACGACGCCGGGACGCACAGGATCGTGAACGTGCTGCGCGCGCGGTGCGCGGCGAAGGGCCGCGTGCGCCTCGGCGTGAACTGGCTGTTCGAGCCGTCGCTGAACTTCTACCGCCACAAGTATCACCTCGACTGGATCGAGCCCGTCACACGCGACGGCCCCGACGGCAAGTACGACTACTACGTGCTGCTGCCGAAGGACGCGGCGGTTGCCGCAAAGCTGGGGCTGCGGCCGCTTTACAGGGACCCGGTGTCGGAGGCGGTGCTGGCCGCGGGCGTACAATAGAAACTTTGTCATGAAAACCGCATTCCTTTTTCCAGGACAGGGATCGCAATTCGCGGGCATGGGCAAGAGCCTCGCCGACCAGTTCGCCAGCGCCCGCGCCGTTTTCGAAGAGGCCGACTCGGCGCTCGGCTTCCCGCTTTCGAAGCTGTGCTTCGAAGGCCCGGAAGAAGCGCTCAAGATGACCGAGAACACGCAGCCCGCGCTGCTGGCCGTCTCGACCGCCGCCTTCGCCGTGCTCAGCGAGAAAGGCTTCAAGCCGGACTACGTCGCGGGCCACAGCCTGGGCGAGTATTCGGCGCTGGTCGCCGCCGGGGCCCTCCAGTTCGCAGACGCGCTGCGCCTGGTCCGCAAGCGCGGCCAGTACATGCAGGAAGCGGTTCCTGCGGGCGTGGGCGCGATGGCGGCGCTGCTGAAGCTGCCCGAGGGGAAGCTCGACGGCATCCTCGCGGAAGCCGCACAGGGCGAGGTCGTTTCGGCGGCGAACCTGAACTCGCCGGATCAGGTGGTCATCGCGGGCAACACAGCGGCGGTGCTGCGGGCGATGGAGCTGGCCAAGGCCGCGGGCGCGCGCCGCGCCGTGCAGCTTCCCGTGAGCGCTCCGTTCCACTGCGCGCTGATGAAACCCGCGCAGGACCGGCTCGCCGTAGATCTGAACGCCACCTGCTTCGCGGACCTGCGCACGCCGCTCATCAACAACGTGGCAGCGCGCGAGATCGCACTCGGCGCCGAGGCGCGCCAGGGGCTCATCGACCAGGTGTCGAGCCCTGTGCGGTGGATCGATTCGGTGCGCGCGCTGGCGGCACGCGGCGTCGAGCGTTGCATTGAGGTGGGCGCGGGCGGCGTTCTGACGGGAATGCTGCGCAGCATCGACCCGGCGCTCAAGGGCTTCAAATTCGGCGACCCGGCCGACCTGAACCAGCTACAATAATGTGTCTCTCTATGCGCTTTAGCTACATACTGGTATCCGCAGCGGCGGTCCTTTCGATGACCGCATGCCGCAAGACGCCGCCGGCCAACGTGGCCGCGACGATCAACAACCGGCCCATCACCTACGAGCAGATCAACCGCATCTACGAGTCGCAGCTCTCTTCGAGCAGCGGCGCGAGCGAGGACCTGACGCAGATCCAGAAGCTCGAAGTGCTGCGCAGCCTGATCGAAAACGAGATCATGCTCCAGCGCGCCGAGAAGCTCGGGCTGATGGCGACCGACTCCGAGGTCGAGGCCAAGTTCAACGAGCTGAAGGCGCCCTACACGCAGGAGGAATTCCAGCGGCAGCTCGAGGCGCGCAAGATGTCGGCCGCCGACCTGAAGGCGCAGTTGCGGCGCGACCTGAGCGTGCAGAAGCTGATCAACAAGGAAATCACTTCGAAGATCAGCATCACCGAGAAGGAGATCGCCGAGTTCTTCGCGGCCAACAAGGCGAGTTTCAACCGCGCGGAGCCGGCCATCCACCTGGCGCAGATTCTGGTGACATCGACGCCGGACGCCTCGGCGCGCAACCTGAAAAACGACAAGGCGCAGAACGACGAGCAGGCGCGCAAGAAGATCCAGAGCCTGGACGCGCGCATACGGCAGGGCGAGGACTTTGCCATGCTCGCCGAGAATTTTTCGGAGGATCCGCAGTCGGCGCCGAGCGGCGGCGATCTCGGGTTCGTGCCGGTGTCGGCGTTCGACGGCTCGAGCCCCGAGGTGCGCAAGCTCATCACGTCGATGCAGCCCGGGCAGGTGTCGCCCATTATCCCGAGCCAGCAGGCCTACCGGATCCTGAAAGTGATCTCGAAGGAGCCGGCCGGGCAGCGCGATTTGAACGATCCTCGCGTGCAACAGACGATTCGCGAGGGGCTGTTGCAGCGCAAAGACCAGTTGCTGCGGAACGCGTATTATGAGGTAGCGCGGAACGAAGCGACGGTGGTGAATTACTTAGCCAAGAATATTTTGGAAACGAAGGCTAAGTAACCGGCCTGTCCGGCGGCGGACCAAAGGGGTGCTCTACTTCTTGGCCTTCCGCACTTCGTCGAAGTACTGCTGCACGTAATGCTGATAGGCGAGCGGGATCTCATCGCGGTGGATCTCGCCGCCCGCGTCGGCGTGCTTCGCGTTCTGCTGCGAATATGCCGTGCGCAGTTCCTGTTTGCCTGATGCGACCTCGACCATGACCTCCCCGGTCAGGTTCTGCGAGCGCTTCCCGATCAGCTCGCTGATCTTACCCATGGCGGCGAGCTGTTCGGCCTCCCGGACGTCCTTGCTGCCGTCATCCTTGCCGATGCCGCTTTGTCCCTGCTTGGACGCCTGCTCGGCGTCGCGCCCGCCTTGTTTGCCGGGGCCGCTCTGGGCCTTCTGCGAACCTTCGCCCTGCTGATCGCCTTCGGCATCGCCGTTGGGAGAGCCGTCGGCGCGGCGTCCGGCGCGGTCGGAGCCCTTCTCGCCCTGGCGCTGGGACTGGGCTTGATCCTGGCGGCGTGCCTCGCTCGAAGCCTGGTCCTGCGAATCCCCCTCGCGCGGACGGGAGTTCAAACGCGACATCAGGTTGGCCATCGCGTCGCGGAATTTGTCGAGCAGCCCGTTGTTCTCGTGCTGCGAGTTGGCCGCCTGCTGGCTCGTCTGCGAGCGCCCGGAGGGTTCGCCCTTCGATGATGCCGACTTCGAATTCTCGCGCTCGCCGGTGGAGGCCTCGGCCGCGCTCTCGCCGTCGCCTTCCCCCTCGACGGCGTTCTGCGACTTCCGCTTCAGCGTTTCGAAGCTCGCCGAGGCGCGCTGCCGGGAAGCATCCGCCTTTGCGTCACGCTTCGAGGCTTCGGCCCCGGGCGACTCGGTGGACAGCCCGGGCGTACTGCCTTGCGCGCCACGGTTCCTGTCGGAATCTTCATCCAGCTGCATGCCGAACTGCGCCAGCTTGTCGTCGGCGTGGCGCACCTGGCGCTTCTTCTTCTGCGCGGCAAGCGGCTCGGAGAGGAAATGGAACTTGTCGAAGACAAACGTGGCGAGCGGGGGCCGCAGGTCGAGCGTGCGGAAAATTCCGTAGCGCAGGGCGAACAGGCTCGATGCCACCACGACCAGAATCGCCGTCGCGTAGATGGACTTCGGAATCGCCACGGGAACGGCGCGCACCACGTCCACTTCCGACGCGAGCCGTTCGGCTTCGGCGCGCTGCGCCTCGCGCATGCCCTTTCCCGAGGTGCGGCGCGCGCCGGGTCCGCGGCTATAGAACAAAGCGGTGGAGAGCGAATCGTGAAGGCCGAGGCGGCGGTCGATTTCCCGCGCGACGCGGTCCGGGGTGAAGGATTCGCGCCGAAAAGCGCGGAAGCCCGCGAGCAGGCTGCCCGCGACGATCGCGAGCACCCACGGCCAGTCGAGCACCTCCGTACCGACCAGCAGCAGGAGGATCAAACCGGCCAACGCAGCGGACGCGGCACGAATGCCCTGCTTGAGCAGCAGATTCCGGACGTGACGGCGGCGGGCCCGCCGGATCAGGTCGTCAAGAACGCCCAAAGATCACCATGCCTTCCCATCAGCGGCACTGCGGCTGCATCCATTATCTCTTAGATGCGCACCGTCCGATCCGGGGCTGGAAAATTGTGGCGGCGGGAGCTAGCGCGCGGAAACCGGTTCGAACGCGTCCGCCAGGGCGCGCGCGAGCGCTTCGGAAGTGACCGGTTTCACGATCGCCGCGGCGTGCGGGCCGAACAGGCCGAAGTAGACCGCATCGTCGATGTTGTACGCCGAGAGGTAGAGCACGGCGAAGCCGGGCCGGATCTCCGCGGCGCGCTCGGTAAGCTCGCGGCCCGTGCCGTCGGGCATCACGACGCTCGCCAGCAGCAGGTGAATCGGGCCTTCATGCTCGACAAAGGCGTCGAGCGCCCCGGCGCAGCTTCCGGCTTCGACGACGGCATAGCCGGTTCGCTCCAGCATGCCGAGCAGCGCCGCGCGCTCCTCGGTGTCGGGTTCCACCAGCAGCACGGTCTTGCGCGCATCCTCATCCGGCACGGCAATCCGTGTGCGGAGGGATTCGAGTTCACTCGCCAGCTGCGAGACGAGACCGGCGGACTCGAGAATTTCTTCCGGGCTCTGCTCAGGCCCGACCGCGCGGGCGATCCGGCCCGCGATTTGCTCGAGCTTGTCCACGGCGCCCTCCTTCGCTCGACACGGAAAGCACGAAAAACTACGTCTCGAACTGAAGCCCCCGCTAGGAGAAAGTGTAAACCATTTTCGCGAAAAGGGGACAGGCACCTTTTCATTGGCGTTCGGTTTTCGCTAGGATGAAATTCCCTAGATGCTTCGGTTTGAAACAGCAGGTGAATCGCATGGCGAATGCCTCGTGGCGACGCTGACTGGTTTGCCCGCCGGCGTCCCCGTGTCGGTTCAGGCTGTCGATCGCGAACTTCGCCGCCGCCAGCAAGGGTACGGGCGCGGCGGGCGAATGAAGATCGAAACCGATCACGCCGAGATCGTTTCCGGCGTGCGGCACTCGCAGACGACCGGCTCGCCGGTTGCCATCCTGATCCGGAACCGCGACTGGCAGAACTGGACCGAGGTGCTGCCGGTCGAGAGCTTCGAAGGCTCGGAAGAAAAGAAGAAGCCGCTCACGCGGCCCCGCCCCGGGCATGCGGATCTGGCAGGCGCGCTCAAGTACAACTTCCACGACGCGCGCTACATTCTGGAGCGGGCGAGCGCGCGCGAGACGACGGCCCGCGTCGCGGCGGGCGCGCTCGCGAAGGCGTTTCTCGAACAGTTCGGAATCACCGTGCTCAGCCACGTGACGGCGATCGGCAGCGCGCGTCTGGCGCGCCGCGCCGCGTGGGAGGAAATCGTCGCGCTCAACAACCGCGAGGAAATTCTGCTCGGGTGCGTGGACGAGGCCGCCGAGCAACTCATGAAGGAGCAGGTGGACGAAGCCTATCGCACAGGCGATACCATCGGGGGCGTCTTCGAGGTGGTGGCGCACGGCGTGCCTTCGGGGCTCGGGTCGCACATCGCCTGGGACACGCGGCTCGACGGGCGCCTGGCGCAGGCGATCGTTTCGATTCAGGCCGTGAAGGGCGTCGAAATCGGCGATGCGATCGAAGGCGCGGCGAGCTTCGGCTCGCGCGTGCAGGATACGATCGGCTACGATCGCGCAGCGCTCCGCTTCACGCGCGCTTCGAACCGCGCGGGCGGAATCGAGGGCGGAATCACCAACGGCGAGGACATCGTGATCCGCGGGCTGCTCAAGCCGATCTCGACCCTGCGCCGTCCGCTCGAATCGGTGGATTTTGCGACCCGCAAGCCCGCGCTCGCGGCTTATGAGCGCAGCGACGTGGCCGTGGTGCGGGCCGCGGGCGTTATCGGCGAGGCGATGACGGCGCTGGTCGTTGCGCAGGCAATGCTCGAGAAATTCGGCGGCGATTCCCTCGGCGAATCGCGCCGCAACTTCGACGGTTACATCCGGCAGATGACAGAGTTCTAGCCTATGGTTTACCCGATCGTGAAATACGGCGACCCGGTCCTGGAGCGCCAGGCCGAGACCGTGACGGAGTTCGACACGCCCGAACTCCACAAACTCCTCGACGACATGTTCGAGTCGATGTACGCGGCCAAGGGAGTCGGGCTGGCCGCGCCGCAGATCGGCATTTCGCGGCGCATCGCGGTCATCGACACATCCAACGGGCAGGACCCGGACGCACGCCTGGTGCTCATCAATCCGGAGATCCTGAAAGTCGATGGCGCGCAGGTTTGCGAGGAGGGCTGCCTCAGCATCCCCGGCTTCCGCGAGCAGGTCAAGCGTCCCAGGCACGTCACGGTGCGGGCGCAGGACGCCAAGGGGCAGGTCTACGAAAAGACCGGCGAGGAACTGCTGGCGCGGGCGTTTCTTCACGAGACCGATCACCTCAACGGCCGGCTCTACATCAGCCACGTCAGCGCGCTGAAGCGCGATCTCATACGGCGCAAGATCAAAAAGCTCGCCAAGGCCGGCGAGTGGGCCTGAGAACGGTGCGGGTCGCGTTCCTCGGCACGCCGGAGTTCGCGGTCCCCACGCTCGAACGCATCGTGCAGGCGGGGCACGAGGTGGCCGCCGTTTTTACCCAGCCCGATCGACCTAAGGGGCGCGGGCAGCAGGTCGCGGCGCCTCCGGTCAAGCGGGCGGCCCTGCAACTCGGGCTTCCGGTGCACCAGCCCGAGCGCATACGCACGCCGGAGATCCTCGAATTCCTGCGCGGCCTCGATGCGGAGGCGTTCATAGTCGTCGGGTACGGGAAGATCATTCCGCAAACGATAATAGACATCCCGCCGCTCGGGATCATCAACGTGCACGCATCGCTGCTGCCGAAGTATCGCGGCGCCGCGCCGATCCAGTGGGCCATCGCGCAGGGCGAGACGACGACCGGCGTGACGACGATGCAGATCGACGCGGGGCTCGACACGGGCGACATCCTGCTCATGCGCGAGACCGCGATCGGGCCGGAGGAGACCGCGCTCGAACTCGGGCCGCGGCTCGCTTCGATGGGTGCGGATCTGCTCATCGAAACGCTCGCCGGGCTGCGCGACGGCAGCATCACGCCGCGCAAGCAGGACTCCTCGCAGGCGAGCCTCGCCCCGCCGCTCAAAAAGGAAGACGGTCTGATCGACTGGACGCGGCCCGCTGCCGAAATTCACAACCGCGCGCGCGGGTTCCTGCCCTGGCCCGGATGCCACACGAAATTCCGCGGGCGTACGCTGAACGTCTGGAGGGCGCGCGTGGCCGATGCGGCCGCGGGCGCGCCGGGGTCGGTGCGCGCGTCGCATGGAAGGCTGATCGTCGCCGCGGGCGCGGGCACAGCGCTCGAGCTCATCGAAGTGCAGCTCGAAGGCAAGAAGAGAATGAACGCCGCCGCCTTCCTCAACGGCGTTCATCTGATGCACAATGAACTGCTGGGAGAGGTTAGTTCGTGAAACTGCCGCTAGGTTATCGATACGCCGCCGCTTACGCGGGCATCAGGAAGAAAGCGGCGGATGATCTCATGCTCATTCTCTCGGAGCGCCCCGCGTCGGCGGCGGCGATGTTCACGCGCAACCTGGTGAAGGCCGCGCCGGTCGAGTTGTCGCGAGCGAACCTGCGCGCCACGCGCGGTGTCGTGCGGGCCGTGATCGCCAACGCCGGCAACGCCAACTGCGCGACGCGCACCGGCGCGCGGGTGGCGCTCGCCACCTGCCGCGAGGTCGCCAAGGCGGTCAAGGCGCGCCCGCAGGAAGTGCTGCCCGCATCGACGGGCGTGATCGGCGTCGAGCTCGACGCGAAGCTCATCGTGAACGCGCTGCCGCACCTGGTTAAGCGCCTGTCGGAGGACGGATTCCCGGACGCGGCGCGCGCCATCATGACCACCGACCTGGTGCCGAAGATGGCCTTCGGCGAAGTGCCGCTGCGCGGCGGCACGGTGCACATCGCCGGCATGACGAAGGGCTCCGGCATGATTCATCCCAACATGGCGACGACGCTGGGGTTCATCATGACGGACGCGGAGATTTCCCCGAACCTGCTGCGGCCGATGCTGGCGAATGCCGTCGAGCGCAGCTATCACCGGATTTCGGTCGATGGAGATACCTCGACCAACGACACCATTCTGCTGCTCGCCAACGGCGCCTCTGGCATCAAGCCGAACGCGAAGGAACGGATGGTGTTCGAAGAGGTGCTCTGCTGGGTGATGGAGGACCTGGCCGAGAAGATCGCGCGCGACGGCGAGGGCGCCAAGCGGCTCCTCACGGTGCACGTGCACGGCGCGCGGGACAACGGCGAGGCGGCCACGATCGCCCGCTCCATCGCGAATTCGCCGCTGGTGAAGACGGCCGTTGCGGGCTGCGACCCGAACTGGGGGCGCGTGCTTTCGGCCGCGGGAAATGCCGGAGTCGCGTTCGACCCGAAGAAGGTCGATATCTACCTCCAGCGCGTGCGCGTGTGCCGCAACGGCCTCGCGGCGGATTTTTCCGAGCGCGAAGTGAAGCAGAAGATGGATGCGCGCGAGTGCCTGATCCGGTTCGTGATTCAGGGCAACGGCGCGGGCGAAGCGCGCTTCTGGGGCTGCGATCTCACGGAGGATTACGTCAAAATCAACGCCAGCTACCGGACTTGACCGGCGCGGGTTTCTGCTCGCAGGCTTCGCGTTCTTCGCGGCGCCCGAGCCTTCGCCCGTCGCCGGCACGCTCGACCTCATGGCGACGGACCTGAGCCAGGGCGAGGTTGCGGCGTTCCTCTCGCACTTCGATCGCAACATGCCAGGCTACGCGCGGCTGCGCGAGCTAATCCGCGCGCTGACGGACCAGACCGAAGTCGGCAACTCCATCGAAATCGCCAGCGACACGGGCGACGACCGCCGCCGGGCGCTGGAGCTCGATTGGACGCTCGAGATGGGGAGCGAGCGCCGCCGCGCAAAGGTCCGCTGCACCTTCGAGCGCCGGGGCAAAAGCTGGCTAATTACTGCCCTTGACCCTATGGACTTCTTCCAGCCGGCCCGCTGAACGCGTAGCGGAACCCGTTCTCCACGATCCCGCGCAGTTCGTCGTCCGTGAAGCCGAACTGGCTCGCTGCGAGATCGTACTCGCGAGCCAGCGTCGTATGGAACATAGCGGGGTCGTCCGTGCCGAGCACGATCGGGACGCCGGCGTCGTAGATCCGACGGACCGGGTGTTCCGCCAGCGACGCGACCGCCCGCGTGCACACGTTGCTCGAAATGCAGATCTCGAGCGGGATCTCCCGCTCGGCCAGGTGCGCGAGCAGCGCCGGGTTGTCCGCCGCGCGAATCCCATGCCCGATGCGCTCGGCCCCGAGCCGCACCGCGTTCGCGACGGACTCGGCCCCGGCCGTCTCGCCGGCGTGGATCGTCAGCCGCAGCCCCGCCTCGCGCGCCTCGCGCATCTGATCGCCGAACCACTCGACCGGCCCCGCCACTTCGTCCCCGCCGATCCCGAACGCCACCACCCCGCGCCCCACGCGTTCAGCGGCGAGCCGCACCACATCCCGCGCGGGTTCGGGGCCCCACTGCCGGACTGCGTCGAGAATCCAGCCCACCTGAACCGGCGACCGCTCCGCTTCCGCCTGAACCGCATCGCAGACCGCCGCGAGATCCTGCCCGCGCTTCAGAATCACGCCCGCCGAAACCGTGATCTCAGCGTAGACCACGTTCTCGCGCTCGAGCCGCTCGAGCAGCCGCCGCGCGACGAGACCGTAGTGCTCGGGCGCTTTCAAATGCCCGATCGTCCAGATATACGCCTGAATGAAGCCTTGAAAATCGGTGTACTCGTAAGGCGCGGGCGTGGCGGCACCCAACTCGCGCAGCGTCTCGGGCTCGATCGAGCCCTCCAGATGCAGATGCAATTCGGCCTTGGGAAGTTCGCGATAGGATGGCTGCATCTTGCCATAATGTTAACGGACCCCGGAGGGCAATGACTCGAGAAGAAATCAATGCGGTGACAGGCGGCTATCACGGCGACGCGTTCGGCATTCTGGGCCCGCACGCCGTCAACGGCCGCAAGACGCCGGGCTGGGAGGTGCGCGCGTTTCTTCCGCAAGCCGCCGAAGCCGAAGTGACCGTAAACGGCAGCGGCACGCCGATGACGAAGGTGCACCCCGACGGTTTCTACGTCGCCGCCCTCGAAGGCGAGCCGGCGCCGTACCGCATTCGCGTGAAGACGGCGGACGGCGCATCCTACGAGTTCGAAGATCCGTACCGCTTCCCGCTCATCCTGACCGACTACGATCTGTATCTCTACGCCGAAGGCACGAATTACGAGAGCTACCACAGCCTCGGCGCGCACCCCACGGTGTGCGAAGGCGTAGCGGGCGTGCGGTTCGCGGTCTGGGCGCCGAACGCCGAGGTGGTCACCGTCGCGGGCGACTTCAACCAGTGGGACACGCGCCGCCACCCCATGCGCCAGCGCGCGGCGGGGGTCTGGGAGCTTTTCATTCCCGGCCTGCGGCCCGGCGACACCTACAAGTATTTCGTGCGCTCGCGCTTCGCCGGATACCAGCAGTTCAAGATGGACCCCTACGCGTTCTACTGCGAGACGCCGCCGAAGTCGGCCTCGATCGTGTG
The DNA here is from genome assembly GCA_050261515.1 of Acidobacteriota bacterium. Classification (GTDB taxonomy): domain Bacteria; phylum Acidobacteriota; class Terriglobia; order Bryobacterales; family Bryobacteraceae; genus JBLNDJ01. The sequence continues at coordinate 149,456 of JBLNDJ010000006.1, read as the reverse complement.
GGACCTCTCGAAGTACGAATGGCGCGATACGGCCTGGATGGAGGCGCGCGCGAAGAAGGACGTGCTCAGCCAGCCCGTCTCGGTCTACGAGGTGCATCTCGAATCGTGGCTGCGGGGGCCGTTCAACGAGATGCTGACGTACCGCGACCTGGCGCGCTCGCTGGTAGCCTATGTGAAGCGGCTCGGCTACACGCACATCGAGCTGCTGCCCATCGCGGAGTATCCGTACTCGGGCTCGTGGGGCTACCAGGTCATCGGGTATTTCGCGCCCACGTCGCGCTTCGGCACGCCCGACGACTTCAAGTACTTCGTCGATAAGTGCCACCAGGCGGGCATCGGCGTCATCGTGGACTGGGTTCCGGCGCACTTCCCCAAGGACGCGCACGGCCTGGCGTACTTCGACGGCACCGCGCTCTACGAGCATGCCGATCCGCGCAAAGGCGAGCACAGCGACTGGGGCACGAACATCTTCAACTACGGCCGCAACGAGGTGCGGGCGTTCCTCATCTCGAACGCGCTGTTCTGGCTGAAGGAGTATCACATCGACGGGCTGCGGGTGGACGCGGTGGCGTCGATGCTGTATCTCGATTACTCGCGCAAGCCGGGCGAGTGGATTCCGAACCAGTTCGGCGGGCGCGAGAACCTCGAGGCCATCGATTTCCTGCGGCGCTTCAACGAGCTGGCGCACCAGGTGCCGGGCGCGTTCACGGCGGCCGAGGAATCGACGGCGTGGCCGGGGGTTTCGAAGCCGGTGTACCTGAGCGGGCTCGGCTTCACCATGAAGTGGAACATGGGCTGGATGCACGACATGCTCGACTACTTCTCGAAGGAAGCGGTGCACCGCAAGTTCCACCACCAGAACATCACCTTCAGCCTGCTCTACGCGTTCCACGAGAACTTCATCCTGCCGGTGTCGCACGACGAGGTCGTGCATGGGAAGCGTTCGCTCATTTCGAAGATGCCGGGCGACGAGTGGCAGCGCTTCGCCAACGTGCGCGCGTTTCTGGCGTATATGTACGGGCACCCCGGCAAGAAGCTGCTGTTCATGGGGTCGGAGATCGGCCAGTATGAGGAGTGGGATTACAACTCCAGTGTCCGCTGGGACCTGCTCCAGTACGACTTTCACCGAAAGTTGCAGAGCACGGCCGCGGAGTTGAACCGGCTTTACCGCGAGCAGCCCGCGCTGCATCAGGTGGACTTCCACTGGAGCGGATTCGAGTGGGTGGACTTCCACGACGTGGACAACTCGATTATCGCCTTCATCCGCCGCGCGCAGGATCCAAACGATTTTCTGCTTTTCTGCTGCAACTTCACGCCGGTTCCGCGCGAACAGTACCGCTTCGGCGTGCCGGCGCCGGGGTTCTACGCCGAGATGTTCAACACCGACTCGGAATTGTTCGGCGGAAGCAACCTCGGCAACGCGCCGGGGGTCGAATCCGAGCAGGTGAACGCGCACGGGCGCGACCAAAGCATCTGCATCACGCTGCCGCCTCTGGCGGTGGTGGTGTTCAAGCTGAAAGCCAGAAGCTAGAAGCTGGAAGGCGGTGGGTTTGTACGACGCCATCGTGATCGGCGGGGGCCACAATGGACTTGTGTGCGCCGCTTACCTCGCCCGCGGCGGACGCAAGGTGCTGGTGCTCGAACGGCGCGAGATGGTGGGCGGATGCGCCGTTACCGAAGAGATCTGGCCCGGGTACCGGGTCTCAACGGGGGCATACCTTGTCAGTCTTCTTCAGGAACGCATCGTGCGGGAGCTCGAACTGCCGCGCTACGGCTATCGGGTCGATGCCAAGGACCCGTCCTTCTTCTCCGCATTCCCAGACGGCCGCCATATGTTTATGTGGCAGGAGCGAGCGCGGACCATCGAGGAGATCCGCCGCTTTTCGCCGCGCGATGCCGCGGTCTATCCGGCCTACGAAGAACTGATTGAACGGCTCGCTCGCATCGTCGAGCCGCTGCTCCTCACCACGCCTCCCGAGGGCGTGCTCGATTACTTGAAATTTGCCGCGCGCCACTACCGCCTCGGCAGGGCCGATATGGCGGCGCTGGTGAAGATCTTTACGCAAAGTGTGGCCGGCTTCCTCGACGAGTGGTTCGAATCCGAAGAAGTCAAGGTCACGCTTGCGACCGACGGCGTGATCGGCGCGAACGGCGGCCCGCGGTCGCCCGGCACTGCGTACATCCTGCTGCACCACTGCATGGGCGGCGTGGCCGGCCATCGCGGGTTGTGGGGCTTCGTTCGCGGCGGAATCGGCGCGGTCTCGGAAGCGATCGCCGCGTCGGCGCGCGCGGCGGGCGCCGAGATCCGCGTCAACGCCTCCGTCGAGCGCATTCTGATCCGCGACGGGCGCGTTTGCGGCGTGGCGCTCGCGCGTGGCGAGGAGATCGAAGCTCGCGTGGTCGCCTCGAACCTCGACCCGCGCCGCACCTTCCTCGGCCTTGTTCCGGAAAAAGATCTGCCGCCGGAGTTCCTCGCCGCGATCCGGCACTTCCGCTCCGAGGGCACGTCGCTCAAGATGAATCTCGCGCTCACCGGGCTGCCGGAGTTTCGCGCCCTGCCCGGCGCGCCCGGCCCGCAGCACCGCGCGACGATGCACATCTGCCCGTCGATCGATTACGTCGAGCGCGCGTGGGATGACGCGAAGTACGGCCGCCCCTCCGAACGCCCGCTGCTCGAGCTGACCATCCCGACGATGTACGATCCATCGCTTGCGCCCGCGGGCAAGCACATCATGGGCATCTTCCTTCAGTACGCCCCCTACACGCTGCGGGAGGGCAACTGGGACGACATCGGAGACCGGTACGGCGCGCGCGTGCTCGACCTCATCGCCGAATATGCGCCGAACATACACTCGATCGTCGAGCACGTGCAGGTGCTGTCGCCGCTCGCGCTCGAGCGGCGCTTCGGCATCACGGGCGGAAACATCTTCCACGGCGAGATGAGCCTGGACCAGATGTTCGTCATGCGCCCCGCGACGGGATGGGCACAATACCGCACGCCGGTGCGGGGCTTATACCTCTGCGGTTCGGGAGCGCACCCGGGCGGGGGCGTTATGGGCGCGCCCGGCTACAACGCGGCGCGCGAGATCGCTCGCACCCAGTGAACTGCCAGCACCGCCGCGACCGTGAAGCCCTGCGCCAGCGCCACCATGACCAGCCTCCGCTTCGCGCGCTCGCCGGGACGCCATGCAAACCAGAGCAGCCCGGCGCTCAGCGTGAGGGCCGCCAGCACCCAGAGCGGTCCGGCGGGGTTGATCGCGAACGCGGCGGCGGGATCGCCCCGCAGCGTGAGCACCACGCTGCGCGTCATCCCGCACGTCGGACACGGAATGCCGGCCGCGCGGCGCAGAAGGCAGACGCTGCCCCCGTCGATGGGCGCCCACAGGCCGGCCGCCAGGAGTTCGAGCAGGATCGCGCCCGCCACCACTGCCGACGCAATGGAGCGGCGCTGCCTCACCGCGCGTTTACCACGTAGCAGTCCACGGCTTTGTCGTGCAGCGTTTGCCGCCGCTCGTCCCACAGCGGCCAGGCCAGGTCAACGATGCCGCCGAAGGGAATGAAACTCAGCCCGACGTGCGCCAGCAGCCGCACCAGCGCCTGAGACGGCGTCAGCAACCCGCCCTGCGCGTTCACAACCTTGATGTGCATGATGCCCTGGCCGATCGATGCGCCACGCTGCGCAACCAGGAAGACCTTATTGTAGAGCCCCACGGCGAGGCTCCCGAGCGGAAAGATAGAAAATGCCAGGCAGCAGCCCAACCCGCCCACGCCCTGACCCACGCCCACGCCCGCGCCCGCGAGGCTTCCGAGGCCGCCCAGAAGCATGAGCACGACGAGCAGCGCCCCGACGATCACGCCCACTACCACCGTATCGATCAGGTACCCGAAGACGCGCGTGGACCACTGTGCGTAGTCCATGCTCGCGACGGCCGCGGGCATCTGAGGAACCAGCGGCGGCGCGGCAGCGGCGGCATAGGGGGCCACCGCCGCCGGCGCCGCCTCACCCAGGCGCGCGCCGCAGTTGCGGCAGAAGTTTCCAGCAACCGGAGAACCGCACTTTGTGCAGAACATCCGGAGCAGTATATCCCAAACCCTACCCGAAAATCGCCGCCCAGCCGACCTTGATCGCGACGAACACCGCCCATGTGAACAGCACGCCCACGAGCGACGACACCCACGATTTCTTGGCCGTCACCGAGAACCCCGTCGCCAGCAGCAGGAGCGTCCAGAAAACGAAAACGTCGATGCTGTTGCCCAGGCTCACAAACCACTTCGGCGTAGTCTGCGGGTTGAGATAGAAGCCCAGGTTGAACCCGGCGGGATTGGCCAGGTCGAAGTCGTCGGGGGACTTGAGGAACATCACGAGGAGGTAGGCGCACACCGCGATCAATTGCGGAATCCACGCGTGCGCGACGACCCCCAGCGCCTGCTTGAATTTCACGGCCCCGCCGAGCATCGTGCCGAAGACAAACATGAATACGCCGGCGACGACAATCATCACCACAGGCGTCATAACCACCGCCATCACCGTCCCGATCGGGCCCCCGAACTTCACCTGCATCTGTATGGTCTGCTCGCGCTGCTCGGGAGTGAGGTTCTGGACGCGCTGGTCAGCCGAGGTTTCCATCGCGTGGCGGAACATGCGCTCCCACCCGACCCTCTGTGAGAACGCGATCATGTATAGAAGCGAGAAGGCGGCGACGAGGATCATCGGCACCCACCAGCCCGGGCGCACGGCGATATCCGCAAAGGTGCGGGTGGGTTCGATGATCACGTTGCCCACGCGCGAGAGCGCGCTCATGCTCCCGGCGTCCGGCTGTATGGCGGCGACCTGGTCTTGAGGCATAGGTGGGAGCATTATACTCCCACCCTGTGTGTTATGCGCCGCCTATCCCGCTTTCTGAGTGGCCGATTGCAGGTGCGCTTCGAGGAACCAGAGGTCCTTGTCCACGGCGCGGGCGATCTCGGTGTATATATCTGCGGTTGCCTGATCGTCCTCGTTCTGCGCCGCGTCGAGGGCCTTGCGGTTGTTCGCGGTGTAGCGCGCCCAGCGTTCGATCAGCGCCTCCAGGTGCTGCCTCCCCTCGATCGCCTCGCGCGGATACTCGGGCAGCTTCGATGATTGGGCGGCCATGCGCGCCGTCCCCAGCGCGTAGCCGCCGAGCGCCGTCACGCGTTCCGCCAGCAGGTCGATGAACTTGAACACGTCGCCAGCAAGCTGATCGAAGAGTTCATGTAATTGGAAGAAGTCCGTACCCTTGATGTTCCAATGCGCCTGCTTGGTCTGCGTGTACAGATCCAGCGTTTCGGCGAGCTGCTGGTTCAGCGTCTCGATCAGCTTCTGCCGCGCATCCGCCGGAAGATCTATGTGAGTCTGGAATTTCGGTCCGGCCGTAGTGACTGTCGGCATATGTCCCCTCCTGACCGTTATTCTTTCACAGCCCGGCTTTGGTTTCGAGGCTGCGCCAGAGATACCAGGAGGCCACGGTGCAATACGGCCGCCATTTGCGAGCAAGCTCATCGACTTCGGCCGGGCTCGGCATCGCCTCCAGGCCATACACCTTGCGGACCGCGGCGCGGATTCCCAGGTCTCCCGTAGGCAGAACGTCCAGCCGCCGCAGCGCAAAGATGAGGAACATGTGGACCGTCCAGGGCCCTATTCCCCGGACCGCGGTGAGGGTGCGGAGGACGTCTTCATCGCTCGCGAGGGCCAGCGCCGCCAGGTCCAGCTCGCCCTTGACGATGCGCCGCGCGACGTCGCGTATGTACTCGATCTTCCGCTGCGACAGCCCGACCGCGCGCAGCTTCGGAGTCCGGAGCTTCAGCAGCGCCTCGGGCGTCAGGCACCCGTTTCCGGCGGCCGCGACCAGACGCCGGTAGATCACTTCGGCTACCTTGCCGCTCAACTGCTGCAAAACAATCGCCTTTACCAGCGTTTCGAAGCTCGGCTCCAGGAACTCGATCCCGTAAGGCCCTACTTGCTCGATCAGCCGCGCCAGGACCGGGTCGGAGGCCTTTAAATGGTTGAGAGCTTTCTGCATAACGAAACGGAAATGCGGGGAGCTACATCTAGTAGTATGCCATCAAGCTTATGCAGTCCTTACGCATCTTCGTAGCCGCGGCGCTCGCGGCATCCCTGGCAACGGCGCAGGAACCCGCACCGACCTTCAAGGGCGGAGTCGATGTCGTGAACGTGCTCTGCTCGGTGAGGAACAAGCAGGGCGGGCTGGTGGCGAACCTGACCAAGGACGACTTCGCCATCGCCGAGGACGGCAAACAGCAGCCGATCCGCTACTTCGCGCGCGAGACGGACCTGCCGCTGACGATCGGCCTGTTGATCGACGTCAGCCGCAGCCAGGAGCGGCTCATACAGACCGAGCGCGACGCCGCCTCGCAGTTCTTCACGCAGGTGCTCGGCAAAAAGGACATGGCGTTCCTGATCAGCTTCGGCATGGAAGCGGAGCTGCTTCAGGACTACACCGGCTCGGCGAACCTGCTGCGCCGCAGCATGGACGGCCTGAAGGTGAACGCGCCGCCGCCGCAGGTCATGGACAGCCCCGTGCCCAGCGTCTATCAGCCGCGCGGCACCATCCTCTACGATGCCGTGTATCTCGCCGCGGACGAGAAGCTGCGCGGGCAGGTGGGCCGCAAGGTGATCGTGCTGATCACCGACGGCGTCGATCAGGGCAGCCGCCTCAAGATCGAGGACGCCCTCCGCGCCGCGCAGCGCGCCGATGCGATCGTTTACTCGATCGAGTACTACGACGCGAGCGCCTATGGCTACTACGGCGGCGGGGGCGGCGGCGGCACGCTCAAGAAGCTGTCGGAGGAGACCGGCGGGCGCGTGTTCCGCGTGGACCGCAAGCATACGCTCCAGGACGCCTTCGAGCAGATCCAGCAGGAGATGCGTTCGCAGTACGCCATCGGCTATGAAAGGCCACCGCAGGCCCAGGACGGGTCGTACCATCGCATCGAAGTCAAGACCCGCGACAAAGACCTGAAAGTCCAGGCACGCAAAGGTTATTACGCGGACGCACCCAACCCGGCATAGTTACTCCGCCCTTTGTTGGTGGAAAATAGAAATGTAACCATGAGAGAGAATCCGTCGTTCGTGTTCCCTGCCCCGGAAACGCCCCGGCAGTCGCTCGAACAGTCGCGCGCCGAAGACGCGCAGCGCACGGCCCGGATCGCCGCATCGGCCACGACGGCCGCTGATGCGCTCATCGGCATCCAGAATCCGCTGGGATACTGGTGCGGCAAACTCACGGCCGATGCGACGCTCGAATCCGACTTCGTTCTGCTGCATCTGTGGCTCCATCCGCCTCAGGGCGGCAAGTGGAACCCGCCCGCGCGGCGCAGGCTGGAGAAAGGCATCGCCTCGGTGCTCGACCGCCAGTTGCCCGACGGCGGCTGGTGCATCTACGACGGCGGACCGGCGGAGGTGAACGCGACGGTCAGGGCCTACACGGCCTCGAAGCTGATGGGCGTGGACCCCGGCGACCCGCGGATGGTGCGGGCCCGCAAGCGCGCCCTCGCGCTCGGCGGCCTGCAAGCCTGCAACAGCTACACGAAAATCAACTTCAGCCTGTTCGGTCTGTATCCGCGCAAATACGTGCCGAGCGTTCCGCCGGAGATCGTGCTGCTGCCCGGCGGCGTGCTCTACGAGATGTCTTCGTGGACGCGCACCATCATCGTCCCGCTTTCGGTGGCGCAGGCGGCCGGACCGCGGCCGGTCCCCGAGGGCTTCGACGTGGACGAACTGTTCGCGCCCGGAAAGCGGCTCTCGCTGCCGAAGCGCGACGGGATCGCGGCGGTCTTCCATCGCCTCGACCGCCTGGTGAAGCTCTGGGAGAAGCGCGGCCCCAAAGACATACGCCGCGCCGCGATCCGCGAGGCCGAGCATTGGATGCTCGACCGCACGCGCTACACGGAAGGCCTCGGCGCGATTTATCCCGCGATGATGTACTTCATCATGGCGCTCGAATCGCTCGGATATCCGCCGGACCATCCGGACCTGGTCCTGGCGCTCCGCCAGTTCGACGACCTGATTCTCGAGACCGACGACCGGCTTCAGTTCCAGCCCTGCGTTTCTCCGGTGTGGGACACGGCGATCGCGGCCTTCGCGCTGGGAGAACTGGGCGCGGCGAGCCCGGCCTCGCTCACGCGCGCGGCCGACTGGCTGCTGGATAAAGAAGTCCGCCGCAAGGGCGACTGGGCGGTGAAGCGGCCCGATCTCGAGCCGGGCGGGTGGGCCTTCGAGTTCGCCAACGAATACTATCCCGACATCGACGACACGGCGATGGTGCTGCTGGCTCTCATGCACGCCAAGGCGACCGATCCCGAGCGGCAGGCGCGCGCCGAACGACGCGCGGTGAACTGGCTGCTCGGCATGCAGTCGTCCGACGGCGGGTGGGCGGCCTTCGACGTCGATAACAACTGGGGGCTGCTCAACAAGGTGCCCTTCGCCGACCACAACGCGATGCTCGACCCAACGTGCCCCGACATCACCGGTCGCGTGATGGAAGCGCTGTGCCGGCGCGGGTTCGGTCCCGAGCATCCGGCCATCGCCAGGGCGATCGAGTATCTGCTGCGTACGCAGGAAGAGGAAGGCTCCTGGCGCGGGCGCTGGGGCGTGAACTACCTCTACGGCACATTCCTGGCGCTGCGCGGCCTGCGCGCATCGGGCTACCGCGGCGGAGGCGCAGCGGTAGCGCGCGCGGCGAGTTGGATCCGCTCCGTGCAGAACAGCGACGGCGGATGGGGCGAGAGCCCCGCCGGCTACGGCCGCGGGCGTTTTGTCCCCGCCCTGAGCACCGCGTCGCAGACCGCCTGGGCGCTGCTCGGCCTGGCCGCCGCGGGCGACACTACATCGGCGGCCGCGCGCCGCGGCGTCGATTACCTCATCGCGACCCAGAACCCCGACGGCACCTGGAACGAGGATGCGACCACCGGCACGGGCTTCCCCGAGGTGTTCTATCTCACGTATCACCTATACCGGCAGTATTTCCCGTTGATGGCGCTAGCGGAGTTCGGTGGCGGCGCCGGACGGCGGTAGTACAATACTTCGTCATGAAGACTACTCGGACGTGTGTCTGGACGGCGGTTCTGCTTGCGCTTTGTGTTGCGGGGAGCGCGCTTGCTCAAAATAGGGCGATCGGTTTCAAAGAGGGCATGCCGTTCAGCAACGGATATGTAGCGGGCAATACTCTCTACGTCGCGGGGCAGGAAGGTCCGGAGAAAGGGAAACTCGAAGGGATCGATATTACGGTCCAGACCGCGAACGCCATCGGCGCGATTGAGAAAATCGTCAAGGAAGCCGGATTCAAGATGACGGACATCGTCTCCGTCACCGTCTACATCACGGACTTGAACGACGTCCCGAAGATGAATGAGGTCTACAAAAAGCTCATGCCCAACCCCAAGCCGGCGCGCGCCACGGTACAGGTTGCCGGGTTGATCGGCGGAGCGAAGATCGAGATTTCGGCCATTGCCGTGAAGCAGTAGACGGGCGGATCGATGCGCGCGGAGCCGCGCGCTGGGGTGGAGCAGGCGGCCAAGGCAAGCGCGGGACGCTCGCCGGACTCTTCGATCAGCGATCTGAAGGCGCGGCCGCCCGCGGGCTCCTGGCGCGCTCGCGAATGAACTGGCCGAGCTCGGCATACTGGTCGGACGCGAGATAGTCCACTCCCGCGGCAATCGCGGCATCCCATCTCCGGCGCGCCGCTTCGGGCGAAGGGAAATTGTACGTTTCGAAGATGCCCCGCTCGGCCAGCTCGCTCTGGCTCACACCATCGAGACAGTAGAACCGGATCCACAGGCCCTGGCTGTGCGCGCGATCGACGATAGCCTCGAGCCGCTTCTGCTTCTCCGGAGTCCACGGCCCGGCCTTCGGCTGCCCCTCAGGCTCGATGGAACTCCAGCTCAGCTGCCGCCATCGCCTGTAGTTCGAGGCGCCCTCCTCGTCCGGACGGACAGCGCCGAAGGTGAGGAGCCTGGCGCCGGCGGGAACGTCGTCGTAGAAGACTTTCTGCTGCTCGCCGGCGATGCCGTTGAGCACGAGGATGGGTCCATAGGCGAGCGGCTGCGGGCGTCCGTCGCCGGTCTTGACCGCGGTCGTCAACCAGTCCCTGTACTTCTCGAGCAGGCGCCATGCGGCGCGCAGATGCTCCGGTGCGTTGGACTTGAAATCGAGATTGAGGGTGATCAGCGGCCACTGCGAGCGGTCGGGATTCTTCAGCGCGGCTTCGACGAGGGGCCTCACGCGCTCGAAGAAGTACTGCTCCATGCCGGGCTCGCTGCCTGACGGAGGGTCATGCGAAAGGACGGAGCGGGGCGGCGTTCCCCCGCCCGGCTCGTACCAATGCAGGTCCTGCTCGATGGCCACGGGAAGCCCCGCGGCGAGCGCGACGTCGATGCGGTTGCTCCACCGGCCGCCGTAGGGGTAGCAGTTGTGCGCGTCGGGGACGGTCCGGGTGCCGGGCTGTTGGGCACACGCCGCCGCGGAGAGGAGCAGAAGTCCGGTATAGACGGCGGAACGCATTTACGCACTCTGCCGGCGATACTTTTCGCGGCGCGCGAAGTAATCGCGGATGCACCACTCGAACGGCGGCATCGGCTCGATGCCGAGCGCCTCCATGCGGGCGTTGGCGAGCGCGGAAAACCTGGGGCGGCGCGCGGCGGTGCGGTATTCGCGTTCGTTGGTGGGTTTGAGCTCAGGCGTGAGGCCCGCGACCTCGAACAGGAGCTGCGCGTACCTGAACCAGGAAACCGGCGTGCCGCCGCCGACGTGAAACACACCCGTCGCTCCGCGCTCGTAAAGATCGACTGAGCGCGCGGCCAGCGCCGGGGCGTAGGCGGGCGACGCGAAGTGATCTTCGACCACGCGGATGGGCTTGCCCGTGGCCGCCAGGCGCAGCATCGATTCGATGAAGTTGCCGCGCGCGGTGTGCAGGCCCCCGGGCCCGAATACGCCGGAGGTTCTGAGGATGAGCGGCGCGTCGAGATAGGCCTGCGCGTAGAGCTCGCCGGCGAGCTTCGAGACCGCGTAGGCTCCCAGCGGATGGGTGGCGTCCTGTTCGGTGTAGGGCCGGCCGGCGCGGCCGTCGAAGACGTAGTCGGTCGAGAAATGCACCAGGCGCGCGTTCACCTGGCGGCAGCCCAGCGCGACATTACGGACCGCGAGCGCGTTGACCTGGAAGGCGGCCTCGGGGTCCTCCTCGGCGACATCCACCTGGTTGTGCGCCGCGGCGTTGAACACCACCTCGGGGTCCACCTCGGCCAGATGCTGTTCGACGAGCTGGCGGTTGGTAATGTCGAGCTGCGAGCGGTCCGTGCCGGTCACCTCGTAGCCCCGTTTCTCGAGTTCGGAGGTCAACTCGACGCCGAGCTGCCCCGCATTTCCGAAAATCACCGCGCGTTTCGGCATTTATCGTTACGATAGCAGACACTTTTGCTGACGCGCGCGGCCCGGTTGCGGCGGGCGGCCCGGTTAGCGGAGCCGGGCGATCAGCCACCAGGCGAGCGCGGCGACCAGGACGCCGGCAAGCGATAGGCCGCGCCAGTGGAGCAGGCAGAACAGCAGCGTCTCGCGCAGGTCCTCGCGCAAAAAGGCGAGGAAGCCGTGCTCCTCGGCCTGGCGTTCGGCGAGCGCCTTCAGACGCGCGCGCAGTAATTCCTGGGCGCCGCGGCGGTCGGCGATCAGGACCGTCCCGGCATTCTGGCCGGCGGTGGATTTTACGAGCTTGCTACGCAGCCGCGGAGGGACCTCTTCGAGCTTCCGGTAAACGGCAAGCCGCTTTCCCGCTCCGATCAGGATGGTCGAGGTCTTGACCGTGCCCTTCACGCACGCGCCTCCTCGACACGGGGGATGCGAGTTCCGAGACCCGAATTTTCCAGCACGACGGAGATAAAGCCCAGCGCGGCTTTCGAGAGCGCCTTGTCCTTGCGGTAAGCCAGCCCGAGATTCCGTATAAGCGGTTCGGGCGCGAGCGAGATCGCCTGAAGGCGGCCGGAGGCAACCTCGTCCTTGCAGTTCGACTCCGACAGAAACGAAATCCCCAGGTTCGCCATCACGAAGCGTTTGATCATCTCGCTCGAATCGAGTTCCATCGTGACGTGGATCGAATCCTCCACCAGCTCCAGCCACTCATTGAGACGCGCGCGGGTGGTTCCGTATTTCGGCAGAAGCAGCGGGTAAGGCACGAGTTCGGCAGCCGTCACGTTCTGCCTGAGCGAGAGCGGATGGCCGGCGGGGATCACGAGCTTAATTTCGTCGGAGTGGATTTTCACGATCTGCAGCTTGCGCTCGTGCACCGGAAGTTGCGTGAAGCCGAAATCGACCAGGTTGTCGAGGATCGCTTCCGGGATGCGCGAGCCGTAGGAGCGCTCGACCTGAAGCTGCACGTTCGGGAAGCGGCTCGTGTATTCGGAAAACACCTGCGGCAGGACGTAAATGCAGGTAGCCTCGTTGGCGGCGATGATCAGCTCGCCGCGGGGCGTTTGCTCGAGCTCGTTGATGGCGTCCTGGGCCTGCCGGCGCTGTTCGATCATCTGCTCGGCGAACCGGCAGAACACACGGCCGGCCGTGGTCAGCGAAATGCGGCTTCCAAAGCGCTCGAAGAGTTGGCAATTCAGCTCCTGCTCGAGTTGGCGCACCTGCGCGCTGATCGCCGGCTGCGTCCGAAAGCAGGTCTGCGCCGCTTTCGAAAAGCTTTTCAGGCGAACAATCTCAAGAAACGTGTGGAGCTGATCCAGGTCCATATGGGCCGGGGTCCCGAAACGAAAATTCAACTTGACAAGATAGAAATAACGGATTTCCGGGGCGCCGCTGCAACCTGCTACTAATTGTAGCATCGCTCCCAGGGCCCTCCCCGATCGCGGAATCGGACAACGGGATTCCAAAACCGGACAGCGGTGAATCCTGGATTTCCTTCCGAATTTCCCTGTTTACATGCGCTTGGGCAAGTTGGCATCCTAGCTGCTCAGGGTCCGGTTCGGAGCGCGTATGTCGATATTTCAGGACCTGCGTTACGCCTTCAGGATGCTGGCGAAGAGCCCGTGGATGACATGTGCCGCCCTCGTCACACTCGCCTTGGGGATCGGAGCCACTACGGCGATCTTCAGCGTGATCAACGGCGTCCTGCTGCGCCCTCTTCCGTACAAGGATCCGGAGCGGCTCGTGGCGCTCTGGCAAAGCAACCCGCAAACCAAAACGCCGCGCCTGCCTGCTTCCGCGCCCAACCTCGCCGACTGGCGCGAACAAAGCCAGTCCTTCGAAAGCATGTCCGGGTCGGTGAACCAGCCCTTGACGATTACGCTGGAAGATCCCGAGCAGGTTCCTGGATGTATCGTCGCGCAGAATTTCTTCGACGTGCTCGGAGTCCGGGCGGCGCGTGGGCGACTGATCGCCGGGCGCGATCCCAGCCTGAGCGTGGCTGTGCTGAGCTGGGCGGCTTGGGAACGGCGCTTCGGGAAGGATCCGAACATCCTTGGCCGTAAGCTTGTCACATCCATGGGCAATCCGGTAGTCGTGGGTGTTCTGCCGGGCTCGTACCGGCAGCCGGGCCTGGCGGACGGAGATAAGGAACCCGAAATCTGGATTCCATTCGACGTTCGCCCGCTGCCCCGCGAGACGGCTTTGCTCTCGGTGGTCGGACGCCTGAAGCCGGGCGTGAGCGTGGAGCAGGCGCGAACCGAGATGGCGGGCATCGGCAGGAGGCTGGCGGCGCAGTACACGGCCAACAAGGGCACACAACTCGAGACTGTGCGGCTGAAAGACGTGGCGGTGGGACCAGTGCGCCGCCCGCTCTGGCTGCTGCTCGGAGCAGTCGCGGTGCTGTTGTTGTGCGCCTGCGCGAACGTGGCGAACCTTCTGCTTGCGCGTTCGGTCGAGCGGCGGCGGGAGTTCGCGATCCGGGCGGCGCTCGGCAGCTCGCGCCCGCGGCTATTCCGGCAGGTGATCACGGAGGGCCTGCTGCTCAGCGTCGCCGGCGGCGCGCTCGGCGTTCTGCTCGCCAACCTCGGAGTGGAGTGGCTCGTGACGGCGGCGGGCGCTCTGATTCCCCGCAGCGAGCTGGTTCAGGTGGATGGTCCGGTCCTGCTGTTCACGCTTGCGGTTTCGTGCCTGACCGGGCTGGCGTTTGCCTGCGTGCCTGCGTTCGCCTCCTCGCGCGCGGACCTGAACGCCGCGCTGAAGAACGGCGGGCGCACGGGGAGTGAGGGGGCGCACCGCCGCACTCGATCGCTGCTCGTCGCCTCCGAGATCGCGCTGGCGCTGGTCCTGCTGGCCGGCGCGGGGTTGCTGATGCGAAGCTTCTGGCGCGTGCTCAAGATCGACCTCGGCTATGCGCCCGAGCACGTCTTGACGGCCGAGGTCCCGGACGCGGGCGGCCCGGCGCGGAATCCGAACTTCCTGCCGGAACTGCTCGCGCGCCTGAAGACGGCGCCGGGGGTTCAGGCAGCCGGGGCGGCGCGCGCGCTGCCTCTCGCGTTCGATCTGGCGCCCATGCAGACGTTCGATATCGTGGGCGGGCCGGCGCCAAAGCCCGACGAAATACGCGAAGCCGTTGTGGGCGTAGCCACGCCCGGGTACTTTCGCGCGATGCAAATCGCGCTGCGGGGCGGAAGGTTTTTCGATGAGAGAGACGGCCCGCAAGCGCCGAACGTCGCGGTGGTAAATGAAGCTTTCGTCCGGCGCTACTTCCCGAAAGAGGACCCGATCGGCAGGACTCTCAACGTGGCCCCGCAACTCCAGGCCGGGGATGCGGTATCCATTCTCGCCGGCAGGTCCACGATTGTCGGCGTGGTGGCCGACGTGCGGCAATCGGACGTTCTGGCGGTTCCCAAGCCTCAGATCTGGAATCCATACGGCCAGCGCCGCTGGCTCACAATGACGCTCGCGATCCGTACGGCGGGCGATCCGAAACAACTCGCCGGCCTGTTGCGAAGCGAACTGCGCAGCGTGGACAAGACGGTGCCCCTCACCAACATTCGAACCGCGGAAGAATACTACTCAAGAGCGCTGGCCCAGCGGCGCCTCTCGATGATCCTGCTGGCCGTGTTAGCCGCGGTTGCGCTCGTAATGAGCGCCGTCGGCGCCTACGGCGTCATTGCGTACTCCGTCACGCAGCGCAGGCAGGAAATCGGGGTCCGCATGGCGCTCGGCGCCGGGAGCGGAGACGTCATCCGAATGGTGGTCCGGCAGGGCCTCGCTACGACTGCGGCCGGACTGGCGATCGGCCTTCCCGCGGCGTTAGCGGCCACTCGCCTTCTCGGCAGCCTGCTGTATGAGGTCAGACCTCACGACCCGCTCACATTCGCCTGTCTCGTCCTGGCGTTTGGAGCCGTAGCGTTTGTTGCAAGCTATCTTCCCGCCCGGAAAGCGGCGGGTGTCAGTCCTCTCGAGAGTTTGCGCCTGGACTAAGGCTCTCCGCGGCCACGGAGACCCGGATTTGGCCGGGCCCCGTGACCGTTCGGTTACTCCCTGACGTGCGTTTCTTCTTCCGCGACCACGCCGGAAGTTTCGGCGGATTCGGTGCCGGCCAGAGCGAGCACGTCTACGTGAAGACCTTCATCGAGGTATTGCAGGAGAATCTCACGGCCGTTGCGGAAGCGGACACCGTCTCGGTAACGGTAAGCCGAGGCGCTCAGTTCGACGAAGACGACCTCTTCGGTCTGGCCGACCCCCAGCTCTTTCTGCAGGTCCTGCGGAATGTCGAGCATTCGCAGGCGCGCACCGGGAGGAATGCAAACCGCGGCGATTTTTTCGTTTCGCAGCGGGGGCGGATTGAGCCAGCTTTTCAGCACAGTCCACCACGTTCTCCCAGCGGCCGCTGGCGTCTGCCGGCGTGTCGCCCGTTCCAGTTCGCAAGGAGACGCCAGCCCGATGGAGCTGGTTGGAAACCGGTGTGTCACCAATTCCTCTCCTTCGACTGCCAGGCGATTGGGCACGGCATGCAGTGAGTAGTCACACATTTCACTAGCCTCCTCTGAGTTTGGTCCCATGACCTTGATCCCATTGCAGCACAGGTTCCAGGCCCGGGGGTAATTTTAAACACCGGGGCGGGGCCGGTGTTTAGCGGAGCACCGTCACTGCTGTATTGGATGGATTGGAGTCAGCCGAAGTCTCGTTTTTCTTGGCGGAGGGAGGCGTGACGGAGAAGACCTTTCGGTCTCGCAGCTTGACGGTGACGGCGCCGGGATCTGAGCCGTAGGTCCAAGTGTCGCATTCGCCCGAGATCTTCATTGCGGGCTCGCCGAATTTTTCGATCAGCTCGGCGGCGTTCATTCCCGGCTTGATCTGGGCGGGATCGGGAGCAGCGAATTTGACCGGCTTGACGGGGTCGCCGGCTGCGGCGGGCAGGACGACAAGGGAGGTTGCGTTGGCCTTTTCGAGCGTCTTGGCAGCGTTTTCAAAGATGCCCACCGCGGCCTTGCCGGCGGATCTCACGCCCGCGGCACTCCCGGCTGCCCGCGCCGTTCCGAGCGAGTGCTCGACCACGGTCTGGGCCTGGGCGGCGGCAGCGAGCGCCGCGGCGACCGCGAGGAACCGGAGAGAAATCATGCCATATTGTACGGCGAAGCGGAGATGACCGCCTCGGGGCAGTAGCGCTGGATGATTTCGCAGGCCAGCGCGGCGCGGCGCACGCGTTCGCGCGAGAGCCCCACGACGGTGCTTTCCAGATGCGTGCCGCTCGGGTAGACGTCGGGCGCGTTACGCAGACCGAACTTCAGGTACACCGGCGCGGCCACGCGGATGAGATCCGGGATTTCGTAATAGCGGATGAAGCCGCCGATGTTGTCGGGCGCTTCGACGTAGAAGTCGATGGGCACGGCGATCGCCGCACGGATTGCAGCGATCTGCGGAACCGTCAGATCCGACGGGATATTGATCGTGTCCGCGCCGAGCGTCTCGAGCACCGCGGCCGAGGCCGGATTCGTCGGCGCCATCATGACCGACGTCTTCAGGATCAGCTCGGCGGGCAGCTCACCGGCGGCGCGCATACGCGCAACGACGGTGAGAACGCCGATGTCGGAGACGAGCACGCTGCGGATCCCGAGGCGCACGGCGCGCTTGACGTCTTCAACGGCGAAGACGAGCTGGTCTGCCCCGCGGACGCCGAGGCCGAGCGTACGGCCCGCGGGCGAGACGACCTGCGCGCCGATATCGAACGTCCCGCGCGGGCCCACGAACAGGTTCACTTCGATGGCGGCTTTGCGGCCCAGCTCCACCATTTCGGATATCTCGTCATCGGTGAGCAGCATGATGCCGCTGCCCTGGCTCACGCGGTGGATCGGGACTTTGCGCTCGTGCGCCTCTTCGAGCACGGCCGCGAGCGAGCGCGGGCCTTCGGTGCTCGGAATCTCGATGCGATATTGGGCGCCGTCTTTGAAGCGCCTGGTGGAAGCGGGGCAGCCGGCCGGGTCGGCGCCCGGCAGGCCCATGCTCTCGAGGAACTCCCGCGACTTCTCCATCGCGCACCCCTAAACTAATTCATAACCCCGGCTGGGAATTTCGGTCCAGAGAATTTCCGCGGCGCGTCCGTTGAGCGCGAACACCTGCCGCACGAGGTCGCAGACCTGCTCGCATCCGCGCTCGTAGAAAACCAGAATTGACGGCCCCGCGCCGCTCAGCACGCAGCCGAGCAGCCCGGGCGCGCGGAGCTTCAGAATGTCCGCGAGGCCCGGAACGAGCGGGGCGCGGTAGGAATGGTGGAAGCGGTCTTCGAGCGCCGTGGGGAACGCCGAGATGGTGCCGGTGGCGAGCGCCGCGACGAGCAGCGAGGCGCGCTGCACGTTGAAGACGGCGTCTTCGCGCGAGTAGCAAGCGGGCAGCACCGCGCGCGCCTTCGTGGTGGGCAGGTCGAAATCCGGAACCACGACGGCGATCCCGAATTTCGGCGGCAGCTCGATGCGCACAGCGCGCGCCGAGCCGCCCGAATCGATGGCGCTCGCGACGATGGAACCGAGCACGCAAGCCGCGACGTTGTCCGGATGGCCTTCGATGCGCGCGGCCTCGTTCAGGATGCGCAGCGGGCGCCAGCCGAGGTTGAGCAACTCGTCGGCGATAACGACACCCGCCGTCAGGGCCGCGGCGCTCGAACCAAGGCCCTTGCCGAGCGGGATGTCGTTCTGAATTTCGATTTCGATGGGCGGGAGTTCTCCGCCCACATCCGACGCTACCGTTTGCGCGGTGCGCCAGATCAGGTTCGTTTCGTCGAGCGGGATCGAGCCCGCGTCCCGCCCGCTCGCGCGGATCGCCAGCTCCGGACTGTTTCGAAACCGGCACTCGAGGTAGATCCCCAGCGCCAGCCCGAGCGAGTCAAAGCCCGGGCCGAGGTTGGCGCTCGAAGCGGGCACTCGCAGGTTGCGCCACTTCATCGGTTTTTTCAGGCGAGCACGACCTTCTGTCCCTCGCGGCAGGAGCGGTACACGCCGAGGACGATCTCGAGCGCCTGATAACCTTCTTCACCGGAGATGAGCGGCTTGCGGCCGGTCTTGATCGCTTCGCCGAAATCGAGGAACTGCCGCTCGAACGGCGTGAGCGAGATCGCCATCGGATCGGAGGAGCCGGAGTAGATTTCCTTCTCGACGGGCGCAGGCTCGCCGGAATCGTCCTCGACATCCCACGTCGTGAGCTTGTCGCCGGAGATGATGGCGGTGCCCTTGGTGCCGTGAATTTCCACGCGCTCGGTGAAGCCGGGCTTGAATGCGGTGGAGGCCTGGAGCACGCCGGTGGCGCCGCTCGCGTACTTCACAACAGCCGAGACGACGTCTTCGGATTCGATCTTGTGCAGTGCGCCGAGTTGCCAGTAGGCGAACAGCTCTTTGACCGGGCCGATGAGCCAGCGCAGAATGTCCACCTGGTGGATGGCCTGGTTGATCAGGGCGCCGCCGCCCTCGGTGTGCCAGCTTCCCTTGATGGGGCGCGAGTAATACTCGGGCGAGCGGTACCACTTCACGTAGGCGTCGGCCTGGATGATTTTGCCAAGGCGGCCGGCCGCTATGGCGCGGTTCAGGAACTGGCAGGAATCGTCGAAGCGGTGCTGGCTCGCAACGCCGAGGATGATGCCGGCCTTTCGCGCGGTCTCGATCATTTCGCAGGCGGTCTCGAGGTTCGTCGAGATCGGCTTCTGCACTTGGATGTGCTTCTTCGACGCGGCGCAGGCCTTTACCGGCTGCAAGCGGAAATCGGGAAACGTGCAGACATCGACGAAATCGACCTGCGGGTGAGCGCAGACTTCCTCGTAGCTCGAGACGAACTGTGCGCCATAGCGCCCGGCGAAGCTCTTTCCCGCCTCCGGGTTGATATCGGTGCAGACGGCCACCTTGTAACCGATATTCAGATAGGCCTGAGCATGCTTATGAGAGATCGCTCCAGTGCCGATGATTCCAACGCGCAAGTGTAGTTCTCCTTCCGAAACTCGCAGTATAACAATGTGAGGCAGGCGAAACCGCCTGCCCACCTGAAATTACAGCCCGTTGTTGGTGCCGCAGATGGCGACGTCGAGGCCCAGCGCCTTGAACGCCGCAGCCTTCGCGGCGAGCGCCAGGTTCGCGCCGCCGGCATCCGGAGCGTAGGCCACCTGGATGTGGTTCGCCTTGTGCCGCCCCATGAACTGGTCGCGTGTGACGCCGTAGAGCACCGCGTGCATCATGGGCCACTGCGCGGTGGTCATCTGCCAGCGGCGCTCGTTCTCCTCTTGCGGAAGCTCGACCACTTTGGCGCGGCCCAGGTCCGCCTTCAGCTTGCCGTTATCCACGTAGACACGGCTCCAGACGATCTCGCCGGGCTTGCAGACGCCCTTCAGCGATCCGCCGCCCTTGGGGAAGTACATTGACGGCTGCCGCTCGCTGACCGCGCCCGCGTATCCGCCTTGCAAGTGCGCCGGCGGCACCGCGCCCGAAATCTCGAACACCCATACGAACTCCTTGCTGCCGTTCGAGCTGTAGTTTTCGCCGTAGCGCACGTCGTGCAGCGTGTTCTCGGGATCGAAGCCGAGCTTGCGCCAGATGCGGTGCGTGACGAGGCCGTCCAGGCCTGCGCACTCGTCCACTTCGTTGAAGTGCGGCAGCGGCTCGTTCTCGTAGAGCGTGCGGCCGGTCTTGGGGTCCTTCACCGGCGGGCGGTCGGAGTTGTTGAGCAGTCCTTCGACAAGGTCGGAGGCCGGCACGAGATCCTTCAAGCCCTGCTGATACTGGATGCCGATGGTGTCGCAGCCGAATTCATCGGCGATGCGCAGCGCCGCGATGTACATCTTGCACTGGTCGAGGATCTGGTCGTCGGTGAGGTCGGTCTCGGGATTCGAGCCGGTAACGAACTTCATGCCTTTGGCGTCGAGCCACGCGCGCACTTCGCGGGCTTCGGCGTCGGGCACCCGCAGCATGGCCGCGTAGAGCGCGGACTGGCTGAGCCGCTCCTTGAACACACCCGTGGCGTTGAGCAGTTCGTCCTGAATGATGGCGTTGTACATGCCCATGCACCCTTCATCGAAGATGCCCATGATCGCCTTCGAGTCTTTCATGTCCTTCGCCACGGCCGCGCCGATCTTCTTTGCCGGAGCCGGAAGCGTCACATCCTTGAGGCTGCGGACATGGCTGGAATCGTGAACCACCTGCTCGCCCGCGAGCCATTTGCGTAGTCCGGCGATAAAGTATTCGTCGGTGAAATCTTCGCTCCACAACGTGCTGTATTTCTTGCCCGCCTTGGTGAGCGAGCCGTTGAGGTTGAGCATCCCGACCAGGCCGGGCCACTGGCCGCACCAGTTGGCGACCGTGAGAATGGGGCCGCGGTGCGAGAGCAGGCCGGGGAGCACATGATGCGTGTATTGCCAGACGGCTTCGGCCACGACGATCGGGGCCGTCCGGGGGATCTGGCGGAAAACTTCGAGGCCGTGCTTCTGGCTATCGAGAAAGCCATGGCCTTTTTCGGGGTCGAACTGGTGGCCGCGGACGATCTCGCGTCCTTCGCGCCGGACGGCCGCCATGACCGCTTCTTCCATCTGCTGCTGCGCGGGCCAGCAGACGCGGTTGGCGGAGAGGCGCAAGTCTCCGCTGGCGATGAGTACGATTGGCTCAGGCATAGAAGAACCATTCTGACACCGCCGGCGGACGGCGGGAGAACGCGTCTATGTTATCGTGAAGATTAGCCTGCGGCAGTACACAGAGCGGGCGCGTAGCTCAATGGTAGAGCATCGCCCTTTTAAGGCGGGGGTTCTGGGTTCGAGTCCCAGCGCGCTCACCAGCCTCATTTTCTGGCTCGACGCCAATTCCGGGGGGCATCCCCCAACCTTTCCGGCCTTCTGTTCGCCGGCACGCCGGCGGGGACGAGGCCCACGGGCGAGATCCTCAAGTCCGAGGGCCGAAATGGTGAGAACATCAAGAGGATGAGACTCTCTCTCCTGCTGGCGCTCACCACGGCAACATCCGCGTTTGCGCAGCGTTCGATGGGCTACTGGTTCGCAGCCCCGGGCGCGCTCACGGCGGGCGGACGCACCCCGTTCACGCTCCACCTGGGAGGCGGCGGCGAATTCGCGATCGGCAAGGGAATTTCGGGCGGAATCGAAGGCGGCGCGATCGGACTCGTACACCACTACAAGGACACGGTGCAGGGAACCGCGTCGGCGAACGCGTATTATCACTTCTTCCATTCGAGCGACGCGCGCCTGGACCCGTTCGTCACCGGCGGCTACTCGATCTTCTTCCGCCGCGGCACCCAGAGCCTCGGCAATTTCGGCGGAGGGCTCAACTACTGGATCTGGAAGACGGTCGCCGTGCGCGTCGAAGTTCGCGACCACGTGATGGGCACGCCGCGGGCGCACTACTGGGGCATCCGGCTCGGGATGTCGTTCACGGAGCTTTGGCCGTAGGGGGTCTCTCCATCCTTGTGCGTCCCGCACGGCGAAAGTACGAACTGCCGGAACTCGTGTCCCGGATCACACCTGAGAATCGGCATCGCGGGACCGACATCAAGGGCTTCGACTGGAAGGCGCGGCGCGCCGAACGCCTGGGCCGCTGCCCCGATGAAGTGATGGAAGATGTGCGAGCCAGACTGGCGCCGCTACTCGGTCTCTAAGTTCGGGATTTCATGACAGCCGCTTGCGCATGAGCAGCGCGTCGGTGTGGTCTTCGTAATAACGCCGGATCTTTCCGGCAGCGCGGAAGCCGAAGCTGCGGTAGAGGCGGATTGCCGCCTGATTCGCGGGCCGGACGGTCAGCACGAGCTTGCGAACGCGCTTGCGCCGCAGCTTCGCGATCGTGTGGCGCAGCAGCGCGGTCCCGACTCCGGCTGAACGGTGCTCGGGCGCGACCGCGAGCGAGACGAGTTCCGCCGCCGGGCCTTGCGCGCAGGTCACCGAATAGCCCGCGATGCGCCTCGAGCGGCGCGCGACGAAGAACAGGCCCGCGGATTCGCCGTAGAGTTCCAGAAACAGGTCGCGCGGGTAGGCGTCCCGGTCGAAGCACGCGCGCTCGATTTCCATCACGCGCCGCAGATGGCGGCGCAGGAACGGGCGCACTTCAACGGGCGGTTTCACGAATGCGAGCCGTTGACGTAGCCGTAGCCTTCGAGCGCGCGAAGCACCTTGGCCACGCTTTCTTCCACGCTTTCGAGGTCCGTGCGGCACTCGACTTCGGGCTTGAGCGGCGCTTCGTACGGGTCGTCGATACCCGTGAAACCCTTGATCTCGCCCGCGCGCGCCTTTTTATACAGGCCCTTCACGTCGCGCTCTTCGCAGGTCTTCAGCGGCGCGTTCACGAAGACCTCGACGAAGTCGCCGATGCGGCCGCGCACCTCCTCGCGGATCTCGCGGTAGGGCGAAATCGCCGAGACCAGCACGACCACGCCGTTGCGCGACAGCAGATGCGCGACGAAGCCGATGCGGCGGATGTTTTCGTCCCGGTCCTCCTTCGAGAAGCCGAGCCCTTTGGTCAGGTTCTGCCGCACGATGTCGCCGTCGAGCGACTCCACCTTGTAGCCGCGCGAGCGCAGCGCCTTCTCAACCGCCTCGCTGATGGTCGACTTCCCCGCCCCGCTCAGTCCGGTGAACCACACCGTCACGCCACGCGCTTCCTTGTTCGCCGTCATTTCCCATTCACTCCCCTGTACGCTTCCATAAGAATTCGCGCGACTTCCGGCCGCGTGAATTCGGCCGGCGGCATCTCGCCTGCGCTGAGCATCTCCCGCACCTTCGTGCCCGACAGTTGCAGCCACTCGGATTGCCCGTGCGGGCACGTCTTGGGCGTCGCGAACTGGCCGCACTTGCGACAGTAGTGCGCGTTTTCAAACCGCACCGGCTCGATTCCCATTTCGCCCGGCGCGAACTCGTCGAAGATTTTCTGCGCGTCGTAAGTACCGTAATAGGCGGCGACGCCCGCGTGGTCGCGCCCCACGATGAAATGCGTGCAGCCGTAATTCTTGCGCGCGATGGCGTGCATGATCGCCTCGCGCGGCCCGGCGTAGCGCATCGCCGCCGGAAACACTCCGAGCAGCACGCGGTCTTTCGGGTAGTAATTATCGAGAACCACTTCGTAGGTGCGCATACGGACTTCGGCGGGCACGTCATCGTCCTTCGTGGCGCCCACCAGCGGATTCACGAACAGTCCGTCCACGTTCTCCAGCGCGATCTTTTGCAGGTATTCGTGCGCGCGGTGGATCGGGTTGCGCGTCTGGAACGCGACGATGGTCCGCCATCCGCGCGCCGCGAATTCAGCGCGCGTCTCGGCCGGCGTGCGCCGGTAAGCGGCGAACTTCTCCTGCGCGATGGGATTCAGCAGCTCGATGGGGCCGCCGAGGTTCACCTCGCCGGCTTCATACATCGCCGCGACTCCCGGATGCCCTGCGTCCTCGGTACGGTACACCTGAAGCGCCTCGCGCCGCTTGTCGGGCCGGAAAATGCTCGCGACCGTCATGGCGGCGAGCACCCGGCCTCCACGCGCGAGCGCGATGCCCGCGCCCTCGCTCAGGCGGGAGGCGAATGCCTCACCTACCCCGAGCGTCACAGGCACGGGCCACGGCAGGCCGCTCGCAAGACGCATGTCCTCGACCACCGTGCGATAATCCGCCTCGCCAAGAAAGCCCTCCAGCGGCGAATAGACGCCGGTCGCAATGCACTCCAGGTCGGCCAGCGCGCGCTCGCTCAACTCGAGCGTGGGCAGGCTCCGGGTCTCGCGCAGCTTCTCTTCGCGTGCCGGGCCGCTTGCCCCGCGGTTCACCAGCGCTCCGCCGTGCGGCGGAATGAGCTTCGCGGACATTGGTCTTTCACCGCCAACTGTTTATTGTAGGTCAGAGCACGACGCCGAACCGCTTTCTAAGCGTAAGCGCGGCCAGCATCGAGATGATGGTG
The DNA here is from genome assembly GCA_050261515.1 of Acidobacteriota bacterium. GTDB lineage: Bacteria > Acidobacteriota > Terriglobia > Bryobacterales > Bryobacteraceae > JBLNDJ01. The sequence continues at coordinate 125,115 of JBLNDJ010000006.1, read as the reverse complement.
AACCACACCAGCCAGTGCCAGCGCAGGCCCAGAAATTCGATTTCGGCCGCGGGATACTGGACGTCGATCCAATTAACCGCGCCGGAAAGGCGCGGCTCGTCGGGATACCACAGCGCGGACCATGCCGAGCCCGCGCGCCGCCCGGGTACGAAACGGAACCCGGCGCCGCTCTCGATGCGTTTTTCCACCGTGCCGCCTGCGATCGCGAAGCTCAGCTTGCCCGAGACCGGACGCAGCGCGCGCACGCGCCAGCTCACCTGCCGCTCGCCGGCGACGCGCACGGCCGGCGTCTCGACCGCGATCCCGTCCGGAGCTTTCAGGCTCGGCGCGGGTGCGGCCGGGTCGAGCGGGCCGCTGGTTTCGAGCGTCACGATCGCATCCGACCCCACGGCCAGCGGCGCGCGGCCGTAATACGCGTCCAGCCGCACCAGCAGCACGATCATCGGCGCCGCGATCGCCAGCGCGGGAACCAGCATCAGCGCGAGATACCGCAAGTTGGACGCAAGCAGTTGCTTCTGCGCGCGCCACATGAGCGCGGGCTCATCGGAGAACAAACGCAGCTCCATCAGGTGCGCGTACACGCGGCGCTTGGTGCGTGCGATGGCCGCCTGGTTCGACGTGCGCGCGAACAGGCACAGCATCGCCACGCCCGCCAGCGCCGACAGAATCGCAAGGCCTATCAGTGGATGCGCCCACGAGAAAAGGCGGAAGTATCCGTTGAGAATCGCGCCCAACGCAGCGTTGAAAGTGTCCACGCGCGTCCTCAGTCGATGTAGCCGAGGCCCTTCAGCTTGTCGAGGAGCTTCTCGTTCGAATCTGCCTCCTCGAGCTTCTCCAGTTCCTTCTCGATGATGTGCTCGATGAACTCCTGCGGGCTCGAGTAGCCGGCGACTTCTGAAACGCGCTTCACGCGGTCCCAGGTCTTCTTCTTCAGTTTGATGGTGGGGGAAAACATCCGATCTCCTGCTTCATAACAGCGGCTTGCCTTCCATATAGGAGGGCGGCGTGAGGCCGAACAGCGCGAGCGCGGTCGGGGCGAGGTCTTCGAGGCCGGGGTCGTCCGCCTGCACCTTGCGGTTCGAAAACAGCACGCCCGGGACGAGCTGCGGGTCCACGCAATGATCGCCGCTCCAGGCCTTCGGGTTGTCGTCGAAAACGGCGGCGGTCGTCCTGGCAACGGCCGCTTCCCACGAGCTTCGATACCCGTCGTTGTAGCCGATGATGAGGTCGGGCGCGGCGTCGAGGTACGGTCCGCGATAAAGCATGTTGCTCGGCCACGCAGCGTTGATGGCGACCGTCCCGCGCTCTTCGTCGCGCAGGCCGCTCAACTTCGCGGCGAGTTCGCGCCGGAGCGCGTCCGCCTCGGCCGGCTCCACAACACCCTGCGCCTCGCGCCCCTTCTGGTTGATGTAAACGCCCGCCAGGCCGAACGTGTAGGCCTTGGTGCGGCTCCAGTCGATCCCCTTGAAGTAGTCGCCGCTTTCGCCGTTGTTGAGCGCGAGGTATCCGTTCTGGTGCAGCCACGAATTGAGATTCACGCCGCGCTCGAAGGACGCGAAGCCGTGGTCGGAGACGACGAACAGCACGGTCTGGTCGTCCACGTAGCGCAGCGTCTTGCCGACCAGTTCATCGGCCTTCCGGTACAGTTCCTCGATCGTGCCGCTGTACTTGCCGCCGCCGCGCGAGTGCCGGTAGAACATGTGCTGGATGCGGTCGGTGGTGTCGAACACGCACGCCACCACGCCGCGTCGTGTGCGCTCGAGCGCGCTCAGGAACATCGCCTCGCGCTCCTCGTAAATGAGGTAGGTCTGTTTGAGAAATGCCTCTTCGTCGATCGCGCGCTCGTTCAGTGCCCAGGTGTCTTCGGCGAGGCCCAGCGTCGAGTACGCACCGATCAGCTTCGCCAGATAGTTCGCGTAGAACCCGGGATGCGAGATCGGCAGCGCGGGCTTCTCGGGATCGATATTGATCGGCGTCATGTAGAGCGAGAATTCGGGGGCGATCTCCGTGACCAGGAACCGCGCGATGCCGTGCACGTTGACGCCGGGCGCCGCGTGGAACGTCAGCGGAATCCAGTCCGAATACTCCCCGGCCGCGAGATGGTGGCGCTTGCCTTCGAGCTCGAGAGTCGCGCCGCGGGCGTCCGCATCGGGCTCGATCGCGAACGGAATCGCAATCGCGCCGCCGTGCTCGATCATGGAGTTTTCCGGGCCCTCGATGGCGCCCGTGTACCGCGCGCCGTCGCGCGTGAGCGGGCGCCGCTGGCCGCCTTCCATGCGCCCCTCCTCCCGGCGCGTGGTGAACAGCGCGAAGCTGCCTTGCGTGCCGAGCAGGTCCGGCGTGCACATGGCCGACAGCATCTTGCCGTTGAACTTTTCGGGCGGAAACGTGATCGGGATGCGCAGCACGGTCGAGCCGATCGAGTGCTCGCCGAGCAGTTGCCAGAAGGTGCGGCTCTTGCGGCGCATCTCGACGTGCGGCCGCGAGAGCGGAATCCGCCACTTGCCGAGTTTCAGGATGCGCTCCGGCCCGCGCACGCGCGCCGAGGAGAGCTCCGGAAGGTAGGTCTTCAGATTCCGGTTGAGAAAATCGAACATGCTGTGCCTGGCCGGGCTCACACCGGTGGCGAACGTGGACCATGCGACTGGGGAAAGCGCCGGGAACGTCGTCCGCAGCCGTCTATAAGAGCCCTGCTCCTTCAGCCGCGCCAGGTTCGGCAACTTGCCTTCGGCCATCAGGCGCTCGCAAACCTTCGGATCGAGCCCGTCGAGTCCCAGGAAAATGAGCTTGCGGATGCGCGCGCGTTTGAACCCGTGGCGGCCCTTGAGGGTGCGCCACACCATGCGGAACGGCCACAGCAGCAGCGACGCGAAACCGAGAAACAGTCCCGCCAGCAGGGTGAGGAACGATCCGATGAACGCGAACCCCGCGCCGGGACCGACGTAGGCGAGTTGCGCCGGTCCGTCCTGGTGCGGGCTGTGCCATGCGCACACCGCCGCCAGGACGAGTAGCGCGAACTCGGCCCAACCGTGCCCCTTGCATTTCATGAAAGCGTAGACCTGAATTTCATCGTAACAAGGGGGCCGGCCCGCGCGCGGCAGGTGCGGCGGAGCAGTGCGCCCCGTGCACGGCGGTGCGATCATGGAAGCAGCCGGGAAGTTGTATGCGAAGCCACGTCAAACTCGGACGCATTTTCGGCATCGAGATCGGCCTGCACTATAGCTGGATTCTCATCGCGCTGATGATCGCGGTCTCGCTCGCCGATCTGTTCGGCTCAACGCATCCGGACTGGGGCGTGCCTGTCGTGTGGGCTTCGGCGTTGCTCACCGCGCTGCTATTCTTCGTGGCGCTGGTGGCCCACGAGCTGTCGCACTCGCTGGTCGCGAAATCGCAGGGGCTGCCGGTACGCAGCATTACGCTGTTCGCGCTGGGCGGAGTTGCGCAGATCGAAGGAGAGCCCGCGAACGCGAAGGCGGAGTTCCGGATGGCGATCGCCGGGCCGATCGCGAGCGCCGCGATCGGCGCCGTCTGCCTCGGCCTCGCTTGGCTGTTCGGCTGGCGCGCCGCCAGTTCCACCGAATCGCCGGCCACCGCCGTGCTCGAATGGCTCGGCTACATCAACCTGTCGCTCGCGGTCTTCAACATGATCCCGGGCTTCCCGCTCGACGGCGGCCGCGTGCTGCGCTCCATCATCTGGCATTTCAACGGGAACGCGCCGCGCTCTACGCGCATCGCGGCGCGCGTCGGCCGCGCGGTCGCGGTGCTGTTCATGGCCGCGGGCGTGGTACGCTTCGCCGCCGGAGCCGGATTCGGCGGCCTGTGGATCGCCTTCATCGGCTGGTTCCTGTTCGACGCGGCGGGCTCGAGCTACGCGGCGGCGCGGCTTTCGGAGTTGCTCGGCGGCGTGCGCGTGAGCGACCTGATGGTGCGCGACTGCCCCGCCGTCGAGGCCTGGACCAACCTGCAATCCTTCGTGGAAGACAACGCGCTTCAAACCGCGCGCTTCTGCTTCCTCGTCACCAGCAACGGCGAGATGATCGGCCTCATCAGCCCGCGCGAGGTCGGCCGGTTTCCGCAGGCGCAGTGGCGCTTCAAGACGGTCGCCGACGTCATGCGCCCGCTCGACGGCTCGCAAACGATCTCGCCCGACGCCCCCATCTCCGAAGCCCTCGAAACCATGGGCCGCGAGGACGTCAACCAGCTTCCCGTCTCCGAGGGCGGCCGCATCTCGGGCGTCATCTCGCGCGCCTCCGTCGTCGGCTTCCTCGAAGCGCGGGCCCGCAGGGCCTGACGCTCCGGCCGCCCCGCCGCATCAAGCCGCGTCAGAGGCCCGACACCTGGCGCGAATAGTCTTCCCCGGATTCGATCCACTTCGGCGCGGCCTCGCGCTCGGCGTCGGGACGGTTCATTACGAACGCCGCCACAACACGCCCGCCGCGGAGCCACCACACGCTGAAGCTGTTGGTCGTGACGTCGCCCTTGTGGACCACCTGGTCCGCGCCCGCGGCATCTCCCCAATACTCGTAAGAGAGGTCGAAGACGTCGGAGAAGAAATAGGGCACGTGCCGGAACGGCGCGCGCTCGCCCATGAGCTGGCGCGCGCAATGCTCGCCCTGCGAAACCGCGTTGTCCCAGTGCTCCACGCGCCGGCGCTTGTTGAAGAGCACGTCGTAGTAGTTCGCGGCGTCGCCGGCGGCGTAGATGCCGGGCAGGCTGGTCTCGAGGTATTCGTTCACAACCACGCCGTTGTTTATTTCGAAGCCGCTCGCGGCCAGCATATCCGTCACCGGCGCCGCTCCAATACCCGCCACCACGAGGTCGCAGGGGATTTCCTGCCCGCCGTCGAGCACCGCCGAGCTCACCGCTCCCGCGCCGCGCAGCTCTTTCAAGGCCATTCCCTTGACGATGCGCACTCCCTTTGCGGCGTAGTATGTCTCGAAGAATCGCGACATCTCCGGCGTGAAGATGGCTTTCCCGATGCGGTCGTCGCGGAGCGCCAGCGTCACCTCGATCCCTTTCTGCGCGAGCACCGCCCCTACTTCCATGCCGATGAACCCGCCCCCGATGACGACGGCGCGCTTCGCGTTCTCCGCGCGCTGCCTGAGCGCGGCAGAGTCGTCGAGCGAGCGGAGATGACGTACGTTGTCGAGCTGCGCGCCCGGGATGTCGAGCCTGCGCGCGGCCGCGCCGGGGGCGGCGATCAGCTTCTCGAAGCCGAACTCGCCGCCCCGCGCGAGCGTGAGCCGCTTGCGCCCCGCATCGATCGCGGCCACTTCGCAACTGAGCTTCACCTCGATCCCGTGCTCGCGGTAGAAGCTCTCGGGATTGATCCGGATGCCGTCCTCGGTGTCGCGGCCGGCGAGGAAACCCTTCGACAGCGGGGGCCTCTCGTACGGCGCAAACGTGTCGGCCGATAAGATCGCCAGCTCTCCCGGCTTGAGCCCCAACTCGACGAGTTGCTTGGCCGCGTATCCGGCCGCCATTCCTCCGCCGAGGATCGCGAATCTGGACTGCTCCACAGCGCTACCTCCTCAGGAATGTGCCCCGCTCGAGCTCGTCGAACGCCTGGCGGAGCTGTTCCTGCGTGTTCATGACGATTGGCCCGTACCACGCCACCGGCTCCTGGATCGGCTGGCCTGAGACCAGCAGGAACCGGATTCCGTCGTTGCCGGCGCGCACCGTAACTTCGTCGCCGCGGTCGAACAGAACCAGCGAGCGGTTGTCCGCCTCCGTGGGCGGCTTCGTGTCGGCCCATCCCACCGGCTCGGTCGGAACCGCGAGCGGCCCCGAGGAGTTGCAGAACTTCCCGGCTCCGTCGAACACATAGGCGAAGGCGTGGCGCGTCGTCTCGACCGGGAGCGTCTTGGCGCGGCCGGCGGGCACCGATACGTCCAGGTAGATCGGGTCGGCGGCGACGCCGTCGGCCGGGCCCTTCTTGCCCCAGAACGTTCCGCAGATGACGCGCACGCGCGTGCCGTCGTCGTCGGTGATCTCCGGGATCTCGCCCGATTTCACGTCCTGGTAGCGTGGCTCGGTCATTTTGAGCGACGCCGGAAGGTTCGCCCACAACTGGAAACCGTGCATGATGCCCGCGCTGTCGCCCTTGGGCATTTCCTGATGGATGATGCCGCTGCCGGCGGTCATCCACTGGACGTCGCCCGCTCCGATGGAGCCTTGGTTGCCGAGGCTGTCTCCGTGCTCTACCGTTCCGGCAAGCACGTAGGTGATCGTCTCGATTCCGCGGTGCGGATGCCAGGGGAAGCCCGCCAGGTAATCCTCTGGAACGTCGCTGCGGAAGTCGTCGAGCAGGAGGAAGGGATCGAAGTCGGTCGTGTTTCCGAAGCCGAACGCACGGCGAAGATGAACACCCGCGCCCTCGAGAGCCGGCTTGGACCGCGAAAGCCGCTTGATAGGCCGAATGGACATAAAGCCTCCGTCCAGAGTGTAGCGTTTCCGGGAGGCGGCGCGGAGGAGAGGAATGGGTTGGCGGCGCGGAACCAACGGCCCGCGCCGCCTGAAGGCAGTTTACTTTTCCACGATGACTGTCTTACCGGTCTCGATCTGGACTTTTTTCGACACCGCATCTCCGCCGGAGAGGGGCTCGATTCGGACAGTGTACTCGCCCGGGGGCAACAGTACCCCCTGCGAGCCGTTACTGAACTCGTCGGCGTGTCCGTAATACTTATCGTTGATGTAGACCGCCGCAAACTTATCCGCGCTCTTGGTCCGCAGCACGCCAAAAGGACCCTTGGGAGTCGGCAGCGGCTTCAACGTTTCGGACAACGTAACGGTCTTTCCCGCGACGAGATCCACCGTGGTGGTGAACTCCTCGTAGCGGGGGTCGATCAGTTTCACTTCGTGCTTGCCGGGGGCCAGCGCATACTTTCTGGCAACGCGAAAGTTCGCTGCCGGCCCAACATACTTCCCGTCCACAAACACACCGGCCCGCCCCGGAGTGACCTTAGCCTTCAAATAGGCCTCTTCCCCAGGCTTGGCCTGGGCGGCGCTCGAAGCCAACAGCAGCGCCGCACCACATAAAGCAAGGACCTTCAAATGTCTCGCCATCTTCCTCTCCAATACTCCTTTTCGATGATATACCCTAAGCGGAGGTTGCAGGAGAATGGGGCCCCCAGCTACCTGTCCGTGAGCGCCGCCACGCCCGGCAGCTCGATTCCGGAGAGGAACTCGAGCGACGCGCCGCCGCCGGTGGAAATGTGGGAGATCTTGTCGGCAACGCCGGCCGACTTCACCGCTTTCTCCGAATCGCCTCCGCCCACGACCGACAGCGCTCCCGACGCCGCCACAGCCTTGGCTACCGCGACCGTGCCCGCGTCGAACGGGGGCTTCTCGAACACGCCCATCGGGCCGTTCCAGATCACGCTCTTTGCCTTCGCGATTTCGTTGGCGTAGAGCGCCATCGTCTGCGGGCCGATATCGACGGCGAGCTTATCCTCGGGAATCGTCTCGACCACATCGTAGGCGGCGCCCGCCTTCAGCTCGGCTGTCACAGCGTGATCGACCGGCAGCAGCAGTTTGCCGGCGCCCTTGGCCAGAATCTCTTTCGCGAGCGCGATCTTGTCTTCCTCAACGAGCGATTTGCCCGTCGCCTTCCCCTGCGCCCGCATAAACGTGTACGCCATCGCGCCGCCGATCAGCAGGCGATCGACGATTTTGAGCAGGTTCTCGATGACCTCGATCTTGTCGGAAACCTTCGCGCCGCCCAGGATGCCTACGCACGGCAGCGGCGGGTTCTGCGTCACCTTCGTGAGATACTCCAGCTCCTTCTCCATGAGCAGGCCCGCGGCGGCCTTCGGAACGAACTGGATGATCCCGACCGTCGAGGCGTGCGCCCGGTGCGCGGTGCCGAACGCGTCGTTGACGTAGTAATCGATGCCCTGCGCCAGTTCGCGCGCGAAGTCCGGATCGTTCTTCTCTTCCTCGGGATGGTACCGCAGGTTCTCGAGCAGCACGATGTCGTTGTCGCTCGCCTTCAGCTTCTGCGCCTCCGGGCCGATGCAGTCGGCAGCCATGACGACCGGCTTCGCGAGCAACTCCTGGAGCTTCGCCGCCACCGGTTTCAGGCTCATCTCCGGATTCGGCTTGCCCTTCGGCCGGCCGAGATGGCTCGCCAGGACGAGCTTCGCGCCCTGCTCGAGCGCGTACTTGATGGTGGGAAGCGACGCGCGAATCCGTTTATCGCTGGTGATTTCCTGCCCGCCGGGAGCCAGGGGGACGTTGAAATCGACTCGAATGAAGACCCTCTTTCCACGCAGGTCCAGGTCGCGAATGGATAGCTTTGGCATGATCACCTCTGTGAATGGAGTAGAACTTTTAATCGTATCATGTGACCTTCTCATCTCTTCACATCCGGCACGTTGCTCAAACGCGGCGTGAGGCCCGATGCCCGGTATGCCTCGAGCAGCGCACCCACGGCCGGAGCGTAGAGCGGCGGCCCACACTGGTTGCCGCGCTCCTGCTCGACCAGTTCGCGAAACTGTTCGCGTAAAATCGGGCTGCGAAACACGCCGCCCATATGAACCACGTGCACCAGCGCGCCCGGCTCGAAAAGCTGCCGCCGGACGGCGCTCGCGAGCAGCGCCAACTCGGACGCCGCCTTGAGCAGAATGCCGCGCGCCACCGCGTCGCCCTCCTCCGCTGCGCGTTCCACAATCCTGCCGAACGTGGCGATGCGCGGGCGCGCGAACTCCGTGGTGTAGAACTTATGCAGCAGCTCGTTGGCGGATTTCGCCCCGCCGGCTTCAAGGAACAGCGCGTGCAGCTTGGTTGCCGGCCCCCAGCCTTCCTCCTGGCGCAGCGCGGCGCGCAGGCCCTGGCGCGCGAGATCGAATCCCCCGCCCTCGTCGCCGAAGATGTAGCCCCAGCCGCCCGCGCGCGCGGACTTGCCCGCGGCGTTACGCCCGAAGGCGATCGAGCCGGTGCCCGAAATCGTCACCACGCCCGGCCCGCCGCCGGTCGCGCCCGCTAGCGCGATGAGCGCGTCGGTGGTGACCAGAAAGCGATCCGCGCGGAGCAGTTCCTCCAGATACCGCCGCTTGTCCTCCGGCCCGCCGCTGAACCCCGCGCAGACCGTCTCGAACCGCACGGTCTCGCGGTCGAGCGACGCGGCGCGGCACGCCGCCCCCACCGATTCGTTGATCGCGCGGAAGAACTTCTCGCGGCCCTCCGCCGCGGCGGCGTGATTGCACGGACCGCCCGCCCCCGAGCCGGCGACGCGCCCCGTCTGGTCGCCAATCAGCGCGATGGTGCTCGACTGCCCGCCGTCGATGCCGAGGAAGAGAGCCATTACACTCCCTTGCGCCAGCCCTTGGCGTCGAACCGAGCGATGCGGATCGCGAACGAGCCGTCCGCCTCGAGCGGCTGCTCGCAGGCCCAGTTCACGGGCCGCCGCACGCCCTTGGTTTCGATCTCCGCGCGCAGCTTGAGCCGCTGGCCCTCCATGCCTTTGGGCAGCAGGAAGCTCCCCAGCCGCAGCCGGCCGCCGTGCGGGTGTCCCGCGTCGAGGCTCCCGCTCATCTTGAACTTCCCGTCCAGGCTCTCGAGCGACAGCCGCAGCGCGCCGGGCACGCCCGCCACGCCGTCGTTCGTCACGCCAACGATCACCTCGCTCGTTCCGTAGCGCTTCCTCTGCCACACCCAGGAAGGCCGCACGCGGTATCCCATGCGCTGCTGCAATGTCGCGAAGCCGCGCGGATAACGCTCGTTGTAGCGCTTCAGGTTATCGCCCTCGGTCCACAGCGACCAGTAGTTCGCACCGAGGTCGAGCACGTGCAGCATCGCCTTCTCGCGCAGGTTGACGCCGGCGTTGTCGAGCGGGATTTTGTTGACGTCGTACTCGCGCAGGCCGCCATCCTCCATCACGACGGCGAGCCACGGCGGCCGGTTCGCCAGCATTTCGATCTGAAGCGGCTCCTCGATCTGGAGGATGGAATCCGACCGCAGCCAGCACCCCGCGCGCACGCACATGTCCTGCACCTCCCGGTTGCCCACCTGGCTGATATCCGGCTCGGTGTTCACCGCGAGCGGTGTGCGCTTCCACGCGTCGAGCTGAAGCTGCGTGATATGCGCCATGGTGCGCTCGGCCGTGAGGTAATCCGGGAATGGGTTCTTAACATCGTTCGTGTGCCCCTCGCCCCAGAAGCCGTACATGATGAGGTCCATGAACTCGGCCTGCGGGTGGCCGTCGAACTCGCGCGCAAGCAGTTCGTTCAGTTCGCGGAAGGCCTTCAAAAACTCGGGATGTTCATAGCGCGGCTCGCGAAACTCGATCCCGCCGCCATGCTCGCGCGAGCGGCCGATCGTGACGATGGGGACCTTCTGCTGCACGAAATCCGGCATGGCGAGCTGTTGCGGCTGCCCTACGGTGTTCGACAGCATCACGCGAAACCCGACCCGCTTGCCGTAAGTCTTCGCGGCATCGAACGTCAGCTTCCAGACCGGGTGCAAATCGAGGCGGCCCGGCTGCTTCTGCACATCGCGCCAGTCGCAGCGTATGTAGAGGACATCGACGAACGGCAGCGACGCCATCTGCTCGACGTGATTCTCGAGCGTCTGCCTGCCCGCGCGCGCGGGCAGCGACGGCCCGCTCTCCTCCCACGTGTACCCGCACAACCCCATCCCGAAGTTCCGGACGGGTTTGGCGGACTGCGTGGTGGTCGCGATCGTCAGCCACCCATCGTCCTGCTCGACCGGAAACGGCCCCTGGTTGAGCCGGTCCGTGATCGCCGGCCCGGGGCCGAAATCGTACCCGGCCCAGAGATGATCGGGAACGTCGGCCCGCGCCGTGCGGCTGGTTGCGAGAGCGCCGAGAGCCGCGCCGGCGCCTAAGAATCTGCGTCTGCTGAACATGAAGGTCTCCTTGGCAAGACACCAGTCTATCCCGTCAGATTTTGTAAGGCGGATCCCCTGGTCCGCGGCCGGCCCTCCGGTCGGCCCTCCGCCCATGGGAGTAGACTCTCCAGAAAAGGAGCACTCAAACATGGATTCGGAAACACTGACCCGGCGCGCATGGGTCGGCGCGCTCGGCGCGGGAATGTGGATGCCGGCCGCGGCTGCTGCATCAGACACGCCCGCCGCCGGACTTCTCGATGTCCGCCAGTTCGGCGCGAAGGGCGACGGCAAAACCGACGACACCCGCGCCATCCAGAAAACCATCGACGCCGCGGCCGGACAGGGCGGAGCCGTCTTCGTCCCGCCCGCCGTCTATGCCTGCTCGGAGTTGCGCCTGCGCCCGCGCGTGGCCCTCGTCGGCGTCCCCGCGTGGAATTATCGAGGCGGCGGCGGGTCCACGCTGAAGCTCATCGACGACAAAGCCGCATCGCTCGTCAACATAACCGGCGCCGACGGCGCCACGATCGACGGCCTTTCGCTCGAAGGCGGCGAGCTCGGCAAGCAGATCCACGGCATCCTGCTCGACAAGCCCGACTACGGCAAGCATGAAGACGCGTTCCGCATCGAGCGCTGCCAGGTCGCGCGCTTCAGCGGCGACGGCGTGCGGCTGTCGCGCGTCTGGTGCTTCTCGATCCGCCACTCGATGATCGCTTACAGCGGCGGCGACGGCGTGCGCTGCATCGGCTGGGACGGCTTCCTGATGGACAACTGGTTTTCCGGCAACGGCGGCGCGGGCTTCGCCGGACGCGGCTCGGCCTCCATTACCCTTACCGGCAACCGCATCGAGTGGAACCGCGACGCCGGTATTCTCGCCTCCGGCGGCAGCCACTACAACATCACCGGCAACTACATCGACCGCAGCGGCACCTCCGCCATTCACCTCGCCGAATCCGGCAAGTGCAGCCAGATGACCATCACGGGCAACCTGATTTACCGCAGCGGGAAACACGCCGAGCTCGACACGCCCGACTCCTGCCACATCCGCATCGAGGGGGCCAAGGGCATCACGGCCGTCGGGAACACGATGCATGTGGGCCGCGACGACGGCGGGAAAGGGACCTACAGCCCGTCCTACGGGATCGTGTGCAAGCGCCTTGAAAACTGCGTCATCAAGGACAACGTGCTGCACGAAGCCTGCTTGCGCGAGCTGATCGCGGACAAAGGAGAGCACAGCCAGGGCGTCATCGTGAAGGACAACCCCGGCTGCGTATTCAAACCGGCGTAATTACGACGCCCGCAGTTTCCGGCAGGAAGCCAGACACCGCTTCGCCGTCTCCATCTCGGGGTACTCGCTGCCTTCCTGCTCGATCAGGTAGAACTCGACGCCGCCGGTCTTCTCCGCGGCGTCGAAGATCTTCTTCCACTCCGCCTTGCCCTCGCCGAACAGCGCCTTGTAGCCCTTCTCCGGCGACCATTCCTTGCAGTGAATCGAGCGGATGCGGCCGGGATTCCGGTCGATCCACGCCACCGGATCGTTGCCCGTCTCCAGGCACGTGCCGACGTCGAGCTGCAACATGACGCTCTTGTCCGTGTTCGACGACAGAATCTCGATCGGCTTCTGCCCGTCTACCGGCTTCCACTCCGCGTCGTGGTTGTGATACCCGACGCGCAACCCTTCCCCTTTGACGGCCGAGGAGGCCTGGTTCAGCGTATCGGCCACGCGCTTCCAGCCGTCGGCGCCCCGCACCTCGCCCGCCGACGCCATCACGATGTACCGGCTGCCGAGGATCTTGTTCAGCTCGATCGCCCGCTTGATCCCCTCGGGCGTGAGCGCCTCCGGATCGTTGTGCGTGGAGTGGCACGGCATGCGCAACTCGTCCAGCAGCGCGCGGACTTTTTTGGCGTAGTCGTCGGTCCAACTGTAATACGAACCGTAGAATTCCACGCAGTCGTAGCCCATCTTGCCCACGCCGCGGACCGTCGCCAGCACGTCCTTGTCCATCTCGTGGCGGACCGAGTAAAGTTCGAGTCCCACCGGAACCGAACGGCCCTTGGCATGCGCCACGGCCAGGGGAGCCGCCGCCGTGGCGGCGAGGAAAGAGCGCCGGGAGAAACGATTGCTCATGTTCATCGTAATGAACGATACACCCAGGGCGCACTCACCGCAACCTGAGCACTTTCCTTAGCCGCGTCGCGAAGCCCTCGGCCATCCACTCAAACCCCAGGTCGTTCGGATGCGTGCCGTCCACCAGCCCCGCCCCCTGCGCCGGACCGAGCAGATCCGTGCCCTCGACGATCTGAAGGTGTCCATCTCCCTTCGCTATGCGCGCGGCCGCAACCTGGCGGATCAGTTCCCGCATCGGCTCCAGCCGCGCCGGCGGCGCCTCGCCAAAGGCCTCGCGCGCCGCGTAGATCGGCGTCACCGCCAGAATCGGCGTCTCCGGATGCTTCGCGCGCAGCGTCTCCATAAACGGCCCGTACACCGCTCGCAGCGATTCGACCGTTTCGTTGTTCTGCGCGAAATCGAGCACGAAGCACGCCGCGTCGATCTCCGCCACCGTGCGCGCCACCTCGGGCTCGCCCTTGCCGTTGCCGGAAAAACCCAGGTTCACGAAATCGAGGTTCAGCATGCGCCCGAGAATCGCCTGGTAGCTCATGCCCGGCCGGCTCGCGCACCCGCCCTGCGTGATTGACGTGCCGTAGAACACCACCGGCTTCGAGACGGCGAACGGAGCCGCGCGGCCGATCTTCGCGTCTTTATCCACGCCGATCGCGAGCACCTTCACCGGCATGTAGAGCGGCAGGTACAGCGTCACATCGCGCTCCACGCGCGGGCCGCCGGTGCGGTCTTCCCACGCGCGCTCGTAGACCTTGCCCGGCGCGGCTTCATTATCGGCCGTCGCCGTCCCGATGTAGACGCCGCCGACGTAAAGGTCCACGCCGCTCTGCCCGAAGGCGTGCATGTTCCGCATGGACGGTGCGTACGGGTACTCGAGCCGCACGGCAAAGTTCTTTGAATCGGTGCGGAAACGTATGCGGCCTCCCGAGGGCGATTGCGCCAGGTCCCACACGTCCTGCCTGTACGCCGCCTTCAAGCGCAGCGGCAGCCGGATCAGCTCGCCATGATTTTCGGCAAGCCAGGGCAACCCGTTGATCTCAACCTCGCCGCTCGCCGGCGCGACCCAGCGCAAGTCCGCGGCCAGCGCCGTCGAAGCAAGCAGCAGCAGTGCGATTCGCATGGCTACCTATTCTATAATTCGACAAGCAATTATGAATCGAAGAGAACTTCTAAAGACCATTCCCACCCTGGCCGCCGCGGCGCAGTTGCGCGGCGAATCCGCGCCGGCCAAGTCCAGGTTGCGCACGGGTCTCGTCGCTTATTCGTTCCGCAAGGAACTTGAAGAGCGCAAGCTGACCTACCCCGCTCTCATCCGTTACGTCTCCGATCTCGGACTCGACGGGCTCGACACCACGGTCTACTGGCTCCCGGACACGTCCGGCAAGTACCTCGCCTCACTGCGCCGCGACGCCTACAAGAACGCGGTCGCCCTCTACAGCATTGCGGTGCGCGTGCAGTTGTGCCAGCCCACCGCCGAGTTGCAGCGCGCCGAAGTCGAAAAGACGAAGCAATGGGTCGATGTCGCCGAGAAGCTCGGAGCCTCGCACATACGCGTTTTCGGCGGCTCCGTGCCCAAGGGCGCCTCGGAATCGCAGGCCATCGACTGGGCGGTCGAAGTGCTGAAGCGCTCGGCCGACTACTCCGGATCGAAGGGCATCACGCTCGGCGTCGAAGACGACGGCGGCCTCACCACAACCGCCGAGCCGACTGTCGAGCTCGTCCGCCGCGCCGATTCCCCCTGGGCCGGAATCAACCTCGACACCGGCAATTTCCCGAAGAACGGCTATGCCCAAACCGCGCTCTGCATTCCCTACGCCGTGAACGTCCACTTCAAGGAAGAGATCGCGGACGAGAACGGCAAGAAGGTCAAGGCCGACTGGGACCGCCTCCTCGGCATGTTCGCCAAGGCCGGCTACCGCGGCTATGTCTCCATCGAATACGAATCCAGCGGCGACCCCGAGAAGAGCATCCCGCCGCTCGCCGCCGAACTCCGCCGCGGCGCGAGAAAATACTCGGCATGATCCGGGATGTCCGGTTCGCGCTTCGCATGCTCGGCCGGACGCCCTCCGTCAACCCGGCTCCAGCCGGCTCAATCTAGCGGCGGCCGGCCCCCTGGCCGGCCCCATCCACGTCACGCCGTCCTTCGGCCCCGGTCCAAATCCTGAGAGCCGAGTAAGCAACGTGGTATGGTTTTCAATATGGCGACCACGAAGATCACCATCACGATTCCCGACGAACAGATCAAAGAAATCCGGGCGCTGGTCGCAGCCGGAGAAGCGGCAAGCGTCTCCGCTTTTGTGAAGCATGCCGTCAACGTTGCTCTGTTCGATGCGCAAGGGTGGCGCGAGATGCTCGCAGACGCGCTACGGCAAACCGGCGGCCCGCTCACAAAGCAGGAGCGTGCCTGGGCCGATTCCCAACTCTCCGGCCGGGGCCGAAAGATCGCGTGAGCGGAATCACTCTCGACGCTGGCGGGCTGACCGCGATCGACCGGAACGACCGGTGCATCCTCACCCTCCTCGCGCGCGCCGCGGAACGCGGCATGCGGGTCACGATTCCAGCGACGGCACTGGCACAGGCCCTTCGTAACCCCGCTCGGCAAGCCCGCCTCTCCCGGCTCATCCGGCAAGCCAGCACGGATCTCGTAGCGCTCGACGGAGCGGATGCGACCGCTGTGGGTCTCTTGCTGGCGCGAACCGGGGCGGCCGATATCGTGGACGCCCACGTCGTCGTTTGCGCCCGCAGGGCGGGGCAAGCCGTCGTCACCAGCGACGCCGGCGATCTCAGGAAGATCGCTCCCGAACTGCGTTTGGTGGTCCTATGACGCCCGCCGCGCCGCCCCCAGCAAATCCGCCGACAGCCGCGCGAAATTCCCCGGCGTCACGTACTGAAACCGCATCTCGAGCGGCGTGAGCGTCCGCAACTGCCGCTGCATCGTCTCGCTCGGAAGCTCCGGCCCGGCCACGTAGATGCGCCCCCCGGCGATCCGGAACGGCAGCACGTTCCACCGCCGCGCGAACGCGCCCGGCAGCGCGCGCGCCACCCACACCGGAATGCGCCCGCTGTCGAGCGGTTCGAAGCGCACGTTCTGCTGCATGCTCAGCCCGCGATAGAGCGCCGTCTCGTTCAGATACCCCGCATTGAGGAGATACTCGCCGATCCGCATCGCCGCGGGCTTCGACCCGAGCGCCCACTCGAGCTGCGCCCCGCTCAACAATCCCTGCTCCACCAGCACCTCCCCGAGCGGCCGCTTGTGCGTCACCAGCGCCGCCTGCGAGGGATACATGTGGTCCGTCTTCAGCCAGACCAGCGGACGCGCGCGCAGCCGCGCCACCGCATACCGCCGCACAGCCCCGGCCGTCGCGAAAAAGTTCAGCCAGTTGCCCCACATCATGCGCACCGGCACGAGCGCCGCGAAACGCCACCCATAGATGCGCCCCGTGCACCACGCCCGCACCGCCGTGCGGTGAATTTGCAGGAACATCGTGACCGCCAGCACCGGCCACGACCACATCGTCGCCGCGGCGCCTTCGAGCCCCCATGCCGCGCCCGTCCACCGGCTCCACATCCACGTCGCCGTCCCGTACACCAGCAGCAGATTCGCCAGCGCGCTCGTGGGATTGCCGGCGAGCCCCTTGCGGTCGCGCCACAGCCAGTAAATCTGCGCCAGGCCGCCCCGCCACCCATGCCGCTCCCACGCCTGAAGCGAGTTGCCCATCACCCACCGCGTGCGCTGCTTCAGCGCCTGGCGGAAGCGCTGCGGGAAGAACTCGCGCGTCGCCACGGGCTGCCCCGCCGCGAACCGGATCGGCATGAACAACTGCTTGCACCCGAGCTCGTGCAGCCGTATGCCGTTCTCGTAATCCTCGGTCAGCGATTCGGGATCGAACACGCGGTTGTCGTGCGCGGCGGCGAGCAGTTCGAGCGCCTCGCGCGTGTACCCGGTCCCGACCCCGTTCGATGGAACAAACGACGCCAGCAGCCCTCGCCCCGGCATGTCCTTGGTCTGGAACTCGGCGAACTCGTCGCAGTAGACTCCGTGCGTGAGCCGGTAGAGCGGGGTCGGCAGCGGCAGCACGGGAATCTGCACCATCGCGTACTCGGAGGAGTAATGGTTGATCCACCGCAGCTCATCCGGATGCACCAGGTCTTCGGCGTCGTGCAGCACCACCACGTCGAAGCGCACTTTGTGCTGTTGCTCGTAGAGAACCATGCGCTGGTAGATCCAGTTGAGACAGTCGGCCTTCGACGTCGGCCCGTCGTGCGGGCAGAGCGCCAGGTGCACGTTCGGGAACCGCGCCTCGATCTCCCGCACCGCATCGAGCGTCGGCTCGTCGTTCGGGTACCCGCCCGCGAACACGGCGTAGTTTTCGTACCGGATCGCTGCCAGGTTATGCTCGAGCATGCTCCCGATGACGCGGTGCTCGTGCCAGAGGGGCAGGAAGATCGCGATGCGTTTCTCGGGCTCGCCCGCGGGCGTCACAGCGGCGGCGCGCGCCGTCTCGCGGCGCCTGCGGCGGCGGATCCAAGCCCCGAAACACACGATGTCCAGGAACAGGTCGTCGAGCCCGCTGATCAGGAGCCAGACGGCCAGCACCGGCAGGCACACCGCGATTGCGCCGTCCAGCAAGGACACTCCAGGCATCTCAGGGATATAGTGCCGGGTGACCGGGAAAAATCGCGAGTTATCTTCGCTCGCGTGCAGTTGGCATCATTCACACCGCAAAGCCGCCGTTGCATCCACGGCCGCCGCACGGCGGGCGGGAATCGCGGCTGCAACTCCCGCAACGGCCAGCATGAGCGTGCCTGCTGCCACGAAGCTCACCGGATCCGAGGGTCCAATCCCGAACAGCGCTCCGCGGACCAGCCGCGCCAGGGCGAGCGCGACGGGTACTCCGACAGCCAATCCGATCACGACCAGCCGCAGACTATCGCGCAGCACCAGTCGCAGGATTTGACTCTCAGAGGCGCCAAGCGCGAGCCGGATCGCAATTTCGGGCGTCCGGCGCGCCACCGTGTACGACATAAGCCCGTAGATTCCGATCGCGGCGAGAAGCGCGGCGAGTACGGCCAGGGACCCGACCAGTTGCGCAAACAGGCGCGCAAGGCCGAGAGAGAGCCGGATCTGCTCCTTCTGAGTACGCATGTTCTCCAGCGGCAGGCCGCGATCTCCGGCCGCAACAGCACGCCGTATGGCCGCTGCCATTCCGGGGCGGGCGAGCGAAGTTCGAACTTCAAACGTAACGCCGCCCAGCACGCCCCGTTCCTGAAACAGCGGCACGTATACCGTGGCGGGAATCGCGTGGCGGAGGCTCTCATACTTGGCGTCCCTGGATACGCCCACCACCTCGATTAAGGCCTCCGGCTTGAGCGGCCCTTCCGCGCCGAGGGAGAACGTAGCGCCAATCGGATTCCGGCTGGACAAGAACCTTCGAGCAAATGTCTCGTTGACTACGGCGGCCTTGGGAGCGCGCGGTCCATCGCTCTCGCGAAGCGGCCTGCCCAACAGAATCGGTATGCGCATCGTCTCGAAGAAGCGGTTTCCCACGGTCAATATGTGAGCCTGGGCCGGGCGCCCGGTGTCCGGTTTGTACCCAGTCACTGTGACGTAGCTCTGGTCAACGCTCTCGGCAATCAGGGGCAACGAGGAAAGCGTCGCCGCCTCGACGCCCGGGATGGCTGCAAGCCGCATCCTGATCTGTTCGTACAGGGCGGCGAGCCGCTCCCCTTCATAGCCGGCCTGAGCGCCGTTCACCGCAAAGATCACGACGCTGCCTGCATCGAACCCGGGGTCAACGCTGGAGAGCTTGATGAGCGTCCGGACGAACAGGAGGGCTGCGGCGACGAGCACCGCCGAGACGGCGACCTGGCCGGCGACGAGGGTCCGGCTGAACCGGGATCGCCGCGTGCCGGCCGATCCGCCGGCGCCGTCCTTAAGCCCGGGCATGAGGTCGACGCGGGTGGCGCAGAATGCCGGAGCGAGTCCGAAGACCAGCGCCGTCGCCAGCGCGACCGCAACGGTGAACAAGAGCACCCGCCCGTCGATGCCGGTATCGAGCGCGAGCGGGTAAGCTCCCCGGACCATGCCTACGATGCCCTTCGATAGCGGAGACGCCAGCACAATGCCAAGCGCCGCGCCCAAGCCCGCCAGCAGAAAGCTCTCCACAAGCAACTGGCGAATGAGGCGGAACCGGCCGGCGCCGAGCGCGAGGCGAACCCCGATCTCCCGCCGCCGCGCCGTTCCACGCGCAACGAGCAGATTCGCCAGATTCACGCAGGCGATCAGAAGCACCAGACCGAGGATGCAGCTCAACATGATCAGCGGCCTGGATGCCTGCTGGCGCAACAGCGGCAGGCCGATGTGACCGGGCGCTACGACGGCGCGCCACGGGTCCCGCTTCTGCTTGCCGGTTGGACCGAACCGCTCGTTTTCGCGCTCCAGCACGACTTGCAGGGCGGCCCGGGCCTGATTGGCGGGGACATCATCCCGCAGGCGGCCGACAATCTGGACCCAACAGGCGTCTTCCTTGTCGAGCGAGTATGATTTCGGTCCCAGGATATCCACACGCGCAATGGGCGCAAACATCCCATAGCTGCGTCCAGGCGTCAAACCCTGAAATGGCTGGGGCATGACCCCGACGATCGTTACCGGCTGCCTGTTGGCGAGAACCTGCTGGCCGATTACCGTGGGATCGAGATTGTAATAGCGCTCCCAATACGAGTAGGAGAGAACGGCGACCGCGGGCGATCCGGGAAGATTGTCATCGGCGTTCAAAGTTCGCCCCGCGAGTGCCTGGACACCCAGGGCCGTGAAGAAGTTGCCGGTAACGAACAGTGCGCCCGTGGAGTGGGAGGCGCCACGGGCTACGATCGTGAACTGGCCGTCCGCGAAGCCCGTCAGTTCGGAGAACTGGGGCACGCTCTGAGAGAGCCGCTCATACATCGGGTACGAGAACGAACTCCAGGCCGTGGGGCTGTAAAGCTCGGTCGCATAGCCGTTCATCGAAGCCATTGGCACGGCAGGCTCGCCGCTCCACATTACGAGTTGGAGGCGATCGGGACGGCTTACCGGAAGAGGCCGGATCAGCATTGCATTCAGCACGCTGAAAATGGATGTATTCACGCCGATTCCGATGGCGAGCGAAGCGACCGCCACCAAGGTGAACCCGGGGCTCTTCCGCAGCGTGCGGCAAGCATAGCGAACATCCGAGACGAGGTTCCCTACCGCTGTCCAGCCCCATGCTTCCCTCGTCGCTTCCTTTACGAGGGCCACATTTCCGAAATCGCGGCGCGCCGAAAGCTCGGCGGATTCCAAAGATTCGCCGCGCCCGGCGCGAAGCCTTGCCTCCTCAGAGAGATCGAATTGGATCTCGTCCTCCAGATCCGCCTCGTCTTGCGAACGGCGCAGTATTCTCGGCCGCAGTGCCGAAGCGATACCCCGCCACCATGACATTCGCGCCTCCTATGCCGGACGCATCACGCGCCCGATCGCCTCGACGAGCTGGTTCCAGCGGGAAGTCTCAGAGGCGAGTTGCTTTTTGCCCGACGAAGTGAGGCGGTAGTACTTCGCCCTCTGCTTGTTCTCCGTCATTTTCCATTCCGAGCCGATCCAACCCTGTCCTTCAAGGCGATGCAGCGCGGGGTACAGGGATCCGCGCTCGATTTGCAGCACGTCTTCCGAACTCGCCCGGATCGCCTGCCCGATGCCGTGACCGTGCTGAGGGCCCCATTGCAGCGTGCGCAGGATCATCATGTCGAGAGTGCCCTGCAGCAGTTCGATCCGGTTCTGATAAGGCTCCTTGTTGCGCTTCCCCATGTAGAAGACATTCTACTGCCTATGGTAGAAGATTGTCTAGTACCTTCTTGGGAGTTGGTTGTGGCGCAGGTGTGCGGCCTATCTTCGCGGCTCGCGCTCGATGCGCTCCAGGATCCCGACCATTTGCGCGGCAGCCCCCGCGTTCCCGCCGAACCGCAGATCGTTATACGCCGCCGTGAACGACCCGACCAGCGCCGCTGTCTCCGAAGCCGGCAGCATGCCTGCGAACTCCGCCGGCGTCACCCACGAGGGTTTTTCGAACCCGCGCCGCTTCATGGTCCGCAGCATGCGCCCGTAGAGCAGCGTCGCATCCGACGCCGACGCCTGCCCCCGCTTCACCAGCCGCACACGCACGCGCGTCTGCCACCACGCCCATGCACGCGGAGCCATCCACCACGCAACCCCCAGCATCAACACCGCCGCCGCGAACGCCGCGCCATAGGCGCGCCCGTAGCTCACCACCGCCGCGCGCATCCGCCGCTCCCACGCCCGGACCCGATCCAGCCACCGCGCCCCGAGGCTCCGGCTCGACGATTCCATCTCCGACGCCAGCGTGAGCTGCTGGTCCAGGTTGTAATTCAGCACCCACTCCTGCCAGAACGTCTGCGCCGCGTCCATATAGAACCCGAGGCGCGCCCACACCGATGCCGACGGCCGGTCCGCGGAAGGCGGCGTGGGGTCGAACGTCGTCCACCCGCGCCCCGGCAGGTACGCCTCCACCCAACTGTGCGCATCCGAGGCCCGGATCACGTACCACCCGCTCACCGGGTTGTAGACGCCGCTCTCGAAACCCGTCGCCACGCGCGAAGGAATCCCCAGCGTCCGCAGCATCACCGCCATTGCTGAAGCGAAGTACTCGCAATGCCCCGCCCGCCGCGCGAACAGGAAATTCGCCAGCGGATCGGGCACCTCGCGATCGAGCAGCTTCGTCGTATAGCGGTAGCTCCTCTGCAAGTGCCGTTCGATCGCGCGCGCCCGCGCCGCGTCGGATTCCGCTCCGGCCGCAACACGCCGCGCCAGTTCCGGCACCCGGCCGTCGAGCCGCGGCAATTGCAGATACGCCGCGCGCATCTCGTAAGGAAGCGGACCCGCGCCATCGCCTTGCGGAGCCGTCTCGCCCAGGTACGTATACGCGAAATACCACAGCCCCTCGGTGTTCGGATACCCCACCCGGTAGCTCCCGCCCGACGTCCGCAGCAGCACGCGCGCATTGATGCGGATCAGCTCCGGCGTCCCGGCCAGGAACAGCGCGTCGGTGCTCATAGCATTGAGTTGCACCTGGTAATCCACATGCTGCGCCGCCGCCGCGCGCCACCGCTGCGGTGTATCCGCCAGCACGATCATGCCGTCGCTCACGCGCAGCATCTCCGGCTTCTCCGGCGGATTGAACCACCGCCGCCCGTCGAACTGCCCCAGCGCCACGCCGCGCCATTTCATCGGCTGGTTCGGCCCGTTGGTGATCTTCACGTGCATCACCGCCGTCTGGCGCTTCTGGATCTCGCCGATCTCCCCGAGCGTCATCTCGTTTGAGAACCCCGGCACATGGAACCGCTGCGGCACCAGGTGCCGGAACGCCGCCTGCGCCGTGCGAGGCAGAAGGAAGAACAGCCCGCCCGTGAGCGCCAGGATCCCGAGCGACATCGATACCGTCAGCGCCGCCAGCCGCCAGTGAAACCGCCGCCACGCCGTGCGCGCCACCGAGTGCGGCTTCCGCATCGACCGCCGCACCTCCGAGCTCGCAAACGTCGCCACCCCGAACACCAGAAACAGCGCCAGAAACACGAAGAACGTGAGATTCGACGAAAGAATCGAAGCCGCCAGCAGCTCCAGAAATCCGATGATCCCAAGGAAGATGTAATCGCGAGTCGCGCGCGCGGTCAGCACCTTCATCACCGCCAGGAAGAAGACCAGATGCACGGTGGCCGAAACAAAATCCCGCGAAACGAACAAATAGTCGAGCGGATAGAACCCGATGTAGGCGACCGTCGCCGCGAGCGTCAGCCGGCTCGAAATCGCCAGGCGCGCCACGCCCGTGATCATAAGCGCGCGCATCGCCAGCCCCGCCGCAACAACCACCGCCGTCGGCGCATCGAGATACCCCGACCCCAGCACCGCCAGATACCCGCTCGTCACCAGGCCGAGCACCGACAGATCGAAATACCGATCCACCGCGGCGGCCGGAACCCGCACCATGTTTTTATTTTATTGTTTTTCTCTGCGTCCTCTGCGCCTCTGCGGTTAAGAATCGCGGTTCTATGCTAAAACGAGTAAGTGCTCCTCTCGCTGTCAAACGACTCGCCGCAAACCGATTGCTACTACCAAAAATTCATCACGGAAAAGGTCCTGGAGAGGTTGAAGTCGCTTGATGCGCTCGCACGCCGCGAGGGTCTGGCCGCCGTTGACGCGCGCGATCCTCTGGCTCGCATCGGAATGGAAATCGACGCCGCCGGACGCGTCACCAAAAACAGCTACGGTGTCTTCGATCTCGCCTGGCAGGCCCAGCTGCACCGCGAGTGGCCCGACCGGATCGCCGCCGAAGTCGCTGAAATCCGCGCCGCCATCAAGGCCGCGCACCAGTGCCCGCTGCGTTTTCTCATCTGGGCCGGCATGGGCGGCTCGGCGGAAGACAAATCGATGTACAACGCCGCCGGGCTCCTCAAGCGAGGCCCGCGCTGCTACGTCCTCGATTCCACCGACCCTGCCAAACTCAAGTCCATCCTCGACGACATCGAGCGCCGCCACGGCTTGCCCATCACGCAGGTCCTGCGAAGCACGCTCGTCGTCGGCATGGCGATGGGCATGACGTCCTACGAGCCTGTCGTCAATCTCGAAAAACTCGCGAACCTCTACGAGCGCTACCACATCGACAGCCGCAGCAACTTCATCTACATGACGCTGCCCGATTCGCTGCTCGACAAGTTCGGGCGCGAGCGAGGCTACCGCCGCGTCGAGTTGCAGCCCGATAACGCAAATTCCACCGCGGGCCGGCACAGCGGGCCGCTCACGCGCGGCAGCCTATATCCGCTCGCCCTCGCCCGCGCCGACCTCCGCGCCTGGATCGAGGGCGCGTCGCTCAACGACACCAACATCCACACCGCCTTCAAGCTGGCGTCGTTCATCCAGGCCCAGGGCGAAGCGGGACGCGACAAGATCACCCTCATGCTCCCGAAAGCCTGGCTCGGGGCGGCCGTCTGGACCAAGCAGGATTTCGAAGAAAGCCTCGGCAAAAGCGAGCAGGCCGGCCTCAAGGTCGTGCCCTGCCCGAAGCCGCGCCTGGCGAACTACCGCTCCCCGCGCGACCCGCGCCAGGACCGCGCCTTTCTCGCCATCGCCATCAAAGGCCAGCCCGGCCCCGATGCAGCCAAGGTCGCCATGCTGCGCCGCGCGGGCTATCCGGTCGCATCGCTCACGCTGCCCCGCGGCGTGCAGCTTTCGACCTACATGCAGTTCATCCATTACGCCGTATTCGGGCTCGGCTACCTTCGCCAGATGAACTTCGTCACGCAGCCGGGCGTCGAACTTTACAAATCCGTCGCCAACGCCATCTACAAAGAAGCGCAGCCCGCGGGCGGCACTTCGCACACCGCGGCCTGGAAAGCGATGACGAGTTCCCCGCGCCAAGTCTCCTTCGGCGGCCTGCTCACGCTCAACTACGACCGCCTGTGCGTCGAGGTCGAATCGGACGGCCTCACCGCGCCCCAGCTCTACGCGAGCATCCTCAAGAAACTCGCCTCCGAGCGCCGCATCGAGTACGGCGAGCTGACGTTTTTCGGAGACACGCGCTACTCGCCGCAAGGCGCGGCGCTGCGCAAGCGCCTCGATCGCGCCGCCGAAAACCTCTTCGAACGCCGCCTGAACATGCACGCCGACGTCTACGAAGGCCCGGCGATGAATCACTCCTACCACGAAATGATAATCGGACACGGCCGGTGTTTCTCCACCGTGCTGCTCTCCGATAAGCAGGAGCAGCTTCCGCAGGCGCGCTACTCGCCCGATTACCATATGGCGCAATTCCTGGCGACACAAATCGCGCTGGCCGAACGCGGCCGCGCCGTCGTATCCATCCGGCTGAAAAACCTCGAGGAGCCGAGCCTGCGCGCGCTCGATGAGTTCTTCCGCCGCGCGGCCGCCTGCCTCAAGCCCGGCAGGCTCTAGGGGACCACAGAATGGCGAAACTCAAGCCGGCCAGGTCGAAGACCAAGGGCAAATCGACGGTGAAGCAAAGCACCCGCGCCGCGGTCCCCTGCATCGTTCTCATACTCGGAATCATGGCGCTGCTCATGCTGCTGTTCTTCTACGCGCTGAAAGGTTGACATGGCGGGAAACGAAAAATTGAGGCGGGCCGACGGCCGCGCGGCGGACGAAATGCGTCCGGTGAGAATTCAAACCGGCTATCTGCGGACGGCCGAAGGCTCCGCGCTGATTGAAGTGGGCAACACGCGCGTGCTTTGCGCGGCCTCGGTCGAACAGACCGTGCCGCAGTTCCTGCGCGGCAGCGGCAAAGGCTGGGTGACGGCGGAATACTCCATGCTCCCGCGCGCCACCACCACGCGCTCCCCGCGCGAAGTGCACCGCCCCTCAGGACGCACGCAGGAAATCCAACGCCTCATCGGCCGCTCGCTGCGGTCCGTCATCGACATGAACGCGCTCGGCGAGCGCACCATCATCCTCGACTGCGACGTCGTGCAGGCCGACGGCGGCACACGCACGGCTGCCATCACCGGAGCCTTCGTCGCCCTCTCGATCGCCATCCGCCAACTGGTCGAGTTCGGCGTCCTGAAGAGCAACCCGATCAAGGACTCGATCGCGGCCGTCAGCGTCGGCATGCTGCGCGGCGAGCCCATGATCGACCTCGCCTACCAGGAGGATTCGCACGCCGAAGTCGATATGAACGTGGTCATGACCGGCGGCGGCCGTTTTGTCGAAGTCCAGGCCACCGGCGAGCAGAACACCTTCGACGACGAGCACCTCGGCAAGATGCTCGCGCTCGCCCGCCAGGGCGTCGCCCGCCTCATTGAGATCCAGCGCGAGGCCCTCGCGCTGTGACGCTGTACTGCGCGACCACGAACCCCGGCAAGCTGCGCGAGTTCCGCCTGGCCGCGGAAAAGTTCGGCCACGCCGGTCTCGAGATCCGGCCGCTGGCGAACATGCGCTCTATCGCTGCGCCCGAAGAAACCGGCAGGACCTTCGAAGAAAACGCGGTCTTGAAGGCGCTTTACTACAGCGCCCACGCGCCCGGCCTGCTGTTCGCCGACGACTCCGGTCTTCAAACGGACGCGCTCGCCGGGGCTCCCGGAGTCGAATCCGCCCGCTTCGCCGGACCGCAGGCTACCGACGAGGCCAACAACAACCTGCTCATCGAAAAGCTCCGGGGAGCGGACACACGGACAGCCCGCTTCGTTTGCGTGATCGCGCTCGCGGAAAAAGGAAAGCTCGTCCGAACCTTCCGGGGAGTCGTCGAAGGCTCGATCCTCGAAGAGCCGCGCGGCCCCAACGGCTTCGGCTACGATCCGCTTTTCTGGTACCCGCCCTTCGGTTCCACCTTCGGCGAAGCCAGCGCCGAGAGCAAACTCCTGGTCAGCCACCGGGGCCGCGCGCTCAAAGAGATGCTGGACTGGCTGGCGCTGCGTACCCCCTGGTCCGCAGCCAGCCCGCTGCCCGGCTCCTAAATCGTCATCGCCGTAAAGCCGCCGTCCACGCGAATGATCGCGCCCGTCACAAACGAGGCCGCCTTCTCGGAAGCCAGCCACACCACGGCCCCCACCATCTCGCGCGGCTCCCCGAACCGGTTCATCGGCGTGTGCGACATGATCTTCGACACCCGCTCCTCGGTCAGAATCCGCCGGTTCTGCTCAGCCGGAATGAATCCCGGAGCAAGCGCGTTCACCCGCACGTTGTACGGCGCCAGCTCCCGCGCCAGAAACTGCGTCAACTGATTCACGCCGCCCTTGGTGATGCTGTACGTGAACACCTTCGAAAGCGGAGGTCCCGACGAGGCCGATGAAATATTGATGATCGACCCGCCCTTGCCCGCGTCCACCATCGCCTTGCCGAACACCTGGCACGCGAACACCATGCTCTTCAGGTTCACGTCCAGGATGCGCTGCCATTCCTCTTCGGTGATCTCAAAGAACGGAGTCGCGGAATTGATCCCCGCGGCATTGAGCAGCACATCGACGCCGCCAAGTTCCTTCACGATGGCCTCGAGCGCGCGCGAGAGGTCCGCCTTCTTGGTCGCATCGACCTGAATCCCGATCGCGCGCCGTCCGGTTGCGCGGATCGCGGCCGCCCGCTTCTCCGCGTTCTCGCCGTTCAAATCGAGCACCGCTACGCTGGCCCCGGCCGCGGCGAATCCCATCGCCATCTCGCCCGCCAGCACTCCTCCGCCGCCAATGACGACGGCAACTTTGTCTGCTAGTGAAAACAGTTCAGTGGACATGGAAACCTAATATTGTCCCACGCTCCGCCGGATTCGAGTCACAATACGAAAGTATGCGATTTGCTCTCGCAATCCTGCCGCTGGCGCTGGCGCTGATTGCGTCGGCAGCGGAGCACAACGCGATCGTCCTCAAACCCGTCGCGAACATGTACTCGAAGCCGGCGGACAACACCGACGTCGTCTCGCAGGCCATCTACGGCACGCGCCTCGGCGTCCTTGAAGAAATGCCGGGCTGGGCTAGAGTCCAGACACCCGACGAATATACCGGCTGGATGCGAGCGGACGAGTTCCGCAAGCTCAAGGACAACGAGCAGCCCTACGCGGCATCCGGGCGAGTCGCCCGCGTCGAGAGCCTGTTCGCGAACCTCTACCGCGAACCCGACGTCACCACCTCCGCCCCCGTCCTCACCGTCCCCTTCGAAACGAAACTCGAAATCACCGCCGAGCCGGAGAAAGACGCGGCACGCTGGCTCCGCGTAGGCCTCGCCGACGGCCGCATCGCGTGGGTGCAGCGCGGCGACGTCACGCTCGACGATGCCCCGCTTTCCATGGAGGCCATGCTCGCCCTCAGCCGCCGCTTCCTCGGCCTTCCCTACCTGTGGGGCGGAACTTCCACCTACGGCTATGACTGCTCCGGCTTCGCGCAAATGCTCTACCGCCGCATGGGAGTCATCCTGCCGCGCGACGCGCAGCCGCAGGCGGACTGGAAAGGACTCGCGCCGGTGGAGCGCGCCGCCCTGCGACCCGGCGACCTCGTCTACTTCGGCTCGTCCGATCGCAAGATCAGCCACACCGGCCTCTACCTCGGCAACGGCGAGTTCATCAATGCGACCACGCACGGCCGCCCCGTCATCCAAATCGACAAGCTCGACGAACCCTACTGGTCGAAACTCTTCGTCGCCGCAAGGAGGCTTAAATGAATCGCCGGGACTGGTTCAAGGTGAGTGCCGCCGCCGTCGCCGCGCCGGCCGTTTCCCCCGCTGCGCCCGCCGGCATCGAGACGAAGATCGCCAGGCTCAACCTGCGGCACACCTGGACGACCACCATGTCCTCCAGCACCTTCCGCGAAACTCTCCAACTGCGCTACACGCGCGACGGCATTACGGGCATAGGAGAAGGCGCGCCCATCGTCCGCTATCACGAAGACGCCCATACCGCGCAGTCAGCCATCGAATCGCTGCGCGACTACCTCGCTCAGGCGAATCCGGCCGAGTTCTCGAAGGTGCTCGACGAAGTCTCGCGCCGCATCGAAGGCCAATGGGCTGCGAAGGCCGCTCTCGACATCGCCCTCATGGACTGGACCGGCAAGAAGCTCGGCATTCCCCTCTACCGCTACTTCGGCCTCGACCCGCACGACGCCCCGCTGACGACCTTCTCCATCGGCATCGACACGCCGGAGATCACGCGCCGGAAAGTCCGCGAAGCCGCGGCCTACCCGATCCTGAAAATCAAAGTAGGACTCGACACCGACGAAGCCACCATCGCCGCCGTCCGCAGCGTGACCGACAAGCCTCTGCGAGTAGATGCCAATGAAGGCTGGAAGGACAAAGAAGTCGCCGCGCGCAAAATCGACTGGCTCGCCACACAAGGAGTGGAGTTCATCGAGCAGCCCCTGCCCGCCGCGCGGGCCGAAGACATCCGCTGGCTGCGGTCCCGCGTCAAGCTCCCCATCATCGCCGACGAAGCCTGCCTCCGCCCCGCCGACGTCCCCAAGTGTGCCGGCATCTACGATGGAGTCAACGTAAAGCTCGATAAATCCGGAGGCATCCTCAACGCCTGGCGCATGATCCAGATCGCCAAGGCACTCGGCCTGAAGACCATGCTAGGCTGCATGGTCTCAAGCTCCATCTCCGTGACGGCCGCCGCGCACCTCTCGCCGCTGGTAGACTACGCCGACCTCGACGGCAACCTCCTGATCGCCAACGACCCCTATCGCGGAGTCACCGTAGAAAAAGGAAAGCTGATACTCCCGAACCGCCCCGGCCTGGGCCTGCATTAAACCCGGGACAGTATACTCAATTCCCGATTTCTACCGGCCGCTGAGCACCTCGCTGTCCAGCGATCGCGGAGCCCGCTCCACCGCCTCGAGCGGCTCCAGTTCCTGCGGAGGCGCCGCCTCGAGCTCCCGGAACTTCCGCGCGCTCACCATCACGCGCGATTCCATCGACGCCACCGCGCCGTTATACCCGCTCACGGCCCTTTCGAGCCCCTTCCGCATCTCCTCGAAGTGCCCGCCCACCGTACACAGCCGCGCATACAGTTCCTTCCCCAGGTCCGCGATCCGCTGCGCGTTCTCCGCCAGGTTCTCCTGCCGCCACCCGTAGGAAACGGCCTTCAGCAGAGCGATCAACGTCGTCGGAGTCGCCATGATCACCCGCTGCTCGACGCCCATCTCGATCAGTCCCGGGTCCTGCTCGAGCGCCGCGCTGAAAAACGGCTCGCCCGGCAAGAACATCACGACGAACTCCGGCGAAGGCTGGAACTGCTCCCAATAACTCTTGCTCGCCAGATTCAAAACATGCGCCCGCACCTGAGCCGTATGCTCGCCGAGCTTCGCAAGCTTCGTCTCCTCGTCCTGCGCCTCGAGCGCCTCCAGATACGCCTTGAGCGGAACCTTGGAATCGACCACGATCCGCTTGCCCCGCGGCAGGTGGACGATCAGGTCCGGCCGCAGCCGCCCGTCCCCGGTCGTCACCGATTCCTGCTGCGCGAAATCGCAGCGCTCGAGCATCCCGGCCAGCTCTACCACGCGCTGCAACTGAATCTCGCCCCACCGCCCGCGCACCTTCGGCGCCCGCAGCGCAGTCACCAGGTTTGCCGTCTCCGATTGCAGCCGGATCTGCGCCTCGGACATCATCTTGACCTGCTCCGACAGCCCGGCATACGCGCCCACGCGCGCTTTTTCCATCTCCTGGATTTGCCGGTCCACCTTGCCCAGCGATTCCGTAATCGGTTTGACGAGCTGCCCCAGGTCCCCCGCGGCCTGCGCATGATGCTTCTCGAGCACCGCCTGCGCCAGCGCGAGAAACGCCTGGTTGTTGCTCTTGAGCGCCTCGCCCGACAGCGCCTGGAACGCATCCGACAGCTTCTGCCGTGCTTCCTCGAGCAGAGCGAGCTTTTCCTGCGCGCTCCTGCGCTCCTCGGCTAGCGCCGCGTTCAGCTCCGCCTCGCGCACCTTCAGCGCGGCGCCCTCGATCTGAAGCTCCGCAATCGACCCCTTGGCTTCCCGAATCGCGGCGTCGCGCTCCTCCACCTCGCGTTCGCGCGCCGCAAGCCGCTCGGCCGCCACCGCGCGCTCGGAGCGGAAGTACAGCCACGCCGCCCCCGCTCCGGCCGCCGCGCCGGCAAGCAACATCACCAGCGCTTCCATTTACCCCCGCACCCGCTCGAGCAGCGCGATGCCGTTCCGTATGTCCTTCAGCCGCTGCTCCTGGTCCTCCGTCTCGCGCTCGACGTTGAGAGTGCCCTGATACCCGATCTGCTTCAGCTTCGCCACAAACCGCTCGATCCCGACCGCGCCCTTACCCAGCGGCTGCTCGGCCCCGAGCGCGCCCGGCGTGTCCTTCGACGGCCAGTTCCCGTCCTTCGCATGCACCGAAAGCACCAGCGGCCCCAGCACATCGAGCGCCTCGATCGGATCGCCCGTCCCGTACAGAATCAGGTTCGCCGGATCGAAGTTGATCCGCAGATTCGGCCGGTCCACGTCCTGTATGAACCGCAGCAGCACCTTCGCAGGCTCCTGCCCGGTCTCGAGCGCGAACGTCTGGTTCCACTCGGCGGCATCGTCGCACACGCGCCGCACCAGGTCCCGCACTTCGGTGTAGTTCGGGTCCGACTCATCCTCCGGAACGAACCCGATGTGCGTAGCAATGCTCGGAGCCCCGATCGCCGCCGCGAAATCGCTCACTTCGTACGTGCGCTGTTCGCGCGCCGCCCGCGTCGCCTTCGGAATGAAGCCCACGGTGTTCTTTACTGCCGCCATATCCGCGTAGCTCTCGCCCGTGTAGGCCGCGAACACCGTATTGACGCGGAATTCCTCCTCCGCCAGCGCCCGCTTCCACGCCGCCGTCGTCGCCGCGTCCAGGCTCAAATCGCCCGGCACGGCCAACTGCCCGCACCGCACGTTCCCGAGCGACTTCACCTCGCGAACCGTCTCCACCGGGTCGCACCCGGCCCAGAACATCACTCCGATTTCCAGCGCTCTCAAAGGCTGCATTCGATCTTCTCTCCCTTTTTGTTCCTGCCCTCGTCGATCAGCCGCGCCAGCTTCACCGCCGCGGCGGATTCCTCCGGCGGGCAGAACTCGGGCCGCTTGCCGTTCACGCAGCAGTCCACGAAATACTCGATCTCGGCCTGATACCCATCGGCATCGCCCACCTCGAGCGGCTTCTTCTCGCCGGCCGAGCTATACAAGGTAGGCGGTTCGCCCGCGGCCGAACTGAACTCCACCGTGCCGCAATCCCCCAGCACGCTGTACTCCATCGAAAACGGGAACGCCTTCGGATGGTGCCAGCCGCCCGAAACGACCACGCCGCCGATCTCGGGATAGAACAGCTCCGCCGTCACCCAGTCGATCCCGGCTTTGAGATTCTCATACCCCACCGCCGACACGGCCTCGGGCAGCCCGAACAGGTGTATGCAGAAATCGATGTCGTGAATCAGCAGGTCGAACACGCCCCCGCCGCTCATGTCTTTCTTATCGAGCCACACGCTCCATGGAGGCGCCGCGCATCGCCGGCGGAGGATCGCCGACCGCACTTGCCCCAGTTCGCCCGATTTCACCATGCGAGCCGTCGCGGCATAAGCAGGAAGGAACCGGCACACCTGCGCCGACATCAGCACGCGCCCGCTGTCCTTCGCCGCCGCGAGCACCGCATCGCAATCGGCGGCCGTGAGCGCCATCGGCTTTTCGACCAGCACATGCTTGCCCGCGCGCAACGCCGCAATCGCCACCGGAGCATGCAGGTTCGTCGGAAGGCAAATGTCCACGGCCTCGACGCCGGGATGCTTGATCGCCTCGAACGGATCGGCATACCGCCCCAGCCCGGAAAAATCCATCTTCTCGCCGGGCCCGCCAATATTGCCCTGTATGTGGCTCAGATCGCCCGTGAGCGCCTGCGGGATATCGCTGGCCACTGCCGCCAGCTCGACTTGAGGAATTTTCTTGTAGGCCTTCAGGTGCGTGCTACCCATGAACCCAAGGCCAAGAACCGCGATTTTCATATCGAGGTCATGGTAGCAAAAGGCACAAGAAGCCAGAGGCCAGAAGGAGCATCCTCCGCCTTCTGACTTCCGGCTTCTGACTTCTGGCTTCTGTTCTAAACTTCCACGTCGCTATGGAAGCCCTTGTGGATGGCGTACAAAGCAAGCTCGAGCCGGTCCGAAACCCCCAGCTTGTCGAAGATGTTATGTAGGTGATTCTTGACCGTCTGCTCGCTGATGAATATCTTCTCGGCGATCTCTTTGTTCTTGAAGCCCTGCGCCACCAGCGCCACGATCTCCCGCTCGCGCTGGCTCAGCGGGCTGCGCTCCCGGCCCTTGCGGTCGGAGCTCGAAATCCGTCCCGGCGAAGCGAACTGCCGCATCACCGCCGCCGTCGTGTGCGAATCCAGCCAGATCTCTCCGGCGTGTACCTTCCGGATGCTCTTGTACAGCAGCTCGGTCGCCGTCTGTTTCAGCACGATCCCCGAGCAGCCGAGCTTCATCGCCTGCACGAATTCGTTCTTGTCTTCCGACGCCGTCAGAATAATGACCTTCGTCCGGCTCCCGGAGCTCTTCAAGTTTTGTAGTACCGAAAGGCCATCCATGCCCGGCATCCGCAAGTCCAGCAGCAGAACATCGGGCTCTGCCTGGCGCACGATTTCGAGCACATCGTTTCCGTCTCGCGCTTCTCCAACGACGTCGAAGTCGTCTTCGAGGCTGAGCAGCTTGCGAAGACCGTCGCGAAAGATCGGATGGTCGTCAGCGATGACGAGCCGTATACTTCCGGGGCGTGGAGCACTAGTACGCGACGCCTCGTACTGGAGGGTGGAAGGTTCGTCGACCATGTGGATCTGGTTGATTCTAGGCCTCCTACTGGTACTGAGTCAACGTACGACGCAATTAAAAACTTTTTAATTTACGGCCATTCCTACCCGCCAACGTACCATGACCCTACTCGAACTAGGGTTGCTCAACCCCTCAGGAGGGGTGAGGAATTTGGTCTAAGAGTCCTATTGGCATCCGCCGCGTGCCCAACGCTTATCGGAATTCTCAGTCTTCTTTGTCCTGAATCTTGTCTCCCAGTACGCCTCGCTCTCCCATTGACAGTCGATGGGAGACGCCGTATACTTACATCGACAATCGATGGGAAGAACGGATCAGACCACGGACCTCATGCCGGGCACGCTCGACATGCTCATTCTCAAAACCCTCACCCGCGGTGCCATGCACGGCTACGGCGTCGCCCAGCGCATCCAGCAGATCTCGGAGAACGTCCTGCAAGTCGGCGAGGGCTCGCTCTACCCCGCCCTCCAGCGGCTCCTGGTCAACGGCTGGGTCGCGGCCGAATGGGGCGTTTCGGAAAACAACCGCCGCGCGCGCTTCTACCGCCTGACCGCCGCCGGCCGGAAGCAACTCGCGGCCGAAAGCGAAAACTTCGACCGCGTCATCGGCGCCATCGCGCGCGTGATGCAGGAGGCCTGACCCATGCACCCGCTCAGAATCTGGAGGAGGCTGCGGAACCTCGCGCACCGCCGCGAGCTCGACGCCGCCCTCGAAGACGAAATCCGCTTCCACCTGGAAATGAAAGCGCAGGATAACCGCGCCGCCGGGATGACGCCCGAACAGGCGGACCACGCCGCCCGCCGCCGCTTCGGCAACGCCACCCTCGCCCGCGAAGCCAGCCGCGAATTCTGGGGCTGGGCCTGGCTCGACCATCTCGCCCAGGATCTCCGTTACGCCCTCCGCGCCCTGCGCGCCAACCCCGGCTTCACCGCCGTCGCCGTGCTCACCCTCGCGCTCGGCATCGGCGCCAACACAGCAGTCTTCACCCTGATCAACGCTGTCATCCTCCGCACCCTGCCCGTGCCGAATCCGCAGGAATTGATCCTCATCCGGCTCAAACCGTCGAACGACGAAGAACGGACGCAGTTCTCCTACCCCTTCTACCGCGACGTCCGCGACCGGAACACCGTGCTCTCCGGCCTGATCGCGCGCTGGACGATCTCGGCCGCGCTTAGCCGTGACGGAGTGACCGATCACGTCAGCGGGCACGAAGTCACCCCCAACTATTTCGACATCCTCGGGGTCCGGCCCGCCATCGGCCGTATGCTCACCCCCGACGACGAGCGCGTTCCCGTCTGCGTGCTCAGCTACAGGCTCTGGCGCGGCCGGTTCGGCGGCGACCCCGCCATCGTCGGGAGCACGGTGCAGTTGAACGCAATCCCGTTCACCGTAGCCGGCGTGGCGGACAGGAACTTCTTCGGCACCGAACCCGGGATGGACCCGGATCTCTACGTGCCCCTGACGATGCACCGCACGCTCGAGCGCAACGAGTTCGACATCCTCGCCTCGCGCCCCAGCCAGTGGCTGCAAGTCATCGGGCGTATGAAGCCGGGCGTCACCAGGAGCCAGGCCCGGGCCGCGCTCCAGTCCACCGTGGACGGCATCGCGCGGGACATCGACAAGCGCGATGCGGGCCGCGTCGAGCTGCTCTCCGGCGCGCAGGGAATGGGTTTTCTGCGGCGCACGGCCCAGCGGCCGCTTCTCGTGCTGGGTGCGAGCACGGTGCTCGTTCTGCTGATCGCCTGCGCCAATGTGGCGGCGCTGCTCGTCGCGCGCGGCGCGGCCCGCCGCCGCGAGATTGCGGTCCGGCTCGCCATCGGCGCCGGACGCGGCCGCATCATCCGCCAGCTCCTCACCGAAAGCCTCGTGCTCGCGGTGTGCGGCGGTGTCTGCGGCGCCCTTGCCGCCTGGCCGATGACGGCCTTGCTGGCGGTCTTCACCTCCGCGATCGGCAATGGCGCCCTGAAGCTCGATGCGGCGCCGGACTGGCGCGTGCTCGCCTTTCTCTCGGGCGTTGTCGCCGCGGCGGCGCTGCTGTTCGGCCTCGCGCCCGCGATCGAAGCCTCGCGCGTCGATACCACCCCGGCTCTGAAAGCGGCCCCCGCAGCCCACGGCCGACGCGGCATCTCCCTCCGCCGCGCGATGGTCGCCGTGCAGTTCGCTCTGTGCGTGGTGCTGCTGACCGGCGCGGGACTGTTCATCGGCTCGCTTCGCAACGTCCGCGCCATCGAAACCGGGCTGAATGCGGAGAACCTGGTGCTCGCCACCTTCAATCCAAGCCTGAACGGTTACTCGGCCGCCAACGAGCAGGCGCTGTACCGCCGGCTGCTCGATCGCGTTCGCGCGCTCGGCGGCGTCGAATCGGCGAGCCTCAGCGCCATCGTCCCGCTGAGCGACCAGAGCCTGTGGCGGCCCGATGTCGTTCCCGACCAGCCCAATCCCGGCCGCGGCTTCGTCATGAATCTCAATGCGGTGACGCCCGGATTCTTCAAGACCTTCGGCATCTCCCTGCTGGCCGGCCGCGACTTCGACTCGCGCGACCGCGACGGAGCCCCGCCCGTCGCCATCGTTACCCGCAACCTGGCCGAGCGCTTCTGGCCGGGGCTGAACCCGCTCGGCAAGCGCATCCGCTGGCACCGCAACGCGAAGTACACCGTGGAAGTGGTCGGAGTGGTCCGGACGCACAAGTACCAGAGCGTCGAAGACGAAGACCCGCCTGTAATCTACACCCCGCTCGCACAAGGCGTCGGCTACGAAAGCTGTAACGACGCCTGCCAGAACGACATGATCCTGACCGTCCGGACCGCCGCGGACCCGAGCGCCATCGGAGCCGCCTTGCGCGCCGAAATTCACGCGCTCGACCGCAATCTGCCCGTCTACAACGTAACCACGCTCACAACCCAGGTCAACAATTCCGAAGCTTTGTTGAGCAAGCGCCTGATGGCTTCGCTCTCGACGGCCTTCGGTGCCGTGGCGCTGCTGCTCGCGGCCATCGGTCTCTACGGCGTCATCGCCTACAGCGTCGCGCGCCGCACCCGCGAAATCGGCATCCGCATGGCACTCGGAGCCTCGGCGCCCCACGTGATCCGCCTGCTGCTGCGCGAAAGCGCGGGAATGATCGCGCTAGGCCTGTTCATCGGCCTCCCGGCCGCATGGGGCGCCTCGCGGTTCATCGCCAGCCTTCTCTACGGACTCAGCCCGTACAACCCGGCGGTCTACGCCGCGGTCGTCGCGCTGCTCGCCGCCGTCTCGCTGCTCGCGGCCTTCCTCCCCGCCCGCCGCGCAACCCGAATTGAACCCACATCGGCCTTGCGATTCGAATGAGAACCCTCAACCGTTTGCGACTGTTGTTCCAGCGAAGACGCCTCGAAGCGGACCTCGAAGACGAAATCCGCTTCCACCTGGAAATGAAAGCGCAGGATAACCGCGCCACCGGCATGACGCCCGAGCAGGCGGACCACGCCGCCCGCCGCCGCTTCGGCAACGCCACCCTCGCCCGCGAAGCCAGCCGCGAATTCTGGGGCTGGGTCTGGCTCGACCATCTCGCCCAGGACTTGCACTACGCCCTCCGCGCCCTGCGCGCCAATCCGGGCTTCACCGCCGTCGCCGTGCTCACCCTCGCGCTCGGCATCGGCGCCAACACAGCAGTCTTCACCCTGATCAACGCTGTCATCCTCCGCACCCTGCCCGTGAAGAATCCGCACGAACTCGTGCTCTTACACATCCGCGAGGCTCGTAACGGCGCCAATCGCGACATCTTCTCGTATCCGCTCTATAAGGATCTCCGCGACCGCAACGAAGTACTCTCCGGCCTGCTGGGGCACTTCCGGCCAGGCCACCGGAACGGCCGGCTGGCGCCCGCTCGCCGCCGCGATCACGCCCCCTCCGCTGATACAATAACGGCATCGCCATGAGATCTTTTCCACGTATCGTCTTACTGGTTGTGTGCGTGGCGGCGGCCCTGGCGGGCCAGACGCCGGCCAGGAAGGCCGCGGCCCCGAGAAGCGCCGCCGCCAGGCCCGCCCCGCCGCACCCCGCCGTGCCCGCGGCCAAGACCGCCTTCGACAAGGCGACGCTCGAAGCCTACGTCCGGCACATCTTCGTCTGGGGCAAGAACATTACGGTCGCGATCTCCGACCCGAAGCCCTCGCCGCAGCTCGCCGGCTTCGATGAAGTGAAGGTCCACGCGCAGGCCGGCGAAGCGTCCCAGGACGAGACGTTCCTCATCAGCAAGGACGGCCGGAAGATCGTCAAGGCGATGGTGTTCGACGTTCAACAGAACCCGTTCAAGCCCGAGCTCGACAAGCTCAAAACGCAGTTCCAGC
This sequence comes from Acidobacteriota bacterium, assembly GCA_050261515.1. Taxonomy (GTDB): domain Bacteria; phylum Acidobacteriota; class Terriglobia; order Bryobacterales; family Bryobacteraceae; genus JBLNDJ01. The sequence goes on along the minus strand of JBLNDJ010000006.1, from coordinate 87,523 downwards.
CGAGCCTCGGCACGCCGGGCGCACCCGTCGTCATCGTGGTCTTCACCGATTTCCAGTGCCCGTTTTGCAAGGAAGAGGCGAAGATGCTGCGCGCGAACCTGATCAGCAGCTATCCCAAACAGGTGCGCCTGTACTTCAAGGATTACCCGCTCACCCAGATCCACCAGTGGGCCAAAATCGCCTCGATCGCCGGCCGCTGCATCTTCCGCCAGAACCCCGCGGCGTTCTGGGAGTATCACGACTGGGTCTACGAGAACCAGGCCTCCATCACGGCCGAGAACTTCCGCAATAAGCTGTTCGAATTCGCCAAGGGCAAGGAGATCGATGCGATCCAGCTCACGCGCTGCCTCGATTCGCGCGAGACCGAACCCGATATCGACCGCGGCATCGAAGAAGCCAAGGCGCTGAATGTGCGCTCGACGCCGACCCTGTTTGTCAACGGCCGTCGCCTCGAGGGCCAGATCCCCTGGCCGAATCTGCGCGACATCATAGACTACGAAATCGAGTATCAGAAGACCGCGAAAAACGCCGGGGAGGATTGCGGCTGCGAAGTGAAGCTGCCCTCGCCGCTCGCCCCGTAGTTTCATGCGGCGTTTGCGCGTCCCCGCGATCTTCGTTCTCGCCGTCGCGCTCCAGGCGGCGGCGATCGACCCGAACCGGTATCTCGCGCACGTCAAGTATCTCGCCTCACCCGAACTGAAGGGCCGCGGCACGGGGGCGCCCGGCCTCGAGAAGGCGGCCGGGTACATCGCGCGCCGGCTTCGCTCCTTCGGGCTCAAGCCGGAGTTTCAACCCTTCCCCGTGACCGTAAATGCGCGTCTCGGGGCCAAGAACGGCCTCGAAACGGTCGAAAATGGTCACAAAAGCCGCCTCAAACCAGGCCAGGATTTTGTGCCGTTCAACTTCTCATCAAGCGGGACGGTGTCGGGCGGGCTCGTCTTCGCCGGCTACGGCATCACCGCCCCCGAGTATCACTACGACGACTATGCGGGCATCGACGTCAAAGGGAAAATCGTCGTCGTGCTGCGCCACGAACCGCAGGAATTCGACGAAAAGAGCGTGTTTGCGGGCAAAATCCTTACCGAACACGCGCAGTTCTGGAGCAAAGCCGTCAACGCGAAGCGGCACGGCGCGGCGGCCGTGATCCTGGTGAACGACGGCGCGCACCACGCGGGCGAACCGGCGGAGCTCGAAAAATTCGGCCGCGCCGTGGGGCCGGTGGACGCCGGCATCCTGTTCCTTCAAGTGAAGCCCGCGGCGGCCGATCGCTGGTTCGCGCCGAAGACGCTCGAGCGGCTCACGGAGTCGATCGATAAGGACCTCAAGCCGGAGTCCTTCGCGCTGCCCGAATCGGTCAGGATCAGCGCGACGGTCGATGTCGAGCGCGACCTCAAAACGGTGCGGAACATCTACGCTTACCTCGCCGGCCAGACGGACGAGTACGTGATCATCGGCGCGCACTACGACCACCTGGGCCTGGGCGAGCAGTTCTCGATGGCGCCGTCTGAGGCGGGCAAGCCGCATCCGGGCGCCGACGACAACGCTTCGGGCACCGCGGGCCTGCTCGAACTGGCGCGCTGGTTCGCCTCGCAGCCGAAGCAGCGCCGCGGCGTGCTGTTCCTGGCTTTCGCGGGCGAGGAACTCGGGCTGCTCGGCTCGCGCTACTACGTGGATCATCCGGAGCTGCCGCTCGCCAAGGCCGTCGCCATGATCAACCTCGACATGATCGGCCGCCTGCGCGACGGCAAGGTGTACATCGGCGGCGAAAAGACGGGATCGAATTTCAAGGAGCTGCTCGACGCGGACCTGCCGAAGCACCACTTGAACCCCGAGGTCTCGAGCATTTCCGAAGCCGGCTTGAGCGATCACCAGTCGTTCACGACCAAACAGGTTCCGGTGCTGTTCTTTTTCTCGGGCCTGCACGCGGACTATCACAAGCCGAGCGACACCTGGGACAAGATCGATGCGCCGCATGCCGCCGTGCTGCTCGACGCGGTGGCCGATGTGGCGGCGACGCTGGCGGGCGAGGCGGGGAGGCCGCAATTCGTAAAAGTGGCCGAGCCGCCGCCCGGGCCCGTGGGCGGCGCTGGGGGCGGCTACGAAGCCTGGTTCGGCGGCGTGCCGGACTTCGGCGAGGTCCCGAAAGGCGTGAAATTCGCCGATGTGACGGCGGGGTCGCCGGCGGCCGCGGCGGGCCTGAAGGCGGGGGACATCCTGGTCGAGTTCGACGGCAAGCCCATCGGCAATCTCTACGACCTCACCTACGCGCTGCGCGGAAGCAAGCCGGGAGACCGCGTGGCGGTCAAGGTGCTGCGGGGCACCGAGACGGTCCCGGCCGAGGTCGTGCTCGGCCAGCGAAAATAAGCGCGCAAATAACCTCAAATCGCGCCGGTTCCGGCCGATCCGTCATTTGAGGGTGCATGCCGACTTCGAAACTACCGCCGCTGATTCTCCATCCATTCGCGGACTCGACCGGTCCGGCAAAGCTGGTGGACGCCTCGCGCGCCAGCCTGATCCTGAACGGCGTGCTTCCGGCCGATAGCGAGCGAGAGCACCGTTTGGAGGAGCGCCTGCTGGCGGGACGCTACTGCGAGCTGACCATGCTGTTTTATCTCGGCAAGGACCTTTTGCGCTGGCTGGCGCAGTGCGTCGATTACGCGGAGCGTACGCCTGGACTGTGCGACTCGGACCTGCGCCCGGAAAGCTTCGCGGCATTGCTGATCGAGGACGCGCCGCTCGAAGTCCGGCGCAAACTGCGCGGCTGGGGAGTCCATGAATACAGCACGATCTTCGCGCGGGCGCTCGGCCTGCACGCGGTCTTCGACGCGTTGCCCGCGCAGGAAACGCTCTCGCTCGATTTCGTGCAGTACTACCACCAGTTCGCCGACCACCTGTTCAGCTGCCGCCAGCAACTGTTCCGCTTCAAGCGCATCTCGGCTCACGATTTCGAGTTCCAGATCTTCGCCTCGTCGGAGTACTCGCGCATGCTCGAGAGGCAGTGGGGGGCATAACAGCCGCGGACGGCCGTTCACCGCGGCGTGTTATTTGGCGCCTTGACTGATCTCGGAGATCACCGGGCTGTCCACTTCGGTGATGCGGATGCGGAGGTTCTTCCTTTGCTGCACCAGCTTTTCGGGCACCTCGAAGCGCACGGCCAGCATGCGGTCCACGGTTTCCCCCGGCTTGATGCGCGCGCGGATGAGCAGGCTGTCGTTGTATTTCTGCCCTAGCACGGGGTAATACGCGAACAGGTTCTTGGCGTCGCCTTCGGAGATGACCATCCCTTCCTGCGTCTTGCCCGAGGGGTCCTCCATCGTGACCTCGACCTTGCGGACGATAAACGTGTAATCCGACGGGTTGCGCACGCGGAAGTCGATGATCGCCGCGGCGCTCTGCTCGTCGAGCGGCAGGGTGCGCACCTTCTGGATCGATCCGGCCAGCTCGACGTGCGAGCCGCGTGTGGCGACGAGAGTCCACACGATCACGGCCGCCACCACCACCAGCCCGATCCCCAGGAAGGGCGCGAGCTTCACGTAAGGCTCGAGTGCTTTGTTCATGCGTCAGTCACCCAGGAATTTGCCGATCGGCTCGAGGCTATCCACGTTATCGCACACCGCTTTGATTCCGGCCGTCAGAGGGATCGCCAGGATCAGGCCCGCCGCTCCCCACAGCACGCTCCAGAACATCAGCGCGACGGTGACTACCAGCGGGTTCAAATGCACGCGCGGGCCGACGATTTTCGGATAGAGCAGGTTCATCGCCACCAGGTGCAGGATCGCCACGATCGTCAGGATCACCACATACGTCGCGACCGTCTTGAAAATCGTAAGCCCCGCCAGGAACGGCGGAATCATCGCGAGCGGCAGCCCGATGTACGGCACCAGGCTCAGGAATCCGCTCAGCGGCCCTACCAGCAGCGAATACGGCAGCCCGAACCAGGCGAACACCGCCGTGCTGCATACGGCCAGCAGCACGCCGAGCACGAAGTTGCCCACCACGAACGCCCGCACCATGCGAGCGATTCCGTCCGCGCTCTTGGCCGCCATGTCGCGCGCATCGCCTTTGAACAGGAGCAGGAAGCTGCGGTGGATGTGGTCGCGCCAGCTCAGCATGAAATACACCAGGAACGGAACGAACGACGCCATCAGGAGCGTGTCGTAGATCCGCCGCAGGTATGGATACAGGACGTCGACCAGCGGCGGGCGTTCCGCGCGAATGCGCACCTCGGGGATGTTCGCGGGCGCAGGAGGGAACACCGGGGGAGGCGGAAACTCGGCCGGCTTGACCGCCGCCGCCGCTGCCGCCGCGGCCGCCGCGCGCGCCCGCCGCGAGGCCGGCTTCTGCGGCTGCGGCTGCTGCTGAGGTTCCGGCTGCGCCCGGAAGCGCTTCGGGACCACCAGTTCATAGGCCTGCCGCTCCAGGGCGTCGAGCCGTTCGAGCACCTGGTCGGCGATCTCGCCGATGCGCTCGCCGTACTTGGGCAGGTCGTCGGCCAGGCCCACTGCCTGGGTGTAGATGCCGAGCCCGGCCAGGTACATGGCGCACACCGCCACGCCGCAAACCACGAAACTCGCCAGGGCGCGCGGCAGCCGCAGCCGCATCAGCAGCGCGACGAACGGCTCCAGGATGAAGGCCAGGATCACAGCCGCCGACAGGGTCACCAGGAACGGGCGGCCGAAGTACAGGAGCGCAATCGCGCAGGCCAGTCCAATGACGGCGGAGCTCGTCCGAAAAGGATAAAGGGTGCGAATCGGCCGAGATATGGAAGTCACGAGACCCTGGGCAAAAGCTACTTTATCATGGCGCACCGTATAATGAAATCGGCAACGGCATTGGAAACGACAGGCACAGCGCGAATTCTCGCCCTGGACGTGGGCAAGCGGCGCATCGGCGCAGCCATCAGCGACGCGCTCGGCATCACGGCGCAGGGGCTTCCCACGATAGAAAGGCGAAATAATCGGGAGGATTTTGCGATTATTTCCCGGCTGGCGGAGGAAAAGGGCGCGGGCCTGATCCTCATCGGTAATCCCGTCAACATGAGCGGCACAGAGGGACGCCAGGCCGAGTGGGTGCGGCAGTTCGCGGAGGGCCTGGGCGCGCGCAGCGGCCTTCCCGTGAAGCTGTGGGACGAGCGGCTGACGAGCGTCGAGGCGGGCCGCGTGCTTCGCTCGAGCGGCGCGAGCATCGAGAAGCGCGCCCGCGCGGTGGACCGCCTCTCGGCGGTGATTCTGCTGCAAAGCTATCTGGATTCGCTGAGCCTGGCAGGGGAGCCGGAGTCCGCCGGATGAAGCGGCTGGTTGCGGCGGCCGCGCTCGCCGCCGTCCTCGGATTTTTCGCCCGGGCCTGGATTCTTGCGCCGCACCGCGGCTTCAACGAGCCGGTGTTCGTCGAAATTCCGAAGGGCGCGGGCACGTTCCGGATCGGCTCGATGCTCGCGCAAAACGGCGTCATCCAGAGCCCGCTGCAACTGCTGATCGTGCGAGCGCTGCGCCCGAAGGTCACACTCCAGGCGGGCGAATACCAGTTCAAGCAGGCGGCGAGCGTCTGGGAGGTTTATGACCGCATTGCGCACGGCGACATCTTCTACTACTCGCTGGTCGTGCCGGAGGGCAATAACACGTTCGATATCGCGGCCTCGCTCGAGCGCCAGGGCATCATGGACTCCTCCGAATTCCTGAAGGCGGCGCATGACCCGTCCCAGGTCGCCGATCTCGACCCGCGCGCGCCGTCGCTCGAAGGCTACCTGTTCCCGGACACCTATCGCGTCACACGCCACACCACGCCCGCGCAGCTCTGCCGCCAGATGACCGCGCGTTTCCGCAAGGCCTGGCAGGAACTCGGGGCCGCGGCGGCGAACCCGCACGACACGGTCACGCTCGCATCGCTGGTCGAGAAGGAAGCGAAGCTGCCCGGCGAGCGACCGCTCATCGCGTCGGTGTTCGTGAACCGCATGAAGATCGGCATGCCGCTCCAGTGCGACCCGACGACGATTTACGCCGCGCTGCTCGAAGAGCGGTACCGGGGCACGATCTATCGTTCCGACCTCGAAAGCAAGCATCTCTACAACACCTACCAGCACGCGGGACTGCCGCCGGGGCCGATCGCCAACCCGGGGATCGCCTCGCTTCGAGCGGCCGCCGCGCCCCCCTCGAGCGACTACCTCTACTTCGTCGCGCGAGCCGACGGCTCGGGCGGGCACCAGTTCTCGAAAGCGCTGGCACAGCACACCCTCGCCGTCCAACAATATAGGCGTGGCCTCCGGCAGGCGGAACAGACGAACGGCGTTGCTCACCTACATCGAGCGGCACCGGCCCGCAAGAATCTCCGAAATCGAATTCGGTGAGCTGTTGTGCGCGCTCGCGCCGGTGAGCGAGGCGCACCTGCGGCGCCTGCTGCGAGATACCGGCGTTCCGCTGGCGCCGCTGGTTGAGGGAATCCGCCAGGATTCGTTCGAAAATCTGGAGCGCACGCTGCGCGAGATGCTCGCCGAGTACGCGGGCGCGGTTCAGTCGGGCAACGCGCCGCGCGCCAAGGCCTGCCGCGCCGCCGTGATCGCCGCCAAGGACCATGCCCGCTTCGCGCTGCGCCGCCCCGCGCTCGACGCCGCGGCGCGCGCGGCCAAGGAAGAGATGGTGATGTGGATGCTCACCTGGCTCGAGAATCCCGGCGTGTTCCCCGCCTGGCTGGAGCTGCGGAAGAGAGCGGTGGGGCAGGCTGCCAAGCCTGCGGCGGGTTGCTGACCCGCCGGCCGAAGAGAGCTACGGCGCGAGAATGCCGCCGTTGATCTCGATCGCCTGGCCGTGTATGTGGCTTGCCGCGCGCGAGCAGAGGAACACGATCGCGCCAGCGATGTCTTCGTTGGTCGCCAGGCGCCCGTCGGGCGTGGCGGCGATGATACCGTCCAGAACTTCGCGCGTCGAGAATTGCTCGTGGAAGTGGTTGTCCACCGCGCCGGGGCTCACGGCGTTCACGCGGATCCCGCACGGCGCGAGTTCTTTGGCGAGGCCCTTCGTCAACGTCAGGACCGCGGCCTTCGACGCCGCGTAGACGGCCCCTCCGACCGCGCCGCCGTTGCGCGCCGCAATCGAGCTGAGGTTGACCACCGCTCCGCCGCCGCGCGCGATCATGCCCCGCGCCACGGCCTGCGTCAGGAAGTACGCGCTCTTCACGTTGAGGTTCATGACCTCATCCCACAGCGCCGGGGTGAACTCCTCGATGCGCGCGCGTTTCACGAGCGACCCGGCGTTGTTGACCAGGATATCGGCCGGCACGTTTGAAGCCGCGGCGATCAATGCCTGAATGCCGGCTTCCGACGCGAGGTTCGCCTCGATCAGGGTCACCTCGGCGGCCCCGGCGGCACGCACCGCCGCGGCCGTTTCCTCGACGCCCTTCCGGTAGGAGTTGTACTGCAGGACCAGGCGCGCCGCTCCGCCGCGCGCGAACGCGACCGCGGCGGCCGCGCCGATGCCGCGCGAGGCTCCGGTCACGATCGCGGTCTTGCCTTTGAATTCGTCAGTGCTGCGGGTCGAGGCCCGCGAAGTAGAGCAAGGCATAAGAGATCCACGCGACCGCCGCGGCGGCGGGAATCGTCAGCCCCCACGCCCACACGATATTAGTCGCAACTCCCCAGCGTACCGCCTTCATGCGCTGGATCGAACCTACGCCGGTAATGGCCCCGGTGATGACGTGCGTGGTCGAGACGCCCACGCCCACGGCCGTGGCGAGCAGAATCGACGTAGCCGCCGCGCTCTCGGCGCAGAAGCCGCCTCGCGGGCGCAGCTTCGTGATGCGCGATCCCATGGTATGGACGATGCGCCAGCCGCCGCTCAGCGTGCCAAGGCCGATCGCCGCGCCCGCCGCCAGAATCACCCACATAGGCACCTTGAATTCCGGAATGAAATTCGTCGTCACCAGCACGCCCGTGATCAGGCCCATGGTCTTCTGTCCGTCGTTGGTGCCGTGCGAGCAGCTGAGGGCCGCGGCCGAGAAAAGCTGGAGCCGCCGGAAATACACGTCCATGCGCTTGGGGCTCGATTTGCGGAACAGCCAGTAGACCCCGGTCATGAAGACGTAGGCGAGCACCAGGCCGAGGAAAGGCGATAACACCATGAAGAGGATGGTCTTGATCCAGCCGCTCCATATCAGCACGTCGAAGCTGTGTTCGACCCCCTGCTGGAAGGCGGTGCGCGCCATCGCAGCCCCGGCGTAGCCGCCGAACAAGGCGTGCGAAGAGCTGGTCGGCAGGCCGAACCACCACGTGAGCATGTCCCAGGTGATCGCGCCCAGCAGCCCGGCCAGGATCACGTAGACGGTCACGGCGCGCAGATCCACCATTCCGGTTCCGACCGTGTGGGCCACGGCTGTGCCCAAGCTGAATGCGGATACGAAGTTGAAGAACGCGGCCAGGATCACGGCCTTGAGCGGCGTGAGGACCCGCGTCGCGACGACGGTGGCGACAGAGTTGGCCGCGTCGTGAAACCCGTTGAGGTAATCGAACATGAGCGCCACCGCTACGATGACGCAAACCAAGGGGAGCGCGTGCGGCATCCGGGCGCTAGCTGTTCTTCACCACGACGTTCTGCAGAACGTCGGCGACGTCTTCGCACCGGTCGGTGGTTTCTTCGAGGAACTCGAAAATCTCCTTCTGTTTGATGAGCGCGATCGGGTCTTTTTCCTTCTGGAACAACTCGGCGACGGCGCGGCGCACCAGGAGGTCGGCGTAGTCTTCCAGGCGGTTCACTTCGATGCAATCATCAAGCAGCTTCTCGTCCTTGTTCAGCTTGTCGAAAGCGCTCTCGAGCGACTTCGCGCTGAGGTGAACCACTTCGCAGAGCTCGATCGCGGTTGGCGGGATAGGCTCCAGCCGGTAGGCGACCATGCGATAGGCGGCGTCCTCGATGCCGTCGAGAACGTCGTCCAGCCGCGAGGAGATGGAGTGTATGTCTTCGGGATCGAGCGGGGTGATGAACGTCTGGTTGAGGCGGGTGAAGATGTCGTGGATGATCTCGTCGCCCTCGTGCTCCAACTGCTGTATGCGTACAGCGGCGCGCGACAGGTGCGAATTGCCCTCCTTGACCGCTTCGAGCAGGATCTTGGAGGCTTCGGCGATAAGCCGTGCCTGGTCGATGAAAGAAGTGAAGAACTTTTCCTGGCGTGGTAGGAGTCGCATGTGTTACAAACCGGTTACAAACCGAAAGAAACTATATTCTCATAATCGGGAACGGATTGTCCGTGTTTCCACGGATTTCAGCGTCGAGGAAGCGCGTGTCGAGCAGGCGCCCGGGCTCGATGTTTCCCATCGCGGCCAGCAGGTTTTCCTTGAGATACGGGTATTCGGTTTCGAGCCCGGCGAACAGGTCGCGCAGCGTGCGGCGCACGGTACCGGTCCTCTGCGAACAGCCGCACGGGACTACGGGCGCGCTTTCCGCCTCGACGAAGGCGCGCGTGACCTGTTCGGTGACGAACACGAGCGGGCGTATGAGGCGGAACTCCTTGTCGCGCGAGTGCGTAACCGGCGGCAGCGCGCTCAGCTTGCCCGTAAACAGGGCGTTGCGCAGCAGCGCTTCGCAGAAATCGTCGGCAGTGTGGCCGAAGGCGATGACATTCGCGCCCAGCCCGCGCACCACTTCATAGACCGCGCGGCGCCGGTAGCGGCTGCACAGGTCGCAGCCATGCTCGGGCTGGTCTTTGAGCAACTGAAGCGACGGGGAGTCGCGGAAGTACGTCCAGTCGATGCCGCGCTGTTTGAGGTATTCAGAGAGCGGCTGGATGGGCCGGAGAAATTTGCCCTGCTCGACAGTGAACGCGCAGACCGTGAACTCGACCGGGGCGCGTTTTTGGAGAAGCAGCAGCGCGTGGAGCAGCGTGAGCGAGTCTTTGCCGCCCGAAAGCGCTACGGCCACGCGGTCGCCTTCGCGGATCATCTTGAAGCGGCCGATGGCCTCGCCGACTTTGCGGAGAAGTGTCTTCTCGAGGTCCACAATTTATTGTATCGATGTTCATCGACGTTCATCGGCGGCTGAATAGAAAATTATGGGCCGCCGATGAACGCAGATGAACGCGGATAGGATGGAAGTGTGATATCAGCGGCCCGGGTTGCGGCTTTCGAGGTGCTCCTGCTTGTCGAGCGCGGGGGGTATGCCTCGGACCTGCTCCTTCGCCGCACGGAGCTCGACTCCCGTGATGCGGGGCTTGCTTCGGAGATTGTGATGGGGTCGCTGCGGTTTCAGGGGCAGCTCGATTTTCTGATCGCCCGGTTTTCGGGGCGGGAGGCGGCGCGCCTCGATGCCGAGGTGCGGATCGCTCTGCGGATGGCGATTTATCAGTTGCGGTACCTGTCGCGCGTTCCGGCGCACGCCGCGGTGGGGGAGAGCGTCGAGCTGGTGAAGCGCGCTCGCAAGCGGTCCGCGGCTCCGTTTGTCAATGCGGTTTTGCGCAAAGCGAACAAGGATGACGTGGCGTGGCCCGATCGCGCAACCGCGCTGTCCACTCCCGAATGGATGCTCGCGCGGTGGGAACGGCAGTATGGCGCGGAAACCGCTGAGAAAATCGCTCGCGCGAATCTTGCTCCTCCGGAGACTTATGTCCGCGCCGCGGGTGCTGCCGGGGAGGGCCTCGAGGCCACCGAGATCCCCGGGTGCTATCGCGTGGTCTCGGGCGATGCTTTCGGGATGCGCATACAGGACATCGGGTCGCAGTCGATCATTCCGCTGCTCGACTTGCAGCCCGGCCAGACGTTCCTCGACCTATGCGCGGCCCCGGGGAACAAGACCGCGCAAGCGCTCGAAGCAGGCATCCGGGCTGTGGCCTGCGATATACACCTGAGCCGGTTGGAACACATGCGCCGGCTCGGATGCCCGCTGGTCGCGCTCGACGGCACGCAGCCGCTGCCGTTCGCCGCGCGATTCGACCGCATCCTGGTGGACGCGCCGTGTTCGGGAACCGGCACGCTCGCACGGAATCCCGAAATCAAGTGGCGGCTCGAGCCCGCCGACTTGCCGGACCTCCATCGCAGGCAGGTCAGCCTGCTTCGAAACGCGCTCGCAAGCCTCGCGCACGGGGGCCGCCTGGTCTACTCAACCTGCTCGCTCGAGCGCGAGGAAAACGAAGCAGTGGTCGAGGAATCCGGGGCCCGCGTGGAGCGGCTCTGGCGTCGCACGCCGGGGCTCGACCACGGGGACGGATTCTTCGCCGCTGTGCTAACATCGGGGAAGCCGTAAATGGTTCAAATCGTTCCATCTATCCTCTCGGCCGACTTTGCGCGCCTGGGGGAGGACATCCGGAAGGTCGAGCAGGGCGGAGCCACCATACTGCATGTGGACATTATGGATGGCCACTTCGTCCCGAACATCACCATCGGGCCGCCGGTGGTGCGCTCCATTCGCAGATTCACGAAGATGACGCTCGACGTTCACCTTATGGTGAGCGATCCGGACAAGTACGCTCCGATCTTCATCCAGGCGGGCGCCGATGAGGTGCTCGTGCATCAGGAAGCCGCCGTGCACCTGGATGGTACGTTGCGTGCAATTCAGAGCGAAGGAGCCCGGGCGGGGGTGGTGCTCAACCCGGCCACGCCGGTCCATACGCTCGACGACGTGCTCGGCCTGGTGGATTACGTGCTGATCATGAGTGTGAACCCAGGCTTCGGCGGGCAGAAATTCATTCCGCACGCGCTTGACAAAGTGCGGGAGCTGGCCCGGCGGCGCAAGGAGCTGGGGCTGAACTTCGAGATCGAAATCGACGGCGGCGTCAACCTGGAAAACGTGGGCGACATAGTCCGCGCGGGTTGCGACCGGCTGGTGAGCGGAGCTTCCATTTTCCATGCTCCCGACGCGGCCGCGACGGTCGCGCAAATGCGGGCAGCGGCGCAAAACGCCATGACCGTTCGGGTGTAGGATCGATAGGATGAGCGGGGGACAGGCACCCTGTCGAGTGAGGTTATGAAGGTTTACCGGAACTGGATTTCACACGTTCTTGTGTTGGTGGCAATCGCGGGGCTGACTTCCTCCTGCGCATTCCACCGCAAGAAGTACGAGAACCCGATCACCAAGGACACGGAACAGCCGGACAAGGTTCTGTTCGATAAGGCCGTCAAGGATATCGAGCGCGGGCGCTATGAAGTGGCGCGGCTCACGCTGAACACCTTGATGAACACTTACGACCAGAGCGAGTACATGGCGAAGGCGAAGCTGGCGATCGCCGACAGCTGGTACCGCGAAGGCGGCTCGCACGGCCTGGCGCAGGCCGAGGCCGAGTATAAGGACTTCATCCTGTTCTATCCGACCATGGAAGAAGCCGCCGAGGCGCAGGAGAAAGTCTGCACCATCCACGTGAAGCAGATGGAGAAGGCCGACCGCGACCCGACCCACGCGCTGCGCGCCGAAGAGGAGTGCCGCACACTGCTCACGCAGTTCCCCAACAGCAAGTTCGCTCCCCAGGGCCAGCAGTTGCTGCGGCAGATCCAGGAAGTGCTCGCAGAGAGCGAATACAGAGTGGGCTCGTTCTACTACACCAAGGGCGTGTACTACTCGGCGGCGAACCGGCTGGAAGGCGTCACGGGGCACTATCCGCTGTTCAGCAAGGCCGACAAGGCGCTCTGGGAGCAGGGCGATTCCTTCGGCAGGCTCGGGCCGAAGTTCCGCGACCGCTCGGCCGAAGCGTTCACCCGCCTGTGCCGCGATTACCCGCTCAGCCCCTACGTCGAGGAGGCCAAGAAGCGCCTCAAGGCCATGGAGAAACCCATTCCCGAGCCCGACCAGGTGGCCATGCAGCGCCAGAAGTACGAACTCGAGAACCGGGAAAAGCCCGGGATGATGAGCCACTTCTGGGGCATCTTCCGGAAGGGGCCCGACATGAGCATGGCGGCGAAATCGGGCGAGCCCGCCATGGAGAGCCTGCGGCCTAGGGTGCCGGTGACGGTGCCTGTGACCGCGCCCCCCGGCGAGGGTTCTTCCGACGTGACCGCGACCACCATCAGCGGCTCCTCGGCTCTGGACACGAAGCCCGACGCGCGGCAGAATCAGCCGAAGCCGCAGGATCAGACGGCGGCCCCGGCACCCGCAAGCGACCAGCAGCAACAGCAGCAGCCCGCTTCCGACAACAATACGAAGAAGAAGAAAAAGAGCAAGAACCAGCAACAACAACCGGCGTCATGAACCGCATCCTGCTCGCCGACGACAGCCCCCACGCGCAGCGTATGGGCGAGCGCATTCTTCGCGAAGAAGGATACGAGGTCGTCACCGTGACAGACGGCGAAACCGCGCTGATTCGTTTGGCGGACGTCGATCCGGACGTGGTGCTGGCCGACGTATTTCTGCCGCGCAAATCCGGCTACGAATTGTGCGCGGAAATCAGGAACGACGCCAGGCGCCGCCACACGCGCGTGGTGCTGCTGGCGGGGCTGCTCGAGCCGGTGGACGAGGCTGAGGTCGCGCGCGTGAAAGCCGACGCCGTCCTGAAGAAGCCGCTCGAGGCTTCGGCCGTCATGGCCGCCGTCAGGCCGCTGGCCGAGCAGGCGCGGCTGGCGCGCGGCAACGGCAAGGAGCCGCCGCGCGTGGCCGGGAGCATTCTCGGGCTGGCTTCGATACCGGTGCCGAGGCCTGTGCCCCGGACGGCTCCGCCGCTTCCTCCGCAGCCCCCGGCCAAGGCCGCCCCACCCGCCCCGGTTGCGCCGAAGCCCGCGCCCGTTGCGACGAAGCCCGCGCCGGTCCGCGCCGATGTGGACGCCGAACTGGTGCGCGCCGCCGTGACCGTGGCCCTCGACCGCGCCATGCCCGCGCTCATCGACGAGATCGCGGGACGCGTCATCGAGGCCTTACGGCGCTAGAATCCGACAATCATGCCCGATAACAGCTTCGACATTGTTTCCAAAATCGATTTGGCCGAAGTCAACAACGCGATCCAGCAGGCTTTGAAAGAAATTCTGGTCCGCTACGATCTGAAGGATTCGCACTCGAAGATCGAGCTGAACGAGAAGGACAGGAAGATCCTGCTCTCCACCGCCGATGAGTTCAAGCTGCGCGCCATCACGGAAATTCTCGAAGGGCGGCTCGTCAAGCGCGGGGTTCCCCTCAAGGGACTCGAGCGCGGGAAGGTGATCGAGGCGGCCGGACAGACCGTGCGCCAGGAAATCACGATCCAGCAGGGCATCCCGGTGGAGAAGTCGCGCGAGATCGTCAAGAAGATCAAGGACGCCAAGATCAAGGTGCAGGCGTCGATCCAGGGCGACCTGGTGCGGGTCAGCGGCAAGAATCGCGACGACCTCCAGAGGGTGATCCACCTGCTCAAGGAGCAGGATTTCGGGATCGACATGCAGTTCACCAACTACCGCACGAACTGACGGCCGGATGCCCCGCAGGATCGAATCCCTCGCGATCGACGGCCCCGCGGGCAGGCTGGAGGCCATGCTCGAGCTGCCCGAAGGGCGCGCGCCCGCGGAACTGGCGCTGGTCTGCCACCCCCACCCGCTCTATGGCGGGACGATGCATAACAAAGTCGTCCACCGGCTGGCGCGCGGTCTGCGGCGGAATGGGGCGGCCGTCCTGCGGTTCAATTTTCGGGGCGCGGGGGCGAGCGAGGGGGTGCACGATCATGGAATCGGCGAAACGGACGACGCGCGGGCCTGTCTCGAATGGCTGCGCATGCGCTACCCCGGCCTGCCCTATACGCTTGCGGGGTTCTCGTTCGGCTCGCGCGTCGTCCTAAGGCTCGGGTGCGCGCACATGGGCGCCGCCCGGATCGTGGCCGCGGGGTTTCCGACGCGAGCCGGCGAGTTTGACGGACTGCTGGAGTGCCCGGCGCCGAAGATCTTCATCCAGAGCACGCACGACCAGTACGGGCCGCGCGAGGAACTGGCGGCGCTATTCGAGCGTTTGGCCGAGCCGAAGCGGCTCATCTGGATCGAGGCGAGCGACCACTTTTTCGCCAACGGACTGGAGAGTTTCGAACAGAGCGTGTTCGGACTGGGCCCGGCGGCAGGCTAGTTGCCCGCGTGCTTCAGCTCGCGCTCGACGCGGCGTGTGGCGCGCTCGCTGACCAAATCGGCGACCCGGCCGAGCAGGTCGGGCAGATCCTCGGGCTCGATCAGGACGGTTCCGTTGTTGGGGCCGCGGCCCCGGGAGTCCTGGTACGTGGTGACCAGGGCTGTGGCGGGCTTATAATCCATCATTCTGGCGTGCGCCAGAACTTTGAGACCGGCTTCCGGCGACTCCATCCGAAGGTCCGTGAGCACGAGTTCGTACTCCTGCTCATCGAGCTTGCCGACCGCCTCGGCGGCCGACGCGGCAGCGTCCACCTGGTATCCGCCCGCTTCAAGAACCGTCTGAAGGGTAAGGCGGGCTGTCACGTCGTCATCGACGAGCAAAACACGCGCCAGATCCAGGCCACGATTGCGACAAATCCGGTAAGACTTCGACATCCGGGCCACTTGCCCTTTCCTGGATTCAAGTCTAACCCAGGCGCTGATAAAAATCACGGCAATAATTGGGGTTCACAAACTACAGATGTAGAACTATTGATGTAGTTGAAAATCAGCTTCACCGCAGAGACGCAGAGGACGCAGAGAAACCCCTTTTGATTTAATGATTTTCTCTGCGTTCTCTGCGTCTCTAGACCGCCGCGAAGCGGCGGCCGGGCGGTGAGCTACTCCCCAAACACCCGGGCGAAAATGGCATCCACGTTGCGAAGCTGGCGGTCGAGCGAAAATGCCTGCTCGATCTGGTCAGGTGTCAGCACCGCTTTTATGTCGGGATCCGACTCGATGGCGGCCCGGAAGTTCCCTTCCTGTTCCCAGGCTTTCATGGCGTGGGACTGGACGAGGCGGTAGGCCTGCTCGCGGAGCATCCCGGCGGCGGCCAGGTCCAGCAGAAGCTGGCCGGAGAAGATCAGGCCCTGCGTGAGCTCGAGGTTGCGCTTCATGCGCTCGGGGTAGACCCGCATGTTTTTGACGAGGCTTGTGGTGCGGGCGAGCAGGTAATCGGTCAGGATGGTCGAATCGGGCAGGATCACGCGCTCGACCGAGGAATGCGAGATATCGCGTTCGTGCCAGAGCGCGATATTTTCGAAAGCCGCCTGGGCGTTCGAGCGGACCACGCGCGCCAAGCCGCAGATCTGCTCGCAGGTGATCGGATTGCGCTTGTGGGGCATGGCGGAGCTGCCCTTCTGGCCGGCCGAAAACGCCTCTTCGGCTTCGCGGACCTCGGTGCGCTGCAAGTGCCGGATCTCGAGCGCGATCTTTTCGAGCAGCGCGCAGATGAGCGCCAGCACCGAGACGTAAGCGGCGTGGCGGTCGCGCGAAATCACCTGGGAGGCTATCGGCGCCGGCGCCAGCCCCAGCCGGGCCATGATGCGTTCCTCGGCTTGCGGGCCGATGTGCCCGAAGGTCCCGACCGCGCCCGAAATCTTGCCCACCGCCATCTCGCGCGCGGCGGCTTCCAGGCGCGCGTAGTCGCGGTTGGCCTCGTCGTACCACAGCGCGAGCTTCAGGCCGAACGTGATGGGCTCGGCGTGCACTCCGTGGGTGCGCCCGATCTGCACGGTATGGCGGAACTCCTGCGCGCGCGCCTTGAGCGCTTCGCGCAGCGCGGCGAGCCCCTTCAGGAGCAGCTTCGAAGCCTGCGCGACTTGCAGCGCCTGCGCCGTATCGACCACGTCGTTCGACGTGAGCCCGTAGTGCAGCCAGCGCGACGCCTCCGGGTGCCCGGCCGCGGCCATGGTTTCGGCGACGGCGGTCGTAAACGCGATGACGTCGTGCTTCACCTCGCGCTCGATCTCGAAGATGCGGTCGACCTGGAAGCCGGCGTGTTCGCGCAGCAGGCGCGCGGCCTCGGCGGGAACCTCGCCCATCGCGGCGAGCGCCTCGGAGGCGGCAAGCTCGACCTCGAGCCAGGCGCGGAACTTGCTCTCATCGCTCCAGACGGAGCCCATCTCGGGCCGCGTGTATCTCGGAATCATTCGGGACTGCTTCTCCTTTTCAGAACTGGAAGACTTCGGTCGGGGCGGCGCGTCCGGCAACGACGAGTTTCGTTTCGAGGCCCCGCCGGGCAAGCGCCTGCGAGGCCGCCAGCCGCGCGATCGCCGGGTGGTTGTTGTGCTCGCTCAGGTGGCCGAGCACGAGCGTCGCGGTGGCGCCGTCCAGCTCCGAACCGATGAAATCGGACACCGAATCGTTCGACAGGTGCCCGATACGGCTCATCACGCGCTGCTTGACGGACCACGGATAGGGACCCACCTTGAGCATCTCGAGGTCGTGATTCGACTCGAGAATGAGCAGATGGCACGCGCGCAGGTGGAACTTGATCGATTCGGGGATATAGCCGAGGTCCGTGGCAAGGCCGATCTTCAGGCCTTCGGCGCGAAAGCAGAAGCCGATGGGGTCGGCGGCATCGTGAGGGATGGTGAACGTATCGACCTCGATATCGCCGATCGAAATGCGCGAGCCGGCCTGAAACGTCTCGATCGCGGGCTGATGCTTCTCCCAGGAAATGGCCGGGGAAGCGAGCCGGGTCATATAGACGGGAAGCTGCGAAAGACCGCTCTTCCGGCGCTCGGCGTCGGCGCGGCGAGTGATGACCGGCAAACCCGACACATGGTCGCTGTGCTCGTGAGAGACAAGGATGGCATCGATTCGGGCAAGATCCTCGCCGATCGCCGCCAGCCGCCGTCCGATCTCGCGGCGGCTCAACCCGCAATCGACCAGCAGCCGCGTGCGCCCGGCCTCAATGAACGTCGAGTTCCCGGAGCTGCCGCTAGCGAGCACGCAAACTTTGACGATGGCGGGCCTCCCGGAAGTCCATGTTTGTAGGATAGAACGAGAAGCCGGAATCCAGAAGCGGGAAGTTGGAGAAGCGGCAAGAAGTCGGAAGCCAGAAGCCAGAAGCCAGAAGTCAGAAGGCTGGAGTGAACCCCAAAACTGAGACACTCTCGTTGCTGACACTTTGCAGCGAATGGAGTGCGAGTGGCTCGAGAGAAGCAGAAGAAGCGGCAGTACACGTCAGCACGGCTGCCTGTCTCACGTTAGGGGTTCACCCCTGGCTTCTGGCTTCTGTCTTCTGGCTTCTGGCTTCTGACTTCTGACTTCCGGCTTCTGGCTTCCAGCTTCTAGCTTCCAGCTTCTCCCTTCCGCTAGAATGGTTTCTCCCATGAAAGTCCGCGTCTTCGTCTCCTTCAAGACCACGGTTCTCGATCCGCAAGGACAGACCATCCGCTCCGCGCTGCGGGGGCTCGGCCACGAATCGGTGACCGGGGTCCGGCAGGGCAAATTTTTCGACATCGAGCTGGCTCCGGGCACGGACCGCACGAAAGCCGCCGGAGAGGTAGAGCAGATCGCGCGCGACGTGCTCGCCAACCCGGTCATCGAAGAGTACCGGGTCGAATTCCTCGACTAACATCCCCGGCCCGGCCGCCGATATGGATGTTGATGCTCGATGTATTGATCGTGGATGATTCGGCGGCCATCCGCAAAATCCTGCTGCGCGTGCTCAAGCAAGCCGAACTGCCGCTCGGACAGGTCTACGAAGCCGGCGATGGCGTCGAGGCTCTGAAGACGCTCGGGGCCTCGCATGTGGACCTGGTCTTCGCCGACGTCAACATGCCGAACATGGACGGAATGCAGTTGCTCAGCGCGATCAAAGGCGCCGATCAATGGAAGCACGTTCCGGTGGTCATGGTGACCACGGAGGGCAGCGAGAGCAAGGTTGTGACGGCGGCGAATCTGGGGGCGGCGGGCTACGTCAAGAAGCCGTTTTCGGCCGAGGAACTCCGGCGGAGCCTGGACGGGCTCATCTAGAGCGGCGGGGAGCACAATCGTGGCCGAAACACTCGACAACAGCAAGCTGATTGCGTCCATCTGCGCGGCGACCACGGACGTTTTCTCGACGATGATCCGCCTGGAGGCGGTTCCGGGCGAGCCGGTCGAAGAAGCCAACAGTTCGGGCACCGTCGACGGCGTGGTGGCGCTGATCGGCCTGGCAGGCCAGTGGGTGGGGGCGGGCATTATCCAGTGCGACGCGACGCTGGCCCGCAAGCTTTACTGCCACCTGCTCATGACTGACGCCGAGCCGGCCGGCGACGGCGTCAACGAGGAAGTGCTCGACGCGGTGGCCGAAATCGCCAACATGATCATCGGCAACGTCAAGAATGACGTCGAGGCCATGGTCGGAACCATCGGGATGGGCATTCCGAGCGTCGTCTACGGGCGCAAGTTCACCACGCGCAACGCCGGCGCCAGGTGGATCGCCGTGCCGTTCACCTGCGACGGAGCCAGCATATGGGTGAAAGTCTGCCTGACGCCGCCGGCCCTTGGCGGCTCGCCGGGCGAACTGCTCGGCCGCACCAGGCGCTTCCAGACGGCCTGAAGAAATCCCCGATCCGGCCGATAAGGGCTCCATGAGATCTCGTGCGGCCCGCGTGTGCCTCCTGATGGGCGGCGTGCCGGGAGGATGGCGCGGGCTATGGCGTGGCTGTGAGGAGCCCGGCGCGGCAATTCTCCGCGCTCCGGCTACAGTTGCCCGGCTGGCCCGCCGATAGGTACACAGCGGCCCGGATGAGCCGCCGTCTTCTCGGGAGGATTTCTAGAATGCAAGCTGTCGCGGAAAAAGATCCGGCCGTCAGAGCCGACCACAGGCCGGGAAAGTATCTCACCTTCGAGCTCGGACACGAGGAATTCGGGATTCAGGTCCTCAGGGTGCGCGAGATCATGGGCATCCAGGACATCACGGCGGTACCTCAGACGCCCGCCTACGTCAAAGGCGTCATCAACCTGCGCGGCAAGGTGATCCCGGTCGTCGATCTGCGGCGGAAGTTCGGCCTGCCCGAGATCGAATACACGCAGAGGACATGCATCATCGTGGTGCAGGTGGGCGGGGCCGCGGGCTCGCTGCTGATGGGAATTATCGTGGACGGCGTCTCGGAGGTCTTGAACCTGACGGCCGCCGACATCGAGGACACCCCGGACTTCGGCGAGGGTGTGACGACGCCGTACCTGCTCGGGATGGCCAAGTTCAAGGGCAAGGTCAAAATACTGCTCGAAATCGACGAGGTGCTGACGAGCCAGGAGCTGCACGGTCTGGAATCGGTGCTCAAGCAGTAGGCCGCCCGGCGGAGTGGCGAGGAGAGGAGCCGATGCCCAGGGGGCCCAACACCGAAGAACTGCGCCGCAAGGTGGACGAACTGGCGGCGGCCTGGATCGTTAGCGAAGCCCGGCCCGCACCGGAACTTCTGCGCGACCTGGCGGCCGCCCTGGCCGCGGCCGGCCAGGAGGCGGAGGCGGCCGGAATCGCCCGGGCCGCATCGATTGCCGGATCGCTGGCCGGAGCCGTGGCGGGCGCGGCCGAAGACGCCGGCGCGGACCTGCTGAGCCTGAACGAAGCGCTCACACGGGGCCTGGAGGAGATCGAACGCGCGGCGGCGGAGGCGCCCTCCGGCCCAGCCGCCCCCCGGCGACCGGAAGCGGCGCCGGCAAACCCCGTCGCGCACGATCCCGAACTGCTCAACGACGTCATCCTGGAATCCTCCGAGCACCTGGCGTCGGTCGAAACCGAGCTGCTCAACCTGGAGCGCGACCCTGCCAACCAGGAAGCGGTCCACACGATCTTCCGGAGCTTCCACACCATCAAGGGCCTGGCGGGTTTTCTCGAGCTGACCGAGATCCAGCAACTGGCGCATCACGTCGAGAGCCTGCTCGATGACGCCCGCAACGGCAAGTTGCGCATCTCGCCCGGCGTGGCCGACGTGATTCTGGCGAGCAAGGATTACCTGGAGCAGGCCTTCCGGCAACTGGCGGCGGTTCTCAACGGCGCGGCCCCGCAGCCATTCGCCCCCACGGGCGATTTGATCGAACGAATCGGACGGGCGCGCGAGGGCGTGCCGGCGGACGGCGCGGCCGGAGAGCCCGCGCCCGCGGCCGGGACTTCCGCAACAGCCGATGCCGCGCCGGCAGCCGAGCCCTCGCAGGCGGCACGCGCCGAATCGCGGACCGTGAAGGTCGAAACGGCCAAGCTCGATTACCTGGTGGACATGATCGGCGAGCTGGTGATCGCGCAATCGCAGGTACGGCACGATCCCTCCCTGGCGGTCATCGAAAGCCCGCGCCTTCAGCGAAACATGGCCCAGCTTGCCCGCACCACAGCCGAGTTGCAGCGCACCGGAATGGCCATGCGGATGGTTCCGGTCGGCCACCTGTTCCGGCGCATGGTCCGGCTGGTGCGCGACCTGTCGCGCAAGGCGGGTAAGCAGGCGAACGTGGAAATCGTCGGCGAGGAGACGGAGCTCGACCGCACGATCGTCGAAGAACTGAGCGATCCGCTCGTGCACATGATCCGCAACTCGGTGGATCACGGACTGGAGACCGCGGCCGAGCGCGCGGCGGCGGGCAAAGAGCCAACCGGCCGCGTGCGGCTTCGCGCCTCCCACCAGGCGGGCCATATCCTGATCGAGATCTCCGACGACGGCCGCGGCATCGACCGGGAAAAGGTGCTCGCGAAGGCGCGCAAGAACGGGTTGATCCCGGAGGACGCCCAGCTCGCCGACGGCGATATTCTGAACCTGATCTTCGAGCCGGGCTTTTCGACGGCCGAGCGCGTCACCGACATCTCGGGCCGCGGTGTCGGGATGGACGTCGTGCGCAAGCAGGTGCAGAAGCTGCGCGGGCGCGTCGAGATCCAGTCGGAGCCGGGCCGCGGGACGACGTTCCTGGTCAAACTGCCGCTGACGCTCGCGATCATCGACGGCCTGGTGATCGCCACCGGGCGCGAGCGCTACATCGTGCCGCTGTTCGGCGTGCGCGAGACCTTCCGGCCCACGCCCGAGATGATCTCGACGGTGTGCGGGCGAGGCGAGATGGCGCTCATCCGGGGCAAGCTGCTGCCGGTGCTGCGGCTCTACCGCTGCTTCGGCGTCAAGCCCAGAACCGAGGACCCGTGCGAGGCGGTTTTCATCGTCGCCGAAAACGGCGGACGGCTGTTCTGCCTGATGGTGGACGAGGTGATCGGCAAGCAGGAGGTGGTCCTGAAGAGCCTGGGGGAAACGTTGAAGAACATCCCTGGGGTCTCGGGCGGCGCCATTCTGGGCGACGGCCGTGTCGGGCTGGTTCTCGATCTGGACGGCATCAGCGAGCTCGCGCATGACTGAGGAAGGCATCCGGCCGCTGACCGACGCCGAATTCGAGCAGATCCGCCTGCTGGCCTACAACAAATTCGGGCTCGACCTCAGGGACGGCAAGCAACAGCTCGTTTCGGCGCGCCTGGGCAAGCACCTGCGCAGGCTCGGGTTCCGCAATTTCCGCGACTACTCGGATTACGTCAAGGCGGACGCGAGCGGCCAGGCGCTCACCGACATGATCGACGCCCTGACGACGAACTTCACCTCATTCCTGCGCGAGCCGGTGCATTTCGAGTTTCTGCGAAAAACCGTGATCCCGGCGTTTCGCGGCCGCGGGCCGATCGAGATCTGGAGCGCGGCCTGCGCGACGGGAGAGGAGCCGTATTCGATCGCGCTTTCGGCGCTCGAAGAAATGGGCGATGAGGCCCGGCACACGGTGCGGGTGCTTGCGACCGACATCTCGACGCGGGCGCTCGAGACCGCGCGCCGGGGCGTGTATCCGGCCGAGCGGCTCTCCGGGATCGCCCCCGAAATCGTGCGCCGGTATTTTCTGCGCGGCGAGCAGCGGTGGAGAGGATGGTTCCGCGTGCGCAAGGCGCTCCGCGAGATGGTCGAGTTCCGGCGTTTGAACCTTACCGAACCGTTCCCCGCCCTGCCGAGGTTCGCGGTGATCTTCTGCCGCAACGTCATGATCTACTTCAACAGCGAGACGCAGCAGAACTTGGTCTCGCGCCTGGCGCGCTCGCTCGAGCCGGGAGGATTCCTGCTGACGGGCCACTCGGAAAGCCTGCTGCACGGAAGCCATCCGCTCGACTACGTGCGGCCGGCGACCTACCGGCTGCCGGGAGCCCGCGCATGAGCCCGGCCACCCTGGGAGGCTCCGCATGCGCCCGCTGATCGTCGGCATGGGCGACTGCCAGGTGACCAGCGACCCGGAACGCCAGCTTGTGACCTACGCGCTCGGCTCCTGCATCGCGGTGGCGATTTACGACCCGGCGGTGCGGGTGGCCGGAATGCTGCACCTGATGCTGCCCGATTCCTCGATCGGCGGCGCGCAAGGGGCGGACCGCCCTTACAAGTTCGCCGATACCGGCCTGCCGCTGATGTTCCACCGGGCGTATGCGCTCGGCGCCGACAAGCGCCGGATGACGGTCCGGGTGGCGGGCGGCGCGCAGGTGATGGACGACCGCGGAGTGTTCGACATAGGGCGCCGCAATTATCTGGCGGCGCGGAAAATCCTCTGGAAGGCGGGAGTCCTGATCCACGGAGAGGCGGTGGGCGGCACGGCCTCCCGCACGATCCGGTTGGATGTGGCGACCGGAGCGATGTGGCTGCGGGGAGCCGGCGGAGTCGAACAGGAGTTTGGGGCCCCTTCGCCGGGGCCGAAAGGAATCGATTATGGCGTTCCGCGTTCTGATCGCGGATGATTCGCCGGCGATGCGGTCTGTGATCCGGCGGGTCATCGAGTTGTCGGGGTTCGAAGTCGAGCGGTTTCTCGAAGCCGAGGACGGCGCCGGCGCGCTGAGCCTGCTCGGCCGGGAGCCGGTCGATATCATCCTCACCGACATCAACATGCCCCACGTGAACGGGGAGCAGCTCATGTGCTCGCTCAGGGCCGAGGAATCCCTGCGCCGGACGCCGGTGATCGTGATTTCGACCGACTCGACGGCGCACCGTATCAACCGGATGCTCGAGCTGGGCGCGAAGGGCTATATCACCAAGCCGTTCTTTCCCGAGGCGCTGCGGCAGGAGCTCGAGCGGGTCCTGGGGGTGGCGAATGTCTGACCGGCGACAGCGGCCGGCGCTCGGGCAGGTGGCGGGATCGCGAATGCCTGACCGGCGACAGCGGCCGGCGCCCGAGCGGGTGCCGGGGTGGCGAATGGCTGACCGGCGACGGCGGCCGGCGCCCGGGCAGGTGGCGGAATGGCGAATGTCTGACCGGCGACAGCGGCCGGCGATCGAGCGGGTGCCGGGGTGGCGAATGCCTGACCGGCGACAGCGGCCGGCGCCCGGGCAGGTGGCGGAATGGCGAATGGCTGACCGGCGACAACGGCCGGCGATCGAGCGGGTGCCGGGGTGGCGAATGGCTGACCGGCGACAGCGGCCGGCGCTCGGGCAGGTGGCGGGGGTGGCACATGGCTGACGGGACGCGCAGCGAGGCGCTCGCGGAAGCGGTGCGGGGCGTGCTCGAAACGATGTTCTTCACGGGCGCCGAGAGCGAGCGGCCGGGCTACGCCTCCGGAACCGCCGGCGCCATCGAGGCGCGGCTGCGCTTCGACGGGGAGCGGCCGGGCGAGTTCCGGGTGCTGGTGGCGCCTGGGGCGGCGCGGTCGATCGCGGCCAATTTTCTGGGGGCGGACGAGGAAGCGGAAATCACCGAAGCGCAGGCAGGCGACGTAGTTTCGGAGTTGGCAAACATGATCTGCGGCTCGGCGCTGAGCCGGCTGGAGGGCGACGTGGCGTTCGACCTGTCGCACCCCTCGGTGTCCAGATTGGACGCCGAACCCGCGGCCTGGCCCGACGGAGCGGCCCGCACCTTCGATCTCGAGAACGGATGGCTGACGGCCGCGATCCGCTTCGAGGCGCCGTGACGGGAGCAAACCGCAAAACCCGTGTGCTGGTCGTCGACGATTCGGCGATCGTGCGCCGCATCCTGACCGATGCGCTGGCTTCGCAGCCCGACATCGAGGTCGTCGCCACCGCGCCCGACGCGTACGTGGCGCGCGACAAGATCCTGGCGCTCGCGCCCGACGTCCTCACGCTCGATATCGAGATGCCGCGCATGGACGGCCTGACTTTCCTTCAGAAGATCATGCAGCACCGTCCGATGCCAGTGATCGTGATCAGCTCGCTCGGCCAGGCCGGCTGCGAGGCCGCGATCAAGGCGCTGGCATCGGGCGCGGTCGATGTGCTGGCGAAACCCGGCGGGCCGTATTCGGTCGGGGACCTGATTGCGCTCTTGCCGGACCGGATTCGCGCGGCCGCGGCGGCGCGCGTCAGGCGCCGGACGGGTTGCGAGGAGGAACGCGCCGCCCCGGCCAAGCCGCCCGCGCCGGCCGAACGGCCCGGAAGCCCGGTGAGCCTGATCGCGATCGGCGCCTCGACCGGCGGCACCGAGGCGATCGAGGCCGTGCTTCGGGAAATCGATCCGGCCAGCCCCGGAATTGTCATCGTGCAGCACATCCCGGCCGGGTTCTCGCGCGCCTTCGCCGAACGGCTGAATCGCGTGTGCCCGATCCGTGTGAAGGAAGCCACCGACGGGGACCGCGTCGAGTGCGGCAGCGCGCTCATCGCCCCCGGCGACTTTCACATGGTAGTGCGACGCGCCGGCCGGAGTTTCCGGGTCACGGTCGAGAAAGGGCCTCCGGTCTGCTACCAGCGGCCGTCGGTGGACGTGCTGTTCGCCTCGGCGGCGAATGCGGCCGCGGCGTCCGCGGTCGGGGTGATCCTCACCGGGATGGGGCGCGACGGTGCACAGGGCCTGCTCAAAATGCGCCAGGCCGGCGCCTTCACGATCGCGCAGGACGAGGCATCGAGCGTCGTCTATGGCATGCCGCGCGAGGCAGTGATCGCCGGAGCGGTGGATCGCGTGCTGCCTCTCCGCAAGATCGCGCTC
This sequence comes from Acidobacteriota bacterium, assembly GCA_050261515.1. Classification (GTDB taxonomy): domain Bacteria; phylum Acidobacteriota; class Terriglobia; order Bryobacterales; family Bryobacteraceae; genus JBLNDJ01. The sequence goes on along the minus strand of JBLNDJ010000006.1, from coordinate 61,812 downwards.
GAGATCGCGCGCGTCGCCAACTCCGGCGATGGGGTCAAAACGCCGTTGTCAGCGTGATGAACGGCGAGTTGTAGGACGCCCCGGGGGTCACGTGTTTGAGAAAGCCGCCGGGGAAGACGTGCGCGAAACCGAAGCCGAACTGGGCATAGGGCGACATGGTCCACAGCGCCTGCACGTCGAGTTCGGTTCCGACGTGACGTCCGGCCGAACCGTCGGCCGAGCGGTAGACCAGCACGCCGGCAGCGCTGTAAACACCATCGCGCGGGCTGGCCAGCCAGAAGGAGTTGTAGGCGCAAATGGCAGTCCACTGCCGTGCCAGCTTGGTCTCGGCCGCGGTCCGGGCGTGGTGCAGGTTCCGCCAGCCGATCAGGTCCGCCATGCCGTACTTATCGTGGTTGGCCGCGTAGAGCTGGTCGAAGGTGCCGCGGCGGCCGTCTCTCGGGTCGTCGTCGCCCGAGGCATAGTTGTATTCGGCGACGGCCTTGATTCCCGGAAGTCCGGGCAGCGGGCGCTTCACGACCCAGTGGCCGGCCCAGGCGCCGAGCGGCTCGCCTCCGGTGGTCCCGCGCTGGAGCGCGACTTCGCTCGAGTATTCGAACTCGGCCGGAAGTGCGGCCGTCCACCGGAACCCGGCCGTTTCCGAATGCAGGCGCGCCAGGGCGCCCGATTCGGTCGCCTGGAGAGGCGCGATGCGGTAGAGCAGGTAGGCGTCGAACATCGACTTCCAGGCCGCCACGGGGAAGGTCCCGTAGAGGCCGTGAATGGTGTTGTCGAGCGCGCTGTGGTTGAAGCGCTCGTCCTTGGCGGCGACGGCGCTCGCGCTGAATCCGTCGAGCCGGTACGCGCCGTGCCGGAGCGTCAGGCGCACGGCGTCGAATGCGGTCGGGACGTTGCGCCAGTTCGCGTCGCCGAGGATGCGTTTCTCGCCGAAATTCAGGTCCTGGCGTCCCACGGTGACCGACACCGGACCTTCGGGGCCGCGCCCGAACTCGGCGTAGCCGAGCCGCAGGTCCAGCCGGTCCTGGTAAGGCGGCGCCGACGGCGTCCGGATCGCGCCGAAGATGCGCGAGTCCTGGCCCTGGAAGACGAACCGCATCCAGCCGGTGGGCTTCACGGCCAGGTTCAGGCGGAGCCGGTTCAGGAAATAATGCTCGTCGATGCCGTCGCTGAATTTCCCGCTCGTGTAGCCGTCGAAACGGGCGCGGTACTCGCCGCCCAGCACGAGCCAGCGCGGCATTTCACGGTTGATCGCCGAGGTGACCGGCAGATCGGGCGCCGCGGCGGACTGGGCCCGGAGCGGCCCCGGCTGAAGAGCCAAAACGGCGCAGAGAGGCGCTGTTAGTGCAAAAAAACGTCCCATGTGGCGCTTATCGGCGTATTTGCCCGCGCCGTGAGGCGCGCGCCGGCAGGGGCCTCGGCGGGCGGCGGGAGCGCGGCGGCGGGAGCGCGGCGGGCGCGGGGGCCTCGGGCGGGCGGCCGGGCGGGGCGCGAGCCCTAAAGAGGCGCGGGCGCGCTGCCGATAGATGGGCGGGAGCATTCGTGGATCGTTCGCTGACGCAAGACGAGATCAACGGGCTGTTCCGGAGCGCGCGCGGGGGCGATCAGGCGGCCGAGCGGGCAGTCGCCTATGACTTCCGCCGCCCGGACCGCATCGCGAAAGAACAGTTGCGCGCCGTGCACCTGCTGCATGACGGCTTCGGCCGCACGCTGGCCTCGAGCCTGTCGGCGTACCTGCGCACCTACGTGGTGGTGAACCTGGTTTCGGTCGAGCAGCTTTCCTTCGCCGAGTTCTCGCAGTGCCTGCCGTCTCCGACCTGCCTGGTATCGCTCGGCCTGAAGCCCTACGAGGGCAACGCGGTGCTCGAAATCAGCTCGTCGCTGGTGTTTCCGATTCTCGAGATGCTGCTCGGAGGCAACGGCAAATCGAGCGCGAACATGCGCCGCGAGGTCACCGAAATCGAGCAGGTAGTGCTGGAAGGGCTTTACCGCATCACGCTGCACGACCTGCGGCAGGCCTGGAGCGGCATCACGCCGATCGATTTCACGATCGAGGCGCGCGAAACCGAGCCGCAGTTATTGCAGGTCATGGCGCCGAACGAGGCCGTGGTGGCGATCGGCCTCGAAGTCCGGATGCCCGACAACTCCGGCATGATCAACATCGGCATGCCCTCGATCATCATCAAGATGCTGCGGCAGAAGTTCGAGCAGCAATGGTCCGTGCGGCGCGCCGAATCGACCAACGACGAGCAGATGCGGATCTTCCGCCTGCTCAAGCCCTCGCATTTGCGGCTCGACGCTCGGCTTCAGGGGCCGACGCTGCTGGTTGAAGACATGGCGGCCCTGGCGGTGGACGACGTCCTGACCTTCGACTTCCCCACCGACCGGCCGCTCAACCTGCTGGTGAACAACCAGCTCAAATACAAGGGGCGCCTGGTCACGACCGGGCAGAAGAAGGCGTTCGTCATCGAGGAGATCCACGCGCCGTCGTGACCGGCCGGCTCAGTGCTTCTTTAGCGTGATACTCAAGCCTGCGCCTTCGCGGTAGAAGATCGTCTCGAGCGCGGGATTCGTGGTGACGAGCTTCACGTAATCCGGCGCCATTTCGATGTTGTGCGCCAGGATCAGCCCGCCCGGGCGCACCAGCGGCAGCACCTTGTTCAGGTAATCCACGTAGCCGCTTTTGTCGGCGTCGATGAACGCCAGGTCGAAGGGGCCCTTGGCTTGGGCGAGCCGCTCGTGCGCGTCGCCTTCGACGATGGTGACCAGTCCGGCCACCCCCGCCTGATCGAAGTGCCGCCGGGCTTGTGCGGCGCGGCCCCGATCGAGCTCGAACGTGGTCAGGCGGCCGCCGGTTTTCGTGAGTGCCAGGCAGAACCACAGGCCCGAGTATCCCGTCGAGGTCCCGATCTCGAGGACGCTGCGGGCGCCGATCGACTCGGCAAGCAGCCGCAGCGCCTTGCCGTCCGGTACGGGAACGCTCAGGTAGGTTTTGTGGTTTCGGGCCAGATCTTCGAGCGTGGCCTCGATTTTGTCGGAATCGGCAGAGGAAGGGAGCGCCAGCGCCAGGAGCGCTCCCGAAACCGCGAGCTTGCGTTTCATGTGCCCAGCGTAGCGCGGATGGGACGCCGCGCCGCGGGGAAGCTGAGGCTTACCCTGCCAGCGGGCTGACGTCCACCCAGGCGCGCTTCTGCCAGGACTCGATGCCCTTCTCGGCCAGTTGCACGCCCTTGGCTCCGGCAAGCAGAGTCCACGGGAACGGCTCACCCTTCACGACATGGAGGAGGAACAGCTCCCACTGCCGCTTGAAGGCGTTGTCGAAGAAGGTCTGCTCGGGCACCTTCTGCCAGCCCTCGAAGTAATTGAGCGGGCTCTCGACGTCGGGGTTCCAGACCGGGCGCGGCGTGGCTCCGTAGGGCTGCACCCAGCAGTGGCGCAGTCCGGCGACGGCGCTGCCGCGCGTGCCATCCACCTGGATCGTGAGCAGGTCGTCGCGCCGCACGCGCACGCACCAGGACGAATTGAAGTGCGCGATCACACCGCCGGCAAGCTCGAAGGTCGCATAGGCGGAGTCGTCGGCGGTCGAGTCGTAGGGCTTGCCGTTCTCGTCCCAGCGGCGCGGGACATGCGTCGCGCCGAGGCACGACACGGCCTTCACCTCGCCGAACAGGTTGTCGAGCACGTAGCGCCAGTGGCACAGCATGTCCATGATGATGCCGCCGCCCTGCTCCTTGCGGTAGTTCCACGACGGGCGCTGCGGAGGAACGACGTCGCCTTCGAAAACCCAGTAGCCGAACTCGCCCCGCACCGAGAGAATTTTCCCGAAGAAGCCCGTGTCGCGCAGTGTCTTCAACTTCAGCATGCCGGGCAGCCACAATTTATCCTGCACGACGCCGTGCTTGACTCCGGCGGCCTCGGCGCAGCGGTAGAGTTCGAGCGCCGAGGCGAGCGAATCGGCGCTCGGCTTCTCGCAGTAGATGTGTTTGCCGGCTGCGACGGCCTTCTTGACGCACGCTGCGCGGCGGTCGGTGGTCTGGGCATCGAAGTAAATCGAGTACGCCGGGTCGGCGAGGGCCTTGTCGAGGTCCGTGGTCCAAGGCAGGCCGCCGCACTCCCTGGAGATCGCCTCGAGCTTGACGGCGTTGCGGCCGACCAGGAGCGGCTTGGGCATGATGACGTCGTCGCCCGTCTTGAGGCCGCCCTGAGCGGCGGTCGCCTGGATCGAACGGCGCAGGTGCTGGTTGAGGCCCATGCGTCCGGTGACGCCGTTCATGATGATTCCGATGTTGTGTACGCTCATTGGGGTTTCTCCGTACACTGCGGACGCGCGCCGGCCGGAAGCGGAGGCGCCTCGACGCCAGCGCGCGGCAGGGTTCCATCGAGTTCCTGGCGCCAGTGCGCGACGTCGCCCGCGGGCCCGTAGCAATAGAGCATGCGGCAGGGCGTCGATCCCACGTTCGTCAATTGGTGAAAGACGCCTGAGGGGATGTAGACGGCCTGGCCCGCGGTGAGGATGCGGCGCTCCTCGCCGAGGCACATTTCGGCCGTGCCCTCGATGATGAAATAAACCTCTTCCTGCGCCTGGTTGTGCCAGGGCACCTGGCCGCCGTCGGGATCGAGCGTCACATTCCCGATGGAGAAATTCGCAGCCTGGATAGGGCTTGCGCCCCCGACGACGTTCTGCGTGCGGCGGCGGGCCGGATACCGGCGGCCTTCGATTTGAGAGAGATCGGCGACGATCATTTCGGGTTGCTCCAAAAAGTCAGATAAGGCTTGTTCTCGATGAGGCGCTTGACGTAGAGGGCGAGTTCGATGGCGTGATAGTCGCCCCACATGCATGCTTCGCCGGCGGGCACGGGCCGGCCCGCGGGCACGGTGTCCCAAGCGTTCGGGCGGTGATAGACGGCGTGCAGGATCAGGCCCTCATGCTTCGGGTCCGTGCTGAGATACGGCTCGTCAAACAGCGCGCGGCAGACGGTGAGCCCCGCCTTCAGGTAGCGTTCGTTGTCGAGATAGCGGCCGAGGCGCAGCAGGCCTTGCGCGGCGATGGCGGCCGCGGAGCTGTCCACCGGTTCGAAGTCGTTGAACGGATCGGCGGGCTTGGCGCGCCAGTCGCCCATTTTGTCGAGCCCCGGAGCGCCGGTGTCCCAATACACGATGCCGTCGAGCGCCGAGTTGTCGATGTAGAAATCGCAGACGGATTCGGCGGCCTTGCGCATCGCGGCGACGGCCGCTCGATCGGCGTCAGGCAGAGTCGCGAAGAACTCCAGTTGCTCGGCGAAGCCGCACATGGCCCAGGCGAGGCCGCGCGTCCACGTGCTAAAGGGGGAGTAGCCCTGCTGCGAGTTGGGGCAGCGATAGTTGCCGTCGTTGGAGTTGAAGATGCTCTCGTGCGCGACGCGGCCGCGTACGTCATAGGCGTCGCGCCCCTCGCCGTAGTAGACCGAGTAGCGCGCGGTAGCCAGCGCGTGATCGGTCAAGCGTTCGAGCAGTGAAATGCGGCGGTCGTTCTCGCCGAGCAGGACGTGGCCGAGCGCGTGGCCGACGGCGAGCGCGCGCAGCGTGCGGATTGTATCGACGAACAGCGAGTGCGGCCCGTTGAAGGAGTAGATGAACCCGCCGCCCCCGGCGATCGGGGACCAGCGCGCGGCCTGCACGGCGCCCGAGGACTTGAGCGCCAGCGCGTAGAAATTCCGCTCCCAGGTGTTGTGCGGGATGCGGCCCTCGTCCATCAGACGGAGCAGGTTGCCGTAGGTGCTGACGTTGTTGAAGCCGTGGTCGTGGACGCCGGTGTGGGTGACGTGCGGCGCCATGAACTCGACGGTGCGCGCGCGGCCGGTCTCGAGGAACGCGGCGTCGCCGGTGGCGTCGAATTGCAGGATGGCGGAGCCGAACTGGAAGCCCTGCGTCCATTCGGTCCAGCCGCGGCTGGTGTACTTGCCGTTGGCGGTGAACACGGGGGAGCCGGAGGAGGGGTTCCATGAGCGCTCGAGCGCGCGGATCTTGGCGGCCGACAGATCGAACAGTGCGGTAACGCGGCTCTCGAGGCTCGCGGCGTGGATGCTGGAGTCGATTTTCATTGCTGGCGAGGTAAATATCCGTTGTACCATCGTTGGGCGCGCGGCGGGCTGGTGCCAGTACCGTTGTTAAGAGCGCGCGGGTACCGCACCGGCGTGGACTCGCTTACCATACGGAAATGGCGCTTCTTCTGATCTTGTGCCTGGCCGCTTCCGCTGCGGCGCAGAACGTGACGGAGTTGTGGGCGAAGGGGTATTCGGTCATCCCCACGCCGCGGAATGTGCGGCTCGCGCGGGGCGAGGCTGTGGTCGATGGCTCGTGGAGCATCGACGCGAGCGCGATCAGGCAGGGCCACATCGCGGCGCGTACTCTGGCGCAGGACCTGGCGTCCTTTCATCAGTTGACGCTCGGGACGGGCGGCGCGAAGGTCATCCGCCTCACGGTCGCGCCCGGCACGGTGGCGACGCACGCCGAGGCCGCGCTCGATCAGCAGGCCTATCGCCTCACGATTTCCGACGCCCGCATCGAGATCGCCGGCAACGGCGACGCGGGACTGTTCTACGGCGTCCAAACGCTGCTTCAACTGCTCAAGCGCGACGCCGCGGGGCGCCTGGCCGCGCCGGTGGGCACGATCGAAGACTGGCCGAAGCTTCAGTTGCGGTTTCTGCACTGGGACACCAAGCATCACCAGAACCGCATGGAGACGGTAAAGCGGTATCTCGACTGGTCGGCGCGGATGAAGGTGAACATGATCGGCTTCGAACTCGAGGACAAGTTCGAGTACCCGTCGCACCCGGTGATCGGCGCGCCGGGCGCGTACACGGCGGCCGAGCTGCAGGAGATCGTGAACTACGGCCTGGAGCGCTTCATCCAGGTGGTGCCGGTGATCCAGTCGCCCGCGCACATGAGCTATGTGCTGAAGCACCCCGAGTTCGCGCACCTGCGCGCGGACGGCAGCAACTACCAGAGCGCGCTGTGCGACCCGCGAACCTATGACCTGATCTTCTCGATGTACGACGACGTCATCAAGGCCACGCGCGGCGTGGATTATCTGTTCGTCTCGACCGATGAGGTCTACTATGCGGGCATCGAAGGAACGTGCCGGCCGTACAACCCCGAGAACCGCAGCCTGGCGTGGGTCGAGTTCGTGCGGCGCGCCCGCGACTTCGCGCATTCGCGCGGCCGCAGAATTCTGGTCTGGGCCGAGTACCCGCTGCTTCCGAAGCACGTCTCCATGATTCCGCCCGACGTCATCGACGGCGTGATGGGCGAGGAGGACTACCTCGAGGCGGAGAAGAAGCTCGGCATGCGGCAGCTCTTCTACGTGTCGCTTCAAGGGGAGGAGAAGCTGTTTCCGTCGGACGGGCGCGTGGCCGGCGCGATGAATTCGATCGCCAACGGCCTGGCATGGAAGGCCAATCCGATCGGCGTGTTCGGCGCGGCGTGGGACGACTCGGGGCTGCACTGCGAAACGTTCTGGCTGGGATGGTCGGCGGTGGCGCAGGCGGGTTGGAATCCGGGCGTGGTGACGGCCGACCAGCAAACGGCCGAGTTCATGCGGTTCTACTACGGCCCGCGCGGGACAGGCATGGCGGACGTCTACCGCATGATGCAGCGGCAGGCGCGCGCGTGGGAGCGAACGTGGGACAGAGTGCCTTCGCGCGTGCGCGGCCCGGCCTACGGGAATCACCGGGCCAAGGGCGAGGGCACGGAGCGCGAGGACATGACGCTCTCAGCGCCCGCGTTGCCCTCGCTGCCGGACCTGAAGGTGACGCCGGTGGTGCGGGAAAAGTACGCCCAGTTTCTCGCCGAAGCGAAGACGCTCGCGGCCGAGAATGACGAACTGCTGATCGCGCTGCAGTCGAACTTCGCCCTGGTGGATCGAAACCGGTACAACCTGGAAGTTTTTCTCGCGCTCGCAAAGCTGATGGGCCATCACTGGCGGCTGCTCACGGCCATGGGGGAGGCCGAGGGGGCGCTCGAACAGGCACAGGCCGAAGCGGCAAAGGACTCGCGCGAGGCGCTCGTCCGGCTGAAGGCGGCGCAGGAGGCGATCGCCCGCGTCCGCACCGATGGCGAGGCGGTCTATGCGAACCTGACGGCGGTGTTCGAGAAGGCGCGGTTTCCGAAGAACCGGACCGTGGGCGGGCGGAAGTTCGTGTACATACAGGACGACGTGAAGGACCACTGGGCAGACCGCACGCTCGACCTCGGGTACATGATGGCGCCCGAGTGGTCGATCGGGCTCGATCAGTGGGAGAAGGCGCTCGGGCAGGTGATCGAGGGGTACGCCCGGGCGAACAAGCTCTAGTTTGTTTGGGCCGGCCGGGGACCGGGGCCGCTCTACCGGGCTTCGATCGTGAACGCGAGTTCGCGTTCTTTCGGGCGGACGCTGCGGCCGGGCTGCGACTTGAGCCGCAGCGGAACCTTCAGCGTGGCGACGGCGTGCTCGAGCGTTTTTTCGGGCGCGTCCGCGTAAGGGTTGAACGGGTAGACCGGCCAGTGAAGCGCCGCGCCGGGGTCGAGCTTCATCGTCCAGCCATGGTGGCGGAGGAGGCCGCCCAGGGCTTCGGGCGCGAGATCGATCGCCTCCGCGCCGACTGTGATGCGGCGGCCCGTGCCGGTTTCGAGCTGCTCGCCGGGCTTGAGAACCAACTGCAAGGTGAACTGCGCGTCGTCGGGCGGGCTGCCGACGCCGGTGATCTCGACGCGGAAATTCAGCTCGGCGGGCGAGGGCCGGGGGACGAGCACGTCGGCCCAGAAGGCGTTGTAGGCGAGCGAGAGCCGGTCCACGGCATCGCTCATCTGAAGGCGGCTGCTGAGCGGCAGGTAGAACACCTGGCCGAGCAGCTTTTCGGCGAACGTCGCCAGCCCCGGCTGGCGCTTCGAGTTCGCTCCGCTCACGATGAGCCCGAGCTTTTCGTGAAACACGCTGAGGTTCGCCTGGCGGTCGAGATAGAACTGGTTCCGTGGGGCTTGCGTGTCGATGATGCCGGAGTACGCGACCGCCCACGGCCCGGTCTTGCGGATTCCGGCGGGCAGCGCCATGCGGTACGCGTAGGCGGGTTTCGCCTGCGGCGGGGGCTCAGTGGCGCCCTCGTGATAATAGAGCGCGTTCTGCGCGAGCCGGCCCATGTCGTTCGCCGAGAGGCCGCCGGCGTCAAACTTCGACGCGAGGAACTCGGCGTACCCGCGGCCGTCGGCGAAATTGGAAAACGCGAAGTGCGACCACGCGCTCAGCGCCCAATAGCGATTGCGGTTGTTGACGGTTTCGACGGGCGTCCCGTCGGGCCAGGTGAAGTTCTTGTGGAAGTCCGTGGCGCGCCGGATGGCGGCGAGCGCCGCGGGGTCCTTCGTCAGCTCCCAGTAGAGCGCGACCGCGCTGAGCGTGAGATGGTTGTAGCCGATGGCCGGGCCGGAGCGCGCGTGCTCGCCCCAGAAGCCGTCGGGCGCCTGCTCTTCGGTCGCGAAGCGGCGCAGGATGCGCGCGCCGAGTTCGTCCCAATCCTTGTGCCCGCCGAAGACACGCGCGGCGAGCAGCAGGTTTGCCGCCCACAACGAGTAATGGTTCGGAGACGTGCTGATGTAGGGCGAGTTGTACCAGGGGAAGTCCACTCGCTCGGCGGCCGGGCCCGCGAAGAGCGCGACGTTCCTTTCGATCGCGCGCTTCCAGCGCTCGCGGCGCGCGCCACCCAGCTCGCGCTCGAGCAGCCGGTAGGCCTCGAGCCACATGTAGGTGTCCCAGTCGCTATCGAGCCGCGGGGCAAAGACGCCCTTCTCGTCTTCGGCGGCGAGCAGGTCGCCGATGCGGATGGCCAGATCGCGCATGGCGGGATCGCGGCGCCCGCGCGCATAGAGCACCGCGGGCGGCAGGATCGTGTACGGAAAGTGGACCCAGCGCCGGTCGCTTTCGAGCGCCTTGAGCGTGGGCTCCGGCGCGGCGTCGAGGTACGCGCGGGCGTCGGCGGCTCCCCGTTCGAGAAGGGGAAAGTACCCCGCGGGCAGAGCGGCGAGCACGAGCGCGGCAAGCATCATGGACGAACCTCCTCGGAAAACATGGAAGCGAACGGCAGCGCGATGGCGCCGCCGATAGCGGCCTCGCCCGCCAGCGCCGACGGGCGCAGCACCAGGTTGCGGAAGTTGAGGAACTCGGGGCCTTCGGGAAACTGTTCGCGAATGGCGGCGGAGACCAGCGGCCAGGCCTCGGTGATCGCGCCGTCGATGATGACGGCCTCGGCGTCGAGCGCCCAGACCGCGTTGGCGATGCCGATGCCGAGGTAGCGGGCGGTTTCGAGAATTGCGCCGCGCGCCGCAGCGTCGCCTTCGAGCGCGAGGTGGCAGATGCTTTTGACCTGAACGCCGGAATCGGCGGGTCCTGCGCGGCGCGCGCCCGCCGCGGCCCGGTAGCGCTCCCAGGTGGCGCCGTTCGAGGCCAGCGATTCGAGGCAGCCGGGCCGGTTGTGGCGCTCCGGTCCGCGCTGGTCGGCGATCACCATCTGGCCGAGCTCCCCGGCGGCCATGCCCGGGCCGCGGTAGAGCTTGCCGTCGAGGATGATGCCCATTCCCACGCCGTCGTCCACCTTCACGAACAGCAGACAGTGGATGCCCTGCAGCTCGAGGCTGCCGCAGTGATACTCGGCGAGCGCGGCCAGCCGCACGTTGTTCTCGACAAAGACCGGCTGTCCGAGCCGCTCGCTCAGGTACTGCCTGACGGGCACCTGCACCCAGCCGTCATTGCTGCCCAGCTCGGCAATTCCGGTTTCGCTGTTCACCAGCCCGCGGACGCTGACGCCGGCCGCAAGCGCCCTGCCGCCGCGCGCCAGATCGACCAGGCTGCGCGCGTGCTCCGCCACCAGGTCCAGCGTCTTATTCGGCGCGGAAGGCGTGCGGAACCGCCTGGTTTCGAGCATGCGGCCCGTCACCGTACCGAGCGAGACGCGGGTCTCCCAGTTCTGAATGTCCACGCCGATTGCCTGGAAGTAGCGCTCGTTGAGCTGAAGCCCGATGCCGGGCCGCCCGCCGGTGGCGTGCTCGCCGCCCTGCTCGATGAGCAGTCCTTCCCGCAGCAGCTCAGCGACGATTCGCGAGATGGCCGCCTCGGAAAGCCGCGTGCGACGCGCCAGCGCGGCCCGGGAAAGCTGGCGGTAGCGCCGGACCGAGCGAAGGACCAAAGCGCGGTTGGAGTTCCGCAGGTTACCGGCCCGAGAGGAGCGCGCCTTAGGCAGACGGAGTGATTCCATATTCTGTATATGGTTTCTTGTTCGTTGCAAGAAACCATATACAGACTAATGGCAAATCGGGTGCATGGCAAGTTAAAAAAGCGTTTTCAAAAACTCTCTTGACAAGAATTCCGAATCCGACTAGCCTGAAACCACTCAGTTACTCGATAGCTGGAGGTGAGGGGTATGTGTGGATCCGAATCGACTTTCTTTCTGACAGCGAAGAAGTATCTCCTTGGCTTGGCGTTTCTGCTGGCAGCTGTGCCGCTGGCGGCTCAGACGGGCGTGGGCGTGGTCAGGGGGACAGTAACCGACGCCAGCGGCGCCGTGGTCATGAAGGCTAAGGTCGTGCTGACCAACACGGCGACCGGTGTAACTGACGCGGTCGAGACGGCGCAGTCCGGCGCCTATTACTTCGGCGCGGTGAGACCGGGGCCATACACGCTGACGGTTGAGGTTCCGGGGTTCAAGAAATGGTCTGGCACCCTGCAACTGGAGGTCGGCCAGACGGCAACGATCGATCCGGCGCTCGAAGTCGGAAGCGTCGAATCGACGATCGAGGTGACAGGCGCGGCGCCGGTGATCGCCACCGAAGGCGCGCAGGTCAGCGACGTGAAGGACGCCCTGCGGATTCACGAGCTGCCGCTGAACGGCCGCGTGGTCACGAACCTGTTCAACCTGACGGCGGGTGTCGAAGGCGGCGGGAACCCGCGCGTGAACGGAATGAAGGTCGGCTCGGCGGAGATGCTGCTCGACGGCGTTTCGCTGGTGAACCGCTTCGGCGGCGGCATGTCGCAGGTGCAGCCGGGCCTGGATACGATTCAAGAGTACCGCGTGGAGACCGCGGGCTCGAGTGCGCAGTATTCGCGGCCGGCGACGGTGTCGCTGGTCACCAAGAGCGGCACCAACGAGATCCACGGCAACCTGTTCTGGACGCACCGCAACAACTTCGGCGGGCTGCGCGCGCGGCAGCGGCAGGACGACGCTTCGACGCCTCCGCAGTACATACGCAACGAGTACGGCGGGTCGGCCGGCGGCCCCATCATCAAGAACAAGACGTTCTGGTTCTTCTCCTATGAAGGCCAGAAGGAGCGGCAGGCGCGGTTCGCGCAGGCGCAGGTGCCGACCGAAGCCATCTGGAACGGCAATTTCAGCGGCGCAACGAATACCAACAGCGATCCCATCACGATCTACGATCCGCTGACGACGCGGCCGGACGGCACGCGCGATCCGTTCCCGGGCAACATCATCCCGCAGGATCGTATCGCGCCGATCGCGGCCACGATGAAGACCGTCTCCGCGCTCCCGACCGATCTTGCGGCCAATCCCTGGACCTCGCCGAACTTCACGGCGTATTACCCGCGGACCTACGACCTGAGCACTTACACCGGGAAGATCGACCAGGTCTTTTCGGAGAAGGACAACGTATCGGGCCGGTTCACGTTCTCGAAGGCGCCGACGAAACTTTTCGGCGGGCGCTACGGCTATCCGCCTCCGGGCAGCACGGACGCGGGCGGAACCGGACGGCAGGACACCAACCTGTACTCGATCTACGGCCGGTGGAACCACGTATTCACGCCGACGTTCCTCAATGAATTCCAGGCGTCGGCGAACCGCACGAACAACAGCTCGGGCACGCTGGCCGACGACGTGGCGTGGGCCGACAAGCTGGGCTTCCCGAATCCGTTCGGCGTCACCGGATGGCCGACGATCTGCGCCGAGAGCAGCTTCTTCTACTATGGCTGCTGGGACGGCGACAACCGCGGCGACCAGCACCTGACGGCGTTCCAGATCGAGGACAACGTCACGTGGGTGAAGGGTAAGCACAACGTGCGGTTCGGCTTCAAGGGGCGCAAGGAGTACAGCAACGTCCGCGAGTTGCAGCAGGCGCAGGGCTCGCATTCCTTCGGCGGCGATTGGACCGGGCTGTTCAATCCGGCCGACGACCAGCGGGCTTCCTTCACCGGCGACGGCTTCGCGAGCATGCTGCTCGGCCTTCCGACTTACCTTTCGAACCAGTACAACCGCGGGTACTTCTATTTCCGGCAGAGCGAGTTCGGTCCGTACTTCCAGGACACCTGGCGCGTAACCCAGAGGCTGACGCTCGACCTCGGCGTGCGCTGGGATAAGTGGACCGTCTATAAGGAGAAGTACGACCGGCTGGTAAACCTGGATATTGCTCAGTCCGCCGCCGGCATGCAGGTCATTACGCCGCACAACACCAAGCTCGAAAGCATTCAGGGCATTCCGCCTTCGGTGCTCGAATCGTGGGCGGGGCGCGGCATGACGTGGAAGACCGCCAACGAAGTGGGATTCCCGAGCGGCCTGCTGCCCGCCGATAACAACAACTTCGCTCCGCGCATCGGAGTCGCCTTCCGGCTGACCGACAGGACCGTGCTGCGCGGCGGCTACGGCATCTACTACTGGACGATGCCGCTGTCGCAGATCCTGCAAAGCTCGCGCATCAATCCGCCGCTCAACCTGCGGTTCCAGAACGATCTCTCGAGCCAGAACAGCACGAATTTCAATTACGCGACGAAGAGCGCGCCGGGCCCGAACGATCACATCGGCACTGCGACCGTGGACATCACCGGCAACAAGGCCGATACGCTGACGGGCGCCCAGGGCTTCATGCCGTGGGACATCCACAACTGGGCCGACAACCAGGCGCAGGAATGGACGTTCACCATCGAACGCGAACTCATGAAAGAGACCGCGCTGCGGCTGAGCTACATCGGCAACCACGGCAGCAACCTCGAGCAGCGCTGGCGGTGGAACGATCCCGAGTCGGAATGGAACTACCAGGCGCGCACCGGCCAGGCGCGTCCGAGCAACACGGACTTGCGGCGCGTGAATCCGAACTGGCAGAGCGGCTGCTGCAACGCGCCTGTCTCGCACAACGGCTACTCGAACACGCACTCGCTGCAGGCGGAAGTGGAGCGGCGCTACAGCAACGGCCTGGCGTTCCAGGGCTTCTACACTTACGCGCACGCGATGACCACGAGCGACACGGGCGGCTTCAACTTCGGCAGCAGCGGCATCAACTCGAGTGGCAGCGGAACCGCGTTCGCGGTGCCGGAGAACATCCTGATCATGGGCGAGCCGAACCTGACCCCGAGCCAGCGGCTGAGGCTCGGCTACGCAAACTCGGTCGAAGTGCCGGCGCACCGCGTGAGGTGGAACGGCGTGTATGACTTGCCGTTCGGCAAGGGCAAGAAGTTCGGCCGCGACGTGTCCGGAGCGCTGAACGTCCTGATCGGCGGCTGGCAGATCGGCTTCATCGGCGAGTGGCGCAGCGGGTACTGGACCGGCGTTGCCTCGAACCGCTACCTGTTCGGCGACCCGACGCTTACGGCCGACGAGCGGATCACGATGAACATCTTCGACCGCGAGCAGCGGCTCTGGTTCCGCGGCTACTTCGACCCGACACAGGCGAGCGGCGTGGACTCGGCGAAACTGCTGGCGCTGGTTCCGGCCGACCCGGCGCAGCGCATCCTCCGGCCGCTCGGCCCGGAGTTCGACAACCGCATTCCGCAGACGCTGGCTGATGGCTCGGTCCGCATGACCGACGTCAGCGACATGGTGAACTGGAACGCGCGGAACTTCTTCCGCGGGCCGGGAGCGTGGAACCAGGACATCTCGGTGTTCAAGACGATCCCGATCCGGGAGAGCCTGAGGGTCCGGTTCACGGCGGACTTCTTCAATGCTCTGAACCATCCGGTTGACGTGGCTCCCAACGCGGAAACGGGGCTACAGGATCTGAGCATCCAGGCGAACGATCCGCGGATCATCCAGTTCTCGGCGCGCGTGGAGTGGTAGTCAATTAATTCCGCCGGCGGCCCGGTTCTCCTCAAGAGGCCGGGCCGCCGGTTCCTCAGTTATCATCAGACGTGGTGTCCGCAGCATCCCTCAAAAAGTCCATTTACCCGGCTCTCGTTGCCATTCTTGCCGCGGCCGCGGGGTGCCGCTCCTCCGCTCCGCCCGCGAAAACACCGCCCCCTGAGACCACGTGGGGGCTGTACCGGCTCGACGACCAGCTCGCTTCGGCGACGGTCGCGGCGCCGCAGGCATCCGCATCGGTCCAGATGGCCCAGCGCGTCGTCTGGGATTTCAACGACCAGAAGATCACCTGGGACCTCATCCGCGGCCGCATGGGTTTCAAGAAGGGCGAACTGGTGGTGAAGGGCGAGGGCAGCACGCCGGTCATCATCGCGCCGACGAATCCGTCGATCGACTGGAGCCGCTACGAGGAGATCCGCATCCGCATGATCGCGGAAGCGGGCCGCGAGATCAAGCTCAAGCTGGGCGACGACGAGATGCGCCAGCCGCTCGCGCCGCCGGGCGTATACCGCGTCTACCGCTTCAACCTGAAGCCCACCGGCTCCAGCTTCACGCACCCGCTGGCGATGATGCCGACCGACGACCTGTTCGCCCCGGTGGCCATCGATTTCATCGAGCTGATTCCGCGCAAGGAATCGCTCTCGAGCCCCGCCGGGCGCACCAGCGTCGGAAAGCGCGAGGAGTATCGGAACGCGCTGTTTGCGCGCACCCCGGCGGCGATCACCTACGAGCTCCCCGTGCCGAAGCGCGCGCCGGTGCTGCACTTCGGCATGGGCATCTCGGGCGGGGGCCCCGTGGCGTTCCGCATTGTCACGGGCCCTTCGTCCACGGACGTCTTTTCGAGAACGCTGAGCGACCCGGACGCGTGGGAAGACGCCGAGGTGGATCTCGCGCCCTACGCCGGCAAGACAACGCGCTTCAGGTTCCTGACGGTGTCCGAGGCGCCCGGCGCGGTGGGGTTCTGGTCGAATCCGCTCGTCGCGAGCCGCGCGCCCAAGAGCCGCCCGAACATCCTCCTATATGTGGTGTGCACGCTGCGGCCGGACCACACGAGCCTGTACGGATATCAACGCGACACGACGCCGTTCCTCAAGAAGCTGGGCGCCGCGGGTGTGGTCTTCGACGACGCGATCGCGCAGGCGCCGTGGACCAAGCCTTCGGTTTCGTCCATCCTGACGTCGCTCTATTCGTTCACGCACGGTCTGGTGAACGACACCGACACGATCCCGCGCGGCGCCGCGACCATGGCCGAGCAGTTGCGCGCCGTTGGATACGTGACGGCGAGCATCGTGGCGAACCCGTTCGCGGGCCGCACCAGCGGGCTCGACCGCGGCTTCGACTACATGTTCGAGTACCCCGTGGTGCAGCGGCACCGTAACGAGTCGGTAGACCGCGGGACCGACTCGGCCGCGATCAACCGCGCCCTCATGCCGTGGCTCGACCGTCACAAGGACGAGCCGTTCTTCCTCTACGTGCAATCGACCGACCCGCACGCGCCCTACCAGCCGCCGGCGGATTTCGAAGCGAAGTTCGCAGACCCGTCCGCGACCGCCGAGTTCAACCGCCAGTACACGGCGCTGCGCCTGATACGCGCCTACGGCGGCGGGGCCACGGTGAACGCCGCCGAGATCCGCGCCAAGGGAATCGACCCGGCCGTGTACACGAAGCGCGCGATCGACCGTTACGACGGCGAGATCGCGAACAACGACGCGAGCATCGAGGCCCTGGTGGGGAAGATCCGCGACCTCGGCGTGCTCGACAACACGCTGGTCATCGTGGCGTCCGATCACGGCGAGGAATTCTGGGAGCACGGCTTAGGCGCGCACGGGCATTCGCTTTACCAGGAGCTGATCCACTCGGTGCTGGTGATGTGGAACCCGCGCCTGCTGCCCCAACCGCGCCGCGTGGCCGAGCCCGTGCAGTTGATCGACATTATGCCGACTGTGCTCGAGATGGCGGGAGCGCAGATTCCGGCGACCGCCGAGGGACAGAGCCTGGTCCCGCTGCTCAAGGGCCGGCGTTTCACGCGCACGGGGGCGCTGATGTCGTCGAAGCTCGCGCTGCCGCACGCGAAGCCCGCGGGAGGGGTGCCCGAAAACCTGACCGACAGCTTCGCGCGCATCTCGCCGGAGTGGAAGCTGATCTACCGGGCGCAAGCCCGCCGGGCCGGGTTGAAAGAAGTGGAGCTCTACGACCGCCACGCAGACCGCGCGGACCGCAACGACGTGGCCGCACAGCACCCGGACATCGCGGCAAAGATGAAGGGCGAAGTGGATCAGTGGATCGGCGCGCAGAAGCAGGTAAAGCTGAAGCTCGGCCCCGGCGGCTCGCGCCCGCTCGACACGCAGACGATCGAGAGGCTGCGAAGTTTGGGGTATCTGGCGGGGAAGGATGAGAAGAAGTAACGACGGCACCGGCGTGTAGCGATTGTTCCGCCGCAAATAAGTGGACCACGCAATGAAGAAGAAGCTCTCTCCTGCGAAGCTGCCTTTGCCGAAGTTTCGCTCGGACAAGAAGGCTGCCGATTACTTCGAGACGCATTCCGTAGCGGATATGTGGGATCAGCTCCCCGAAGTCAAAGCGGCGAAACCGTCGAAGGCGCTTGGAAAGTCGATTCGGGAACGCCACGCGTCTGCGAAGTCCCCGATCTCAATTCGATTGGGCCCGGACCAGATTGCCGCAGCCAAGAAGATCGCTGCGAAAAAGTCGGTCGGCTATCAGACGCAACTGCGCATGTGGATCGCCGAAGGAATCAGACGCGAGGCGAAGCGGGCGTAGCCCTCACCACTCCTCCGCTTACTCGCGCTCATCGTCGTCCAGATCGAGCGAGAGCGGGCTGAACAGCGCCTGGCGCGGCTGTGGATACGGCGTCTGCCAGCCTTTGATGTGCCCCCACAGAATCCGGTTGGCCTTCTCGGTGGGGACTGCGTCGGGCACGGCCCAGTTCATTTTCGCCGAAGCCAGAGCGGCCTCTCGCGCGCGGCCGGAGAGCGCCTTTAGCGGCGGGTTCTCTTCGAACAGGTCGTATTCCGGCGGCAGTGCTGTGTAGGGAGTGAAGTCCGGCGTGTCCACGAAGCTCGCCCTCATGTCGTTGGCGATCAGGTCGAACAGGCTCATGGTCGGCAAGCCCAGAATCAGCTCGATGCTTTTGTTGATGCTCTGGAAGGAGTAGAACGTCGAATCCACGGACTTGCGGCGCGCGTAGGGGCTCACCAGGAACGCCGTGGTGCGGTGGCCGTCCACGTGATCCACGCCGTTCTGCGCGTCGTCTTCGACGATGAAGATCGCCATCTTCGGCCAGAACCTTGACTTCGTCAGCGCTTCGACGATCTGTCCGACGGCCAGGTCATTGTCCGCCACCATCGCGCGCGGGCTCGACGTGCCGGGGCGCGTGCCGTTGGTGTGATTGCTCGGGAGTTGGATGAGCATGAGGTTCGGCAGCTTGCCGCTCTTCTCGAACCCGGCCAGCTCCTTCAGAAAAATCTGCGCGCGCACGACGTCGGGAATGGCCGTCGAATAGGACGGATAGTTCGCGGCGAGGATGCGGTTCACCGGATCGAGCGGCGCCTTGATGTTCCACCGGGCAGTGAAATCCTCGCCATCTTTCCACTGCTTGAGCAGTTCGAGGCGCGGGCCGCCGTCGATGGTTCCGGCATACTCGCCGTAGATCCGGACCGTCTTGCCGCGCGCGAGCGCGTAGTCCCATAGGAACCCGCCCGAGGAATACGCCATCGGGTCGCCGCCGTCATAGGGGTAGCTGCGGCCCTGGTAGCCCGGCCACAAGACGTACTCGACCTCGTTCGATTGCGTGAGCCACTGGTGGCCGTCGGCCGAGTTGCCGCCGGTGGCGTAGAGGTTGTCGAACAGCACGAACTCCTCGGCGAGCTTGTGCTGGTTCGGCGTCACGTTGCGGCCGAACATCGTGAGCGAAGGGTCGCCGTTGCCCTGCGGCAGGTCGCCGAGGACCTGGTCGTAGGTGCGGTTCTCCTTGATGATGTAGACGACGTGCTCGATCAGGGACGGCTCTCCGGACCGCACCGGCAGCGCCACGGGAGCGACTTTGCCGGCGGCCGCACGCTCTTCGACCGGCGCGGCGCCCGCCAGGCGCAGCCGGTTGTTCTCCGCAACTGCCCTCGAGTAGCCGGCGAGTTGCGGCCCACTGGGCACGGGCAGAACCGCCACCGAACCGCGATAGCTGTGCACGAAGCGCTCCTTGGGCGTGTCGCGCCATCCCGACCCTACGCCCAGCAGCGCACTCACCGCGAGATACTCCCCGTCGGGCGAGAGCGCCACCGCGTTCGGATACCAGGCCGTCGGGATCAGCCCGGAGATGGCCCGCCGCGCGGTATCGATCACGGCGACCGCGTTGATGCCGCCGCAGGCCGCGTACAGCGTTGCGCCATCGCGGCTGAGAGCGAGGTCCGTGGGCGCGAAACCGCGCACGCGGTCGGAGAACGGCTGCAAGGCGAGCGTGACGGCGACGCGCTGGTTCAGGGTATCGACGATGGAAATCGAGTCGCTGTTTCCGTTGGCGATGTACAGAAGGTTGCGGCCCTCATCCCAGGCGAGCGCGGACGGATGCAGGCCCACCTCGATGGTGTGGGTCGCCTGGCCGGTTTCGAGGTCGAACCGCATGACCGTGCCCGTAGAAGCGACGCCCCGGGTGTCGACGGGAATTTTCTCGTGCGGCTTCTTGACGGGCGACGCAAATGCTTCACCCGGCTTAGGCGGGCGTCCGCCAAGGTTGGCGATGTAAGCCACCGTCCCCGCCGCGTTGACGGCGGCGGCCCAGGGCGCGGTGCCGGTCTCGAGCATCGCAGTCACGCGGTTCGCGTTCAGGTCCACAACCGCGGCTTTGTTTTCGTAGATCAGCGGCAACACGGCAAGCGGCGCTTTGGCCGCGACGGCGAGCGCGCCCGGCAGGAACTTGCCCAGGGATTGCGCTACAGGGCGGAGGCCGTTTTCGTCGAACGAAAGCAGTTGCGGAACGTTCGTGCGCCTCTGCGAGTTGGCGATCAACGGCCGGCCCGTCGCCGGATTCGTCTGGAGCGCCTGCGGTCCCGGTGTACCGCCGTGCGGCAGCCGCTCCTTCACCTGGTTGTTGCGCCAGTCGAGAGACAGGATGTCGGCGCCGTGCAGCACCCACAGGCGCGCGGCGTCCGGACTCCACGCGACGCCGTAGATGCGGGTATCGAATACCGACGAGACGCCGGCGGGAGTGATCGCCTGCCGCGTCGTCACGACACCGGGATCGGTGACCGCGCGCTTCGGCGCGCTCTGGCCCGCGCAGAAAGCGGGCAGCAGGAAGACAAAGACTGCAAGCGCACGCATAAAGAGCCATTCTAGCGGTTGCTTTCCACCACTGTGGCGGTGGAAGGCGGCCAGCCCCGCGGGCCGGACGCGCGCATCTTCCTTTGATTTCAGCATTTGCCTCCTGGCACGAAAGTTGCATCTACTTGGGCCGCAAGGAGGCAGGACGAAGATGAGACCGAGACTGTTGGGGTTGATGCTGGTGGCCGGCGCAGTGCCGCTGTTTGCCGGAACGCACGTTGCAATCGGCGTTCAAATCGGCCGTCCGGCGCCTGTCGTGGTGGCGGCTCCCGTTGTGGTTCCCGCTCCCCCTCCGGTAGTTGCATACCGGCCTCCGTGCCCCGGTCCGGGGTACGTCTGGATCGGCGGCTATTACGACGCGTACGGCGTCTGGTACGACGGCTATTGGGCGATGCCGCCCTATGCGGGCGCGTACTGGATTGCGCCGCGCCACATTCACGGGCATTTCTACAGCGGCTACTGGAATGGCCCGCGCGGAATCTACCGCGGGCCGGGGCACAGGTATGTCGCGCCGCCCGCGTATCGCCACGGGCATGGCTGGTACGATCGCGGGCATGGCCGGTATGACCACGGGTTTCGCGGGCACGACAGGCACGACAACGGGCGCCGCGGACGCCGCTAGCAGGCGGGGCCTGGGCCCCGCCCCCGCAGGCGAGCGTATATCTCAACGCCCAGCGCCGAGCGTCAACCTATGCAGGTGATTGGTGTGAAGCTGGAACGCCTGGTAAAGGCGCTCTTTCCCGTAGCGAACATCGGGCGTGAAGGTGTAACTCCAGGTCTCGTTGGCGAGCAACAGCGGAATTTGTGTCCCCGCGGGCGCTCCGGGCGCGAGGCGGATGACGCTGGTGCGTTCCTTGGCGCCGGTCCATTCGAGCTGCTTCTGCTCTTCGATGTCGCGCACCTCTTCGATCCACGGTGAGTCGGAGTAAATCTTCGTGCGATACCAGTTGCCTTTGTCGAACGGGTCCATCCCCTGCGGCATCCTGACCCAGATCGTTGCTTCCTCCCCGGGTTCGAGAATGCCGTTGCCGTTTCCCCTCCCCTCGGTGACGGTCCGCTCCACGGGGCCGCCGCCGCCCTGGTTGCCTTTCTGGCGGAACACTGAGAATGTCTTCGTGCGGCCGTCGAGAATTTCGTACTCGGCGGGCGCTTCGAGGACTTCGGGGGCGACGAGCACGTCGATGTCCTCGGACTCTTCGAGGCCGCCGCAGGCAAGCTTCAACACCAGCCTGGCGGGGGCGAAGAACCCGGCGCCGGAAGTGAAGCGCGCGATGAGCTTGCCCGTGAGATCGGCGGCGGCCCCCGGCTGGATCTCCGGGATCGCCGCTTCGCCGGACACGATCCGCACGGTTGGATACTCGCTGCTCAACGAAACGCGAATGTCCTTCATCGCCGCGCCGCGCGGGTTGAAGATGCGCACGGGCAGCGCGAAATCGGTCTGCGGAGCAATGCGCAGCTTGTCCTTCTCGGTCACGGGCAGCAGCACGGGCGGCTGCGCTCCGGTGCCCGCGCCGGCGATGCCGATCTGGTGCCCGCCGCCATCGACCGTGAACGACAACCGGCCCTCGGCGTCCGCCGTGGCCGTCGTCGTCCGTGTTTTGCGGGTTGCCAGGCTGTAGTCGTTGACGCGGTACGTTTGAGCCGGCTTGTAAAGCGGTGCGGTCGCGATGCGTATGGCGGCGTTGTCGAGCGGAGGCCCGTCGGGGGCCCAGCGTCGCGTGGTCACGCGCAACCCGCCCTGCCGCACGCCTTCGAGATATGTGAAGCCCGCACCCGCCGCTTCGACGGCGACCCGGTAGCCGCGCGCTTCGAAGGTGCGGTAGGCGCTGGCGTAGTTCCAGATCTGGGGAACGTTGTCGAGCGCGGGGTTCGCGAAGGCGCGCGCGTGGAAGTCGAACGTCTCGCCGATCGAGGTCGCCCAGTGGCGGTGATACTCGTCCTGGCGAAACTC
Organism: Acidobacteriota bacterium; assembly: GCA_050261515.1. Classification (GTDB taxonomy): domain Bacteria; phylum Acidobacteriota; class Terriglobia; order Bryobacterales; family Bryobacteraceae; genus JBLNDJ01. The sequence goes on along the minus strand of JBLNDJ010000006.1, from coordinate 39,456 downwards.
GAAGTCCACGGCCCCGGCGCGCGCGTACGCGTCGCGCGTCTCTTCGTGATACTGGCTGATGTAGTCGCCGCTCGCGCGGATGAGCCGCACCATGGTTTGCGCGTGCACGGGCACGTGGTCCTTCGGGCGCCAGAGCACGCGGCGGCCGGGGTCGCCGGTGAAGAACTCGGGCCCAGGGTTGAACGCCGACGCGCTGCCGATCCAGTCCGGATACCGCGCGCTCAGGTAGAGGCTCATGAAGCCGCCCATGCTCAGGCCGGAGGTCGCGCGGTGGCGGCGGTCGGTGAGCGTGCGGTAGGTGCGGTCGATGTGGTCCACCAGCTCGAGGAAGTACGCGCCGAAGTCGTACTTGCCGCCGTCTTCGAGCACGTCGTAGGGATACCCGCCGTAGAAGCCCTGGTAGTGCTCGGCGACGTAGCCGTCGACGCAGACGACGATGGCGTCGTGCTTCGCGACCCACTCGGCCATCTTCGGAATCGTGTCCGTGCCGTTGTCGTACTTCTCCACCGTGTATCGGTCGCTGTGGCCGTGGAAATAGTAGATGACCGGGTAGCGCTTCGCGCTCGTCTCGTAATCGGCGGGCAGCAGAATGCGGTAGTGGCGGTCCTCGCCGAACACCTTCGACGGGTGCGTCCGGTCATAGAACGGCTGCCGCGCCTGCGCGGCGCAGATAGTGGCGACGGCAAATGCGAGGAGTACGCGCATGACGGAGACTTACAGGATAAATGAAACGCTCAGGCCGGCAGGGGGCAGGCCGCGGGCCCGGGGGCCCTACCGCAACTGCGCCAGCTCCGCTCGGGCCTGGGGGAGCATGCGCCGATACTCCGGGGTGGATGATTTTGCCGCGAGGAACGCTTCGAAGCTGGCACGGGCCTGCACGGTGTCGCCCATCATCTTGTAGAGCCGGCCGAGATTCAGTTGATAGAGCGGATTGAGGCGCGCGGCCTTCTCGAAGTAGCCGCGCGCCGCGGCCATGTCGCCGCGCTGGTACGCCGCCATGCCGAGCTCGTTGTAGGCCGGCGCGTACTGATCCTCGGTAGCTACGATCTCGTGCAGGACGCGCTCGGCATCGGCCACGCGCCCGGTCTCGCGGTAAGCCACGGCCAGGTTCTGCAAGCTCTCGTAGTCGGACGCGTTCAACTGCCGCGCGGCCTCGAGAAACGTGACCGCCTCGGCCTTGTTCCCCTGCCTCAGGTACAACGCGCCGAGGCGCGAGAACAGCCACGCGGTCCGCACGCCGCGATTGACGGCATCGCGATAGAGCGTCATTTCGTCGGCATTGCGGCCCGCGCCGCGATAGAGATCGCCGAGGCTGGCGTAGAGCGTCGGGTTCGCCGCGTCCTGCGCGATGGCGCGCTTGAGCATGTCGATGCGCGCGGCGAGCGGCGCCTTGTTGTCCGCATACACGGCGAAGTGGAGCAGCTTCAGAACGGCGGTGCGGTCCTTCGGATCGGCGCCCTTGCCGGTCAGCTCGTACTGCCCGGAGCCGCTCAGGTATCCGAGCGATTTCAGCTCGCTCATCGTGCGCTGATCGAGCGGCGCGGCCTCGACCTTCTCCGTGTCGCGCCCCGCCACCGTCTTCAGCTTCGATTCGAGGTCGCGAAACTCCGCCGGATGGCTCGCAATCACGTTGGTGGTCTCGCCGGGGTCCTGCGCCAGGTCGTACAGCTCGGGTTTCGGCGCGCGGATGTATTTCCAGCGGTTCGTGCGGACGCCGCGCAGCTCGGTCCAGCCCATGTTGATCTTCGGGAACAAAGTCTCGATGTAGGACCACTCGGGCGCCGGCTTGCCGGTGAACGCCGGAACCAGGCTCGCGCCTTCGACGGCCGCGGGCGCCTTGCCGCCCATCAATTCGAGCAGGGTCGGGAACAGGTCGATGGTGCGGGCCTGCTGCCTCACGCGCAAACCGGCGGGAACGCCCGGCCCCGAGAGCAGAAACGCGATCCGCAGAGTCGTGTCGTAGAGGAACACGCCGTGCGCGTACTCGCCGTGCTCGGAAAAGCTCTCGCCGTGGTCGGAGAGCACCGCGACGAGCGTGTTGCCGGCCGGGTCCTTTTTCGCGACGGCGTCGAACAGGCGGCCGAGTTCGCGGTCGGTGTACGCCACCTCGCCGTCGTACGGCCGCCCCTTGTACTTCTCGCGGAAGGGCGACGGCGACTCGTAAGGCATGTGCGGATCGTAGACGTGCACCCAGAGCAAGTACGGCTTGCCCGCCTGCCCGCCGAGCCAGGCGAGGGCGCGGTCCACCACCTCGCCCGCCCGGCGCTCGCGCGTTCCCTCGATCGATTCCGAGGACGAGCCGAACTCATCGTCGTAGACGGCGAATCCGCGATCGAACCCGAAGCGCTTCTTGAGCACCGATGCGCCGACGAAGGCGGCGGTGTCCCACCCTTGTTGCTGAAGCGTCGCGGCGAGCGAAGCGTGCGCGGGCGAGAGAACGAACCCGCCGGTGTCTCGCACCTTGTGCGCCGTGGGGTACAGGCCCGTCATCATGCTCGCGTGCGAGGGCGCGGTGAGCGGCGCCTGCGCGAGGCCGTTCTCGAACACGACGCCGCGACGGGCAAGAGCATCCAGATTCGGCGTAGCAACATTCGCATTTCCGTAGCACCCGAGCCGGTCGGCGCGCAGCGTGTCGATGGTGACCAGCACCACGTTGAACGGGCGCAGGCGCGCGGCGGGAGCGGCCTTGCGCTCGGGGGACCGGCAGGAAACCAGCAGAATCAGGGCCAATATCGGAATGCAACGTCGCATGGGGGGAAACTGACTATTTTACCGCGAGGAGAGAGGAGGGGCAGGCCGCACGGCCTGCCCCATTCGAAGAGCGCAACTACCAGCTAAAGCGCGCCGTGAGCTGCAACTGCCGCGGAGCGTTCATGCTGTAATTCGTCAGCACGATGCCGCTGTTTCCCTGGCTGTTCGTCGGGTCAAACTCGTTGCCCGGCGTATTGAACACGTTGAAGAAATCCGCCTGGATCTTCAGCGCCATGCTCTCCCGGAACCGGAAGCTCTTGAAAATCGAAGCGTCCGCGCTCCAGGTTCGCGTGGACATCACCGGCTGGTTGATCCACGGATGCAGCCCGCCCTGGTCGACCGGCTGCTGCGTGCCGTCCTTCAGCGTCACGAACACATTATTCGAGCCGTAGTAGCCGTAGTTCGGATCGTAGTTCGAGGCGTTCGGATCGTCACCCTGAAGGCTCATGTAATTCGCCGGGTACGGATTGAGGGGCTGCGCCGCCGGCCGGTAATTCTGCGGCACGCCCATGATGCCGTCCGGCTGATTGATCTGGTAGGAGGGAATGTAGCCGTTCCACAGCAGGTAGCCGGGCTGGCACTCGCCGCTGCGGCAGTCCTGAATCGGATACTTGTGGCCGTAATACTCCACCGGAACGCCGGTAGGCCAGATGTCGGTCGGCAGCGCGAAATAGTTGCTCCGGACGCGCCCCATCCCCGTCACCTGCCACCCGCCCACGACGTAATCGAGCAGCGTCGAAGCGTTGCGCAGCAGCGGCTTGCCCTTGCCGAACGGAAGCTCCACGATCCAGTTGAACCGAACCTCGTGCTTCGGCACCGTGGTGTCGCGCATATAGAGCAGCGACCGCATGCGCTCGTGGTAATCGGTGGGGACCTGGCCCGGCAGATACGAACTCACCGGATCGACGCCCGAATCGCCGTACCAGCCGTGCGACGCGGCCTTGTTCGCGTTCACCAGCTGGTAGAAGAGCTGGAAGCCGTAGCCCTTCGAGAAACGCCGCTCGATTTCGACGATGCCGCCGTTGGTGTTGCCCCACCCGTCCCTGCGGTACTCGTGCAGGTCGCCGTAGTTCAGCGTGCTGAGCGGCCGGATCTCGGCCGAGGCCCGGTCGTCGTCGGGAAGCGGCAGCCCGGTGGTCTTGTACCACACGTACTCGGGAATCTGCTGGTTGATGTCGTTGTAGTTGTCCTGATGGGAGAGGTGCGTGCCGATGTAGGTAACGCGCACGACCGTGTCCCTCATGATCTCCTTCTCGAGAGTCAGGTTCCAGTCGTGGACGCGCGCGCTCGGCTGGTCGGGGTTGAACCAGTTCACCGAGTAGGCGTCCTCGCCGGTGATGATGCTCCCCGGGTTGAGCTGGCTCAGATTCACCGCGTCCGAGCTGTTCTTGCCCGCGACGTACAGCGGGGTGCTGACGAGCCCGTAGTTCCGGATTCCGTCCGGAGACGCGCCTGCGTTCGTCATCCATGGGTTCGCGTAGAACCCCGCAAACGGCGAGCTGTTGCGGAACGCGTCGTTCCAGCCCCAAATCGGGATCGGGAAATAGTTGAGCGAGTAGCCGCCGCGCACGACGAACGACTTGCGCCCCTCGAGCGCGCGGTACGCAAAGCCCACGTGCGGGCCGAGGTCGAACCAGTTGTTGTTGATCAGGCGGCTCGGAAAGCCGGCCTCCTTGGCCGACACGAACTTGGCGCCGTTCGATTCGAGATAGTTGATCCAGGCCGGCGACGTGGCTCCCACCTTGTAGAACGTGTCCAGGGTGTTGCCGAGCACGATCGCGTTGTTCTTCAGGTCGTATGCGCTGAAGATGTCGTATTTGTCCTTGGGGTAAGGGCTGAACTGCCAGCGCAGGCCCATCATCAGGGTCAGGCGCGGCGTGATCTTGAAGCTGTCCTGAATGTAAGCGGCATCCTCGTTCTGCCGCATGTAGTACTTCCCTTTGTTCACGCGGTATTCGTAATCGGCCAGCCCGAGGTACGCGCTGGCGATCACGCTGCCGGTGTTCAGCACCGACTGGGTGCGGTTCGGAAAATTCGGATCGTAGAGAGCCGTGCCGTTGGCGCGGAACGACACGCTGCCCGCCGCGCGCTGCTGCTGCGGCAGGTAAGTCAACTGGTCGTAGCGCAGGTGGGCGCCGAACTGGATTTCGTGCTTCCCGGCCGTCTTGGTCAGGTTCTCGTCCAGGATGAAGAAATTGAACCACTGCTGGGTGGCGTTCGGCGGCTGAAAGTAGTTCGCGCTGCCGCCTAGCAGTGCCGCGATCACCGGGAACCCGACCTGGTTGTTCGGGTTCGGCAGGCCCAGCATGCTGGCGTAGTTGCCGTTCGCGCCGCTGAATTTCCCGCCGGTCGACCGCGTCGCGCTGAAAGTGAACTCACTGAAGAAGGTCGGCGAGAACGAGTGAGTCCAGTTGCCGGCCAGGCTCTTGTTCGGCCAGAAGTCGGTGCGCGAGCTGCCCAGATTATCCTTTGTCGGCACGTAGTTGGCGTTCGGCGACGAGCGGAACTGCTTCGCGTAGCTGTCGGTGAAGCGGGCGTAGATCTGGTCCTTGTCGCCGAGCCGCTGGTCGAACTTCAGCGACCAAGTCCACTGGTCGGAAGTGTCCGGCCGCGGCCCGTAGTAGTTCGGAGAGATCAGCGGATTGACGTCCGGCCGGTTCGGCATCGGAATGACGTCGGAGAAGTACTTGAACAGCGGGCTCTCGAGCGACGGATCGATCGTATTCGGCACGCCGTTGTAATTGAACTGGGGCCGCAGCTTGGTCACCGGGTCCGTCTGGTACGGGTTGTAGATCTTCATGAGCGTGCCGGCGGAATCCCGCAAGCCGGTGAAGTCCCCGTTGCGCATCGCTTCGGTCGGAACCTTCCATCTTCCGGTGGTTCCCGTGCGCTGCTTGTAGCCTTCGTAGGCGAAGAAGAAGAAGGTCTTATTCCTGCCGTTGTAGATCTTCGGAATCCACACGGGGCCGCCGATGGTCCCGCCGTATTCGTTGCGTATGTATTTGCTCGATCCGTTGCCGTCCTCGCGCGCCCGCGCCTTGCCGACGTAGTTGTCGCGGTTCGTCTCGAACAGCGAACCGTGAAGGTCGTTGCTGCCGCTCTTGGTCGTCAGCACGACGTTGGTCTGGCGCGGGTTCTTGGCCGACACCGAGTTCATATCGACCTTGAATTCCTGGATGCTCTCCAGGCTGGGCGGGCGGGCATTGACCATGCCGCCGGCGTAAACCGGCTCGCTCAGCGCGGCGCCGTCCAGGCTCACGTCGTGGGTGCCGGTCCGGTCGCCGAACGTACGCAGGTCGCCGTTGGAATCGAATGTCATCCCCGGAACGGTGTTCAGCAGATTCATGACGCTGCGCCCGTTGATCGGCAACTGTTCGATGCGCGTACGCTCGAGCACGTGGCCCAGCGTCTGGCTGTCGCCTACGACGATGGGCGTTACATCCTGGACGGTCACCACCTGCGTCGTGACCGCCGTCGAGAGCACGACGTCAACGGTCGCCGACTCCTGCACCCGGACCGTCAACGTGCCCTCGAACTTCGCCATGCCGGGGGCTTCGGCCTCCAGTTTGTACGGCCCCGGCGCCACCGCCGGAAAAACGTAGAGCCCGACGGCGTTCGTCTTCGTCCGGAACTCCACATTTGTGGCTGTGTTTGTCAGCATTACATTCGCAGCCGGAATCACGGCGCTCGTCTGATCGTGCACCGTGCCGCGGACGCTGCCGTTGCTGGACTGTGGAAAAGCAGGGGTCGCCGCCAACACGACCGCCAAAAGCACAAATTTCGCATGACAACCCATGGAAGCTCCTTTCCCAACGCGTTCCCCACCCGCGAGAGCTTACTTTTCCCGCTTATAGCTTATATACATCCATTTGTGGCTTTGTCAATCGAAGAATGGTGGATAACAAGAGAAACAAGGGTAGGAAAGGAGGGGCGGGAAAGAAAAGGGGCAGGCTTTGCGGCCTGCCCCTTTGGAAGAAACAACTACAGAAACAACTACCAGCTGAAGCGCGCGCTCAACTGAATCTGGCGCGCATCCTGCATGCTGTAATCGGTGTGAACGATTCCATCGTTGCCCGGGGCGAATTCGTTGCCCGGGGTGTTGAACACGTTGAAGAAATCGCCTTGCACCTTCAAGTTCATCCGCTCACCAATGCGGAAGGTCTTGAACAAGGCAGCATCGGTGCTCCAGATACGCGTGGACATGACCGGCTGGTTCCTCCACGGATGAAGGGTCCCGCTATACTGGGCGCCGTCTTTCCACACTTCCTGGATCGTGCCGTCCTTCAGGGTTACGAACTCCGTGTTGCCGCCGTAATATCCGTAATTCGGATCGTAGTTGGAGGCATTCGGGTCGTCGCCCTGCAGGCTGGCGTAGTTAGCCGGATACGGCCACAGGGGAGTTGCGGCCGGCTTGTAGTTGGCAGGCACGCCCATGATGCCGTTGGGCTGGTTGATCAGGTGCTCGGGGATGTACCCGTTCCACATGAGGTAGCCGGGAATGCAGGAGCCGCTGCGGCAGTCCTGAATCGGATACTTGTGGCCGTAGTATTCCACCGGATTGCCGGTCGGCCAGATGTCCGTAGGCAGCGTGAAGTAATTGCTGCGCATACGGCCCATGCCGGTGACCTGCCATCCGCCGACAAACGCGTCCAAGAGCTTCGAGGCATTCCGGAGAACCGGCTTGCCCTTACCGAACGGAAGCTCGACGATCCAGTTCCACCGCACTTCGTGCTTCGGAATCGTCCAGTCGCGCGCGTACATCAGCAGGCGCATGCGCTCGGAGTCGTTGGTCGGGACGGTGCCCGGAAGGAACGAGCTGACCGGGTCGAGACCCGAATCGCCGTACCAGCCGTGTGCACCGGCCTTAGCCGAGTTGATCAGTTGATAGAAGAACTGGAAGCCATAGCCCTTCGAAAGGCGCCGCTCGATTTCGATCGTGCCTCCGTTGGCATTGCCCCAGCCGTCTCTGGTATAGCGTTTGACTTCGCCGTAGGGGCTCGTGCTGTACGGCCGGACTTCAGCCGAGGCACGGTCGTTGTCCGGACGCGGAATGCCAAGCGTTTTGTACCAGACGTATTCCGGAATCGTCTGGTTAACGTCCACATAGGCGTCCTGATTGCTCAGGTGGTTGCCCACATAGGCCACGCGAAGGACCGTGTTCGCCATGAGCTCTTTTTCGAGAGTCAGGTTCCAGTCGTGAACGCGGGCGCTCGGCTGGTCAGGATCGAAGTAGGCCGCGTTGTAGGCGTCCTCACCGATGATGATGCTGCCGGGGTTGAGGTCGTTCAGCGTGACAGCGTTGGTGCTGTTCTTGCCGGCGATCCACTGCGGCGTGCTGACCAAACCGTAGTTGCGGATACCGTCCGGCGAAGAGGCCGGCGCGGTCATCCACGGGTTTGCATAGAAGCCCGTGAACGGCGCGTTGTTCCGCATGTTGTCGTTCCAGCCCCACAGCGGGATCGGGAAGTAGCTGATCGAATAACCGCCGCGGAGGACGAAGGACTTCTTGCCATCCAGAGCGCGGTACGCGAAACCGACGTGCGGGCCGATGTCGAACCAGTTGTTGTTGACCAGGCGCTTCGGAAGCCCGGCCTGCTCGGGCGTCTCGAACTTGGCGCCGTTCGATTGCAGGTAGTTGATATAAGCGGGCGAGGTGACGCCGAGCTTATAGAAGTTCTCCAGGCTGTTGCCCAGCACGATCGCCATGTTCTTGGGATCGAAGCCGCTGAAGATGTCGTACTTGTCCTTCGGGTACGGGCTGAACTGCCACCGCAGGCCGCCCATGAGGGTCAACCGCTGGGTGACTTTGAAGTTGTCCTGGATGTAGGCCGCGTCTTCGTTCTGGCGCAGGTAATACCTGCCCTTGTTGACGCGGTATTCGTAGTTGGCGAGGCCGAGATAGGCGCTCGCGAGCGCGCTGCCCGTGTTCAGGGTGGCGCGGGTACGGTTCGGAATATTCGGATCGTACAGCGCGGTGCCGAGCGCGGAGAAGTTGACGGCGCCGGCCGAGCGCTGCTGCTGCGGCAGGTAGGTCAACTGGCCGTAGCGGAGGTGCGCGCCGAACTGGATTTCATGACGGCCCACGATCTTGGTCGCGTTGTCGTCGAGGATGAAGTGGTTGAACCACTGCGACGTCGCGTTTGGCGGCTGGAAGTAGTTGCCGCTGCCGGTAATGAAGTTGCCGACGACCGGATAGCCGGCCTGGTTGCCCGGGTTCGGCAGGCCCAGCTTGGTTGCCCACTGGTCCAAGCCGGTACCGGCGTAGAGGCCGCCCGTGGTGCGGCTCACGCTGAACATGAACTCGTTGAAGAACGTCGGAGAGAACGAGCGCGTCCAGTTGGCAGCCAGGCTCTTGGACGGATAGAAGTCGGTGCGGGCGTTTCCGGCGCTGTCGGAAGTCGGCACGCCGCCCTGAGCCGCGCGGAAGCGGTTGGAGGAGCTGTCCGTCATACGGACATACAGCTGGTCGTTGTCGCCGATGCGCTGGTCGAAACGCGCCGACCAGGTCCATTCATCGGTGAGATCGGGCTTCGGCCCAAAGTAGTTGTTTCCGACCAGCGGGTTGATGCCCGGCTGGTTCGGCAACGGCAGCACGCTGCTCCAGTACTGGAAGAGCGGGCTCTGGAGCGAAGGATCGATCGTGTTGGCCACGCCGTTATAGGCAAACTGCGGGCGCGAGCCGTCCGCGGCGGTCGCGTACGGATTGTAGATCTTCTGAAGGGTGCCGTTGGCGTCCACCAGCCCGGTGAAATCGCCGTTGCGCATCGCTTCGGTCGGGACACGCCACCTGCCGGTCTGGCCGGAGCGCTGCTTCATGCCTTCATACGAGAAGAAGAAGAAGGTCTTGTTCTTTCCGTTGTAGACCTTCGGGATGTACACCGGGCCGCCGATGGTTCCGCCGTACTCGTTGCGGATGAACTTGGCGGCGGTGTTGCCGTCTTCGCGCTTGCGGGCCCAACCGTAGCCGTTGTCGCGGTTGGTCTCGAACAACGAGCCGTGGATTTCGTTTCCACCGGCCTTGGTGGTCATGACGACGTTGGTCTGCCGGGCGTACTTCGCCGAAACGGCATTGACGTCAACCTTGAACTCCTGAATCGACTCCAGCGAGGGCTGCCGGCGAACCGTGCCGCCGCCGTAGACGGGCTCGCTCAACGCTGCGCCGTCCAGGCTGACGTCGTGGGTGCCCGTGCGGGCGCCCATCGTACGGAGGTCGCCGTTGGTATCGAAGGTCAGGCCGGGAACGGTGTTCAACAGGTTCATCACCTGCCGGCCGTTGATCGGCAACTGCTCGATGCGGGCGCGCTCCAGCGTGTGGCCGAGCGACTGGCTGTCGGAAACAACCAGCGGCGTCACATCCTGAACCGTGATCGTCGTGGTGGTCGCGGCAGTCTGGAGGGTCACATCGACGGTGGCGGACTCCTGCACCCGGACCGTCAGCGTGCCTTCAAACTTTGCCATTCCGCTGTACTCGACGGTCAGCTTGTACGGCCCGGCTGGGACTGCCGGAAACACGTAAATGCCGACCGAGTTCGACGTGGTCTTGAATTCAATATTCGTGGCGGTGTTCGTCAGCGTCACATTGGCGCCGGGAATCACGGCCTTGGTCTGGTCCTGTACTGTGCCGCGGACGCTGCCGTTGCTGGACTGCGGGAAAGCAGGCACTGCCAGCACAGCAAGCATTAGCAGAGCTAGCCCCAATCCGCGGAAACATTTAGAGAACATCTGCGGACTCACTGTCATTCACACTCCTTGCTTTGGCGCGGGGAAAACAAAGGCTGGTAACCCGCCCCCGCATTCTTGTTCTGCTCATCAGAACAAACTGAGCGTTCTAACCCCGGGTTGAGGTTACCCTATCTTTCGAGAATTTGTCAACCTTAAGATCTTTAACCTAAAATTGCTTTTTTTCGCTTTCGATATCCATAGATTGGGATTCCAGATTCGGAAGGCGCAGGAGGGCGCACTTCGGCCCACGCGGGTGCTTCGGCCCCGCTCTAAGAGTTTGATTGGCTGAGGCTAACGCGTGCTGCGGCGGCGCGCCAGGGCGCCCACTTTGCGGCTGAGCCGGTAGGAGCGGCGGGCGCTCTCCTGTTCGACGTAGCCGTGCTCCTTGAGGCTGTAGAGAATGCGGAATGTGGAACTCTTCACCAGGCCGAGCTGCTCGGCCAGAGCCGTGACGGTGCAGCCTTCCTTGCTCGCCGCCAGAGCTTCCAGGACTCTCAGAGTCTTCTCTACGAGGTCAATCCTGTCTCGATTGCTCATTCACCCTTCACCCAATTTGACCCTTCGCCCAGTCGACTGTTGGAGGAATCCTAAAGCGGATCCGGGAAAAAAGCAAGAAGAGAATCGATCCGGGGCCTTGCGGAAATCGGCGCTGCGAGTATGCTGAGTAGTTCGGAGTCAAAGGAGCCCATGAAGATTCGAAAGTTGGCAGCAGCCTGCCTGTTGATCTGCGCCGCGCTGGCCGCGCAAGCACCAAAGAAGGTCTACCCCAAGCGCTGGTTCTATGTCTCGCGCCCGCTCCGCTCGGACCGCGATCTCGACCAGATCCGCGATCTGATCCGGACCGCGGCCGCACATGGCCTGAACGGCATGGTCTACGCCGGCGGGCTGGACCGCATCGACATACAGCCCCCGGAGTTCCTCGAGCGCCTCAAGCAGATGAAGGCCGAGTGCGACCGCGCCGGGATCGAGATCATCCCGACCGGCTTCAACGTCGGCTACGGCGGCGCGCTGCTTGCTCACGACCGCAACCTGGCCGAAGGGTTGCCGGTAAAGGGCGCGCTGTTCGTGGCGCGGAAGGGCGAGGCGCGGTTTCAGTCCGATGCGCCGCCGAAGCTCGCCAATGGATCCTTCGAAACCCACAAGGGCGACGCCGCGACAGGCTACACGTCGCAGGACGCGCCCGGCAAGCTGACCTTTATCGATACGCAGGTGGCGCACAGCGGCAAGGCGTCGCTGCGGTTCGAGAATTTCGGCACGAATCCCGAAGGCGCATCGCGCATCGAGCAGTCGATCGCCGTCAGGCCTTACCGCAGCTACCGCGTGCGCGCGTGGATCAGGACCGAAGGCGCCGAGCCCGCGACGCTGTTCAGCATACGGGCCTACACGCCCGACAAGAAGCGCAACTACAGTTGGTTCGAGCCCGAGCTGAAGGCGACCGCCGGGTGGCATGAAGTCACCGCCGGGTTCAACTCCTGGGGCGCGGACCGGCTCACGCTGAGCATCGGGGTCGAGGAAGGCAAGTCCGGCAAGCTGTGGCTCGACGACGTGCGGATCGAGGAGGTCGGGTTGGTGGATGTGGTGCGCCGCGAGGGGACGCCGGTGCGTGTGCGCGGCGAGAAGAACGGTACGGTTTACGAGGAAGGCCGCGACTATGCGCCCATTTCGGACCCGAAGCTGAGCTTCCGCTTCGACCACGAGAGCCCGGCGATCCGGCTCGCCCCGGGCAGCCGCATCCGGGAGGGCGAGCGGCTGAGGGTCGATTACTACCACGGCGCGACGATCTACCGCGACCAGACGCCCGCCTGCATGTCCGAGCCTAAGGTGATGGAGATCTGGAGCCGCCAGTTCCCGCTGATCGAAAAGTATCTCGCGCCGAAGACCTACCTGCTGGCGCTCGACGAGGTACGGATGGGCGGCACCTGCGAAGCGTGCCGGCGGCACAACATCTCCATGGCCGAGCGGCTGGGCCAGTACGCCACGAAACTGCACGGCATGATCCGCAAGGGCAATCCGGCCGCCGAAATCTTCGTGTGGTCCGACATGTTCGACCCGAACCACAACGCGCACGGAGACTACTACCTGGTGGATGGCGACTACACCGGGTCGTGGAACTACCTGCCCAAGGACATGCAGATCGCATGCTGGTATTTCGAGCGGCGCGACAAGAGCCTGGAGCATTTCTCGAAGCTCGGCCTGAACACGCTGGCCGCGGCGTATTACGATGCCGACGACCTCTCGAACCCGCAGGGCTGGCTCGAGTCGCTCGACCAGACGCCCGGCGCCGTCGGGATCATGTACACGACCTGGTACGGCAAATACAAGCTGCTGGCACCGTTCGGAGACCTGGTGAACAGGAGATAAGCTATGGGTATGAATACGAGCGGGCGCAGGCAGTTCTTGAAGACCACCGCCGCGGCGGCGCTGACGACTTCCATCTTCCCGCGCAGCGTGCGCGGAGCCAACGACAAGATCTCCGCCGCTTTTGTCGGCGTGGGCGTCATGGGGTCGGAGAACCTCGGGGCGGCGATCAAGAACGGCGTCCAGGCGGCGGCCGTGTGCGACGTCTATCAGCCGAACCTGGAGCGCGCGGCCGCGATCGCGCGGCGCGCCGGGCAGCAGCCGAAAGAGTTAAGGGATTTCCGCGAGATCCTGGCGGACAAGTCGATCGACGTCGTCTGCATCTCGACGCCGGACCACTGGCATCCCTACATCACCGTTGAAGCCTGCAAAGCGGGCAAGGACGTCTACGTCGAAAAGCCGGTCTGCGTGGCGATCGAGGAAGGCGTCAAGATGGTCGCCGCGGCGCGCAAGTACGGGCGCGTGGTGCAGGCGGGCACGTGGCAGCGGTCGGGCGCGCACTTCCAGAAGGCGTGCGAGATTGTGCGCTCGGGCGAGCTCGGCAAGATCGCGTTCTGCCGCTCGTGGATCTACAACAACATGCCGCAGGAGGGCATCGGCAATCCGGCCGACGCGACGCCGCCCTCCGGCCTCGACTGGGACCTCTGGCTCGGCCCCGCGCCCGCGCGCCCGTTCAACCCGAACCGCTTCGGCGTGTACCCGAAGGCGTATTCCTACTTCCGCTACTTCTGGGATTACGCCGGCGGCCACGTGACGGATTCGGGCGTGCACATGATCGACATTCTCCAGATGGCGTTCGGCGACCCGATGCCCACGGCCATCACCGCGCTCGGCGGCAAGTTCTGGCTCAAGGACGACACCGAAACGCCGGACACGCTGCAGGTGAGCTACGAATACCCCGGGTTCCTCGGATCGTGGGAGCACCGCTGCAACAACACCGAGGGGACCACGGCGCGACTGATGGGCGTAACGTTCCACGGCACGCGCGGCACGCTTTACGTGGACCGCCAGTTGTACCGCATCACGCCCGAGCCGGGCTCGGGCCTTCAGGCTTCCGAGATGAAGCGCGTCTCCGATCCGCACCCGCTGCACTGGGCGAACTTCCTCGATTGCGTGCGCACGCGCAAGCGGCCGAACAGCGACATCGAGACCTGCTTCCGTTCCTCGGCGGCGAGCATTCTGGGGAACCTGGCGTACCGGTCGAAGCTGCGGCTGGACTGGGACGACCAGAACCAGACCGTGCTGCAACCGCAGGCGAAGCCGCTGCTCCAGCGCGAGTATCGCAGCCCGTGGAAGCTCGAGGTTTAGCCCCGCGCGCGCGTGAAATTTCGTTCAGCGGCGGACGAGCCGGACCATGCTAATATGTCCGGTTTCATGTGGTATCCGACGAAAACCCAGTGGGTCATCATCTGGTTGGCGACCCTTGTCTGCGTGATCGGTCTTCTCGCGCGCGACCCGGAGCCGGGAGCATTCCTAATGCCCGCATTCGTCGTTTGCGGGCTGTTCGTCTGGCACTCGCTGACGCCGCAATAGCCGCGGTTTCAAGCACTCTTCCTGGCGGCGATGCGGGCATTCGGATCGACCAGCAGCCACGCGGCCGCGCCGATCGCACAGAGCGCCGCCGCCACCAGGAACGAGGCCGTCCATCCGAAGTGCACTGCGATCCAGGGCGTCAGCGACGCCGTCACCACGCTGCCGGTCTGCCCGCTCATGTTCATCAGGCCGGACGCGAATCCGGCCGAGGGGCCCGCGATATCGGCCGTCACCGCCCAGAAGGCGCTTTGCGAGAGATACAGCGCTCCGGCGCCTCCGGCCAGGACGATGCTCGCCACTTCGGCGCTCTCCACCTGCGTCGCCAGTGCGATGAACACGGATGAGAGCGCGATGCCGAACGCCGCGAACCCGCTGCGCCCGATGCGCTTCCCGTAGCGCCTCGTGAGAGCGTCGGCGATGAAGCCGCCCGCCAGCGAACACACCGCCATGGCGATGAACGGCAGCATGGAATAGAGCGCGCTCGATTTCAGGTTGAGGCCGCGCACCTTGTTCAGGTAGATGAAGAACCAACTGAAGAAGATGTACGCGATGTAGCCGTAGGCGAAGTAGCTCAGCCCGATCGCAAGCATGTTCCGGTTCTTGAGGATGGCGCTCAACGGCAGCGCCTTGCCCGCCTCCAGTTCCTTCACCGGAGTGGGCAGGCCGGCTTCGATGTGTGCGAGTTCGGACTTCGCGATCCAGGGATGATTCTGCGGAGCGTCGCGCGCGAGCAGGAACCAGACCGCGCCCGCGGCCAGACCGATCAACGCGCTGATGTAGAACGACCAGTGCCATCCCCAGTTCACGAGGATGAACGTGATCAGCGGCGGCGTGATGCCTGCGCCCGCGCCGACGCCCATAAAGATCAGCCCGTTGGCGACGCCGCGCTCGGACGAGGGAATCCACTTCGCGACGAGGCGGTTCGAGGCCGGGTAGACGACCGCCTCGCCGAGCCCCAGGATGAACCGTATCGCCATCAGCGCCGCGATGGCCATGCTGAAGCCGGGAGGCACGAGCGCGGTCGCCGTGGTGAAGATGCCCCACCAGATGACGCCCACCACGATGATCCGGCGCGGGCCGAAGCGGTCGGCAAGCCGCCCGCCCGGCGCCTGGAACAGGGCGTATCCGATGGCGAACGCGCTGAACACCCAGCCGAGTTGCACGTCCGAGAGGCCGAATTCCTTCTGGACCGCCGGCGCCGCGATCGAGAAATTCACCCGGTCGAGGTACGCCACGGCGCTCATGACGAAGATCCAGAAGATAAGAACCCAGCGAAGGCGGCCGTCGAAGATCTTCATGGGAGTTGTCATTATTTCACAAGGCAGGGTGGTAGATTGGTTGCACCATGAGCAAGGCCAGCGACCTGGCGGCCGAGGTCCGCGCGTACTGCATCGCGAACCAGAACCCGAAGCAAGCCCAAGCCTACACGCGATACTTCAAGGAAGGCTACGACGCCTGGGGGATCGGCAAGGACGATCCTCTCTGGACCACGAAACAACAGGAATGGCTGGAGCGCTACGGCGCGCTCGGCGTGCGCGGATTCTTCAAAGCCGGCGAGCTGCTGTTCGCAAGCGGGAAGTACGAAGAGGGCAGCATGGCGATCCGGTTCATCAAGGCGCTGCGGGACGAGCTGGATGACAGCGCGGTGCCCGCCCTGGCCGGATACTTCCACGCGGGCATTCGCAACTGGGCGCACACGGACGTTCTTTGCGCGGAGGTGATCACGCCGCTGCTGGTCGAAGGCCGCATTAAACTGGACGCGCTCGCGGGCTGGCGCGCCTCGGAGCTGAAGTTCCAGCGCCGCGCGGTGCCGGTCGCGATGCTGGGGTTGATCGAGACGCAGCCGGTCGGCCCGCTTCTGGAGTTCATCCGTCCGTTCATGAAGGACGAGGAGCGGGTCGTCCACCAGGGTCTCGGCTGGTTCCTGCGCGAAGCGTGGAAGAAAACGCCGAAGCCTGTGGAAGCGTTTCTCCGCGAGTGGAAGGACCAGTCGGCGCGGCTCATTTTCCAATACGCGACCGAAAAGATGGCCCCGGAGCAGCGCGCGAAATTCCGGCGCGCCAAAGCGGCCCGCGCCTAGTTTCAGATATCACTTCAGCGCCGCCGCCGCCTTTTTCAGGTCTTCGACGAAGCGCTCGGTTTCGGCCCGACGGGTCTCCTCGTCGGGCGCGCGCAGGATCGACGACGGGTGGACGGTCGCCATCACCTTCGGCGCGAGCGGCGAGTCGACGAACTCGCCGCGGTGCTGGGTAACGCGGAACGACTTCCCGAGCAGCGCCTGCGCCGCGGTCGCGCCCAAGCACACCAGCACGCGCGGCTGCACCGCCTCAAGCTCCGCTTCGAGCCACGGGAGACAGGCCGCGATCTCGGTCGCGTTGGGTTTCGAGTGGATGCGCCGCTTCCCGCGCGGCTCCCACTTGAAGTGCTTCACGACGTTGGTCACGTAAGCCGCCGAGCGGTCGATTCCGGCGCCGGCAAGCGCGCTATCGAGCAGACGCCCCGCCGGACCGACGAAGGGCCGTCCGCTCAGGTCTTCCTCATTGCCCGGCTGCTCGCCCACGAGCATGATGACCGCCCGCGCGGCGCCCTCGCCGAAGACCGTCTGCGTGGCGCGCTCCCATAGATGGCAGGCCTTGCATCCGGCCGCCTCGCCGCGCAGAATGTCGAGCGTCTTCACTTCAATCCGGCTTTTTTCCAAAGCTGATCCACGCGCGCCACGACCTCGGGCGACATGCGGATCACATCCGGCCATGGACGCGTGAACCCTTCGCCGGGCCCCTTGCGCGTGGCGTCGATTCCCATCTTCGATCCGTAGTTCGGCAGGCGGCTCGCGTGGTCGAGCGAATCGACCGGCCCCATCGAGAATTCGATATCCCGCTCGGGATCGATGTTGTTCAGCGCGCGCCAGGCTACCTCGCGCACGTCCTGCACATTGACGTCCTCGTCCACGACGACGATGCACTTGGAGAACATCGCCTGCCCCATCCCCCAGATTGCATGCATCACTTTGCGCGCGTGCCCGGGGTAGGACTTCCGCATCGACACCAGCATCAGGTTGTGGAACACGCCCTCGGCCGGCATCGCGACGTCGCGGATCTCGGGCAGTTGCAGCCGCATCAACGGCAGGAAAATGCGCTCGATCGCTTTACCCATGAAGTAATCCTCCATGGGCGGCGGGCCGACGATGGTCGCGGCGTACACGGGCTTCTTCCGCTGGGTAACGCAGGTGACGTGGAACACGGGGTATTCGTCGGCGAGCGAGTAGTAGCCGGTGTGGTCGCCGAACGGTCCCTCGGTCCGCAGCTCTCCCAGCTCGACGTAGCCCTCGAGCACGATCTCGGCCTCCGCCGGAACTTCGAGATCGCACGTCCGGCATTTGACCATCTCGACCGGACGCCCACGCAGGAACCCGGCGAACAGCATCTCGTCGAGGTCGGGCGGCAGCGGCAGGACGGCGGAGAACATCACAGCCGGGTCCGCGCCGATCGCGACCGCCACGTCCATGCGCTTGCGCGTGCCTTCGGCCAGCAGCCGCCGGTAGTGTTCGGCGCCCTGCTTATGGGTCTGCCAGTGCATGCCGGTGGTGCGTTCGTCGAAAACCTGCATGCGGTACATCCCGCAGTTGCGTTTCCCGGTATCGGGGTTCCGCGAAAAGACCAGCGGCAGCGTCACGAACCGCCCGCCGTCCTGCGGCCAGCATTGCAGGATGGGGTACTCGAACAGCGAGAACTCGTCGCGCACGACCTCCTGGCACGGCCCGCTCGAGACCACCTTCGGGAAGAACGACCCGATCTCGGCCAGCTTGGGCAGCATCTTGAGCTTGCCGATGAGCCCCTCGGGCTTCTGCATTTCGAGGAACGCCGAGATGCGCCCCGCCACCTCGTCGATCGACTCCACCTCGAGCGCGATCTCCATCCGCCGCATGCTCGCGAACGCGTTGATCAGCACCGGGATGTTCGACCCCTTCGGCTTTTCGAACAGCAGCGCCGGCCCGCCGCGTTTCACCGAGCGGTCGGCGAACTCGGTGATCTCGAGCACCGGGTCCACTTCGAACGGAATGCGCTCGAGCTCGCCTGCTTTCTCGAGCGCGCGGATGAAGTCGCGGAGGTCGGTAAAGGGCATGGGCTACTAGCTGATAGCCTACCGCACGTCTCCGAAGCTCACGGGGTGAGAGAGCGGCGTTGCCCGCTCGATCACCAGGGCGTCCTCCACTAATCGGGCCTCGAAACGGAGTTCCGCGCCCAGTTGCTGTTTGAGCTGCCACGCCAGCGCCGGCAGCCGGCGCTCGGGCGCGGGCGGAGAGTTCGGCAGCTCCAGGGTGAACTTGTAGCGCCCCTGCGCCGTGGTCTCGTCGAGAATGACTTGTCCGATATATTGCTCGAGCGGCGGAATGACGTCGGCCACCCGGCACCCGGTAAACAGCAGGCCGCTGAAATCGAGGTTCGGAATAGTCACCGCCTGCCTCGCGGCGGCTACAGCGCTCTCCGTGTCGTTGAGCGGCTGCGGCCCTCCTCCCGTGTCCGGTGCGATGACCGCGCCGCCAGGACGGCCCCACCCGCACGCGCCCGCCTGCGATCCCTTCCGTCGCGGCTCGCCTCGTGGCGTGGACAGGACCGGAACGGCGGTCGCCAGCTTGCCCTTGCGGTACCGCAAATGAAATTTCTCGATCAACAATGCCTTGAGCACAGTGCTGATCACGCTGGTCCTCTGTTTGGTGCGGAAATACACCTCATAGCGCGATTCGAAAATCCAGGCCGGTCCGAACACCCGACGCCGATCCACCTTCATCGCTATGGCAAGAAAATCCGCGAGGCTCGTGGCCGCAAAGAACGGCGTGCCGCCCTTTTCCCGGTCCCGGACGTAAATCCGCCGCAGCGCAAACGGCAGCCTCCCTGCGGTCGGCCGGATCCCGTACGCCGACACCATCGCCTCGACCTCGGCCGGCGCCGGCTGCACGGCGGCCGCGAGCAACAACGCCACGAGCAACGTTCGGGTCATGGTCCCGGCTCCAGGGAGAGTTTCTTGTCCTTCAGGAATTGCCAGGCTAAGCCGTTCACAGAAGAGGAAATCCCATAGTAGTTGTGATCGTGGCCTGTAATTTCCTGCAAATCTACTTCGAACCCCGCCTTCACAAAAAGGTCGCGAGTAGCCTCGACAGCCTGGACTGGAAAAAACGGATCCTGTTTCCCCACAATGAGCTGAAGTGGGACCTTCCGGGGCACGTTCTGAACGACAGCCGCCTCAGCGGCTGATCGGAACGCCCCCGCGTGTGCCGAGGCGGCGGCGAAATAACGCGACTCCAGACAGGACATCCCGAGGGCGAACACCGCTCCCCCGGAATGCCCAAACAAGTAAACCCGACGAGGATCGATCGCGTTGTCTTTCTTGATGGCCTCCACCACCTCACGCAAGAAACCGGGACCATCGATCGGCGAACTCCACCCCCGGGGATCCCGCGAGTTCGGACCAGCCAGGACAATGTTCTCCTTTGAGGCCAGGCCTTTCCACGTTTGGATCAAAGATGCGCCGTCGCGCCCGGACCCATGCAGCAGAACGAGAAGCGGGGCGGGTTCGGCGCCCCTGGCGCCCTCTGGCACGTACAGGAAGAAGCTGCGTCGCTGCCCGTCAACAACGATTTCCTGCTTTGTCACTTTCGGGGCGCTACTTGCCAATGACGAACAGAGCATAGCAGCTACGCAGACGACGAACTTGTTTCGTGCGCAGCGTGGCCGCTCCGCACTAAGGGACAGCAAGCTGCTTGACATTATCCCTCCCCCTGGGAAAGCAACCTCCGGCGGAGCGGATGCAAGCTTCGTTCCTCGGCTCGCTTCCGGAAGTTTCCAAAGAGAGTTTATTGTCCTTAATTCTCTCTGTCAAGCGAAATTCGAGACGAAATTCAAGACGCATATATTTGCCTGACCTGGTTCGCCTCCGCCGGGCAACTCCGGCCCTCCTGTAAGCGAACGCAGGGCCGTAAGCATTATCATTAAGTCTTTGTTCGGATACGCATTTCACATCCAGGAGAACGAATGACAAATCGAACTGCTCTCGTCACCGGCGCCAGCCGCGGCATCGGACGGTCGATCGCGCTGAAGCTCGCCTCGGCCGGCGTGAAGATCGTGGTGGCCTCGAACGAGATTGAGAACAACGACAAGGTCGTCGCCGAGATCGCCGCCGCGGGGGGCCAGGCGTTTCCCGTGTTCCTCAACCTCACTTCGCCCGAGTCGGTGAAGGAGGCTTTCCAGGCGGCGCTGAAGCAGGCCGGCCGCATCGACATCCTGGTCAACAACGCGGGCATCACGAAGGACGGCCTGGCGGTCCGCATGAAGAAAGAGGACTGGGACATCGTCGTCGCCATCAACCTCACCGGCGCATTCCTCATGACGCAGCAGGCGCTGCCCGGGATGATGAAGGAGCGCTGGGGCCGCATCGTCAACATCGCTTCGGTGGTCGGGCAGTCGGGCAACCCCGGGCAGGCGAATTACGTTTCGACCAAGGCGGGCATCATCGGCCTCACCAAGGCGCTCGCCCAGGAAGTCGGCAGCCGCAATATCACCGTGAACGCCATCGCGCCGGGCTTCATCGAAACCGACATGACCGCGAAGCTGCCGCAGGAAGTAAAGGACGCGATGCTCTCGAAGATCGCGCTGAAGCGCGCCGGCACGCCCGACGACATTGCCTCGGCGGTGAACTTCCTCGCGAGCGAGGAAGCCAGCTATATCACCGGGCACGTGATCAACGTGAACGGCGGAATGTACATGTGAGGTGAGTTTGTGCGGAACCGCAGGGAGTTCCTGAAGGGAGTCGGATTAGGCGCTGTTACGGCCCTGACGCTTCAAGGAGTGCAGGCGAAGCGGATTCTGATCGCCACCGAGAACGGAGGGAGCTTCCGGCGGAAGCTCGCGGAACACGAGCTGCTGCGCGGGTTGCGCCTCATCGCTCCGCAGGCGGACGTGCGGCTCGCGAGCGCCGCGGCTCCCGGGGCGGTGTTCTTCGCGCTTGAAATCGACGCCGCGAAGTTCTCGAATCCCGAAGCGTACTCGATAGCGGCGGCCTCCGCAGACCGCCTCACCTTCACCGGCGCGAGCGAGCAGGCGCTGCTCTACAGCGTCTTCGATTTCCTCGAGCGGCAGGGCGCGTGGTTCGGCATCGACGGCCCTACGTACCCGCTCGAGCCCGCCGCCTCGCTCGTGCTTCCCTCAACGGACTCGCCCTGGACCGCGCAACCCCGCTTCGCCGTCCGCGGCCTGCTGCCGTGGCCCGACTTCCTCAACTGCATCTCCGTCTACAACGAAGAGGATTTCCGCGCGTATTTCGAGGCCATGCTCCGCATGCGCTTCAACACGTTCGGCATGCACGTGTACACGAAGCGCGATTACTGGGCGGAGTCGTATCTCTCGTTCGAGTTCGCCGGCGCAGGCCACACGGCGTTCCTCGACAACACCGCCTCGGCGCGCTGGGGATACCTGCCCGAGCGCACGTCGCGCTTTACGATGGGCGGCGCGCAGCTCTACGACTCCGAGGTTTTCGGCAGCGATTCGACGCGCCTGGCGCGTGATCCGTGGGAGGCGGCCGAGCGCGCCCGCGCGCTGCTCAAAGCCGGCTTCGCCCACGCGGCGCGGCTCGGCATCCGCACCGGCATCGGCTTCGAACCCTACCAGATTCCGGACGAGATTCTGCGAGCGCTGCCGCCCGAGGCGAGGCCCGCGGAGACCGCCGCGGGCGAGAGGTTCGACATCGAATCCGTCACCGCGCGCGATCTGCTCGAAACGCGCCTCGCGCAGTTGCTCGAAGCCTATCCCGAGGTCGATTACGTCTGGCTCTGGGAAGACGAGGGCATGAACTGGAAGAGTCGTGAAACCGGCATCCCGCTCTCGGTCACGCCGTTCCTGCAAGCCCACAGCTTCCTCAAGCGGCACGCGCCCAACAAGCGCATGGTCTTTTCCGGATGGGGCGGCGCGGCGCGCAATTTCGAGTACTTCCACAAGAAGCTCCCGGAAGACATCATCTTCTCCTGCCTGGGCGACTCGCTCGGATGGGACCCGACTCACGAAGCCTTCGGCAAGCTCGAAGGCCGCGAGCGCTGGCCCATTCCGTGGATCGAAGACGACCCCGCGATGTGGCTGCCGCAGTTCCACGTGAACCGCTTCGAGCGCGACCTGAACCTCGCCGAACAGTATGGCTGCCAGGGCCTGCTCGGCATTCACTGGCGGCACCGTATCGTCGAGGCGACGGCCGTCTACCAGTCCCGCTTCAGTTGGGACAAGAGCCTTACGCCGGACGCGCACTACGAGCGCTTCGCGCGCGCGCAGGCCGCCGGAGCCCGCTCGCCCAAGCTCGCCCGCGTGCTCGCCGATGCGGACCGCAACCACAAGCTGCTCTCCACCGGCACGGACGAAATCGAGAACGGCCACGTGGTCACGCGCGAGTACAGCGGCGACTACACCGAAGGCTTCACGTTCTGGAACAAGTACGAGCCTTCGCCCGAGCTGCTCGCCTCGCAGAAGGAAGTTGCCGCCGCGCTCGATGAGATCGCGGCCGGCGCGCAGTCGCCCGCCGAGCGCGAGCGCCTGCAGTATCTTGCGAGGCATGTCGGGTTCCTGGTTCCCTACGCCGACTCGTGGGTGCTCGCGCGCCGGATCCAGGAAACGCTCGACGCCGCGGCCGGGTTGAAGAAAGCGGGCAACGTCGAAGGCGCGCGCGAGAAGGTGCGGACCGAGGCCGTCCCTGCCTGGCTCAAGCTCGCCCCGAACGTGCGGCGCGCGATGCTCGACTACCAGAGCATCGTCGCCAACCGCAACGAACTCGGCCAGCTCGCCTCGATGCACAACAAGTATGTGCGGCTGGCGCTCTACCGTCTGCGGCTGTCGATGAAGGAGTACCTCGGCGAGCTTCCGCCCGAGACCGAGTCGCTCTTCAAAGAGGTGACGCAGCCGGACGCGGCCGCGCCCGCGCGCCTGTTCATCTCGACGCGCCCCACGCTGCTCGGGAAAGGCGAGCGCGTGCGGCTGACGATCGTCGCCCCGTCAGGCCCTGCGCCGGCGGCCGTCACGCTGCGCGTGCGCCCGCGCGGAGGCGTCTGGACCAGCGCTCCCGCAAAACTTGTGGGACGCCGCACCTACGAAGCCGTGCTCGGCCCCTTTGCGCCCGGCCCGGAACTCGCCGACTACTACGCGACGGCCGGCACGATCACCGCGCCCGCCGGAGCGCCCGGACAGTTTTACACGGTCACGCTGACATGAAGAACGCACTGCTCCTGCTGCTTGCCGCATTGCCCGCGCTCGCGGAGATTCGCATCGACCGCCCCGGCTACACGCTCATCGTGGAAGAGTCGCCGTACGCTCTTTCCGTGCGCGCCGGCGCGAAGGAGATCCTCGGCCACGGCAGCGGCCCGGGCAGCCGCGTCATTCTCAGAGAAACCGCGCACCGGCTCGAATCGGTGCGCGCGCGGCAGCGGAGCGGGGACACGCTGCTCCTCACCGTCGCAACCGCCGCCGGTCCGGACGTCGCCGTTTCGCTCACGCTTCGCCCGCGCCACATCGAAGTAAGCTGGCGCCTCGCCGCGCCCGCCGCGCGCCTTGAAGAGAGTTTTCCGGTGATTGCGGGCCAACACTGGTACGGCGGCAACGTCACCTCCGGCCACAACTGGCCGCTCGAAACCGCCGAGGTCGAGCTCGACCCCTTCCGCGCCACCAGCAACCAGACCACCCCGCTGTGGCTCGCCTCGAACGGCGCGGGCATCTTTGTCCCCACGTACGGGCCTCTCGGCTTCGCCTTCAAGCGCGGCCTGTTCACGTTCAACGTGAAAGACACGGCCACGCTCGATTACACAATCATCGCCGCCCCCGACGCCGCCGAAGCCCACCGCGAATTCGTGCGCCTCGCCGGAAAACCCGAGACCATTCCTCCCAAGGAGTACTTCGAAGAGCCCATCTTCAACACCTGGATCGAGTACATGACCAAGGTGAGCCAGGCGGACATGGAAGTCTATGCGCGCAAGATCCGCGAATCCGGCTTCCCGGCGAAGGTGCTCATGCTCGACGACGGCTGGCTCTCAAAGTACGGCGACAACCGTTTCGACGCCGCCAAATTTCCCGACCCGAAGAAGATGGCGGACGAGATTCACCGCCTCGGCTTCAAGTTCGTGCTGTGGGAGATTCCGTTCGTCGAGCGCGAGTCGGCGAACTTCGAACCGCTGCGCCGCGCCGGCCACCTCGTGCGCGACGCCGCGGGCCGCGAACCCGCGATCGTGAAGTGGTGGAACGGCGACGCCGCGATGATCGACCTCTCGAACCCCGCCGCGTACCGCTGGTATCTCGGCGAATTGCAGTCGCTCCAGAGGCAATACGGCGTGGACGGCTACAAGCTCGACGCGGGCGATGCCGGGTTCTTCGACCCGGCCTTCGTCACCTTCGGCGCGATTTCGCCGAACCGCTACACGGATCTCTGGGCCTCGCTCGGCCGCCACTTCGAGATCAACGAACTGCGCGTGAGCTGGCTCGCGCAGCCGTGGGGACTCGTCCAGCGGCTTCGCGATAAGAGCTCGGACTGGAGCGTCGAAACCGGCCTCGGCTCGATCGTCCGCCACGCCCTCACCGAGTCGATCATCGGTTATCCGTATTCCTGCCCGGACATCATCGGCGGCGGCCTCGATTCGAGCTTCCAGGAGAAGGGCTACAAGATGGACGAGGAACTCTTCATCCGATGGGCCGAAGCGAGCGCGCTCATGCCGATGATGCAGTTCTCATACGCGCCCTGGCGCCTGAGCCCGAAGTCCGCGGCTATCGTGAAGAAGTACGCGCTGCTGCACAAGGAACTCGGCGATTACATCTACGCGCAGGCGTTGCGCGCGAAGGAGGACGGCACGCCGATCGTGCGTCCCCTGTTCTTGCGCAACCCGGAGGACACGGAGACCTTCACCGCCCGCGACGAATTCCTGCTGGGCGACCGCTTCCTCGTCGCGCCCGTGCTCACGAAAGGCGCCACCACACGCGACGTCTACCTGCCCGCGGGCACGTGGAAGGACTTCTGGAGCGGCAAACTCTACCGCGGCGGGCAAACCGTGAACTACCCCGCCCCGCTCGAAACACTGCCCGTCTTCGTGAGTCTCGATTAAGCAAACAACGTCTGCGCCCGCGCCGCCTGCTCCCTGATCCGCACGCCGTTCGGGCACGCCACGGCGCACTTGCGGCAATCTCCGCACCGAACCTGCTGCAACTGGGCCGGCAGCCGGCGGAACCGCGAGTACCCCATCGCGAAGTCCCCGTAGCCCTCGGCGTAAGTGACGAAACGCACCAGGTCGGCAACCGGCAGCCCCTTCGGGCACGCGCCGTCGCACGACCCGCACATGCGGCAATACACGGGCCGGATCCGCTCGAGCTGCGCGTGGAGATCCTTCGCGTCCGCTTCCGTGTATTGCTTCGCGAGGGCCGCGAGGTTCTCGTCCACCTGATCGTGGCTCGTCATGCGGACGCTCGTGGTCCTGATGTGCGGGCTCCGGAGCGCCCACCGCAGCGCCGCCGCCGAGGCGCCCTGGCGGTAGCCGCCCGCCATCACCTTCATGGCGACCACGCCGACGCCCGCGCGGGCGAGCTTCTCCACGGCCCCCTCGGCCCCGACCTGCGCGAGACCCTCGCGCAGAACCGGCAGAACGTCCTTTGACTCGACCTTCCCCTGCTCCACCCGCCGCATCGCCTCGGGTGCGTCCACCCCGAGGTGCCCGGCGATCATCTGCCACACCGGGAGGCCCGCCCGGGCAAGCTGGTCCACATCGCCCGGCTCCACCGCGCGCTTCGCCTCCATCCGCGCCAGAGCCGCGCTCCGCGCGTTCGCTATCGCGAAGTTGTACGGAATCTGAACGACGTCGAACCGGCCGCGCTCCAGGATGAACGGCACCATCGCCGAGATGCGGTGCGTGCTGAGCGCGCGGAACCGGATCTTTCCCGCTTTCTGCGCGGCGTGCTGCACTTCGAGCATTTCGTCGGTCACTTCCGCGGGCGTGTCCTTGTTGCCGATGTACCAGATGTCCACGTGGTCCGCGGCCAGTTCCTTCAGGCTGGTATCGAGGTCGCGCCGGAGCCCCTTGGCGTCGCTCGCATACGAGCGCGTGGAAAGCACCACGCTGTTGCGCCGCCCCTTCAGCGCCGCGGCGGCGAAGCGCTCGTTGCCCCCGCCTTCATAGCTGCGCGCTGTGTCGAAGAAGTTGATCCCCAGATCGGCCGCGCGCTGAAGCACGCTCGAATCGGACACGGCCTCGCAGCCGCAGCCCAGCTCGGAGACCTTCAGGCCGGTCTTGCCGAGAACGCGATACCGCATGGAGACGCCTGCCGCCGGCAGCACCAATCCGGCGGCGAGAAAATCGCGGCGCGAAGTAATTTGGGACATATGCCGCTTATTGTCATCAACTGCCGCCCCTAGCGCAACTGTCCTGTGATAGATTAGCCGCTCGCCCATGCTCCCTTACGCGGTCACGATCTTCCTCGGCGCTTTTCTGCTCTTCCAGATCCAGCCCGCCATCGCGAAAGCGATCCTGCCGTGGTTCGGAGGCTCGGCCGCGGTCTGGACGGCGTGCATGCTGTTCTTCCAGGTCGTGCTGCTGCTTGGATACGTCTACTCGCACCTGCTCGTCACGCGGCTCCGCCCGCGCTGGCAGGCGGCCGCGCACATCACGGTGCTGGGAGCGAGCCTGCTGGTGCTGCCCATCGTGCCGAACGCGAAGCTGGCGGCAGCGGCGGGCCGGCCCGAACTGAGCATCCTCCTGCTGCTCGCGGCCGCGATCGGCCTGCCCTACTTCGCGCTCTCGGCCACCAGCCCGCTGTTGCAGGCATGGTACGCGCGAAACTACCGCCTCTACGCGGTCTCGAACGCTGCGAGCCTGCTTGGGCTGTTCGCGTACCCGTTCGCGATCGAGCCGCTCGCCGGCACGCGCGTTCAACTAAACGCGTGGTCCATTGCTTACGCCGTGTTCGCCATCGCGTGCGGTGCCGTCGCGATTCAAACGGCGCGCACCGTTCGACCCGATCCGAAGCCCGCGCCTCCGGCGCCCGTCGCCCGTTCGAGCGGGATGCTGTGGATCGCCCTCACCGCCACGGCGACGGCGCTCCTGATCGCCGTGACGAACCACCTGTGCCAGGACATCGCGCCGGTGCCGCTGCTGTGGGTGTTCCCGCTCGGCGTCTATCTGCTGAGCCTCGTGCTGACGTTCCGCTCGGACGCGTGGTACCGCCCGGCGTTCTTCCGTCCGGCGCTGGCGCCCGCGCTCGCGGTCATGATTCTGCTGGCCTCGAAGCCCATGGCGCTCTCCATGACCGCCGGGGTCCTCGTCTTTCTGGCCGGGCTTTTCATCGCCTGCGCGTTCTGTCACGGCGAACTCGTGCGGCTGAAGCCGGATGCGCGTCGTCTCACCGCGTTCTACTTCGCCACCGCGCTCGGCGGTGCGCTGGGCGGCGTCTATGCGGGTCTCATCGCCCCGGCCGTCTACAGCTTTTACGCGGAACTGCCGGTCTCGCTCGCCGCCTGCGCGCTGCTCGCGGTCTGCGTCTCGCGGCGCGAGAACAGCACCGCGCGCGCCGCCATCACTTGCGCCTGGATTGTCGCGGTGGCCGTGTTCTTCACCGCCGCGCCCCGTCTGATGGATAGCCGCGTGGTCCGCTTCCGCAACTTCTACGGAGCCTTCCGCGTCGTCGAAGACGGCAAGATGCGAAAGCTTTTCAGCGGCACCACGCTCCACGGCTCCCAGTTTCTCGCCGCGGACCGCCGCATGCAGCCCACAACGTATTACGGGCCCGCCTCGGCGATCGGAATGATCCTCCGGAGCGCCGGCCCGCCGCGCCGTGTCGGAGTGGCCGGGCTGGGCGTGGGTACGCTCGCCGCTTACGGGCGCACGCTCGATTACTTCCGTTTCTACGAGATCAACCCGCTGGTCGTGCAAGCTGCCCGCTCGCGGTTCACCTTTCTGAGAGACTGCCGCGCGCGCTATGACACCGTGGTGGGCGACGCGCGCCTCTCGCTCGAGCGCGAGGAGCCGCAGAACTTCGACGTCCTCGCGCTCGATGCCTTCAGCGGCGACTCAGTCCCCGTGCACCTGCTGACAGTCGAGGCGTTCCGCGTCTACCTGCGCCACCTGCGTCCCGGTGGCGTGCTCGCGATCCATATCTCGAACCGCCACCTGGATCTCGAACCCATCGTGGCGGGCGCGTGCGAGCGCCTCGGGAAGCGCCTCTCGATCGTCCGTTCAACCCAGGACGAGCCGGGCAGCGAGCTTGCCGTCTGGGCCGTCGTCTCCGGCAGCGCCGCACCCGCGCCCCTCAGGTTCAGCGCGTGGACCGACGATTACAGCAACCTGCTCGAAGCCATCCGCAGATAGCGCCCGCTGTGCACTATCATTCGGTTATGCAAGCGACTCCGTTCCGCGTCGGCCTGATCCAGATGGCATCGTCCACGCAGCCGGACGAGAACACCGCCAAGGCCGTCGAGCGCGTGCGGGAGGCCGCGGCGCGCGGAGCGCAGATCGTCTGCTTGCAGGAACTTTTCCGCAGCCAGTATTTCTGCCGCGAGGAAAACGAGAGGCTGTTCGAGCTTGCCGAACCGGTGCCCGGGCCCTCGACCGATCTGTTCGGGAAGCTCGCGCGCGAGCTGCACGTCGTGATCGTCGCATCGCTTTTCGAGCGCCGCGCGCCGGGCCTCTACCACAACACGGCCGCGATCCTCGGCACGGACGGCAACCTCCTCGGCCTCTACCGGAAGATGCACATCCCCGACGATCCGCTTTACTACGAGAAGTATTACTTCACGCCGGGCGACCTCGGGTTTCACACCTTCGACACGGAGTTCGGGCGAGTTGGCACGCTGGTCTGCTGGGACCAGTGGTATCCCGAAGCGGCGCGGCTCACGAGCCTGCGCGGCGCCTCGGTGCTTTTCTATCCGACGGCGATCGGCTGGCACCCGTCCGAGAAAGCCGAACACGGGGCCGCGCAGCTCGACGCCTGGCGCACCATACAGCGCGCGCACGCGATCGCCAACGGAGTTTACGTGGCCGCGGTGAATCGCGTGGGGTTTGAAGGACCGCCCGAGCAGGGCATCGAGTTCTGGGGCTCGTCCTTCGTCGCCGATCCGTTCGGCCGGGTGATCGCGCAGGCGTCATCGGACAAGGAAGAAATTCTGATCGCGGACTGCGACCCGGCCCGCATCGACGAAGTGCGCCGCAACTGGCCTTTCCTCCGCGACCGCCGCATCGATGCCTACGCGCCGATCCTGGAGCGCTGGCTCGACAAACCCTAGGGCGCCATCAACAGCACTTTCAGGACGCCCTTCTCCGCCGCGCGCTCGAAGGCCGCCGGCGCCTGGCTGAGCGGGAAGCAATCCGAGATCATCCTATCGACCTTGAGCACATTGCCCGCCAGCAGTTCGAGCGCGGGCTCGAACCGCCCGCACCGCGACCCCACCAGCGTAATCTCGTTGACCACCACCGGCGCCATATCGAGCGACACCGGACTGTGCACCGTCGATTTCACAATCACGGTCCCGCGGGGCCGGGTCATGCTCACGGCCTGCCGCAAGCCCACGGGCGAGCCGGTCGCCTCGACCACCCAGTCGTAGCACGCCGCCGGAATCGCGCCGCCCGCGTACGTCTCGGCGCCCGCCTCGTGCGCAATCCACAACTTCGTACTGTGGCGCCCGTAGATGTGGACCTTCGCTCCATGCGCCACCAGCACCTGCGCGCACAGCAGCCCGAGCTTTCCGTCGCCGAGCACCGCGACTTCGCCGCCTGGGGGAATCGCGACCTGGTCGAGGATCTCGCACGCCGCCGCCACCGGCTCGGCGAACACGGCGCGCTCGGTTGGGATCGCGTCCGGAATCGCGTGCAGATTGCGCTCGGGCAGCGTGAAGAACTCGCTGAACGCGCCCGGATGTTTCACGATGCCGAGCACCGTCCGCGCCGCGCAGTGGCGCCCGAGCCCGCGCCGGCACCACTCGCACGCGCCGCACGCGAGGTTGATCTCGCCCGTCACGCGCTTGCCCACGAGCGCGCGGTCGCCGGCTTCGACCACCTCGCCGGCGAACTCGTGCCCCGGCGTGCCGCTGAATCCGTAGTAGCCGCGCAGCAGCTCCAGGTCCGTGTTGCAGATGCCGCCGCAGATCAGGCGGATCAGCGCGAATCCTTCGGGCCGCACAGGCTTCGGCACCTTGCGCATCTCGACGCGCCCGTTCTCGATGTGAACCGCGATCATTCGAACCCAGTATAGTCAGCTCTCACGGTAGTTCAGCAGGACGCACGAAGCACACCGGCCGGATCCACGACAGGCGTCCAACGCCTCTGCTGCGCCGAAGTTGAGATAATTGGGAATTCCATGCCTGCTGAACTCGTTTGTTTCGACCCGGGCTGCCGCGCGCGCTATCCCATCGAGGAGGCGATCTACAACTGCCCGCGCTGCGGCGCGCTGCTCGAGGCCGATTACCCGGGCCGCGCCCACGAACCTTCCGCACTGAAGAAGCTCTGGCGCGAGCGCCGGATGAGCAACGCCCGCCTCGATCAGAGCGGCGTCTGGCGCTACCGCGAAGCGATCCCGTTCCTCGACAACTACGACCGCGTCGTCTCGCTGCGCGAAGGCAACACGCCGCTGCTCGACGCGCCGCGCGCCGCCGCCTATGCGGGCCTCGACGCCCTCACGTTCAAGCACCAGGGCTTCAACCCGAGCGGTTCGTTCAAGGACAACGGAATGACCTGCGGCGTCGCGCAGGCGCTTCGGCTCGGCATGACGCGAGTCGCCTGCGTCTCAACCGGCAACACTTCGGCCTCGATGGCCGCATACGCCAGCGCCGCCGGACTCCAGCCGGTCATCTTCATCCCGCACGGCAACATCTCATACGGGAAGCTCGCGCAGGCGCTCGAATACGGCGCGCGAACGCTCGAAGTGGAAGCGAACTTCGATCAGATCCTCGCGCTCGTGCGCGTGCTCGCCGAGCGGCTCGGCATCTACCTGCTCAACTCCATCAACCCCTTCCGCATCGAGGGCCAGAAGACCATCGTCATCGAGATGATGGACCAGCGCGACTGGCGCGCGCCGGATTGGATCGTGCTGCCCGGCGGCAACCTCGGCAACACCTCGGCGTTCGGCAAAGCGCTGCGGGAACTGCGCGAACTCGGCCTGATCTCGAAGATGCCGCGCCTGGCGGTTGTGCAGGCCGCGGGCTCCGCGCCTTTCTACGAACTGGCGCGCGCGCCCGAGGGCGCGGCGCTGCACCCCGTGAGGCAGCCCGAGACGCTCGCGACCGCGATCCGCATCGGCGATCCGGTTTCGTGGCCGAAAGCGCTCCACGAAGTGCGCTGCTCGAACGGCGTGGTCGAGAAGGCGACCGAGCAGGAGATCGCGGACGCGAAGGCGCAGATCGGCCTGTGCGGAATCGGCTGCGAGCCCGCCTCTGCCGCGACGCTTGCCGGCATCCGCAAGCTGCGAGCCGCCGGCGTGATGCGCGCGGACGAAGACGTGGTCGCGGTCCTGACCGGCAACCTGCTCAAGGACCCCGATTACATCTACCGCTATCACACGGGCGAGTTGAAAGCGCCCGGCGGCGCGAAGATCGAACCCACGTTCGGCAACCGGCCGGCTGTGGTGCCGAACGATCCCGACCGCATCGCGGAAATTCTCGGGAAGTGAACTAAAACCCGTCCCACACAAACGCGGGAAACTGCTTCAGAATCTCGAAGCCGACGTTCTTATACAACCGCACCGCGTTCTCGTTGGCGGCCGTCACCGTGAGGCTCACCTGCTTCGCCCCGGCGGCGGCGAGCGAGTTGAGCGAGCGCCGCAACAATTCATAGCCCACGCCCGTGCCGCGCACGCCCGGCGCCGTGCAGATCTGCGTGACGTGCCCCGAGTCCTCCGCCACCATGCTGGTCAGCGACACGCCGCACAGCCGTCCACCCTGCCGGTCCGCCGCGATCCACGACGCGGGCTGAAAGAAGTTCCCGCACCCCGGATACTGCACGATGTTGAACAGGAACCGCCGCGCGCCCGAGGCCGACCGGTACTGGTCGTTGATCTCGCCGTCGATGTGGCCGCGGTAGGCGGATGCGATCAACTGCGCTGCTTCGTCCTGGCGGCGCTCGGTCCAGAGGTCAAAAACAACGCGGCTCATCTGCCGCTCGTCGAGCGGCGGCCGCGCCAGGTCGTACATCATGAAGTTCCGCTCGTAGGCGTGGACGTGCGCGGCGGCGGGCAGCGCGCGCAGGTTCCCCGTGCGCGAGAGCATCAACTGCGACTCGATCCGCCGTACGCCGCGCGTGTGCGTCAACTGGTCGATCACAGCCGCGAGCAGGCGCCGCTCGTTTTCCGGCGTGCGGTATTCCTGGCGCAGGAACAGGTCGCCGATGAGTCCCTTGTGATCCTCGCAGACATAGTAGGCGTACCCGACCGCCTCCTCGCCCGCCACGAGCGCAAAGCCGTTCAGCGCATGGACTTCGATGAACCGCCGCACCAGATCCGCCGAAGCGCGGAAGTCCCACGCGAGCAGCTCGCGCCAGGTGCGGATCTCCTCCCGCAGCATAGGCTCGAGCTCATGGGCGCGCACTTGCCACAGATCCACCAGATCGGGGGCGCGTGCCTCGGGTACGGCAGCCATAGCCGCAATTATACAGGTCGCAGGAAGCGCAGGAACTCGGCGGCGTCGCGCGTGAGGCCGGGGAAGGTCGCGATAACCTTCTCGTCCGGATCGAGGATCGCGTAGAAGGGAATGGCGACTGTCGAGAACTTCGCGCTCTGAAGCGCCTGATTTTGCCCGGAAGCGGCATCGGTCCCGTCGGTGTAGAGCTCGACCAGCACGTAGTCCTTCATCGCCGAGGCGATCTCCGGGCGCGGGAACATGTTCGCCTTCATCCAGTGGCAATTCGTGCAGGCGTAGCCGGTGAAGCTCACCAGCACGCGCTTGTTCTCCTGGCGCGCCTTGTCGAGCGCCTCGCGGTACTGGTTCTTCATCCAGACGAGCGAGTCGCCCCGCGCGCCGGCCGTCCCGCTGGTTGCTGCTGCGGGCACATAGGCGTCCAGCTCGCCCAGCGGTGCGCCGAACATCCCGGGCAGCAGGCTGATCGCGAAGATCAGCAGCGCCGCGCCGGTAAGCAGCCGCGCCATCCCGATCGACTCATCCGGCTTCGCCCCATGCAGCCGCAGGAACCCGAGCAGATACAAGCCCGCAAGCGCGAAGATCACGATCCACGCCGCGAGGAACCGCTCGCGCGTGAGCAGCCCCCACTGCATCACCTGGTCGATGGAGCTGAGGTACTTGAACATCGCCGCAAGCACCAGGAAGCCCATCACGACCTTGACGCGCTCGAGCCACCCGCCGCTCTTCGGCAGACGCTTTAGGTAGGACGGGAACAGCGCCAGGAAGAAGAACGGCGTCGCGAGGCCGGTTGCGAACGACACCATCCCCGCGAGCGGCTTCACGCCCCCGCCCGAGACCGATGCCGCGAGCAGCGTCCCCACGAACGGCCCCACGCACGCGAACGCCGTGAGCGAGAACGTCAGGCCCATGAGCAGCGTGCCCGCGACGCCGCCGCCTTGCGAAGCGCGGTCCAGGCGCGTGAGCACGCCCGACGGGATCGTAATCTCGAACGCGCCGAGCAGGCTCAGGCCGAACACCAGGAACACGGCCGCGATGAACGTATTCACCCACACGTTCGAGCCGAGCTGCACGATGCCGAACGGCCCGAGGATCGCCGTCGTGACGAGCCCTAGCACGGAGAACAGCACGACGATGCCGAGGCAGAACAGCACGGCGTCGGCGATGCTGCGCGCACGCGCGCCGGCCGGGCGGTTCAGGAAGTACGAGACCGTGATCGGGATCATCGGGAACACGCACGGCGTGAAGATCGCCGCAAGCCCGAAGCCGAAAGCGACGAGCATGAACATGCCGAGCCCCTGCGTGGCCTGTGAAGGAGCGGCAGGCGCGGGCTTCGCTGCGGCCGGTGGCGGCGCGCTCGGATCGAACAGCGTGTACCCCGCGGGAATGACAGGCGCACTCGCCGCAGCCTTCGGGTCCACCGTCAACTGCGCCGCAGCGCTCGCGCGCCGCGGCGGCAGACACATCTTGTTATTGCAGCTCTGGTAGAGCGTCTCGGCGGTCAACTCGAGCGGCCCCGCGGGCGCGTTCTTCGCAAGCTGAATCTCCAGCAGAAACGCCGCCTCGCCCTCGTAGCTCGCCACATTCACGCCGAAGTTCTCGTCGAACTTCGTGACCGGCGCGGGCTGGTAGAGCTTAAAGGACTCGACCGCCAAGTTCTCCGCCAGCTTGATCGACGTCGCGATGATCGGTTTCGGAGCGGCGAGCGCGTAAAAATGCCAGCCCGGCTCGAGCTTCGCCGTCACGCGTCCGAGAACGCGCGCGCCGGGAGGCGCAGCGGCGGGCTCCACCTGAAACGTCCACTGGACGGGATTCAGCTTCTGCGCGGCCAAGGGCCACACCCATAACGCAGCGAGGCTCGCGAGGAAGCAGGTTCGGCGTTTCACAGCTACGCCTGGACGGTCTCTTTGGGTGACGACGTCCAGCGCTTCAGCTCGGTTTCGATGCGCTGGTTCACCCGGGCCTCGGCGAAGTGCGCGGCCACCTTGATCGCGTTCTTCATCGCGTTGGCGTTCGAGCGGCCGTGGCAGATGATGCAGACGCCCTTGACCCCGAGCAGAGGCGCGCCGCCGTACTCGGAATAATCCACGCGCTTCTTGAAATCCTTGAACGCGCGGTTCGCGAGCAGGTACCCGACCTTGCGCGTGACGGTGGCTTGCAGCGACTGCTCGAGCATGGTGCGGATGACCTCGACCAGCCCCTCGCTCACCTTCAGCGCCACGTTGCCGATGAAGCCGTCGCAGACGATCACATCGGCCTTGCCCGTGTACACGTCCCGCCCCTCGACGTTCCCGATGAAGTGGATCGGAAGCGTCTTGAGTACCGGAAACGCGTTGCGCGTTAGTTCGTTGCCCTTGTGCTCTTCCTCGCCGATGGACAACAGCCCGACGCGCGGCGAGTCGTTGTTGAAGATCACGCGCGAGTAGATCTCGCCCATCACGGCGAACTGCGCGAGCATCTGGGGCGTGCAATCGACGTTCGCCCCCACGTCCATCATGACGGCCGGTGAGCCGTTGATGGTGGGGAATACGGAAGCCAGCGCCGGCCGGTCCACGCCGTGAACCATGCCCTGCACCATCTTGGCCGTCGCCATCACGGCGCCGGTGTTGCCCGCGGAGACGACGCCCTGGGCCATCCCCTCGCGCACGAGCCGCGAGGCTACACGAATCGAGCTGTCGCGCTTGGAACGCACCGCACGCGCCGCGCTGTCTTCCATCGTCACGCGCTCGGAGGCGTGCACGATCTTTATAGGCAGGCTTCGCGCGTCGTCGTACTGGGCCAGCTCTTTGCGGACGACGTCTTCCTTGCCCACGAGGATAACCTGCACCTCATGAGCACGCGCCGCGCGTACCGCACCCTCAACTTCGGCCTTGGGGGCGTGGTCGCCACCCATCGCGTCAACTGCGATGGTCACCATAGCCGGGGCGCTCACGCTTATTCTTCGGCGACTTCGACTACTTCACGGCCCTTGTACTGGCCGCAGTGCGGGCAGGCACGATGCGGGAGCTTGGCCTCATGGCAATTCGGGCACTCCGAGAGGCTCGCTTTGGCCAGAAAATCATGTGCGCGGCGCTTCCCGCGACGCTGTGCGGAATGTCTACGTTTCGGATTCGGCATGGTGTTATCAACCTATTCTACTTGATGATCGGACTTACAGGTTCCGCAACCCGGCCCACCGGTCGTCGGAGAGCTGCTGGCGGCACTGGCATTCAACCTGATTCCTGTTTTGCCCGCAAACCGGGCAGATTCCTTTACACTCTTCGCGACAGATCCGCTGCATCGGCAGCAGCAGCAGAATCTGCTCCCGCACAACGTCGGTCAGCTCCAGCCCTTCGCCTTCATAGAAGGCGACATCGGCCTCCGCGGGCACGATCGCGACCTCCTCGTGCTCCGGCGTCAAAGACGCCGGCCGGTAGACGAGGCTGAAATCGGCATCGACGGAATGCTCGGTCGGCTCCAGGCAGCGGTCGCAGGGCGCCTCGACCCGTGCCGCAAGGTGCCCGCTAACCCGGATTTCCATGGTGGCTTCGCTCAGTTGGGCGACGCCGCTGGCGACGATCGCGTCCTTCTGGCGAAGCTGCTGATCGAAAAATTCGATCTCTCCGGGGGCAAAGGTCTCCTCAAAGCGCACCTTGCCCAACTGCATGTCGCTGGTTTTCAGAAACATACCGCACCTGCGGGAGATATTCCAGTATAGCACCCGGACGATCCGCCGCCCGTTGCTACCATGGTTTTGATTCCTTTCATGCCTGAACTCATATCTCTGTCTCCGGAAATTCTGATTCATATCGCCCAGGCGCTGGGCGTGCCCCTGAAGGGCCTGGTTGCGACAATCGAATTGCTCGACGAGGGCGGCACGGTGCCCTTCATCGCGCGCTACCGCAAGGAGGCGACAGGAAATCTGGACGAGGTCCAGATCCGCTCCATTGAGGAGAAATTAGCCTACTTCCGCGAGCTCGAGAGCCGCCGCGCCGCGATCCTCGCGTCGATCGAGGAACAGGGCAAGCTCACGCCTGAGCTGAAGGCGCGCATCGAAGCGACCCTCGAGAAATCCGAGCTCGAAGACCTGTACCTGCCCTACAAGCCGAAGCGCCGCACCAAGGCCACCATCGCGCGCGAGAAGGGGCTGGAGCCGCTCGCGCTCTACATCTGGCAGCAGGAGCCCGGCCCGGCGCCGCTCGCGGAGTTTGCCGCGACGTTTGTCGATGCCGAAAAGGGCGTCGCCACAGTGGAGGAGGCGCTCGAAGGCGCGCGCCACATCATCGCCGAAATGATCAGCGAGGACGCCGACATCCGCAAGGCGCTCCGCCAGATGATGCTCGAAGAGGGCGTCATCGTGAGCCGCAAGATCGAGAGCGCGGCCGACGAGCAGGAAAAGTTCAAGATGTACTACGACTATCGCGAGCCCGCGCGCAAGATCCCGTCGCACCGCATGCTCGCCATCCGCCGTGGTGAAAGCGAGGGCGTGCTCTACTTCCTGATCGAGCTCGAGGCGGCGCGCCCCGTCGCGTTGCTGAAGGGCCGCATCCTGAAGCAGCCGGGCGACTGGACCCCGCAGCTCGAGCTCGCGGCCGAGGATTCCTGGGACCGCCTGCTCAACTCTTCCATCCAGACCGAGATCCGCATGGAGCTGAAGCAGCGCTCGGACGCCGAGGCGATCAAGGTATTCCGCGAGAATCTGGAGAACCTGCTGCTCGCGCCGCCCGCCGGCCAGCTCGCCGTGCTCGGCATCGACCCCGGCATCCGCACGGGCTGCAAGATCGCGGTGGTCGATGAAACCGGCAAGTTCCTCGACCACGCCGTCATCTACCTGCACAACGAAAAGACCGAAGGCGCCTCGCGTACGCTCAAGGCGCTCATCGCGAAGTATGCCGTGCGGGCCATCGCGATCGGCAACGGCACAGCGTCGCGCGAGACCGACGCCTTCGTCCGCCGGTTCCTGAAGGACGAGGGGCTCGACCGCGTGTTCAGCGTGACGGTGAACGAATCGGGCGCGTCGATTTACTCGGCTTCGGACATCGCCCGGCAGGAATTTCCCGATCTCGACCTGACGGTGCGCGGCGCGATCTCGATCGCGCGGCGTTTGCAGGATCCGCTGGCGGAGCTGGTGAAGATCGATCCGAAGTCGATCGGCGTGGGTCAGTATCAGCACGACGTGGACCAGCGGCAGTTGCAGCACTCGCTCGAGACCGCGATCGAGAGCTGCGTGAACCGCGTGGGCGTGGACCTGAACACGGCGTCGTGGGCGCTGCTGCGCTACGTGGCGGGGATTCACGAACGCACGGCGCAGAAGATCGTCGAGTACCGCAACGAGAACGGCCGCTTCCGCTCGCGCGTACAGCTCACGGCGGTGCCGGGCATCGGGCCGAAGACGTTCGAGCAGGCGGCGGGCTTCCTGCGCATCCGCGGCGGCGACAACCCGCTCGACATGACGGCCGTGCACCCGGAGTCGTACCCGGTGGTGGAGCAGATCGCGCAATCGGCGGGGGTGACGATTCAGGAAGTGATCGAGAAGCCGGAGCTGCTGGCGAAGGTGAAGCGCGACGAACTGGCCGCCGGCGTGTACACGCTGAACGATATTCTTGAAGAGCTGAAAAAGCCGGGCCGCGACCCGCGCGACAAGTTCGTCGCCCCGAGCTTCAAGGACGACGTGCGCGAGATCGCCGACCTGCAGCCCGGCATGGTGCTCGAGGGCGTCGTGACGAACGTGACAAAGTTCGGCGCGTTCGTAGACGTGGGCGTGCACCAGGACGGCCTCGTGCATGTGAGCGAGCTTTCGAACCGCTACGTGCAGGACCCGAACGAGGTGGTGAAGGCGGGGCAGATCGTGAAGGTCCAGGTGCTCGGAGCAGACGCGAAGACGAAGCGCATCGCGCTATCGATCAAGGCGCTGCAAGCGCCCCCGCAGCAGAGTCGCCGGCCTCCGGCGCCAAAGCCGCAGACGACGATGGAGGACAAGCTCGCGGCATTGGCGGAGCGGTGGAAGCGGCGGTGAGATCATGTGATGCCCGTTTAGTTTC
Organism: Acidobacteriota bacterium; assembly: GCA_050261515.1. Taxonomy (GTDB): domain Bacteria; phylum Acidobacteriota; class Terriglobia; order Bryobacterales; family Bryobacteraceae; genus JBLNDJ01. The sequence continues at coordinate 454 of JBLNDJ010000006.1, read as the reverse complement.
GACAGGAGGCATTGAAGTGTCGAATTTCGTAGAACGGCGCACCGTGAACTGCGGGTGGCCACCGTAATAAAAGTAACCGAAGCGTCAGGAGCTTTCGGCCTTTATTGAACACCCACGCCGAGCGAATTGAATCTGTTACGTGGTGTTGGAGACATGTGAACGGAAGTCTCGCCGACCACTAATTTCGGGCCCTTGGCCTTACGGCAACCGCTTTTCCTACGTGGCAAGGAATCGTTATTGTTTGCTGGAATACATATCCCAGTAGCGCGGACTATTGACACGAGCGATTGGATGAATTATGCTTCATGCCTAGAAGATAGATTATCGATATTTTGACCTGCCCCCCGAAATCCGCATGAAGTCGAATACGATTTCATAGGATTGAAAGGGGGACGGAATGTCCAGAAGCAAACATTCGGAAGCTCAGATCGTCGGTGCAATCAAACAGATGGAA
>JBLNDJ010000005.1:0-2620 GCA_050261515.1 Acidobacteriota bacterium | reverse complement strand
GACCTTCACCTTGTCGCCGCGGGCGTCGTAGCCGACCCGTTCGATCAACTGGCGCAGCAGCGCCGCCTGCTGCTGGATCGTCATGGTCTTCCAGACCTCGTCAAACGTCGCCATGCGCTGGCGCACCATCTGGTCATCGAACCGCAGCCGCTCGCCGCGCTCCACCAGGCTGCGGAGTTGGTCCGCTTTGGCCTCTCCCGATGAAACGATGTCGCGGAGCGCGGCCTCGCGGCCGGGGTCCAGGTTCTTCGCGCGCACGAGTTGCGACCTGGCGTTGCGGACGCGGACATTGAGGGCCTTCAACTCCTCGCGATGCCTGCCCAATTCCTCGGTCAAGCGCTGGCGCGCCGCCCGGGCGATCGCTTCGATGACCTCGGGCTGCGTGGCGAACCGCCGGACACTCTCAATGACCGCCTCCTCGACCACCGGCGCGGACACGGCGCGTGTTGTGCACCCGTCGCCGTTCCGCTGCATGGTGCGGAGGCAGACGTAGTATCGGTACCGCCGGTTTTTGCTCGACGAGTAGCTCGGCGACATAGCCGACCCGCAGCATGCGCAGTACAGGAGGCCGCGTAGCAGGGCTTCCAATTTGGGTCCGTGCCCGCGGCCGGGATTTCGCGTGTTCTCCTTCAGCTTCTGCTGGACCAGGTCGAAGGTGTTGTCGTCGATGATCCGGGGGTGGGCGGCGGCCACGATCTCGTCGGCGGCGCGGATACGCGCGGCGTACAGCGGATTCGCCAGCATCGTGTAGATATGGCACTTCCGCAGGGGATGGCCGCCGAACGTCTTGCCCTCTTTGGTGGCCCACTCCTTGTTGCGCCAACCGAGCCCCTCGCATTTCGCCACGATGCCATGAACGGAGTGGCCTTCCAGGTACCACTCGAAGACCTGGCGCACACGGGCCGCCTCTTCCTCGTCGATGGCCAGGCACCCCTCCACGAGGTCGTAGCCCAGCGGCACATGGCCGCCGGTCCACTTGCCGCGCTTCCGCGCCAGGATCTGCTTGTCGCGCGTGCGCTCGCTGATGATCTCGCGTTCGAATTGCGCGAAGGAGAGCAGGATATTCAGCGTCAGGCGGCCGAGGGAGGTGGTGGTGTTGAACTGCTGGGTGACCGAAACGAACGTCGCGCCGTGCTTCTCCAGGATCTCCATGATCTTGGCGAAGTCGCGGATGGAGCGGCTGAGCCGGTCCACTTTGTAGACCACGACGCAATCGACCTTCTTGGCCTGGATGTCCGCGAGCAGGCGGCGCAGCGCCGGGCGGTCCATGTTGGCGCCGGTGTAGCCGCCGTCGTCGTATTGGTCCGGCAGCAGCGTCCAGCCCTCGCCAGCCTGGCTGCGGATATAGGCCTCGCCCGCGTCCCGCTGTGCGTCGAGAGAGTTGAAGTCCTGGTTCAGCCCCTCGTCCGTGGACTTGCGCGTGTAGATGGCGCAGCGGACCGGCTTCGGCACGCCGCTGCCGTTATTCCCGTTCGCCATGCTTCACTCCGGGCCGGCGGCCAAGGCCGAAAAACGCAAAACCGTTCCACCGGGTGCCCGTCGCCTCCGTCACCGCGCGGCTCAGCGACGTGTAAATCCTGCCGTTGCACTCGAACCCGCCATCGGACCGGACGTGGACGATGATTTCCTTGCCCTGGTAGCGGCGGATGAGTGGCGTTCCGGGCAGCGGCAGCCGCGGATCGAGCGACGGCTTCAGACGCGTCTCCATGGTCCGGCCGTCGTCGAGCGGCTCCCGCAGGAAGTTCTTCGGCGCGCGGATGCGGAGATCGGCGTCGTCCGCGATCTCGAGCGCGCGCTGGCGGGCGCGTTCGGAGAGGCCGCCCCACGCGTTCGCCTGGATGCGCCAGGCGATGCGGCGGAACAGGAACTGCTTGTGATTGGATCGGGACTCCTCGCCGAAGACCTCACGGTACTTCTGCTTGAGCTGCGCCGTGGTCAGACTGCGGAGGGCCTCGATCTCCTGTCGGATCTCGTTCTCAGTCTTCATGGTCGTTAACCAGCAGTCACATGAGGGCTCTCTGTCTCCGAGAAGTCAACTTGCCCGTCGAGAGGAGTAGGGAAGATCAGGCGCACGAGGGCGTCGCCGAGGATGGCGGCCACCTCGCGGATGGCTTGATCGAGCGCGGCATCGCGATCGCGCATGAGCGGTCTCCTTCAGAAGACCACCCACGACGATCTCCGCTGCACGGTCGAGTCGGCGTCTGGTGGATGGGATCGGCGCGGCGTTCTGCCGCGTTCGTTAACTATATTCGTCTTGTGGTTTCGGAACGTCCGGCCTGAGGCTGGACAACCCGCGCGATGCTGTTAACCAACTCCTGGTCTGGGCCCGGAGACGGGGAGAAACGGCCTCCGGCAAACGCCGCCGGGGCGCATGGCTGGCGGTTCAGGCGGGAATCGGCTCGAAACGGAGAGACGCGGAAGTGCCGAAAACACAGCCAGTTGCGGGGTTACGGACGGAGAGACGCGTTAACGGGTGGAGCGGAATCGTTGCGGGAAAAAGAATTGGCTCCTCAGGTAGGACTCGAACCTACAACCCTTCGGTTAACAGCCGAATGCTCTACCGTTGAGCTACTGAGGAGCAACGTAGCGGCGAATCTCATTACACCAAAGACCGGGGACT
>JBLNDJ010000004.1:0-3317 GCA_050261515.1 Acidobacteriota bacterium | reverse complement strand
AGGTCCCGGGTTCAAATCCCGGCGGCCCGACCAGCCTAACTGACTAATCCATTTGGACTTACGGCTTTAGCGGCTTGCTCGTTTGTGCCATTTTGTGCCTCGGGCTTCCGTTCAGACTTTTCCGCCATCAGCTTGTCCCAGGTGGCGGCTACGTCCTGGTCCGTGTCCGGGATGGCGTGCGCATAAATCTTGGCCGTGGTGTAGGTGTCCCGATGGCCGAGGCGCTTGGAAACGTTCGGTATCGGCACGCCCGCGCGGATCAGGGTCGAAGCGTGCGTGTGGCGCAGGCTGTGGAGACCTACACCTGAAAGACCGGCCTTCTTCGCCAGCCTGACGGCGGCGCGGCTGATGCTGGAGGGCAGCAGGTAATTGCCCGCCGGATCGGCAAAGATCAGGTCGAGGTCCGTCCGGTAGTCCGGGCCGAACAGCGCGCGGTCTTCCTCCTGCGCTTCACGGTGGAGCTTCAGGTACTCCATCAGCGACGGCGGAACCGACACGACGCGGACCTGCCTCGTCTTCGTTGGCTTGATACCGAGCTCGCCCTTCACCTGATAGAGCGAACGCTCGATCCTGAGGCGGTTCGCGTCCCAATCGAGATCGGACCAGCGGCTAGCGAGAAGTTCTCCGCGACGGGCACCGATGGCGGCGGCGAGCCGGATCAGCAAGTCAACCCACGTACCCGCGGCGGCCGCTTGGTACGCGGCGAGTTGATCGGGAGTCAGTGCAACCGCTTCCTTCTGATCGAGACGCGGCAGGTCGCATCCATCGGCCGGGTTGAACGGGATCAGCTTCGTCTTGACGGCGCGTTTCAGTGCGACGTGGACTACGTTGTGGACCTCACGGACGGTCTTTGCGGACAGCGTTTCGGCCAGCTTGACGTAGAGGTCATCCAGCATGAAGGTGGTCAGATCCTTCAACGGGACAGTTCCGAGGACGCGTGTTGCATGGGCGGCGAGAGAGGCATATCTTTCGGCGGTTTTGGGCGCCAGCGGCTTTGCCTTGGCGTGGTACGGCAGCCACCGCTCAAGGTACTCCTTCAGACTCCCGACCGTCCCGACCGGGCCGCCACGCTTGAGTTCCTGAATCTTCTCCCGCAACGCATCGTCCGCTTCCCGCTCCAGCCTAAAGCCGCTTTCCGATATGCGGATGCGCTTCCCGTTTTCGTCCCTGCCGGCGTCAATCTGATAGCGCCACGAGACGCGGCCGTTCGGCGCGACGGACTTGAAGACCGAGCCTTTCACTTCGACCTCCATTCCTGAAGCGCGGCGCTGTTGAAGTCCTGTAGAAGCTTCCCGGCGCGACGCTTCTCATCGGCGTTCCCGTAGGCGTACCGGCCGAATGTCTCGAAGAACGCCCGGGCGTAGTCTTGGGCGTTCCGCCCCTCGAAGGTGACCAGCATGTAGCCGGTGGGGTTCTTGCTCGCGGGCTCGTTTGAAAACAACCCAAGCTTCAACTTGCTGAGGCCGAGTTCGCGCGCGAGGGCACGCATGAATTCGTAGGAGAGATCATGTCTGCCCGCCTCCGCGGCGGTATGGGCAAGCGCGGCAAGTGCTTTGCCGGTCGGCGCGCGGTCCTTTTCGTAATTAGCGAGCGCGCGGATTGATAAGCCGAGTCGTGTGGCAAACGCCTGCTGGCTCTCGCTGAGGTGCTTCCTTAGCTCCCTCACGGCTTCGGTTAAACTCATTGCGCCTCCTTGGTGCACAGTGGACAGGAACAGTGTACATGTACGGGAATGCAAAAGTCAATACTTCACCCTAACCTGCTGAAAACAGAACCACACGCGCAGTACTAGAATGCACATTTGACATGCACCGTGTGCATGTGGCATAGTATGGTCTAGTAGTGCACAGCGTGCATGAACCATATGCAGCCTCGGGCATCGAGGCCCACTTCAGGCGGGAGGTGTGTTCACATGCAGCAGCAAATGAAACATGGCGACGCCCCCGCGGCGATGACCGCCGAACAGGCGCTCGCGCTGCTGGGTGGAGTCATCAGCCGGGCGAGCTTCTACGCCGCGATCCGGCGCGGCGAGGTGCCCCATCGGCGCCTCGGAAAGAGAATCATCATTCCGCGGCACGCGTTTCTGCGCTGGCTGGAGGCGGCGCAGGCGTGAGTGCCGTTGGCATCATCGTCCGCGAGTGGGATGGGACCGCGATCGGGCGGGTGGATGCTGACACGGCCGCACGGTTGGTGGCTGCCGGTGCCGAGTACGCCGGCCAGCGGCGGCGCCGGTACATCCGGTTACCTCGCGGCACTCGGGTGCCGATACGGGCGGTCGGGCTCCTCTGGGAGCGGATCGAGCGGGCACTGAAGTTGTACGGGCCGCGAGCGCGCCTCCACGGGAAGCCTGTGGGGCTAGACAGAGTCGATCATCCCCACTTGGTGAGGCGACGGCCCGCTGATCTACCGCCTCCCCCATCGGATGACGTCCGGCACGAGCAGGCGATCAAGCGGCTGGTGAAGTGGCTGCCGGATGAAAGGAGTACACATGAAACTCGATGAGGCACGAGTCGAAGCGTTGCGCCAGCGCATCGCGCGGTGGGGATCGGCGTATCTGAACGATGACCTGTACCGTGCCCTCCGGTGGGAGGGTTGGACGCGAGGGCAGGTGGACCGCGCCATCGAGCACCTGATCGCGGGGGGGCGACTGGTGGCAGAGGCACGCGATGGCGTCGTCCGGGTGCGGGTCACCGCGGAGGTGCGCGAGTGAGCGCAGTAGTCAGTATGCCGGCGAAGCCGGCGATGGTGAAGCCCGGCGACGGCGCAATGCTGCCGGAGTGCCTTACCGCGCTGCCGCAGTGGGTGAACTGGACCTACGAGCGGAGAGACGGCAAATGGACCAAGGTCCCGCGGCAACCGTCCGGCGCCGCCGCAAAGAGCAATAGTGCGGCGACCTGGAGCACCTTTGCGGAGGTGATGGCGGCGGCCAGTCGCCGGCCTGACATGGGCATCGGCTTCGTGTTCGCGCCGGACGACCCGTTCATCGGTATGGACTTGGACGACTGCTTGACGCCGGACGGAAGGTTGAAGCCGTGGGCCGTGCCGATCCTGGAGCGGTTCTCCGACACGTACAGCGAGATCTCGCCGTCCAAGACGGGCGTCAAGATCTGGGTGCGGTTGGTCAATCCCATGGTGGCCCATCGCGTGTGTTTGGGCGGCATACGCCGCAAGTACGGCGACGGCGAAGTCGAGATGTACTCGAAGACGCGGTACTTCACAGTGACCGGGCGGCGCTACGCGGATTGCCCGGTAACCGTCGCCCAACACGATGAGCAGGACCTGCTGTGGCTCTCGGCACTCATCAACCCGCCGACGCC
>JBLNDJ010000003.1:0-63659 GCA_050261515.1 Acidobacteriota bacterium | reverse complement strand
CGTGAAGAAGTATTTGCCGGAAAAGATTCCGGTGGGGTATAAATGAAGCTGTCCTGCCTAACGCCCGTTGGCCGGTTTTGAGGTGTCCCTCATTGGCCGGTTTTCAAGTGTCCCCCGAGGGTTTGTGGTCATGATCGGAGTCGGGTTTGCGATTCTGCTTGTCTTGTGCATCCTTGGAATCCGTGGCTGGTATCCAACGCAGGACAAGAATACACGCCCATCTTGGGTTCCGGAAGAACTGAACCCCTCAAGGCGCAAACACCATCGTTCAGGCCGCTAGATATGTGGTCTGCACTTATGCGGCGTCTTTCCAGTCAATTCCTTGTAGGTCAGCCGTCGCCCACTCACTCCCCGTAACGACAGTCGAAACCGCATACCGTCATCCAAGTCCCGGTTATTAAAGCGGAATGTCTGTTCGTCCAAGTACCGGAATAAGTGGAATGGCATAACGAAAATGTACGTGCCGTAGATCGTCCGCTTCAAATGGCTCCAGAAGTTCTCCATGCCGTTCGTGTGGACGTGGCCCTTGACGTACTCTACCGCATGGTCAACGATCTGGTGAATGTATTCTCCGTCCAGTCCCTCATACGACTTGAGCGCATCGGTGAACAACTGTGCGCCGGGTTCGACGTGATCTTTCACGAGCGATTGGAGCGGCTTCTTCTTACGGCTCTCAACCACGGTAGTTCGCACAACACCGCCACGTTCCAGAACGCCAACCACCATCGTCTTGTCCTTGCCGCCAGTCCCGGTAATCTTCCGAGACCGGACCTGCTTGTGCATGTTCCGGGCCTTTTGACCGATGAACGTTTCATCAACCTCAACTTGTCCGCACGCCTTGTTGAACGACCCGGTTTGCATAGCGTACCGGATTCGATGCGTCATGAACCACGCCGTTTTTTGGGTAACGCCAAGGGACCGATGCAGTTCCATCGAACTGACGCCGTTGCGGGAACTGGTAAGCAGCCAAACGGCAGGGAGCCACTTGTCCAAGCCAAGCGGGGAATCCTCAAAGATCGTACCGACCTTGACGCTGAACTGCTTCTTGCACGCCTTACACTTCCATAGAAATCGAGTCGATAGATATGAATGCTGTTTGCCGCCGCATTTGGGACAGACCGGACCATCCGGCCAACGACGCTCCGCAAGGTACTGGACGCAGATTGCCGGATCGGAAAAGTGCCGGATGGCCTCTACCATCGTCTTCGGCTCGAATTGCGTAGTTGACTCACCCACAAAACCAGTCTACACCCAAACGCCGGGTGAGTCAAGTATATAAATGCCCAAATTTGATCTGGTTCAAGCCCGAACGCGCCCAATAGGAATCAGCTGCGTCTCGGTACGCCGGACGGGCGCGCCGGGCCTTACGGCGCGCCCTCACCACGGTGCTACTCCGCGATCGGCGCCGGATTCACGATGTCTTCCAACGCCTTCGGATCGCCCAGCGCCGGCCCGTGCCAGACGCTCCCGCCGTACGTCGTGATATAGATCTTCGAAGCATCGTTCGGGTCCGGAATCACCCGGTGCCCCCACTTGAAGTTGTACCCGCGAATCCGCGTCCACGTGCGCCCTGCATCGGCCGACCGGTAAGCCGCCGAATCGAACCCGCACGCATACAGCACATCCGCATTCCGCGGGTCCACGGTCACATCGTAGACGTGCTGCATCTTCCCAAAGATCAGCTTCCAACTCGCGCCCGCGTCGGTCGAAAGGAACACCCCGCCTCCCGTATCGACATCCGGCCGCTCCTGCCCCCACGCCGAAAGATACATGCGCCGGTTGTCGCGAGGATCAAGCGTGAGCCCGTTCGGCCCGTTGCACCCCTCAGGCAGCGCCATCTTTGTCCACGTCTCCGCCCCGTCCACGGACTTGTACAGGGCGCCCGTGCCGGGCTCGCCGAAACGCCCGTTGTTATTCCGCGCCACGATCAGGTACAGCGTGCCATCCTTGGCGCGTGTGATCCGCCACGCAAAGGGCTTTTCTCCCTCGATGCCCTTGTTCTTGAGCGTCCACGTCTTCCCGTTGTCGGTGGACTTGTACACGCCGCGTCCGAACCCGGTTGCATAAAGCGTGCGCCGTCCCGCAGGGCTCGTGGGATCGAGCAACAAGTGCGTCACCGACGTCTCCGGCATTCCGTCGTTCGAAGGCGTCCAGGTGCGGCCGCCGTCGGTCGAGACGCCGACCCCGCCCACATACCGCAGCGGATCGCGCCCGCGCCACATCTTCGGCCGCGGCAGGTCGTGCACGCCGCTAAATGCGCCCCAGAGCAGCCCCTTCACGTCGGGATCGAACACCACCCAGTACGTCGTATTCCGCCACCGCTGAGGCACGCCGGTGGTCGCCGTCACCCACGAATTGCCGCCGTCGAAGCTGTGGAATGCGCCGATGTCGGTGTAATCGATGAGTATGTGCTTCACATCGAAGGGGTCGAAGTGCACGCCGTAGTTCGTAGTCACGTCGAGCCCGCGCGTGGTCCAGCCGTTGCCCGCTCGCACCGAGTTCACCTGCGCCCACGTCTTGCCGCCGTCGAGCGTGCGATAGGTGCGGAACAGGTCCGTCGCGTAACAGACGTCGGGATTCCCGGGCGCGGCGCCGAGGCTGTAGGGGGCGTCGTACCAGATGTCGTGCCCGCCGTCCCGCGCGCGGCCCTCGATCCAGGAAGCGTCCAGGTTCGTAGCCGGCGCGGTCGATTCGCGGAACACGATCGACCAGGTGTGCCCGCCGTCCGTGGACTTCGCGATGCCGTTGTACAGGTTCTCGCGCCCTTCGCCAAGCTTCAGGCCGCGGAAGCCCAAGTACGCCGTCTGGCCGCTCGCCGCCACGGCCTGGAAGCGTCCGGCCTGCTGGCCGAGCGCCGGCGTCCGCGTAGTCCACGTGCGCCCGCCGTCTTCAGAAACGGCCAGCGCGCCTTCGCGTGTCGCCGCGTAGATGTAATGGCCCGCGGCGGCCGCGTATTCAACGCCACCCTCGGGACCGGCTGACGACTCCCACGCACGGCCGGAGTTCCGGGCCACGGTTTTGCTTCCGACCGCGATGAGGCCGGCTTGCCCGTGGTGCAACACCAGCACGCGCTCGCCCGGAAACTCCCGCGCCAGTTTGAACGATGCACCGCCGTCCGTCGATTCGAGCACCAACGCGCTCTGCGCACGCCCCCCGCCGAAAGCGATATGGATGCGCTTCGGATTGGCAGGGTCCACCGCGATCGCCGTGATGCTTCGGCCCGAGGGATAGCTCGCATCGCGCGAAGTGAACTTCACGTCGGAGTGGTCGCCCAGCTGGTGCTCGACAGCATCGCGCGGATAGATCAGCCGCCACGACTTCCCCGTATCCTCGCTGCGCCACAGTCCCATGTTCCCCGCGTAAATCACGCGCGGGTTCTTCGGATCGAACGCGAACGTCTGGACCACCGTCCGCAGGTTGAACATGCGCCACGACTGCCCGGCGTCGTGCGTTATATACGCGCCCGTCATGTCGCAGTGCTCGACGACGAGGTTCGTATCGTGCGGGCTGATCGTCGGACCGATCATCGTCCCGCCGCCGCCCGGCCCGATGACCTTCCACGCATCGAAGCGCGGCGCCGGGCCGGGCCCGCCCGCCGCAAGAAGCGCCGCCGCAACGGCAGCAAAGGAAAACAGAGATCTCTTCAGCATCGATTTCATGACCTTTCGAAAACGTTTATTATTGCAGGGACCTATGACCCCGCGAGAAAGGTGGATGACTTTCTTTTCCGGCAAGCGGCCCGACCGCGTGCCCTGCGACTACTGGGGCACCGCCGAGATCACTGAGCGACTGAAGCGCGACCTCGGATGCGACTCCGATCGCGCGCTCTGGCGGCGGCTTGGCATCGACAAGTGCGTCTACCTCGGCGCGCGCCATCCGCGCGCCACCGAAGCCGGCTGGCACCTGCCGTCGCTGTTCAGCCTGTTCGGCATCGAGACGCGCCCAATCGCTTACGGGGACGGCATTGGGGTTTACGACGAAGTTTGCAACCCGCCGCTTGCAAATGCGGAGACCGTCGCGGACATCGAGGCTTCGCCGTGGCCCGATGCGCGCGACTTCGACTACGCCGGCCTGCGCGCCGCGTGCGCCGTGTATCATCCCGAATTCCCGGTGCTGGGCGCTTCTTACGAGCCCTTCTATCTCTACTGCCGGCTGCGGGGGATGGAGCGGGCGCTCGAAGACATCGCCGCGCGCCCCCAGTTCGTGGACGCGCTCATGGGGCGCATCCACGCGCTGTTCGAGGCCATCGTGCGCAACAGCATCGAGGCAGCGGGCGATTTGTTCGACTTCGTCTATGTAGCCGAGGACCTCGGGACGCAGAGCTCGCTGCTGATGAGCCCTCGCGCGATCCGGCGGTTCATTCTGCCATGGCTGGCGAAGATGGCCGATGTGGCGCACTCGGCCGGCAAGCTGACGTTTCACCATGACGATGGCGCGATCCGGGCGATGATTCCGGATCTGATCGCGGCGGGCGTGGATATTCTCAATCCGATCCAGTGGCGGTGCCGGGGGATGGAGCGCGAGGCGCTTGCCCGCGATTTTGGCGCCAAGGTGGTTTTTCACGGAGGGATCGATAATCAGCAGACGCTTCCGTTCGGCCGGCCGGAGGAGGTTCGCCGCGAGGTCGAGGATAACATTCGCATCTTTCGCGAGTGTAAAGGGTATATTGTTGCGCCTTGCCATAATCTTCAGGCAAATACGCCTACGGAGAATGTGGTGGCTCTTTATGAGGCGGTGGCCAATAGCTAGCTGGGGCGACCAGGGGGTCGGCCCTACTCCGGAAAGCCATCGCGCGGCAGCGTGGGGAAGATTCGCAGGGCGTTCTTGTAGTAGAGCTTTTTCAAGACGGCGTCAGGCAGATCCAGCCCGTAAAGCTGCCACATCCCGTGATAGCGGCGCGTGGGATCGAAGTACTCGTCGGCGGTCTCGAGCAGCCGGAAATACGTCCAGTATTCCTCGACCACGTAGGCGTCCTTGCCGAACATGACGCGGTCCTGATACTTCTCGAAGAACGCGCGGGCGAACCGCGGCTGCCGCCCCAGTTCGCTTGCGATCGCCCCGATCTCGACGTACACGTTCGACATGCGGTCGAGCAGCGCGCCGAGCCGCCCGAGGTCGCCCGCGAGCCACCCCATGTGCGCCGCGATAAAGATCGTCTTCGGATGCCGCGCGAACAGCTTGTGCTGCTCGCCGATGAGCGTCTCGAACGGCGGCCCGTCCGCTGCCGCGCGCCCCGGATGCGTCTTCAACTCGAGCCACCGCTCGTTGTGCGCGTCCATCGGCTCGAAGAACTGCTTCGGGTCCGCGGTGTGGATCAGCACCGGAAGCCGCAGCCGCGCGCAGGCCTCCCACACCAAATCGAATCGCGGATCGTCCAGCTTGATGCGCCGCCCCTGCGAATCCGCGAGCCGCATGCCGAAGTTCTTCCAAACCTTCAACCCGATCGCGCCCGCGCGCGCATCCTCGTCGAGCTGCGCCGCCGCGCGCTTGCCGTAGCCCGGGTCGTCCAGGCCCGTGTAGTCGATGTTCGTCATCACGGCGAAGCGCTTCGCGCTGAACCCGCGCACATCGGCGGCCGCGCGGCGCACCCACTCGCCGGACCCGCCGTTCACCGGCGAATCGATGAGGATGCGCATGTTGAGCGCGTCCATCTCGGCCGCCAGGCGGGTGAGCGTCGCGCGAGAGGTGTCGCGCTGATGGTTGTGAACGTCGATGAACGGAAATTTCGCGCGCTTGACGATGTGCCGGGGCACGACCAGCCCGGGCCGCGGATCATACTCCTCGAGCGTCACGCTCTGCGGCCACAACGGCGCCGCCAGCAGACCCAGCGCGAGCAAAAACTTGATCACGCTACCGCGCCGAGAACTTCCACACTGTCGTGGTCTGGTACCGCTCGCCCGGCCTCAGCGTTGTGGTCGGGAAGTCGGGATGGTTCGGTGAATCGGGATAGTGCTGCGTCTCCAGGCACAATGCCGCGCGCTTCGGATACACGTGCCCGCCCTTGCCCTTGAGCGTGCCATCCAGAAAATTCCCCGTGTAGAACTGCACGCCCGGCTGGTCCGTGTACACCTGCAACACGCGCCCGCTGCCGGCTTCGTACACCGTCCCGGCCAGAGACATGCCGCTGCCCGCCCGGTTCAGCACGAAATTGTGATCGTAGCCGCCGCCGAGTTTCATCTGCTCGTACGAGGATTCGATCCGCGCCCCGACAGCCGTAGGCTTCCTGAAATCGAGCGGCGTGCCCTCCACGCTGCGCAGCTCGCCGGTCGGAATCAGCCCGCCATCCACCGGAGTGAAGCGGTCCGCGTTGATCGTGACCTGGTGCTCGAGGATGTCGCCCTGCCCCTCCCCCTTCAGGTTGAAGTAGGAATGATTCGTCAGGTTGAGGACGGTCGGCTTATCGGTCGTCGCGCTGTACTCGATCTTGAGCTCGTTATCGTCGTTCAGCGTGTACCGAACCGTGACATCGAGATTCCCCGGATATCCCTCTTCGCCGTCCCGGCTGAGGTACCCGAGCTCCAGCGACTGCGCGTTCGCCTGCTTCACCTTCCACACGGCCTTGTCGAAGCCCTTGATGCCGCCGTGCAGCGAGTTCTCGCCGTTGTTGACGGCGAGCTTGTACTCCTTGCCGTCCAGCGTGAAGCGCCCCTTCGCGATCCGGTTCCCGTATCGCCCCACCACCGCGCCGAAATAAGGATGAACCGCCAGGTACCCGTCCAGGCTGTCGAACCCGAGCACGATGTCGGCGAGCTTGCCGTTCCTGTCCGGCGCCTTCAGGCCCACGACGATTGCGCCGTAGGTCATGATTCGCGCCTCCAAGCCGTGCTTGTTCCTGAGCGTGTAGATCTCGACCGGAGTTCCGTCCGGAGTCTTGCCGAATTCCTGTTTGTTCACCGTATTCTTTCCCTCGGCGAGCGCGCACAACGCGATCGCAATCGCTGCCAGCGTTGTCAGAGGCCGCATGACGAGCTTCCTAGAACGGCAGAATCTCCTCGCGCACGATATCGAAATCGATACGCCGCTTCTGCACATATGCGATGTTGCCCAGGTGCGAAGCCTGCGCCGAGCGGTGTCCTACGAGCACGTCGCCGTTGGGCAGCTTGCGCGACCGTGTGCAATCGAGAAAATTCTTCACGTGGTCGAGCGTGAAATCGTAATCGTCCGTCACGTCGAAGATCACCGGCTGCGCGCCCTTGCCCACCGGGTGGAACTCGTACCGCTCGCGGCTGATCCAAAGTCGCCCCTCGGTGCCGCAGAACTCGAGCGCCGCGCCGGTGATGCCCGGCACAAGCGTCGCTTCGAACGTCGCCGTGAACGGCGTTGGATATTCGAGCAGCACGTTGATCGTATCGGGAGCGGTGCGGCCGTCCTTATAGGCGTAGATGCCGCCGCTCGCCACGGCCGAACTCGGAATCTCGCTGCCCAGGAACATGTGGACGACGTCGATCCAGTGCGTGAACAGGTCCGTCACCTGCCCGCCGCCAAAGTCGAGATACGCGCGCCAGTTGAAGTACTGCTGCGGATCGTAGTCGCGCCACTTGAGCGGGCCGAGGAAGCGCGCCCAGTCGAGGTCGGCCGGCTTGGTCTGGAGCGAGGCGGGCGCGCGCCGCAGGTGGTACCCGTTGCCGTGCCACCATGTGCGTGCCAGCGTGATTTTGCCCAGCTTGCCCGAATCGATGAATTCCTTCTTCGCCTGGATGTAATGCTTGCCCGAGCGCTGCTGCATGCCGACCTGGCAGATGCGCCCGTTCACGCGCGCGGCTTTGACGATCGCCGGGCCTTCTTCGATTTTCAGCGTCAGCGGCTTTTCGACGTAAACATCCTTGCCGGCGTTCATCGCGTCGATGGCGCACTGCGCGTGCCAGTGGTCCGGAGTCGCGATCAGGACCGCGTCGAGCTCCTTCATCTCCAGCAGCCGCCGGTGGTCGGAGAAGGACTTCGCCTCGGGAGCCTTCTGTTTGGCCTCGTTGATATGGGCCGCGTAAATATCGCACAGCGCGGCCACCTGGACCTGGCCGGTCTTCTGGAACAGCGACATGACGTGCTGGCCGCGATCCCCAGGCCCAATGACCCCGAGGACGATTCTGTCGTTCGCGCCCAAAACGCGCGAATAAGAAGCAGCCGTGAGCGCCGCGGCGCCCCGGGCTGCGCCGCGCAAAAAATCGCGGCGGGCAACGGTGCTGGACATAATGCGAATTATACTCCCGCCGCGCACTATCTCTAGGAGGCCTTCATGCGAACCTTGCGCTTAGCCGCCGTCATTTCGATCGCCGCCGCCGTCGCGCTCGCGGCCGATACCGCCCCCCGCGCCGCGCGCCGCTCGGCGCCCGCCGCCGGCAATCAGGACCGCCAAATTGAAGCCGACATCCGGGCCCGTTTCGCGCGTTCCAAAGTCGCGGAGGACAAATTCCAGGTTCACGTACAGAACGGCATCGCCACGATCGAAGGCCGCACCGGTGTCATCCAGCGCAAAGGCGTGGCCACGCGAATGGCAAAGAACGCCGGCGCCAAACAGGTAGTCAACCGGATCGAGATCACCGAAGCCGCCCGCCAGCGAGCCGCCAGGAACCTGCGCCGCCCACAGCTTAAACGAAGCCAGCCGCGGTCGGAGAGGTGATTGGCAGGCCGGCGAACGCAGATGGACGCCGCTCGGAGGCCCGTAACGAGTGTGGGCCACTTGCGGCGCCTGCCCCGCATCAAGTAGAGTGTACACCCTGGAGGTTTCATGGCTTTCTGCAAGAACTGTGGCTCGCCAGTTGACGGCCAGTTTTGCGCCAAATGCGGGACCCCGGCAGCAGCGGCTCCGGCCGCCCAGGCGGCAGCACCGGCGCCGCCACCCCCCGCTCAGCCTTACCCACCGGCCGCAGCCGCATCCGCCCCGCAGCCCGCCGCCGCCGCAGGCGGCATGACCGACAACCTGGCCGGCCTGCTCTGCTACGTTCTCGGTTTCATCACCGGCGTGCTGTTTCTGGTTCTCGAGCCTTACAACCGCAATAAGTTCATCCGCTTCCATGCGTTCCAGTCGCTGTTCTTCAACCTGGCCTGGATCGCCCTCTGGATCGTGCTTAGCATCATCGGCGGCATCCTGATGGCAGCCCTCCCGTTCAGCATGTGGTGGCTGTGGAGCATCGTGAACCTGGTGATCTGGCTGGGGTTCCTCGCAAGCTGGATTTTCCTGATGGTCAAGGCCTACCAGGGCCAGCGCTTCAAGCTCCCTGTGATCGGCGACCTGGCCGAAAAGCAGGCCGGCGTCTGAGAGACCTTACCCGAAGCGAGAGGCGCGCGCATCTAAGGATAGTGCGCGCCTTACTTCTTCTTTTCGCCGCCGCCGCGCTCCTTCCCGCCCAGATCCCCCGCATCGGCGTGATCGATTTCTATGGCCTCCGCAAGGTCCCGGTGGACCGGGTCCGCAAAGCCGCCGGCATCCGCGAGGGCGACCCTCTGCCCGCCTCCAAAGGAAACGTCGAGGATCGCATCGCCGAAATCCCCGGAATCGTGCTTGCGCGTCTCGAAGCCGTCTGCTGCGTGGGCGACCGCGTCATCCTCTACATCGGCGTCGAGGAGCGCGACGCCCCGCACTTCGATCTCCGCGACGCGCCGGCCCGGAATATCACCCTGCCCAAAGACGTCGTAGAGGCTTACCACGACTTCCTGCACACGTTCGAGAAGGCGGCCCGCGCGGGCGAAACGGCCGAGGACCTCTCCCAGGGCCACGCGCTCTCGGCTGACCCGGCCTCGCGCGCCTACCAGGAGAGCTTCGTCTCGCTCGCCATCCACAATTCGGAGGCGCTCCACCAGGTCGTGCGCGAATCGTTCGACCCCGAGCAGCGGGCCATTGCGGCTTACCTGCTCGGCTACCTGCCCAAGAAAGAGCTTGCGGTCAACGATCTGCAATACGCTCTGCAGGACGAGGACGAAAGCGTGCGCGCCAACGCCACGCGTTCCCTGACCGCCATCGCGTTCTATGCGGACCATCACCCCGAATCCGGAATCCGCATCCAGCCGACCTGGTTCATCGAAATGCTGAACTCGCTCGTCTGGAGCGACCGCTACCGCGCAGCCACGGCGCTCGTGAATCTCACCGAGAAGCGCGACCCGGGCGTGATCGACGAATTGAGGAAGCGAGCCCTCGGCTCCCTGATCGAGATGGCGCGCTGGCGGACGCTTCCCCACGCGCTTCCGGCGTTTCTGCTGGTCGGCCGCGTCGCGGGCCTGCCCGAGAAGGACATCGAGGACGCCTGGAGCCGGGGCGACCGGGAATCTGTGATTAAGAGAGCGCAGAAGAGCAAGTAGCCCAAAACAGAAAAAGGCCGGAAGGGTTTTCCCTCCGGCCCTTGTGGCAGACTTACGCAGCTTTTATCGCGCGGCGAGCAGCGCCCGCAGGTGACGCGCGCGCTCCGGGGACCGAAGCTGGCGCAGCGCCTTGGCTTCGATCTGGCGGATCCGCTCCCGCGTCACGTCGAATTCCTGGCCGATCTCCTCGAGCGTGTGCTCCCGCTCGCACCCGATCCCGAACCGCAGCCGGATCACCTTCTCCTCCTTGGGAGAAAGGGTTTTGAGAATGTTCGCGGTCTCGTCCCGCACGTTCGACTCGATTACCGAATCGACGGGGGAACCGACCCAGCGGTCCTCGATCAGGTCGCCCAGCGCGGATTCGCCGTCGCGTCCAACCGGGGTCTCGAGCGACACCGGGTCGCGCGAGATGGTCTTCAACTTCTGAACTTTTTCGACCGAAATGTCCATCCGGCGGCTGATTTCGTCGTTGGTCGGCGCGCGCCCCAGTTCCTTTTCGAGCTCACGGTTGGCCCGCAGGAACTTGTTCATGCTCTCGTTCATGTGAACGGGGATGCGGATGGTGCGCGACTGGTCGGCAATCGCGCGCGTGATGGCCTGCCGGATCCACCAGGTGGCGTACGTCGAGAACTTGTAGCCGCGCCGGTATTCGAACTTGTCGGCGGCGCGCATCAGGCCGATGTTGCCTTCCTGGATCAGGTCGAGCAGGTGCAGCCCGCGGTTGACGTACTTCTTCGCAACCGAAACCACCAGCCGGAGGTTGGCTTCGACCAGGTCCTTCTTGGCCCGCTCGGCCTCGACCTCGCCGTGGCGGATCACGTTGAGCGTGTGCCTCAGATCGGCGATCGGGGCGCCGGCCACGCTTTCGCGCTTCCGGATCTCCCGCTTGAGTTCCTTGGCCCGGGCCTGCGCTGCCTGGCCGCTGCGCTCACCGAGCCGCTTCAGTTCCGTTTCGAGCTGCCCGAGCTCATCGACCGCCCGCTCGATTTCCTTGGTGAACTCTTTCCACTTGATCGCGAGGAAGGGGATGCGGCGGACAGCTTGCGAGGCCTCCACCTTCGAGCGCATCAGCTTGCCGAGCGCCTTGCGGCGGCCCTTCTTATTCGAGAGCGGGACGGCGTCCAGTTTTTCCTGTAGCAACTGCTGCTTTTTGTTCAGCGCCAGGATGTCCACGAACTGCTGCCGGAGCTCGCTGCGCTTCTTTTCGTCGGCGGCGCTGCCGTCTTCGACATCGCCGAGATCGACCAGGTTGTCCAGCTCCTCGGCACCCTTTTTGAGCTGCTCGGCCAAATTCACGATCGCAAGCTGCACCAGTGCGGACCGGCTAATCGCCTTCTGCATCCGCAGCTTTCCGCGCTCCATGCGGCGGGCCAGGTCCACTTCGCCTTCCCGGGTCAGCAGAGGGACGGCGCCCATCTCACGCAGATACACCCGGACCGGGTCGTCGGTATAGATCGACTCTTCGGCCTGCTGGACCGCGTGAAAGTCCTCGGCCTCTGCATCGAAGAACTTCGCAGCTTCCTCGTCGAAAGGAATGCTGATCGGTTCTTGATTTTCACCCAGAAATTGATCTTCGAAATGATCCACGATCTGATTCACCTCCCCGTAGAGCCAAAGCCGAACTTCATACCTTGCCTCAGGGGTAGATTGTTGCGGTCGATTATGACGGTTTGCCGCACCTCAGGAGCTCGGTGCCGTATTCGATCTTATCATCGAACAACTAAGAAGTTAAGCCCCAATCTTCAAGATGTTTCAGAACCGTTTTGGTTACACAAAAGTGTCTCAAAACGCCTGAAATCAATGACCCGGCTAGCCGCGCTTGTGCCGCATGATCTGCTTGAGTTCATTAAAGAACGCTTCTTCGTCCTGAAAGTCTCTGTAAACAGATGCAAAGCGAACGTAAGCGATCTTGTCGAGGCTCCGGAGCCGTTGCATGAGCAATTCCCCTACTACCGTTGTAGAAATTTCCCGCTCCGGGCTGTCCATCAGCTTCGCTTCCACCTCGTCCACGATCTCCGCCAGGCGCCCCATCGGCACCGGACGCTTCTCGCAGGCCTTCAGCAAGCCGTTCAATACCTTTTGACGGTCAAACTTCTCTCTTCGACCATCTTTTTTGACGACCATGTAGGGAATTTCATCAATTCTCTCGTAAGTGGTAAACCGGCGTTCGCAGGCCAGGCATTCGCGGCGCCTGCGGACGACGTCGCCCTCCTTCGCCTCGCGGGAATCAACAACCTTATCGTGAAGGTGACCACAGAAAGGGCAGGTCATGTCTGTCCGAGCTGCTTCTCCAAGTCTCTCAATTTACGCCAGTTCAGCCCTTCGTGAAAGGCAAGCGCGAGCCCCGGCGGTACAATTACTACAAATGTAACAATCCAGAGCAGGATGGCGAGGCTGGTCGCCACCTCGATGGGAACCCCGTACATCTGCGTCAGCACGAAGATTGAGACGAGCTGGACGCCTCCGCCGACGCCGGGAATTTGAAGCACGCTCCCGAAGGCCACAAATCCCATGAAGATAAATACATCCTGCGCCTGCATGCCGGCGGTCTGCTCATAGGCCTGGAACACGCAAGCGAAGCAGCCGGCGATCAGCAGCCACTCGACGGCCGTGTACAGAGACAGCCGCAGGACGGAACCGTGCGAGGCGGTCGCGGCCGTCCCTTCCATGAACGCCGAAATCGTCTGATCGATGCGGCCATGGTGCCGCTCGGGCAGAACGCGCAGCGCGGCCATGAGGCGGGACCGCACCAGGTCCGAAAACCGCCCCACCAGGATCAGGATCCCCAGGCAGATCACGCCCAGGACGGCAGCCACCCAGCCCCCCGTCTCGATTACCCACCCGAAGGCGGGCCCCAGCCGCGCGCGCGAGTTGTCGATGCGGCCTGCCGCAAAGCCGAAGACCAGCAGGATGGCGAGCAGGTCGCAGACACGCTCCAGGAACCAGGCCGCCAGTTGTGAGGAGAAAGGCACACGTTCGCGCACCGAGATCAGGTACGGCCGGATGAACTCGCCAGGCCGGCCCAACAGCACGACCGCGGCAAACCCGATGGCGGTGGCCTTGAAAATGCCCCAGACATCGGCGCGGGGGCGGAGGGGTTCTAGCATGACGGCCCAGCGCAGGGCTCGGCCGTAATAGGTCGCCAGAGCGAGCAGGGCCGCGGCCGCCACCCACTTCCATTCGAGATTGGCGAAACTGGCGGCGAACTCGCGCCAGCGGAACTCGTGGAGCCAGCGGTCGCGCACGGTCCAGACGACCGCGGCTGCCGCCAGGACCAGGAGCACCAGCCAGCGCCAGCGGGTTGGGCGGCGCTCAGGCATTCTTGTTTTCGCCATGTGCCAATCGGGCTAGAATGGAACGTCGCATGCCGGGAGGCCGGAATCGAGCGAACTTATTATGATAAGGCCTCGTAACTCTAACTGGAAGTCCGGATGGGGACGGGCCGGGGGACGGCGAACGCCCTTCGGGACTCCCCTGAAAGGCTCGGAGTGCGAGGCAAGCATATGGCCGCCAGTGCAACCATCGCCGCGACTCTACTGCCCGCTAGAGCGGGAGCGAGGGCGGTGTCTGCCTGGCCTGGACTGACAGGACGCACCTTGGATCCGGATTCCACACTCGTCGAGCGCTGCCTGAGCGGTGACGACGCCGCGTGGGAAGACATGGTCAAAACCCACACGCGACGGGTCTACGCAATCTGTTATCGCTTCACCGGCAAGGACTCAGAAGCCCAGGACCTCACGCAGGAAGTCTTTCTGCGCGTGTTCCGCACGTTGAAAACCTTCCGCGCGGGCGAAGGCTCTTTCGTCGTTTGGCTGACCCGCGTGACGCGGAATCTGCTGATCGATCACTACCGCCGCACGCGCCTGGAACGCGCGACCGATTCGATCGAAGATCAGTTGCCGGTGCTTGAAGGCCACGCCGCCAGCGCCCGCACCGACGGCATGCTGGCGGGCCGCGAGGCGAGCGAACTGCTGCAAGGCGCGCTTGGAAGGCTCTCGCCCGAACTGCGCGAGACCGTGATTCTGCGCGACATCGAGGAACTCGAATACCGCGAGATCGCGCAGGTGCTGCACGTGCCCGAGGGCACGGTGAAATCGAGGCTGAACCGCGGACGGGCCGAACTGGCCCGCATCCTGCGAAAGCAGAGGGTGCTGGCATGAACTGCGCCCAGCTTGAAATCATTCTCTGCGATTACTACGACGGCACGCTCGCGCCCGCCGCAAGGGCGGATGTGGAGCGCCACATGGCCGAATGCCCGGCCTGCGCGGAGCTGGCGCGCGACGTTTCGGCTGCCGTGGGGTTCATCGAGCGCGCGGCGGAAGTCGAGCCGCCGCCCGAACTGCTGACTCGCATCCTGTTCGAGCTTCCGCCGGCCCGCCATGCGCGGGCGCGCGAGCCGGGCGCGGTGCGGAAGCTCTTCCACGGATGGCTGCAGCCGATCCTTCAGCCGCGCTTCGCGATGGGATTTGCGATGACGATCCTGTCGTTCTCGCTGCTCGGCAAGTTCGCCGGGGTTTCCCCGCGCCAGCTCACGCTCGACGACTTGCGGCCGGCCAAGGTCTGGCAGGCGTTCGACGATCGCGTGAACCGCGGCTGGCAGCGCACCGTAAAGTATTACGAGAATCTGCGTTTCGTGTACGAGATCCAGACCCAGTTGCGGGAATGGAGACAGAAGGAACAGGAATTAAAAGGGCGCGCGGCGGCCGAGGATGCCAACCGGCAGCCGGCGCGCACGGGTGGGAGACGAACACAATGAATTGCTACCAGCATCCGGATGTCGCGGCGGTCGCGTTCTGCCGGACCTGCGGCAGACCGCTTTGCCAGGACTGCCAGCGATCCGTACAGGGAACGGTCGTCTGCGAAGAGCATGCGCCGCGGCAGATTGTCGCCGCGCCGCCGGTAGCCCGCGTGAATTCGGACGTCTCTCCGGGGCTCGCGTTCGTATTGGGCCTGATCCCGGGCGTGGGGGCCATCTACAACGGCCAGTACGCCAAGGGCGTGGTTCACGTGGTGATCTTCGGCCTGTTGATCAGCATCGCCGGCTCGGGCTCGGTGAGCGGCCTCGAGCCGCTGTTCGGGTTCCTGATCGCGATCTGGTATTTCTACATGCCGTTCGAGGCCTACCACACGGCCCGCAAGCGGCAACTCGGCGAACCGGTCGATGAATTCTCGAGCGTGTTCCCGATGCGCACCAGGCACCGCGGCCTGCCCATCGGCCCGCTGGTCCTGATCGCGCTCGGCGTGATCTTCCTGCTGAACACGATGGACGTATTGCGGTTCGACCAGATCATCCGCTGGTGGCCGGTAGCCCTGATCGGGCTCGGCGCCTACATGCTGTACTGCCGGTTTTGGGACGGCGGCGCGGACCGGAACTCGGACCCGAACCTTCCCGGCAGCTTTCCCGGCGAGGAGGCGCAGCATGAGCAGCGTTGAGGTGACGCGCGCGGCGCGCGGCCCGGTTCTGCTGATCGTGCTCGGATTGCTGTTCGTCGGCGATTACTTCGGGCCGTTTCCGTTCTACAAAACGTGGCCCGTGCTGCTGATTGCGTACGGCGCGCTGAAGCTGCTCGAACGGGTGCTGGTGCCGCGAGACGACAGCGCGCCCATGGGAGGCACGCTATGAAACGGGGCTCGGTGGTCGGACCGCTGCTGTTGATCCTGATCGGCGTGTGGTTCCTGATCAGCACGCTGCGTCCGGACCTGCCTCTGCTCGACATCGCCGCACGCTTCTGGCCGTTCATTCTGGTGGCGTGGGGCGCGCTGCGGCTCATCGAGATCCTGGTGTGGGCGCTGCGGGGCCGCGCGCTGCCGGCCGCCGGAATTTCGGGCGGCGAGTGGACGCTGGTCGTGTTCTTGTGCCTGATCGGGTCGGGGCTCTACATGGCGAACCACTACCGGCCCTGGTCGAATTTCGGCATGATCTCGGCCAACCGCGTGGAAATTTTCGGACACTCCTACGACTACACGGTGCCTGAGAACAAGCAGCCCGCGGACAAGGCGGCGCGCATCCTGGTGGAGAACCTGAAGGGCGGGGCGCGCATCACGGGCGCCGATGTGAGCGAGATCACGGTGGGCGGGCGCAAGAACATACGCTCGCTCGAGGAGAAGGAAGCCGACGAGGCGAACCGCCAGTCGCCGGTCGAGATCACCACGCAGGGCGACCAGGTGATCGTGCGGACCAATCAGGACCGCGTCACGGGTGACCAGCGCGTCACGACCGAACTCGAATTGACGGTGCCGCGCGCGATGGCGGTCGAGGTGCGCGGGCGCACCGGCGATATCGAGATCAGCGACCTGTCGGGCGCGGTGGACGTTTCGAGCGACAACGCCACGGTGCGGGTGCAGAATATCGGCGGGAAGGTGCGGATCGATGTGCGCAAGAGCGACCTGATCCGCGCGGCGTCGCTGAAGAGCAGCCTCGAAGTGCAGAGCGGGCGCGGGCGCGACGTCGAAGTGGACACGGTAGCGGGCGAGGTCACGCTGACCGGGTCGTATTCGGGCGATATGCAGCTTCGCAACCTGGCAAAGCCGCTGCGCGTGCAGGCGCCGAACACGGAGCTGCGCGCCGAGAGCGTGCCCGGGCAGATTCACATGGATCTCGGCGAGTTCACGGGGACGAATCTGGTGGGGCCGGTGCGGCTGGTGAGCAGCCGGTCGCGCGACGTAACGATCGAAAAGTTCACGCAGGCGCTCGAGTTGAATCTCGACCACGGCGACATCACGCTGCGGCCGATCGAGACGCCGCTTCCGAAGATCGACGCGCGTACGCGGAACGGGCAGGTCGACATCGAGCTGCCGGCGAACGCCAAGTTCGATCTGAAAGCGCTGACCAATCGCGGCGGGGTGACGAACGACTTCGGGCCGGTGCTCAAGACCGTGGGCGAGGGCGGCGAGGACGAGAGACACGGCGGGTCGATCGTGGGGTCGGTGGGCGGCGGCCCGTCGATTGTGGTGCAGACGGACCGGGGCTCGGTGACGGTGCGAAAGGATTCGGGCAGGCCGCTGGTGGCGGAGACGGAGAGGCAGTAGCCTGGCCGGCCGGGGGCCGGCTGCTTACCGGGAACTCGGCCCCACCAGCAACAGCCTCACGTCCATGACGTTTGTTCCTGTGGGGCCGGTCTTGAGCAGCTCTCCCAGCGGCTCGAAGAAGTGATACGAGTCGTTTGCCGCGAGCGCGCTGCGGGCGTCCAGGCCCAATGCTTCGGCCCGGGCCAGCGTGCGGCCGTCGGCGATGGCTCCGGCGGCATCGGTGGGGCCGTCGGTTCCGTCGGTTCCTCCGCTCAGCACGGCCACTCCTTCCTGGCCTGCGAGGTCGATCGCGGCGGCCAGAACGAATTCCTGGTTGCGGCCGCCGAGTCCGCCGCCTCGAATCGTGACCGTGGTCTCTCCTCCCGAGATGATGCAGGCCGGAGGCTTCACGGGCCGGCCGGAACTCAGAACCTCTTTGGCGATGGCGGCATGCATGCGCGCGACGTCTCGCGTTTCTCCTTCGATGAGCGTCGAAAGCACGAGCGGCCGGAACCCGCACTCGCGAGCTTTGCTTGCCGCCGCATCGACGGCCAGGCGGTTACTTCCGATGATGCGGTTCTCGGTTCTTTCGAAGGCGCGGTCGCCTTTTTTCGGCGTCTCGGGCGTTCCGGCTTCGATCCTCTCGCGCACGGCTGCCGGGACCGCTTTGGCGATTCCGTACTTCTCGAGCACCGCCCGGGCGTCCGCGAAGGTGGAGGCGTCCGGGGCCGTGGGGCCGGAACCGATCACGTCGATGTCATCGCCGATCACATCCGAGAGCAGCAGCGAGAGCACGCGCGCCGGGTAAGCCGCGCGCGCGAGTTGTCCGCCCTTTACCGCGGAGATGTGCTTGCGGACGGCGTTGATCTCGTGAATGCTCGCGCCCGAGTCGAGCAGCAGTTTCGTCGTGGCCTGCTTTTCGGCGAGCGTGATGGGCGGGGCGGGCAGCGGCAGCAGCGCCGAGGCGCCTCCCGAGATGACGCAGATGACCAGGTCGCGCTCGCCCGCGCGCGCGGCGATGTCGAGGATGCGGCGCGCGCCGCGCACTCCGGCTTCGTCCGGCAGCGGGTGGCCGCACTCGTTCAGCTCGATGCGGCGCAGGCGCGCGAGGTGGCCGTACTTCACGTTGACGAGGCCGCCTGCGATCCGTTTCCCGAGCAGGCGCTCGAGCGCCGCCGCCATGCGCGCGCTCGCCTTCCCCGCCCCGATCACCCAGATGTGCTCGAACTCGCCGCGTATCTTGGCGTGACCAAGCACGGCGTCGAACGGATCGGCGGCTGCAAGCGCCGCTTTGAAGATGGCGCGTGCCGCGCGCCGGAGTCCCGCTGTCGTCGATTGCATCGATTCAAAAAATGGGCAGCGCTTCGATGGCGGCCACGGTGAGAGATACGTCGTCGCAGCACACCTCGACGCGGTAATCGGCGCGCGCGTAGCTCGGCCTCCGCTTCTCGTAGAGCTCGGCGAATTTTACCGGGTCGCGGGCGAGAGGGCGGTTGTCGAATTCCGCGACGCGCCGGCGCGCGACATCGAGCGGGCAGTCGAGCCACACGGTGATGCCGTGGTCTTCGAGCAGATCGAAATTCACATCGCTCACGAAGGCGCCGCCGCCGAGCGCCACGACGGACGGGCAGCCCGCGCGCACCTTGTAGACGCGGGTGCGGATCGCTTCGGTCTCGACGCGGCGGAAATACTCTTCGCCGCGCGTCTCGAAAATTTCGGAGATGCTCGCGCGCTCGGCGGCTTCGATCTCCTCATCGAGGTCCACGAATTCCCAGCCGAGGCGGTCGGCAAGAAGCCGTCCGACGGTGGATTTTCCGCTTCCCATGAAACCGGTGAGGTAGATGCCGGGAGTGCGCACAAGCTTTAGAATCATCCGGGTGCAGCCATAATGGTAGCATGCGAGCGAATGCCCAGAGCCTGATTTTCGACGCCGACGATACACTCTGGGAGAACAACATTTACTTCGAGCGCGCCTTCGACGAGTTCGTCGAGTTCCTCGCGCATTCGACGCTGAGCGCGCCCGAGGTGCGCCGCGTGCTCGATGAGATCGAGACTGTCAACCGCGAGATACACGGCTACGGCGCGCTGAACTTCGGGCGGAATTTGCAGCAGTGCTACGAACGCCTGGCGGAGCGCGCCGTCCGGCAGCCGGACCTCGATTGCGTGATGCGGTTGGCCGAGCGGATTCTGGAGCAGCCGGTGGAGCTGATCCCGGGCGTCCGAGAGACGCTGGCGGAGCTGGCCGGGAGGCACGAACTGATCCTGTTCACCAAGGGCCATCCGGAGGAGCAGACGCTCAAGATCGGCCGTTCGGGGCTGGGCTCGTACTTCAGCCGCACGGCGATCGTGAAGGAGAAGAACCCGGATTCCTATCGCGCCCTGGTGCGTGAGTCGGGGCTCGCGCTCGAGAGTTCGTGGATGATCGGCAACTCGCCGCGGTCGGACATCAATCCGGCGCTCGAGATAGGCCTCGGTGCGGTGTTCATCCCGCACGCGCGGACGTGGATGCTCGAACACGAGGAAATCCGGAACGGCACCGGGCGACTGTTGGTGCTCGAGCGGTTCTCGGACTTACTCGACCGGTTCTGATTGATCTGCGTTCAATTTCCCAATTGCCCGAACTGGTCCGCGAGGCGCAGAACCACCGACGGAAATATCCCGAGCAGCAGCGTGAGGACGGCGCAAATCCAGATTGTGGCTTTCGTGCCCTCGGCGAGCGGAGGCAGGTCGCGCACCGATTCACCGGGCTCGTGCATGTACATCACGACCAGCAGGCGCAGGTAGTAGAACGCCGCCACGGCGCTATTGAGCAGGCCGAGGACGGTGAGCCAAACGAGGTCGGCGTCAAGCGCCGCTTTGAAGACGTAGAACTTCGCGAAGAAGCCCGCCGTCAGCGGCACGCCGATGAACGAGAGCAGCAGGATCGAGAACATCGCGGCGGTGACCGGCTGGCGCCAGCCGAGGCCGGCGAAGTCTTCCACGTTCACGTATCGCTCGCCGCGGCGCGAGAAGTACGATACGACCGCGAAGGCCCCGATGTTCATGCACACGTAGGCGGCCAGGTAGAACATAACGGCGGCCGTACCGGCATCCGAGTGCGCCGAGATGGCGACCATCATGTATCCGGCGTGCGCGATCGAGCTGTACGCCAGCAGACGCTTGAAGTTGTGCTGGGCAAGCGCGGCGAAGTTGCCGGCGATCATCGTCAGCAGCGCCGAGGCCCAGACGATCGGCTCCCAGCGCGGGGCGAGCGAGCCGAAGGCGGTCATGTAGACGCGCAGGAAGATCGCGAACGCAGCGGCTTTGGGGCCGGTAGCGAGGAACGCGGTGACAGGCGAGGGCGCGCCCTGGTATACGTCCGGCGCCCAGACCTGGAACGGCGCGGCCGAGACTTTGAAGGCGAAGCCGACGAACATCAGCGCGGCCGCGGCGCCAATGAGCAGTCCGCCGGGCGAACCGGCCGCGAGGGCATCGTGGATTCCGGCGATGCTGGTGGTGCCTGTGGTCCCGTAGATGAACGCGATGCCGTAGAGCAGAAATCCGGTCGCGAAGCTGCCGAGCAAAAAATACTTCGCCGCGGCTTCGTTGCCGAGTTTCTCGCGCCGCAGGTAGCCCGCAAGCACGTAGCTGGCGATCGACGAAATTTCCAGGCCGATAAAAACCACGATCAGCTCGCCGGCCGCGGCCATGATGCACTGGCCCACGACCGAAAACAGCACGAGCGCGTAGTACTCGCCGGCTTCGGCGCCTTCGCGCCGGAGATATCCGGCTGACATCAGGACTACGAGCAGCGCCGCCGCGATGACGAGCACGCGGAAGAACACCGCGAAGCCGTCGATGATCACCATGCCGCTGAAGGCCGTCCCCTGCGCGAACACGCCCCAGGCCGCGGCGGCGAGCCCGCCGGCGAGGCCCCCGAAGGCGAGATAGCCGAGGCGGCGTTTGTGGCGCGCGGGCGTCACCGGTTCGAGCGCCATGATGAGCGTGGCGATCGCGGCGAGGAGGATCTCGGGCAGCACGCGGAGGTATTCGATGCCTGTTGGGACGAAGTTAGCGGGCATTGGAGCCTCCGAGGCTGGCGGTCCGAGAAGCCGCCGCAGGCCAATGGCCCTCCACCCGGAAATCCACGTTCACCTTCGTCTGATCGAGAATCTCCACGCTCGAGGCGGCGATGGGCGGCAGGAACGTTTGGGTCGCGGTCCCCATCCAGACCATCAGGACGATGAGTGGAATCATGGCCGCCCACTCGCGGCGGCTCAGGTCGTGCACATGCGCGCCCACGTTCCCGGGTGTGTCGCCGAGAAACACGCGCTGGTAGAGCCACAGCATGTAGCAGGCCGAAAGAATCACGCCGATCGCGGCGAACACGGCCCAGCGAAAGTTCGCCTGCGCCGCGCCCTGGAGCACGAGGTATTCGCCCACGAAGTTGTTCAGTACCGGCAGGCCCATGCTCGCGAGCGATGTGATCAGAAACAGCGTCGCCAGTTGCGGCGCGGGCGTCGCGACGCCGCCGTAGTCCGCAATCTCGAGCGAGTGCCGCCGCTCGTAGAGGCAGCCGACCAGCACAAACAGCGCGCCCGTCGAGATCCCGTGGTTGAGCATCTGGTACACCGCGCCGTTCATGCCGAGCGCGGTGAACGAAAAGATGCCAAGCACGACGAAGCCGAGGTGGCTCACCGACGTGTACGCCACGAGTTTCTTCATGTTCGGCTGCACGAGCGCGACGAGCGCGCCGTAGATGATCCCGGTGATCGCGAGCGCCACGATCCAGGGCGCGAAGGAGCGCGCCGGGGCCGGAAACATCGGCAGGCAGAAGCGGACGAGGCCGTAGCAGCCCATTTTGAGCATGACGGACGCCAGCATCACCGAGCCGGCCGTGGGGGCTTCGACGTGCGCGTCCGGCAGCCAGGTGTGCAGCGGGAACAGCGGCACCTTGATCGCAAACGCGATGAAGAAGCCGAGAAACAGCAGCGATTCCTCGATGCGGTCGAACGACAGCTTGCCGCTCGAAAGCATCTGCATGATGGCGGTGTAGTCGAAGGTGCCCGCGCGGTTGTAGACGTAGATGAGCGCGGCCAGCATCAGCACGGAGCCCGCCATCGTGTAGATGAAGAATTTCACGGCGGCATAGATGCGGCGCTCGTGGCCCCAGACGCCGATCAGGAAGTACATCGGCACGAGCGACAGTTCCCAGAAGACGTAGAACAGGAACAGGTCGAGCGCCACAAAGACGCCGATGAGGCCGAACTCCATCAGCAGGAAGAAGGCGAAAAATTCTTTCACGCGGCGGCCGATGGAGCGCCAGGAGATAAGGATGCCGATGGGCGTGAGCAGCGTGGTGAGCAGCACGAGCCACAGGCTCACTCCGTCGAGGCCGATGTGATAGCGGATGGCGGGCGAGGAGATCCACGGCAGGTCCGCGATGTATTGAAAGCCGGAGTTCGCCCGGTTGAAGCCGGGGAGCAGCGCGAGCGACAGGGCGAAGGCCGCGAGCGAAACGGCGAGCGCGGCGCGGCGGATCGTTTCTTCGTTCTCGCGCGGGATCGCGAGCAGTACGAAGAAGCCGGCGAGCGGCAGGAACAGGACGGCGTCGAGCAGCGTCATCGCATCCCTCCGCTCAACCCGTAGGCGATTAGCACGAAAACCGACCCGAGCAGCACCCACGCCGCGTAGCTTCGTATGTTGCCGGATTGCGCGCGCCGGAGCACGTTGCCGATGCCGCGGACGCGCGCGCCCACGCCGTTCACCGCGCCGTCGATGATGTCCTGATCGACGCCGCGCCAGAGCGCCTCGCGCGAGCCGGCGACCGTGGGCCGCACGACGACGGCGTTGTAAACCTGATCGACGAAATACTTGTTCCAGACGAGCCGGTACACCGGGCCGAGCCGCGCGGCGATGGCTTCAGGCAGCCCGGGCCGCCACACGTACATCACCCACGCGCCCGCCACGCCCGCGAGCGCCGCGGCGATCGAGACGAAGACGAGCGCCGGGTTGTGGTGCAGCTCGAGCTTCGGGAAGACCGGGTCGAGCCACGTCGAAACCGCGAATGCGCCGCCGCCCAGCGAGAGCACGGCCAGCACGACGAGCGGCAGCGTCATCGCGGGCGGGGATTCGTGCGGGTGCGCCTCGCCGCGGTATTTCCCGAAGAACGTCAGGAAAATCGCGCGGAACACGTAGAAGGCGGTCATTGCGGCGGTGAGGATTCCGAACCAGAACAGCACGGGCGAGCGGTGCCAGGCGCCGAGCAGAATTTCGTCCTTGCTGTAAAAGCCGGAGGTGAAAGGCAGCGCCGAGATCGCGGCGGCGCCCGCCAGCATCGTCCAGAACGTGACCGGCGTTTTCTTCCTGAGGCCGCCCATGTAACGCATGTCCTGCTCGCCCGAGAGGGCGTGAATCACGGAGCCCGCGCCGAGGAACAGCAGCGCCTTGAAGAACGCGTGCGTCACCAGGTGGAAGATGCCCGCGCCGAAGACCCCCGTGCCGACGCCGACGAACATGTAGCCGAGCTGCGAAACGGTCGAGTAGGCGAAGACGCGCTTGATGTCGGTCTGGACCATGCCGATGGTTGCGGCGAAGAACGCGGTCGCGATGCCGATGGCGGCGACGAAATCCATCGCGACCGGCGCCATCACGTAAAGCGGCGCCGAGCGCGCGATCATGTAGACGCCCGCGGTCACCATGGTGGCGGCGTGGATCAGGGCCGAAACCGGCGTGGGGCCTTCCATCGCATCCGGCAGCCATACATAGAGCGGGATCTGGGCGGACTTGCCCGTGGCGCCGACCAGCAGCAGCAGCGCGATGATCGCCAGCGTGCCCCATCCCGCGTCCGGCTGCCAGCGCGAGAGGCCGGCAAACACCGTGCCGAAATCGAGCGAGCCGAAACTGATCACGATGAGAAAAATCGCGAGCGAGAAGCCGAAGTCGCCGATGCGGTTTACGATGAACGCCTTGTTGCCCGCGTTCGTCGCGCTCTTCTTGCGGAACCAGAAGCCGATCAGCAGGTAGCTGCACAGGCCCACGCCTTCCCAGCCGACGAACATGACGAGATAATTCGCCGCGAGCACCAGCGTGAGCATGAAGAACATGAACAGGTTCAGGTACGCGAAGAAGCGGTAGTATCCGCCTTCGTGCGCCATGTAGCCGGTGGAGTAGATGTGGATGAGCAGGCCGACGCCGGTGACGACGAGCAGCATCACGGCACTGAGGCGGTCCACCGCGAGGTCGTAGCCGACCCGGAAGTCGCCGATGCGAATCCAGTCGAAGTAGCGTTCGATGTGGGCGGTCTCGAGCGGCTGGAGCGCGAGCACGGTCTTCAGCACCCAGGCGAAGGACAGTAGCGCCGCGCCTATGGCGATCAGGTTGACGGCGGCCTTCGGCAGGCGGCGGCCGAGGATGCCGTTCGCGAGGAATCCGGCCAGCGGGAACGCGGGAATGAGCCAGAGGTGCTGCATCCTAGTCCTTCATGGAGGCGACGCGGTCCACGTCGAGCGTCGCCCGGTTCTTGAACACCGTCAGGATGATCGCCAGTCCGACCGCCGCCTCCGCCGCCGCCACGACCATCACGAAAAACGTGAAAATCTGCCCATCGATCCGCTTCAGGTGATACGAGAACGCCACGAAGCTCAGGTTCACCGCGTTCAGCATCAGCTCGATCGACATGAACATCGTGATGATGTTCCGCCGGAACAGGAAGCCGGAGACGCCGAGCGTGAACAGCACCGCGCTGAGAATCAGGTACCAGGAAAGGGGAACGGTTTGCGGCATCAGTCGAGCTCCCTGTAGGCGAGCGCCACCGCGCCCACGATCGCGATCAGCACCAGCACGCTCGTGATCTCGAACGGCCAGAGGTATTTCGTGAACAGCGCGCGGCCGAGGTTCTCGACCGTGCCGCCGGTATAGGTTCCGAACTTCACGTGCACCGAGGCCGGGAACACGCGGAAGATCGCGTAGCTCAGCATGCCGAGCAGCGCGACCAGCAGCGGCACGCCGAGGATGCGCGCGATCGCGGAGCCTTGCGTCCTCCGCTCCCGGCCCGCGTTCAGCAGCATGATCACGAAAACGAACAGCACCATGATCGCGCCCGCGTACACGATGACCTGCGCCGCGGCGATGAACTGCGCGCCGAGCAGCAGGTAGATGACGGCGAGCGACGCCATCACGCCGATCAGCGCGATCGCGCTCGAGATCGGGTGCGTCTGCGCCACTACCAGGACGCCGCACGTCACCGCAACCGCCGCGAAGATGAGAAACAGGACGGGATCCATAGCTCAGGAGACAAGGGCGACCAGCAGCCCGGTAACCAGCAGGTTCACAACCGCAACGGGGAACATGAAGCTCCACGTGAACCGCATCAGTTGGTCGTAGCGGAAGCGCGGCAGCGTGCCGCGCACCCAGATGAACGTGAACAGCAGCAGGCCGGTCTTCGCCAGGAACCAGAACAGCGGGAGCGCCACGGCCTGCACGGCGGGAATCAGAAACAGCCCGGCCAGGGCGATGAGCAGCAGCCCGAAGACTTGCAGGCTGTAGCGGTCGCGCCGGCGTGCCGGGTGCACCCCGTGATAAATCGCGACGGCGCCGAAGAAGGCGAATACCGCAACCGGCGCGTAGTTCGAGCCGTAGGCCGCGGGCCACAGCGGCAGCCAGCCGCCCAGGAACAGCGTCGTCGCCATGCAGCTCACCGTAATCATGTTGGCGTACTCGGCCAGGAAGAACCCGGCGAACTTCATCGCGCTGTACTCGGTGTGGAAACCCGCGACAAGCTCGCTTTCGGCTTCGGGCAGGTCGAACGGCACGCGGTTGGTTTCGGCGAACACCGCGATCAGGAAAATGATGAACGCGAACACCTGCGGGAACGGTCCGCGGAAAATGTTCCAGGCCGGGACGAACCCGGCGTAGAAATGAGCCTGGCTCTCAACGATGCCGCGCAGGCTCAACGTGTTTGACAGCAGCAGCACCGAGGCCACGGCGATGCCGAGCGGCAGCTCGTAGCTGATCATCTGCGCCGAACTGCGCAGCGCGCCAAGCAACGGGTACTTGCTGTTCGACGACCAGCCGGCGAGCACGATGCCGTAAACCGTCAGCGATGAAATCGCGAGCACGAAGATGACGCCGATGTTCAAATCCGTCAGTTGCAGCCAGGTTCTGACGGGACCGGCGCTGATCTCCGGCCCGAACGGAATCACCGCGATCGACACCAGCGACAGCGTGATCGCCAGGAACGGCGCAAGCAGATAGTAAAAGCGGTTCACGCCGGGTGGCAGCAGGTCTTCTTTGGTGAGCAGCTTCAGCGCGTCCGCCACGGGTTGCAGAATGCCGTGCGGCCCCACGCGGTGCGGTCCCAGGCGGAGCTGTATGTGGGCGATCACCTTGCGCTCCACGAACTGTATGTAGAGCAGGCTGAGCAGCAGGATTCCAGCCACCACCCCGGCCTTGATCACAGCGAGCACGTAGAAGTTGATCGTCATCCGCTATCCGTGATACAACTCGCCCGGGGATTCAGTCACCGCATTCAGCATCTTCGAGTAGCGGCCCAGGGTTCCGGAGGTGAACATGGTATCGCCCGCCGAGGCGATCGACTCGGGCCGCACCTCAACTCCCACGGCGCCGTCGAGCGGAACGGTCTGGATCGCGGCTCCGCCCGCGAGCATCGCCGCGGACACATTGTAGCCGCGCACGTTCCGCGAGATTTCGGCGAAGACGTCGCCGGGCGCTTCGAAGCCGAGTCTAGAGGCCACCAGCGCGAAGATTTGCAGATCGGATTTGGCGCCGGGCTTTTCGAGCGCCGCACGCAGCCGCTGCACTTCGCCCGTGACGCTCGTCACGGTGCCCGATTTTTCGTATGCGCTCGCGGCGGGCAGGATCACATCGGCTCGCTCGGCCGTCTCCGTCATGAACATCTCGTTGACGACGACGAAGGCGTTCCGCGCGGCGAGGCTGCGCGACTTGAGTGGATTCGCGCCCACGACCCACAGCGCGTCGAGGTCCTCGGCGGCGAGCATCTCATCAAGCGACAGGCCCGGCTGTTCCAGGCGCCGGTAGCCGGGACCGAGGTCGGGCAACAGGCCCATATCCTGCGCGCCGCGCGAGTTCGAGTAATCGACCAGCGGCACGTATTTCACAGGGATGCCAAGCGAATCGCCGAAGGCGACCAGTTCGCGCACAAGCGCGCCCTTGATCGCATCGCCGAACAGAATGACCAGCTCAGGCTCCGCGCTGAGGTCCGCGCGCAGTTCTTCAAGCGCCTTCATTTCCTGGCCCGGCGCGCTGGCCGCGATCTTCTTCGCGTACTTGTCCTCGCGGATAGGCCCCCGGCGCGCCGTGTAGATGTTCGCGCGGTGATGGCGCGCGTTGGCCCGCACCTGCCAGGCGAGGAACGGATGCTGCTGCGAAAGGTCGCTCGCCACGATGAGCACGGCTTTCGCGTTGTAAACGCCGGCCGCCGTGGCGAGCGCGTCCGTGCGTCCGGCGAGCGCGTCGATGAGCGTGACGACGTCGCCCGTGCGGTGATGGTCGATGTTGTTTGTCCCGAGCCCCTGGCGCGCGAGCTTCTGGAGATAGTAGTTCTCTTCGTTGGTGGTGTGATTCGAGCCGATGACGCCGATCTTCCGCGCGCCCTTGAGCCGCGCCGCGACGGTCTCGATCGCCCGCGCCCACGACACCTGCTCCAGCGCGCCGCCCGCGCCGCGCATTAGCGGCGACGCGAGCCGCTCCGGGTGCGCGGTGAAATCGCCCGCATAGCGGCCCTTGATGCAGAGGAACTCGCCGTTGATGCCGGAGCGGTCGCGGTTGTTCCCGCGCTGGATCCGGTTGTTCCGCACGCCGAGCGTCACCTTGCAGCCGTCCGCACAGTGCGTGCAGATGGTGCCGGTATGCTTCATCTCCCACGGCCGCGTCTTGTAGCGGTAGGCGCCGCTGGTCAGCGCGCCCACGGGGCAGATATCGATGCACATGCCGCACTCGTCGCACGCGAGATGATCGCCGCGATTGGGCGCGATCTCGGAGGCCGCGCCGCGGTTCACGATTCCGAGCGCGCCCACGCCCATTCCCTCGCCGCACACGCGCACGCAGCGGAAGCAGAGGATGCAGCGCGGCCGGTCGAAGAACACCACCGGCGACCACTGCTCCTCCTGAACGTGCTGCTTGGTTTCGAGGAACCGGCTCTCGCCCGCGCCGTAGCGGAACGCCATGTCCTGCAACTCGCACTCGCCGCCCTTGTCGCACACGGGGCAGTCGAGCGGATGGTTCGTCAACAACAACTCGAGCATGCCCTTGCGCGCCTGCGCGACCTTGGGGGTATCGGTGTGGACCACCATCCCCTCGGCCACGGGCAGCGTGCAGGCGGTCATCAATTTCGGCGCCTTCTCCACCTCGACGAGGCACATGCGGCAGGCGGCCTGAAGCGCGAGCCCCTCGTAGTAGCAGAACGCGGGGATCTCGATTCCGGCGCGGCGCGCCGCTTCAATAACGAGCATCCCGCTCGGCGCCTCGACGGGCTTGCCGTCTATCGTGAGTTTGACCGTCGTCGCTGCCATCTATGCCGTCACCGCCAGCCGTTTCACCCGCGTGTAAGGACACGGCCGCCCATCGAGGTGCGCTTCGAATTCGTCGCGGAACTTCTCGACGAAGGAAAGCGTGGGCATTGCCGCCGCATCGCCCAGCGGGCAGAACGTCCGCCCGAACATGTTCGACGCTACTTCATGGATGAGCGGAATGTCGCTCGCGATTCCGCCGCCTTCGTGCACGCGCGCCAACAGCTTGCGGAGCCACAACGTGCCCTCGCGGCACGGGATGCACCACCCGCAGCTCTCGTGCTGGTAGAAGCGCATGATGCGGAGCATTGCCTCGACCATGCACGTATCCTCGTCCATCACGATGACGCCGCCCGATCCGAGCATGCTCTTAGCTTTGGCGAGCGAATCGTAATCCATCGCTATGTCGCACTCTTCGGCCCTCAGGACCGGGCACGACGAACCGCCGGGAATCACCGCCTTCAGCTTCTTGCCGCCGCGCACGCCGCCGGCAACCTCATTGATCATGCGCAGCAGATTGAACCCCAGGGGCAGCTCGTAAACACCGGGCCGGTTCACGTGGCCCGAGATGCAGAAAAGCCGCGTGCCGCCGTTGCGCGGCGTGCCGAGCGCTGCGAACGCCGCCCCGCCCTCGCGGATGATGGCGGGCACCGCGCAGTAGCTCTCGACATTGTTCAGCACGGTCGGGCACTGGTAGAGGCCCGCAATGGCCGGAAACGGCGGGCGGATCCGCGGCACGCCGCGCTTGCCTTCGAGCGATTCGAGCAGCGCCGATTCCTCGCCGCACTCGTACGCCCCGGCGCCGGTGTGCGTGTAAACGTCGAAATCGAAGCCGCTGCCCTGAATGTTCTTTCCGAGATAGCCGCGCGCGTACGCCTCGGCAATGGCGCGGTCCATGATGCCGAGCAGGTAGCGGTACTCGCCGCGTATGTAGATGTAACCGGCGTGAGAATCGACCACACGCGCCGCGATCAGCATGCCCTCGATCAACTGGTGCGGGTCGTACTCGATGAGCAGGCGGTCCTTGCAGGTGCCGGGCTCGCTCTCGTCGGCGTTGACGACGATGTACCGCGGCTTGTCGCCCGCGCGCGGCACGAAGCCCCACTTCATGCCGGTGGGGAACCCCGCCCCGCCGCGCCCGCGCAGGTTCGACGCCTTTACCTCGTCGATGATCTGGTCCGGCGTCATCCCGAGCGCTTTGCGAAACGCAACGTAGCCCTCGTTCGCCAGGTACGTGTCGATCGACTGCGAATCGGCGAGGCCGAAGCGCTTCGACAGCACCTTGACTTCAAGCGGGCTCGGTTCGTTGTAAAGCATCGCTATTGCAGCTTCCTCAGGCTCTCGACAAGCCGGTCGAACTTCTCGATGGTCATCTGGTGATGGAAATCGTAGTTCACCTGGATCGCCGGCGCCCACGAGCACGCCCCCATGCACTCGACTTCCTCGAGCGAAAACTCGC
Source organism: Acidobacteriota bacterium (assembly GCA_050261515.1). Lineage (GTDB taxonomy): Bacteria > Acidobacteriota > Terriglobia > Bryobacterales > Bryobacteraceae > JBLNDJ01. The sequence continues at coordinate 33,371 of JBLNDJ010000003.1, read as the reverse complement.
CGTCGGGCGTGACCTGCCTGTGGCCGATGCCGAGCTTCTTCTGGGCGTGCTCCCACAACTCCGCGCCGCCGGTAAGCAGGCAGGAGATGTTCGTGCAGATTTGTATGTGGTGCCGCCCGAGCCGCTCCTTGTGGAGCATCGAGTAGTACGTGACGACCTCATTGACCTGAAGCGGCGTGATGCCCGTGCGGCGCGCGACTTCCTCGATCAGCTCGGGAGTGACCTGGCCCACTTCGTCCTGCGCGAACATCAGCATCGGGATCACGGCGGACCGCTGCCGCCCGGCCGGGTAGCTTTTCAGGAGCCGTTCGAACTTCGCTTCGAGCTCAGGGGAAAAAGTCACCGCCCGGCCTCCGCTGCGCTACGGCCTGTGCAATGAAAATGGCGCGGGGTCATCGGTCCACATCTCCTAAGACGAAATCGGTGCTGCCCAGCGCGGCGATGGCGTCCGCCACCAGCCGGCCCTCCACCATCTTCGGCAAACCTTGCAGGTTGCCGAAGCTGGGCCCGTGGATGAAGACACGATAAGGCTTGGAGGTTCCGTCGCTCACCACGTAATACCCAAGCTCGCCGCGCGGCGATTCGATCGGCAGGTAGACGTCGCCCTCCGGCACGCGAAAACCTTCGGTGACGATCTTGAAGTGGTAGATGAGCGACTCCATTTGCGTCTTCATCTTTTCGCGGTCGGGCAGCACGACCTTCGGCGCGTCGGCTTTGTAGGGGCCGGACGGCATCCCTTCGAGCGCCTGCCGGACGATTCGCGCGCTCTGCCGCATTTCTTCCACGCGCACCTGGTACCGCGCGTAGACGTCGCCCGCCGTGCGCGTGGGCACGTCGAAATCGAAATTCTCAAAACCCGAGTAGGGCTCGCTCTTGCGGATGTCCCAGGCGAGGCCGGCGGCGCGCAGCATGGGGCCCGTGACGCCATGGTCGAGCAGGTCGTCGAGCGAGGCGCAGCCGACGCCCCTGGTGCGGCGTTCCCAGATGGGGTTCTTCGTCAGCAGGTCTTCGTACTCGTCCACCTTCGAGGGGAACGCATCGATGAACTTCTTGACCGCGTGCTGCCAGCCGCGCGGCGGCTCGAGCGCCAGGCCGCCGATGCGAAAATAGCTCGTCATCATCCGCTGGCCGGAAAACATCTCGAAGATGCGGAGCACGTCCTCGCGCTCGCGGAAGCAGTAGAGGAACACTGTCATGGCGCCCATGTCCATGGCGTGCGTTCCGAGCCAGACCAGGTGGCTGTTGATGCGCGTCAACTCGCTGAGCATTACGCGCATCCACTGCGCCTGGGGCGGAATCTCGAGCGCGAGCAGCTTTTCGACCGCCAGGCAGTAGCCGAGGTTGTTGATCAGCGGGCAGAGGTAATCGGTGCGGTCCGTCAGCGTGACGGCCTGCTGCCAGGTCTTGGCCTCGCACTCCTTCTCGATGCCGGTGTGCAGGTAGCCGATTTGGGGCGCGGCGCGCACGACCGTCTCTCCCTCCAGATCGAGCACCAGGCGCAACACGCCGTGCGTAGACGGGTGCTGCGGCCCCATGTTCAGGGTCATCCGCCGCGGCGCGGTGTCCATGCCGGGAGCCGGAGGCTCCGGATTGATCCCTTCTTTGTCGCTAGCCAAGCTATTCGTCCTGGTATGCGTATTTATAACCCGACACGGGGTAATCCTTGCGCAAGGGGTGGCCCTCCCAGTCGTCCGGCAGCATGATGCGCCGGAGCTCGGGATGATTCCGGAAGACGACGCCGAACAGGTCGAAGACCTCGCGCTCGTACCAGTTCGCGCCGGGCCAGACGCCGGTGACGGAATCGATTTCGGGCGCCGCGCCGCGGAGGCGGCACTTCAGGCGGAGACGCTCGTTGCGCTCTAGCGAGTGCAGCAGGTAGACGACCTCGAAGCGAGGCTCGTCGGGATAGCGGTCCACGGCCGTCACGCCGCTCAGCCGCCGGTAGCCGGCGTTCTTGAGCGCGCGGCAGACTTGCGCGATGCGTTCCGGGGCGATGTCGAGGACAACCTGCCCTGTGCGCAGCGCGCCGCCCACGACGGCGGAAGGCTCCGCCGCCTCCAGAGCCAGCGCCGCCGGGTGCTCTCTCAGATCTTCAGGAATCATTCGCCCTCAATCTCCTCGGATGGGGGCGAGGGCTTGGCGTACTGTTCCACCGACCACGCAAGCGCCCCCTTCTTCCAGATGTAGAAGAACCCCGACAGAATCAGCGCGGCGAACACCAGCATCTCGAAAAACGCGAACAGCTTCAGCTCGCGGTAAACAACCGCCCACGGATAGAGGAAGACCGTTTCGATGTCGAACAGGATGAAGATCATCGCCACCAGGTAGAATTTCACGCTGAAGCGCTCGCGCGTGGAACCTTGGGGAACGATGCCCGATTCATACGGCATGTCCTTGGCCGCGCTCCGCACCCTTCGGCCCAGAATAGCCGACGTTACGAGCATTCCCCCGGCGATCGCCGCGGCGATCAGGAATTGAAGCAGCACCGGGAAGTAGACTTCGGTATAGGACGAAGGCATCGAACAAACGTATCCCCCTGGGCGCACCCAGCGCCCCGACAAACCCCAGCCTCTCAGATGTCAGCGCTTCAAATTCGACTATAATGATCTCCGAAACGGGGTGTCAAATCCTCGTTGTCCCTTCTTTCCATGAACGTCTTCATCAACGGCCAGGAGCGCGAGATTCCGGAGGACGTGAGCGTGCTGGAACTGCTCCTCCGGCTGGGCCTCGAACCGGCGCGGGTGGCGGTCGAGCTGGATGGCCTGATCGTCAAGCAACCCGAATGGGAGTTCCGCATTCTGAAAGCGGGTGCGCGGCTCGAAATCGTACATTTTGTGGGGGGAGGATAGCTTTTTCGCCGCCCGCGAAAAACCTTAAAAAAATTCATTGACAGGGCCCCCTGGAGAAGTACAATCCTAAATCGAGCCCTGTTTTTTTAATCTCATAAACGAAAGCCGTCTGCCATGTTCAAAACAAGAAAGGTCCACCCTGCTCCGGCCTCGCCGTCCGAGGCCTACTCCTCGAGCGATGTCGCCCGGGTGGCCAACGTCAGCCTGAGGCAGCTCCAGTGGTGGGATGAAAGGCACGTGGTTTCGCCCGAACACCAGGGGCACAAGCGCGTCTACTCGCCCGAACAGGTGGTCGAGATCACGGTGATCGCCGAGCTGCGCCGCAAAGGGTTTTCCCTCCAGAAGATCCGGCGCGTACTGCGCTACCTCCAGCGCGAGATGGGGCGGCGGTTGAGCGACTTGCTCTCGAACGAATCCGACCTGCACCTGCTGACAGACGGAAAGAACATCTACCTCGAAGAGCGGCAGGAGCGCATCATCGATGTGCTCAAGAACGCCCGCCAGCCGATGTTCCTGGTCTGCGTGACCGACCAGGTCCGGCGCCTGCACTCCACGCCGAAGAAACCGGCCCGTGCCGAGACGGCCCCGTCGCTTCGCAAAGCCCGGGCGGTATAAAGAAAACTCACCGCGGAGACGCAGAGGACGCGAGAGAGAAAGCCGGGGTTTCCGGCCGCCGCACAGCGGCAGCCGGGCGGTAGACTTGCGTTGCTGTTTTCAGACGTAACTCTCCCGTTTCCAAGCCGTCCATATTGGTACTGTTATACTGGGTCTAGTTTCCCGCTGGAGAGATTGCCGAAATGGCTATTCGCCGGACCTTTTTCGTCCTCCCCGCAATCATACTTGGCTGCTCTGTCCTGGGCGGCATCTACGGACCCGGACTGACCTGCGCGTCTGCGGCGTCTCAGGAAGACGACACCCACGCGTCGCTCGACGCGTTTACGAAGGTGTACTCGCTGGTCGAGCGCAACTTCGCCGACCCGGTCACCGGCGACAAAGCCATCTACAAAGGCGCGATCCCGGGCATGCTGCGTACGCTCGATCCGCATTCGAACTTCTTCGATCCTCGTGATTTCCAGCTTCTGCGCGAGGACCAGCGCGGCCACTACTTCGGCGTCGGCATGCAGATAGGCCTCAGCCGGACCGGTAACGGGAAGACCATCGTCATCGCGCCGTTCACCGGCTCGCCGGCGTATAAGGCCGGAATCCGGCCGGGCGACACCATCCTCGCCGTGGACGATAAGCCGACCGAGAAGCTCACCCTCACAGAGATCGCGGACCTGCTCAAAGGGCCCCGCGGCACGCGCGTCAAGGTGACCATCGGCCGCGAGGGCAGCGAGACTCCGCTCACCTTCCAGCTCGTGCGCGACGAGATCCCGCGCAAGACCGTGCGGGACGCCTTCTGGCTCAAACCCGGCATCGCGTTCCTGGAAATCGACTCCTTCAACGAGAACACGAGCCGCGACGTCGAGGAAAACCTGAAGCGGCTCGGCGAGCACAACATCAAGGGGCTCGTGCTCGATATGCGGGGCAACCCCGGCGGCCTGCTGAACGAGGGTGTCGCCGTGGCCGGGCGCTTTCTGCTCAAGGGCCAGACGGTCGTCTCGCACCGCGGCCGCGCCTCGGCCGAGAAGCCGTACACGGCCAGGAACGGAAACGGCGCATACGATTACCCCATCGTCGTGCTGGTGAACCGCTACTCGGCTTCAGCGGCCGAAATCGTCGCGGGCGCACTTCAGGATCACGACCGCGCCTGGATTCTGGGCGAGAACACGTTCGGTAAGGGCCTGGTCCAGACCGTGTATCCGCTGTCCGAGAACACCGGCCTGGCGCTCACCACGGCGCGCTATTACACGCCGAGCGGGCGGCTGATCCAGCGCGACTACTCGCACATTTCGTTCTACGATTACTACTTCCGGAAGGACACCGACACGCGGAACCTGCTTGATGCCAAGTCCACCGACAGCGGCCGCACCGTCTACGGCGGCAACGGCATCACGCCGGACGAGAAGTACGTCGAGCCGAAGCTCGACGCGTTCCAGGTGCTGCTGCTGCGGCGCAAGTACGCGTTCTTCAACTTCGTGTCGCGCTACCTCGGCACGCACAGCGCCAACCTGCCCAAGGGCTGGGAGCCGGACAGCGTCTTCGTCGAAGACTTCCACCGCTACCTGCTCGACCAGAACATCGAGTTCACCGAGGCCGATTTCGCGCAGCACCAGGCGTGGATCAGGGAACAGTTGCGGCTCCACATGTACCAGAGTGCGTTCGGCATGGACGACGCGCATAAGCTGACGCTCGAAAACGATCCCGAGGTCGCCAAGGCCGTCGAGGCGATGCCCAAGGCCACCGCGCTGCTCCAGCAGGCCAAGCGCGTGATCGCGCAGAGGTCGTCGCGGCCGCAGTAAGATCGTAACTTGAACCAATACGCTCCTGAGCCACAAATCAGCGTCCTCGACGCGGGCGGGCAGTACTGCCATCTGATCGCGCGCAAGGTGCGCGAGTTGGGCGTGTACGCCGACGTGCAGCCGAGCGACGCGCCTGCCTCGCTGCTCGCCACGCGCAGGGGCATCATCATTTCGGGTGGGCCGATGAGCGTGTACGAGCCCGGCAGCCCGGCCGTCGATCCCGCACTGTTCTCCGCCGGCGTCCCTGTGCTCGGCATCTGCTACGGGTTGCAGCTCATGGCGTATCTGCTCGGGGGCAAAGTCGAACGCGGGCTGAAGGGCGAGTACGGAATGGCGTTTTTCGATCTGTCGAAAAGCGCGCCGCTGTTTGAAGGCTTCGCCGTTGGCGGGCGCGAGCAGGTCTGGATGAGCCACCGCGACACCGCGCGCGGCGTGCCTCCGGGCTTCGAGATTCTGGGCTCGACCGAGACCTGCGCCATTGCCGCGATGGCCGATACCGCGCGGAGGCTCTACGCCGTGCAGTTCCATCCCGAGGTGGTCCACACCTGCCGCGGGCGTGAAATTCTGGAGAACTACGTCTTCGGCGTCTGCCGCTGCCAGCGGGATTGGAACCCGAAGAACCGCATTCCGCTCATCAAGAGGCGCATTCACGAAGTGGTCGGAGACCGCAACGTGTTCTTCTTCGTCTCGGGCGGCGTCGATTCCTCGGTCGCATACACGCTGTGCCTGCGCGCGCTCGGGCCCGAGCGCGTGCGCGGCATCTACGTGGATACCGGCCTGATGCGCGAGGGCGAAACCGAGTTCGTGCGCCACATGTTCGACAAGGTCGCCGCCGGGACGGTGTTCATCGAACCCGCCGCGGCGCGGTTCCTCGGCGCGCTCGCCGGCGCGCGCGAGCCCGAGCAGAAGCGCCGCATCATCGGCGAGGAGTTTGTGAAGGTGCAGGAGGAAATCATCGACTCCGGCCACTTCGCCGAGGGCGACTGGATTCTCGGCCAGGGCACGATCTACCCGGACACGATCGAATCCGGCGGCACCAAGAACGCCGCGGTGATCAAGACACACCACAACCGCGTCGAGGGGATTCAGAGGCTGATCGAAGCGGGCGCGATCATCGAGCCGCTCAGTTCCTTCTATAAGGACGAGGTGCGCGAGATCGGCGAAGAGTTGGGGCTGCCGGCCGAACTGCTGCACCGCCACCCGTTCCCCGGTCCGGGCCTCGCGATCCGCTGTCTCTGCCAGACGGGCGACGCCCCGATCGCGCGCACGGATGACGGCTGGATCGTGCCCGTGCATTCGGTCGGCGTCCAGGGCGATGAGCGCAGCTACCGTCCCGTGCTGGTGCTCGACGAGAAGCCGCCCCAGGGCGGGACGCTGCACGACCTCGCGACGGAGCGCATCAACCGCCTCACGGGAATCAACCGCGTGGTGGCGCTGGTCGAAAGCGCGGCGCCGCTCGATACGCTGTCGGTCCGCGACAGCGCGCTCACGGCCGAGCGCCTCGCGTGCCTGCGCCGCGCCGACGCCATCGTCCGCCGCCTTTCGCACGATTCGGGCTTCGACAAGCAGATCTGGCAGTTCCCCGTGGTTCTGATTCCGTTAGGAACCGCCAAACGCCCCGACTCCGTGGTTCTCCGCCCGATCGATTCGGTGGATGGAATGACGGCGCGCTCGGTCCCGATGGACCCGGCGCTGCTGGCGACGATGACGCACGAGCTTCTGCAAATCCCGGGAATCTCGGGCGTCTACTACGACCTCACTCACAAGCCTCCGGCAACGATCGAGTGGGAGTAATGCGGGGCGGCCGCCCCACCTCATACATCCGGAGTTCGCCGCGAGCGGCGACAACGATCCGTTTTCCATCGGGCGAAATCGCCGCGGGCGAGACCACATACCCATGCCGCTGCCCCGCGTACCGCAAGCGCCCCAGCTCGCGGCCCGTCCGGTAATCCCACACGACCCACGCCAGAAACCCCGGCCGGTCAGTCCCGGCCGAAGAATCGTAAAAGCTCGTGCCGTGCAGCGCGAGCACGATCGAGCTTTCGAGCGAAACATCGAACGGCGCGCCGCCGCTGACCGTGGGATTCGCGAACCGCTCGCCGCTCTTGATGTCGTAGCAGACGAGCGACCCGCGCCCGCCCGCGTCCGCCTTGCAGAGCGCCGTCCCCTTCTCGCCGAATCGCAGCATGGGGCCCGCACGCTCGGGCACCGACGCCACCTCGGCCGGGCCGTCGCGCGAGATGAGGCGCACGCTGCCCTGCTCCGGGCTGACCGCAATGATTCCAGATGCCGCCGAGGGCTCCAGATCTTTCACATGCCCCCGCACCTTCCAGCTCTGCGCGACGCTGCAATCGGCGTTGTAAAGAGTCACCAGAGACGAATCGATCGGCAGCGACGCCGGATCGACAGGCGCTTCCCAATCGGCCGCGATCGCCAGCCGCGGGCCCACGAAGCCGCCGAACACGGTCGCCCGCGGCAACTCGCACCGCGTGCCGCTCGCGATCTCGACAAACCTCGTGCGAAGCTCCTTCGATTCGATCGCGAGGTATTCGCCGTCGGGCGACCAGTGGACGCCCGCGCCCGCCTCGCTCCCGGCCGCAATCCGCTTGATCGCGGGCGCCTCGCCCGACGCGGGCACGAGCAGGACCTCGTGGCGGTCGCCCTCGGCCGTGATGCGCGACGTGACGGCCGCGATCCACCCGCCGGTGGGCGAATAGCGCAGCTCCACCACATCGTCGATCCCGGCGAGTTTCAGACGCCACGCCCGCCGCAGCCCCGCCTCATCGCGGCCCTGCGCTACGAGCGCCGCCGCCAGCGCCATCAGCAGCGCCGCTCTCATATGCGGTGAAAACCCTTCAGGATGTCGCGCAGCGAGTAGCGCAGCGCGATGGGGCGGCCGTGCGGGCAGCTCATCGGACACTCGGTCGCGGCCAGCTCCTTGAGCAGCCACTCGATCTTGCTCGCCTCCAGCCGCATGTTCACCTTGATCGCCGCGCGGCAAGCGATCGACGCCGCGATGGCGCGCCGCACATCGTCAAGGGACACGCGCCGCAGCTCGCGCTCGGCGATCTCGAGAATCTCGAACACGCACCGCTCGATGTCACCCGGGTTGACGCCCGACGGCGCCGACTTCACCGCGATCGTCCGGTGGCCGAACGGCTCGGTCTCGAATCCCGCCGCCTGCAATTCCTCCGCGATGCGGTCGTAATCCACCTCCTGCGCGGGTGTGAGCTGCACGATCAGGGGCATCAGCAGCCGCTGCGTCTCCACCCGCCCCGCCGCGCGCTGCCTGAGGACTTTTTCGAACAGGATGCGCTCGTGCGCCACGTGCTGGTCGATGATCCAGATGCCGTCGCGCCCGGCCGCGACGATGAAGCTCTCATGGATTTGGCCGAGCGGGCGCAGGTCCGCGAGCGCCGTGAGGCTCTGCGAAAGATCGGGCACCAGCTCCGGAGGGAACGCGCCGTGCGTGTCCGGAACGCCGGTCCGGAGCGGCTCTTCGAGCTCCAGCCGCGGCTCCGCCGGACGCGTGCCGCGCAGCGTGAACTCCGGAAGCGCTTCGTCGCTTGGCCGCGGCATGGGAGCGAACGGCGGAGGCGCCGTCGCCGCGTGCCACGGCTGCTCCTCGACGCGCTGCGAAAACTCCGAGTACGGCAGCGCGGCCGCCGGTTGCGCGCTGGGGCGCACCGCCGGCAACGGGAGCGCCGATACCGGCTTCGTCTCGATGAGCGCCTCGCGAATCGCGTCCCGCACAAAATCGTGTACAAACGAGCTTGCGCGGAACCGCACCTCGGTCTTTGATGGGTGCACGTTCACGTCCACTTCCTCGGGCTCGCAATCGAGGAACAGCAGCGCGAACGGGAAGTTCCCCGGCGGAATCAGGTTGTGATACGCCGACGAAATCGCGTGCAGCAGCAGGCGGTCGCGGATCAGCCGCCGGTTCACGAACAGGAAGATCGAGTTGCGGTTCAGTTTCTGAACCTGCGGGCGCGAGACGAACCCGCTCAGGCGGAACGCCTTCAGCACCGAAGGCGCGCCGGGCTCCGGAGGCGGCTGCTCGATCGCGCGGTCCCGCACCCCGAGGTCGATCAACTCTTCGAGCGTATCCCCGCCGAAGACCTGGTAAACGCGTTCGCGCAGCTTCGCCACCGGCGTGACGTTCAGCAGCTCCTTCTCGTCGCTGGTAAGCAGAAAAGTCTTGTCCGGGTGCGCCAGGCTGTAGTGGGTGACGAGCGAGGCGATGTGCGCAAGCTCGGTCTGGTCCGACCGCAGGAACTTCTTCCGGGCGGGAACGTTGTAGAACAGGTCGCGAACGGTGATCTGGGTGCCCGGCGCGAGCGCCGCCTCGTCCGAGCTCAGCATCCTGCCCCCGGCGATCTCGACGCGCGCCCCGGTCTGCTCCTCGCGCGACCGCGTTTCGAGCGTGAGCCGGGACACGGACGCGATCGAAGGCAGCGCCTCGCCGCGGAACCCGAGCGTCGCGATGCCGAGCAGGTCCCGCGCGCTCGAAAGCTTGCTGGTGGCGTGGCGCTCGAAGGCGAGCATGGCGTCGTCGCGCAGCATTCCGCAGCCGTCGTCCGAAATGCGGATGAGCCGCCGCCCGCCGCTCGAAACCTCAACGCGCACGTGCGCCGCCCCGGCATCGAGCGAATTTTCGAGCAGTTCCTTGACGACCGACGCCGGCCGCTCCACCACCTCCCCGGCGGCGATTTTATTCGCGACGTCGTCGGAGAGAATGCGGATACGGCCCATCAGTAAATTCTAATTCACGGCAGAGACGCAGAGGACGCAGAGAAACCCAAACAAAATCCTTCCGGCTTTTCTCTGCGTCCTCTGCGCCTCCAGGCCGCGAAGCGGCCGGGCGGGGGCCATGATTTACTTCACGACAATGCCGCGCTGGTCCAGCAACTCGCCCGTATACCGGTACAAGTTCAGCAGACTCTTCCGGTACTGAATCGACTGCCGCACCAGCTCCGACTGCGCGTTAACCAGGTCGGTCTGGGCGACCAGCACGAAGTACATCACGTTCGTTCCGAGATCGTATTTCTTCTGCTCCGCCTCGACCTGTTTCTTCGCGAAATCAGCCGCCACCTGCGCCAGTTTCACGCCCGCCTTGGCCGACTCCAGGTTGTTCACCGCCGTCAGCACGTCCAGACGGATGCGCTCCATCGTCGAGCGCTCGCGCAGCGTGTCGAGCCGCTTCTGCACCAATGAATTCGCCAGGTCGGCCGACGCCCGCCGGTCGCGGATCGGGAACCTGAGAGTGAGGCCGATCCGGTACACCGGCGCGCTGAAACCGAACAACTGGTTGAGCGCATCGCCGAATCCGCCCGGAATGGTGCCGATGACGTTGCCCCCGCCGAACACGTCGTCGCGCATGTAGTAAATGCCGCCCACGCCCTGCGACGTATACGAACCGGTCAGCGAAAAGTCCGGCCGCAACTGGTTCGTCGCAGACTTGATCTCGAGCTCATCCACGTCGAGCGACTGCCGCACCGACCGCAGGTCCGGACGCAGCCCGAGCGCCTTCTCCACCGCCGCCTCCACCTCCACCGGGGGTTCGTCGGACGGAGGCATTACCGATTCGGTAAGCACGATCGGCATCTTGCGCGCGTTCTCGTCCAGGTCCGCGCCAATCAGCTTGCGCAGCACGTCCTCGCGTTGCGCCAGTTCGTAGCGTTGCTGCGACACGGCGATCTCGGCCGTCGCGTACTGTTGCTGCGGCCGGTAAATGTCGAGCGGCGACATCGCGCCCAGCTCGAGCTCCCGCTGCGAGCGCTTCAACGCCGCGTCGCTCAACTTGAGGAACTCCTCCTGCACGCGCAGCCGCTCGCGGCTCTCGATCACGTCCCAATAGGCGCTCTCGGCCTGCTGGAGCAGTTGCAGCAGGCGGTCGCGGAAATCGAACTGGCTGCGCTTCATCTGGCTGCGCGCCACCATGATCGGCAGCCGCGTGATGTACGACCCGCGATTCCGCATCAAAGGCTGCGTGAAGCCCGCCACCATCTGCGCGCTGAGCGAGGGGTTGAACGTCGCGAACGAATTGTTCGTCGAGAACTTCGTCCCCGTGAACCCGACCGTGAACTGCGTGCCCGTCGAAAGCGTCTGCGTGTATGTGAAGTCGGCCGCCTGGTTCAGGCTGTTCACGAGATCCGCGCCGGCCAGGCTGCTCGTCGAAGGGTCCTTCGAACGAATCGCGCTGAACGAACCGACGAACATCGGGTCGAACAGCCCGTACTGCCGCGTGATGTTGTTGCGGTAGGTTTCGAGCGTTACGCGCTCGATCTCGATGTCGGTGTTGTTCGCCATCACCAGCTCGAGGTAGTTCCGCAGCGACAGCTCGAGCTTGCCCGATACCGTGAAATCCTCCAGGCGCGCCGGCCCCTGAAGTTCCACGCGCGTCTTTGGGGTCTGCAGATGCTGGCGGAAATATGCCGCCCTCGGAAACGTGGGAGCCTCCTGCGCAAACGCACCGGCTGCGAACACACAGAACGCGCAGAGCGCGCGCAGGAGAGAACGCCTATTCATAACGGATAGCCTCGATGGGATCCAGTTTCGCCGCCTGGATCGCGGGATAAATGCCGAAAAGAAGTCCGATCGATACTGAAACGCCGAACGCCACCGCGACCGAGCCCGTCGTCACCTCGGTGGACCAGCCGGCCAGCGTGGCGATCACGCGCGACAGGCTGAACCCGAAAGCAAGGCCGATCAGTCCGCCGACAATCGAAATCAGCACGGCCTCCGTGAGGAACTGACGGATGATGTCGGCCTGCCGCGCCCCGATCGCGCGCCGGACGCCGATCTCGCGCGTGCGCTCGAGCACCGTCGCGAGCATGATGTTCATGATGCCGATGCCGCCCACCAGCAGCGAAATGCCCGCGATGCAGATCATGACCACGGAAAAGATCATCTGCGTCTGCTGCCGCTGCTTGAGCAGGCCGGCGGGCACGATGACCGTAAAATCGCCCGCGTCCTTGTGCGTCGCCGAAAGAATCGCGTTGACCACGTTCGAGGTCTCGATCGAATCGGTGCCCGACGCCACCTTCATATAAATGCCGTCGATTTCGTCCTTCAGATAGCTCGTGTTGTCCTCGAAGCGGCGCATCACCGTGTTGAGCGGCGAGATGATCATGTTGTTGCGATTGGCCGATTCCATGCCCTCGACCTCGGTGTCGGCCGTCGCCTGCTGCTCGAGCACGCCGATCACCTGAAGCCAGAGATCGTTCACCTTGACGTACTTTCCGATCGCGTTCTCATAGCCGAGCAGGTTCACCTTCGCCGTTTCGCCGAGCACGCATACCGGCGCGGAGCGGTCGTTCTCGTCGTTGTTGAAGAACCGCCCGGCCACCAGCTTCAGCGCGTTGATCTGCGCGTAGTTCGGCAGCACCCCGATCAGCACCGGAATCTCCTGACTGGTCTTGGGCAGCACCTTCTGCGGCTTGAACCGCTTGCGCGGCGTCAGCGCCTCGAGACCCTGCACGTTCTCGGAAATCGCTCGAAAATCGCGGAACGTCAGCCCCTGCGACACCGCGCGGCGCGCCTGAAGCTCGTTGGCGTCGGCTGCTTCCTTCGCTTCGACGATGATGTTGTTCACGCCGAGCAGGTCGATGTAGCTGATCATTTCCTTCTGCGCGCCGGCCGTGATCGACAGCATCGCTACCACCGCGCCCACGCCGAAGATCATGCCGAGCATCGTCAGCAGGCTTCGCAGCTTGTGCACCAGGAGGCTCGAAAGCCCCATGTAGAGTTCGGGAAGGTATCCCGTGATGCCGCTCATTACCGGTTGCCTCCGGCGCCGGCTGCCGGGGCGGGCACTCCGCCCTTCTTCGCGGCCGCCGCTTTCTTCTTGTTGTTTCTGTTCGGATCCATGAGCGCCACCTGTTCGCCGGGCTCGACGCCCGAAGCGATTACCAGCACCGACTCGCTCCGCTTGAGCGGCTTGACCGGCCGCTCATCGAAGCGGCTGCCGTGCTTCACATACACGATCGGCTTCCCATCCTTCTCGAACACCGCCTGAAGCGGAATGTGAATCGCGTTCGGAACTTTCTCGACGATGATCTCGACGTCGGTGAGCAGCCCCGGCCGCAGCAGCACTTCGAGCTGGTTATCGGCCTCGGGGGGCGACGGCAGATCGGCGTCGGCCAGTTCTTTGTCGGTGAACCGCTGGATGGACGGCACGATCATCGGCGCCTCGGGCATGGCCGGCGCGCCCGCCGTTTTCACCGGAGCCGCGGGCTTTGCCGCGGAAGCTTGCCGCTCGCCGGCGCCCGCCGCCACCGTGCGCACCGGAGGACCGCCGCTCGCCTGCGCCGCGCTCCCTGCACCGGGATCCGCCCCGGCCGCCGCCATCTGCATCATTCGCCTGCCGCCGCTCTGGATCATGTCCTGGGGCGCGCGCCTGCGGTTGCGCTCGGCGGTCTCGAGCACCCGCGCGATCTGCTCGGGCTTCGCCCCCAGCCCCGCCATGAGCTCCTTCATGTCCACCGAGAACGTGACATCGAATTTCTTGGCGACGTCTCCGGACCACACGTTCGCGCTCGCCGTTCCGCTCAGGCTTTTGATCTTGCCGTGAAAATGCTTCTCGGGCGCCGCGTCGAGCCGGATCGAGACCTCCTGCCCTTCGCGCAGGTTCGCGCGGTCCACCTCGCCGACCTTCGCCGATACCTCGAGCTCGGAAAGATCGAGCACGTCCGCCACCGGCGTCCCCGGATACACCTGGTCGCCTTCACGCAGGTCCGGCAGCTGCATCCCGCGGAAGAACATTCCGCCCGACCGGCTCTGCCGGATCGCCACCAGCCCCGCCATCGGCGCCAGCAGCTTCACCTGGCTGAGCCGCTGCTTTTCGCGCGACAGCTCGAGCGTCGCTTTGTTCTTCTTCTCGCGCAGCACGGCCAGCTCGGCCTGCGACTGTTCCTGCCGCGACTTGATGTCGCTTTCAAGTTGCACCAGCCGCTGCTGCGCTTCTTTTAGATTCAGCTTGTTCTTGGTCGCGTCGATCTCCGACAGCAGCTCGTTGCGCTTCACCTCGAGCTCGGCGCGGCGCACCGCGTAGCGCGCGCGCAGCAGCTCGACCTGGTCCTGGTTGTCGCGGATTTCGAGTTCGGCCTGCGCCTTCTTGATCTGCTCGTCGATCTGTTCCAGCTCCAGGCGCTTCTCATCCAGGCGCGACCGCACCTCGGAGTCGTCGAACTCGACGATCAGGTCCTTCTCCCGGGCGAGCGCGCCAAGCGGCGCCAGCCGCGTGATCTGAACCGTGCCGAACAGGTTCGGCGCCACCAGCATGACAGACCGCACGGCGCGCAGCTCACCGCGCGTGTAGCTGCGGATCACGACGTCGCCCCGGCGCACGGCCGTGGTCGGAATCACCTGCTCCTTCTCGCCGAACTGCCTGAAGAAGCGGAAGGCTGCCCAGCCGGCGGCCACGACCAACGAGAGTGCGATGATTCGGATGAGTGCTTTCTTCATGTGGGGCAACCCCCCTGGTCCGCGGCCGGCCCCCGGGCCGGCCCGTTCTTGCTGCGATTCGCGAAGCCGGCCAGGCCGGCTGCGGGCCCGGCGGCCCGCCCTTCAAACGCCGGCCCGCTCATAGCTTCCTGGCCCTCTTGACTGCCTCGGCCGGGTTTTCGAGCGCGACGATGTCGCCTTCCTTCAGTCCGCCCAGCACCACGATGTCGTTCTCGTTCCGCTTGCCCACTTCGATGTTCCGCAGGTGGAATCCACCCAGCCTCTGGATGTACACCGCCGGCTTGCCGTTATGCGAGAAGCTTGCCTTGGCGGGGATGAGCAGCGCGTTCTGCTGGCTTTCGATGATCACCTCCGCCGTGCCGCTCATGCCCGGCCGCAGCCGCGGGTCGAGGTTCTTCAGCGTCGCGTAGGCCGGAAAGATCTTTTCCGGCGAGGTGAATCGCGAGAAGTTCAGCGTGGCGATCGGGCTGATCCAGTCGAGCGTAGCGGAGAATTCCTTGTCAGCGATCGCGTCCACGTGGATGCGCACCTGCTGGCCGAGCTGCGATTTGCCGCGCTCGACTTCCTCGAGCTTCAGCTCGATCCGCATGCTCGAAAGATCCGGGATCTCGGCGATCGCCGCACCCGTCCACGCGCTGTCGCCTTCCTTGAACGGCGGCGGCATGGACCCGAACGAACCGCCCGAGCGGAAATTCGGAAGGATGTTCACAATGCCGTCATTGGGCGCGCGGATGATCATGTTCGCCAGGTAACCCTTGGCGCGGTTCATGTCGCGCACGGCCTTGTCCTTGCGCTGCCCCAGCCGCTGAATCTCGGCGCGCTGCGCCACTTTGTGCGCTTTGGTGGCTACCTTCACCTGCCCCAGGTCGCCGTCGGCGATCCCGACGTCGATGCGGTTCTTCGCGCCTTCGATCTCCGAGAGGATCTCGGCCTTGCTCGCCTCGAGCTTTGCGCGCTCCAGGTTGTAGCCGGCCTGCATTTGGTTCATCGCGTCCATTTCGTCCGTGATGCGGTGCGAGGCCCTGGTCTGGACGATCTCGCTATCGGCGGTTCGGACTCCGGTCGAGCGCTCCAGGTAGTTCTGCTCCTGCTGCGCCGTGTCGAACTCCACCACCACGTCGCCCTTCTTGATGGGCTTGCCCGCCTCGGCGAGCCGGACGATGCGCGGGCTCGGCACCTGCGGCGCGCTGAGGATCACGGAGCGCGTGCTGCGGATCTCGCCGCGGCTGCGTATGCTGATGACGAACTCCCCGCGCCGCACGCGCGCGGTCGCCACCACCACCTCGGTCTTCCCGGTGTAGTTCCACGCGGCAATCGCTCCCCCCGCGGCCACCACGGCGAGCGCGCCCCATATGATCACCTTCTTCTTGCGCGAGGAAGACGTCCTCCCGAGGCGTGGTTTCATTTCTTCTCCTGCCGCGGCCGCTCGGCCGCAATGAGTTCGCCCGGGCGCAGCCCCGAGCGGATGTGAGCCGCGATGTTGTTGGCCAGGCCGAGTTCGACATCGCGCCGCTCCCAGCCGCCGTTCGCCGCCACGTACGCGTACGGCTGCCCATCCGGTGCGTCGCGGAAGATCGACTCGATCGGCGCCACCGCGGCCTCCGGCTCGGACGCGAGCACCACATCGATCCCGACGGAAAGGTCGGGAATCACCCGCGGATCCAGCCGGTCCAGCTTCAACACCACCGGGACTTCCTTCACGTAGGCCGCGCGGAACCCGCCCGACTTCGGCATAGCCCCGATCGAGTACAACCGCGCCGGAAGCTCCAGGTCGGGATAGGCGTCGAAGTGCACTCGGGCCGGCGCGCCGACGCGCAGCAGTTCGATGTCGGCCTGGTTCACGGTGGCCTGGATCACCATCGAGCTGACGTCCACCACCTTGGCGAACATCATGCCCGGGTGAAGCTCGTCGCCCGCGCGGATCTGGCTGAACTCGCCGCTGCGAAACATCGTGCTCATCACGGTGGTGCCGTCAATGGGCGCGCGCACCAGCATCTGGTCCGCGTTCGCCTTCACGCGCGCCAGCTCGATCTTCGACTGCTCGACCTCGAGCGCGTTCATCCGCCACTCGGCCTCCCGCGCGCGCTCCTTCAGCGCGACTTCGGCAAGCAGTTCCTTGTACTGCGCGGCGGCCTCCTGCTCGGCCAGCTTGAGCTGTTCGGAAACGATGGCCGATTGCACCGGGATGGTCTTCAGGTCGTAGCGCGCCTTGTCGAGCGCGGCCTTGGCGGCCGCGATCGATTCCTTGTGAGCTTTGATCTCGACGTCGAGCGTCTCGCGGAGCGTCTTGAGTGTGTTTTCGAGATCGCTGAGCGCCGCGTTGAAATCGTCGAGCCGGAGCAACTGGTACTGCCGGTCGAACTCCGCCACGACCTCCCCCTTGCGGACGTGCGCCCCGGGCGGAACCAGGCTTTGCAGAATTATGTGCCAGTCGTCGCCCCCGCCCCCGCCGCCGATCGCGGGCGGCCCGCCCGGCCCGCCGGGCAGGCTCGAAGCCGTCGAACCGAGGTCCGAATTGCTGGTCAACGCCTGGCGCGGGTTCGCGGTCTTCGAGGCGGAACTGCCGCTTTTGGGAGTGCTGAACCGGTTCAATGCGTTCGCCAGTGTGCCCCCCCCGGCCTGCGCGGCCGTGGCCGTGCCTCCCGCCGCCCCGCCCGAACCGCTCGAAGGCGACGAAGTGGAGCTCGAAGAGGACGACGCGCTGCTGGTTGAGGACGAAGAGGAGGAGGACGACGAGTTCCCCCGCCCCGCTGCTTTGAACGTGGGGCTGCTCGAAATGGCGGTCGTGGTCGCGCGCGATGCCGAGGGCAGCGTGGAATTCGGCCCGCGGCGGCTGCCGCGCAATCGCGGCACCACCAGCGCCGCGTACCGCTCCGGCGCCGTCGTTCCGCTGAGCCTTATGGTGCGCTCGAGCGGCGCCAACCGGACGCGGTGCGTCCGTATCGAACTCCGCTGTACGCCCGGCTTTTTGGAATCCGAGGAGGCCGCGCGCACCACCCACGCAGTGCATACGGCTGCAGCTACAAAGGCCGCTATCGCCGCCCAGAGGCGGCGCGAACGTCGGGCTTCGGGCTCCCGGGAGCCTCGATCATGGGAGTGCATTTAGACTCTTCCGGCACGGCGCTGCGGCTTGCCTGCGCCATGACAGGATCGTGACTTTCGTCCTGAGGTTTAAAGACGATCATACCTCGGGAAAGGTTAGCGGTGAGTGGGAAGAGTCTGCAGCGGAATCAAAAAGTTAGTTCCCAAATCCGGCCGCGGCCGGACGGAGGCCCCGCTGACGCGCGCGGCTCGTCGTGGCAGAGCCGCGGCCGTCAGGGAGCGGTCAATCGCCGAATCGGCTGCCCCGGGCCCGCCTACCCGCTCATCGCAGCCAAAAACTCCGCGTTGCTGCGGGTTTTGCTGAGCTTGTCGAGCAGCAGTTCCATCGCCTCGACCTGCGACAGCGGGGAGAGCACCTTGCGCAGCACCCACACCCGGTTCAGCTCCTCGCGCGGCTGCAGCAGTTCTTCCTTCCGGGTGCCGCTCTTGTTGATGTCAATGGCCGGAAACACGCGCTTGTCCACCAGCTTGCGGTCCAGGTGGATTTCCATGTTGCCGGTGCCCTTGAACTCCTCGAAAATCACGTCGTCCATGCGGCTGCCGGTGTCGATCAGCGACGTCGCAATGATGGTCAGCGACCCGCCTTCCTCGATGTTGCGCGCCGCGCCGAAGAACCGCTTCGGCCGCTGGAGCGCGTTCGAATCGACGCCGCCCGACAGCACCTTGCCCGACGGCGGAACGATCGTGTTGTAGGCGCGCGCCAGGCGCGTGATCGAGTCGAGCAGGATCACCACGTCCCGCTTGTGCTCCACCAGCCGCTTGGCCTTCTCGATGACCATCTCGGCCACCTGCACGTGCCGGGCCGCCGGCTCGTCGAACGTCGAGCTGATCACCTCGCCGCGCACAGAGCGCTGCATGTCGGTGACTTCCTCGGGCCGCTCGTCGATCAGCAGGACAATGAGGATAATCTCCGGGTGGTTGGTCGTGATCGAGTTTGCGATGCTCTGCAGCAGCATCGTCTTGCCCGTGCGCGGCGGGGAGACGATCAGGCCGCGCTGGCCCTTGCCGAGCGGAGTCAGCAGGTCCATGATCCGGCCCGAGTAGCTGTCCTTGGACGTCTCGAGCTTGACGCGCGAGTTCGGGTACAGCGGCGTCAGGTTATCGAAGAAGATCTTGTTGCGCGCTTCCTCCGGCGGCTCGAAGTTGATCGCGTCCACCTTGATGAGCGCGAAATACCGCTCGCCTTCCTTCGGCGGGCGGATCTGGCCCGAGATCGTGTCCCCGGTCCGCAGGTCGAAACGGCGGATCTGCGAGGGCGAGACATAGACGTCGTCCGGCCCCGGCAGGTAGTTATATTCCGGCGCGCGCAGGAACCCGAAACCGTCCGGGAGGCATTCGAGGACGCCCTCGGAGAAAATCAACCCGCTCTTTTCCGCCTGCGCCTGGAGGATCTTGAAGATCAGCTCCTGCTTGCGCAGCCCGGAAACGCCGCTCAACCCAAGGTCTTTGGCGATATTGTTGAGCTGCTGGATGCTCATGTCCTTGAGCGCGACCAGGTCGAGCGTCGTGGCCGAAGCAGCCTGCTGTGGCGGCTGCTCCTTTTGCGAGCCGTTCTTCTGCGGCGGTGGCGCCCCGGCGGCGCCGCTTCGCCCTTTGCGGGCGCCCGCCGGCGCTGCGGGAGGATTGCCGGCGGGGGGCGCGGCAGCAGGCTGCTGCGCCTGGGGCTTTTCCTCCTGAGTCTCGACGGGATTTACGGTCTGTTCTGGGTTTTCCATATGGCTTGCCAAATCTCCCTTGATCCCCGGCCGTCGATGGCCGAGAACGGCACTGGATCTCCGCCGGGGAGGTGTTGGCGGATGGCATCCAGGCCGCGTTTCTGTTCGGATTGGTTCCTTAACTTATCCATCTTCGTGGCGACAACCAGGTGCCGCCGGTTATGGAACTCAAGCCAGCGCTTAAGCTCCAGATCTTTTTCCATCCAGCCCCGGCGCACATCGACCAGCAGGATCGAAAGCGCCAGCCGCTCCCGGCCAACCAGGTAAGCTTCAATCAGTTCCTTCCAGCCGGCCTTCATCTGCTTGGGGACTCGTGCGTAACCGTAGCCGGGCAGGTCTACGAAGCAGATGCGCCCGTCCACGCGATAGAAATGAATCAACTGCGTGCAACCGGGTTTGCTGCTCGTGTGTGCCAGTTGTCTGCCTCCGAGCAGGCAGTTCAGCAGGCTGGATTTGCCCACATTACTTCTGCCGAGGAACGCGACTTCGGGCAGTCCCTCGGGCGGGAACTGATCCCGCCGGGCTGCTCCAATTATATACTGGGCGTCCACGGTTCAAAGTGGGGCGAACCCCCGGGTCCGCAGCCGGCCTCTTGGGCCGGCTGGCCGGGCCGGCGAGCCCGCCGCCGCACTAGTGCAATTTTTCTTCGACCTGCGTGGCGATCTGCTCGACCGGCGCCGCCAGTGGCAGCGCTTCGATCTCCCGCTCGAGCGCGATCTTCAGCACCTCGTCCATCGATCGCACGAAGTGCAGCTTCATCTCCTTGCGCACCTGCTCGGGAATGTCCGGGATATCCTTCTCGTTGTCCCTCGGGACGATCGCCTCCCGGATCCCATGCCGGCGCGCCGCCAGCAGCTTCTCTTTCAATCCGCCGATCGGCAGCACGCGCCCGCGCAGCGTGATCTCGCCGGTCATCGCGACATCGCAGCGCACCGGAATTTTCGTGAGCGCGCTTACGATCGACGTCGCCAGCGTAATGCCCGCCGACGGCCCGTCCTTCGGGATCGCACCCTCCGGGACGTGCACGTGTATGTCGAGATTCCGGTAGAAATCGCGCGGCAGGCCGAGCAGGTGCGCGCGCGAGCGTATGTAGCTCATCGCCGCCTGCGCCGATTCCTGCATCACGTCGCCGAGCTTGCCGGTGGTAGTGAGCTTGCCCTTGCCGTCCATGATGGTGGCTTCGGTGGCCAGAATCTGGCCGCCCACCTCGGTCCACGCCAGCCCGAACGTCGCGCCGATTTCGTTGCACTTATCGGCTTCCATGTCGCGAAACTTCTCAGGCCCGAGATATTCGGGAACGGCTTGCGGGCCTATCACGACGGCTTCGGGCGCGGGTTTCGGCGGCGCGGGCTCTTCCACCGCCTTCGATTTCTTCTTCTTGCGCTTCTCTTCCTGCACGTCGCCGATGACGTCTACGAACTTGCGCGCCACCTTGCGGCAGATGTTTCCGATCTCGCGTTCCAGGTTCCGGACGCCCGCCTCGCGCGTGTAGTACTGCACCACGTGATTGAGGCCTTCATCGGTGAACTTGACGAGTTCTTCGGTGAGCCCCGTCTCCCTCATCTGCTTTTTCACCAGGAACCGCTTGGCGATCTCCAGCTTCTCGAGCTCGGTGTAGCCCGACAGGCGGATCACTTCCATGCGGTCCTGAAGCGCCGGCGGAATCGTGTGCAGCACGTTCGCGGTCGCGATGAAGAACACCTGGCTCAGGTCGTACTCGACATCGAGGTAGTGATCCATGAACATGTAGTTCTGCTCCGGATCGAGCACCTCGAGCAGCGCCGCCGAGGGGTCGCCGCGGAAGTCCATCGACATCTTGTCGACTTCATCGAGCATGAAGACCGGGTTCCGCGTGCCGGCCTTGCGCATCATCTGGATGATCTGGCCGGGCAGCGCGCCGATGTACGTGCGCCGGTGGCCGCGGATCTCGGCCTCATCTCTCACGCCGCCGAGCGACAGGCGAATGAACTTGCGCCCCGTGGCCTTAGCGATCGACATGCCGAGCGACGTCTTGCCCACGCCGGGCGCCCCGACGAAGCACAGGATCGACCCGCGCGGATTCTTTACCAGCCGCCTGACCGCCAGGAATTCCAGAATGCGCTCTTTGATCTTTTCCAGGCCGTAATGGTCGGATTCGAGCACTTCCTGGGCGAACTTGAGGTCGCGGATCTCCTTCGATTTCTGCTTCCATGGCACCGCCAGCAGCCATTCGAGGTAGTTCCGCGAGACGGTCGATTCGGCCGACATCGGCGGCATGTTCTCGAGCCGCTTCAGCTCGGCCATCGCCTTTTCGAAGGCGTCCTTGGTCATGCCGGCCGTTTCGATCTTCTTCTTCAGCTCGTCGATCTCGCTCTTCTCGCCCCGGCCGAGCTCTTTCTGGATCGCCTTGATCTTCTCGTTGAGGTAATACTCTTTCTGCGCGCGCTCCATCTGGCGCTTTACGCGGCCCTGGATGGTGCGATCGACGTTGAGCTTCTCGATCTCGATATCGAGCATCTCGGCGACGCGCGTCAGCCGGTCCACGGGATCGAAGATCTCGAGCAGCTCCTGTTTTTCCTCGATCGTGAGCTGCAGGTTCGCGCCGATCGTGTCGGCGAGCTTGCCGGCATCGTCCACGCGGATCGCCGCGATCATCGTCTCGTAGTTCAGGTTCTGGCTCAGCTTGATGTACTGCTCGAACAGCGTGCTCACACGCGAGGTCAGCGCTTCAAGCTGCGGGCCCGGCTCGACCTTGAAGTGCGACGTCCGCACCACCGCGCGGAAAAACCCCTCGTCTTCGGCGACCGACACGATCTTGCCGCGCTCGATGCCTTCGACGAGCACCTTGATGTTGCCGTCGGGCAGGCGCAGGCTCTGCACGATGTTGACGATGGTTCCGACGCTGTAAATTTCGTCCGGACGCGGCTCGTCGATCGAGGCGTCGTGCTGTGTCGCCAGGAAAATCTTCTTGTCGCCCGCCAGCGCTTCCTCGAGCGCGCGTACGCTCGATTCGCGTCCCACCACGAACGGGGTCATCATAAACGGAAAGATGACCACGTCGCGCACGGGCATCATCGGCAAACGTCTTGTGTCCGATTTTTCCTTGGATGTAAGCATTTCAATTAATCTTATTGTTGCTTTGCGGGCAAATTTCTTGGATGCAGGTCCCCGGCGCTCTGGTTGCGCCCCTACCCGGTGATTATAATACCCTAACCCTGTGCGAAAACCCGGCGCCCCTTAGCCGGCCTTCTCCAGCAACGCAAGGCTGATTTTCTGGGACATGACCATCTCTTTGGTCACGACGAATTCGCGGACCTTTTTATAGGACGGGAGATAGTACATCAGGTCCAGCATCAGCTCTTCCAGGATCATGCGCAGGCCCCGCGCCCCCACCTTGCGCTCCATCGCCAGCTGGGCGATCGCCTCCAGCGCATCATCGCTGAATTTCAGTCTAACATTTTCGAACTCGAATAGACGTTGATATTGACGTATGATCGCGTTCTTGGGCTTCGTCAGAATTTGCACCAGCGCGCTCTGGTCGAGGTCCTCGAGAATGCCCACCACCGGCAGCCGCCCGATGAACTCCGGGATGAACCCGAACTTGATCAGGTCCATCGGCTGGATTTTGCCCAGCAGATCGATGTCGCGCTTCCCGTGCAGAACGGCGGGCTTGGCGCCGTCGCCGTCCGCCGCCGTCAGGAAGCCCATCGACTTCTTGCCGACCCGGCGCGCGATGACTTTTTCGAGACCCACGAATGCCCCGCCGCAGATGAACAGGATGTTGGTCGTATCGACCGGCGTAAACTCCTGATGCGGGTGCTTGCGGCCGCCCTGAGGCGGCACGTTGGCGATCGTGCCCTCGAGAATCTTCAGAAGAGCCTGCTGGACGCCCTCGCCCGAGACATCGCGGGTAATGGAGGGATTTTCATCTTTCCGGCTGATCTTGTCGATTTCGTCGATATAAATAATGCCCTGCTGTGCGCGCTGCACGTCCCAATCGGCGTTCTGAAGCAGCCGCAGGATGATGTTCTCGACATCTTCACCTACATAACCAGCCTCGGTGAGCGTCGTGGCATCGACAATCGCGAACGGAACGTCGAGGATGCGCGCCAGCGTCTGGGCGAGCAGCGTCTTGCCGGACCCGGTCGGCCCGATCAAAACGATGTTCGATTTGGCCACCTCGACGTCCGACGAGCGCTGCTTGTTCATGTGCACGCGCTTGTAGTGGTTATAAACAGCGACGGCGAGCTTCTTTTTGGTGGCGTCCTGCCCGATGACGTACTGATCCAGGTATTCCTTTAGTTCCAGCGGCTTAGGGAGCTTGTGAGGCGCGGCGTAAGGCGAATCGTGCCGGTCGTCTTCGAGAATCGAATTACAAACGGCGATGCACTCGTCGCAAATGTAGGCCCGGGGGTAATCGCTGGGAGAAGAGATCAGCTTTCCGACAACGTCCTGGCTCTTATGACAGAAGGAACATCGCAAAGGTTCGTCGGAACCTGCACGCTTCATACGGGAGCTCCCGAACCGCTTAAAGGATCGGCAAAGTACATATGCACACCGGGATCAGCCTTCATTATCGCCTGAATGGGGCAGACAGGCAATCGGGAAAACAGAGGAGGGGTTCCAGTCCGTCTCATTACCATCTTCCTCCCGGCGCGGGCTGCCTGGCGCGCCCCGGTTTAGAAAGGACGCGCGCGGCGGAACACTTACTTCCTCACCTCGCGCAGCTCGTCCTCGGTATAGACCAGCTTGCGGTCGAGCACCATCTCGAGCGAAGTTCCCTTGGAGAGCACCAGATCGGGCCCGCGCGAGAGCAGAACGCCCATCACGCCCGCGGCCGCGCCCGCCGCGGCGCCGATCCCGACGCCCATGCCCGTGTTGCCCGCCGCCGCGCCCGCGAGCCCTCCGACCGATGCTCCGGCGGCGCCGGCCGCGCCGATGGTCCGCGCGTCCTTCCCCTTGCTGCCCTCGCTCTTGATGGTGCCCTCGTCGCGGTCGAGTTGTCCGTTGTCGGTTCCGCCGAGCGACCCGACGCGCGAGCGGAAATCGCGGATGGTCCCGTTGGGCAGTGTCAGCGAATCGAACCGCAAATAGATCTCGCCGCGCCCGCGCAGCCTGCCCGGGCGTTTGACGAACGTCAGCGTCCCGGCAACGTAGCTTCCCGCGGGAACGATCACGCGCCCGCCGACCAGGACCGGGAAGGCGGTTGTGAGATAGATGCGGTCGCCCTCGGAGGATTGCTTCGTGCTTACGCTGTTGACCATGATCAGCGGGATCCTGGTCCCGGCTTCGAGAGCGAACTCGGCGGGTTTGGCCGGCTGCGGCTGCGGAGCCGGAGCCGGAACCGCCGCATCTCCCACGCGCCGCCACCCCGGGCTGGCCGGAGCCGGTGCGGGAGCCGGAGCCGGGGCCGGGACCGGAGCCGCCGCCGGGACCGTAGCCGCCGGAGCAGCCGGGCGCGGCGCTACTCCCTGTCTGGTATAGACCAGGATGATCTCGGCCCCCGCGCCGCGAACGATCTCGCGCGCGATCGTCAGCGTCGCGCGGTCGCGCGACATCGTCCAGCGGTCCATCTGCGTATAGCTGCCGGCCGGTCCCGAGACGATGGTGTTGATCAGCAGCGCCGCGCCCTCCCATTTCGCGATCACTTTCAGCGATTTCGCGCCCGCCGCCGTCTTCGTCTCGTTGCCGTCGATGGTGAACTGGAACGACTCGGGCGCGCCGCCCGAGGTAGTCGAAGTGCAGCGTACCCGCCCGGCGCTGTGCTCGACTTCAAGCACCGCGGCCGGAGGCTCCGGCAGCGAACCGCGCTCGAAACGTTCCGACTGCAACCGCCAGGTTCCGGTGAAGTCCTGTGCGGAAGCGGCCACGAGCGCGAACAGGAGGGCACCGGAGGCCACGCGGATAGACATTAATACAAAGTTGTCTCGATTGGCGGAAGAATGCAAGGCCCGGTTTTACTCGACGCCCGGGGGCGGCGGCGCGGACTCCTCATCCATTTCGGACACCGGAGTCACGAATCGCGTGCAGTGCTTGAGAAACGCCAGCTTGATGATGCCCGTGGGGCCGTTGCGCTGCTTGGCAAGGATGAGCTCGGCGGCACCGCGCAGGTCCTGCCGCTGCGGCGCGTAAACCTCGGGCCGGAAGATGAAGCCCACCAGATCGGCGTCCTGCTCGATCGCGCCCGAATCGCGCAGGTCGCTCAACTGCGGCCGGTGGTCGCCTTCCTGCCGCGTCTCGACGGCGCGGCTCAACTGCGAGAGCACGAGCATCGGCACGTCGAGTTCCTTGGCGAGCAGCTTCAAGCCTCGCGACAGCTTGCTGATTTCCTGGTTACGGTTCTCGTTGCGCCCCGGGCTGCTCATCAACTGGAGATAATCGATGACCACCAGCCCCAGCCCGTGCTCCGCCTTCAGGCGCCGCAGCTTGGCATGAATGTCCATCATGTTCGCGCCCGAAGTGTCGTCTATGTAAAGCGGCGCGGCCGAAAGCGACGCCGCGGCGCTCGACAGCGCCCGGCGCTCCTCCTGCCGCAGATACCCGGCGCGAAACTTCTGCCCGTCCACCTGCGCGGCGGCGCAAAGCATGCGCGTCAGCAGCGACTCCTTCGACATTTCAAGCGAGAACACTGCAACCGTCTTCGGATCCCTGCCCGTGGCAACATGCTGGGCGATGTTCAAAGCGAGCGCGGTTTTTCCCATCGAAGGCCGCGCCGCCAAAATGAACAACTCCCCGCCGTGCAGGCCGCCGGTCATCTCGTCCAGCTTCATGAAGCCGGTGCTGAGGCCTTTCAGGCGCTTGCTCGGGTCGAGCAGGGCGTTGATGCCGCCTTCGTATCCCTCGATGATCTGCGCCGGACTGGCGAGGGTGGCCTTGACGCGGTCGTCGCCCAGCCGCAGCAGCGATTCCTCGGCGCCGGCGAGAATGTCGTCGGCCGGTTCTTCCGCCATCATGCAGCGGTCGATCAGCTTCTGCGACGTGAAGATGATGCGCCGCAGAATCGCCTTGTCGCGCACGATTCGCACGTAGGCGTCGATGTTCGAGATGCGCGGCAGGCCATCGTCGAGCGAGATGAGATAGCTCAGCCCGTCGCAGGTCTCGGCCTCGTTGTGCTTGAGCAGCTCGTTGAAAACCGTGACACGGTCGATCTTTTCGTTGCGCTCCTGAAGCCCCGCCATGCGCAGGAAAATGCGGCGGTGCTTTTCGAGCGCGAAGTCCTCGGCCTGAAGCGATCCGGCGACCTGCACGAACAGAGAGTCGTCGAGCAGGATCGAACCGAGCACGAAGCGCTCGGCGTCCACGTTGACGGGGAGACCTTTTTCAAGAGCAATGTCGGACGTGGCCATCGTCGGGTAGATCTTAATTAAAGCGGCGCCCCGCCCGCGCTGCAATCGAAACGTAACGCGTTGCGGTTGTGGTGCTTAAGCTGTGCACGAATCCTGTGGAAAAGCCGCGGCCCGCCCGCCGCCCGAAGTCGCTGAATCTCAAGGCAGTTCGGCCGGACAGTTGCACTTTATCCTCAGGACAGTAACAACAGCGCGCCTCTAAAATGTTTTTACACCCAAAACGCGCGAAAGGAAAGCGGGGGCATGCCCGCCTAATTAACGGGGCTTCCCCGCTCCCAGCACTTCCCGCACCTTCGCCGCGAGCGCCGACGGCGTGAACGGCTTGGCGATATGCGCGACGCCGGGGTCGAGCGGAGCGCGGCGCGCGATGAGGTCCGCGGCATAGCCGGACATATAGAGGACCTTCATATCCGGACGTAGCGGTTGGAGTTGCTCCGCCAATTCTTTGCCCGTCATGTGGGGCATGACGACGTCGGTGAGCAGCAGCTCGATGGCGCCCTCGTGCAGCCGGGTCATTTCGAGCGCATCAGCGCCCTGCGAGGCTTCGAGGATACGGTAGCCGTAGCTTTTGAGCGCCTGCACGACCCACTTGCGCACCGCATCCTGGTCCTCGACCACCAGGATGGTCTCCGAGCCGCGCAGTCCGCCGGCCGCGGGCTCGGCGGCTTCGACTCCGGCGGCGCCTCCTTCCGTCCGGGGCAGATAAATCCGAAACGTGGCGCCCTGGCCCGGCTCGCTGAAGAGCGCCACGGCGCCGCCCGATTGCCGCACGATCCCGTACACCATCGACAGGCCCAGCCCCGTGCCTTCGCCTTCTCCCTTTGTGGTGAAGAAGGGATCGAAGATCCGCTCCTGGATCTCCTTCTCAATTCCAACACCGGTGTCGGCGACCGTGAGCAGCACGTAGGGCCCCGGCGCGAGTCCCGCGACTTCGTTCTCTTCGAGCTCGACGTTCGCGGTCTCGATGGTGAGCTTTCCCCCGCCGGGCATGGCGTCGCGCGCGTTCACCGCCAGGTTCATGACCACCTGGTGAAGCTGTCCGGGGTCGGCCATGACCGGCCCGAGCGGGCTGGCGAGCTTCGTTAGCAGCTCGATATCCTCGCCCAGCAGCCGCTGGAACATGGCGCGGTTCTCGGTGATCAGGCTGTTGAGGTCGGTCGCCTTCGGCTCGACCACCTGGGCGCGGCTGAACGTCAGCAACTGGCGGGTGAGGGCGGCGGCTCGCTCGCCGGCGTGCTGGATCTCGGCCACCGGCGCGCGCAGCGGATCGCCTTCTCCGAGCATGTTCAGCATCATCTCGGCATAGCCGTTGATCACCGTCAGCAGGTTGTTGAAGTCGTGCGCGACGCCTCCGGCCAGCCGCCCCACGCTCTCGAGCTTCTGCGCGCGCCGCAACTGGTTTTCGAGGTTGATGCGCTCGGTCACGTCGCGCTTGACGGCGACAAAGCCCGTGATCTTGCCAGAGGCGGCGCGGATCGGCGAAATCGTCGCGTCCTCGCTGTAGAACGTGCCGTCCTTGCGCCGGTTGACGAACTGCCCGGACCATACCTCGCCGCGCCGGATCGTCTCCCAAAGTTTCGAGTAAAACTCGCCGCCTTGCCTGC
The DNA here is from genome assembly GCA_050261515.1 of Acidobacteriota bacterium. Classification (GTDB taxonomy): domain Bacteria; phylum Acidobacteriota; class Terriglobia; order Bryobacterales; family Bryobacteraceae; genus JBLNDJ01. Next base: position 4,909 of record JBLNDJ010000003.1, on the reverse strand, counting down.
CCGATTTCAGAAAGCGCGGATTCCGGCCGGCGACCTCCTCTTTCGTATACCCGGTGACATTTTCAAACGCCGGGTTGCAGTAGACGATCTTTCCTTCCGTATCCGTGATGACCACCTGTTCGGCGGATTGCTCGATCGCCGCCGCCAGGCTGCTCATCTTCTGTTCCGCGTCGATGCGCGCGGTGATGTCCTGCGTGGTGCCGCGCAGCCTGGTCACGCGGCCCGAGGCGTCGCGCACGGCTTCGCCGCGGCAGGTGACCCAACGGTGAACGCCGTCCAGAGTGATCATCTCCAGGTCAAGCTCATAGGGCTCGCCGGCCTCCACCGCGCGCTCAACGGCGCGCTTCAGCAGCTCATAGCTCTCGGGAGTATAGATGCGGCGCTGCGCTTCGAAGGTCGGGGGAGGAAGCGAAGGGTCGCAGGCCACGATGCGGTAGAGTTCCTCCGACCAGGAAACGTTGTCGGTCTCCGGGTCGTACAGCCAGGAGCCCACCTGGGTCAGCCGCTGCGCCTCTTTGAGCTCCTGCTTGCTTTCCTCGAGCGCCTGTTCGGCCCGCCGCCGTCCCGTGGCGTCGCGGAACCAGACGACCGCGCCCCCGCACCGCGACGGGAAGATTCGCATTTCGAGCCACATGTCGAACGAGCCGAGGTAGTAGTCGAACTCGGCGGACTCCCGCTCGGCTATGGCGCGCCTGAGGCGGTGTTCGAACTCCGTTCCCGCCATCTCCGGAAAAACCTCAAACGGGGTCCTTCCGAGCACGCATTCCTTCGAAAGGCCGCTGAGGCGCGCGGCGGCGCTGTTGACGTGGACGATGCGGAATTCGGAATCGAGCGCGGCGAACCCGTCGGAGGTGTACTCGAGCGCCTCTTCATTCTGAAATGGAGGTGCGGGCATCATGGCCGTTCAACGCATTTTAGTATTATCCGTATCCCGGCGGGCAGTGCTATCCATGTCCGGGCCCCGGAGCGGAGGTCCGGCAACGCCGGCCGGGTCCCGCGGCGATGCGAAATGCCGTTTCGGTGCGACAATTCCGAGAACAACCGGCTCCGCGCGCAACTACTTCTACATGGCGCTTTTTCGCACCCGCAGCGCGGCCGTGTACGGCATCCAGGCCCATGCGATCGATGTCGAGGTGGACATGTACGCGGCCGGAACATCGCGGGACTTCATCACCGTCGGAATGCCCGACACCGCAGTGCGCGAAAGCCGCGAGCGCATTAAGAGCGCGCTCATCAACTCGGGCTTCGGGTATCCGAGCAAGTCCGTGACGATCAACCTCGCGCCCGCGGGGCTGCGCAAAGAGGGCTCGGGGTTCGACGTCCCCATGGCGATCGGCATTCTGGGCGCGATGGGGACGGTGGCGCCGAGCGAGGATTGCCTGCTGACGGGGGAGCTGTCGCTCGACGGCGCGATCCGGCCCGTGCGCGGAGCGCTGTCAATGGCGGTGTGCGCGCGCCGGCAGGGGATCGGAAACCTGATCGTGCCCGAGGAGAACGCGGCCGAGGCGGCGGTAGTCGAAGGCGTCCGCGTGTTCGGCGTGCGGCGGCTGGCCGAGGCGGTTTCGGTGCTGAACCAGCCGGAGCGGCACCAGCCGGCCGCGGCGGCAAACGGGCGGGCGAGCGCCGGCGCGGCGGCCTCGACGGCGCCCGATTTCCGCGACGTGCGCGGCCAGACCACGGCGAAGCGCGCGCTCGAAGTCGCCGCCGCGGGTTCGCACAATCTGCTCATGATCGGCCCGCCCGGGTCGGGCAAGACGATGCTCGCCAAACGGCTCGCCGGCATTCTGCCACCGCTCACCTTCGCCGAATCGCTCGAGACCACGCAGGTCCACAGCGTCGCCGGCATTCTGCCGCCCGGCGCGGGGCTGCTCTCCGAGCGCCCGTTCCGCGCGCCGCACCACACCATTTCGGACGCGGGCATGATCGGCGGCGGCTCGGGCATTCCGCGGCCGGGCGAGGTGAGCCTGGCGCACCACGGCCTGCTGTTTCTCGACGAGCTGCCGGAGTTTCCCAGAAACGTGCTCGAGCTGCTGAGGCAGCCGCTCGAGGAATCCTCGGTGCGCATCGCGCGCGCCAGCATGACGCTCTCGTTCCCGGCGCGCTTCATGCTTGTGGCCGCGATGAATCCGTGCCCCTGCGGGCATTTTGGAGACGCGGCGCGCGAGTGCCGCTGCACGCCGGGCATCATCCAGCGCTATCTCGGAAAGATCAGCGGACCGCTGCTCGACCGTATCGACCTGCACGTCGAGGTGCCCGCGGTGCCCTATAAGGAAATGCGGGCGAACGAGCAGGGCGTGTCCTCGGCACAAATGCGCGAGCGCATCGAAGCCGCGCGCGCCATTCAGGAGCGCCGCGGCCACTCCAACTCGCAACTGCCGCCCCGCCTGCTGCGCAGCGTCTGCCAACTCGACGACTCGGGCGAGCGCACGCTCGAGCTGGCGATGCGGAAAATGGGTCTTTCGGCGCGCGCGCACGACCGCATTCTGAAGGTGGCGCGCACGATCGCCGACCTCGACCACTCCGAGACGGTATCAGCGAAACACCTGGCCGAGGCGGTCCAGTACCGAAGCCTGGACCGCAATTACTGGAGCTGAGTTCAGTCGTTACCCTCCAGCGTTTTGGGGGCAGTCGCATTCGACATCGCCAGAATCTGCGCCGCGCGAAAACGGCGGCGGAAGGAATCCCTCTAATACTTCCCAGGCAACTGCCGATATACCTCTGTATGAAGAACAAGATCCCGTTGTTTGCCGGGTTGTTGCTCGCCTCGTTTGCGGGCTACGCGCAGACGGTCCGCCTGACGGCGCAGGTTCCGTTCGCTTTCTCGATGGGGGACCAGAAGATGCCCGCGGGCGTATACATCTTGCAGAGAACCGACGTGATGCGCGGCGCCTGGAAAATCACCGGGCCGGCGAATCCGGCGGGTTCTTATGTGGTCGCCAACCCGGGCGATGCCAGGCGCGCGGCCGAGCCGCAGCTCGTCTTTCACCGCTACGGCGACACTTATCTGCTCTCGGAGATCTGGACCAACTCGAGCGAACGCATCCTCGAGCTGCCCATGTCGCGCGAGGAGAAGCAGCTGCTCCGCCCGAAGTCACGGCGCCCGGGCGTGATTACGATCGCGATGCGCTAGCGAGCCCGCGAGGCCGCTAGTCTTCGCGCCGGCGGCGGATGAGCCACGGCTCGATCGGGCCGGGGTCCTCGAGGATTCCCTGCTCGAACTCTTTGAACTGCGAGTCGAGGACTACACGCTCGATCGCTTCGGCAAGCGTGGCGTCGCCGGTTTCGGAGCGCTTCTGTTCGATGAGGGCCAGGATTGCTCCGCACAGCTCTAAGCGGACTGCGGCGTTGCTCATTCGCCTACCCTCCTACCCGATTGGACGCAGGAACGAGACCGGAGTTCCGGGAATATTTAGGGGGGCGTAATTGCGGAATCGCCCGAATCGACGGAATCCGCGCCTTTTTGCAGGCTCTGGTACTTTTCGAGGGCCTGGCGGGCGAGTTCGCCGCGGCCGGAGGCCCGATAAGCCGCCGCCAGTTGATAATGCAGGCTGCCGTCGCTGTCCGCGGCGAGCGCTTTCTCCAGGTGCGGAATCGCGCTCTCGGGCTTGCCCGCCCGCGCCAGCGCCAGGCCGAGCGACGCGCGCGCTTGCAGGTTCTCCGGCTCGAGCCTCACCGCCCGTTCCAGGTAGGGAACCGCCGGTTCCGGCTGCGACTGCATCAGCAGCGAGTCTCCGTAGAGAAAATTGAGCAGCGGCGAATCGGGCGCCCGCTTGATGAGCCGCTCGACGATCTGGGCGGCGCTTTTGTAGTCGCGCGCCTTGCCGAGCGCCGCCGCCAGCCCCAACTCCAGGTCCGCGTCGCCCGGCGCAAGCTTCAACGCTTCCCGATACGCCTCGGCCGCTTCCCGAGGGCGGTTCCGTCCGTTCTCGATCTGCGCCTTCAGGCTATAGAGCTCGGCCGAAGGAGCCAGTTGCGAAAGTCGCGCGAACGCCTGGGCCGCGAGCGCATTATAAGCGCGCGTCTGCCAGTGCAAGCTCTCGGCTGAGGCCGGCTGCGTCCCGCGCGCGGCTTCGAGGAACCGGCCGCCCCGGAACGCGCATTCGAGCTTCGCCGCCGCGCAATCGGGAGGCGCGAGCGCCTGCTCGCGCTTGTCTTCAACGGCCGCCCAGTCCGGGTGGTTCGTCTTCCTGTAGATGTCCGCGATCGCCGCGTGCGCGCCCCGCAGCGCGGGCATCTTCGCGAGCGCTTCGCGGTAGAGCGCGAACGCGGCGCGGTTGCGGCCCTCAGAGGCGCGGGTCCCGGCCACCAACGCCAGCCACCACGCCGAGCCCTGCGCGGATTTGTCCAGCTGCTCGAAAGCCCGCTGCGAAAGCGCCTCGTACGCCCGCCCCAGCTTGTACCAAACCTTCGGATCCTCCGGCTGAAGCCGGGCCAGCTCGCGGAAGTTCCGCGCGGCCTCGCCCGGGCGCCGGAGCGCCGTGAGCGCGTCTCCAAGCACATAGCGCGGGCCCGGGTTGGCCCGATCGAGCGCGGCCGCCTTTTCGAGCGGCGCCACCGCTCGCGCCGGCTCGCCCAGGTCCATGTAGCAGGCGCCCATCGAAAGCCACGCCGGAAACATCCGCGGGTCCAGTTTCACGGCCGCTGCGAAGTGCGGGATCGCTTCGCGCGGCCTGCCCGCCATCTGCTCGGCCAGCCCGAGATTCAGCAGCAACCCCGGATTTCCCGGCACCGCGCGCACCAGTTCCTCATACACCGGAATCGCCTCGGCGAAGCGCCCCTCCGCCATGAGTTGCTTTCCACGCTGCGACTTCACCGCGAGCGCGTCCGGCTGGGCGAACGCCAGCGCCTGCCCCATCAGGAGCGCAGTTACCCATCGCATAAGTGCCTATTCTCTCACTATCACTTGACC
>JBLNDJ010000002.1:0-6198 GCA_050261515.1 Acidobacteriota bacterium | reverse complement strand
GCGTATCGCCTGTGAAGAACTTCCGCTTCGGCTTGTCGCCAAGCCACCCGACCACGAGCGCGCCGCGCCACCGCCCGTTTGCATCGCAGTAGACCGATCCCTCGCTGTTGGCGCGGTGCTTACGGCGCCGGCCGCGACGCTCCTTGTCGTTCTTCACTTCGTGTCTCCTTTCTCGGTGTAGGTCCGACCGCCAAAAAGCCGGGCCATCTGGCCGAGCGGGCTCTGCTCGTCTTGATCGATCTGTTTCAGTAATCGAACCATCTCGTCAACCAGCAACCGGTTTGGGCCGGCGACCACGTCCGACGTGAGCGCGTCCGCGGCAACGGCCCGCGCGAGGTCGAAGATCCCTTTGGCGAGGCGATGGAGTTCCTCGCCGTCCTGCTTGGTCATCCATGATTCACGTGCGAGAAACAGGCAGCGGAGCAAGCCGATTATGCTGACGTCCGTCTTGCGCAAGACGCTTTCCTGCTCCTGGCCGGCGCGAAAGGCGATTGCCAGGTCCGTCCCGGTCCCGAGCGCCTCGGCCATCAGCGCCAGACGTGCGCGCGCCTGCGGCGGCGGGTCCTGCCTACCGAGCTCCCATCGGCTGATGGTGATGCTGGAGACGCCCAGGTAGCCGGCGAGTTCGGCCTGAGTGCAGACCGGCTCTCCGTTCTGATCGACACCGTCGATCCGCCGGCGCAACTGCGTCACGAGATTCGCCCACCGGCCGGTGGACTTCCGGCCCTTGTTGATCGTTTTCCGAATCCGGTTCATTGGTCGTTTTCCACACCACAATGCCTATCCGCTGCTCCAGACGGCATTATACACGGAATCCGTTTGCAAACGCGACTAGTCGTTTTTTTGACATTTGCACGCAAGTGCCCGTAGGATCGAGCCGGGAGGTCGATACGGGAAATGAGAATCAGCCGCGACGACGCGCGAAAAAGAGAGTTGCTCAGGGTTTGCGAGGTGGCGGATCTGCTTGGCGAGAGCCGGGCGAACATCTACTTGCGCATTAAGCGGGGCGAAATCAGGGCCGTGCCATTTGGGAAAACGCTGCGGGTCCCGGCGGCGCCGCTGTTCGCGATGATCGACAATCTCGTCGAGACCGGTGAGCAACAACCGGCGGCGTGAGGCCCGCGATGCGCCTGAAGATCGCAGACATCAGGACGGACGGAGGAACCCAGCCTCGGGCGTCCCTCGATTTCGAGCTGACGAGTCAAGCAGTGCAGCCCGCGCCGCTCGTGGCGGCCCAGGCGCCACCGCCACCTTCGACTGCCGCAACGCCCGTCCTCGAGTTTCCACCGCCGGATAAGGTTCCGGCCAAGCAACGTATGATCGATACGCTGTCCAACATCCACAGTCTGTGTCTGGACCTGTCGGGACTCAATGTCCATGTGATCGCCAGCCAATGCACGCCAGAAGAACTCCGCAAGTGGCGGTTGGACGCCTCCCAATCCGCGAAGCAGCTCCGGTTGTTCGTTGATGAGCTGGTCGCCGCAGCCGGCGTGGCGAGGAGCCCGGAAGGGGCGGCCTGAATCCGCGCCATGACCGCACTCTGGACCAGCCGGGCCCCAGTTGCGCCCGCGGCGCCGGGGACGCTATTCCCCGCAGCAGGTCGGCTCGCGACCTGGGAGCGGGCGGCCCTGGTTGAGGTCTTCCGTGGCACTCAGGCAGCACAACGCGCGGCATGTGAGGGCGCGGCGACTGCCGCAGATACCGTCGTCAATGGTCATGCTTCTCCGGCTGACAGACGCGCGGCGTGGGAGACCATCTGCGCCTTCTGCGTGGCCGAGCTCGGTATCGATCTGAGCGCATCCTCACCGATCAGGGCGACCGCCAGCGTGGACAAACTGGGGCGCATCGACCCGCCAGATCTGTACGAGGTGATTTTGCGCCTGCTACGGTCGCGCTGTTGGCGAAATGCGCGCATCACCCGGCCGGGGTCGTACCTCCGGACTGCGGTGCATCGCACCGTGCGGCGGCACTACCTCCGGGCACTCGCCCGCCTGCGACATCAGGACGCGACGCACGTCGATGTGACACCGGAGATCGCGGACACCGTGGTCTCGGGCGCTAGCCGGAGCAGCAGCGATCTCTGCGATCTGCCGGATGCGCTGCGCGCATCGGGTGCGCGGAAGGATCGCGAGCTCGCCGCGACCATCGACGCTTGGCTCGATGGCGCGACCAAGGCGGCATTGGGCGATGCAGGCTACCAGCGCATGATGTACCAGCTCCGCACGCCACGCCTGCGAGCGATGGCGCAACGGCTCGGTCTGGATCGCGTGGCGCGCGTGACGGAGCGAGTGATCGTTCGGCGCCGGACGGCATCAGGCGGCATAACCACGCGGAAGGTCGCCGTCGTCCTCACCGGCGCAGCACCACTGCTCCCATTCGCGCAGCACCGTCAACAGCAGCGGCGCGCCGTCGCCCACGACCCGGAAGCGGAGCGCCAGGAGCTCTATCGCCGGGTCTGGGGGCCGCTGTGGCCGACGATCTGTGTTCCCCGCGGCTATTAGGCGCAGCTAGAAAGAAAATTCTTCCTGGGCGGTCTTTTGGCGCCCTTATACGGTGAGGGAACCAGTGGTCCCTGTGACGGGAGAATAACGAATGCGAATTGATGCCGTACTACGTCAACCGGAGTTCGGGCTCAGGGAAACAGCAGGAATAATCGGCACCTCCCCCGAGGCTCTCAAAGCGTGGTGTAAGCGTAGCCTCGTCCCGCTGCCGCTCAAGCCGGTCGGCACCGGCCACCGGCGGCGCTACTCCGCGTGGGACTTGCTCGTCCTGCGCATACAGCGGCTGGTCCTGCCCTACGTGGGCCAGCGGCAGGCGCCACTCATCGCAGCGGATTGCGCTCGCGTCCTGGTGGAGCAGTACTGGCCGCAGACCACTGGCGGCGAGTTCCCTGGCGCGCTCCTGGTGATCAGCCGGCGGCAGTTCGATTACGGCGTCGACCTCGTGGCACCCGACCAGCTCGCGACGTTCCTCGGCGAGAGCGCGCTGACTGTCTGTGATCGCGCCGCGCTGCTTGCGCACGTGCCAGCCGACCGCCGCGCGGACGTAAAGCGCGACCTGGAGCGACGGACGCTGATCGACCCTGAGGCACGGCTCGTCCTCGACGCGCGGGCCATCGTGGTCGGCACGTTGGCTCGCATCCACGAGGTGGTGACGGAGACCAGGGCCCGCGGCGGGCGGCGGGGCAGATAAATGAAAGCCCGGAGGCGCTGGCGGCGCCGTCCGGGCTGATTCGATTCGAGGTTGACCATGGGGAGTTTAGCGGAAAACGAGTACAAAAATCAAAAGATCGACCCGGCCTGTCTCGAAGCTGGTGTCGAGACCACGAACTGGGACCCGCTCTTCGAAGTCATAATCGCCTTGGACAGCTTGCCGGGCCCCGGCGTAGGACTTGTCAACTTGCACACGGCGCTGCTCGACCTCGGCCGATACGACCGCGGCGAGGTCCGCGAGTTGTCCGGGCTCGCGGCCTGGCTCGACTTCCTCCGTGACCCGTGGCAAGACGATGAGCCAATCGACGACGAGGATAAACCGGCCGTTGAGGACGGCGAGCTGTCGCGCCTCATCGCCGGGGCCATCGACTACGTGCGCGAGCACCCTGAACCGCCGTCGAAGGCGGATCTATTTGCAGGATTGGACGTCGTTGAATCCGCCGCCACGGACAAAGTGAAAACGGAACTCCCACAGCCGCAGGTGATCGAGATGCCGTCGGACAATCTTGATCGCCTGTACAGCATCCTGGAAGAATGCAAATCCACCGGCAAGGCGCAACGCTTGTTCGAAGTGCCGGTCCTCCTGGCGATGATTCCCGATGGTCAATGGAATGATTTTCTCGGCGCTGCTAAACGCGCCGCAGCCGAATCCAAGGTCGGCCTCCGGATCGACCTGAACGCCCTCAAGAAGGCTCGCAGGGAAGCCAAAGATAAGTCGCGAGCTTTCCTCGCGAAAGACAAGGCGCTCACGGCCGCGGCCGAATCCGCGAAGCCCGCGATCATCATTTCGGGAAAGCAGCTCTCAGATCTGCGCACCGAGGCCGTGGCCGCCCTCCAGCAGGCCAACGATCCGCCCTCTGTGTTCCGGCGTCTGCGTGAGACGGTGCGCTTTCGGATCGACGCGGCGGGTGAGCCCTTTCTGGAGATCCTCACCTGGGCCTCCATGCGCAGCCGCCTCGCCGACGTCGCGCTCTTCTACAGGGAGGGGCCCAAGGGGCCGGAAGGCGTATTTCCCCCGCGTCCGCTTTGCGAGGATTTGCTGGCGTACGATTACGCGCCAGGCACGTTCCCCGTCGTCGAAGCCATCGCCCGCACGCCGATTGTCCGGGCCGACGGTACGATCCACGGGACGCCTGGTTATGATCGCGCCACGCGGATGATTTACGTTCCGCCCGCCGGTTTCCTGTTGCCGCCGGTGCCGGAGAGGCCGACCGAGCAGGATCTGCAAGGAGCAAAACACCGCTTGCTAGATGTAGTGACGGACTTCCCCTTTGAAGATCCCGTCGCAGACCGGGCGAACTTCATCGGGTTCTGCATCACGCCGTTGGTCCGGCAACTGGTCGACGTCGTCCCGATGTGCGTCTTCGACTCGCCGGTCTCGGGTTCTGGCAAGGGGCTGTTGACCGACGTGGCCTCCATCATCGCCACGGGAGACGTGGCGGCCGTCATCGCGCCGCCGTCCACGCGCGAGGAGTGGCCGAAGTTGTTGTTCTCGCTCCTCGATTCGGGGCGGACTTTCATTGTCTTCGACAATTTGCATGGCGTGCTTCAGTCCGATGCGCTTGAGGCGGCATTGACGAAGCCCTTGTTCCAATCGCGCGTCTTAGGTTTCTCGCAGGAACGGATCGTCCCGAACCGCGCCTCCTGGGCCATTACGGGCAACAACGTGGCCGTCTCGCGGGACATGGTGCGGCGATGCTATCGGGTCAGGATCGATCCGCGCTGCGCACAGCCGCACCTCCGGAAGAACTTCAAGCACCCGAACCTGGTCGAACATTGCAGAACCGAGCGCGCCAACCTACTGGCGGCACTCCTGATCTTGATCCGCGCGTGGTACGCGGCCGGCAGGCCTGCTTTCGGCGGCACGCCCTTCGGCACATACACGCAGTGGAAGGAACTGGTTGGCGGCATCCTGAAAAACGCCGGCATCGAGGGCTTCCTGACTAACCAGCGAAAACTCTACTCGCAGATGGACCTTGAATCGGAGGAGTGGGAGACCTTCTTCATCCAGATCGAGCAGCATTTTGGTGCAGAGGAGTTCGCCTTGAAGAACTTGATCGACGCGATCCAGACCGGAGGCATCGCACTGCCTCGCGAGGTGGCCAAGATTTACGGCCAGACGACCTCCCATGAGGCCGCAAGACCTAACCCGTATTTCGCGGTCCAACTTGGGAACATCCTTCGCGCCCGCCGCGGGACGCGCTTTGGTGAGAATGAGATCTTCCTCGAGCGCACCGGAGAGGACAGGCACAAGAAGACCGTCTTGTACAAGATCCGCCACGGCAAAGGTGGCGACGCCACGGTGTGACCACGTGGCGCGGGGAGTTGCGGGTATTGCGGGTACAGCCCTATCCCCAAAATCCGCAACCTACCTACCTACCCTGGGGCGTGTGGAAAGGGTGTGGAAGGCAAAGGTAGGTAGGTAAGGGAGATAAGGGAGACGGCCGTACCCGCAATACCCGCATACCCGCGCCGACTCTGAAGAAGGAAGGCATGCACTGGCTTGACCGATTGATCGAAATGATCTCGCCCGCCTGGGCGTATCGCCGCCACGCCTACCGCGAGGCGCTGCGCCAAGCGAACGAGACCGACGCCGCGCCCCTGCGGCCGGACGGCGGCGGCTGGATGCCGCTGAACCATCCGGACAACCCGCTGAACCCGGATCGCCTGCACGCGCCCCGTGGCCGGCGGGACTTGCGGCGATGGTTTTACTGAGCCCGGGCGATTCGCGGGTCCTGTCTGGCGACTTTCGCCGGCGGGTGGAATGATTGCACAATTCGACCAGTTGCGAACTCGACTTGCACTTAACTTAAGCGGGATTAAGACCTGGAGACGATGCTCGTGAGCGCAGAACGCATGCGGAAAGGCGAGTTCGCCCAGCGCATGGGCGTATCCGCTGCCCGTGTGAGCCAGTGGGTCGGTGCGGGCATGCCCGTCGAGCCGGACGGCACCGTGGATGTCCAGCGCGCATCGGCGTGGGTCTCAG
>JBLNDJ010000001.1:0-3501 GCA_050261515.1 Acidobacteriota bacterium | reverse complement strand
ACCTTTGACTCCCTTGTCCGTGGCGATCTCTACGGTGAAGCCGCCCAGGTGTCCGGGGTCCGGAAAGAACAGCGCGCGGTTGGCCTTGTATTTCGGATAAATCGACATCGGATTGGCCACTTAGACGCCTTGCGTGGACCATGAGCCGGGCGCCGGGCTGTAGGAGGGCACGGGCCGCCGCGGGCGCGTGCGTACCAGCCGCACGCTGGTGATTTTCATTCCGCTTTTTTCGGGGGGGCCGGAGGGCCGGCAGCCATCACCGCAGCCGGAAACTGGAGAAAATGTCTGCGCCGCATAGCTGTCCGGCATTATATAGCCGAAAGGGGCGGAAGGGAGGAAGGGACGCTCATTCTGGACTTTCAACACCAGCTTGGTGCTTGCGCGGGGGACGCGGGTGCGGATGGCGGCTTGCGTTTCGATCTCCGCGATGGGCAAGCGGCGCCGGGAGGCGAGTAGCTCGGGGAGGCGCGTGCGGCGGGAAGCAACCGCATCGCGAACGGCACACCCGTGCGGGCGAAGAAGCCGCCTTGGAGGGGCAGCAGGAACAGGACGCCGAACGCGGCCATATAGGCGATCGCGATGGCGATTCCGCCCGTGCGCGGTATGGGGCTGGCGTGGATCTTGCGCTCTCCGGGCTGGTCCACCCAGCCATAGCGCAGGGCCAGGTTGCGGACCAGGGGAGTAAGCACGAACGAGGTGAGCGCTACGCCAACCCCATCTTGAGAGCGCCGGCGCGATGGCCCACAGTTGGGATATGCAAGAGCGCAGACAGGAAGCGTGGGCGAAGTGGAGACGCTTGGTTGCGGAGCAGAGCGCGAGCAGCCAGAGCATAGCGGCGTTCTGCCGGGACCGCGGCCTGCCCGTATCGCAGTTTTTCGCCTGGAAGCGGCGGCTACGCCAGGCCGTGGCGGAATCGTTCGTCGAACTAGAGGTGGTGGGGGCGCCGGCGCAGCCGGCAACAGCGCAGAGCCGCGCCATTGAAATTCGTCTGGGTTGCGGGCGCAGCGTCATGGTGGGGCCGGGCTTTGACGCGAACCACCTGCGCGCCGTGCTGGCCGTTTTGGAGGCGCGGGCTTGACCAGCCTTCCAAGTCTGCGCGCGCTGGACCGGGCGCAGGCGACGAGGATCTGGCTGGCGGCCGAAGCGACCGACATGCGCTGCGGCTTCGACCGCCTCGCCGAACGGGTGAAGACGGTCATCGGGCAGGATCCGCTGGGCGGCCACTTGTTCGCATTCCGCTCGCGCCGCGGCGACCGGCTGAAGATCCTTGTCTGGGACCGCGACGGCTTCGTGCTGTGGTACAAGCGCCTGGAGGCGGGCGTCTTCAAGCTGCCGAAAGTGGAGGCCGGGGCGCGCTCGGTGGAACTGCGGGCCAGCGAATTGGCGATGGTGCTGGACGGCATCGACATGTCGCGGCTGAAGCGCGTTCCGCGCTATGAACGCGCCGGAAGAAAGTAAGTAACCGAGTAACTCACATCCGGATAATTACGCCCTAATCTCTGTGACGGTGGACGGCACAGAGTTAGTCGGGTTACCGGAGGATAGCGAGTCGCTGAAGGCGATGGTGCGCTCGCTGCTCGAGGAACGCGACCGCGAGAAGCAGCGGGCCGAAGAACAACAGCGCCGCGCCGAACAGCACAAGCTTCACGCCGAACAGCACAAGCGCCGCGCCGAACAACTCCACATCGAGAAGCTGCGGCTCGAGCAGGAACTGGAGCGCTACAAGAAGTGGTATTACGGCCCGCGCGCGGACCGGCTCGAATCGAGCGGCGATGTGGCCCAGATGCTGCTCGACTTCGCCTCGGAACTGGACCGCAAGCCGGTTCACCCCGATGACGTTCCGGCGGCGGAACCGGCCGAAGAACTGCGGCGCGTCAAGCGGCGCAAAGGCCGGCGCAATCTGGCGAACTTCGAAAATCTCCCCATCACCACTCACGTTCACGAACTCAGCCGAGACGAGCGGGCCTGCCCGTGCTGCGGCGCGGAGCGCCGCGAGATCGGCGCCGAGGAGAGTTGGCAGATCGAGTACTTTCCCGGCCATTTCGAACGCATTCAGCACGTGCGCAAAAAGTACGCCTGTCCGGCCTGCGAGAACAGTGGCTCGAACCCGAGCATCGAGACCGCGGCCAAGCCGGAAGCGCCCATCGACAAAGGGCTGGCCGGGCCGGGACTGCTGGCCTACATCGTCACCAGTAAGTTCTCCGACTACCTGCCGCTCTACCGGCTGGAAGATATCTTCGCGCGCCAGGGATTCGAGACCTCGCGGGCCACGCAGTCGGTCTTGTGCGGCGATGTGGCGGAGCTGGCCGAGCCGTTGTATGAACTGATGGGGGAGCGGGTGCGGGCCTCGCACGTCGTTGCCACCGACGACACGATCATGCCGATGCTGAGCCGGGGCAAGGCGGCGAAGGCGCGGATGTGGGTGTACGTGGGCGACCAGGAAAACCCGTACAACGTCTTCGACTTCACCCTCAACCGGGGCCGCGACGGTCCGAAGTATTTCCTCAAAGATTACCGGGAGGTTCTGCTGGCCGACGCCTATGCCGGGTACAACGGCGTGGTGGCCGGCAACGAGATCACGCGCGCGGGCTGCTGGGCGCATGCGCGGAGAAAGCTGGTCGAGGCGGAAAAGGCGGCTCCTGAAATCGCGCGGGAGGCGGTGGAGTTGGTGCGCGCGCTCTACGCGGTGGAGCGGCAGGCTCAGGACCTCCCGGCGGCCGAACGGCTCAAGTTACGCCAGGGCAGTTCGGCGCCGGTGTTGGCGGGCTTCAAGGAGAAGCTTGTGGGCTGGAAGCAACAGTTGCTGCCCAAGCATCCGATGGCGGAGGCGGTGGGCTACGTTCTGGGCCAGTGGCAGGAACTGAACGTGTTCTGCTCGGATGGAACCGTGCCAATCGACAATAACGTGAGCGAACGCGAGATGAAGCGGGTGGTTCTGAACCGCAAGAACTCGCTGTTTGTGGGCAACGCGCGCGGCGGCCGGACGGCGGCGATCTTGGCGAGCCTCACCAGCAGTTGCCGCCGGCACGATGTGGATCCGCAACTCTACCTGACGCAGTTGCTGGTAAACCTGCCGTCGCTGCGCGTTCGTGATCTGCCTGCCTGGCTGCCGGATCAATGGAAGCGGAATCAGAGCGCTCGGCCAGAGCGCCTTCCAAAATAAGCGCTCCTGGCTGCGCGGACCTGTGGTTCACGTACCGCTCACCTCTATCTATCGGAGACGGCCGAAAAACAACGCACGCTTCCACACGACGGGCGCGCCCCAATCGGCGGGCGCGCCCATCTGATCCAGCGTCAAAACATCACCTTGGCGGTAATTTGGGCGGCCCGTCCCTCGCCCGCCTTCGTCACTCTGCCGAAGTTCAGAGAGTCAGATATGTCTCTAGCAGGATGCGGAAAAACTCTGGAAAAGGCCTTCGAAACATGTGACCACAGCAATGTTCTGGACGTCTAAGTAGTATGCGCGGTCAGGATCATCAGCAGGCCGATATGTTCAGCTAT